>NZ_JBLZXF010000027.1:0-69364 GCF_050285585.1 Achromobacter sp. | reverse complement strand
TCGCCAGCGGCAACGCGATACTGCTTGCCACCGGTTTTTACGACCGCGTACATGGGGTGTTCCTTAAATAGGTAAAAAGGCCCATTCGCGCTGCCTGCCCTGCTGGGCGGGATTGCCGCCCCGGGGGGCATCCATGATCCATGATGATTCATGAGATGCACGCTTCCGTCTTCCGGCGCCAGGTCCTGGCAGGGAAGCGATAGCGCCCAAGAGCACTGCGCAAATGCAACCGACGTAATTCGGGCATTGCTGACCGAATCCGAAATATTAGCCCGGGACTTCCGGAAAGTCAAAAAGCGCTTGCGGGTTAAGGGCTTAGGTGTCGCGCGGATGCTTCACGCGGCGGGCGGCGCCTGGGGCGCGGTCCACCGCGGCCGCGCCGGGCGGGCCGCCCTGGCCGTCCGGCGGGGGGCAGGCCCGGCCCGCGTCCGTCACTCCCCGTATAATCGCTGGTCGAATCCCCCGCCTTGCCCGGCGGCCCAGCGGTAAGAGCCGTTACCCGTCCACGCGTCGGCTCGTTTCACTCTCCGGATACGTCTTGAACCTCCCCGCGCTTATTGCTCCCATTGCTGACGATATGAAGGCCGTCGATGCGGTTATCCGCGAGCGGCTGAACTCCGACGTCGTCCTGATCCGCACGATCGGCGACTACATCATCGGGGCGGGCGGCAAACGCATGCGCCCGGCCATGGTGCTGATGGTGGCGCGGGCCCTGGGATATGAGGGGACGCATCATCAGCTGTTGGCCGCCGTGGTGGAATTCATCCATACGGCGACGCTGCTGCATGACGACGTCGTCGACGAGTCCGATTTGCGCCGGGGCCGTGAAACCGCCAACGCGGTCTTCGGCAACGCCGCCAGCGTGCTGGTGGGCGATTACCTGTATTCCCGTTCGTTCGAGATGATGGTCGAGGCCGACTCGATGCGCGTCATGAGCATCCTGTCCGAAGCCACCACGGTGATCGCCGAAGGCGAGGTATTGCAGCTCCTGAACGTGCACGATCCGGACGTCTCGCAAGAGCGCTATCTGCAGGTCGTGCGCTACAAGACCGCCAAGCTGTTCGAGGCCGCCGCCCAGGTGGGCGCCGTGCTGGCGGGCGCCACGCCCGAGCAGGAAGCCGCCGCCGCGGCCTATGGCCGCCACGTCGGCACTGCCTTCCAGCTCGTGGACGACGTGCTGGACTACAGCGGCGACGCCGCCGCACTGGGCAAGAACGTGGGCGATGACCTGCGCGAGGGCAAGCCCACGCTGCCGCTGATCCGCGTGATGGAAGTGGGCACCCCGGAACAGCAGCAGCTGATCCGAGAGGCCATCAAGACGGGTGACGCCGATTTCGCCGCCGTGGCCGCCGCCATCCAGGCGACGGACGCCCTGGAGCATGCGCGCCAGGCCGCCGTCGCTGAAGCCGATCTGGCCCGCGACGCACTTTCCGGCTACCCCATTTCCCCTTTTCTAAATTCTCTGTTAGAATTCTGCGCTTTCGCGGTGAACAGAGATCGTTGAGCAAAATCAGCGAAATCGGAAACCAAGCGAAGAAGGCAAGAAAAGAAGGTAAGAAACGCAGCTGGGTCGTACTGAGCACGGCAAAGCAGCGAGTAGTAAAGATCGGGGCGTAGCTCAGCCTGGTAGAGTACTGCGTTCGGGACGCAGGAGTCGGAGGTTCGAATCCTCTCGCCCCGACCACTCATGTGGTCGAATTCATGAAGGTGTTTCCCGACGCCTTTGGCTGAAAGCCGGTATCGCGCAAGCGTTGCCGGCTTTTTTGCGTTTGGGGCTTTCGTCTGGTTCGGAGGCTTTTCTCTATATTCCTGTGAAAATACCAACTTCCAGGGATATCCGGTTTTCTCGGACTGATTCACAGTTGAGCCTGGGCAATGCCGCTCGCTCTTTTCCTATGACCGTCAACATGCTTGCTTCCGAGTCGACCCTGCCTGCACCGGTGCTGCTGGTGGAGGACGAGCCCCTGATCTGCCGCCGGCTGGAAGGCTTGCTGCTGCAACTCGGGTATGCGCCGGAGGCGCTGGTATTCGCATCGACGCTGGCTCAGGCGCGCGCCTGCCTGGCCAGCCAGCCGGTTGCGCTGGCGCTGGTCGACCTGGGTCTGCCCGACGGCAACGGCACGGAGCTGATCGCGGAAATGCATGCGGCCGATCCCGGCCTGGCGATTCTGGTCATTTCCGCCTGGAGCACCGAGGATGCGATCCTGGCCGCGCTGCGGGCGGGCGCGACCGGCTATGTGCTGAAGGAACGCGACGATCTCGAAGTCTCGCTGTCCATCCGCAGCGTGCTGCGGGGCGGGGCGCCCATCGATCCTTTCGTCGCCCGGCGCATCATCGAAGAACTGCGGCCCAGGCAGGCGGAACCGGCGGACGGCGCCGGCGGTGAAACGCTCAGCCCTCGCGAAAGCCAGATTCTTCGCCTAGTATCCGAGGGGCTGGGAAACCGCGAAATCGCCGAGGCCCTGTTCCTGTCGCGCTACACCGTCGAATGCCACGTCAAGCACATCTACCGCAAGCTCGCCGTCTCCTCGCGCACGCGGGCGATACATGCCGCGCGCACGCGGGGCTTGCTGGATTGAGGTGGCTGGCGGTTCTGTGGCTGGCGCTGTGGCTGGCGCCGGCCTGGGCGCAGCAGGCCGAGCCTGCCTGCACGGCGCAGGTGCTTGCCATCCAGGTGGCCAAGGGCGATGCCGGCGGCTCGCGGCCGGCGCCGCAGGCGCCGTGGCAGACCGTCACCCTGCCCGATGACTGGAGCGCGCGCTGGCCGGGCTACGGCGGCACGGCGTGGTACCGGATCGACTGGCAGCGGCGCTGCCCGGGCGAAGGCGCCGGTCAAGTGGCGCTGGTGCTCGAATCGGTGATCATGGCGGGCGAGGTATACATCAATGATGAGCGTATCTGGAGCGACCCGCAGCTGACCGAACCGCTGTCGCGCAGCTGGAACATGCCGCGCTACTGGATCATTCCGGACGCGCTGACGCGCGACGGCGTGAATACGCTGTGGGTGCGGGTGGTCGGCGTTGCAGGGCAGTCTCCCGGGCTCGGCCCGGTCTACCTTGGCGGGCAGCGGGCGATGCTGGAGCGCTACGAGAATCTGTGGTGGAGCAACCGCACCCTGTTCACGCTCAACATCATCGTTTCGGCCGTCATGGGCGGGCTGTGCTTCTGCATCTGGCTGATGCGCCGCGAACAGCGCACCTACGGCTGGTATGCGCTCATGGCCCTGTTCTGGGTGATGTTCATCGCCAATGTGCTGGTCACCAGCCCCTGGCCCTTCCCCGACAGCGCGACGTCGGCGCGGGCCAATATCATGGCCCTGGTGCTGTATGTGGCCTGTTTCTGCATCTTCACCTGGCGCTTCGGCGGACAGGCGCTGCCGCGTATCGAAAAGGCGTTGTGGGCGCTCTCGGCGGTATTGCTGGCCATGGTGGCGTTCCTGCCGCGGGCCCACCAGCCAGGCGTGCAGCTGGCGGTGGTGCTTATCGTGTCCGCCGTCTTCTTCATCAACTGCCTGCAGTTCCCGTTCCATGCCTGGCGCACCCGACGTCCGGAACACATCATGCTGGCGGCCTGCCTGCTGGTGTTCTTCGCCGCCAGCGCCCATGATCTGCTGCGCATGTTGAAGCTCATCGACAGCGACGCGTCCTATACGCCGTTCACCAGCGTCGTCGTCACGCTGTGCCTGTCCGCCGTGCTGGGGCTGCGCCACGCCCGCAGCGTGCGGCGCATCGAACGCTTCAACCAGGAACTGGCCGACGGCATCGAGCAGGCGCGCACCGAATTGGCCACCACCCTGGAGCGCGAGCACACGCTGGCGCTGGCCAACGCCCGCCTGCAGGACCGGCTGCAGATCGCCCACGATCTGCATGACGGGCTGGGCGGTTCGCTCGTGCGGATGATGGCCATGGTCGAGCAGGCCAGCGAGCCCGTGCAGCGCCAGCAGTTCCTGTCCATGCTCAAGCTGCTGCGCGACGATTTGCGCCAGACCATCGACAGCGGCTCCAGCGCGGGCGTCAAGGTGCCGGCCACGCCCCGGGAATGGATCGCGCCTTTGCGGCACCGGTTCATGCAGCTGTTCGACGAACTGGATATCGCTGCCGACTGGCGGTTTCCCGAGCAATGGCGCACGCCGCCCAGCGCCCTGCAATGCATGGCGCTCACGAGGCTCGTGGAGGAATCGCTGGTGAATGTGCTCAAGCACAGCCGTGCCCGGCAGGTGGAGCTGGAGCTGCGCCAGACCGAGCCGGGGCGCCTGGAACTGCGCATCGAGGACAATGGCGTCGGTTTCGATGTGGCCGCGGTATTGCGGGCCGGCATCAGCGTGGGCATGCGCAGCATGCACACCCGCATCGCGCGGGTGGGAGGCGAGCTGGACGTGGCGTCGCGGCCGGGCCAGACCGTACTGGTGGCCACGTTCGCGCCGCGGCCGTTCCAGGCCTGAGGCGGGGCGGGGCCCCGCCCCGCGCTACTTCGCCGCGTTCTCGTCGTCCACCGTCAGTTCGCCGGTTTTCATGATGCCCTGGGCGATCTCGTCGGCGGACTTGCCCTCGAAACCATGTTCGCCCGCCGTGATGCGGAAGCTGCCGCCTTCGAGCGGACTCATGAGGGTGGCCGAGGACAGCAGCACGCCGTTCGAGCGCAACTGGATGCGCTTGCCGACGCGTTCGCGGGTGAAGTCGGCCAGGGCCTTGCGGCTCTCGGGCTTGAGTTCGACCTCCACCATTCTGGCCGAGGTGTGCGGATCGGCGCCGGCCGTTGCGCGTTCGGCGTGCAGTACGACCGTGTCGGCCTGCGCCGCGCAGGGCAGGAGCGCGGCCAGGATGGATGCGCGGAAAAAATGGCGGATGGATGGCATGCAAGGCTCCTTCTGGCGTAAGGCCGCCGCCGGCGTCGGTTGCGGATGCGGGCGGCGCTTCCATCCTAGCCGATGTCGCGCGGATTGCAGGCCGCTGCCGGTTGTCGCGCCCAAGACGTTCTACTATTGCGCACCGGCTCGTGAGCGGGCCTTACCCAGGAGAGCGTCATGGCAGTGCGCGGGACCCGGCTGTTTTCTTGCCTGTTGCTGGCGGGCGCCGTCCATGCGGGGATCGCCCATGCGGGGTCCGCGCCCGCGGACCTGGATTGCGTGTCGGATAGCGGCAAGGTCGCCCTGAACGGCGTGATCCCGTCGCCCTCATCGGAAGAACTGAAGTTGAAACTGCGCTATGCCGACGGCAGCCTGAGCTTCGATTCGGACACAAGCGCCAGTTATGCGGTTGCGGATTTTCCGCTGTCGGTGTTCACCTTGCTCGTGGCCTCCGAGGTTCAGCCGCTGACGCTCTACGCCTTGCCTGCCAGCATGGCCGTGCGGAAAGAACAGAACGGCGACATCGCCGGCAAGTTCCAGGCCAAATTGATTGCGCCTCGGCCGCAATCCCAGTCCGGCATCCAGAGCCCGGCTCCTCTCAAGGCCACCTTGAACTGCGAATACCGGTACTCCCTGTAAACCCGGCCGTTCCGCCGGCCATCCATCGGTAGGAGATGCGGGTTTCTTAACGGTTGAAGCCCGTGGATGCGCGTAGATGGATGTGGATGTGTTCGCCAATACAAGGCGAAGTGTTGTTATTCAGCCGCCAAACGCACTGGATCAGTCTGAGAATTCAACAAAATTGACGAAATTCTGAATAAATCCTGACTTGTAGTTGAATGCAGTAATGGGAATGAATATCATTGGCCTTCTTATAAAACCAAGGTCGCGCCGTTAGAGCGCCCGCCGCGGGGCGGTTTCCGAAAGAGTCCAATGAGAAAAGCAGATAGATCGACGGCCGGCGCCAAGGCCGGTGGCAGCCATTCGTCCTCAATTTACGCAGCGGTGTGCGGCGCCCTGATGTCCCCGGGGCTGGCGCTGGCGCAGGGCAGCCTGGCGCCCGGCGCCGTGCAGGAACTGTCGCCCGTCCGGGTGCAGGGCCAGGCGCTCGACGATGGCTACGAGGCGAATTACGTTTCTTCGCCCAAGATGACGGCGCCCTTGCTGGATACGCCCCGTTCGGTGACCGTGATCACGGAACAATTGATGCGCGACCGCGCGGCCTCGTCCCTGATGGACGTTCTGCGCACCGCGCCCGGCATTACGTTCGGCGCCGGAGAAGGCGGCACTCCCACCGGCGACCGGCCGTTCGTGCGCGGCTACGAGGCCAGCACCGACATGATGGTCGATGGCATGCGCGATCTGGGCCGCTTCTCTCATGAAACCTTCAACCTTGAATCCGTCGAGATCCTGAAGGGGCCCAGTTCAGCCTATTCGGGCCGGGGCTCCACCGGCGGCAGCATCAACCTGGTCAGCAAGAGCCCCAAGCTGGAGAATTTCGCCGAAGGCACCGTGGGCGTGGGCACCGACCGGAACTGGCGGCTGACGGGCGACGGCAACTGGGCGTTCAGCGACAGCTCGGCGTTCCGCCTGAACTTCATGAAGCAGGGCGGAGACATCCCGGGCCGCGACCACGTCGAGACCGACCGTTGGGGCGTCGCGCCTTCGTTCGCATGGGGGCTGGGCACGCCGACGCAGGTAACGCTGAGCTACTACCATCTGCAGAACGACGATACGCCCGACCTGGGCATTCCCTTCAAGAACGAGTCGCGTCCGGGCCGGGTCACGCCGCCCAACGTCGACCGCGACAACTATTATGGGTTGATCGGGCGCGACTACCGCAAGAATCAAGCCGACATGGGCACCTTGATGGTCGAGCACAAGTTCAGCGACAGTCTGAAACTGCGCAACGGAACCCGCTACAGCCAGTCCTCGAACGAATATGCCATGACGCGCCCATCGTTCGACAATTGCGCCGCGCGCGTCGGCGGCAAGGCCAACCCTGCCTATGGCAAACCGCCATGCTCGACCGAGGGGCCGGGCGTGCAGATGAGCAAGGCGCTGCGCACGCTGAACCAGACCAACCGGTCCTTCATCAACCAGACCGACCTGTTCGGCGAGTTCGTCGCGGGCGGGCTGCGCCACAGCTACGCAGCCGGCCTGGAATACAGCAACGAGAAGATCATCAAGCGCGATGGCGTCCCCCGGGGGGGCTTCGACAAGACCCTGGTGGACGACCTCTACAACCCGAATCCGCACCAGGCCTACACGGGCAGCCTGGGGTGGGGGCCGAGATACGATGCCGCCGAGACCATCACCCGCGCGGCCTACGTGTTCGACACGGTCAAGTTCAGCGAGCAATGGGAGGCCAACGTCGGCCTGCGCTACGACAACTACCGCGTCACCAGCGGCAGCGCCCAGCGCACCGACAATATGTGGAACTACCAGCTGGGCGTGGTCTACAAGCCGGCTCCCAATGGCAGCGTCTACGTGTCCTACGGCACGTCGTCCAATCCTTCCGGCGAAACCGCCGCCCAGTCCGGCGGCGCGGATGGCGCGGCCGGCGGCCGCCTGACCGCCGGCACCGCCGGGCTGGCGCCCGAGAAGAGCCGCAGCATCGAAGTGGGCACGAAGTGGGACGTTTTCGACGAACGCCTGTCCTTGACGGCGGCGGTTTTCGAAACCCGCAAGACCGACGCGCGCAGCGCCGATCCCATTACGGGCGATGTGACGCTTTCGGGCAGCAACCGCGTGCGCGGCATCGAACTGGGCGCGGCCGGCGCCATTACGCCGAAATGGCAGGTGTGGGCAGGCTACAGCTACATGGATCCCAAGGTGACCAGCTACCAGAGCGGCGGCACGGACTTCAGCGGCAACCAGATGAAGTTCATCGCGCGCCAGAGCGCCAGCCTGTGGAGCACCTACAAGCTCATGCCCGAGCTGACCGTCGGGGCCGGCGCCACCTATACCGGCAAGCGCTACGTGGACGACGCGAACGTCTACCAGCTGCCGTCCTACTGGCGCTACGACGCCATGGCGTCCTACCAGTTCAACAGGAACTTCGGCCTGCAACTGAACCTGAATAACCTGACCGACGAAACGATCTACGAAGCGTCGCACGTCGGGCTGTTCAGCTACGTGGCTCCCGGCCGCTCGGCGATGCTGACGGCCACGTTCCGGTACGACTGAACGGGCGTCGCCGGCCCCGCCGCGCGGGGCCGGCCGTGGCGCGGCGTCAGGGGCGCCCCGCGCCCAGGTGCAGCGCCACCACTTCCGTGTCCGTCCCGTCCAGCCCGGGATAGCGTGCGCGGACGAGCGGGTCGTGGCCCGGAATGATGTGCTCGGGAGATTCCGCGAATTTCAGCAGCGTGTCGTAGCCCGCAAGCATGTCGGCCACGTTGTGCACGATGGGAAACGGCGCCTGCAAGCCCATGTTGTCGTAATAGTGGCTGGCGTCGGACGCCAGCACCATCCAGCCGCGCGCGGTATGCACGCGCACCGACTGCAGGCCCTGCGTATGGCCGCCGATATGCAGCAGTTCCAGGCCGGGCGCGATTTCGTCGTGGCCATGGTAGAAGGCCACGCGCTTGTCGTAGACGCCGCGCACCACGTCGACCACGTCCTCCACCGCATACGCGTGGCGCAGCATGTCGAAGCGCATATTGCAGCCGCAGGCGTAATGCAACTCGCTTTCCTGCAGATGCAGGCGGGCGTTGGGCAGCTTTCGGATATTGCCCGCGTGGTCGTAGTGCAGGTGCGTCACGATGACGTCCCGGATGTCGGCGGGCGCAATGCCCAGCTTCTTCAGGGAGTCGATCGGGCAACGCAGGAACTCGCGGCCGCGGGCCCGGGCGGCGGCCTCGTTGAAGCCGGTGTCGACGAGATAGACGCGGCTGCCGTTACGGATGACCCAGACGAAATAATCCATAGGCATGGGGCCGTCATGCGGGTCCGGCGGCGGAGCGATGAAATTCTGGGCCCGGCTGCGCGCGACCGTCGCATAGCGCAGGGCATAGACTTCGTAGTTGGGCAGCGTCATGCGATTCCTCTCGATGCTCGGATGTGTTCCAGTTCCGGCCGCAGGTACTCCAGCAGCCGCCGCGGGTTTTCGGTCATGGGGAAGTGGCCCAGTTCGGGCATGACGCCAAAGCGCGCGCCGGGTATCAGCGCGGCGACCCTGCGCGAGTCTTCGGGACTGGCCGAGTAGTCATAGGCTCCCGTCAGGAGGGAAACGCCGAAGGCGCTGGTGTCCAGCCCCGTCACGTGCAGGGCCGCGTCGAAATCCTCGCTGTAGAACCAGAGGTCGTTGGCGTAGACATTGAATCCGCCTTGGGAATAGATCCAGGCCGCGTCGCGCCGCGCTTCCAGCGGGGAGAGGGGGGCCATCAGGCCGCGCACGTAGGCGGGGTTGTGCGCTGCCTGGTTCACCTGGGGATGGCAAAGCATGGGCGTGCGCCGCCCGCTGGCTTTCCAGGGGGCTTCCAGCGCGACCACGCCCGCCACGTCGGCGGGGCTGCGCGCGGCCGCGACCAGCGCGATCGCCGCGCCCATCGAACAGCCCAACAGTACGGCCGGGGCGCGGGCCACTTGCCGGATCACCGCCAGACAGGCCTGCAGATAGGAGTCGAGCGTAAGCCCGGTTTCGGTCCAGGCCTGCCCCGGCATGGGCATGCTGCGGCCGTGGCCGGGCATGTCGAATGCGATCATGCGCCATTGCCGCTGCAGGCCGGGATCGGCCATCAAAGAGTGGTACTGGCGGGAGTCCGCGCCCGCGGTATGCAGCATCAGCAGCGGCGGACCGGATTCGAGCCCGCTGGTTTCGTAGTGGAGGCTCGCCGGCTGCTCGCCGATATCGACCGTGGCGTAGTGGCCGGAAATCGCGCTCCGGTCGAGCAGGGCGGGGGCGGCGTCGACTTGTCCGCGGAGGATTTCGAACAGCCGTTCCAGCGGATGCAGGGCCTGGGCAATCGCGAGGGCGTCGCCCTTGACGCGCAAGCCGGGCACATGGCGGCGCGCGGCGGTGAAGGAGTGGTAGCCCGGAGGCGGTTCGGCGCTGAGCATTTTCTGCCAGGCGTCCGGGGGCGCGCTGATGACGATGCGCTGCGAGGGGCCGGCGGGCTGGCCGGCCCAGACGGCCAGTTTGCCGCCGGGGTCTTCTCCCGCCTGCAGCCAGATGGCGCAGGGCAGGCCCCGGGCGGCAGAGAGGAATTCCTTATCCTGCTGGGCCAGCGCTACTGCGGCCCTCAGTTCTTGGACGATCGCCTTCACTTCCACGGGTCTCCTCTTGTTGGCGCCGGAGCACTTCGAGCGCGGTGCGCTCGGCGTTCACGATATGGCTCCGGGCGGCCTCTTGCGCCCCTTGCGGGTCTCGGGCGCGGATGCGCTCGAACAGATGATCGATTTCGGCCAGGCTCTCGGGCAGGCGGTCCGGGCGCGCGAACGAGGTGGCCCGCAGCAGGTTGATGCGCGACAGCAGCCCGGGCAGCATGTCCTTGACCAGGTCGTTGTCGCAGCCGCTCAGCAGCACGTCGTAGAAATCGCGCTTGGCCGCCAGCAGGGCCGATTTGTTGCTGCCCTTGGCCTGGCGATGCAGCGCGTCCACCGCCTTGCGCAGGCGTTCGATGTCCGCGTCTTGGGCCAGTCGGGCGAATTCGTGCGCGGCGTAGCCCTCGAGCAGGGCGCGCAGGGCGTAGAGGTCGCGCGCGGCCTTTTCGGTGATGCGCACGACGGTGGGGCCGCGGTGCGGTTCGATGGAAATCAGGCGTTCGGCTTCAAGCGTGCGCAGCGCCTCTCGCAGAGTGCTGCGGCTGATGCCCAGTTGTTCGCACAATTCCAGTTCGCGCAGGCGTTCGCCGCCCTTGATCCGTCCGTCCATGATGGACGCGCGCAGGAATTCCTCCACGCGGGTGCGCAGGGTGGCGGGCTTTTCGAATATCGCGCCTGTGGGGGTGGCCATAACAGTCTCTCGTTTATCCTGGCGGCGGGTTATCGCAGCGGCGCGGGCTTGTGGCCGTGCCGTCGCAAACCGCCGTATCAACGTAAAGACGCAATATATCCCGTCGGTCGCCCATCGCTACAGCCCCAGGTAGGCGGCGCGCACCCGGCTGTCTTCCAGCAAGGCATTGCTGGGACCGGAAAGCACCATGGATCCGGATTGCAGCACGTAGGCGTGCTCCGCGACCGACAGCGCCAGGCGGGTGTTCTGCTCCACCAGCAAGATCGTCAGCCCGCCGCGATGGATGTCCACCATGGCCTGGTGCATCTCCTCGACGATCTTCGGCGCGAGGCCGTGGCTGGGTTCGTCGAGCAGCAGCAGCCGGGGCTTGAGCATCAGCGCCCGGCCGAAGGCCACCATCTGCTGTTCGCCGCCGGACAGGGTCCCCGCCGCCTGCCGCCGGCGCTCCTGCAGCCGGGGAAACAGGGCGTAGATCCGGTCGCAGTCGCGCCTGACGGCCGCCGTGTCGCGGCGGCGCGTGTAGCCGCCCAGATACAGGTTTTCCTCGACCGTCATGTCGGGGAATACGTGACGGCCCTCGGGGACGTGGGCGATGCCCAGCTCCGGAATGCGGTGCGGCGGGAGGCGCAGGATCTCCTGGCCGTCGAACTTCACGCTGCCGCTGGTCTTGTCCAGCAGGCCGGAGATGCAGCGCAGCAGGGTGCTCTTGCCCGCCGTATTGGCGCCGACGACGGCGATGAAGCCGCCTTCCGGCACGCTCAGCGATACCTCATGCAGCACCGGGCTGCGGTCGTACGAGGCGGTCAGCGCTTCAATCTGGAGCAGGCTCATTGGACTTCCTTCGTGCTGCGCACTCCGGTATTCGCCCTTGGGGCGGCCCGGCGGGCTCATGCCGGCACCTCGACCTGCTCCAGCGATTTGCCCAGGTAGACTTCGATCACCGTAGGGTTGGAGGCGATCTCGGCGGGGCTGCCTTCGGCGATCTTCTGGCCGAACGACAGCACCAGGATCCGGTTGCAGAGGCGCATGATGGCGCGCATGTGGTGCTCCACGACGATGAAGGTGATGCCGGATTCGTCGCGCAGGGCGCGGATCAGGTCCAGCATGGCGTCCATTTCGGATTCGTTCAGCGCCGCCATGACTTCATCCAGCAGGAACACCTTGGGATCCGTGCACAACGCGCGGGCCAGCTCCACCCGCGCCTGCTCGGGGAACGACAGTTCGCCCGCCGGCTTTTTCGCGATGGCCGACAGGCCGACGCGGTCGAGGTTGGCGCGCGCGAGCTGGCGGGCGCGATCCACGTCGTGCCGCAGCAGCCCGCCGACCAGCACGTTGTCCAGCACCGTCATTTCGGGGAACAGGGCCACGTTCTGGAATGTCTTGGTCATGCCCAGCGCGGCGATCTGGTGGGGGCGCAGGCCGCTGATGTCGCGGCCGTCCAGTTCGATGCGTCCGCCATGGCCGCGGTACAGTCCGACCAGCAGGTTGAACAGCGTCGTCTTGCCGGCCCCGTTGGGACCGATGAGGCCCAGGATGTCTCCCTTGGCGACGTTGAACGATACGTCGTCCACGGCCTTCAGGCCGCCGAAGCGCCGCTGGATGCGGGACACTTTGAGAATGTCAGGCATGCTGCCTCCCCGTCACGCTCCGCAGCCGGGCCCACAGCGCCGACAGGCCGCGGGGCTCGATGAGGATGATGGCGATGAGGATCAGGCCGAAGGCCAGCTGCGAGACGCCCGCCGTGTGGCCGGACAGCCAGTCGTTGAAGACTTCTTCCAGCGGGATGATCACCAGGGCGCCGATCAGCGGGCCCGCCACGGTGCCCACGCCGCCGATGATGCAGATGAGCGCGACGCGGACCGAGATTCCGACCAGCGAAAACACCGTGTCCGGATCGAAGAAGTAGATGAATTGCGCGTAGAGCGTGCCGCAGGCGCCCATCAGCGCGGCGGAGATCACGGCCGCCAGGATGCGGGTGCGGGCGGTATTCACGCCGATGACTTCCGCGGCTTGCGGATTGGCCTTAACCGCGCGCAGGCGGTAGCCCAGGCCCGAATGGCTGATGAGCGCGAACACGACGGACGTGATCAGCGCGGCGCCCAGCATCAGGTAGTAGTAGGGGATGCTGGACTTGAACTGCATCTGAGACAGGCCTTCCGAGAACGGGATCGATACGCCCACCGGGCCTCCCGTGACCGACGCCCAGGTATTGGCGATGGCGCGCAGCACTTCACCGAAGGCCAGGGTGGCCAGCGCGAAATAGTGGCCGCGCAGCCGCATGGTGGGCAGGCTGAGCAGCGCGCCCGCCAGCGCGGCGACCGCCATGGCGGCGACGATGCCCAGCCAGGGGGAAATGCCGTAGCGCATGAGCAGCAACGTGGAGGTGTAGGCGCCCAGGCCGAAGAACGCCGCATGCCCCAGGGAAATCTGGTTGGCCAGCCCGCCCACGATGTTCCAGGACTGGCCCATGGCGGCGAACAGCAGCACCAGGGTCAGGACCCGGATGCCGTAGCCCTGGTCTTCCATCAGCCAGGGCGCGCCCGCCGCCACCGCCAGTACGAGCGCCCATGGCAGGAATTGTCGGTTCAGAGTCATCAGCCCGCCTTTTTCAATAGGCCTTCCGGACGCACGGCCAGGACCAGGATGAAGATCGCAAACAGCACCAGGTTCTGCAGCTGCATGGGCAGTACCAGCGAGGACAGCGACTGGATGACGCCGACCGCCACGCCGCCCACCACCGCTCCGATCACGCTGCCCAGGCCGCCCAGCACCACGGCGGTGAACATCAGCACGCTGAACTGGGCGCCGACCGTGGTCGAGGCCGTCAGGTAGGGCAGGATGATCCCGCCGCCCAGCGCGGTCATGCCCACCCCCAGGCCGAATGCCAGCTGATGGACGCGGTGCGTGGAAATGCCCGACAGCCTGGCGGCCATCGGATCCTGGGCGGTGGCCCGCACTGCCATGCCCCACCAGGTTTTCTTGAGCACCCACCAGAGGACGAGGCCCGCGACGGACGCCACCACGAAGGCCAGCAGATAGGGCGCGCTGAGCAGGATGGGACCGATCGCAAACGCCGTCATCTGGTAGGGCGTCTGCACCGAGCGGAACTCGGATCCGAACAGGATCAGCGCCAGGTTTTCCATGACGATGAGCAGGCCCACCGTCAGGAAGATCTGGGCGACCGCCGGAGCCTTCAGTACCCGGTTGATCAGGTACTTCTGCGTCAGCACGCCCAGCACGAAGGCGACGGCGAACGAGAGCAGCGATCCGAGCAGGGGATCGAGGCCCAGCAGTTTCCAGGCGAAGTACGCGACGAACATGCCCACCATCAGGAACTCGGCCTGGGCAAAGTTGACGATGGACACCACGCCGAAGACCAGCGTGAGACCGATCGATATGACCGCGTAAACGCCGCCCAGCAGGATGCCGTCCACCAGGGCCTGCAAGAATTGCATGGTCGCTCTCCGTACGCCGTGCGCGCCGCGTTCAGCCCGCGCCGATGACCCGGCCCTTGGCCAGGGCCTGCGGCCAGACCGACACAAGCTCGTTGTTTTGCCACTGGACCATGACGGGCTGCGCCATGGTGTTCAGCCCGTTGGCGTCGAAGTGCACGCCGCCGCCCGACATCACGCCGGCCCAGCCCTGGTCGTACTTCTGCGCGCGCAGGGCCTTGGACACCGCCTCGGGCTTGTCCGACGCGGCGACTTCCAGCGCTTGCGCCAGCACGCCGGCGCAGACCGCGTGCTCCAGCGCCTCGTGCGGCATGAACGTGCCGAAACGCTTGCGGTAGCGTTCGGTGTATTCGGGCGCCTGGTCATAGTTGGCGGGGGCGATCGACAGCACCGCCTGCGCATACTGGCCCAGCGCTTTCGCAAAGTCGGGGATGACATAGCCGGCCGCGCCGCCCACGACCGGCACCGTCAGGCGTTGCTGCCGCATGACGCGGATGATCAGCAGGCTGTCGTTGAGGTAGGAAATGGGGAAGACGATCTGCGCGTCGGAGCCCCGCAACTTGCTGATGAGCGGGGTGACGTCGGTGATGCCCAGCGGGTAGGCCTCGTCCAGCACGATCTGCGCGCCCGCGGCCTTGGCCGCGTTGCGCACGCCCACCGCCTGGGAGGTGCCGTAGGCGGTGTCTTCGTAGAGCAGGGCGATTTTCTTGATCTCCGAGGCGCCCGCCACGACCGACGCCGCATAGTCGTACTGCGCCTGCCCCAGCACGGAGCCCTTGGATACCACCTGGAAGATGTGCTTGAAGCCGCGTTCGGTGAGCACATCCGAGAACGACATGGTCAACAGCGGAATGCCGCGGCGCTCGGTGACTTCGGAGACCGCCAGGGTCAGCGACGAGGCATATGCGCCGATGATGGCGACGCAGCGGTTCTGCGTGATCAGCCGCTGCGCCACCGTGGCAGCCGTGGTGGGTTGCGAGGTGGCGTCCGCGATGATGAGCTTGAGCTTGGCGCCGCCCAGGGCCTTGATGCCGCCGGCCGCGTTGATTTCGTCGGCGGCCAGTTCCAGCCCCTGGCGCGAGTTGATGCCGAACTGGGCATTGGCGCCCGACAGCGGCAGGATCACGCCGACATTGACTTCGGACGGAGCGGCCAGCGCGCGGCCGGGCAGGCTTGCGGCCAAGGCCGCGGCGCCGAGGCCGGCGACGAATTCCCTGCGCCCGCGGCGGATCGCCTGGTGGGGTGTTTTCATGGTTGTCTCCTGGCTTTTTTCGAGGATGGCGCTCGGCAGCCAGCCCGGCGCTCTGGGCCAATTATTGTTCGCGTTCCACATTCGGTCAAGAATATTGTCGGACAATCCGACTATTGACGGCCTTGCCAAGTTTGACTGACAATCAGACAAGATCACCGGCGAGCAAGCCAGGCCTCGCCGGTCACCGCCACGAGAGAGGAGCAACCATGGCAGACATCAAATCCGAAACCCAGGCCCTGTTCGACCAAGGGCTGAAGCTGCGCCGCGAAGTGCTGGGCGCCGAATACGTGGACGGCTCGCTAGCCCGCGCCAACGAATTCATGATGGCCTTCCAGCACATCACCACCGAATGGTGCTGGGGCTATGCCTGGGGC
The DNA here is from genome assembly GCF_050285585.1 of Achromobacter sp. GTDB lineage: Bacteria > Pseudomonadota > Gammaproteobacteria > Burkholderiales > Burkholderiaceae_B > Achromobacter. The sequence continues at coordinate 53,484 of NZ_JBLZXF010000027.1, read as the reverse complement.
CGTCCCGGTCTGGAAAAGAAGACCCGCAGCATGTTGAACCTGGCGATGCTGACGGCGCTGAACCGCCCGGCCGAGATCAAGCTGCACGTCAAGGGCGCGCTGAACAATGGCGTGACGGTCGAGGAAATCAAGGAAATCCTGCTGCAGGCCACGGTGTACTGCGGCATTCCGGCGGGCCTGGACGCGTTCAAGGTGGCCAATCAGGTGCTGGAGGAAGAGGGCGCGTTCAAGGGGGCGCAAGAATGAGCGCGCCGCAAGCGCGCGTTGGCCTGATCGGCATCGGCAGCATGGGCTGGCCCATGGCTGCCCGGCTGGTCCAGGCCGGCTTCACGGTGACGGTCTTCGACGCCGCGCCGGGCCAGGCCGGGAAATTCGCCAAGGAGGTGGGCGGGCAGGCCGCGGCGACTTGCGCCGAACTGGCGGGCCAGGCCGACATCATTTTCACCATGCTGCCTACCAGCGCCATTGTCGAACAGGTGCTGGGCGGCGAGCAGGGTGTGCTGGCGGGCCTGCGTCCGGGCGCCGTCGTGGTGGACATGAGCTCCGGGGTGCCGGCGCATACCCAACGGCTGGCCCGGACCGTGGCCGCCGCCGGCGGCGAGATGGTGGACGCGCCGGTGTCCGGCGGCGTGCCGCGCGCGCGCACCGGCGAGCTGGCGATCATGTTCGGCGGCCCCGCGGCAACGCTCGAACGGGTGCGTCCGGCCCTGGCCTGCATGGGCACGTCGATTACTCCCGTGGGGGACGTCGGCAGCGCCCATGCCATGAAGGCATTGAACAACCTGGTATCGGCGGGCGGTTTTCTGATCGGCGTCGAGGCCATGCTGATCGGCCAGCAGTTCGGCCTGGATCCGAACGTGATCGTGGACGTGCTCAACGCGTCGACGGGCATGAACAATTCCACCCAGAAAAAGTTCAAGCAGTTCGTGCTGTCGCGCCAGTTCAATTCCGGTTTCGGCCTGGACCTGATGGTCAAGGATCTCGGCATTGCGCTGGGCATCGCCACGGATACCGGCACGCCGACGCCGTTCGCATCGCTGTGCCGCGAACTCTGGGCCTCGGCCGGCAAGACGTTGGGCAAGGGCCAGGATCACACCGCGGTTGCCCGCTTGTCCGAGCAACTGGCGGGTGTGGAATTGGGGCCGAAGAAGGGCTGAGGCGCTACGCGGCGCGGCCCCGGCCGCGCCGTTTTCGGCCCGGCCCGAGCTGCCGGGCCGAGGCGTCGGGGTGGCCGTTGCCGGCCCTCTCCGTTGACGCCGCGCAAGCTAAGCGTGCGCAGGCTGCAACAAATTTTCGCAATATATGTTACAAATACACAATAATTGACATATAGCGAACGCGGTCCGCGGGACCTGCCGTGCTGATTGGCCACCGTCCGATAATGCGTGCCCGCGTCCCAAGCGCCGGCCTTTCTCGGGCATAGTCGGCGGCAGTCCCGGCGTGGCCGGGCGCGGTAGCGACAGCAGTATGCCCCCACAATCGCAGTTTCCCGTTCATCCACGCGTGATCGCGGCCTTCGACTTCGACGGCACCCTGACGCGGCGCGACACGTTCGTCCCCTTTCTGGCCCATCTTTCATGGGCCAGGCTGCTTGGAGCCCTCGTGGCGGCCGCACCCGCGCTGGCGGGGTTCGCGCTGCGCCTGCGCAGCAATGAGCACGCCAAGGCGGCGCTTTGCCGAGCGGCGCTGAAGGGCCGTTCGCGCGCCGAACTGGCCCGCATCGCGCGCGCGTGGGTGCGCACCATCCCCCTGCGCCCCGCGCTGGTCGAGCGGCTGCGCTGGCATCAGCAGCGCGGCGACCATTGCGTCCTGGTGAGCGCATCGCCGGACATCTATCTGGAGGAGGTCTCGCGCCATCTGGGGTTCGACGACCTGATCTGCACGCGGATGTCGATCGACGGGCAGGGGAAGCTCACCGGCGATCTCGACGGCGCCAATTGCTGGGGCCCGGAAAAAATGCGCCGCCTGGCGGAACGCTTCGGTCCCCTGGGCCGCTACGAGCTGTATGCCTATGGGGACAGCCGCGGCGATCAATGGATGATAGATGCCGCGCAGCACGCGTGGTACCGCGGCCAGGCGGTCAAGCCATGAGCGCCATCGTTTCCCTGCTGCGCCCGCAGCAATGGCTGAAGAACGGTTTCGTGCTGATCGGGCTGATCTTCAGCCACGGCTGGGCGGATCCGGACCTGGCGTTCGGGGCGGGCGTGGGATTCGTGGCGTTCTGCCTGGCGTCCAGCGCGGTCTACGTATTGAATGACTATTTCGACAGGGCGGCCGACGCCGCCCATCCCAAGAAGCGCTATCGCCCCATCGCCAGCGGCCGGGTCGGCCTGCCGCAGGCGCGCGTGCTGATCGCGATCCTGTTCTGCGGCGCGCTGGGGCTGCCGTTGGCCCTCGGGCAATGGCCGGTGGCGCTGGTCGTGGCCTGCTACCTGGCGCTGAACATCGCCTATACGCTGCGCCTGAAGCACAAGGTGCTCGTCGACGTGTTCTGCATCGCCGCCGGCTTCATGCTCCGCTTGGCTTGCGGCACCTATGCGGTAGGCATCATGCCCTCCCGCTGGATGCTGTTGTGCAGTTTCATGCTGACGCTGTTCCTGGGCTTCGCGAAGCGCCGCGCCGAGATCGTCGCGATGCCCTCCGGCGTGCTTGCCCTGGAAGGCAGCACGCGCATCGTGCTGCGCCACTACAGCGCGCAACTGCTGGACAACCTGGTTGCCATTACCGCCAGCGCCAGCCTGCTCACCTATGGCCTGTATACGGTGGATGCCGAGACCGCGGCATTGCATGGCACCCAGCACCTCGTCCTTACCTTGCCCATCGTGACCTTCGGCGTATTTCGCTACCTGTACCTGCTGTACAGGGGCGGGTCCGGCGAAGAGCCGGGGCGCGATCTGCTGGCCGACAACCAGATACGCATGGCGGTGCTGGCCTGGGTGATTGTGGTGGTCTTGCTTGTGGGAACTTGAAGATGGCATATCTGTGGCTGATTCTCAGCGGAGCATGCAGCGTGGCGGCCAGCGTGGCGCTCAAGGCCGCGGGGGCGGGTTCGGCGGCCGGGCTGCCGGCGTCGCTCCTGGGGCAGGCGCTGCCCTATCTGGCGGCGATCGGAGCCTATGGGCTGGGCTTCGGGTTCTACGCGCTGGCGCTGCGGCAACTGGACCTGACCCTGGCCTACCCGCTGATGGTGGCCTTCGCCATCGCGGGCGTCTTCGGCTATGGCCTGCTGTCCGGCGCCGAGTCGATCTCGGCCGCGCGCATGGCGGGCGCCGCCTTCATCGCCATCGGCATCTTCCTGCTGTCGAAATAAGCATATGAATCCCATGAGACGTTTTTTCGAAAGCGCGGGCTACCGCTGGTTCCTGTTGTCCTGCGCCTATGTCGTCATCGCGGCCGCCGTCATGAACGGCTTCTATACGAAGTGGAGGCTGAACGACGGGCATCCGGCCTTGAGCCTGTCGCGCATGGTCGAAGGCACGGCCCATCGCCCCTATGTGTACCGGCAGTTCATGCCGGCATTGGCCAACGGGATCCAGGCGGCGTTGCCGCAGGCAACCGTGGCGCGCATCTCCGAGCGCCTGGCGGAGCCCCGGAGACTGAACAGCCGCTCGGGGCTGGCGATGCGCTATCCGGGGTCGGAAGCGCTGATGCCGGCCATCGCCTTGCGCTATCACATTGTCTATTACTTCACCTTCTTCGCGCTGCTGGCCGCGCTGTTCGTGATGCGGCGCGTGTGCCTGCGGGCCGGCGCGGACGCGGTGGCCGCGACGGCGGCGCCCGCCATCGTCGCGCTGCTGCTGCCGTTCTTCCTTACCGAAGGCGGGTATTTCTACGACTTCGTCGAGTTGCTCTTCATGATGAGCGCGGTCTTACTGGCGATGGGGGCGTCGCGCCGCGCGCCGCTGCGCCTGGCCTTCCTGCTCGTGCTGGCCGGCCTTGCGACCTGGAACAAGGAAGCCTTTTTCTTTTTCACGCCCGCCTTGTATCCGCTGCTGCGCCGCAATCTGCCGCGTGCGCAGGCCGCCGCGCTGGTGGCGGGCCTGCTCTTTGTATGCGGCTGCGTCTATCTGGCGTTGCGCATGCGCTATGCGGGGAACCCGGGCACGACCGTGGACTACCAGCTGTGGGACAACCTGCGCTTCTACGTCGATCCCGGCAACTGGCTGCGCACGGAGAACACCTATGGCGTGCTGTTGCCGCGCGGCTTCGGAATCGTGAGTTTCCTGGCGTGCGCGGGCATCGCCGCGGCCGGCTGGCCGCGCCTTCCGCAGGCCCTGCGCCAGCATGCGACGCTGGCCGTGTCCATCAACCTGCCGCTGTTCCTGCTGTTCTGCTCGCCTGGCGAAGTGCGCAACCTGAGCATGCTCTATCCCGCGCTGGTGTGCCTGATGGCGCTTGCGCTGACGCTCTGGCTGCAACCCCGCACGGATCGAAATCCTATCGACGCGGCGCCAATCCAATGATGCGTTTCTTCAATGCGGCGGGCTACCGGCGCTTCCTGATGGCGTTGCTCTACGTGGTCGTCGCCGCCGCCGCGTTCAATGGCTTCTACACGAAGTGGCGCCTCAACGACGGCCACGGGCCCCATTCGCTCGCGTCGATGGTGGATGGCACGGCGTATCGGCCCTATGTGTATCGGCAGCTCGTGCCCGCCGCGGCCAATGGCATCCAGGCCTTGCTGCCCGCTGGCGCCGTGGCGCGGATATCCGAACGGCTGGCGGATCCGCGCCGCCTGAACAGCCGCTCGGGGCTGGCCATGCGCTACCCGGAGTCCGAGGCGATGCAGCCGGCCGTCACGCTGCGCTACCACATCGTTTACTACCTGACGTTCCTGGCCCTGCTCGGCGCGTTGTTCGCGATGCGCGCGCTCTGCCTGCGGATGGGAGCCAGCGCGCCGGCGGCAACGGCGGCCCCCTTGGCCGTCGCGCTCCTGTTGCCGTTTTTCCTGACCGAAGGCGGGTTCTTCTACGACTTCCTGGAAGTCCTGTTCATGATTTGCGCGATATTGCTGGCATGGCGCATCCCCCCGGAATCTCGCGCGCGCGCGGCGGCTTGCCTGGTCTTGCTGGCGCTGGTCTCCGCGATCGCGACGTGGAACAAGGAAGCATTCTTCTTCTTTGTAGCGACGCTATACCCCTTTCTCAGGCTCAACCTGTCGCGGCTCAAGGCTGCCGGCGTCGTGGGCCTGCTGATGTTCGTGTGCGGCTGCGTCTATCTCGCATTGAAGATCCGCTACGCGGGCAACCCCGGCGGCACGGTCAGCTTCCAGCCCGGCGCCAACCTGTTCTACTTCCTGGATCCGGGGAACTGGTTCCGCACGGAAGCCACCTATGGCGTGACGCTGCCCAAGGGCCTGAGCGCCGTGATGATGCTGATGATCGCCGGTGTGGCGGCAATCGGCTGGGCGCGCCTGCCGGCGGTTTTCCGCCTGCACGTATGGGCAGCGCTTGCCGTCAATGTGCCGCTGTTCCTGCTCTTCGCGGCGGCGGGAGAGGCGCGCAATCTCAGCATGCTGTATCCCTCGCTTCTGGGGCTGTTGGCGATGGCGCTGACGGCCTGGATGGGCGCCGCCGCGCCGGGCCGCGGCGGCGGCGAGCCCGCCTGAGCGATTCCCTTTGTTACGTCGATAGCGGGTTTACCCTGTGTTTTTGCGCGTCCGAAATTTGTATGATGACCCGATAACTTAATCCTAGAGACATCTCATCATGCTGGCCCCGCAGCCGCTTTTCCCGCCTCGCCGCCCCTGCCGCACGGAGGCGCTTCATGGCTGAAGAATCCCGCATCCGCGAAGAAATCTGCACCGTCGGCGCCAGCCTGTACAACCGCGGCTACACCGTCGGCGCGGCAGGCAATATCAGCGCCCGGCTGGACGACGGCTGGCTGATCACGCCCACGGACGCCTGCCTGGGCCGCCTGGATCCGGCCGAACTGGCCAAGGTCGACCTGGAAGGAAACTGGGTGTCCGGCGGCAAGCCTTCCAAGACCCTGGTGCTGCACCAGGGCATTTATCGCGCCAGCCCCGAATCGCGCGGCGTCGTCCATACGCATTCCACGCACCTGGTGGCATTGACGCTGGCGGGCGTGTGGCGGCCCGATGAAGTGTTGCCGCCGATTACCCCGTATCAGGTCATGAAGGTGGGGCGGATTCCGCTGATCGGCTATCGCCGCCCCGGCGACGCGCAAGCCGCGGCCGACGTGGCCGCCGTTGCGGCGCAGGTGCGCGGCGCGCTGTTCGAGAGGCTGGGCCCCGTGGTGTGGGAGCGCTCCGTGTCGCATGCGTCCTACGCCCTGGAAGAGCTGGAAGAAACCGCCCGGCTGTGGCTGATGAGCGATCCCCGCCCGGAGCCGCTCGACGCCGCGGCCATAGAAGAGCTACGCGCGGCCTTCGGCGCGCGCTACTGATTTATCCCGACAAAGCCGCCCGGCCGCATGCCTGCGGACCGGGAAGGCGCCCCCCTCCTGGAGACTTGCATGCCTCCGATGGAAACGACGCTCGGCGAGCAGCCCGCAGCGGCAAAGCCGGCAGATACCCATGAAACCGCGCGCGCCTACGCGAAGGTGTTCTGGCGGCTCGTGCCGTTCCTGATGCTTTGCTACGTGATCGCCTATCTCGATCGCGTCAACGTAGGCTTCGCCAAGCTGCAGATGTCGCAGGACCTGGGTTTCAGCGAAACCGTGTTCGGCCTGGGCGCGGGCGTGTTCTTCATCGGCTACTTCCTCTTCGAGGTGCCCAGCAACCTGCTCATGCACAGGCTGGGCGCCCGCATCTGGATCGCGCGCATCATGATCACCTGGGGCATCCTGTCGGGGATGTTCATGTTCGTCGAGACGCCCACCGGCTTCTATATCCTGCGCTTCCTGCTGGGCCTGGCCGAAGCGGGCTTCTATCCCGGCGTGATCCTCTACCTGACCTATTGGTATCCGGCCCACCGCCGCGCCAAGATCATCGCGCTGTTCATGTCCGCCATCCCCGTGGCCGGCATTTTCGGCAACCCGCTGTCCGGCTGGATTATGGATGCCTTCCACGGCACGCATGGCCTGCAGGGCTGGCAGTGGATGTTCCTGATCGAGGCGATCCCCGCCCTGGTCATCGGCGTGGCGACCATCATGTACCTGGACAACGGCATCTCCAGCGCCAAATGGCTGACCGACGATGAGAAGAAGCTGCTGAGCCGCGAAATCGAACAGGACCAGAAGCAGACAGGCGCGCAGCAGCACTCGCTGCGCGCCGTGTTCGCGGACAAGCGCGTCTGGTGGATGTGCCTGATCTACTTCGCCTTCGTGGCCGGCCAGTACGGGCTGACGTTCTGGATGCCGACATTGATCAAGTCGACCGGCGTCACGGGCGCGTTCAACATTGGCCTGCTCAGCGCCATTCCGTTCATTTGCGCCATCGTGGTGATGAACCTGCTGGGCCATTCGGCCGACAAGCGCCGCGAGCGCCGCTGGCACCTGATCGTGCCGGCGCTGCTCGGGGCGGTCGGCTTTTCCGTCGCCGCGTCCTTCGCCGACAACACCGTGGTGTCGCTTGTCTTTCTGTCGATGGCCGCGGCCGGGGTACTGACCTGCGCGCCCTTGTTCTGGTCGCTGCCGACGGCCTTCCTGTCGGGCACCGCGGCGGCGGCAGGCATCGCCATCGTCAATTCGGTGGGCAACCTGGCGGGCTTCGCCAGCCCCTACATGATCGGCTATCTGAAAGACCTGACCAGTTCCACCGCCTCCGGCATGTATGTGCTGGCCGGCGTGCTGGTCGTGGGCGCCATCGCGGTCTGGTTCACCCCGGCCAAGCTGGTCAATCGCTGACGCGCCGCTACGTTTACAAGGAATCGCAATGCCACGCCTGGCCGCCAATCTGACCATGATGTACACCGAGCATCCCTTCCTGGACCGCTTCCAGGCGGCGGCCGGCGATGGATTCTCCGGGGTGGAGTTCCTGTTTCCGTATGATTTTGCGGCGGCGGAGCTCAAATCGCGGCTGGAGGAGAACGGCCTGGAACTGGCCCTGTTCAACGCGCCGCCCGGGGATTGGGCGGCCGGCGAGCGCGGCATCGCTTCCTTGCCGGGCCGGGAAGCCGAGTTCGAGCGCGGCTTCGACCAGGCGCTGGAATATGCGGCCGCGCTCGGCAACCGCAGGCTCCATGTGATGGCCGGCCTGATCCGCCCCGGCGAGGACCGTGCCGCGCACCGCGACACCTATTTGCAGAACCTGGCGCGCGCGGCGCGAACCGCGGCCTCGGCCGGCATCGTCGTGGTGATCGAACCGATCAACACGCGCGACATCCCGGGCTTTTTCCTCAATCGCCAGGACGACGCGCAAGCGGTTTGCGCCGAGGTCGGCGCGGACAACCTGAAGGTGCAGTTCGACATCTATCACTGCCAGATCGTCGAGGGCGATATCGCGGTCAAGCTGGAGCGCGACATGGCAGGCATCGGCCACATCCAGATCGCCGGCGTGCCCGACCGGCACGAGCCGGACCTGGGCGAGCTGAACTACCCCTATCTGTTCGAGCGTATCGACGCCCTGGGCTATACAGGCTGGATCGGCTGCGAGTACCGTCCCAAGGCGGGCACGTCCGAAGGCCTGGGCTGGGCCCAACCCTATCTCGGCAATCACTGAGCATTCCATCATGAAGATACTGATCACCGGCGGCGCCGGATTCCTGGGCCAGCGGCTGGCTCGAAAATTGTTGGAGCGAGGTTCCCTCGCGCTGGACGGCGGCGCGCCGCAAGCGATCACGCGGATCGACCTGCTGGACGTCGTCAAGAACGACGCGCTGACGGACCCGCGCGTGCATTCGATGGTCGGAGATATCGCCGACCCGGCCGTTCTGCAACAGGCCATCGACACGGAGACCCGCGCCATTTTCCATCTGGCCGCGATCGTCAGCGGGCAGGCCGAGGCCGACTTCGACCTGGGCATGCGCATCAATCTGGACGCATCGCGGGCGCTGCTGGAAACCTGCCGCGCGCTGGGCCACAAGCCGCGGGTGATCTTCACCAGTTCGGTGGCGGTGTACGGCGGCGTCTTGCCCGAGACCGTGCGAGACGACACCGCGCTCAATCCCCAGTCATCGTACGGCACGCAGAAGGCGATCGCCGAACTGCTGCTGGCCGACTACACGCGCCGCGGCTTCGTCGACGGCATCGTGCTGCGCCTGCCCACGATCAGCGTGCGGCCCGGCCGTCCCAATGCGGCGGCCTCGTCGTTCGCCAGCGGCATCATTCGCGAGCCTCTCAATGGCGAGGCCTCGGTGTGCCCGGTCGGCGCCGACACGCGCTTGTGGCTGCTGTCGCCGCGCGGCGCGATCCAGGCGCTGGTCGCCGGTTGCGAGCTGCCGGCGCGCGCCGTGGCCGACCGCGCGCCCATCAACCTCCCGGGCGTGTCCGTCACGGTGGCGGAGATGGAACAGGCGCTGCGCGAGGTGGCGGGCGACGAAGTGGCCGATCGCATCGGCTGGCAGGCGGACGAGCGCGTCGAGCGCATCGTCGGCAGCTGGCCCGGCCGGTGGGACACGGCGCGGGCGGCCAGCCTGGGCCTGAAGGGCGATCGCGATTTCGCCGAGATCATCCGCGCCTACATGGCCGACGACTTGCAGCGCTGAGCGCGCCGCGCCCCGCCTTATCTAGATTTCCTGGACGATGAAACCATGAGCAATCCGCAAACATCCCCGCGCCGTGTCGGCGTCATCGGCCTGGGCGCCATGGGCGCTGGAATCGCCCAAAGCCTGCGCCGCGCAGGCCACGAGGTGCACGCGTACGACATCAGGTCCGGCGCTGCCGCGGCGTTCGCGGCCGAGGGCGGGGTGGCGTGCGCCGCGCTGGCCGACATGGCGGCGGCTTGCGACATCGTCATCAGCGTCGTCGTCAACGCGGAGCAGACCGAGGCGGTGCTTTACGGCGAGGGCGGCATCGCCGCTTTCCTGCGGCCGGGCGCCGTATTCGTGATGTGTTCCACCGTGGATCCCAGCGGGTCGATCGCGCTGGAGGCGCGGCTGGCCGAGCAAGGCATTCACTACGTGGACGCTCCCATTTCCGGCGGCGCCGCCAAGGCCGCGGCCGGCCAGATGACCATGATGACCGCGGCCCGTCCGGCCGCCTACGAGGCTTGCGGCGGCGTGCTCGAATCGATGGCCGGCAAGGTCTACCGCCTGGGCGACCGCGCGGGCGCGGGCAGCAAGGTCAAGATCATCAACCAGCTGCTGGCGGGCGTGCACATCGCGGCTGCCGCGGAGGCGATGGCGCTGGGCCTGCGCGAAGGCGTGGACGCCGATGCGCTGTACGAAGTGATCACGCACAGCGCGGGCAACAGCTGGATGTTCGAGAACCGCATGGCCCACGTTCTGGCGGGCGATTATGCGCCGCTCTCGGCGGTCGATATCTTCGTGAAGGACCTGGGGCTGGTGCTGGATACCGCCCGCCATACCAAGTTCCCGCTGCCGCTGGCCTCCACCGCGCACCAGATGTTCATGCAGGCATCCTCGGCCGGGCATGGCCGCGAGGACGACAGCGCCGTGATCAAGATTTTCCCCGGGATTTCGCTGCCGGAGCCGAAATGAGCATCAAACTGGGCTGTATCGCGGACGATTTCACCGGCGCCACCGACCTGGCCAACAACCTCGTGCGCGCCGGCATGCGCGCGGTGCAGGCGATCGGTGTTCCCGGGACGCCGCTGCGCGGCGACGCGGACGCAGTGGTCGTGGCGCTGAAGACCCGTACCCTGCCTGCCGACGAGGCCGTGGCCCAGTCGCTGGCGGCGCTGGACTGGCTGCAGGCGCAGGGCGCCGAGCAGATCTATTTCAAGTACTGCTCCACGTTCGACAGCACGGCGCAGGGCAATATCGGCCCGGTGACCGACGCGCTGATGTCCAGGCTTGGCACCCGCTTCACCATCGCCACGCCCGCGTTTCCGGACAACAAGCGCACGGTATTCAAGGGCTACCTGTTCGCGGGCGACGTGCTGCTGAACGAATCGGGCATGCAGCATCATCCGCTGACGCCGATGACCGACCCCAACCTGGTCCGCGTGTTGTCGGCGCAGACCTCGCGCAAGGTGGGCCTGATCGACTACAGCGTCGTCGCGCGCGGCAGCGACGCGATCCGCGCCCGCATCGCCGAGTTGTCGTCGCAGGGCATTGAGGTCGCCATCGTGGACGCGGTGTCCAACGAGGACCTGCTGGCCCTGGGGCCGGCCCTGCGGGGCATGCCGCTGGTGACGGCGGGCTCCGGCGTTGCGATCGGCCTGCCGGCCAACTGGGGCCTGTCGCCAGGCGGCAGGGCGGAGTCGGCGCTCGTGCCCGGCCTGCAGGCCGTGGTGGCGGGCAGCTGCTCCACGGCCACCAACGGACAGGTGGCGGCGTTCATCGAAAGCGGCCGGCCGGCCCTGGCGCTGGATCCGTTGCGGCTGGCGGCGGGCGACGACGTGGTGGGCGAGGCATTGGCCTGGGCCGAGCCGCGCATGCAGGACGGCCCTGTGCTGATCTATTCCACGGCGCAGCCCGATCAGGTGAGGCAGGCCCAGGGCGCGCTGGGCGTCGAGCGCGCGGGATCGCTGATCGAAGCCGCCATTGCGCGCATTTCGGTGGGACTGGTCGAGCGCGGCGTGCGCCAGCTGATCGTGGCGGGCGGCGAGACCTCAGGCGCGGTCGTGCAGGCGTTGGGGCTGGACCAGATCGCCATCGGAGCGCAGATCGATCCGGGCGTGCCCTGGTGCGCGGGCCATGCGCCGGCGGCGCGGGGCGATGTCAGCATCGCGCTGAAGTCGGGCAATTTCGGAACGCGGGACTTCTTCATCAAGGCGTTTCGCCGGGCTTGAACGGCGCGAAGGGGGGCGCCCCGGGGGAGGGCCCCCGGACCGTTACCGGTGTGCCTGCTTCAGCCGCTTGGCGGCGTTCACCATATGGATGCGGGCGGCCTCGCGCGCCCCGTCCACGTCCTTCCGGCGGATGGCCTCGACGATGGCGGCGTGCTCCTGCAGCACGTCGCGCATCAGGCCCGCGTGGCGCGCTTCGTTGCCGCGCGTCACGCGCGTGGCCGCCTCCATGAATTGGCTGACGAACGCCAGCGTCGTCATGAAATAGGGGTTACCGGTGGCGCGCGCGATGCTGCGGTGAAACGCCACGTCTTCCTTCACGCCGTCCCCGCCGTTCTCGACCGCCTGCGAAATGGCGGCCAGCGCCGCGTCGATGTCGGCAATGTCCTGCTTTTTTCGCACCGCGGCGGCCTGGGCGGCGATTTCGGTTTCCAGCGCGCGGCGCAGATCCACGATGTGCAGGACCGCGTCCAGCGAGGACAGCTCGGCCGCATCGATGCGCAGGGCGCGATTTCCCGTGGACCCGGTGACGTAGACGCCGCTGCCTTGCCGCGCTTCCACCACGCCATCCTGGCGCAGCCGGGAGACGGCTTCGCGGATGACGGTGCGGCTGACGCCGAACTGCTCCGCCAGCGCGGTTTCGGTCGGCAGTTTCGCACCGGGCAGCACGCGGCCTTCGTCGATTTCGGCGCGCAGCCGTTTGGCGACGGTGTCGGTCAGCGTGGGCGGGGAAGGTAGTCGGGGAAACGCCATGGATGAGAAGGGCAGGAAAGGCCGGGCGGAGCATTGCGGACCGTTGGCACGGGCAGCGTCGATGATAACCGGTACGGCGCGTCAGGCCGCGGATCCGTCCAGGCTCAGGCCCGCGCGCCGGCGGGCGCCGCGAGGGCCTCCAGCAGGCAATCGATGAAGCACTGCGCGGCCGGCGTGGGCGGCGAGTCGGCGCGGGTCAGGATCGAGACGCGAGCGGCCGGCAGTTCATGCGCCAGAGGCAGCATGCGCAGGCCGCGCGGCAGCAGGCTGTGGTCGAACAGATTGCGCACGAAAATTCCCAGGGCATCGCTTTCGGCGATGATGGCCAGCGCCACCGCGATCGATTGGCACGGAATCACGTCGCGGGGCGGAGGCAGCTTGTGGGCGGCGAACGCCAGACGCAGAAGATTGGCGGGGGCCTGGATATTGCCGGGAAGCAGCCACAGGGCATCGTGCAGTTCGGCAAGACTGCGGGCGCGGCGCAGCGGGTGGCCGGCGCGCGCGCCCACCGCCAGCGGCAGCGTGAACAGCGTGGTTCTGGCGAAGCCGTCGTCGATCTCGCCGTCGTACTCCGTCTGCACCAGGAAATCGTAGCGGCCCGATTCCAGTTGCTCGTGGCTATAGGGCGGCGCCACCTCGTTGAACGCCACGGCCACGCGCGGCATGCGCGCGCGGAAGGCGGCCAGCGCGGCGGGCAGCACCGTCAGCGCGGCCGAGCTGATCGCCAGGTTCAGCGTGCCGCCTTCGCCGTCGCGCATCTGGCCGATTTCCTCCTGGGCCTTGCGCGTTTCCTGCAGGATCAGGACGGCGCGCCTGTACAGGGCTTCGCCGTAGGCGGTCAGTTCCACGCCCCTGGCGCTGCGCCGCACCAATTCGGCGCCCACGCTCTCCTCCAGCTCGCGCAGGCTGCGCGTGGCGGCGGGCTGAGTGACGAACAGCGCGCGCGCCGCCGCGCGGATGCTGCGGTGCTCGGCGATCTGTACGAATGCGCGTAATTGGCGCAGGTTCATGGGCTGCGGACTGGATCCAGGAATCGACCGGCGTCAGCATATAAGAAAAAGTATTCACTGGAACAAAAATACTGTCTTTTCCTTATCGTTTGCCATCCGTATATTCGTGCTCACGGGACAGGCGCGGCATCCGGGTTCACCGGCCGGTCGTCACCGGAACGGACATCAAGGGGAAAAAATGTCTATTGCTATCGCCGCCGCGCCGGGCCGGCAGGATCTCCATACGCCAGCGATGCGCCGGCGGGTGATCGCAGGCACCACGATCGGCAACGCGCTGGAGTTCTTCGACTTCACCGTCTTCACGTTCCTGATGCTGGTCATCGGGCCGCTCTTCTTTCCGGCGGCCTCGAGCTATGGGCAACTGCTGCTGACCACCGCCACGTTCGGCGTGGGCTTCCTGATGCGCCCGGTGGGCGGCATGCTGATCGGGTCATACGCCGACCGCCATGGGCGGCGCGCGGCCATGACGCTGACCTTGTGGCTGATGGGCTTGGGCTGCGCGCTGATCGCCGCCGCGCCGACCTATGCGCAGATGGGCGCGGCGGGGCCCGTGCTGATGGTGCTGGCGCGGTTGATCCAGGGCTTCGCGGCCGGCGGAGAGGTTGGAGCATCGACCACCCTGCTGGTGGAGCACGCGCCGCCGGAGAAGCGCGGGTTCTATTCCAGCTGGCAGTTCGGCAGCCAGTCGCTGGGCGTGATGCTGGGCGCGCTGACGGTGGCGCTGCTGACGGCGGCGCTGAGCAAGGAGCAGATGCAGGCCTGGGGCTGGCGCGTGCCGTTCGTCATCGGCATCCTGACCGTGCCGGTGGGCGCCTACATCCGGCGCAACCTCGAGGAAACGCTTGAACCGCCGCCGCGCGCCGGCGTGACGCAATCGCAGGCGGGGACCGGCCATCAGCCGCTGCGCCGTGTTTTCGCCGAGCACAAGACGCGGGTGGTCAAAGGCATTCTGCTGGTGATCGGCGGCATGGTCTGCGCGCAGATCATCGGGTTCTACATGCCGGCCTACGCCAACAAGGAGCTGGGCCTGCCCGCGACGTCGACGTTGTCCGCCAGCGTCGTCCTGGGCGCCATCGGCTTTCTGATCGCGCCCTTCGTCGGCATGCTGGCCGACCGCGTGGGACGCAAGAAGGTGATCTTCTGGTCGCGCGCGGCCACGGTAGGCGCCTTGCTGCCATGCTTCCAGTGGCTGGTTTCCGCGCCCAGCACCGGCCGGCTGATGACGGTGATCGCCTTGCTGGCGGTGCTGCTGGCCTTGCAGACCGCGCCGGTGATCACGATGCTGCCCGAGCTGTTCCCGAAGGCGGTGCGCACGACCGGGATGTCGGTGGTCTATGGGCTGGGAATTTCCGTATTCGGCGGCTTTGCGCAATTCTTCGTAACCTGGCTGCTGCACGTCACGCGAAACCCGATGGCGCCGGCCTGGTACCTGATGGTGACCGTGACGCTTTCCACCGTGGTGCTGTTCTGGATCCGGGACCGCACCGGCCACGAAATCGATACTCGCGAGGCATGACATGCAATCCACGACCCGCTATTTTTCCTCGAGCTACGCGCAGGCGCGCGAACGCTTCCTGTCGGCGGCGGCGCCGCTGGCCTCGCATGTCCGGTCCTACGGCATCGACCCCCTGGGCAGCGAGGGCGAGCCGCTCGCGACCGACGTGGCCCTGATCGGTGATCCGGATGCCGGGCGGTTGCTCATCATGACGTCGGCCACGCACGGCGTCGAGGGTTTCTGCGGCGCCGGCTGCCAGCTCGCGCTGCTGGACGATGCGCCGATGCTGGAACGGGCGCGCCGCGCGGGCGTGGCGCTGCTGCTGGTGCACGCGGTGAATCCCTATGGCTTTTCGTGGATCGCGCGCACGGACGAGGGCAATGTGGACCTGAACCGCAACGCGCAGCCGTTCGGCGGCCAGCCGCTGCCGGAGAATCCCGGCTACGGGCCGGTCCACGGACTGCTGCTGCCGCAGGAGTGGCCCCCGACGGAACAGAACCGGAAGGACCTCGCCCGCCATATCGAACAGCATGGCCTGCCCGCGGTGACCCAGGCCGTGTCGCGCGGGCAGTACACCCATGCGGATGGCCTGTTCTATGGCGGCGACCGGCCTGCGGCCTCGCTCGCGAACCTCAGGACCATCCTGCAGACCCACGCCAGCCGCCATGCGCGCATCGGCTGGATCGACGTGCATACCGGCCTGGGCCCCCGCGGCCACGGCGAGAAGATATACGCCGGCCGCCGCGACGAGGCCGAGGTGGCGCGGGCGCGCCGCTGGTGGGGCAGCGACATCGCCGTGCCCTACCAGGGGAGTTCCGCGTCGGTGGACATCACCGGCCATCTGGCGGGCCTGATCTACCAGGCCTGTCCCGACTCGGAGCCCACCTCGATGGCGCTGGAGTTCGGCACCATGCCGTGGGAAGACGTGATCCACGCGCTGCGGGGGCGAAATTGGCTGCGCGCCCATCCCGAGGCCGGCGACGCGCAGCGCCGCGAAATCCTGCAGGCCACCCTCGACGCGTTCTATTGCGGCCAGGAGGATTGGCAAGGCATGGTGCTGGGCCAGAGCCGCGTGGCGGTGCTGCAGGCCCTGTGCGGGCTCGAGGCGTAGGCCGAGTCGCATCCAGGGTTGCACCTGCCGCCGCCTTGCGTTGCGGCCGGTTGCACCCTTGCCATCAGGCTCGTTCCTGGCCGGCTGCGGGATTTTCCCAGTGGTGGGTTATCCCTAGTTGAGCCGCGCAGCAACCGGTCGATATGCTCTGGTTAACCGCAGAGGCCGCAGAGTCCTTACCGGAGGAGTTTCAAGCCTAGCCGGCATCAGCTGACAAGGAACCTGGATTTGCACAACGCGCCTCCTTTGAACCCGGCCGTCAGGGCCGCCAACCGGGAACAGGCCCTGCGGGTGTTTCCGTGGGCGACGTGGCTGCACCGCCTCTTCGTTGTCCTCATGTATGCGTTCATGCTCTGCCCCATCGTGCTGGTGGTCTGGCTGAGCTTCTTCAAGGACGCCATTCTTTACTTTCCCCCGTCCGGCTACACGCTGTCCTGGTACGTGAAGGCATGGGAAAACCCCGCTTTCGCCAATGGCTTCCTGTTCAGCCTGCAAGTGTCGCTGGTGGCTGCCTTCATCGGCGTGGCCATGGGCGTGCTGGCCGCCGTGGGCATCGCCCGCTACCGCTTCCGCGGCAGCAAGGGCATCAATACGCTGCTGCTGTCGCCGCTGCTGATTCCCGGCATCGTGGCGGGGGTGGGCATCTACCTGTTCTATCTGCGCGCCGAGGAAGCGCTGGACCAGGACATCATCGGCACCTTCGGCGGACTGGTGATCGCCCACGTGTGCCTGACCATTCCGTGGACCGTCAGGCTGGTCACCGCCGGCATGGCGGGCCTGGACGGATCCATTGAAGAAGCGGCGCGCAACCTGGGCGCGAGCGCGCCGGTCGCGTTCATGCGCGTGACGCTGCCCATGCTGCGCCCGTCCATCGTGGCCGCCGCGCTGTTCAGCTTCGTCGTGTCGTTCGAGAACCTCGAGCTGTCGCTGTCGCTGGTCGGGCTGGGGCGCACCACGCTGCCCATCGCGATCATGCAGTACCTGGAATTCAACCTGGATCCGACCATCGCCGCGGTGGCCTCGGTGCAAATTCTGCTGTTGGGCATCATCATGCTTGTGACCGACCGCTATGTGAAACTCAGTCAGGTGGTGTAGAAGATGGCGAAGGTCTCGATCGAAAACATCCGCAAGCAGTTCGGCGCGGCGGTGGCCGTGTCCGATTTCTCGCTGGAGATCGCGGAAGGGGAACTGGTGGCGTTCCTGGGCCCCAGCGGCTGCGGCAAGACGACCACCCTGCGCATGATCGCCGGCTTCATTTCACCCTCGGCGGGGCGCATCCGCATCGGCGAGACCGATGTGACCCGCCTGCCGGTGCACAAGCGCGATACGGGCATGGTGTTCCAGCGCTACGCGCTGTTCCCGCACATGACGGTGGCGGAGAACGTGGCCTTCGGCCTGGAAATGCACAAGGTTCCCAAGGCCGACCGGGACGGCAAGATCCGGCGTGTGCTGGACATGGTGCGCATGAGCGAACTGCGCGACCGCTATCCGCGCCAGCTGTCCGGCGGGCAGCAGCAGCGCGTCGCGATCGCCCGCGCCCTGGCCATCGAGCCCAAGGTGTTCCTGCTCGACGAGCCGCTGTCCAACCTCGACGCCAAGCTGCGGGTGGAAGTGCGCGAAGAAATCCGCGCCCTGCAGCAACGCCTGGGGCTGACCACCGTATTCGTGACGCACGATCAGGAAGAGGCGCTGGCGATCGCCGACCGCATGGCCATCATGCACGATGGCATCGTGCAGCAGGTCGGCACGCCCGACTCGCTGTACGAGCGGCCGGCCAACCTGTTCGTGGCCGACTTCCTGGGCAAGATGAACGTGTTCAAGGGACGCGGCGGGGCCGATAACGTCTTCCAGACCGAGGCGGGCCAGCGCATCGCGGCGCCGGGCGGTTCCGGGGCCACGCACGTGGGCGTGCGGCCGGAGCGGGTGAGCCTGCGGGAACAGCCCTCGGGGGGGAACGCGCTGGCGGGCGTGGTCGAGTCCTCGCTATATCTCGGCTCGGTGCTGGAAGTGCGCGTGCAGCTGGAGGGCGGCAACCGCATGATCAGCCAGGTCGTCAACGGCGGCGCGCGCCAGCCGCAGCCGGCGCCGGGCGCGCGCGTCTACGCGTGCTTCGAGCCGGACGACTGCGTGGCGTTCACGCAATAGGAGCCGCCATGACGACCGCGACGCAAGACGGGGCCCGCAGGGGCTGGCTGGGGCCGGGGCTGGCGTTTCCGGCATCGCTGGTGGTGCTGGCGATCATCCTGGTTCCCATCCTGCAATTGGCGCGCTACAGCTTCAACCGCTTCGATCCGGCGGAGCTGATGCAGACCGCCTTCACGTTCGAGAACTACGCCAAGTTCTTCGGCGATCCCTATTACCGCGACATCTTCCTCACGACATTGGGCATCGCCGGGCTGTGCACGGTGCTGGCGCTGGTGCTGGGCTTTCCCGTGGCGTACTTCCTGGCGCGCACGCAGAGCCGCTACAAGAGCCTGTTCGTCATCCTGCTGGTGTTCCCGCTGATGGTCGGGAACGTGGTGCGCGCCGCTGGCTGGATGGTGGCGCTGGGCAACGCGGGGGTGGTGAACGCCATCCTGCAGGGGATGGGGCTGATCGACAAGCCGCTGACCATGATGTACACGCCCACGGCGGTCGTGATCGGCACGACCGCCGTCGTCATGCCCTACCTGATCCTGACGCTGCAAAGCGTGCTGGAGGGCATGGACCTGTCCGTGGAGGAGGCCGCCCGCAACGTCGGCGCCAGTTTCTTCACCACGCTGCGCCGCATCGTGCTGCCCATCGCCGCGCCGGGCGTGGCGGCGGGGACGATGCTGGTTTTCATCCTGTGCATGAACGCTTACGCCACGCCGGTGCTGCTGGGGGGCTCCGGCCTGACGATGATGGCGCCGGCGCTGTACGACCAGATCACGCGCGCCTCCAATTGGCCGTTCGGCGCCGCGTTGGCCGTCGTGCTGGTCTGCGGCACGCTGGTCATCGCCCTGATTTCCAACTGGTTGATCCATCGCCGCTATATCAAGACCATGGCGTCCTGACCCCCGACTCCACAAAGGAATCCTCATGGCTTCTGTATTGTTCAAGAATGCGAACCTGCTCGATCCCCTGCAGGCGGACCTGCTGGAAGGCAGGCACGTGCTGGTCGAGGACGGCGTCATCAAGGAGGTCTCCGACAAGCCGATCGCGGCCGCGTCCGCGCGCACGATAGATGCCGCCGGCCGAACGCTCATGCCTGGGCTGATCGACCTGCATGTGCACGTCCTGGCCACGCAGCTGAACCTCAGCACGCAGGGTGTGCTGCCGGATGCGCTGGTCATGATGCGCGCCGTTCCCATCATGGCGGCCATGCTGCGCCGGGGCTTCACCACCGTGCGTGACGCGGGCGGCGCGGGCTGGGGGTTGAAATGCGCCGTGAACGAAGGCACGGTCAAGGGGCCGCGGTTGTTCATCTCGGGCCGCGCCATCAGCCAGACCGGCGGCCATGGCGATCCGCGCCCGCGTTCCGACCACCTGCGGCCGATGAGTTTTTGCGGCTGCTGTTTCCGCGCCGGCGACATCGGCCGCGTGGCCGACGGCATCGATGACGTGCGCAAGGCGGTGCGCCAGGAATTGCAGATGGGCGCCGACCAGATCAAGATGATGGCGTCCGGCGGGGTCGCATCGCCGACGGATCCGATCGCGTCCTATGGCTATTCGGAGGAGGAAATCCGGGTGATCGTCGACGAGGCCGCCAGCCGCCAGACCTACGTGATGGCGCATTCGTATACGGCGGATGCGATCGAACGGGCCATCCGCAACGGCGTGCGCACGATCGAGCACGGCAACCTCGTGGACGAGCGCGTGGCGCGATACATGGCGGAGAAGGGCGCCTTCGTGGTGCCGACGCTGGTCACGTACGAAGCGCTGGCGAACGAAGGCGCCGACTACGGGCTGCCGCCGGACTCCGTGGCCAAGATCGCCACGGTGCGCACCGCCGGTCTGCACTCCCTGGAGATCTATAAGAAGGCGGGGGTGAAGATCGGCTACGGTTCGGACCTGCTGGGGCCGTCGCAGCGCTTGCAAAGCGACGAATTCCGCATCCGCGCCGAGGTGATGACGCCGCAGGAGGTGATCCAGTGCGCCACCACCACCGCCGCGGAGGTGCTGAACCAGGTGGGGCAGCTGGGCCGCATCCAGGAAGGCGCACTTGCGGACATACTGCTGGTGGACGGCAATCCCTACCGGGATCTTTCCTGCCTGTTGGGCCAGGGCGAGCACATCGCGCTGATCATGAAGGGCGGCGTCATCGAGCACAATGGAATGGGAGCATAGGCGCCATGAGCGATCCCACGCAGATGCAATCGGAAGTCGGCGAGGAATCCCGGGACGTCAACGCCGCCAAGGGCTGGCATCCGCCTTCGGCGCCCGTGGCGCGCGACCGCGGGCTGGGGCCTTTTCCCCGCCTGATCCTGCGCGGCGCCACCATCATCGACGGCACGGGCGCGCCGCCCTGGGGGCCGGTGGACATCGTGATCGAGAACGACCGGATCACGGGACTGGTGAACGTGGGCACGCCGCACAAGGCGATCGATCCCAAGCGCCGCCCGGGGCCGGGCGACCACGAGATCGATTGCCACGGAAAGTTCGTGACGCCCGGCTTCGTGGACGCGCACGCGCACATCGGCACGCCCTACCACGCCATGAGCGGCATCGTGCCGCCCGCCGACTACATCTATCGGCTGTGGCTGGCGCATGGCGTGACCACGGTGCGCGAAATGGGGGCCATGGGCGGACTGGGCTGGACGCTGGCGCAGCGCGAACTGTCCGCCGCCAACAAGATCGCCGCGCCCCGCATGGTGGTGCATTCGGTATTTCCGGCGGTCAACGACCGCGTCAAGACCATCCATACGCCGGAGCAGGGGCGCGAGTGGGTGCGCAAGCTGGCCGCGCGCGGCGCGGACGGCATCAAGTTCTTCGGCGCGCCGCCGGCCATCATGGAGGCCGCGCTGGACGAGGCGGCGCAACTGGGCCTGCGCTCGGGCTGCCACCATGCGCAGATGGCCGTCACCCGGGTGAACGCGCTGAAATCCGCGCGCTGGGGCCTGACCAGTTCCGAGCACTACTACGGCTTGCCCGAAGCCTTGTTCGAGGACCGCGTGGTGCAGTCGTTTCCGACCGACTACAACTACAGCGACGAGTACTACCGCTTCGCGGTCGCGGGACAGACCTTCATGCAGGCCGCGAAGCCGGGCTCGGCGAAGTGGCGGGAGGTCATGGACAGCTTCCTGGAGCTGGGGCACACCTTCGTGCCCACCTTCAACATCTACGACGCCAACCGCGATCTGATGCGCGCGCGCCGCGCCGATTGGCACGACGAATACACCTGGAAGGCGGTCTGGAAATATTTCCAGCCGCAGCGCGGCGGGCACGGCGCATACTGGTATCGCTGGAGCACGACCAACGAGATCGAATGGAAGCAGAACTACCGGCTGTGGATGCAGTTCGTCAACGAATACAAGAACCTGGGCGGGCGCGTGTGCGCCGGCAGCGATTCGGGCTTCATTTTCCAGATCTACGGCTTCGGTTTCATCCGCGAACTGGAGCTGCTGCAGGAGGCGGGCTTCCATCCGATCGAGGTGCTGCGCGCGGCCACTTCCCAAAGCGCGGCGCTGCTGGGCATCGATGACGACACCGGCTCCATCGACGTGCAGAAGCGCGCCGACCTGCTCATCCACAACCAGAATCCGCTGACGGATTTCAAGCTGCTGTTCGGCACCGGCGCCATGCGCCTGAACGATGCAACGGCCCAGGTCGAATGGCAGCGCTGCCTGGAAACCACCATCAAATCCGGCGTCGTATACGACACCGCCGAGCTGCTTGCGGACGTCCGCGGCATGGTCCGCGGAAGCTGGGCGGACGATCCGGATGGCGAGCGCCCGCCCGTTGGCGGCTCGCCCGCGGGCTCGCCTTGCGACAACGCGGAGGCGGCGTCCTGACATGGCGGTCGACCTGTTCCTGCTTTGCGGATTCCTGGGCAGCGGCAAGACCACGCTGCTGGTGGATTACCTGCGGGATCCCGCCGGGGCGGATACCGGCGTGATCGTGAACGAGGCGGGCGAGGTCGGGGTGGACGGCGCCATCGTCGCCAACGACAGCGGCAATGTGCCGATGACGCTGTTGGCCAACGGCTGCGTCTGCTGCTCCCTGCGCAGCGATCTGGTCCACACGCTGGGCGCGTTGCTGGATGCGCCCAGGCGCGACGGCGAGGGGCCGCTCAAGCGCGTCATCCTGGAATGCAGCGGCCTGTCGCGGCCGGGGCCCGTCATTGCATCGCTGGCCGATCCCGAGGTCACGAGCCGGGGCGTGCGACTGACGGTGGTCTGCACGGACGACTGCGCCCGCGATCCCGACGCGCTGGCGGAGATGGACGAGGCGATGGCGCAGTTCGGCGCCGCGCACCGCATCGTGCTGACCAAGACCGACCTGTTGCCGGCGTCGGCGCTGCAGGCGCGCGCGGCGCGCGCCGCCGCCTTGAATCCGCTGGCCGCGGTCATCGCCGAGCCGGACCGCCTGCTTGCGGTGCGGGCGGCCTTCGCGCCCGCGCGGGGCGCGTCCGACCTGGCGGGTCTGGCCGCGCGCATGCTGGCCTGCGGCGCGGCGGCCACGGCGCATCCGCGGATCCGCGTCATGGCGGCCCGGGCGCGTGCCGGCATCAGCTGGACGGATTTTTCGGAATGGCTGGACAACCTGGCCGGCTTCTGCGGCGAACGCCTGCTGCGCGTCAAGGCGGTGGTGCGTGTCAGCGAATGCGCCGAGCCCATCCTGATCCAGTCGGTCGGAACCACGTTCAGCGCGCCCCAGCGGCTGACGCGGCAGCCCGATGCGAGCGACGCCATCATCGTCATCGCCCGCGACATCGATGCCGAAGCGATCCGGGCGAGCGCGCCGGACGCGCCGGTGGAGATGCTTACCTGAGTTTTGGCAGGGGCGCGGCCATCAGCGATGCCGATGACGCGCCCGCTTCGTAGTAAGTCGTCAGTTCCCCTTCGATACGAGGTCGTTATGCAAGAGAAAAACCTGACTCGCCGTGGCTTCATCAAAACGGCCTCCGGCCTGGCCCTGGCCCCCGCCCTGGGCTGGGTGCCCGGCATGGCGCACGCCGCCGGGAAAGACATCGTCGTGGGAACCTGGGGCGGCGATTACCAGAACTTGCTGCAGCAGATCATCAATCCCATCGTCGGCAAGCAGGGCGTGAACGTGGTGTACGACACGGGCAACGCGGTCGGCCGCGTGACCAAGCTGCGCGCGGAGAAGAACTCGCGCCGCGGCAGCATGGACGTGGCGCTGCTGGGCGAAGTCGATATGTACGACGCCGAGCGCTCCGGCACGCTGGAGCCGGTCGATGCCAAGAAACTGCCGAATCTGGCGCACGCGATCGGCGCCCTGAAGACGCCGTACTCGATTCCGCACATCTTCAGTGCGATGACGCTCGTGTACAACACCGAGAAATTCCCCACTCCGCCGGACTCGCTGGAGGTGCTGCTGGACCCGAAATGGAAGGGGCAGGTAGGCTTCTCCGACATCCTGTACCTGTACAACGCGGTATTCGTCGGCCTGGGCGCGGGCGGCGACACCAAGAGCTTCGAAGGCGGCAAGCGCTTCCTGGCCAAGCTCAAGCCCAACGCGCCGCGCATCTACCCCTCCAACGAGGCGGTGGCGGCCGCGTTCAAATCGGGGGAGATCGCCATCGCGTGCATGTGGAAAGCGCGCGCGCTGCAATGGCGCGACAGCGGGCTGCCGTTGGGCTTCGTCATTCCGAAGGAAGGCTCGGTGCCGGTCGCGTTCGAAGCGGCCGTGGCCAAGAACAGCCGCAATAAGGACGCGGCCTGGGAATATCTCAACGCCATGCTCGACCCCCAGGGGCAGATCGCGTTCGCCGAAAAGATGGGCTACGCGCCCACCGTGACCAATGCATCGCTGCCCGAACCGCTGAAGCGCGTGGGCTTCTCGGAGGCCGAGGTCAAGCTGCTGCATGCCTACGACCTGAAGAGCCTGACCGAAAAGAAGGCCGACATCCTCGAGTACTGGAACAAGGAGTTCAAGGCGGGTTGAGCGCGGCTCGGGCGGCAGACGCCCGGGCGGCCAGATTGCGCGGGCGTTTCGCCGGATGCCGGGCATCCGGCGAAACGCCCGTTTTGCTTCCCGCTCTTGCGTTCGATTTGAAATGTTATATCATTTGCGACTTGTTTGTAATGATATAACATTCGAGAGAGCGAAGATGATCGGCAAGAAGCAGGGGCAGGTGCGGGAAAGCGGCGGCAGGGCGGGTCGGCGGCCGCGCCGTTCGGGGGGGCTGAAGCCGTTGGCCTGCGCATTGATGCTGGCCGCGCCGGCCGCCCAGGCGCAGACGGGAGGCGATCCCGCCGCCGGCGCCAGGACATTGGCGCCGATCACGGTATCGGCCAATCCGCTGGGGCTGGACCTGAACAGCACCACGCTGCCGGCCTCGGTGCTGGAGGGCGACGCGCTGATCGAGCAGCGCACCGGCACGCTGGGGGAGACGCTGAAGAACCTGCCCGGCGTCAATAGCGACACCTTCGGAGCCGGCGCCAGCCGTCCGGTCATCCGGGGGCAGACCGCGCCGCGCGTGAAGGTTCTGTCCGACGGTTCCGAGGTCATGGACGCATCGGGGATTTCTCCCGACCATGCGGTGACGGTGGAACCCCTGCTGGCCGAGCGCATCGAGGTGTTGCGCGGTCCGGCCACGCTGCTGTATGGCGGCGGCGCGATCGGCGGCGTGGTCAACGTGGTCGACAAGAAGGTGCCGACCGCCGTTCCCGAAAAGGGCGTTGAGGCCGAGGCCGAACTGCGTGGCGCCACCGGCACCAAGGAGCGCTCCGGAGCGGTGGGCATCACGGCCGGGCAAGGGCAGTTCGCCGTGCGCGTGGAAGGCATGAAGCGCCGCAGCAGCGACTATGACGTGCCGGACTGGCCGGGCGGCAAGCTGGAAGGTTCTTACAGCGAATCCACGCAGGGTTCCGTGGGCATGTCATGGATCACGCCCCGCGGCTATGTCGGCCTGGCCTTTACGCACCTGGAAAGCGAGTACGGCCTGCCGGGCCATAACCACGAGTACGAGGGCTGCCATCCGCACGGCACGCACCTGCATTGCGGCGGGCACGATCACGACCATGGCGACGAGGAAGAGGGCCATGACCACGACCACGATCACGACCATGGTGGCGTGCCCTACGTGAAGCTGCGCAGCAACCGCCTGGACCTGCGCGCCGAATACCAGGATCCGTTCGCGGGATTCGAGAAGATCCGCCTGCGCGGCGGCCTCACCGACTACCAGCATGACGAGATCGAGGGCGGCGAAGTCGGCACCCGGTTCAAGAACAAGGGTTATGACCTGCGCCTGGAATTGCAGCACAAGCCGATCGCCGGCTGGCGCGGCGTGGTGGGGCTGCAGAATGCCTACAGCGATTTCAGCGCCGAGGGCGAGGAGGCTTTCCTGCCGCGCAGCAAAACGCGGTCCAACGGCCTGTTCGTGCTGGAGGAATACCAGCTGAACGACTGGCGTTTCGAACTGGGCGCGCGGCAGGATTGGCAGCGCATTTCGCCCTCGGGCGGAGCGCCGCGCACCAGCCTGTCGGGCACCTCGTTCTCCGCCGCCGCCATCTGGGATTTCGCGCCGCAGTACTCGGTGGCGCTGTCGCTGTCGCGTTCCCAGCGCCTGCCCAGCGCGCAGGAGCTATACGCCGATGGCGTGCACCTGGCCACCAATACCTACGAGCTGGGCAATCCGGACCTGGGCCGCGAGACTTCGCACAATATCGACCTGACCCTGCGCAAGCATTCCGGCGACACCACGTTCTCGGCCAGCGTGTTCCACAACCGCGTGAAAAACTACATCTACGCCAACACGCTGGACCGCTACGAAGATTTCCGCCTGATCGAATACACCCAGCGCGACGCGGAGTTCACGGG
Organism: Achromobacter sp.; assembly: GCF_050285585.1. GTDB lineage: Bacteria > Pseudomonadota > Gammaproteobacteria > Burkholderiales > Burkholderiaceae_B > Achromobacter. The sequence continues at coordinate 27,340 of NZ_JBLZXF010000027.1, read as the reverse complement.
CGTGGAAGGCGAACTGCGCCACCAGTTCACGCCGGTATTCTCCGCGGCGGTGTTCGGCGATTACGTGCGCGGCAAACTGACCGGCGGCGACGGCAACCTGCCGCGCATCCCGGCGGCCCGCGCCGGCGTGCGGGGCAACGTGAAATGGGGGCAATGGTCGGGCGGCGTCGAGTACGCGCGCGTGTTCTCGCAGAAGGACATCGCCGCGTACGAGGACAGCACGCCTGGCTACAACATGGTGAATGCGGTGGTGGCCTACCGGGGCCAATACGGCGCCACGGGCTACGAGGTCTACCTGCGCGGCACCAACCTGCTGAACAAGCTGGCCTACAACCATGCCTCGTTCATTTCTTCCGTCGCGCCACTGCCGGGGCGCAGCGTGCTGCTGGGCGTGCGGATGACCTACTGAAGACGCCCGGGTCGCCGTGGCGGCCTCGCGGGTGTCTGCATGGCGGGAAGGGGGCAGCCCCCTTCCCGCCATTTTCGCGTTCTAGGGGTAGACCCCGATACGCGCGCCGTTGACGCCTGGATCCTTCCGCTCCTAGAATCAAATTTGTGATCACATATCAAAAATAGCATCAAACGGACGCGGTATGGCCCAACAAGAACACTTCGATATCCGAGACAAGGTTGTTTTGATCACCGGTGCGGCAGGCGGCATCGGCGCCGCGCTGAGTCGGGCTTTTGCCCGGGCGGGCGCGACCCTGGTGCTGACCGACCTGGCGGGGGAAAGGCTGGACGCGCTGGCGTCCGAGCTGCGCGGATCCGGCGCGAAGACCGGAAGCTACGCGCTGCAAGTGGAAGACCGCGGCGCCTGCGAGGCGGTGGTGGCGGGGGCGGTGGCCGATTTCGGCGGCATCGACGTGCTGGTGAACTGCGCGGGCGTCAACACCCGCATGCGGCCGGAGCTGTACCCGGAAGACGTCTGGGACCGCATCGTCGATATCAATCTGAAGGGCAGCTTCAACATGTGCCAGGCCGTGCACGCGCCCATGCGGGCGCGCGGCAAGGGCAAGATCATCAATATCGGTTCCATCCTCGCGCTGGCATCCAACGCGGTGACGGCGGCGTATTCGGCCAGCAAGGGCGGGGTCCTGCAGCTGACGCGCTCGCTGGCCTGCGCGTGGGCGGCCGACGGCATCGCGGTCAACGTGATCCAGCCCGGCTGGATCGATACCGCGCTGTCGCGCCAGGCGCGGGTCGACATTCCGGGGCACGCGGAGCGGGTCGTGGCCACCACGCCCATGGGCCGCTGGGGCGAGCCGGAAGACCTGGTGGGCCCGGCCCTGTTCCTGGCGAGCCCCGGCTCCGACTTCGTGACCGGCGCGAGCCTGGTCGTGGACGGCGGCGTGACCGCCCACATCTGACCATCGTCCGGGCCTACAAGGGGACAGTATGCAATTCGAGGAGCTCGAACAGAAGACGCCGGTGCACTCGCTGGCGGTGCAGGAAAGCGATTGGGCGCTGCTGACGCGCGCCGAGGCGCTGCGGCTGACGACGCTGTTCCTGGTCGCGCGCCGCTTCGAGGAGAAGATCCTCCAGCTGGACAAGTTGAATCTGGTGCACGGACCCGCCCATTCCAGCATCGGGCAGGAGGGCGCGGCGGCCGGCTGCATCGCGGCGCTGCCCGTGGACACGCTGATGAACGGCACGCACCGCGCGCATCACCAGTGCATCGCCAAGGCGGTCAACGCCCTGTACGACCAGGACCTGGACCCGTCCGCCGCCGGCCTGACGCTGCGCATGCGGCAGGAGATCCAGGGCCTGATGCACGAGATCCTGGGCCTGAAGGACGGCTGGACCGGAGGACGCGGCGGATCGATGCATTTGCGCCGCGCCGACCTGGGCATCATGGGCACCAACGCCATCGTGGCGGGCGGCATACCGATAGCCTGCGGGCACGCTTTCGCCGAGAAGCAGCGCGGCTCGGGCAAGGCCATGGTCACGTTCTTCGGCGACGGCGCGGTGCACCAGGGCGCCACGCACGAGGCCATGAACCTGGCGGCCCTGTACGGCCTGCCCATGATTTTCTTCCTGGAAAACAACAAGTACGCCGTCTCCATGAGCGTGGAGCAATCCACCTTCGAGACCGAATTGCTGACGCGGCCGCAGGGTCATGGCATCGCCGCGGTCAAGGTGGACGGCATGAACCCGTTCGCGGTCTGGCTGGCCACGCGCTGGGCGCGCGAACACATCGCGCGCGAGGGGCGGCCGGCCTTCATCCTGGCCGAGGTCTACCGTTACTACCACCAGAGCTCGTCGATTCCGGGCAGCGCGTTCGGCTATCGCACGCGCGACGAAGAGAACGAGTGGAAGGCGCGCGATCCCTGGCTGTTCCTGCAGCGCGAACTGCCGGCGCGCGGCATTCTCGATGCCGGCGAACTGGCCGCCATCGATGCCGCCGTGACCGACGCCGTGGAAGCGGCGGCGGCATCCTGTGTGGAAGGCGCCGGCTCTTCGGCCCGCATCCGGGCCGAACTCTGGCCCGACGCCACCACCGTGGACGAGCATCTCGCGAGCGACCTGTCCGAGTTCGACGGGCTGCGCTATGCCGAGGCCGAGGACTACGCAGCCGAGGACATGGAACCCATGTCCTATATCGAGGCGATTGCGCGGGCCATGGGGGCGCGCATGGCCGAGGACGAGGACATCTACGTATTCGGCGAGGACGTCGCCAACATGGGCGGCGGCACGGTCGGGGCCACCCGGGGCCTGACCGAACGGTACGCCGGCCGGCTGGTGAATACGCCCATCACGGAAAACGGCTTCTGCGGCCTGGCCACCGGCGCGGCGCTTTCGGGCCTGAAGCCGGTGGTCGAGCTGATGTACAGCGACTTCTTCCTGGTGGCGGGCGACCAGTTGCTGAACCAGGCGGGTAAGATCCGCCATCTGTTCAACGGAACGGCCAACGTGCCGCTCGTGTTGCGCACGCGCATTCCCGGGCCCGAGGGCTACGGTTCGCAGCATTCGATGGACCCGGCGGGCGTGTTCGCCCTCTTTCCCGGCTGGCGCATCCTGGCGCCGTCCAACGCCTTCGACTACGTGGGCCTCATGAATTCGGCGTTGCGCTGCAAGGACCCGGTGCTGGTCATCGAGCCGCAGCAGTTGCACAAGCGCAAGGTGCCGGTGCCCAGGGACCTGGACTATTACATTCCCATCGGCCGCGCCAAGCGCGTGCGCGAGGGCGATCAGATCACGCTGCTGACGACCCTGACCATGGTGGACGAATGCTGCCGCCTGGTGGACGAGGCGGGCGTGCGCGCCGACGTGATCGACCTGCGCACGCTTTCGCAGCGCGACATCGATTACGACACCATCGGCCGTTCGGTCATGAAGACGGGCCGGGTGGCCATCGTGGAGCAGACCACCCGGGGCGCGAGCCTGGGCGCGCTGATCGCCGACGAGATCCAGCGCCGATACTTCGATTACCTGGATCAGCCGGTCCAGCGGGTTACGGGCCGCTGGGCGCCGCCCGTGGTCTCGCAGGCGCTGGAGCGCGCCGCGCTGGCGGGAGAAGACGACGTCCGTTCGCTGATCCAGGACATGCTGGCCGAAAGCGCGCTGTCGGCCTCGCCCAAGGGGGACGCCCATGCCGCGCGCGCTTGAGGGCAAGACCGTCCTGATCACCGGCGCGGCCGGCGGCATAGGCCGCGCGACCGCGGAGGTCTGCGGCGAGCAGGGCGCCTCCCTGGTGCTGGCGGACCGGCAGGCGCCGCGGGAACTGGCGGAGCAACTGGGCGCGCGCGGCGTGCCGGCCCGCGCCATCGCCTTCGACGTGGCCGACCGGGCCGCGGCCGAAGGCGCGGTGGCAGGCATCGACCGCCTGGACGCGCTGGTGGCCAACGCGGGCTATTGCCCCTGGGACGACTGGAACGAGGCGGGCTGGGACGAAGTCTTCCACCGCGTCATCGACATCAATCTGCTGGGCCTCATGCACCTGACGCGCGCCGCGCTGGCGAAGATGAGCGCGCAGGGCGCGGGCCGCATGGTCCTGGTGTCTTCCGTGGCGGCGCGCATGGGAGGGCTGGCGGCCAGTCCGCATTACGTCGCGGCCAAGGGCGGCACGCACGCATTCGTCAAATGGCTGGCCCGCAGGGCGGCCGATTCGGGCGTCACCGTGAACAGCGTCGCGCCGGGCGCGACCGAAACGGGCATGACGCGGGGCCAGGCTTTCGATGCGAATAGAATTCCGCTGCGGCGCATGGCGCAGCCGCGCGAAATCGCCTTGCCCATCGCCTTTCTCTGTTCCGATGGCGCGAGCTACATCTGCGGCGCCACCCTGGATGTGAACGGTGGCGTCTATATGAATTGAGACGATATGGACAACAGCATCCTGGAAGGCCTGCTCGACAAGCAGGAACGCATTACGGTCGCGGACCAGATCTACCAGAAGACCCGCGAGCTCCTGATGAGCGGCGCGGTGCCCCCTGGGGAAAAAGTGACGCTGCGCGGCCTGGCTGCCGTGCTCAACACCAGCCCGATGCCCGTGCGCGAAGCCGTGAACAAGCTGGTCGCCGAAGGCGCGCTGGAAATGCTGCCCAGCCGGGGACTGCGCGTGCCCAAGCCGGGCCTGACGAAGTTCCGCGAGATCGTGCGCATCCGCTGCTGCATGGAAGGCTTCGCCGCGGCCGAGGCCGCCAAGATCATGACGGACGAGACGGTCGCGCGCATCCGGCACCATGCCGACGAATTCGACCGGCTGGGGCACAAGGCGAAGATCGACACCCTGAAGACCATCGAGGCCAACCGCAACCTGCACTTCACGCTGTACGAAGCGGCGGGCATGCCGTTGCTGGTGGGCATGATCGAGAACATCTGGCTGCAGATCGCGCCCCTGTTCTCGCTCAGCATGGGCAGCAAGGACCGCAAGTCGGAAAGCTGGGAGTCGTTCCGCCACCACGCGGCGCTGCTGGACGCCCTGGAGCGCCGCGACGCCGAGGGCGCGCGCGCGGCGGTCGTGGCGGATATCTCGGATGCCGCCCTGTACATCGAGAAGACAGGCAATTTGGCCAACACATAAAGCGAGTCAGACATGGATATCGAGGTCGTGATGCCCGCCATTGGCGCGGGCACGACGCAAGGCAAGATTCTGCAATGGTTGAAGCAGTCGGGCGACGCGGTCAAGGTCGGCGATATCCTGGCCGAGATCGAGACCGACAAGGCCGTCATTGAACTCGAAGCCCTGGACAACGGCGTTCTCGATCGCATCCATGTGCCGGCCGGAGACACCGAGGTGCCGGTGGGCGACGTCATCGCGACGCTGCTACCCGAGCCAGGCGCCGCCTCGCCGCCCGCCGGCCGGCCGCCCGAGCCGGCGGTTGCTCCTCCAGCCGTCGCGGCCGCGCCGGCCATGCCCGCGGCGGCTCCGGCGGCCGGCGCGCGGCCCCAGGCGGCAGGCGGCCTGGCCTCGCAACGCCTCTTCGCCAGCCCTTCCGCCCGGCGGCTGGCGCGCACGCTGGGGGTGGACCTGCACGCGCTTGCCGGCAGCGGGCCGAATGGCCGTATCGTCAGGGTGGACATCGAAAACGCGGCGGCGTCCCTGCCGGCCCCGGCGCCGGATGCGCCCCTCCCGGCGCCGTCCGGCGCCGCGCTTCAAGCGCACACGCCCATGCGCGCCACGATCGCGCGCCGGCTCGTCCAGTCCAAGCAGCAGGTGCCGCACTTCTACCTGACGGTGGATTGCCGCATGGATGCGATGATGGCCGCCCGCGCCGCGCTGAACGCGCGCGGCGAGTCCGCGCCCGAACCGGTGCGCCATTCGCTGAACGATCTGCTTGCCATGGCGGTGGCGCGCGCGGTCAGGCGCACCCCCGCCATCAATGCGCAATGGACGGACGAGGGCATCGTGCAGCGGGGCCAGGTGGACCTGAGCATCGCGGTGGCGCTGGAGTCCGGCCTGATCACGCCCATCGTGCGCGATGCCGACCGGAAGTCCTTGCGCGAGATCTCCTCGGAGATCGCGCAATTGGCCGATCAGGCCCGCCGCGGGCGGCTGCGGCCCGAACAATACGAAGGCGGAAGCCTGACGCTGTCGAACCTGGGCATGCATGGCGTGCGCGAATTCGCCGCCATCATCAACCCGCCGCAGAGCGCCATCCTGGCCGCGGGCGCGGTGACCCGGCAGCCGGTGGTGGACGGAGACGAAATCCGTATCGGCCACGTCATGAGCCTGACCCTGTCGGCCGACCACCGCGTGGTGGACGGCGCGGTGGGCGCGCAGTTCCTGAAAGCGGTGAAGCAGCTGCTCGAGAATCCGATCGAATTGATTCTCTAGCGTCCTGGGCGGGACCCAGGCAGCGTCCACGGCATCAGGGCAAGGTGGACCGCGAACGGCGCACAGACCGATGGCGGCAAGACGAAGCACCATTACACAAAGTCTGGAGACAAGGAAATGAAAATGCAGAAGCAGCTATCCCGCATCGCCTGCGCGGCCGCGTTCGCGGCCATGGCCCAGGGGGCGTGGGCGCAGGCCGACATCAAGATCGGCTACAACAGCGACATGTCCGCCAGCGGTTCGGCCGACTTCGGCGTATCGGCGCTGTCGGGCGCCAGGCAGGCCGCCGAGGAGATCAACGCGGCCGGCGGCGTTCTGGGGCGCAAGCTGGTCATCGTGCCGCGCGATGACGTGGGCTCGCCGCCCAAGTCCATCCAGAACACCAACGAACTGGTGGACAACGAGAAGGTCGTCGCGATGCTGGGCGGCGTGAACTCCGGCAACATGCTGGCCTGGCTGCACATCGTGCAGCAGAAGAAGGTGCCGACGATCTCGCCGTCCGCCACGGCCACCGAGATCACCAACCGCTACAGCAAGGAGCCGGCGAACTACATCTTCCGCGTGTCCATGCGCGACCTGGACCAGATCACGCTGCTGGCCGCCTACGCGGCCAAGGCGACCAAGAACAAGAAGGTCGCCATCATCGCGGATACCACCGGCTACGGCCAGCAGGGCGCCAAGGACGCCGCGCACGTGCTGGGCCTGTACGGCATCACGCCGGTGGCCAACGAGAAGTTCGGTCCCAAAGACACCGACATGTCGTCGCAGCTGAACAAGATCAAGGCTGCGGGCGCCGACACTGTCATCGTCTATGCGCTGGCGGACGCCAACGGCCACCTGATGCGCAGCCAGGAGAAGATCAATTATTTCCCGGTCACGCTGGGATCCTGGGCCAACCTCAGCCCCCCGTTCCTGCGCATTGCCGGGCCTGAATTGGCGAAGAAGATGATCTTCACCGCGTCGATCACGGAAGACTCCACCCCGCAGTCCCGCGCGCTCTACGACGCGATCATGAAAAAGGAAGGCAAGCTGCCCACCTACGTGTTTGCGGCGCACGCCTATGATTCGGTCAAGATCCTCGCGGCCGCGATGACGCAGGCTCAGTCGACGGATGGCGAAAAGGTGCAACAGGCGCTGGACAAGCTGGGCAAGGTCGACGGCGTGATCAAGTCCTACGCGCCGGCCTTCTCCAAGGAGAACCATGAGGCCTTGTCGTACCGGGACTTCCGCCTGGTGCGCTGGATCGACGGCAAGGTGGTGACGGTCGACGACGAAGTCAGCCGCAGCATCAAGCCGGACGAGCTGAAGCAGTAGGCAGGCGGCCGGCGCCGGCCCTCAGCTCAGGGCCGGCGCTTGCTCAGGTGGTTGACGAACAGCTTGGCCGCCGTGGGCAGGGCGTCGAAGGCGCGCACGCAGATCTGGATCTGGCGCCGGGCCCAAGGTTCCGACAGCGGGATGATGCGGATATCGAACATGACGGAGTAGCGCCGGGCGATATCCAGCGGCAGCACGCCGATGCCCAGGCCGGAATTCACCATGAAGCACAGCGCGTCGAAACCGGTGACCTGTACCTTGAGCTGGATGTTGCGTTTTTCGTCGCTGGCGGCGTTGGACAGGATGCGGTTGATGGCGCTGCCGCGGTGCAGCCCCACGAAATCGTGCTCCAGCGCATCGGCGAAACGGAAGCCCGGCCTGTCCTGCAGCGGATGGTCGGCGGGGACCACGAGCGCCAGCGTGTCCTCGCGGTAGGGGTAGATCTCCACGTCATGGTCGGGAGCGGTGCCCGAGAAAATGCCCACGTCCGCGGCATTCTCCGCCACCGATTTGATGATGGTCGAGGTGATCTTCTCTTCCAGGTCCACCTGGACGTTCGGGTAGTCGTTCAGGAACAGCTTGATGTCCTGGGGCAGGAACTGGGTGATGGCGGAGATGTTGGCGTGCACGCGGATAAAGCCCCGCAGGCCGCGCGAATAATCCCGCATGTGCACCGAGATTTCGTCCAGCTCATGCAGGGCGCGCCGCGCCATGGTGGACAGCGCGATGCCGGCGGGCGTGGGGCGGATGCCCTTGTTGGTGCGGATCAGCAGCCGGATCTTGAGGTTCTCCTCCAGTTCGCTGATGCGCTTGCTGATGGCCGCCGCGGCGATGTGCTCATGCTCGGCCGCCGCGGCGATGGTGCCCTGCTCCACCACGCTGATGAAGAGCTTGAGGGAGGTGGGATCGAGGCGCATGGCGGGACGGACGGAAAAAGCGGACGGGACGGCCCATTGTAGCCAAGCGCGGGTTTGCCATCGCGAACGGCGATGGCGGCATCGCTAATGACTGCTGTTGCGGAGGCCGCCGCCAGGGCTATCCTCCCCCAAAAATTCCGCCCCGCCCAGCGCGGACGGCGCGGAGCACGACGGATGGAGCGCGAGACAAATGAATCTGCAGAATAGCCAGCTGCTGCGGCAGCAGGCATATATTGGCGGCGCCTGGTGCGACGCCGACGACCGGGCCACCATCACGGTGCGCAATCCCTACGACGCGAGCGTGCTGGGCACGGTGCCCAACCTGGGCAGGGCCGAAACGGCGCGTGCCATCGCGGCAGCCGATGGCGCCTTGCCGGCCTGGCGGGCCAAGACGGGCAAGGAGCGCGGCGCCATCCTGCGCAAATGGCATGCCCTGATCGAAGCCCACGCTGACGACCTGGCGTTGCTGCTGACGATGGAGCAGGGCAAGCCGCTCGCGGAAGCGCGCGGCGAACTGAACTATGCCCTGTCGTTCGTGGAGTGGTTCGCGGAAGAGGCCAAGCGCGTCTATGGCGACGTGCTGCCCCATACCCGCGGCGACCAGCGCATGCTTGCCATCCGCCAGCCCGTGGGCGTGTGCGCGGCCATCATTGCCTGGAACTTCCCCTCGGCCCTCGTCACCCGCAAGGTCAGCCCGGCGCTGGCCGCCGGCTGCACGGTGGTGCTGAAGCCGTCCGAGCTGACGCCCTTCACCGCGCTGGCGCTGGCCTGGCTGGGCGAGCAGGCCGGTATTCCGGCCGGCGTGCTCAACGTGGTCATCGGCGACCCTGCGCCCATCGGCACGGAGCTCACCCAGAATCCGACGGTGCGCAAGCTGACCTTCACCGGTTCCACGCAGACGGGTCGCCTGCTGATGGAGCAAAGCGCGTCCAACATCAAGAAGCTGTCGCTGGAACTGGGAGGCAACGCGCCTTTCATCGTGTTCGAGGACGCCGACCTGGACGAAGCCGTGCAGGGGCTGGTGCTGTCCAAGTTCCGCAACGCCGGCCAGACCTGCGTCTGCGCCAACCGCGTCTACGTCCACGCCGGCGTCGCCGACGAGTTCAACGCCAAGCTGCTGGCCGAGATCCGCCGCATGAAGGTGGGCGGCGGCCTGGAAGCGGGCGTCACGCAGGGGCCGCTGATCGACCAGCGCGCCGTGGACAAGGTAACCCGCCTGGTGGCCGACGCCGAGGCGCACGGCGCCAAGCTCCTCGCAGGCGGCAAGCTGCGGGCTCCGGGCACGCTGCTGTACGAGCCGACGCTGCTCACGGGCATCACCGACGCCATGGAGCTGGCGCACGAAGAGATTTTCGGGCCGGTGGTGGGCATCAGCACGTTCGAGTCCGAAGCCGCCGTGCTGGCGCGCGCCAACGACAGCGCCTCGGGCCTGGCCGCCTACTTCTACACCGCCAACCTGGAACGGGTGTGGCGCATGATGGAAGGGCTGGAATACGGCATCGTCGGCGTGAACACCGGCGCGGTATCCAACGAGGTCGGTCCGTTCGGCGGCATCAAGGAGTCGGGCGTGGGCCGCGAAGGATCCAAGTACGGCATCGAAGAATTCCTGGAAATCAAATACGTCTGCCTCGCCGGCAAGTCGTTCAACGCGCTCTCCTGACGCCAAGCGGACCCTGACATGAGCCAAGCCACGCAGCCTTCCGTCCGCGACGCGGATCAGTTCGACTATGTGATCGTGGGTTCCGGCGCCGCCGGTTCCATCCTGGCCAACCGCCTCAGCGCCGACGGTTCGACGGTGTGCGTGCTGGAAGCCGGCCCGCCGGACAACAGTCCCTACCTGCACATCCCGGCCGGTTTCATCAAGGCGGTGTTCAACAAGAAGTACGCCTGGCAGTTCTCCAGCGAGGGCACCGCGCAGACCAACGGCCGGCGCGTCCCCATCCCGCAGGGCCGCACGCTGGGGGGCTCCACCTCCATCAATGGCCTGGTCTACAACCGCGGCCAGGCGGCCGATTTCGACCACTGGGCGGCGCTGGGCAATACGGGCTGGTCCTATGACGAGGTGCTGCCGTACTTCAAGTCCATGGAGCGCCGCGCGGGCGGCGACGACCGCTACCGCGGCCGCAAGGGCGAACTGCCCGTCACGGACATCGACTGGATCCATCCGTTGTGCGAGGCGTTCATCGCCGGCGCGGTGGAGCAGGGCATTCCGCGCAATCCCGACTACAACGGCGCCGAGCAGGCGGGCGTGGGCTACTTCCAGCGCACCATCGACCGCGGCTGGCGCATGAGCACGGCCAAGTGCTTCCTGAAGCCGGCCATGGCCCGCAAGAACCTGGAAGTGCGCACCTATGCCCAGGCCACGCGCATCCTGTTCGAGGGCAGCAAGGCGGTGGGCGTGGCGTACCGCCATCCCGCGCATCCCTCGCAGGTCCGCGCCGTGCGCGCGCGCCGCGAGGTCATTGTGTCCTGCGGCGCCATCAACACGCCCAAGCTGCTGCAGCTGTCGGGCCTGGGGCCGGCCGACCTGCTGCGCCAGCACGGCATCGAGGTCGTGCGCGACCTCGCGGGCGTGGGCGAGAACCTCAGCGACCACTATTCCGTGCGCGTCGTGGCCAGGGTCAAGAACAGCCAGACCATGAACCAGCTGGTCAAGGGGCTGAGCCTGGTCGGCCAGATCAGCCGCTGGCTGATGAAGCGCCCCAGCATCATGGCGCTGAGCCCGTCGCTCTTGCACTACTTCTGGAAGTCCACGCCCGAACTGGCGGCGCCCGATCTGCAAGGCGTGTTCACGCCCGCCAGCTACAAGGAAGGCTACGTGGGCATGCTGGACGACTTTCCCGGCATGACGGCCGGCGTCTGGCAGCATCGCCCGGAAAGCCGCGGCCAGGTGTGCATCCGCTCGGCGGATCCGTCGCAGGACCCCGTCATCCTGGCGAACTACCTGGAGCACGAGGGCGACCAGCTGACCCTGGTGCGCGGTATCCGCCTGGCGCGCCGGCTGCTGCGCTCGCAGGCCCTGTCGCAGTACTTCGACAGCGAAGTCCTGCCGGGCCCGATGTGCGAATCCGATTCCGAGCTGCTGGACTTCGCGCGCCGCTATGGCGTGTCGTCCTATCACGTCAACGGCACGGCCCGCATGGGGCAGGCTGGCGACAAGTATGCCGTGGTCGATCCGCAACTGCGCGTGCACGGCGTCCAGAACCTGCGCGTCATCGATTCGTCGGTGATGCCGGCCATGCCCTCGGCCAACATCTGCGCGGCCACCATGATGATCGGCAACAAGGCCGCCGACCTGATCAAGCAATCCTGAAAAACCAGTCAGCGATCACCACAGTGATCCAGAAGGAGACAACGTGAGCATCAAATACTTTCCCAAGACGATGAAGGCCCTGCTGCTGGCGGCGGCGCTGGCGGGCGCCAGCGGCGCCGCGCTGGCCGACGACATCAAGATCGGCTTCAACAGCGACATGTCGGCCACCGGTTCGGCGGACTTCGGCATTTCGGCGCTGGCCGGCGCGCGCCAGGCGGCCGACGAGCTGAACGCGGCGGGTGGCGTGCTGGGCAAGAAGGTCGTCATCGTCGAGCGCGACGACGTGGGCGCGCCGCCCAAGGCCATCCAGAACACCAATGAACTGGTGGACAACGTCAAGGTCAACGCCATGCTGGGCGGCGTGAACTCCGGCAATATGCTGGCCTGGCTGCACATCGTGCAGCAGAAGAAGATCCCGACGATCTCGCCCGTGGCCACCGCCACCGACATCACCGGCCGCTACGCCAAGTCGCCGGCGAACTACGTGTTCCGCGTTTCCATGCGCGACCGCGACCAGATCGCGCTGCTCGCCGCCTACGCCGCCCGCGCCAGCAAGACCGGCAAGATCGCCATCATCGCCGACACCACCGGCTACGGACAGCAGGGCGCGAAGGACGCGGTCGAGATCCTGGGCCTGCACAAGATCACGCCCGTGGCCAACGAGAAGTTCGGTCCCAAGGACACGGACATGTCGTCGCAGCTGAACAAGATCAAGAGCTCGGGCGCCGACACGCTGATCGTCTATGCGCTGGCGGACTCCAATGCGCACGTCATGCGCAGCCTGGAAAAGATCAACTACTTCCCGACCACGCTGGCCTCCTGGGCCAACCTGAGCTCGCCGTTCCTGCGCATCGCGGGGCCGGAACTCGCCAAGAAGATGATCTTCACGGCGTCCATCACGGAAGACTCGTCGCCGGAGTCCAAGGCGCTGTACGACACCTTGATGAAGCGCGACGGCCGCCTGCCGACCTACGTGATGGCCGCCCAGGCCTATGACTCGGTCAAGCTGATCGCCGCCGCCATGGAACAGGCCAAGTCGACCGACGGCGAGGCGGTGCAGGGCGCGCTGCAGAACCTGGCGCAGGCCAAGGGCGTGATCAAGACCTACGAGAAGCCGTTCACGGCGGGCAACCACGAAGCGCTGTCCGTGAAGGACTTCCGCCTGGTGCGCTGGATCGACGGCAAGGTGGTGTCGGTCGACGACGAATACACGCGCGCCATCACGCCGGACGACCTGAAGCTGTAAGCCGGCCGGCAGGCGCCAAGCATTGATTAGGGTCTCTCCCCGGGGCGTCGCGGCGCTCCGGGGAGTCGTCAAAAGGGGGCATCCAGCATGCAAATACTACAAGCCATCTTGAGCGGATTGGCCATGGGCAGTGTCTACGCCCTGGTCGCGTTCGGGTTCAGCATTACCTACACCACGACCAAGACGTTCAACTTCGGACAGGGCGCATTTCTGGCGCTGGCGGGCCTGATCGGCATCAGCGCCATCCTGCTGGTCAGCCAGGGCAAGCTCATTGGCTTTCCCAGCCCCGAGGACGTCACCTGGGGCACGTTCCTGTTCGCCCTGCTGGCCGCCATGCTGGTATTGAGCCTGCTGGGCTACGTGCTCTATATCACCGCCATCCGTCACTTCGTCGGCGAGGCGGGGCTGTCCTGGGTCATGAGCACGATCGGCTTCGGCATCATCATCCAGAACCTGGCGCTGCTGATCTGGGGCCCCGCCCCCATCGCGCTGGCATCGCCGCTGGGCGAGGGCATCATCACGATTTTCGGCACAGGGGTCCGGCCCCAGGAGATCCTGGTGTTCGGCACCACGCTGGCGCTGATGATCGTGTTCGACTGGGCGCTGCACAAGACCAAGATGGGCAAGGCGGTGCGCGCGGTGGCGTTCAGCAAGACCACCGCCAGCCTGATGGGCATCAACGCCAACGCCGTGGCGGTGGCGGTATTCGCGATCAGTTCGGCGCTGGCCGCTATCGCCGGCGTGATGGTGGCGCCCATCGCGACCGCCTCCGTGTTCGTGGGCACCCTGCTGTCGCTCAAGGCGTTCTCGGCCGCTATCCTCGGCGGCCTGGAGAATCCGCGCGGCTGCATTTTCGGCGGCTTCCTGATCGGGCTGCTGGAATCGCTGATCGGCCTCTGGTATTCGAACCTCCGCGAGATCGCGGTGTTCGCGCTGATCATCGTCGTGCTGTATTTCCGCCCGGCCGGCATCCTCGGCCGCGTGCATGCGGAGAAAGTATGAAGCTCCCCAAGATTCTCATTCCTCTCGTCATCGCCGCGCTCGTGGTGGGCTTTGCCTATTCGGGCCTGAATGACTTCTATCTGCTGATCCTGTTCAACATCGGGGTCTATTACATCGCCGCCACCGGCTTCAACGTCCTCGTCGGGCAGACCGGCCAGAAGTCGCTGGGCCATGCGGGCCTGTTCGGCGTGGGCGCCTATACGGTAGCGCTGCTGACGGTGAACTACCAGGTCGATCCCTGGCTGGCGCTGGCCTGCGCGGCGGCCGTGTCGGCAGTCTTCGGCGTCGCGATCGCTATCCCCGCGCTGAAGGTGAAGGGCCCCAGCCTGGCCATGGTGACGATCGCCTTCGGCCTGTTGATCGAGAAGATCGTGTCTGAATGGACCGATGTGTTCAAGGGGCAGGAGGGGTTCTATGGCATCACCGGCCTGACCTTCAACGGCGCCACGCTGGATGGCCGCCAGTGGGTGGTGGTCGTCGTCGTGATCGGGCTGGCGCTGCACGCCATGACGTCGCTGTTGCTGAATGGTCGCTTCGGCCGCGGCTTCGCGGCCGTGCGCACCTCGGAGATCGCGGCCGAAAGCGTGGGCATCAGCGTCTATCGCTTCAAGATCCTGGCTTTCGCCATCAGCGCAATCACCTGCGGCATCGCCGGCGGCCTCGTCGCGCAGCAGAACCAGTACATCAACTCCGACTTCGTGAATTTCAACCTGTCGGTGTTCTTCCTGGTGCTGGTGCTCTTCGGCGGCCGCACGCCGGGCGGCTCGTTCCTGGGCGCCGTGGTGCTGACGGTGATCGACGCGATGCTGGCGCGTTGGCCGGAAGTGCAGCATTTCGCCTATGGCCTGATCCTGCTGTTCGCGCTGTACGCCATGCCGGAAGGGCTGGCCGGCCTGCTGGCCAAGGTGCTGCCCAAGCGCGGCCTGCGCGCGGCCCTGGCGGCCGAAGCCGGCGCGGCCGATTGGAAGCCGGCGCCTCCCGCCGCGGGCGGCGCGGGCGGTTTCCTGGAAGTGAAGGACCTGTACAAGGCCTTCGGCGGCGTCGTGCCGACCAACAAGGTCTCCTTCACGCTTGAGCGCGGGGCCGTCGTGTCGCTGATCGGTCCCAACGGCGCCGGCAAGACCACCACGCTGAACCTGCTGTCCGGGCTGGTGGTGCCGGATTCGGGCAGCATCCGCTTCAAGAACCGGCAGATGGTGGGCCTGTCGCCCAACGAGATCGCCGCCTCCGGGATCGGCCGCACGTTCCAGAACCTCAAGCTGTTCGACGGCCTGAGCGCGCTCGAGAACGTGATGGTGGGTTTCTACCGGGTGCAGAAATCGGGCTTTCTTTCCAACCTGCTGGGCCTGCCCGGCAGCCTCGCGGAAGAACGCCGCATCCGCCGGCAGGCCTTCGGGATCCTGAAGTTTTTCGAACTGGACCGCTACGCGGACGATGCCGCCAACAGCCTGCCCTACGGGCTGCAGCGCCGGCTGGAAATCGCCCGCGCGGTGGCGGCCATGCCTGACCTGCTGCTGCTGGACGAACCCGCGGCCGGCTTGAACCCTGCCGAGACGGACCAGCTCACCGAACTGATCGTCAAGCTCAAGGACATGGGCCTGACCATCCTGCTGATCGAACACCATATGGACCTGGTCATGGCCATTTCCGACCATATCGTCGTGCTGGACTACGGGGTGAAGATCGCCTCCGGCTTGCCGAACCACATCCAGGAGAACCCGAAAGTCATCGAGGCCTACCTGGGCGCGCCCGCATAGGAGACGGACATGAGCCGATTACTGGACATCAAGAACCTGGCGGTCAGCTACGGCGCCGTCAACGCCCTGAAGCAGGTGTCGCTGCATGTGGACACGAACGAGATCGTGACCATCATCGGCGGCAACGGCGCGGGCAAGAGCACGATGATGCGCGCCTTGTCGGGCATTGAGAGATCCACGGGAGATATCGCGTTCGCCGGACAGGACCTGGGCGGCATCAGCGCGCACAAGCGCGTGGGGCTGGGTATCGCCCACGTCCCGGAAGGGCGCCAGGTGTTCCCGGACCAGACGGTCTACGACAACCTGATGCTCGGCGCATTCCTGCGCAAGGAGACGCCGGCGGAACTGGCCGGGGAGATCGAAAGCTGCTTTGCGATGTTCCCGCGCCTGAAGGAGCGCCGGGACCAGTACGCGGGCACCTTGTCGGGCGGCGAACAGCAGATGCTCGCCATCTGCCGCGCCCTGATGAGCAAGCCGCGCATCCTGATGCTGGACGAACCGTCCCTGGGGCTGGCGCCGCTGATCGTGGCCGAGATTTTCAAGATCATCAAGTCGCTGAAGGAACGCGGCATGACGATCCTGCTGGTCGAGCAGATGGCCAACCAGGCGCTGGCGATCTCGGATCGCGCTTATGTCCTGGAAGTGGGCTCCATCGTGATGGAGGGCACGGGCCAGGAGTTGTTGGCCAGCGAGCGCGTGCGCGAGGCCTATCTGGGAAAACACAAGAGCTGACGAGGCAATCATGTCATCCAAACCATTGAGCGGAATCCGCGTGCTGGAACTGGGCCAGCTGATTGCCGGCCCGTTCGCCGCCAAGATGCTGGGCGAATTCGGCGCCGAGGTGATCAAGATCGAACCGCCCGGCAAGGGCGATCCGCTGCGCAACTGGCGCCTGCTGCACGAAGGAACCTCCGTCTGGTGGCAGGTGCAGTCGCGCAACAAGAAGTCGGTCAGCCTGGACCTGCGCAAGCCGGAGGCGCAGGACCTGATCCGCGCCCTGGTCAAGGACGTCGACGTGGTGGTCGAGAACTTCAAGCCCGGCACCATGGAAAGCTGGGGCCTGGGCTGGGAGGAACTGCGCGCCATCAACCCGCGCCTGGTGATGCTGCGCGTGTCGGGGTATGGCCAGACCGGCCCCTACCGCGATCTGCCCGGCTTCGGCGCCATCGGCGAGGCCATGGGCGGCCTGCGCCACCTGAGCGGAGAGCCGGGCCGCACGCCGGTGCGGGTGGGCATTTCCATCGGCGATTCGCTGTCGGCGCTGCATGGCGTCATCGGCATTCTGCTGGCGCTGCGTGCCCGCGACCAGAACGGCGCGGGTCAGATGATCGACGTGGCGCTGTACGAATCCGTGTTCAACATGATGGAGAGCCTGCTGCCGGAATACGCCGTGTTCGGCGAGATCCGCCAGCCGGCCGGCAGCAGCCTGCCCGGCATCGCTCCCAGCAACGCCTATCGGTGTCAGGACAACAAATACGTGCTCATCGCCGGCAACGGCGACAGCATCTTCAAGCGCCTGATGGGCGTGATCGGCCGGCCCGATCTTGCCGAGGCGCCGGAGCTGGCGAACAACGCCGGCCGGGTGAAGCACGTGGTCATGCTGGACGACGCCATTTCGGCGTGGACGGGCCAGCATCCGCTGGACGTGGTGCTCGGCCGCCTGAACGACGGCCAGATCCCCGCCGGCAAGATCTACGACGTGGCCGATATCGCGGAGGACCCGCATTATCAGGCGCGCGGCATGATCCTGGACGGCGCGCTGCCTGACGGCACCCCGGTCAAGCTGCCGGGCATCGTGCCCAAGCTGTCGGAGACGCCGGGCGAGGTGCGCAGCGCCGCGCCCGCCCTGGGGCAGGACACCGACGAGGTGCTGGCCGGCCTGGGTATCGGCGAGGCGCAGCGCGAGGACTGGCGCGCGCGCGGCATCATCTGAAGGAAACGACCATGAACGAACCGAACACGAACCGCAAGCGGTTGTACATCCAGGAGGTCGCGCCGCGCGACGGCTTCCAGAACGAAAAGCAGTTCATCGAGACCCAGGACAAGATCGCCTTCATCAATCAGCTGTCCCGCAGCGGGTTCGCCAAGATCGAGGCCACGTCGTTCACATCGCCCAAGGCGATCCCCGCGCTGCGCGACGCCGAGATCGTGATGCACGAGATCGAGCGCAATCCGGAGGTCGTCTACACGGTGCTGGTGCCCAACGTGCGCGGCGCGCAGCGGGCGCTGGAATGCAAGGTGGACGAGGTCAACCTGGTGATGTCCGTCAGCGAAACGCACAACCGCGCCAATCTTCGCATGACGCGGGAGCAGTCCTTCGAGCAGCTGAGCGACGTGGTCAGCGCGGTGCGCGGCAGCCTCGTCGCCGTGAACGTGTCGTTGTCCACCGTGTTCGGCTGCCCGATGGAGGGCGACATCAACGCGTTCGAGGTGTTCGAACTGGTGGGGCGCTTCGCCGCGCTGGGCGTGGACGGCGTGACCCTGTGCGACACCACGGGCATGGCCTATCCGACGCAAGTGGAAAAGATCGGGCGCGAAGTCCGCAGGCTGTTCCCCGGCCTGGCGACCACCATGCACTTCCACAACACGCGGGGCATGGCGCTGGCCAATACGCTCTCGGCGATCGCCGCGGGCATCGACCGCTTCGACGCTTCGCTCGGCGGCCTGGGCGGCTGCCCCTACGCGCCGGGCGCCAGCGGCAATGTCTGCACCGAGGACCTGGTGCACATGCTCGAACTGATGGGCTACGACACCGGCGTGGATCTCCCGGGCATCCTGGGCGTGGCCGCCACGCTGCCCGGGCTGGTGGGCCACGACATTCCCAGCCAGATCCTCAAGGCCGGTCCGCGCCTGACCTTGCATCCCGCGCCCGACTTCGGCGCTTGAGAGCGGGCGGCGGCCCGCGCGGTTGTGCTATTTTCCTGGCATGCCGCCCGGTCCGGAGCCTGCCATGCTGAAGTTCGCCGCCAACCTGTCGATGATGTACCCGGAACATGCGTTCCTGGACCGCTACGCGGCCGCCGCGGCGGACGGGTTCGCGGGCGTGGAATGCATGTTTCCCTATGAGGCGCCGGCCGCCTTCGTGCGCGAGCGCATGGACGCGGCGGGCGTCGTGCAGGTGCTCTTCAACGCGCCGCCGGGCGTGGTCGCCCGCGGTGAACGCGGCCTGGCCGCCTTGCCCGGCCGCCAGGCCGAATTCCAGGCCGGAATCGAGCAGGCGCTTTCCTACGCCACGGTGCTGGCCTGCCCGAACGTCCACGTGATGGCGGGCCTGGTCCCCGACGGCGCATCGCGCCAGGCCATGCTGGACTGCTATCGCGAGAATCTGGACTGGGCCGCGCGCCAGGCGCGCTCGGCAGGGGTCACCTTGCTGATCGAACCCATCAATACGCGCGACATCCTCGGCTACTTCCTGAACCGCCAGGACGAGGCGCACGCCGTCGTGCAGGCGGTCAACGCGCCCAATCTGAAAGTGCAGATGGACCTCTACCACTGCCAGATCGTTGAAGGCGACGTCACCACGAAGCTGCGCCAGTATCTGCCCACCGGACGGGTCGGCCACCTGCAGATCGCCGGCGTCCCGTTGCGCCAGGAGCCGGACCGCGGCGAACTCGACTATGGCTGGATGTTCGGCGTGCTGCGCGAGCTGCAGTATGGCGGCTGGATCGGCTGCGAGTACCGCCCCGCGTCCAGCACTTCGGCCGGCTTGCGCTGGCTGGCGGCCGCGCGCGCCTGAGCGCGGCGCCGATGCCGCGGTTTTGCTTTCCCCTGGTTTTCCCGTGTTCTCCACGCGGCCCAAAAATAATTAATATGTTAAGTAAATAGGAACGCGAGGAGACCGCGACATGTTCAAAGGCGTTGTGCAATGCGTCCTGCTGGCGGCGACGCTGGCCGGCATTTCGGCTGCTCCGGCCCCGGCGCAGGCCGCCGGATACCCTGACCATCCGATCCGCTGGCTGGTCCCGTTCAGCGCGGGCGGAGGCAGCGACATCGCGACCCGCATCGTCGCCAGGCACGTGGGCGAGGCCCTGGGGCAGTCGGTGGTGGTCGAGAACCGCCCGGGCGCCGCCACGATCGTCGCCGCCCAGGAAACCGCCCGGGCCGCGCCGGACGGCTACACGGTCTTGACGGCGGGGATGAGCACGCTGGCGCTGAATCCCTGGCTGTACGGCAAGCTGCCCTACGATCCGCAAAAGGACCTGACCCCGGTTTCCACTCTGGTGGCGCTGCCCATCGTGCTGGTCGTGGCGCCCGGTTCCTCCCTGCATACCCTGGAGGACGTGAAGGCCTACCTGAAGCGCGACCAGCCCGGCAGTTATGCCTCTCTCGGCGTGGGAAGCCCGCATCATCTGGCGATGGAATTGTTCCTGGATACCATCCATGGCCGGGCCACGGCGATTCCGTACAAGGGCACGCCGCCCGCCTTGCAGGACGTCGCCTCGGGCGTGGTGCCGATGATGATGGCGGACCTGGCCGCGGCGCGTCCGCTGATCCAGGCGGGCAGGCTGCGCGCGATCGCCGTGCCCGCCGCGCAGCGGTCGCGGCAACTGCCGGATGTGCCCACCTTCGCCGAGGCGGGCGGCCCGGCATTCGAGGCCGCGGCATGGCAGGGCGTGGTCGCGCCGGCGGGCACCCCGCCCGAAGTGGTCGAGACGCTGAGCCGGGCCATCGTCCAGGCGCTGCGTTCGCCGGAAGTGGCGAAGCAGCTGAGCCTGCAGGGTATGGAGCCCACCGGCAGCTCGCCGCAGGCATTCGCGGGCTACGCGCGCGAGGAGTACGAACGTTGGGGGGCGGTGATCCGCAGCAAGCGGATTTCCGCGGAGTGATGGCGCGCGTAACAGCCGCCGCAAGGTGTAACCGACGCATTCCCGCGGACGGCGCGGGCGTACGATAAAGCCATGTCGACTCTGTCTGGCCAGGGCCCGCGCGAGGTTGTCGTCCAGCGCGCGCCCCGGGCGAGGAGCATGTCATGTCTTTGATCGTAGCTGCCCGATTCGAGGGCTTCGAAGCGGCCCAGGCCGCCGCCCAGCGCCTGATCTCCAGCGGGTTTCCCGACTGGGACGTCAATATCTTCTATGTGAATCCGGCCGGCGAGCATGGCCGCTATCCATGGGGCGGCGACCGCCGTTCCGATCCGGACTCGGGCCGCGCCGACATGGGCGCCTTCCTGGGGGCGGGCGGCATGGGCGCGGGGTTCGCCGTATTCGGCGGGTTCGTGATGTCGGAAGTGAGCGATTCCACGCCGTTGATCCTGGCGGCGGCGGGGGTAGGCGCCTACCTGGGATCGCTCTTCGGGGCGCTTTGGGTGACCGGCCATGGCAGTACCTTGCATGGCCACTTCAATCCCGACTCCCACGCCGAAATCCGGCAGGCCGGCGTCATGGTGGCCGTGCGCACGCGTCCTCAAAGGGAAATGCTGGCGTGCCGCATCCTGCGGGACAACGGCGGCGCGGACGTCGAGCACGCCAACGGCCGCTGGCGCAACAACCACTGGGAAGACTTCGACCCGCTGGCGCCGCCGCAGCGGGAAGTGGGCTTCGGCTGAGGCCGGGCGGGCCCGGGCGAGGGCGTTGAGCCCGCGTTCAGTCCGGCGCGGGCGTGGGGGCGTTGTTCTGCCGCCGGGCCGTGGCCGCGCAGCCGGCCGACGCGACGATGATGCCGCAGATGGCCAGCCATTGCGTCTTGTCCAGATGCTCGTTCAACACGATCACGCCCGCCAGCGCGCCCATGGCGGGCTCCATGCTGAGAAGCACCCCGAAGGTTTTTTGGGGCAGCCGTTTCAAGGCCACCATCTCGAGCGAATAGGGCAAGGCGCTGGACAGGATGCCGACCGCGACGCCGGCCAGGATCAGGGCGGGGTCCAGCAAGGCCATGCCGGCGTGCGCCGCGCCGACGGGCAGCGCCACCAGCGTGGCGGCGGTCAAGCCCAGCGAAGTCGCCTGCCCGCCGTGCACATTGCCGGCCATCTTGCCGAAGATGATGTACAGGGCCCAGCACACCGCCGCGCCCAGCGCAAAGGCGATGCCGACGGGATCCAGGTCATGCACCGATTGGCCCGTGGGAATCAGCAGCACCAGGCCCGCCGCCGCGCAGGCGATCCAGACGAAGTCGATGGCCCGCCGCGACAGCGCCACCGCCAGGGTCAACGGCCCGGTGAATTCGATGGCGATGGCCACGCCCAGCGGCAGCGTGCGCAGGGCCATATAGAAAAGCAGGTTCATGCAGGCCAGCGTCACCCCGTACAGCGCGATCTTGCCGGCGTCGCGCCGCGTCAGGGGGAAGCGCCACGGGCGCCAGATCGCCAGCAGGATCAGCGCGCCGATGACGATGCGGTAGGCGGTCGTGCCTTGGGCGCCCACCATCGGGAAAAGCGATTTGGCGAACGAGGTGCCGATGCACAGCGACGCCATCGCGCCGATCAGGGACAGCGTGGGGAGCAGGGTGGACGGCGCGGCGTTGCGTCCGGAGTTCAGGGTTGCGGCGGTCATGGCTACTGAGGGAAAAGCGGGTGGCGGGCTATGCGGACGGATCAGGGCGCCAGGGTTTCGGCGGTGGAGTAGAGCACGTACAACGCCAGGCAGACCATGACGGCGCCCAGCAGGCCTTGCTGCATCCGCAGGAACCATGGATTGCGGCCCACCCATCCGCGGATGCGCGAAGCGCCGTAGGCGAAGCAGCTGCCGTAGGGCAGGCTCAATACCTTCATCGTGATGCCCAGCACCAGCATCTGGACCCAGACCGGCCCGCTGTCCGGCGTGGTGAACTGCGGCAGGAACGCGATCATGAAGAGCAGCACCTTGGGGTTCAGCAGGTTCGTCGTGAAGCCCTGCCAGAATGCGTCGCGAGCGTCTCCGGGACGCGCGGCCAGCGATACCTCCGCCGAACGGGCGCAGCGGACGATCGCCTTGATGCCCAGGTAGCCCAGGTACAGGCCTCCCGCCGCCTTGATGCCCATGAACAGGGAGGGGAAGGCCTGCAGCACCGAGGCCAGCCCCAACACCACGGCCGGCACCTGGATGAATCCGGCCGCCACGTTGCCCAGCACACTGTGGAAGGCCGGCCGGAAGCCCTGCGTCATGCCCCGGGAAAGGGTCAGCGCCATGTCGGGCCCGGGCGTAAGCTTGAGCGCCGCGTCGGCGGCGAGAAATAGCAGGAAAAGCTGGAGTGACGGCATGATACGGGGAGGCGGCCCGCCCGCGGCGCGGACGGAGGGTTCCTAGTGTAAGCAAGCCGGCCGATTTATTCCTGCGTCCCGGGGGGGCGGAATGAAGTTTCCCGTCGAAATGGGGCCGGATTCCGCCGCCTCCCGGCTTAGAATGTGTGGGCGAGCCGCTCCCGCCCGCATCCAACACGTTCCGAGACCCGCATGGAACTAGACGATTTCGATCTTCGGATCCTGCAAAGCATGCAGGAAGACAACCAGCGCACCAGCCAGGAGGTCGCGCAGCGCGTGAACCTGTCGCCGGTGTCCTGCCTGCGCCGGATGAAGCGGCTGCGCGAGTCCGGGGCTGTGCTGGGCGACGTGTCCGTCGTGGATCCGGCCGCCGTGGGGCGGGGGATCATGATGGTCGTGCTGGTGACCCTGGAAAGCGAGCGCGCCGACAAGCTGGACCGCTTCAAGCGCGCCATGCAGGAGGCGCCCGAAATCATGCAGTGCCTGTCGGTCACCGGCGAGGTCGATTTCGTGCTGACGCTCACCATGCGGGACATGGAGGAATACGAGGCGTTCGCCCAACGGCACTTCTGGGGCAACCCCAACGTCAAGCGCTTTTCCACCCTGATCGTGATGAACCGGGCCAAGTACGGCATGGCGGTTCCCCTGGGCTGAGGCCCGCTGCCGCATCCGCCGGAACGCGGCGCCGGATCGTGACATCGAACCCCCTATGCAGGCGGCGTTTGCGCCATTCCGGCGCGCCGGTTCGCCTGAGCCCATCGTTCGGGGAGATGAAATGAAAGCGATCCAGACAACATGGTTCTGCGCCCTGGTCCTGGCCAGCTACGGCGCGTTGGCGCACGGCAACGGTCCGACGGACCCGCAGATCGCGGCCATCGTCGTGGTGGCCAATCAGGTGGACGTCGACGCAGGCAAGCTGGCGGAGCAGAAGTCGCGCACCAAGGACGTCCAGGAGTTCGCCAAGCTGATGGTGACCGACCATACGGCCGTGAATCAGTCCGCGGGCGACCTGGTCAAGAAGCTCAAGGTCAAGCCCGAGGCGAACCCGACCAGCGAGAGCCTGCAGCAGGGCGGCGACAAGAACCTGGCCACGCTCAAGGGCCTGAGCGGAGCGGCGTTCGACAAGGCCTACGTCGACCACGAGGTGGTCTACCACGAGGCGGTGATCGAGGCGCTGGACAAGACCCTGATTCCCAGCGCGCACAACGCCGAGCTGAAAGCGCTGCTGGTCAAGGTGCGGCCTGCCTTCATCGCGCACCTGGAACATGCCAAGCAGCTGCAGAAGAGGCTCGCAGGTGGCTAGGCCGGCCTTGCCCGCGGCGTGGCGGCGCGCCGGCGCCGCCCTGCTGTGCGCGGGCCTGGCCCTGGCCGACGCGCCGGCGCGCGCCGCGGACGACCCGCCTTCCGGGAAGGCGGCCGGACACATCGTGAGCATCGAGGGCATGCAGTTCAGCCCGGCCACGCTGACCGTCCGGCGCGGCGACACGGTCACGTGGGTCAACAAGGATCTGGTGCCCCACACCGCCACCGCGCTTTCCCGGGCCTTCGATTCCGGAGCCATCGCGGCGGGCGCGTCGTGGACCTACACTGTCGGAGAGGCGGGCAGCATCGCGTATACCTGCCTGTTCCATCCGACCATGCAGGGAACCCTGGTTGCGCAATGACGAGGCGGAGGTTGGGCCCATGACGACAGCGGCGGCGCCGGCGGCAACGCTGGCCGAAGAGGATGATCTGGCGCTCGCGCGCCGCATCGCGGCAGGCGAGGCGGCCGCATTCGAGTTGATGATGCGCCGCCACAACCGGCGGCTCTACCGGCTGGCGCGCGCCACCCTGCGCAACGACGCCGACGCGGAAGACGCCCTGCAGGACGCCTATCTGGCGGCGTACCGCAATATCGTCCGGTTCCGCGGCGACTCGTCGCTGTTCACCTGGCTGTCGCGGCTGGTGCTGAACGAATGCTTCGGCCGGCTCCGCAAGCGCGGGCGCCGCGAGGCGCTCTGCCCCATGGCGGGCAATATAGAGGACGAGGCTGACGCGATGGCCATCAACGACTTCGATCCCTCCTTCCACGCGGCGGCCCGCTCGCAGCTTCGCGCCTTGCTGGAGGCGCGGCTGGACGCCTTGCCGGTCGCTTTCCGGACCGTGTTCGTGCTGCGCTCCGTCGAGGAATTGTCCGTGGAGGAAACGGCGCATTGCCTGGGCATCCCCGAGGCGACCGTGCGCAGCCGTCATTTCCGCGCCAACGCGCTGCTGCGCGAATCCCTGTCGCGCGACATCGACGTAACGGAGAAAAGCCTGTTCGAGTTCGACGGCGACGACTGCGACCGGATGGTGGCGACGACGCTGGCGAGGTTGAAGGCGGTGGGAAACTGAGCGCTGTGCAGCCGCAACGGCGTCGAAGAGGATTTGCGCCGCGGAGCTGGCGGGACCTGGCGTACTCCGACGCCATGCGCCGGTTGCGACGGTGCCGGCGCCGAATGGCGGGTTCAGGAGCTTCGAGCGGAACTCATCGGTTCTCGGGCCGCCGCGCAAACATCGCATCCTGTTCCAGCGCCCGCGCGCGCCAGGCATTGAGCAGTTCGGCCAGGGCTTCGTGGGTGAGCCCGTAGGTTTCGGCCAGGCTGGAATTGCGGCCGACAAAACGCCGGTTGAGCCCTGCAGCGCCTGCGCGGTCGACCGCGGCGTCGTCGAAAACGATCAGCTTGGGCACGTTGCGGCTGATGCTGACCACGGCGAACTCGCTGGTGTCTTGCCAGCGTATCGTCTTGCCGTTCCAGGCCAGCCTTGTTTCGAAGCCGTCGCGGCTCAGGCGCAGGTAGGTGTCGTCCTTCGCGGCGCGCACGAGCAGCGTCGCCGCGGCGCATAGCGAAAGCAAGGCGCCTGGCCAGAGGATCAGCTGCTTGAGCAGCGGCGGCGGTTCGTGGAGCAGCATCCACAGCAGCACGCCGCCAAAGACCGCAGACAGCAGCGAAAACACCCACCGTTTCAACGCCGCCGCCTTGAGCTGCACTGGGCCGGGATATTGCGCCAGCAGTGCCTCGGCGCAATGCGTTTCGCGCTGGAGCAGGCCCGGCCATATCTGGAGGATGGCGACCGCTGCGCACAGGCCGAAGAACAGCGTGACGGGAATTCCTGCCTCGGCGCCATCCAGGATCATCCCCGTGCCCAGGAAAACGAACACGAGACCGATCGCCAGGCAGGCACAGGCGAACAGGTTCGTTCGCTTGGGGCGGGGCGCGCGATCCGATGCGCGGGAAGTCGGGGGCGGCGTCATGGATATTCAGTGTAGCCGCGTGACCGGCAGGCGCCGGCCGTCAAGGCTTGTGCCGGGCCAGCACTTCGTCGCGCGGCCCCGCATCCACCACGCGTCCGGCCTCCATCACCACGATCGTGTCGAAGCGGCTGAGCAGGCTGGGCCGGTGCACCGAAGCCACGATGCAAGCCGAGGGAAAAGCGGCATACATGCGATCGAACACCCGGCCTTCGGCTTGCGGGTCCAGCGCGCTGGTCGGTTCATCCAGCAGCAGCAGGGAGCTTCCCCGCGCCGCCAGCGCTCCGCGCGACAGGGCCAGGCGCTGCCGCTGCCCGCCGGACAGATTGCTGCCTCGTTCGTTTACCGGGCTGGCCAGACCGTCGGGCATGCGGTGCAGCACTTCGTCGAATACGCCGGTATGCACGGCGGCCTGCAGCGCGGCCGCATCGGCGGGTTCGCCGAAGGTGAGGTTCTCTTGCACGCTGGCTTCGAAAACTTCGGCCTCTTGCGGAATCAGGGTGGCGAGAGCGCGCAGTTCGGCCCAGTCCACCGGTCTGCCGTCACGCAGCAGATCGCCTTGTTGCGGCGGGTAGAGGCCGGCGAGCATGCGCAGCAGGGTACTCTTGCCGCCGCCGCTGGCGCCGATCAGGGCGACGCGGGAGCCGCGGCGCAACACCAGGTCGACGCCATGCAGACCGCCGCGGCCTGCATCCGAATAGCGCCAGGTCGCGCCGCGCAACGCCAGGGTCTGCCACGGCGCATCGGGCTGCACCGCGGGCACGATGGCTTCGGGGTTCCCAGGGGCCTGCCAGATCGGTTCGGCGCTGCTGTAGTCGGTATGCATGCGCGAGAAACTCTGGAAGTTCGAGGCAATGGCGCTGACCACCGATGCGGCCTGCTGGGCATACTGATAGATCATGAAAATGGTCCCCAGCAGCAGGGCCTGGCCGGGCTCTCGGTGCCGCAGCACATATTCCACGACGAGTATCCAGGTGAGGCACATGCCGGCCAGATCCACCACGCACCACTTGACCTCGTTGACCCACAGGGCGCGGCGCAAGGGCTTCATGACCGTTTCCAGGCGGCGGCC
>NZ_JBLZXF010000026.1:0-71276 GCF_050285585.1 Achromobacter sp. | reverse complement strand
GAGATAACCCTCATGCTATTGACCCTGCTTGGCTTCGGCATGGTGATCACGTTCATGACGCTGATCATGACCAAGCGGCTGTCGCCCCTGGTGGCGCTCATCCTTGTCCCCATTATTTTTGCCTTGCTGGGCGGCTTCGGGGCGGGCATCGACAAGATGATGCTGGACGGCATCCGCAAGATCGCTCCGACCGGCGTGATGCTGATGTTCGCCATCCTGTATTTCGGGGTCATGATCGACGCCGGCCTGTTCGATCCCATCGTCGGCCGCATCCTGCGGGCGGTGAAGGGCGACCCGCTGAAGATCGTGGTGGGCACGACCGTGCTGGCGCTGGTGATCTCGCTGGACGGCGACGGTTCGACGACCTACATGATCGTGGTGGCGTCGATGCTGCCGCTGTACCGCCGCTTGAAAATGAACGCCCTGTCCATGACCTGCCTGGCGATGCTGGCCAGCGGCGTCATGAACCTGACCCCGTGGGGCGGGCCCACCGCGCGCGCGGCCAGCGCGCTGCACGTGGAGGCGGGCGACATCTTCGTGCCCCTGGTGCCGGTGATGGGCGTGGCCATCGCGGCGATCCTGGCGCTGTCGTTCTTCCTGGGCCTGCGCGAACGCCGCCGCCTGGGCGTGCTGTCGCTGCCGGGCGGCGCGTCGCTGCACGCGGGCTACGACGAGGAGGGTCCCAAGACGCTGCCCGAGATCGAGGTCGACCAGGATCTGCGCCGGCCCAGGCTGCTGTGGGTGAACGCCGGGTTGACGCTGGCGCTCATGGTGAGCCTGATGCTGGGCGTGCTGCCGCTGCCGGTGCTGTTCATGATCGCCTTCGCGATCGCGCTGGTCATCAATTATCCCGATCTGGCCGAGCAGCGCCGCCGCGTGACGCAGCACGCCGGCAACGTGCTGTCCGTGGTGTCGCTGATTTTCGCGGCGGGCATCTTCACCGGCATCCTGTCGGGCACCGGCATGGTCGAGGCGATGTCGCGCAGCCTGCTGGCGGTGATCCCTGACGCGATGGGCCCGTACCTGGCCGGCATTACCGCGCTGGTCAGCCTGCCGTTCACTTTCTTCATGTCCAACGACGCCTTCTATTTCGGGGTGCTGCCGATCCTGAGCGAGGCGGCGCAGGGCTACGGCATTTCCGCGGTGGAGATGGCGCGGGCGTCGCTCGTGGGCCAGCCCGTGCACCTGCTGAGCCCGCTGGTGCCGTCGACCTACCTGCTGGTGGGGCTGGCCGGCGTCGACTTCGGCGACCATCAGCGCTATGCCCTGAAGTGGGCCACGATGGTCTGCCTGGTAATGCTCGCCGCGGCGCTTGCGTTCGGCCTATTCCCGCTTGTCGGGCAAACTTCCTGAGGACTGTTCATGGCGCTGCGCATTGCTTATGTCACCAGCGGGATGGGCCATACCGGCACCGCGATCTGCCAGGCGTTGCACCTCGCGGGGCACCGGGTGGTGGCGGGCTGCGGTCCGCGATCCACGCGCAAGACCCATTGGCTCAAGGAGCAGAAATCCCTGGGCTACGACTTCATCGCGTCAGAAGGCGACGCCACGGACTGGGCGTCCACGGAGGCGGCTTTCGCCAAGGTGCGGCGCGAGGTCGGCGAGATCGACGTGCTGGTCAACAATGCCGGCGCGATGCTCGACATGCGATTCCGGCAGATGAGCCACGCCGACTGGGCCGCCGTGCTGCGCAGCAACCTCGACACGCTCTTCAACAGCACCAAGCAGGTCGTCGACAGCATGGCGGACCGGGGCTGGGGCCGCATCATCAACATCGGTTCCGTCGCCGCGGAGAAGGGCCAGATCGGCCAGATCAACTACGCCACGGCCAAGGGCGCGGTCATCGGCTTCACTCGCTCGCTGGCGCAGGAAGTGGCGGCGCGCGGAGTCACGGTCAACCTGGTGTCGCCCGGCTTCATCGCCGACGACACCGTGAAGGCCTTTCCGCCGGCGCTGCTCGACCGCATCGTGGAGAGCGTGCCCGTGGGCCGGCTGGGCACCGCGCAGGACCTGGCCGGGCTGTGCGCCTGGCTGGCGTCCGACGCGGCCGCTTTCGTCACCGGCGCCAACTATGCGATCAACGGCGGCGTGTACATGGGCTGAGCGCCGGCGCGTCAGTTCTCCAGCTTGACCGCGCCGCTGTCCAGCAGCTTCTTCCACTTGGCGTTGTCCGCCCGGATGAAGGCCTGCAGGTCCGCGGGGGAGCCGCCGCCCGCGATCATGCCGGCGTTGTCGAGGGCGGCCTTGAATTCCGGCGCGCGGATGGCGGCCTGCAGCGCCTTGTTCACCTGCTCCAGCTGCGCGGCGGGCATGGCGTTGCCGGCCGCGACCGAGAACCATTGGGTCGCCGCATAGCCCTTGAATCCGGATTCCTCCACCGTCGGCACGCCGGGCAGACTGTCCAGGCGGTAGGGCGTGGTGACGGCGTAGGCTTTCAGCGTTCCGGTCTTGATCTGCGGCATGACCGGGGCCGACCCCAGGATGGCGAGCGGAATCTGTCCGCCCGCCACGTCCGCCACCGCCTGCCCGCCGCCCTTGTAGGGCACGTGCACGATGCGGGTGCCGGCGTACTGGTTCAATAATTCTCCAGCCAGGTTCT
This sequence comes from Achromobacter sp., assembly GCF_050285585.1. GTDB lineage: Bacteria > Pseudomonadota > Gammaproteobacteria > Burkholderiales > Burkholderiaceae_B > Achromobacter. Next base: position 68,677 of record NZ_JBLZXF010000026.1, on the reverse strand, counting down.
GCGACGTGCCGTTGCCGGAACTGCCGTAGCTCCAGGCTTCGGGCCGCTGCTTCGCGTCGTCCAGCACCGCCTGCAACGACGCGCGCGCCTGCTTCGCGGGGCCGACGATCACCATCGGGCCTTCGGCCATCAGGATCACGGGCGACAGCTCCCGGCCGATCTCGGGCTGGGGCGTGGGGTAGATCAGGGGCCCCGGCACGGTCAGCAGGTAGCCGTCGCCGGCCTTGCTGCGTGCCACCAGCTGCAGGGCGATGGCGCCCGCGGCGCCGGGACGATTCTCCACGACGACGCTCAGGCCGCTCTGCCGCGCCAGCTCCTGGGCGGCGATGCGGGTCAGGACGTCCGCGGTGCCGCCGGGCACGAAGCCGACCACCCACGTGATCTGCTTGGCGGGCCAGTCCAGTCTGGCGTCCGCCGCGCCGGCGGATGCGGATAGCGCGGCGCCCAGCAGCAGCGCGCCGCAACGGATAGCGAACTTCATTTCTTTCCCCTGGTATTTTTTATGTCGATCGGTCCGCCCGGCGTCAGTTGGGATCCAGCTTGCCCGGCGGGGTATTCGGGTGCGCAATGCACGATTGGTTGAACGCCTGCACCATTTTCAGGATGGGGCCCAGCACCCAGGTATTGAAGATCAGGATGTCGCTTTCCTCCTTGGGATCCTGTTTCAGGTTGAACAGGTAGGGGGATTCGAGCTTGCCCTTGCCTTCGTTGACCTCGGGTTCCCAGTAGAAGTGCAGCTTCCAGTCCCGCCATTTGACCGCGCGCAGGTCGTTCTTGATGTAGAACAGGAAGCCCTCGCGCTGCGACGCCGGGCTCGCGCCCGTGAAGAAATCGGTCTGGTCGATGCCGTCGATGGGCCGGTCCTGCGGGATGGGCGCGCCGCCGATCCGCGACAGCGTGGTGTAGAGGTCGGTGACGTGGACGATCTCGTTGGAAACCTGGCCCGGCGTCACCTTGCCGGGCCAGCGGATGATGAAAGGCACGCGCAGGCTGCCTTCCATGGCGGTGTGGTAGGTGCCGCTCCAGGGGCCTGCCGTGCCGCGGTAGGGCTTGCGGAACTCGGGGCCGTTGTCGCTGCAGAAAATGAAGACCGTATCGTCGCGCAGGCCCAGTTCGTCCACGGCCTGGGATATCTGTCCGACGCGGTGGTCCATTTCCACCATGGAATCCGCGAAGTCCCCCGCGCCGGTGCGCCCGGCGAAATCGGGGTGCGGCAGGGTGGGGAAATGCAGGTGCACCAGGGGCAGGTAAAGGAAAAACGGCCGGCTCGCCTGCGCGTGCTTGCGCATGAAGCCGATGGAACGGTCCACGAGTTCGGCGTCGATGCCGCGGCGGGCGTCCAGGTCGTAGACCTTGACGTTTTCCGAAGGCGCACCCGCCTGCCCCTGCATGATGTGCGGAATGTCGGCGACGGCGGGATCGAAGCCGATCGACGAGGTGAACTGGCTTTCGTCGGTCGTGCGGGGGATGCCGTACCACTCGTCGAAGCCGCGGTCCGACGGGTAGCGCCCGGGGATGTCGCCCAGGTGCCATTTGCCGTAGTGCGCGGTGGCGTAGCCCTGGGACGACAGCTGCTGCGCCAGGGTGATCTCGTCGCGCGCCAGCCCCTGCGGCAGCCCGGGAGGCACGGATTGCAGGCAGCCCGTGCGGATGGGATGGCGGCCGCTCATCAGGGCCGAGCGCGTGGGCACGCAGTCGCTTTCCACGTTGAAGTTCTGCAGCAGCAGGCCTTCCGTGGCAAGGCGGTCGATATGAGGCGTGGGGGCGCCGCGCAGGGCGCCGCCGCCGTAGCAGCCCAGTTCTCCCCATCCCAGGTTGTCGGCCACGATCAATACGATGTTGGGCTTCTTGTCCATGCGCTGCGCCTCGTGTGTTTCCTCGGGTTTATGCCGGGGATTCTAGGGGGGCGTTTACGGCGTAATATTCCTGAAAGTATGAATAACCATAAATACTGTTCATGAATCTATCGCTGCGCGACATTGAATACTTCCTGGCCGCGGTCGACCACCGCAACCTGGGCCGCGCCGCGGCTGCCTGCGAGATCAGCCAGCCGGCCCTGTCCAAGTCCCTGCAGCGGCTGGAGGCCGACACGGGCCTGGCGCTGCTGGACCGCAGCGGCCGGGGCCTGCGGCTGACCTCGGCGGGCCTGGTATTCCTGGAGCACGCCAGGAAACTCTGGGCGGAGTACCAGGACGCGGTCCGGCACGCGATGGAACTGCGCGTGGGCGAGGCGGGGCTGCTGCGCGTGGGCGCGACGGGCGCAACGGTGGACAGCTTCGTGATGTCTGCGTTGCGGCTGCTCTTGCCACGCCGGCCCGCCTTGCGCATCCAACTGACGCAGGGCCTGTCCGACGACCTGAACGAACAGGTGGCCAGCGGCAAGCTGGATCTCGCGGTCACCCCTCTTTATGCCGACGTGCCCGCCACCTTGCAGCAGGAGCCCATACTCGAAGACCGCTTGTGCGTGGCCGCGAGCCGCAGGCATCCGCTGGCCGCGCGCCGGAAACTGTCGCTGCGCGATCTGCAGGGCCAGCGCTGGATACTGCCCGCGCTCACGTCGGTCGCGCGCAAGGCGCTGGATGCGCGCTATGCGGAAGCCGGCCTGGACCTGCCGGCGGCCGCGCTGGAGGTCGAGCATTTCTCCAAAGGCACGCTGGAGCTCCTGGCGCGTTCGGATCTGCTGGCCGTTGCGCCGCAGAGCGCGCTGGGCGCGGACCGGAACATCGTGGTGCTGCCGGTCGCGCTGGGCAAGCCGCTACAACGCCACATTGCGCTGATCTCGCGCCATGCCGCGACCTGGTCGCCACTGATGAAGGAGTTCCGCGGCGCGATCCTGGACAGCGCAATGCGCGGCTAGCGGAATGCCGCCCATGCCAGGGTCAGCGAGAAAACGCCCAATACGACCGAAGCGCCGCGCTGTGCCTGCGCGGGGCTGATCCAGCGTATCTTTTCGTTGGCGAGCGATGCGCCGAATGCGATCCAGGCCAGCCCGATCGGCACCAGCAGGGTCGAGAAGAGCGCCATGGACGCCAGATAGACGGACAGGCTCCAGAATGCCGCCGGCGGGAAAATCGCGCTGGCGAAGAGCAGGCCCTTGGGATTGAGCAAGGTCGCCACGAACAGCGTGCGCATGCCGATGGCGTGCCGCGCCGCCGAAGGCACGGCGCGGGCGCTGCGCCACATGCGCACCGCCAGGAAGGCGATATAGATGCTGCTCGCAATGCGCGCGCCGGCGGGCAGCCATGGCGAGGAGCGAGCGGCGTGTTCGAGCACGCGTCCCCAGAGCGAGATCGATACGACATAGCCGGCAAGCTCCGCGCCCGCAAGCCGCGCCGAGCGCGCGAAACCCTGGCGCAGGCCGGCGGCGGCCAGCAAGGTATTGGTCGGGCCCGGCATGGCCAGGATGACGGCGATACCGGCGACGAACAAGCCTGCGGTGGTGGCGGTAAACATGCGGTGAAGGAGCGCTGTGGGGAGGGGCGTCTTTTAGCATGGGCGACGAACTTTTGCCGGCGGCGCCCCGGTCTTGAGGGCTCGATTCTTCGCGTTTTCAGCCTAGGGGAATTCCCTAGCGGCGGCTCGCCCAAGCTTGGCGCGGATCCAGCCGTGGCAACGCTTTCCGAGGAGATTCTAATAAAGGCAATACTTTTTTAAAAATATTGATATGGTTCGAATCCTCCCCGCTATCTAGAATCCGCCGCAAGTCGCGCCGCGCCCTGCCGCAGCGCGATGTCCGGGAACACGGCCAGGCACCGCACCGGGCCGCGGCACTACTAGACAAGGGGAATCAATGCTCTCGTACACATTGCGGCGGCTGCTCATGACGTTGCCCGTCATGCTGTTCGTCGCGCTGTTCGTATTCGGCCTGTTGGACCTGGCGCCGGGCGATCCGGCGGCGCTGCTGGCCGGAGAGGACGCCACGCCGCAGGACATCGCGCGCATCCGCGCGACGCTGGGCCTGGACCAGCCGTTCCTGCACCGTTTCGGCGAATGGGGCTGGAACGTGCTGCACGGGGACCTGGGCACGTCGCTGTTCACCGGGCTGCCGGTCAGCCACATGATCGGCCAGCGCCTGGTGCCGACCTTTTCGCTGATGGTGATGACGCTGATCGTGTCGGTGGCCGTGGCCATTCCGATCGGCGCGCTGGCGGCCTGGAAGCACAACCGCGTGCAGGACCGCGGCATCATGGTCCTGGCCGTATTCAGTTTTTCCGTGCCTTCCTTCGCGGTGGGCTATCTGCTGGCCTGGATCTTCGGCCTGCAATTGCGCTGGTTCCCGGTGCAGGGCTATGCGCCGCTGTCCGCCGGGTTCTGGGCGTCGGTGCACACCCTGGTGCTGCCGGCCCTGGCGCTGGGCAGCGTCTACGTGGCGCTGATCACGCGCATCACCCGGGCGACGCTGCTGGAAACGCTCAGCCAAGACTATGTGCGCACCGCCCGCGCCAAGGGCGTCGGCAACCGCGGCCTGCTGTTTCGTCATGCGCTGAAGAACGCGGCGGTGCCCATTATCACCGTGATCGGCAGCGGCGTGGCCCTGCTGATCAGCGGCACGGTCGTGACCGAGACCGTGTTCTCCATTCCCGGCCTGGGGCGCCTCGTGGTCGACGCCATCCTGCGGCGTGACTACCCCGTCATCCAGGGCGTGATCCTGCTGTTCAGCTTCATGTACGTGCTGGTCAACCTTCTGGTCGATCTGCTTTACCGCGCCTTTGACCCGAGGATCAAGTACTGATGAATACCTATACCGGCTTTCTCAAGCGGCATCCCACCACCGCCGTGGGCGGCGCGCTGCTGCTCCTGCTGTTCCTGGTGGCGCTGTGCGCGCCCTGGCTGGGCACGGTGGATCCGACGGCGCTGTCCCCCATCCACCGCACGCGCTCGCCGAACGCGCAATTCTGGTTCGGCACGGATCTGCTCGGGCGCGACGTGTACTCGCGGGTGATCTACGGCGCGCGCGTTTCGCTGATCGTGGGCTTCACGGTGGCGGCGCTGTCCACGGTCATCGGCGTGCTGATCGGCCTGGCGGCCGGCTTCGTGCGCTGGGTGGACGCGGTGGTGATGCGGATCATGGACGGCTTCATGTCGATCCCGACCATCCTGCTGGCCATCGCGCTGATCGCGCTGACCCGCGCGTCCCTGCAGAACGTGATCATCGCGATCACCATCGCGGAGGTGCCCCGCGTGGTGCGCCTGGTGCGCGGGCTGGTGCTGTCGCTGCGCGAGCAGCCCTACGTGGAGGCGGCGGTGGCCGCGGGCGCCAGCCGCGTGCGCATCGTGCTGCGGCACATTTTCCCGAACACGCTGGCCGCGCTGATGGTGCAAGCCACCTACATCTGCGGCGTGGCGATCCTGGCTGAGGCCAGCCTGTCCTTCATCGGCGCTGGCGTGCCGCCGTCGGTGCCGTCGTGGGGCAACATCATGGCCGAGGGGCGCGCGCTGTGGCAGATCAAGCCGCACCTGATCGCCTTCCCGGCGGTGTTCCTGTCCATCACGATCCTGGCGATCAACATGCTGGGCGACGGGCTGCGCGACGCGGTGGATCCGCGCATGGCCAAGAGGATCTGAACCATGGACACGACAATGACACAGAACCGTCGAGTGCTGGAGGTCGAAGACCTGTCGATCTCCTTCGGCCGCGGCGACAACGCGTTCCGCGCGGTCAAGTCCCTCAGCCTGCACGTGGACCGCGGCGAGACGCTGGCCATCGTGGGCGAATCCGGCTCGGGCAAGTCCGTGACCTCGCTGGCCGTCATGCGGCTGGTGGAGTTCGGCGGCGGCCGCATCGAGAGTGGCCGCATGACCTTCCATCGGGGGCCGGGAGAAACCGTGGACCTGGTCGCGGCTTCCGAGGACAGCATGCGCGCCATGCGCGGCAACGATCTCGGCATGATCTTCCAGGAGCCGATGACCTCGCTCAACCCGGTGTTCACGGTGGGCGCCCAGATCGTCGAGGCCATCCGGCTGCATCAGCCCGGCGACGCGAAGTCGGCGCGGGCCGCCGCCATGCGCATCCTGGACCAGGTCCGCATCCCGGACGCCGCCGCCATCATGGGGCGCTATCCGCACGAACTCTCGGGCGGCATGCGCCAGCGCGTGATGATCGCCATGGCGCTGTCCTGCAAGCCGGCGCTGCTCATCGCCGACGAGCCCACCACGGCGCTGGACGTCACGATCCAGGCGCAGATCCTGCAGCTGATCCGCGAACTGCAGCACGAGATGGACATGGGCGTCATTTTCATCACGCACGATATGGGCGTGGTGGCGGAGGTGGCCGACCGCGTCATGGTCATGCGCAAGGGCGACGTGGTCGAGAACAACGACGTGCAGGGCCTGTTCCAGGCGCCGCAGCATCCCTACACCCAGGCCCTGATGGCCGCCGTGCCGCGGCTGGGCGCCATGCGCGGCACCGCGCTGCCGGCGCGTTTCCCGCTGCTGTCGGGCGGCGGGGTGGAGCGGCCGCCCAAGCCGCCGGCAGCCGCCGCCAAGGACGAGGTGGTGCTGAGCGTGCGCGGCCTGGTGACGCGCTTCGACGTGCGCGGCGGCGTGTTCGCCCGCGTCAAGAAACGGGTGCATGCCGTGGAGCAGGTCAGCTTCGACCTGCACGCGGGCGAGACCCTGTCGCTGGTGGGCGAATCCGGCTGCGGCAAGACCTCGACGGGGCGTTCGCTGCTGCGGCTGGCCAAGACCACCCGGGGCACCATCGCATTCCAGGGCAAGCCCGTGAGCCAGGACGATCCGGCCTCGCTGCTGGCGCTGCGCCGGAACATGCAGTTCGTGTTCCAGGACCCCTTCGCATCGCTGAACCCGCGCATGCGGGTGGGCGATTGCGTGAAAGAGCCGATGCTGATCCACCGGCTGCACAGCGGCGCGCAGGCCGACCGGCGCGCGGCGGAACTGTTCGAGCGCGTGGGGCTGGATCCTTCGATGATGCGGCGCTGGCCGCACGAATTCTCGGGCGGCCAGCGCCAGCGCATCTGTATCGCGCGGGCGCTGTCGGTGGATCCCAAGGTGCTGATCGCCGACGAGTCGGTATCGGCGCTGGACGTGTCGATCCAGGCGCAGATCGTCAACCTGCTGATCGACCTGCAGCGCGACCTGGGCGTGAGCTACCTGTTCATTTCGCACGATATGGCGGTGGTGGAGCGCATCAGCCACCGGGTCGCGGTGATGTACCTCGGCCAGATCGTCGAAATCGGCCCGCGCCAGGCGATTTTCGAGAACCCGCAGCACGCCTATACGAAAAAGCTGATGCAGGCCGTTCCCATCGCGGATCCCGCGGCGCGTCGCCGCGCAGCGCTGGAACTCAGCGAACTTCCCAGCCCGGCGCGGGCGGTGGGCGACGAACCCGTCGTGCAGCCGCTGGTGCAGGTGGGCGAGGGGCATTTCGTGGCGCGGCACCGCATCGGCGGCGCGTACTGATTTTTCCTTTTTATCCCGGAGATGAAAAATGGATCGTAGGAATTTCCTGTTGGCTTCGTCCGCTTCGGCGGCCGCCTGGGCCTTGCCCGGCCTGTCGTGGGCCGCGCCCGCCAAGACCTCGTTCCGCTGGGTTCCCCAGGCGGACCTGACCCTGTTGGACCCGATGTTCACCACCGTGGCCATGACCCAGGTGCACGCCCAGCTGGTATTCGACACGCTCTACGGCCTGGACGAGCAGTACCAGCCCAGCCCCCAGATGGCCGCCGGCCACGTCAGCGAGAACGACGGCCTGCTGTGGAAAATCACGCTGCGCGACGGCCTGGTCTTCCATGACGGCGCGCCGGTGCGCGCGCAGGACGCGGTCGCCAGCATTCAGCGCTGGGCCAAGAAGGACCTGATGGGCCGTTCGCTGATGCAGGCGACCGAATCGCTGACCGCGCCGGACGACAAGACCATCCAGTTCCAGCTCAAGAAGCCCTTTCCGCTGATCCTGCACGCGCTGGGCCGGCAGTCGGGCAACATGGCCTGCATCATGCCCGAGCGCCTGGCGAAGCTGCCGGAGACCGAGGCCGTCAAGGAAATGGTCGGCAGCGGCCCCTTCACCTTCGCCTCCGGCAAATGGGTCTCCGGCTCGCGCGTGGTGTACGAGAAGTTCGCCGGCTACGTGCCGCGCAAGGACGGGAAGAAGCCGGTGTTCACGGCCGGCCCGAAGCTGGCGCACGTGGACGAAGTGCACTGGCACATCATCCCGGACCGCGCGACCGCGATCGCGGCCCTGCAGGCCAACGAGGTCGACGGCGTGGAGATGGTGGACAGCGACTTCCTGCCCATCCTGAGCCAGGATCCCAGCATCCGCCTGGTCAAGCGCAGCCTGCCCACCATCGGCGTGATGCGCTTCAACCACCTGCATGCGCCGTTCAACAACCCGGCGATCCGCCGCGCCGTGCTGAGCGCGGTCAACCAGACCGAGTACATGACGGCGATGAACGGCGCGGACTTTCCCGAGTACTGGAGCGACCGCTGCGGCGTGTTCGTCCCGGGTTCGCCCATGGACAGCGATGCCGGCATGGATAAACTCACCGGCAAGCGCGATCTCGACGCGGCCCGCGCGGCGATCAAGGCGGCCGGCTACAACGGCGAGACCGTGGTGCTGCTGGATCCGGTGGACTTCCCGACCTGGCACGCGGCGGCCCTGGTGACCGCCGACCTGTTCAAGCGCCTGGGTTTCAAGGTGGACGTGCAGACCATGGACTGGGGCACCGCCGTGCAGCGGCGCAACAACCAGGAAGCGCCCACCGCGGGCGGCTGGAGCGTGGCGTTTACCGGCAATACCGGCCCCAACAACCTGGACCCCGCCGGCCACCTGGCGCTGCGCGGCAACGGCAAGCAGGCGTGGTTCGGCTGGCCCACCAGCGAACGCCTCGAACAGCTGCGGCTGGATTGGTTCAACGCGGCCGACCTGGACGCCCAGAAGAAGATCTGCCGCGAGATCCAGCTGCAGGTATTCGAGGACGTGCCCTACATTCCGCTGGGCGCCAGCTATCCGGTCAGCGCGCTGCGCAGCAACTGGAAGGATTTCCAGCCGCAGATGTCGTTGTTCTACACCGTGCACAACGCCTGACCGAGGATTTCCGTATGAGCAGCAAGGCTCCGAAAGTAGCCATTCTGGGCTTCCATCTGGAATCCAACGCGTTTTGCCCGCCCTCGGTCGAGGCCGACTTCCTGGCGCAGTGCTGGGAGGAGGGCGAGGCGATCAGCGCGTTGGTCCAGGGCCCCAGCCGCCTGCCCAGCGAGGTGGCGGGGTTCTATGACCGCATGAACCAGCTGGGCGAGTGGACCCCGGCGCCGTTGATCGTGATCGGCGCGCCGCCGGGCGGTCCGGCCGGCGCCAGCGTGTGGGCCACCTTCCTGGCGCAGGTTGAGCGGCGCCTGCGGGCGGCCCTGCCGGTGGACGCGGTATACGTGGCCAACCATGGCGCCTCGTCGGCGGTGGGCGAGAACGATACCGAGGGCGTCCTGATGCGCCTGCTGCGGGAGATCGTCGGCCCCGACGTTCCCGTCGTGGCCACGCACGACCTGCACTGCAACGTCTCGGCCGAGACCGTGGCGGCGCTCGACGGCCTGATCGCCTACCGCACCAACCCGCACGTGGACCAGCGGGAGCGGGCGGCCGAAGCCGCGGACATGATCCACGAGATCCTGGGCGGCACCCGCATGGTCACCGCCTACGTGCGCCTGCCGCTGACGCCGCCGTCCGTGACACTGTCGACGGCCAGCGGGCCCTACGCCGATCTGGTGGCGCTGGGCGCCTCGCTGACGCAGAAGCCGGACGAAGGGCCGATCGCCAATGTGGCGGTATGCGCGGGCTTCGTTTTCTCCGATCTGCCGAAATGCGGCGTGACCATCACGGTCACCGCCCGCGGCGACCTCCAGGCGGCGCGCCGCAAGGCCTTGCAGGTGGCGCGCGCGGGCTGGGCCGATCGGGGCCGCTATGTGGCCAACACCGTCGAGGTGGCGCGCGCGGTCGAACTGGCGCGCGCCGCGTCCCGGCCGCTGCTGTTCGCCGACGTGGCGGACAATCCCGGCGGCGGCGGGCGGGGCAACACCACCTGGCTGCTCAAGGCGTTCGACGAAGCGCGCATCCCCGGCGTGGTGCTGGGGGTCTTCGTCGATCCGCAACTGGTGGAGCAGGCAACGGCGCTGGGCGTGGGGGCGGCGTTCGAAGCGGTGTTCAACCGGGTCGAAACCGAATACTCGCGGCGCTACGCGGCGCGGGCCCGGGTGTTGAAGCTGACGGACGGCGAAGGCATGGGCCGGCGCGGCATCCTGAGGGGGCGCAAGTTCTCGATGGGCGCCACCTGCCTGCTGGAGCTGGTCGATTCGGGCATGAAGGTCGTGGTGGGCAGCTTGCGCCGCCAATTGGCCGAACCCGCGATGCTGGAGATGCATGACATCGACATCGCGCGGGCGGGGCACCTGATCGTCAAGAGCCGCGGCCATTACCGGGCGGGCTTCGATGAGTTCTTCCCGGATGCGCGCATCCACGACGTCGATAGCCCGGGCCTGACCACGCCGAACCTGAAGCAGATCTCGTTCAAGGGCCTGCCCCGGCCCGTGTGGCCGCTGGACGACGCCGCGGCCTGGCGCGAGCCCGACTGGGCGGCCGAGCTCCAGGACTAGCCGGCCGGCCCGGCCCGCGCCGGCCTAGCGGGCGGCGTCGGGCCCCACCGCCGGCCAGGCCGGCTCGGCGTAGGCGGCGTCGATATGCGCGGCCAGCGCCTCGACGAAGCGGGTGACGCTGGGCGGCAGCTGGCGGCCGGCCATGGTCTGGATGTGCATATTGCGCTGGTGCAGGTCGGCGTTGGACATGGGGATCGCGATCAGCTCGCCGCGCTCGGTCGAGGTCATGACCGTCAGGTCTCCGGAAAAGCTGATCGCGCCCCAGCGCTGGCAACTGGTCTGGATCGCGCCCTGGTTATTGCAGGTCATCGCCACGTTGAGCTCGATCTTTTCGTGCATGCAGCACAGGTCGATGATGAAGCGTATCGTGCTGCCGGGGCCCATCAGCGCCACGGGGTGCTGGCCGATGTCCCGCATCGATAGCGTCTTGCGGCCAGCCAGCGGGTGGTCCGGCGCCATCACGGCGAAGACGGGCATGCGGCGCGCATACTGCACGTGCACCCCTTGCGGCGGAGAGAGGTTGTAGCTCATGCCGATATCGTCCTCGCCCTCGCGCACGCGCCGGTTGATTTCCGAGGATTGCAGGATGTTGAGCTCGAATCGCAGCGCCGGTTCGAGCGCGCGCATTTCACCGATCACGCGCGGCAACAGCTCGCGTCCGAAGGCCTGGTTGGCCGAGATGCGGATGAGCTTCTGGCCGATCTGGTTCAGGTCGCGTATTTCGGCGCGGGCGCGTTCGGCCTCCAGCGAGGCGCGGCGCGCATACGCTTTCAGAAGTTGGCCGGCTTCGGTCAGCACCATGCCGCGCGCATGGCGGTCGAACAACAGGATCTGGTGCTCTTCTTCCAGCTTGCGCACCATCCGGCTGACCGCCGAGGGCGCCACATGTAGTTTCTGCGCGGCGACGGTCAGCGAGCCGGAGTCCACGACTTCCAGGAAATAGCGCAGGGCAGTGTTGAGCATGGCGGCGGATAGTATTGCGGCGTGCCCATACTAACAGGCCCGGTTCATCCTCCCGGCACCAGGGTCTCCATGTGCTTGTTGAAGCGCTCGCCCTCGACCATCAGCCAGTCGCAGAACGTCTTCAGCAGCGGATCGTGGCGGCGTTCCTCGCGGATGATGATGAAGTAGCCTGGCGATTGCACGGTGAGCGGTCCGAATGGCGCCACCAGCCGCCCGTTTTCGATGTCGTCGGCCACCAGCGACGAGTAGCCGATGGTCATGCCCAGTCCGTCGAGCGCGGCCTGCAAGGCGAAATAAAGATGTTCCAGTTCCAGGGATTCGGCCGGCACGACCCGGCTGTGCTGGACGCTGGCGAGCCAGTCGTTCCAGGCGCTGCGCCGCGCGCGGCAGTGCAGGAAGGTGTGGCGCGACAGATCGGTGATGCGGGCTAGCGGCAGCCTTTGCAGCAGGCCGGGCGCGCATACGGGAAAGAAGCTCTCGTTCAGCACGCGGCGTTTGTAGAGGCCGGGCGCGGGCTCGGCCTCGCGCCGGATCACCACGTCCAGATTCGAGGGCAGGAGGCGAAAAGGCTCCAGCCCGGTGGAGATCTCCACTTCCACTTCCGGATACTGCTGCCGGAATCTCGCCAGGCGGGGGAACAGCCAGCGCATGGTGAAAGTGGGCAGCGCGTTGACACGCAGCACCTCCCGCGAGCGCAGGCTGCGCGAGGCCGAGGCGATGGCGTCAAGCGCCGGGCTGATGGTATCCAGGTACAGGCGCCCCTGGTCGGTGAGCTCGATCCGTTTGCCCAGGCGCCGGAACAGCTTCACGCCCAGCCAGTCTTCCAGCGCCTTGATCTGATGGCTGATCGCGCCATGAGTGACGGACAGTTCGTCCGCGGCCTGCGTAAAGCTCAGCTGGCGGCCGGCGGATTCGAAGGCGCGAATGGACGTCAATGGCGGCAGTCTGGGTTTCATTGTGAATTTGTCTCACAACAGTCGCGAAAAATGATGCCTGGCCTCGGCGCGTGCGCCGTGCTGGAATACGCCGAACGATTGCAGACCGGAAATGTCGGTGCTGGAGGCCGTGCCGGGAAGATCTGTGAATTTTACTCACTGGAGGGTGGCAGGCATGCTGCAGGGCAAGGTCATACTGGATCTGACGTGGGTGCTGGGCGGGCCGTTCGCCGGCCAACTGCTGGCGCAACTGGGCGCCGAGGTCGTCAAGGTGGAGCCGGTGAGCGGCGACTATGCCCGTTCGGTGCCTCCGGTGTCCGATACGCAGGATTCGCCTTTCTTCCTGTCGGTGAACCGCGGCAAGCGCAGCGTGGCGCTGGACCTGAAACACCCCCTGGGCCGCCAGGCCTTCCAGGACTTGGTGCGGGAAGCGGACGCGGTGATCTACGGTTTCGCATCCGACGTGCCGGCGCGGCTGGGCCTGGATCACGCGACCCTGGCCGCGATCAACCCCCGCATCGTGGTCGGCCAGCTGATCGGGCTGGACGATCAGGGGCCCTATGCGGGCGCGCCGGCCTTCGACCTGATGCTGCAGGCCATGTCCGGCCTGATGAGCATAACGGGGGAGCCGGGCGGCAAGCCGGTGCGGGTGGGCTATCAGGTAGCGGATCTGGCCGGCGGGCTTTATCTGGCGCTGGGGGTGGCGGCGGGCCTGGCGCAGGCGCAGGCCACCGGCGCCGGAGAACGCGTCCAGGTGTCGCTGTTCGACGCGCAGATGGCCATGCTGACCTGGCAGGCGCAGGGCTATCTGCAAGGAGGCCCCGCGCCGCGCGCCAGCGGCGCGCGGCATGCCATGATCGCGCCCAGCGATATCTATCGCACGTCGGACGGGCGCTGGATCGCGCTGGCGCCGACCGGCGACGCGTTCTGGCAGGCCCTGTGCGCCGCGATCGGGTTGCCCGCTTTGGCCACGGATGCCCGCTACGCCACGCCGGCGGCGCGGGTCGCCAATGTGGAAGCCCTGACCGAGGACCTGGCCGGCGCCATCGGCGGGCGCACGGCGCGGGAATGGTTGGACATCTTCGAGGCCCGGCGGGTGCCCGCTGCGCTTGTGCTGGGCGTGGACGAGGCGCTGGCGCATCCGCTGGCCGCGTCGCGCGGCATGGTGGAGGCTGTGGCCCGGCCGCAAGGCGGCGAGCCCGTGCCGATGTTGGGCAACCCCTTCAAATTCGCCGGCCAGCCGCAACTGGGCTACCCGCCCGCATTGGGCGAGGATACGGAGGCGCTGTTGCGCGGCATGGCGGGCTATGACGATGACAGGCTGGCCGCCTTGCGGGCGGCCGGCGTGATCCGCGCGCGCGCCGCGGCGGCGGGAGCGGCGCGATGACCGGCAGACAGGACGATCGCGATGCCGGGTTGGGCGAGGACGCGCGCGCCTTGTTGCGCGGCGTCGCGGCATTCGCGCACAGCGAGCTGGGGCCCTTGGCTGCGGCGGGCTGCGGCGAACAGCCCTGGGCCGGCGACCTGATCCGGCAGGCGTGCCGGCGGGGCTATGCGGGGATCGAGGTTCCGGCGGGCGAGGGCGGGCTGGGCCTGCCCTATCGCATGCGCGCCAGGGTGGCGGAAACCCTGGCGGCGGCGGATTTCGCGTTCGCCTTCGCCTTCATCAACCAGCACAACGTGGCGCTGCGCATCGCCGAGCACGGCAGCGCGGCGGCGCGCGCGCGCTATTTGCCCGGCCTGTTGACGGGAGCGCTCATCGGCGGCACCGCCATGTCGGAACCGCGCGCCGGCAGCGATTTCGCCGCCATCGCCACGCGGGCGCGGCGCAGCGAAGGCGCGGGCTGGATCCTGGACGGCGAGAAGGCCTGGGTGGCCAACGCCGCGGGCGGCGAACTGGCGCTGGTGTTCGCGCAGACGGATCCCGCGCGCGGACCGGCGGGTATCGCCTGCTTCATCGTCGACCTGCGGGCGCCACAATGCGAGCGGGTGGCGGGCGCGCCGCTCGAAGGCCTGGGCGCGGCGGGCATCGCCGGCATCCGCCTGACGGGCTATCGGGCCGAGGAAAGCGACGTGCTTTACGCGCCGGGCCAGGGATTCGCCATGGCGCTGGCTGGCGTGAACAAGGCGCGCACGCACATCGCCGCGATGGCCGCGGGCCTGCTCGACAGCGCGCTGCGGCTTGCGGTGCGCCACGCTTCGACGCGGCAGGCTTTCGGCCGCCCGATCATCGAGCAGCAGGGCTTGCGCTGGTCGCTCGCGGACGTGTCGATGCGTTTGCAGATACTGCGGATGCTGGCGGACCGCGCCGCGGGCCTGATCGACGCGGGATCCGACGAAGCCGTGCCCGCGGCCGCCATGGCCAAGAAATACGCCGGGGAAGAATGCCTGGACGCCGTGTCCGCGTGCGTACAGGTCCTGGGCGCGGGCGGATTGCTGCCGGCCCACGGCATGGCGCGGCGGCTGCTGGCGGCCAAGGCGCTGTGTTTCGCCGACGGAACCACGGAAATGATGAACGAGCGCATCGCGGCGGGGCTGGCCGCGCGGTTCGCCACGGCGCCGCAGGCCACCGCGCCGGGCGTCTCTGTCGATGGGGAGAGAGGAGTGCAGTATCGGGCATTGAAATTGACGCGAGGAGAGGACGGCGCCACGCAGGCCCGGCTGGAGCAGATCGCCGAGGACGAGCTTCCCGACGGCGAGGTATTGGTGGACGTGGCGTATTCGTCGCTGAACTACAAGGATGCGCTGGCGATCACAGGAAAGTCGCCCGTGGTGCGCAGTTTTCCCATGGTGCCGGGCATCGATTTCGCGGGCACGGTGCGCCATAGCGCCGATCCGCGCTTCAAGCCGGGCGATGCCGTGCTGCTCAACGGCTGGGGCCTGGGAGAAACCCGCTGGGGCGGCCTGGCGCAGGCCGCGCGCGTGCCCGCCGACTGGCTGCTGCGCCTGCCCGCGGGCATGGACCCGCGCCGGGCCATGGCCATCGGCACGGCCGGCTATACCGCCATGCTCTGCGTAATGGCGCTGGAGCGCCACAACGCCACGCCCGAGGGCGGGCCGGTGCTGGTCACCGGGGCCAACGGCGGCGTCGGCACGGTCGCCATCGCGCTGCTCGCGGGCAGGGGCTACACGGTTACGGCCAGCACCGGACGTCCGCAGGAGGCGGACTATCTGCGCGGTCTCGGCGCCAGCGGCATCCTGGACCGCGCCACGCTGTCGGGTCCGGGCAAGCCGCTGCAGAAGGAGGCATGGGCGGCGGCGGTCGATTGCGTAGGCAGCCACACGCTGGCCAATGTGCTGGCCGGCATGCGCTACGGCGCGCCGGTAGCGGCCTGCGGGCTCGCCCAGGGCATGGACCTGCCCGCGACCGTGGCGCCGTTCATCCTCCGCGGCGTGACGCTGGTCGGCGTGGACAGCGTCTACGCGCCCATGGGGCTGCGCGCCGAGGCGTGGCGCAGGCTGGCCGATGAGCTGCCCCAAGGCATGCTGGAAGCCAACACGCGCGAGCTGGGGCTGTCGGAGATCGCCGCGGCCGCCGTGCCGCTGCTGGACGGCAGGATACGAGGCCGCATCGTCGTCGACGTGAATCGTTAGCGGCCGCCGAACCGAAAGGGCCGCAGCATAGCGGCCCGCATACCACCACCAAAGGAGACTGGGCATGATGAAGCAACGATGGCGTTCCGTCATCGCTGCGGCGGCGCTTTGCGCCGCCGCGGGGGCGGCATGGGGACAGGGATATCCGGACAGGCCGGTGAGGCTGATCGTGCCGTTTCCACCGGGCGGTTCGGTGGACTACGTGGCGCGCAATATCGCCCCGGTGCTGTCGCAGAAACTGGGGCAGACGGTGGTGGTGGACAACAAGGGAGGCGCGTCGGGCACCATCGGCACGGCGGAATTGGCGCGCGCGCCGGCCGACGGCTATACGCTGATGCTGGCCTTCGACTCGCACGCGGTCAATGGTTCGCTGTACAAGAACCTGCAATACGACACGATCAAGTCATTCGACTACATCAGCCTGATCGGCACCATGCCCGCAGTGCTGTTGACGGCCAAGAAAACGGGCATCACCACCTTGCAGCAATTCCTGGACTATGCGCGCGCGCATCCGGGGCAGGTGAATTACGGTTCGTCCGGCGTGGGCGGCTCCAATCACCTCAACCTGGCGGCGCTCGCCGCCCGCACGGACATCAAAGTGACGCACGTGCCTTACCGCGGGGGCGGGCCGATGTTCAATGCGATCCTGGGCGGCGAGGTGGACGTGGTGATTGCCAGCCTGCCCACCATCGTCGGCTTCGTGCAGGGCGGCCGGCTGAATGCGCTGGCGATCGGTTCGGCGAAACCGGCTCCCGCGTTGCCGGACGTTCCGCCCATCGCCGAGCGGGTGCCGGGTTTCGAAGCCTATTCCTGGGTCGGCATGCTGGCGCCGGCGGGCCTGCCGCCCGACGTGCGCCAGCGCGTGCAGCAGGCTCTGCGCGACACGCTCGCAACGCCTCAGGTCAAGAACGGCATGGAGCAAGGCGGCTTCAACATCGTCTCCAGCACGCCCGAGGAGTTCCAGCGGCGCGTGCAGGCCGAATCGAAGCGCTGGGACAAGCTCATACGCGACACGGGGATCAAGATCGAGTGATTCCTCGCTTGGCGGCGGGCTCGCGCCCGGGAGCCCGCCATCCTGGCGCAAGCGCTCCCGCCGCCGCCCGCCGCCGCCCGCCGCGTCAGCCCTTGAGCCCCAGGCGCTTTGCCAGCTTGTGCAGGTTGCTGGGGTCCACCTCGAGGGCGCGCGCGGCGACGGCCCAGTTGCCCTGGTGCGCCGCCAGGGCGCGGCGGATCGCCTGGCGCTGGCAGGCGTCCACCGCGTCGCGCAGCGCCAGGGTGGGGCCCGCGGGCTCGGGCGCGTCGATGTCTTCGTCGGGCCCGGCCACCTCCATGCCTCCGTCGGACAGGTCCAGCAGCTTGGCGCCCAGCGTAACGATTTCGTTGCGGCTGGCGCCGTGGCTGACGGCCTTGATGGCCGCGCGGCTGATGACGTGCTCCAGTTCGCGCACGTTTCCGGGCCAGCGATAGCGGCGCAGCATTTCCTCGGCTTCCGGGGACAGCCTCAGACTGCGCAGCCCCAGGCGAGCGCGGTTCAACTCCAGGTAGCGGCCAGCCAGCAGCAGCACGTCGTTGCCGCGGTCGCGCAGCGGCGGGATCGGGATCGGGTAGACGGACAGGCGGTGATAGAGGTCGGCGCGGAAATCGCCCGCGCGGACCAGATCCCGCAGGCTGCGGTTGGTGGCGGCCACGATGCGCACGTCCACCCTGCGCGGCCGGTCGTCGCCCAGCCGCTGGATTTCGCCGTTCTGCAAGGTGCGCAACAGCTTGGCCTGCACCAGCAGCGGCAGCTCTCCCACTTCGTCCAGGAACAGCGTGCCGCCGTTGGCGGCCTCGAAGCGGCCCGGGCGGTCGGTGACCGCTCCCGAGAAAGCGCCCTTGGCATGGCCAAACAGTTCGCTTTCGGCCAGCGACTCGGGCAGCGCGGCGCAGTTCACGTGCACCAGCGGCTTGTCGCGGCGGCGCGAAAGACGATGCACGCGATGCGCGAACAACTCCTTGCCCACGCCGGTTTCGCCCAGCAGCAGGATGGGCAGTTCGGAATCGGCCACCACCTCGATCTCGTGCAGCAGCCGGCCGATGGATTCGCTCTGCCCGAGGATGTCGTTGCTGTCGGGGGCGGCGCTGTCCGCCGGCTCGGCGCCGCGCGCCACGCGCAGCGCGCGGATCTCGGCCTCCAGCCGCGTGGTCCGCAGCGCCGCTTCCAGCACCACGATGTAGTCGCGCAGGTCGGATTGGGCTTGCGCGTCGAAGGTGCCGACTTCCAGCGCATCCAGGGTCAGCACGCCCCAGGGCCTGCCCTCGACGTGCAGGCTGGTGCCCATGCAATCGTGCACCGGCAGCGGTTCGCCCGCCATGCCGTTGATCAGCCCGTCGTAGGGATCGGGCAAGGTGCTGTCGTGATGGAAGCAGGTGACGCCGCGCCGGGCCAGGATGGCCGCCAGCCGCGGGTGATGCTGCACGGCGAAGCGGCGTCCGAGGGCGTCCTGCGTCAGGCCGTCCACCGCGACGGGGCGCAGGTGGTCTTCTTCCAGTTGCAGCAGCGCCACGGCGCCGCAGCGGAAATGCGTGCGCAGGCTGGAGAGCAGCCGTTGCAGGCGGACGGCGGGGGGAAGGTCCACGACCAGATCGGCGAGCAGGAGATTTTGCATGGGGTGAATTCTACCGCCAGAAGGTGAATATGACCGCGACCGGCAAGGGTGCTATTTACCATTTAATTTGCAGGTGTTTGATAAATCACAAGTTTTTTCTGGCATGGATTTCGCTCTAGTCCAGGTACCCGTCACGATCACTGGAGAAGACGATGAGCATGGTCGAGCAATCCCTGGGACAGTTGGCCCGCAGCATTCCCGGCGCCACCCAGGTTTTTCATGAATACGAACTGGACTTCTGCTGCGGAGGCAAGAAAAGCCTGGCCGAGGCGGCTGCCCAGCGTTCGCTGGATGTGTCGCAGATCGAGGCCCGGCTCGTCGCGCTGGCGCGGAACGCGCCGCAGGAAAGGGATTGGGGCCTGGCTTCGCCCGCGGAACTGATCGATCACATCCTGGAGCGCTATCACGAGGTACACCGCCAGCAGCTGCCCGAACTGATCCGGTTGGCGCTGAAAGTGGAACAGGTGCACGCCGCCAGCCCGGATTGTCCGACCGGCCTGGCGGACCACCTGCGCGTCATGCAGCAGGAACTGGAAAGCCATATGCAGAAAGAGGAACAGGTGCTGTTCCCCATGCTGGCCCGCGGGCACGGCGCCATGGCGACCATGCCCATCCGGGTCATGCGCATGGAGCACGACGACCACGGCGTGGCGCTGGAGCGCCTGCTGGCCCTGACCAACGGCCTGACCCTGCCGCGCGCCGCCTGCAATACCTGGCGGGCGCTCTACCTCGGCATCCGGACCTTCAAGGAAGACCTGATGGCGCACATCCACCTGGAAAACAACATCCTGTTCGAAAACGCCGCCGGCCCGGCCGAGCCGCCCGCAATGCAACGGGCGGTGGGCTGAAAGACGCAGCGCTGGGCGGGGCGGCCAGCCCCGCCCAGGAGGAATCCGGCATGAACATCGACAAATTCAAACAGCAACACGTGGATATCCTGCAGGGTATCGCCTCGCTGCGCCGGCTGGCGCATGCGGGCGTTGCCCGCAACGCGGCCGAGATCGCGCGCGGCATCGTGTCCATCAGCGCGACGATCAAGCTGCACCTGGCCGTCGAGGACAGGGCCCTGTACCCGGCCGTTGCCCGCAGCGCCGACGCCGACCTGGCCCGCACCAGCCGCGCCTTCCAGGATGAAATGGACGAGATCGCGCGCAGCTACGAGGACTTCGCCCGCCGCTGGAACAATGCGGGCAGCCTGGAACGGGACGAAGCCGGCTTCCGGGCGGACGCCAATATCGTGCTGCGCCGCGTCCATGAACGCATGCAGCGCGAAAACCGGGATCTCTATCCCCGCATCGAAGCGCTGTAGCGCCTAGCGTTCCTCGGGAGGGACGCCCGCCAGGCCGCGCAGCAGGCTGGCATGGGCGTCCAGGTCGACGGGGCGATGCTTGCGCTCCGTGCTGGCCGGGTACCGGCCCAGGTAGTTCCCGCCCTTGCAGTCGCTGGCCGGCCGCACGGGGCGGGGCGCGAAGCCGCCGCCGCAATTGGGGCAGACGTTGCCCAGCAGGCCTTCCGCGCAATCGGCGCAGAAGGTGCATTCGAAGCTGCATATCCTGGCCTTGGAGGATGCCGGCGGCAACGCGGTGTCGCAGTGTTCGCAAGTCGGACGCAAGGCGAGCATGGGGAGCTCCTGGGACGGTGGACTTCCAGGGTAGGCGCTTACGCGCCGGACGGCCATGCGGATCCGGACACAAAAGGAATGAAAACGGCCATGCGCGAGGCGCATATCCGGCCACCGCCTGTAAACTCGGAAAACCTCACGGGGCGACAGGGGATTCTTGATGGCCGGAAGCAGTTTCTTTGCATTGTTCGACGACATCGCCACCATCCTGGACGACGTATCCGTCATGACCAAGGTGGCCGCCAAGAAAACCGCCGGGGTCCTCGGCGACGACCTGGCGCTGAACGCGCAGCAGGTCACCGGCGTGCCCGTCAACCGCGAGCTGGCGGTGGTCTGGGCGGTGGCCAGGGGCTCCTTCGTCAATAAACTGATCCTGGTGCCGGCGGCGCTGCTCATCAGCGCTTTCGCGCCCTGGGCCATTACGCCGCTCCTGATGCTGGGCGGCGCGTTCCTCTGCTATGAGGGCGTCGAGAAGCTGGCCCATCAATACCTGTCGCACGGCGATTCCCCCGAAGGCCACCACGCGGCGCTTTCCGAAGCCCTGCAGGACAGGGCTGTCGACATGGTCGCCTTCGAGCGGTCCAAGATCAAAGGCGCGGTGCGCACCGATTTCATCCTGTCGGCGGAAATCATCGTCATCAGCCTGGGGGCGGTGGCCGACGCCGACTTCGTCCGCCAGGTCATGGTGCTGTCCATCATCGCCGTCGCCATGACGGTCGGCGTCTATGGCCTGGTGGCCGGCATCGTCAAGCTGGATGACCTGGGCCTGTACCTCAGCCGCAAGCCGTCGCGGGCCCTGGCCTGGCTGGGCAGCCGCATCGTGGGCGCCGCGCCCTACCTGATGAAAACGCTGTCCGTGGTGGGCACGGCGGCCATGTTCATGGTCGGAGGCGCCATCCTGACGCACGGCATCGCGCCCGTGCACGGGCTCATCGAACACGCTGCCGCCGCCGTGGGCGAGGGCGGCGTGGTCCCCGCGCTGGTTTCCACCCTGCTCAACGCTCTCTTTGGCGTCGTTGCCGGGGCCGTGGTGCTGGGGGCCGTCGGCCTGGCCACGCGGCTGTTCGCCAAGCGCTGACGCCCGGCGCGCCCTCGGCGGGCGCGCCGCCCCAGGGCCTGTTCATACTAAATCGAGCCTTGCGCAGGCCCTAGGGAATCCCCTGCCTTGTTGCGCCGGCATAGTGATGCCTAAAATTGGCGCCAATTTATGTGATTATTATTTCGACCACCGGCATAGACCACGGTACGCCCAAGGTGCCCGTGGAAAAGAGGAAATCATGCAGTCCGACGCAGCACTCGCCATCCAACCCGACGCCGCCCGCGCCCGGGCCATCTACGATCTGGGCCACAGCACCGTCTTCGCGGCGCGCACCGATCCGCGCTTTTCCTATTGCATGTACGTGCCGCCGCATATCGACGCGGCCAAGCACCCCATGGAACTGGTCGTGATCATGCACGGCACGGGCCGGGCCTTCGTGGAATACCGCGACGCGTTCGCGGAGTTCGCCCGCTGGAACGACTGCATCGTGCTGTGCCCGCTGTTTCCCGTCGGCCCGCTGGGCGATGGCAACCGCGACGGCTTCAAGCAGCTGCGCGAAGGCGATATCCGCTATGACCAGATCCTGCTGGACATGGTGGCGGAGGTGGGCGAGAAGTTCGGCCGCGATTTCAAGCAGTTCGCCCTGTTCGGCTATTCGGGCGGCGGCCAGTTCGTGAACCGCTTCGCGCTGTTGCACCCCGAACGCCTGTGGGCCGTGTCGATCGGCGCGCCGGGTTCGGTGACGCTGCTGGACCCGGAGCAGGACTGGTGGGTGGGCGTGCGCGACGTGGAAGCTCGCTACGGCAAGCGCATCGACGTGGATGCCCTGCGCAAGGTGGCCGTGCACATGATCGTGGGCAAGGCCGACCTGGAAACCTGGGAAATCACGCACCGCGAAGGCGGCAAGTTCTTCATGCCCGGCGCGAATTCCGCCGGCAAGAACCGTCCGGAGCGCCTGGAATCGCTGCGCCGTTCGTTCGAGGCCGCGGGCGTGGACGTGACGCTGGACATGGTGGACAACGTGCCGCACGACGGCCTGAAATGCGTCGGCCAGGTCCAGGATTTCCTGGCCGTGGCGCTGGCCAGGCTGCGCAATGCGTAACACCGGAATCTTGAAGCGCGCGCGGCGCGGATGCCCGCGCGCGGGGCAATAAGGAGAGGGTCATGCTGCGTTTCGCGCTATCCCGTATCGTCATGGCCGTGCCCACGCTGCTGATCGTGGCGGTGGCCGTGTTCGTGATGATCCGGCTCATCCCCGGCGACCCGGCCCAACTGCTGCTGGGCGACCTGGCCACGCCGGCCGCGCTGGCGGACCTGCGGGCCAGGCTGGGCCTGGACCAGACCTGGGCGACCCAGTTCGGAATCTGGTTCGGCAACATGCTGCACGGCGACCTGGGCGCCTCCATCAATACCGGCCAGCCGGTGCTGCCGCTGGTGTGGGACCGCTTCCTGATCAGCGGCCGCGTGGTGCTGGTGGCGGTGCTGTTCGCCGCGCTGGTGGCGGTGCCGGCGGGCATGATCGCGGCCTGGAAGCAGAACAAGGCTCCGGACCTGTTCCTGGTCGGGACGGCCACGCTGCTGGTGTCCATCCCGACTTTCTGGCTGGGCCTGCTGCTCCTGATCTTCTTCGGCCTGAAACTGCAGTGGCTGCCGGTGGTGGGCTACGTGTCGATCGGCGACGACTGGAAGGCGGGCCTGCTGTACCTGGTCATGCCGATCGCCACGCTGTTCCTGCACGAGATCGGCGTCCTGATGCGGATGGCGCGTGCCAGCACGCTGGAAGTCCTGAGGCTGGACTACATCACTCACGCGCGCGCCAAGGGCCTGTCCGAATCGGCCGTGCTGATGCGCCACGCCTTCCGCAATGCCTTCGGCCCGACATGGACCTTGATCGGCCTGGTGCTGGGCAACCTGCTGGGCGGCATCGCGGTGGTGGAAACCGTGTTCACGATTCCCGGCCTGGGCCGTCTGCTGGTGGATTCGATCTTCGCCCGCGACTATCCCGTGATCCAGGGCTGTCTGCTGTTCGTGGGCGTGGTCTACGTGATCGTGAACCTGCTCATCGACCTCTGCTATCCCATCTTCGACCCGAGAGTGACCGCCGAATGAAAAAGCGAATCCCGGCCAATGCGCTACTGGGCGGCGCGATCGTGGCGCTGATGATCGTCGCGGCGATCATGGGCGCCTTCTGGACGCCCCACGACCCGCTCAAGATCAATTTCGCGGCGCGCCTGCGCCCGCCCGGCGGGGATTTCCTGCTGGGCACGGACGAGTTCGGCCGCGACGAACTGTCCCGCCTCCTGGCGGGAGCGTCCAGCAGCGTCTGGATCAGCCTCCTGACCGTGACCTTCGCCATCGTGGCGGGCACGGCCATCGGCACCCTGACCGGCTTTGTGCGGGGCTGGACCGACCGCGTCATCATGGCGTTCAACAATGCGCTGCTGGCCTTTCCCGGTCTGTTGCTGGCGCTGGGCCTGCTGGCCGTGGTGGGCGCGAACAAGTACGGCATCATCCTGGCGCTGGGCCTGGCCTATACGCCCTCGGTGACGCGCATCGTGCGCGGCACGGTGCTGTCCCTGCGCGAGAAGGAATTCATCGAGTCTTCCCGGGTGCTGGGCAACTCCGAGCTCTACACCATGTTCCGCCACGTGCTGCCCAACTGCGTGGCGCCGCTGACCGTGCTGGCCACGTCGATGTTCGGCTGGGTGATCCTGGCGGAAAGCGCGCTGTCCTTCCTGGGCCTGGGCGTTCCGCCGCCCGCGCCCACCTGGGGCAACATGCTCGCGGCGGCGCGGCCGTTCATGGCGCAGGCATCCTATCTTTCCATTCTTCCCGGCCTGGCCATCGCGCTCGCGCTGCTGGGGATCAACCTGCTGGGCGACGCGGTGCGAGACCGCCTCGATCCCCGCATGAGGGGCGTGCAATGAGCGCACTGGTATCCGTATCGAATCTGTCCCTGACGGTGGGGCCGGGCGGACGCGAGATCGTCGGCGGCGTGTCGTTCGACGTGGCGCCGGGCGAGATGGTCGGCATCGTCGGGGAGTCCGGCAGCGGCAAGACCCAGGCTGCGCGCGCCATCATGGGGCTGACGCCTCCGCCGCTGGTGGTGGCGGGCGGTTCCATCCTGTTCGAAGGCGTGGACGTCACGAAGGCGAGCGCGGCGGCGCTGCGCAAGCTGCGCGGGGCGCGCATAGGCATGGTGTTCCAGGAACCCATGACCTCGCTCAATCCCTCCATGTCCATCGGGCGCCAGCTGGACGAAGGCCTGAAGCTGCACCGCAGGGACCTGCCGGCGGAAGCGCGCCGCGAACGCATCCTGGAAATGCTGCGGCGCGTGGGCATCCGCGACCCGAAGGGGGCGATGGAGGCCTGGCCGCACGAGTTCTCGGGCGGCATGCGGCAGCGCATGATGCTGGCCTCCGTGATGCTGCTGGAGCCGGCCCTCCTGATCGCGGACGAACCCACCACGGCGCTGGATGCGGTGGTGCAGCGCGACGTGCTGGAACTGATGGTGGACCTGACCCGCGAACACCATACCGCCGTGCTGATGATCAGCCACGACCTGCCCATGGTGGCGCGCTACACCGAGCGCATGGTGGTCATGCAGCATGGCAAGGTGCTGGAAACCGGCACCACGGCCGGCATCCTGGAACGGCCGCAGCATCCCTACACGCGCAAGCTGCTGGACGCCATGCCGCGCCGCCTGCCGGCGCGACCGCAGACGAAGGAAGCGCCGATCGTCGAGGTCAAGAACCTGATCGTGGACTACGCGGGCCATCAGCGGCTGTTTTCCCGCACGGGGGCCAAGCGCGCGCTGAACGGCATCGACCTGCACGTCAAGCCGCGGGAAGTGGTGGCGGTGGTCGGCGGTTCCGGGTCGGGCAAGACCACGCTGGGGCGGGCCATCGCGGGACTCCTGACGCCCACATCGGGCCAGATCCTGTTCCGGAACCAGCAGGCGGGGCGCCGCACGCCGGCCTGGCGCGACTACCGCCTGAACTGCCAGATGGTGTTCCAGGATCCCTATTCATCGCTGGATCCGCGCATGACCATCGGGCAATTGGTGGGCGAGGGCCTGCGCATGCTGAACGACATGCCCGCGGCCGACAAGCGCCGCCGCGTGGACGAAGTGCTGGCGGAAGTGGGCCTGGGCTCGGAATACGCCAAGCGTTTCCCGCACGAACTGTCCGGAGGCCAGCGCCAGCGGGTGGCGATCGCCCGCGCGGTGGTGCGGCGGCCCGCTTTCGTGATCGCGGACGAGCCGGTTTCCGCGCTGGACGTGACGGTGCGCGCGCAGGTGCTGGACCTGTTCGCCGATCTGCAGGAGCGCCACGGATTCTCCTGCCTGTTCATCAGCCACGACCTCGGCGTGGTGGAGCAGGTGGCCGACCGCGTGGTGGTGATGCGCGACGGCGGCATCGTGGAGCAGGGCAGCCGGGACGAGGTATTCGACCATCCGCGCGAGGACTATACCCGCAGCCTGCTTTCGGCCATTCCGGCGCTGGAATCGACCGAGACCGGCGGGGTCCGCCTGCGCTGGCGGCTGGAGGGGCAGGAACCCTTGCGGGCGACGGCGTAGGCCCTGGGGATGGCGCCGCGCGGGCTTGCTGGCGCGGCGCTGACTTGCCCCTAAAATACGCGCTTAGGATTTGATTGACGGGAGGGGTTCATGCCGAAAGCGGCGGCGACACGGCCCGGCCTGGTTGATCGTATTGCCCATGATATTCAGGCGGGCGTATATGGTCCCGGCGCCTGGCTGAAACAGATCGACCTGCAGGAACGTTACGAGGCCAAGCGCCTGGACGTCCGGCGGGCGCTAGACCAATTGGCCGCGAAGCGGCTGATTGCGCACATTCCGAACCGGGGCTACCACGTGTATGCCATGGACCCGGACCAGCACCTGCAGATCCGGGACATCCGCATCCTGCTCGAAACGGGCGCGGCTGCAGACCTGATGCCCAACGTCACCGCCGCCAAGGTGAGGGCGTTGCGCGCCCTGGCCGAGCGTTTCGCCGAGCTGCTCCAGGACGGCACGCTGCTGGAGCAGTACGAAGTCAACCTGGCGTTTCACGCCGGCATGTACGACATGTGCCGCAACCGCGAGCTGGCCGCGCTGATCCAGGAAACCCGCGCCCGCGGGCCGGCGGCGCCGGCCAAGGAATGGGTGACGCGCTCGCGCATAGAGACCTCCGCGCGCGAGCACTTCGACATGGTCGAGGCGCTGGAAGCGCGCGACGTGAAACGGCTGCAGAAAATCATCGCGGCGCACGTCGGCCAAGACATCTCCTGAACCTCTTCTCCCCATCGTCCGCGGCGGCCATCCTGGAAAGGAGGCCGCCGCGGCGCATTTCGCGCTCCGTTTCAGGGATACCCCGTATGGCGGCGGCCGGCGGAGCGTCCATAATTGTCTACTTATTTTGGCGCCAATATGTGCGTGAATCTTGCGCCGCACGCCCCGGGAGTTTTTGCATGCACCACGTTTTCGTCCCCAGAGCGCTCGCGCTCAGCCTGGCCCTGGCCGCAGCCGGTCCGGCCCACGCGGAATTGTTGACCGTCGCCCAACCGGCCGACATCCGCTCGACCAATCCCGGCGTCAACCGTGACAACACGACGGATGGCGTGGTGCTCAACATTGTCGAAGGTCTCGTCGGCTACCGCGAGAACGGCACGGTGGGTCCCTTGCTGGCCAAGTCGGTGGATCTGTCGGAAGACGGCCTAACCTACACCTTCAAGCTGCGCGACGGCGTCAAGTTCCATAACGGCGCCGCGCTGAGCTCGGCGGACGTGCTGTGGAACTGGCAGCGCTACATGGATCCGAAAACGGACTGGCGCTGCCGCAGCGATTTCGACGGCCGCAATGGCCTGAAGGTGACGGACGTGTCGGCGCCCGACGCCCAGACCGTGGTGATGAAGCTGGACCGCAAGTCGGCGGTCTTCCTGGATTCGCTTGCCCGCACCGACTGCGGCATGACGGCCATCCTGTCCAAGGATTCCGTCGCCGCCGATGGCTCCTGGATCAAGCCGGTCGGCACCGGCCCGTTCATGCTCAAGGAATGGAAGCGCGGCGAGTACACCCTGTTGTCCGCCTTCAAGGACTACGTCTCTCCCGCCGGCGATAAGCCGGACGGCTACGTGGGTTCCAAGCGCCCGCTGGTGGACGAGGTGAAATTCCTGGTCGTGCCGGACCCGTCCACCTCGAAGGCGGGCTTGATGTCGGGCGCCATCGACGCCGGGCAGATCACCAGCACCGACTTTACCGAACTGAAGAGCGCGCCGAACCTGAACGTGTTCGGTCCGCACGACGCCACCAAGCACGCGCTGCTGTTCCAGACCCAGGACCCGGTGCTGAAGAACGTGAAGCTGCGCCAGGCCATCGCCGCCTCGCTGGACATCCCGCAAGTGGTGGCGGCTGCCTCGGAAGGCCTGGGCCAGCTGAACAACTCCGCCGTTTATGCCGGCTCCGCCTACTATCAGGACGCCGAAAAGCGCACCTACAAGTACGATCCGGCGCGCGCGCAGCAGCTGCTGAAGGAAGCCGGCTACAAGGGCGAGCCCATCGTCATCTACGCCAACAAGCGCGCCCACGTGCCCAGCTACCAGGTGGCGGTGATCGCGCAGGCCATGATGCAGGCGGTGGGCATCAACGCCAAGATCGAAGTGCTGGAATGGGCCACGCAGCTGGACCGCTACAACACCGGTAAATACCAGATCAGCTCGTTCACCTATTCGTCGCGCCTCGATCCCGCGCTGAGCTTCGAGCAGTTCGCCGGGGACAAGGCCAAGCAGCCCCGCAAGGTCTGGGACGACCCCGCCGCGCAGAAGCTGATCGACGAGAGCTTCCTGGAATCGGACCCGGCCAAGCGCCAGGCCCTGTTCGACCAGCTGCACGCGCTGATGCTGGAACAGACGCCGCTGCTGGTGCTCTACAACGGCGCGGACGCCTGGGCGAATAACAAGCGGGTCCAGGGCTTTTCGGTCTGGGAGGGCAAGCCGCGCGTCTGGGAAACCAAGGTGGCCGCCGGGAAGTAGGGGGCGGGGACGCCAGGCACATGAGCAGGTCGCGGCCTTGCCTGGCAACGGAGGCCCGCCAGCAAAAAACGCCACGGCGGGATCCGCCGTGGCGTCGGGTAAACCGATCTGACGGGCGCCCGCCAGGCGCCGGGGCCGGCCGGGCGCTGCCGCAAAAACCGGCCGGCGCTATTTCGAGGAGATTCTCTCCACTTCCCAGGCGCGCGGCTTCTTCACCGCCCAGGGCTGGTATCCCTGCACATTCGCCCGGTACGCCCCGATGTCCAGCCCGTTGTAAAGCGGAATGCTGGGCACCTCCGCCAGGAACAGCTTATGCAACTGGTCGAACGCGGCCTGCCGCTTCGCATGGTCGGTATCCACCGATGCCGTATCGATCAGCTTCAGCGCTTCCGGGCTGTCCCAGACCTTGCGGGGCTGTTTTGCCTTGTCGCCCGTCACCATCTCGTAGTTCAGCGCCGCGTCCAGGCGGGCGGAATAGGGGAAGGCCATCATCTGGTAGGTGCCGGCGTTGTAGCGGTCCAGCTGCGTCGCCCACTCCACCACCGACAAGCGCGCGTTGATGCCCGCGGCCTGCAGCATGGCTTGCAGGATCACCGCCGAGTTGTACGACTGCGGGTAGCGCTTGGTCGTCATCAGCACCAGTTCCTGGCCCTTGTAGCCCGCCTCCTGCAGCAGCTTCTGCGACAGCGCCACGTCATAGTTCCAGCCCTGCTTCTGCGCGGCATCGTGATAGGGAGACACCAGGGGCACGATGGAATTGTTGGGCTGGGCCAGCCCCTCGGTCACGGCGCCGGCGAGCTGGGCGTAGTCGATGGCGTGAGCCAGGGCCTGGCGCATCTTGGGATTGGAGAGCAGCGGGTCCTTGGTCTGCAACAGCAGCGCCGTCATGCTCATCACGGGCGCGTACGCCACCTTGATGTTCGGCGTCTTCTGCAGGACCGGCACGTCGCTGTTGGACAGGTCTTCGATGATGTCGATGTCGCCGCGCTCCAGCGCCGCCTTGGCCGTGGAATCGTCGGGCACGATGACGAACCGCACCTCGTCCACCAGCGGGCGCTTGGATCCGGTGTAGCCGTCCCGCTTGCCGCCGAGGTTGGCGTAGTCGGTGAACTTCGTCAGGCGCACGTATTCGCCGCGCTTCCATTCGGCCAGCGCGAAGGGGCCGGTGCCGATGGGTTTGTCCCAGGTGCCGTCGGCCTTGACCGAATCCTTGTGCAGGATGCCCGTGCCGCCGCAATCCGTGCGCGCCAGCGACGCCAGGAACAGCGCGCTGGGCTTCTCCAGCCGGTACACGACCGTGTGGGCGTCCGGCGCTTCCACGCCGGTGACCTTCACGGTGCCGCGGCCATCGAATTCGCTGGCGCAGCGCCAGCCCGACTTGGCCGCCGTGTAATGCTGCCAGCTCCACAGCACGTCCGCCGACGTCAGCGGCGCGCCGTTGTGGAATTTAACGTCGTCGCGCAGCTTGAAGGTATAGGTCTTGCCGTCGGGGCTGATGTCGATCGACTTGGCCAGCAGGGGGCGGACCTCGGCGTCTTCGCCATAGGCGACCAGGCCTTCGACGATGTGCAGCACGACCGCGTCGCTATTGCTGTCGCGGTTCACGCCGGGTTCGGTCGAGCGGATGTCGGCCGTCAGCGAAATGCGCAGGGGCGCGGCACCCTGCGCCCACGCCGGGGCGGACAAGCCGCCCAGGGCCAGCGCAACCGCGGCGCTCAATAGATGGATTTTCATGTCTATGTCTTCCTCGGGTTGCGCCGGCGTCCGCGCGCTCAGGCGGCGGCCAGCAATTCGGGTTCGGCGTTCAGGCTGTACCGGGTGAAGCTGCGGTTCAGGGCGGGCAGCGGAGCGACTTCCATCAGGCCGGCGGCGGGTTCCATGATGACCATGGCGACCGTGGCCGACAGGTTGTCGTGGCTGCCCGGGCGCGGCGGGCGGCACACCGAATAGGGCGTGCCGAAATCGTCGAACAGGGCGCGCTTGAGGTCTTCCCGCGTCAGTTGCTGGCGCTCGTTCAGCAGACGGCGCACGCGCCAGTCGCGGTAGGCGCTTTCAGGCGTGCTGGCGCGGCCCGTGTCGCGCAGCTTGCTCAAGGCCACTTCGCTGACCCAGTGGTTGGCGTGGACGATCAGGTCGTCGTTGCCGGGGTAGATGGGGAAGGCCTCGTCGATAGTGCATTCATAGTCCACGCCGAACCCCGCCGCCATGCCGATCATGATGTTGTTCGAGCAGGACTTGGGTGTCGTCGCCACCGCCTTGATGGCGAGCGCGAAATGCTCCTGCTCCAGCACCTTGCGGCGGATCAGCGACAGCGGCACGCCCAGCTGGCGGAAGTCGCGGTCGGATTCCAGGTAATTGGCGGTGATGGAGACGCCGGCGCTGTTCAGGCCGCTGCGCGCCAGGCCGCCCGCTTCGACGAAGGTCAGGATGTCGGGGCCGTTGTCGTTGCGCACGCGCAGCACGATGGCGGTCTCGGCGCACTCGGCGCGCCAGTCCCAGTTCTGGCCGTGGATGAGGCGCCCGTTGGCCGAGCGCGTGGGCAGGATCATCGCGCCGGTGCAGCCGTCGCCCGGCTCCAGTTCGGCGGCTTTCTTCTTCTCGGCGCGGGCCTTGGCGATCACCTCGGTGCGCGCGTTGACCATCACGATGTCCTCGAAAGGCACGTCGGCGCCGGCGGCGATGCCGCGCATTTCCTCCAGGTAATGGGGGGCGAAATTCTCGATTTCGCGGGCGAAGCTGGTGATGAGCTGGGTGCGCGCCATGGCGTCATAACCCAGATCGACCAGCGTCTGGCCATACATCGCGGCGCTCTTGCGCACGCGGTCGGCGGCTTGCTGGCCATAGGAGCGGCCGCGGGCCTCGGGCGAACCCGAAACCGATACGAAGGGAAATTGGGTGATCTGGGTCATGGACGGGTGGCGGCGAATTTCGCCGCGAAAGCAGGGATGAGAAATGAGTGCCGAAAAATGTTAGCTTATTTTGGCGCCAATATTGCTCAGGGTTTACCAGGGCAGACGCCGGCGCGGGTATGCGCCGGCGTCTGCCGCCACCGGCGTCAGCGGGCCCGCGCGTGGCGGGCGGTCAGGTCCGCGCAGGTCATGAACGAGGCGCCGGCGGTCCGGAAGCGGTCCAGCAATTGCTCGACCTTTTGCAGGCGGGCCGCCCGGCCGACGCCGATGTCCGCGCGCGGGTGCAGCGTCAGGCAGGCGTAGCCGTCCGCCTCCAGCAGCGCGTCGCCTTGTTCCACCCAGTGCGCATAGGCGCGGTCCTGGGTAACGCGTCGGCTGAAATGCGTGGCGTCGCACAGGCCTTCGCTCCAGGGCAGTTCCAGCATGCCCGGCCCGCCGTCGGCGTCCAGGGCATAGGGGGCGTCGTCGTCGATGGCGCTGCTGTCGTAGCGGTAGCCAAGCCGATGCAGCAGCGGTACGGTGCGGGGCGTGAATCCGCTGCTCGTGTAGCGGAAACCTTGCGGTAGCGAGCCGGTCAGTTTGGCCAGGCGGTCGCGGGCCCGCTCCAGCACTTCGCCTTCCCGGTCCCCCAGCGCAGCCAGGTCTTCGAAGGCGTTGCCGTGGGAGGCAATTTCGTGTCCGTCGCGCAGGCTTTGCTCCAGCAGGCCGAGGCACCGCTCGGCCTCGAAGGCGGGCCAGAACAGGGTGGCGCGGACGCCTTGCCGGCGCAGCATGTCCAGCACACGGGCCAGCCCTCCGCCATAAGCGTAGCGGCCGTGCGCGTCGCGGCCGTGCAGCGAGGATTCGGGCTGGGCCGCGGCCTCGGGGCCAATGCCGTGCACGTTCAGGGTGACAAGTACGGTCTTGCCGGCGCTCATGCGCTTCTCCAGGCATCGGGATGGGCCAGGCAGTGGCGGGCCAGCGTTTCCAGCGTCATGACGTGCACGTCGGGCTGCGCGTCCACGTAGGCAAGGAAACGGTCCAGGGCGGCGGCCCGCGCGGGCGTGCCGGAGCCTCCGGCCGCCTTGGGATGCACGGTCAGGTGCACATAGCCTTCGGCCCGGCGCAAGGCCTCGAACTCCTGCACCCAGTTGTCGCAGGCTTCCGCTGCCAGGCTGTGGCCCGTGAAATAAAAGGGGTAGTCGTCCAGCGAGACGGTATTGTTGGGCAGCATGATGAAGTCCGCCGCCGTGTCGTCCCCGCGCTCCGCGTCCGGGGGCAGGTAGGGCCGGTCCCGGTCTTTTTCGCTGGCGTCGTAGCGGTAGCCCAGGCGCCGCAGCACGGGCAGGGTGCGGTGGCTCTTGCGGCCCGACGGCGAACACCAGCCCACAGGCGTCACGCCCAGTTCCTGCTGGATGATGCGGTGGGTCTTCTCCAGCAGCGCGGGTTCGTCCTCGCCCAGATCCCAGGCTTCGTGCAGATAGCCGTGCGCGGCGATTTCGTGCCCCGCCGCCAGGATGTCGTGGAAGACGGCAGGGTAGTGCTCCACGTCATAGCCGCAGGCGAAAAACGTGGCGGGCATGCCGTGGCGGGCCAGTATCTCCAGGTGGCGGGGCACGCCTCGCCGGATGGCGTAGCGGCCCGCGGTGTGCGGGCCGGCGGGAAACTGCTTGCGGCCGACCTCGACGGCCGGGCCGTCGACGTGGACGGTGACGCAGAGCACCGCGCGCACGGGCGCTGCGTCCGCGGCGCGCAGCCCCTGTGCGCGCAATTCGCCGTCCAGCGCCAGCCAGGGGTTGGGGCAGGCGTCGGGTGCAACGCCATAGGGAATCCGTTGCATCAGCTGGCCTTGATGTTGGCGTTCTTGATCAGGGCGCGCCATTTGTCGCTTTCCGAGGCCACGAAGCGGCCCAGTTCCGCGGGCGTCCCGCCATGCAGTTCCAGCCCGTTTCGCGTCAGCTGCGCCAGGGCTGGCTGCTTGAGCGCGCTTTGCACGGCGTCGTTGAGCGTCCCGACGATGTCGGCGGGCGTGCCGGCGGGCGCGAACACGCCGTTCCAGCCGATGGCCTGATAGCCGGGAAAGCCGGATTCAGCCACGGTCGGCACCTCGGGCAGCGCTTGGGCGCGCTGCGCCGAAGTCACGGCCAGCGGGCGCGATTTACCGCCCTGGATGAATTGCTGCTGGTTGATCACCACGTCCATCAGGATCGGGAACTGTCCGCCCAGGAAGTCGTTGACCGCCGCCGCCGCGCCCTTGTACGGAACGCCGGGCAGGTCCAGCCCCGCCGTGGCCTTGAGCAGCTCCATGGCCAGGTGCGCCGAACTGCCGTTCTGCGTGATGCCGTAGAAGTACTTGCCCGGATTGGCCTTGATGATGGCCACGAGCTCCTGCAAATTGCGCGCCGGGAACGACGGATGCACGACCAGCACGTTGTTGTAGTAGCAGACCATCGACACCGGCGCGAAATCCTTGATGGGGTCGTAGGCGATGTTCTCGTACAGGCTCTGGTTCACGGTATGCGTGCCGGTGGAGCCGAGCGCGATGGTGTAGCCGTCGGGCACGGCGCGCGCCGCCTGCTGAGTGCCGATGATGCCCGCCGCGCCGCCTTTGTTGATGACGACGACGCTTTGCTTGAGGGCTTCGCCGATGCCCTGGGCCAGCGGACGCGCCACCAGGTCGGTGCCGCCGCCGGCCGGGAAGGGCACGATGAACTGGACGGGGCGCTCGGACGGATAGCCGGCCGCCCAGGCTCGGCCCGGCCGGCCCAGCGCCGCGCCCGCCAGGGCGGCGGCGGAAGCCCCCAGGAAATGGCGGCGGCTGATTCCGCCTTCGGTGCCGCGAAATTGCTTCATGGATATTCCCCTTGTCGTGGTCCGCAAGCCTTCGTCCCATGGATTGGCATACGGGTGCTAAGTGACAAATATCATTATTCGATAAAAATTTAACTATTCCAAGTTTAATTTATCTATAAATGATAAAAATGGGAATATTCATAGCTTTGATCTTTAACCCAAGCACGTATCGATAGGCTGGGTCGATGACGCAATGGCCACCCGTAGCGCCTGTGATACGCTGCGCCCGATTCCGCGTTGTTCCTGGCCCCGACCCCATGTCCACCCTGAAGCGAGCCCTAGCGATTCTTGACCTCTTCAGCCTCGAAACCCCGGTGCTGACGGCGGAAGAGATCATTTCCCGCCTGGCGTATTCCGCGCCCACGGGCTACCGGTACATCCGCGATCTGTCGGACCTGGGCTATCTGCTGCGCATGACGGGAGGCGGCTACAAGCTGGGGCCGCGCATCATCGAGCTGGACCACCTCATCATCGACGGCGACCCGGTGCTGGCCGTGGCGCGGCCCATCATGCGCGAGGTGGTGGATCAGGTGGGCGGCGACGTGCTGCTCAGCGTGATCCATGGCCTGCGCATCCTGAACATCCATCATGAACGCGGCCCGGACGAACTGGGCATTCCGCATGGACGCGGCCGCGCGCACCCGCTGTTCCGCGGCGCCACCGCCAAGACCATCGTGGCATTCCTGTCGCGCAAGGACCAGCGCCGCCTCTACGAGGCGCATCCGGACGAAATCCGCGATCTGGGCTTGGGCGGGACGCTGGCGGAATTCACCGGCGCGCTGGACCAGATCCGGGTGCAGGGCTTTTATCTGGGCGTGGGCGAGATTTCGCCGGAGCGCGCGGGCATCGCGGTGCCCGTGTTCCAGGAAGACCGCCGCATTTTCGGCGCGCTGACGGTCACTTTCCTGGCGACGCGTCTGAACACGATTGCGCAGGACAAGACTGCCGCGCTGCTGCAGTCGGCCGCCCGCCGCATCGAGTCGCTGGCACTGGCGACGCGCATGAAGGAGCAGGCCCCCGCGGCGTGAGCGCGGGGCGGGAACGGCCCGGCCGGCTACTGCGGCGCCGCTTCCTGCGGCGCGCGCACCGGAGACCCCATGGCCTGGAACAGCGCCGCCGTTTCGGTCAGGCGGGCATCGGCGTAGTCGATCTCGCGCAGGCGGGCGGCGACGTAGTGCTGCTCGGCCGCGTACTCCGTATAGGGCGGAAGCGCGCCCAGGCGGACCCGGCTGGCCGTGTTGCGGTAGGATTGTTCCGCGGCCTTGCGCGACGCTTCGGCCGAGGCCAGGGCCTGTCCGCCCGCATCCAGGCGCGACAGCGTGTCGGCCACGTCGCGGAACGCCGTCAGCACGGTTTGCTTGTACTGCAGCAGCGAGGCTTCATAGCGTTCCTTGGCCGCGCTGCGTTCGGCCATCAGCGCGCCGCCATGGAAGATGGGCTGCGTCAGCGACGCGCCGACGGCCCAGATGGCGCCGGCGCCCGACATGGCCGTGGCCCAGTTGAAGCCCGCCTGCCCCATGGAGGCCGACAGCGACAGGCTGGGGAACAGCTGCGCCGTGGCCGTGCCCACGTCGGCGGCCGCGGCCTGCACCACGGCGTCGGCCAACAGGATATCGGGGCGCGAAGCCAGCAGTTCCGACGGCACCACCACGGGCACCTGCCCGGGCACGGCGAGCATGCCGAACGCCAGGTCGGGCGGAGCCTGGTCGGGGCTGCGGCCGAGCAGCACGGCCAGCGCGTGCCGCGTGGCATGCCAGCGGGCGCGTAATCCGGGCAGCGAGGCCTCCAGCGTGGCGGCATCCTGGTCGGCATCGAGCGCATCGTTCTGCGACGCGGCGCCCAGCTCGTAGCGCCGCTGCGTGTCGCGCGCGACCTGGCGAGCCAGCACCACCTGTTTTTCGGTCAGCGCCACGCGCTCCGCCAGCGCGGCGGAGGCGATGGCGCCGGTGACGATATTGCCGGCCAGCGAGCGCCTGGCGGATTCGAGCTGGAAGGCCTGCTGCGCCACCTGGGCGGCCAGCGACAGGTTCGCGAAGCGCGCCGCGCCGAACAGGTCCAGATCGTACCGGGCCTGGACCTGGCCGGTGAAGACGTTGTAGCGGGCGGTGGGTTCCGGCAGGTTCGGCATCGTGAGCGCGCGCCTGCGCGAGGCGTCCGCGCCCGCGTCGACAGCAGGCAGCAGCGACGAATTCACCTGGCCGCGCAATTGTTCGCGCGCGCCGGCAAGATTGCGCTCCGCCGCGGCCAGGTCGGGACTGTTGGCCAGGCCCTCTTCGACCAAGGCGTTCAGCGCGTCGGAACCATAGCGCTTCCACCATTCCGGAACCGGCCGGGCGCCTTGTTCGAAGCGCTGCGCCACGCCCTGGGCGGCGGCGCCGGTGGCGGGCGCCGGCTCCACGCCGTATCGCGCGGGCTGGGCCATGGCGGGCGGCTTGCTGCTGGGAGCGAAGGCGCAGGCGCCCAGGGCCAGCACCAGGGGCAGGGCGGCGAGCCGGACGGAGCGGATCGGGAATCGGGCCATCGTCATGCTCCCCGCTCCACCGTGTCGCCGGCGTTCGCGCCCGGCGGCACGCCTTCGGGCTCGTCGCGCTCGTCGTGGCGGACGCGGAACCAGGCGGCGTAGAGCGCGGGAAGGAAGAACAGCGTGAGCACCGTAGCGCTGGTGATCCCGCCCATCAGGGCGGTGGCCATGGGGCCGAAGAAGTTGCTGCGCAACAGCGGGATCAGGGCCAGCACGGCCGCCGCGGCGGTCAGCGTGATGGGGCGGAAGCGCCGCACGGTGGCGCCTACGATTGCGTCCACGCGCTCGTGGCCCGCGCCTATGTCCTGTTCGATCTGGTCCACCAGGATGACCGAGTTGCGCATGATGATGCCGAACATGGCGATCACGCCCAGCATGGCCACGAAGCCGAATGGCTTGCCGAACATCAGCAGCGCGGCGACCACGCCGATGAGCCCGAGGGGGGCGGTCAGCACCACCATCATCACCCGGGCGAAACTCTGCAGCTGAATCATCAGCAGGGTCAGCACGGCGACCGCCATCAGCGGCATCTGGGCATTGATGGACGACTGGCCCTTGCCGCTTTCCTCCACGGGGCCGCCCACTTCGATGCGGTAGCCGACCGGCAGCGCGGCGCGCAGGGCGTCGAGCTTGGCGTCGATGGCGCGGGTGACGTCGATGCCCTGCGCGCCGCCGGTCACGTCGGCCTGCACGGTGATCGTGGGCTGGCGGTCGCGTTCCCAGATGACGCCGTATTCCAGGTCGTAGCGGACATGGCCCAGGCTGCCCAGCGGCACGGGGCCGTTGGGGGTGGGCATGGCCAGGGTGGCCAGGCGCGCGGGGTCGATCCGCTCGGCCAGCGGCGCGCGCAGGCTGACGTTGATCAGCTTGTCGCGTTCGCGGTATTGCGTCACCGCGTAGCCCGACAGCGTCATGGCCAGGAAATCGGAGATGTCGCTGGAACTGATGCCCAGCTCGCGCGCCTTCTGCTGATCGATCTCGAAGCGCACCGAACGTTCCGAGGGCTCGTCCCAATCGAACTGCACGTTCGTCGAACGCTTGTCGGCGCGGACCTGGGCGGCCACCTTTTCGGCCACCGCCCGCACTTCCGCTATGTCGTCGCCGCTGACGCGGAACTGCACCTGGAAGCCGACGGGCGGCCCGTTCTCCAGCCGCGACAGGCGGCTGCGGATGGCCGGAAATTCATTGCGCAGCATGGGCTGCAGCCACTGGGCCAGTTTTTCCCGCTCTTCCACGGAATGGGTGGTGATCACCAATTGGGCGAAGTTGGGCGTGGCGAGCTGCTGGTCCAGCGGCAAATAGAAGCGCGGCGCGCCACTGCCGACGAAGCTCACCGAATGCTCGATCTCGGGACGTCCTTCCAGGGCCTTTTCCAGCCGCTCGACCTGGCGCAGCGTCGCCGCGAACGAGGCGCCTTCCTGCAGGCGCACGTCCACCAGCAGTTCGCTGCGGTCGGAGCTGGGGAAGAACTGCTGGGGCACGAGTCCGAAACCGGCCATCGAGATCGCGAACGCCACGATCGTGCCACCCAGCACGAGGTAGCGGCGGTCCACGCACCACGCGACCCAGCCGCGCAGGCGCAGGTAGAAACGGGTGTTGTAGATGTCGTGTTCGTGGTCGTCGGGCAAGTGGGCCTCGCGCTTGCGCTCGGGCAGCATCCGGTAGCCCAGCAGCGGGATCAGCACCACGGCGGCGAACCAGGACGTGATCAGCGCGATGGCCGACACCTGGAAGATCGAGCGGGTGTATTCGCCGGTGCTGGACTTGGCCAGCGCGATCGGCAGGAAGCCCGCCACGGTGACCAGGGTGCCGGTCAGCATGGGAAAGGCGGTGCTGGTGTAGGCGAACGCCGCCGCGCGCGCGCGGCTCCAGCCCTGTTCCAGCTTCACGGCCATCATTTCGACCGCGATGATCGCGTCGTCCACCAGCAGGCCCAGGGCCAGCACCAGCGTGCCGAGCGACACCTTGTGCAAACCGATGCCGAACACATCCATGAACAAGGCCGTGACCGCCAGCACCACCGGAATGGAGATCACCACCACCATGCCGGTGCGCAGCCCCAGCGAGACCAGGCTCACGATCAGCACGATGGCGACGGCCTCCGCCACCGAGCGCAGGAACTCGTCGACCGAGTTCGACACCGCCCGCGGCATGCTGGACACTTCCTTCAGAGTGAGCCCGGCAGGCAGTTGGGCCTGGAGCTCGCCGAACCTCGCGGTCAGCGATTTGCCCAGATGAACCACGTCCTGCCCGGGCTGCATCGTGATGCCTATGCCCAGCGCCAGGCGGCCGCCCAGACGCATCTGCTCCACGGGCGGGTCGTCGTAGCCGCGGCGGATCGTGGCGATGTCGCCCAGCCGTACCGATTTGCCGTCGATCCGGATCAACGTGTCCGCCAGCGCGCGGGTGTTCGCATACTGGCCGGTGGGGCGCACGAACACGCGGTCGTCGGCGGTGGTCAGCGTGCCGGCGCTCGCCACGGCGTTCTGGCTGTTGATGGCCTGGGCGATCTGCTGGGGCGATGCGCCCAGCCGGGTCAGCTGTGTGTTGGTGATCTCGACATAGACGTGCTCGGGCTGCTCGCCAAAGTAGTCCACCTTGGCCACCCCGGGCACGCGCAGGAGCACGGTGCGCAGCTTGTCCGCGTAGTCGCGCAGCTGGGCCGGCGAAAAACCGTCCCCCTGCAGCGTGTAGATGTTCGTGTAGACGTCGCCGAATTCGTCGTTGAAAAAGGGGCCTTGCACGCCCTGGGGCAGGGTCGCCGCGATGTCGCCGACCTTCTTGCGGACCTGGTACCACTGCTCGGAGACGGTGCTGGCGGGCGCCGAGTCCTTCATGGTGTAGAAGATCAGGGACTCGCCGGGCCGGGAATAACTGCGCATGAAATCCGTATTGGAGGCTTCCTGCAGCTTCCTGGCGATGCGGTCGGTGACCTGCTCCTGCACCTGCTGGGCGGTGGCGCCGGGCCAGAGCGTCTGGATGACCATGACGCGGAAGGTGAACGGGGGGTCCTCCGACTGCGCCAGTTTCGAGTAGGAGAGCACGCCGAAAAGGGTCACCAGCGTGATGATGAAAATGACCAGCGGCTGGTGGCGCAGCGCCCACGCCGACAGGTTGAAGCGGCCTTCCTCGTGGCGGGTCGCCCGGCCGTCCTGGTCGGGGCGGCTCATGAGGCGTAGTCCTCGGGATGCAGCGGCGGCACGGGGCGCACCTTTTCGCCGGCCGTCACGGTATGCACGCCCTGCCACACCACGCGCTCGCCGGCTTGCAGCCCCTTCGCGAGGGTGACGGTGCGCGCGTCGTAGCGCAGCACTTCGACGCGGCGCAGTTCCAGTGTGTCTTCGCCATGCTTCACGACCCAGACCGCGGGCGCCGGCCCTTCATGGAACAGCGCGGTGGCCGGAACGGTGTAGGTGGCGCGCGCTTCGTCCGCGGGATTGTCGAAGCTGATGCTGGCGGTCATGCCCAGCCGCACTTCGGGGCCAGGCGCCTCCAGCGTGAGCTTGGCGCGATAGGTGCGGCTGCGCGGATCCGCGGCGGGCGAGATCTCGCGCAGCACGGCGGCATAGGTCCGGCCGGGCAGGGGGCCGAGGGTGACGCTCGCCCGCTGGCCGATGGCCAGACCGGCCAGCACGCTTTCCGGCACGTCGCAGAGGGCGTCGATGTCTCCGGCCCATGCCAGGCTGTACACCGGCTCGCCCGCGCTGACGTTCTGGCCGGTATCGGCCTGTTCCGCCGTGATGACGCCCGCGTGGTCGGCCAGCAGTGTCGTGTACTGCAGTTGGTCGGCCGACAGCGCGGCCTGCTGGGCGGCCTGATCTCGCTGCGCCAGCGCGGCGGCGTAGGCATTGCGGGTCTGCTCCAGCTGGGTCGCGGCGATCAGGTTCTCTCGTGCCTGGGCGCGGTCGCGGTCCAGTTGCCGGCGCGCATAGTCGAGCTGATGCTGGGCGGCCGACAACTGCGCGCGGGCGCTTGCCGCATTCTTGCTGGCGTCGGCCGGATCCAGCCGGGCCACGACCTGTCCGGGCTCGACCGCGTCGCCCAGCCTGACGCTGCGTTCGATGATCTTGCCGCTCACGCGAAAGGACAGCGGCGTGCTGTAGCGCGCCTGGACCTCCCCCGGCAAGGTCCAGGCGGGCAGGCGTTCATCGGCCTTCGCCGGCATGGCTACGACCGGGCGAGGGGCGGGCGCCGGAGCTTCGTTGCGGCCGCAGCCGCCGATGGCCAGCGCCAGGGCCGCCGCGGCGGACAGCGCCAGCGCGCGCGGCCGGCGGCGAGCCTGGGAAGGGGGCGGCGCCGCGTCGGCGGCGAGGTTGCGGGCGGCAAGGCGCGCGCAAGGGCCAGGGCAATTCACGGAACACCTCGCGGCGCGTGGAGGGAAGGAAACAGGCTTCGAAGGCCGGATCCGGCCTTGATACGGCATGGATTCTAATACAGGTGTGTATCTGGATTCAATGCTGAATCCAAAACCGGGCCGAATGCTAAACTCCCGCCATGTCAAAAGTCCGCCTTACGCGAGAGCAGAGCCGTGACCAGACGCGGCAGCGTCTGTTCGACGCTGCGCAATCGATTTTTCTGGCCAAGGGGTTCGTGGCCGCCAGCGTCGAGGACATCGCCGAACAGGCGGGGTACACGCGCGGCGCGTTCTATTCCAATTTCGGCAGCAAGTCGGAACTGTTCCTGCAATTGCTCAAGCGCGACCACGAGAACGTGATGGCCGATATGCGGGCCATCTTCGAGGACGGCGAGTCGCGGGCGCAGATGGAAGCCCGCGTGCTCGAGTACTACTCCACGCACTACCGCGAGAACGACTGTTTCCTGCTGTGGATGGAGGCCAAGCTCCAGGCCGCGCGCGACCCGGATTTCCGGGTGGGCTTCACGACCTGTCTGCGCGAGCTGCGCGAGGCCACCACGGAATACATCCGCCAGTTCTCGGCGCGGGTGGGCACGCCGCTGCCCTTGCCGGCGGAACAGCTGGCGCTGGGCCTGCTGGCCCTGTCGGACGGCATGCAGTTCAGCTATGCCTTCGACCCGCAGGCCGTCACCCCGGAAATGACCGAGGCGGTTCTGGCCGGGTTCTTCCGCCGCGTGGTGTTTGGCGGACCCAGCCAGGAATAGTCAGGCCAGCAATTCCGAGATCTCGATCAGGTTCAGGTCCGGGTCGCGCAGGTAGACCGAGCGGATCTTGCCGGTCGCGCCGGTGCGCGGCACGGGGCCTTCGATGATGGAGGCGCCGGCCTGGCGCAACTGGGCGATGACCTCGTCCAGGGGGCGATCGGCAATGAAACACAGGTCCAGCGCGCCCGGCACCGGCAGATGGGCCTTGGGCTCGAATTCATGGCCGCGCACATGCAGGTTGATCTT
Source organism: Achromobacter sp. (assembly GCF_050285585.1). Classification (GTDB taxonomy): domain Bacteria; phylum Pseudomonadota; class Gammaproteobacteria; order Burkholderiales; family Burkholderiaceae_B; genus Achromobacter. The sequence continues at coordinate 26,623 of NZ_JBLZXF010000026.1, read as the reverse complement.
CTGATTGCCGAAGCGCAGCGCCTGCCGGCCCTCGCCGAAGGTTTCCAGGCGCATGCCCAGGATGCGGGTGTAGAAATCCACCGTGGCGTCGGGGTCCGTGCAGGTCAGGACCAGATGGTCCAGGTGATCGATCATGAGCGTCTCCGTATTGTCAGCCGGGCTTGGGGCATGATAGTAATACCTGCGGCGCATTGGCCGGGCTGAGGGGGCCGCGCGCCGCAATAATCAACCCCTCGGGCGAAAGGAGCGGCTGCATGTCTTCAGAAACCCGACCATCCACCATCAACCGGCCGGTGTTTTTTCCGGCGGCCATCTTCACGCTGCTGCTGGTCGGTTTCGCGATCCTGGCGCCGAAAGCCGCGCAAAGCCTGTTCGAATCCGTGCAGGGCTGGATCCTGGGCAACGCCAGCTGGTTCTATATATTGGTCGTGGCCATCATTCTGCTAGCCGTGGTGTTCCTGGCGGTGAGCCGCTATGGCGACATCAAGCTCGGACCGGACCACAGCGAGCCCGACTACCGCAATTTCACCTGGTTCGCCATGCTGTTCTCGGCCGGCATGGGGATCGGGCTGATGTTCTTCGGCGTGGCGGAACCCGTCATGCACTTCATGTCGCCGCCGGTAGGAGAAGGCGGCACGGTCGCGGCGGCCCGCGAGGCCATGAAGATCACCTTCTTCCACTGGGGCCTGCACGCATGGGCCATCTACGCGGTGGTGGCGCTGATCCTGGCGTTCTTCAGCTACCGGCATGGCTTGCCCTTGACGCTGCGATCGGCCCTGTATCCTCTGATCGGGAACCGCATCTACGGGCCGATGGGGCACGCCGTGGACATTTTCGCCATCATCGGCACGGTGCTGGGCGTGGCGACGTCCCTGGGGCTCGGCGTGGCGCAGATCAACAGCGGCCTCAACCATCTGTTCGACACGCCCATCGGCGTACCCACGCAGATCATCCTGATCATCGTGACCTGCGGCCTGGCGACCCTGTCGGTGGCCAGCGGCCTGGACAAGGGCATCCGCATCCTGTCCGAAACCAACCTGGTGCTGGCCGCCGTGCTCCTGCTGTTCGTGCTGGTGGTCGGGCCCACGGTGTTCCTGTTCCAGACCTTCGTGCAGAACACCGGCGCCTACCTGTCCGACATCGTCAACAAGACCTTCAACCTCTACGCCTACGAGCCCACCGACTGGATCGGCGGCTGGACGCTGTTCTACTGGGGATGGTGGATCGCATGGTCGCCCTTCGTGGGCCTGTTCATCGCGCGCATATCGCGCGGCCGCACGATCCGTGAGTTCGTTACCGGCGTCCTGCTCGTGCCGGCGGGCTTCACCCTGTTCTGGATGACGGTGTTCGGCGATACCGCCATCCACATGATTCTGGTCGACAAGGTGCAGGGCCTCGCGGAGGTCGTGCAGGCCGATTCGTCGCTGGCGCTGTTCGCCTTCCTGGAGCAATTGCCCTGGAGCAGCGTGCTGTCGGTCATCGCGATCGCGATGGTGGCGGTATTCTTCGTCACGTCCGCGGACTCGGGGGCGCTGGTGGTCGACCTGCTGGCATCGGGGGGCTCGGACCGCACGCCCGTTTGGCAGCGGATTTTCTGGTCCTTGCTGATGGGCGCCGTGGCCATCGCCTTGCTGCTGGCCGACGGCCTGACCGCCTTGCAGACGGCGACCATCGCGAGCGCGCTGCCGTTTTCGGTCATTCTGCTGCTGTCGTTGTGGGGCCTGTTCAAGGCGCTGAAGCTGGACGCGACCAAGCGCGGCATCCGCTATCAGTCGCTGACCCTGTCGCGTCCCGCGCGCGGCGGCCAATCCTGGGAGCGGCGCCTGCGGAACATGGTCATGATGCCGCGCCGCGCCCACGTGCTGCGCTTCATCGCGGACGTGGTGCGGCCGGCGCTGGAGGACGTGGCCGATGAACTGCGCCGCCAGGGCTACGCTGTGGCAGTGCGCGAGGACGGGGACGAGGGCGCCGTCACCCTTGAGGTGTCGCATGGCGATTACCTGGACTTCTGGTATGCCGTCAGGCCCGAGGCCTTCGTGCGGCCCAGCCTGACGCCCGAAGAGGCGGCCGACGAGGAGGAGCGCAAATACTTCCGCGCCGAAGTCCATCTGCGCGAAGGCGGACAGGACTACGACATCATGGGCTGGAGCCGCGACGCCGTCATCGGCGACATCCTCGACCAATACGAGCGCCACCGCCATTACCTGCACATGGTGCGCTAGCCGCCACGCCCGCCTGCCTGCCGCCAGTTTCCTGGCGGCTTTTTTTCGCGCAATCTCCGCCAATAACCCTGCGCTATCGCGGGGATTGCGTAAACCATTTTGACCAAATCGCGGCTATCATCGAATATTCCAAGCGTATTCTTTGAAAAATAGCGAGCGAATCATGAGGTCGAATTCAGGAGCGTGGACGGCAGGGGCCGTCGCATTGGCGGTGGCGCTGGCCGGCGGCGGCCTGTATTGGAAATACGGCGGCGCAAAGCAGGGCGGCGGCTGGGCCATGGCGCCGGCCAAAGTCGCCGTCGCGGCCGCCGAGCAGGCGGACTTCCCCGTCACCCTGGCCGGCATCGGCTCGCTGGAGGCCTCGCGCCAGGTGCAGGTGGCGGCCGAGGTTGACGGCAGGGTGGCGCAGATCCTGTTCACGCCCGGAGAAAGCGTGAAGGCCGGCCAGTTGCTGGTGCAGCTGAACGACGCGCCGGAACAGGGCGAACTGGCGCGGCTGCAGGCCCAGGCGCGCAACGCGCGGGCCCTGCTGGATCGCACCCGCCGCCTGTTGCCGCAGCAGGCCGCCACGCGCGAACAGCTGGACCAGGCCCAGGCCGACTACGACCAGGCCGCCGGAGACATCAAGCGGGTGCAGGCGCTGATCGAGCAAAAGCGCGTCAAGGCCCCGTTCGACGGCGTGCTCGGCGTGCGGCGCGTGAATCTGGGGCAATTCGCCCGGGCGGGCGATCCCCTGGTGTCCCTGACCGACGGGGCCACCATGTACGCGAACATCACGCTGCCTGAGCTGGCCCTCGGCGCGCTGCGCGTGGGCCAGCCCGTGGCGGTGACGGTGGACGCCCATGCGGGGCGCGTCTTCGATGGCAAGGTCACTACGGTGGAGCCGCAGGTGGATCCGGGCTCGCGCACCGTGCGAGTGCAGGCGACCCTGCCCAATGCCGACGGCGCGCTGGCCGCCGGCATGTTTGCGCATGCCGAGGTCGGCCTGCCCGCCCGGCCGGACGTGATCACCGTGCCGGAGACCGCCGTCAGCTACAGCGCCTACGGCGATTCCGTCTATGTGCTGACGCCGCCGAAGGCGGGGCAGGAAGCCGCCGGCCCGACGGTGCGGCAGGCCTACGTGAAAACCGCCGAGCGCGCGCGCGGGCGCGTCGTCGTGACCGAAGGCCTGCGGGCCGGAGACCGCGTGGTGACCTCGGGCCAATTGCGCCTGCACAACGGCGCGGCGGTGGAGGTCAGCGCCGAGGACACCGTGGCGCTCGGCGGCGCGCAGCAAGCCGTGGCGCAGGCCCGCTGAGGGCGCGGAGCAGACCATGAAATTCACCGATCTCTTCGTGCGCCGTCCGGTGCTGGCCCTGGTGGTCAGCACCCTGATCCTGCTGCTGGGCATCAAGGCCCTGAGCGGCCTGCCGGTGCGGCAGTACCCGCTCACGGAAAGCACCACGATCACGATTACCACGCAGTACCCGGGCGCATCGCCCGACCTGATGCAGGGCTTCGTCACCCAGCCGATCGCGCAGTCGGTGGCCACGGTGGAGGGCATCGACTATCTGTCTTCCTCATCCACCCAGGGGCGCAGCGTGATCACGGTGCGCATGAAGCTCAACGCCGATTCGAACAAGGCCATGACCGAGGTGATGGCCAAGGTCAACGAGGTCAAGTACCGGCTGCCGCAGGATGCGTATGACCCCGTGCTGGTGAAGTCCGCCGGCGAAGCGACCGCGGTGGCCTACGTGGGTTTCTCCAGCTCGACCCTGTCGCTGGCCTCGCTGACCGACTACCTGTCGCGCGTGGTGCAGCCCCAGCTGTCCTCGATCGACGGCGTGGCGAGCGTGGAGCTGTACGGCGGGCAGAAGCTGGCCATGCGGGTGTGGCTGGACCCGAACCGCATGGCCGCGCGGGGCATTTCGGCGGGCGAGCTGGCCGACGCGCTGCGGGAGAACAACGTCCAGGCCGCGCCCGGGCAGGCCAAGGGCCTGTACGTCGTGTCCAACATCCAGGTCAACACGGACCTCGTCAACGTGGCCGAATTCCGCGACATGGTCGTCAAGCGCGACGGCGATGCCATCGTGAGGCTGGGCGACGTGGCCACCGTGGAACTGGGCGCGGCGTCCACGGATTCCAGCGGCCTGATGGACGGCGAGCCGGCGGTGTACTTCGGCCTGAACGCCACGCCGGTGGGCAATCCGCTGGTCATCGTCAAACGCCTGAACGAACTGCTGCCCAACATCAAGCAGAACCTGCCCCCGGGCACCAGCGTGCAGGTGCCGTTCGAGCTCGCCCGCTTCATCAGCGCCTCCATCGACGGCGTGGTGCACACGCTGATCGAGGCCATCGCCATCGTGGTGGTGGTGATCTTCCTGTGTCTGGGCTCCTTGCGCGCCGTGGTGATTCCGGTGGTGACGATTCCCCTGTCGATGCTGGGCGGGGCGGCGATCATGGCCCTGTTCGGGTTCAGCGTGAACCTCCTGACCCTGCTGGCCATGGTGCTGGCCATCGGCCTGGTGGTGGACGACGCCATCGTGGTGGTGGAGAACGTGCACCGCCACATCGAGGAGGGCAAGTCGCCGGTGCGCGCGGCCCTCATCGGCGCGCGCGAGGTGGCGGGGCCGGTGATCGCGATGACGATCACGCTGGCCGCGGTCTATGCGCCCATCGGCCTGATGGGCGGCCTTACGGGCTCGCTCTTCAAGGAGTTTGCCTTCACCCTGGCGGGGGCCGTGGTCGTCTCGGGCGTGATTGCGCTGACCCTGTCGCCCGTGATGAGCTCCTTCCTGCTGGACGCGCACGTTTCCGAAGGGTGGATGGCGCGCCGGGCAGAGCATTTCTTCGGCCGCCTGGGCGACGCCTACGGCCGCCTGCTGGACGTGTCGCTGCACCATCGCTGGGTGACGGGCGTGGTTGCGGTGGCCGTGCTGGCGAGCCTGCCGTTCCTGTACAACGCCGCCCAGCGCGAGCTGGCGCCGGTAGAGGACCAGTCCACGGTGCTGACCGCGGTGAAGTCGCCGCAGCACGCCAACATCGACTACGTCGAAAAATTCGGCAAGAAGTGGGACGACGTCATGAAGACGTTGCCGGAGCAGAACGGGCGTTGGCTGATCAACGGTTCAGATGGCGTCTCCAACAGCATCGGCGGCGTGGATTTCGTGCCCTGGGAGCAGCGCAAGCGTTCGGCAGACGAAATCCAGGCCGACATGCAATCGATGGCCAACCGGATCGAAGGCAGCAATATCTTTGCGTTCCAGCTGCCTTCCCTGCCTGGCTCCACCGGGGGGCTGCCGGTGCAGATGGTGCTGATGAGCGCTTCGGACTACCCGGTGGTCTACGAGGCCATGGAGGAACTGAAGAAGGCGGCGCGCGAAAGCGGTCTCTTCATGGTGGTCGACAGCGACCTGGACTACAACAACCCGGTCGTGCGGCTCAAGGTGGACCGGGCCAAGGCCAATAGCCTGGGGGTCACCATGAAGGCCATCGGCGACACGCTGGCCGTGCTGGTGGGCGAGAACTACGTGAACCGCTTCGGCATGGACGGGCGTTCCTACGACGTCATTCCGCAGAGCCTGCGCGAACAGCGCATTTCGCCCGAATCGCTGGCGCGTTACTACGTCAAGAGCGCCAGCGGCGCGCAGGTGCCGCTGTCGAACATCGTGGCCGTGTCCATGGACGTCGAGCCCAACAAGCTCACGCAATTCAACCAGCTCAACGCCGCCACCTTCCAGGCGATCCCCATGCCGGGCGTCACCATGGGCGACGCGGTGCAGTTCCTGACCCGGCAGGCGCAGGCGCTGCCCGCGGGCTTCAGCTACGACTGGCAGTCGGACGCGCGCCAGTTCACCCAGGAGGGGACGGCGCTGATGATCACCTTCATTTTCGCCATCATCGTGATCTATCTGGTGCTGGCCGCGCAGTACGAAAGCCTGCGCGATCCTTTCATCATCCTGGTGAGCGTGCCCATGTCGATTTGCGGCGCGCTGATCCCGCTGGCGCTCGGGATGGCGACGGTCAACATCTATACCCAGATCGGGCTGGTGACGCTGATCGGGCTGATCAGCAAGCACGGCATCCTGATGGTGGAGTTCGCCAACGAGATGCAGGTCAGCCACGGGCTGGACCGGCGCGCGGCGATGGAGCAGGCCGCCCGGATCCGGTTGCGCCCCATCCTGATGACCACGGCCGCCATGGTCATGGGGCTGATTCCGCTGCTGTTCGCGACCGGCGCGGGCGCGCACAGCCGCTACAGCCTGGGCCTGGTCATCGTGGTGGGCCTGCTGGTGGGCACGCTCTTTACGCTGTTCGTGCTGCCCACCGTCTACACCGTATTCGCCCGCGACCACCGGGCGGCGAACGATACGCCGCGCGCGCGGGAACTGGCGCTGGCGCAGGCCGAGGACGCCGCGGCGCCCGGTGCCTCCGCCTAGCCGAAGGAGCCGATCATGAATGACCTTTCCCGATACACACGCCTGCGCCGCGGCGCCACGGCGCTCCTGGCGGCGCTGGCCGCCGCCGGCTGCGCGGTCGGGCCCGACTACCGGGAACCGAAGCCCCGGCCCGTCGTCCTGGCCAGCCCCGAACAGGCGCTTTTTTCCGCGGACCGCGTGCAGCGCGATTGGTGGAAGCAGCTGCAGGATCCGCAGCTGGACCGCCTGATCGCGCTTGCGCTGGAGCGCAACCTCGATATCCGCATCGCGCAGGCTCGCCTTGCCGAGTCCCGGGCGGTGCTGGACGAGAAGGAACTGGACAGGCTGCCCACGGTGACCCTCGACGGCGGCTACGAGCGCAGCCTGTCCCAGGCCAACCCGGGGCCGGCCGGGCGACGCAATCTGGCCGAAAGCTACCGGGCGGGTTTCGACGCCACCTGGGAACTGGATCTTTTCGGACGCTTGCGCCGGGCCGCCGAAGGCGCGGCCGCGCGCAGCGAGGCGCAGGCGGCGGACCTGGCCCAGGCCCGCATCGTGGTGGCGGCCGAAGTGGCGCGCAACTATTTCGAGCTGCGCGGGGCGGAGCAGCGGCTGTCGGTGGCGCGCGCGAACCTGGCGAGCCAGCAGGACAGCCTGCGCGTCATCCAGGCCATGGTGTCCGCGGGCCGCGGCGACGAGGGAGACCTGGCTAGCGCGCGCGCCGAACTGGAAACCGTCCAGGCGAGCGTGCCGGTGCAGATCGCGGCCCGCCGCCTGGCGCAGTACCGGATCGCGGTGCTGGCGGGCCTGCGGCCGGTGGAACTGGGCGAGCTGGACGCGGGCAAACCGCTGGCCCCCCTCAACGTCCGCCTGCCGATCGGCGACGTGGGCGCGCTGCTGTCCCGCCGCCCCGACATCCTGGCGGCCGAGCGCGGCATGGCGGCGGCCAACGCGGATGTGGGCGTGGCGACGGCCGAGCTGTATCCGCGCGTCGACCTGGGGGGATTCCTGGGCTTCATCGCGTTGCGCGGCGCGGACTTCGGTTCCGCGGCCAGCCGGGGGTTCAGCGTGGCGGCGGGGGCGAACTGGCCCGCGTTCCACCTGCCCACGGCGCTGGCGCGCAAGCGCGGCGCGGTCGCGCGTTCCGAAGGAGAGGCGGCGCGCTACGAACAGACGGTGCTGCGCGCGGTGGAGGAACTGGAGTCCGCGCTGACCGAGTACGGCCAGACCCAGCAGCGGCTGGGCAGCCTGGCGCAGGCGGCCGCCCATAGCGGCAGGGCGGCCGAATTGGCGCAGCTGCGCTACCGGGAAGGCGGCACGCCCTATTTGACGGTGCTGGACGCGCAGCGTACGCTTTTGCGCGCCCAGGACGCCGTCGCCGTGGCGGAGACCGAGTCCTATACCCGCCTGATCGCGCTCTACAAGGCGCTGGGGGGCGGCTGGGAGGCGGGCCGGGAGACGGCGGGCGTTCCGCCGGGCCCGGCCCCGGGCTAGCGCGCCCCGGGCTGACGCGCCCCGGGCCGCCCCCCTCGGCGCCGTTCGTGGCACCATAGGAAACCATCCGGAGCTTCATTACACCCATGTCCGACAGCCTGTCCCATCCCGTCGCCTGGCCGCATCAACCCGCGGACCGCGTGCTCATGACCCTGAAGACGCGCGGCCCGCAGTCCATCGCGGTCATCGCGAAGGCCATGGACGTGACGGCCGAGGCGGTGCGCCAGCAGATGGCCCGGCTGCACGCGGACGGGCTGGTCGACGCCGAAAGCCGCAGCGCGGGCCGGGGCCGGCCCACGCAGATCTGGTTCCTGACCGAGGCCGGGCACGCGCGCTTCCCGGACACCCATGCCGAGATGACGGTGCAGATGATCGGCGCCGTGCGCCAGGTTTTCGGCGACGAGGGCGTGGACAAGCTGATCCAGGTGCGCGAAGCCGCCATGCTCAGCAGCTATCGCGAGGCCATGCAGGGCGCCAGGAGCCTGAAAGGGCGGCTGGAACGCCTGGCGGAAGTCCGCAGCGCGGAAGGCTATATGGCCGAGTTGCGCCAGGACGGCGCGGATTTCCTGTTCATCGAGAACCATTGCCCGATCTGCTCTGCGGCCAAAGCCTGTATGGGCTTTTGCCGCAGCGAGTTGGAACTCTTCAACAAGGTGCTTGGCGATGAGGTGCAGGTGGAACGGGAAGAACACATCCTCACCGGCGCGCGGCGCTGCGCCTATCGCGTGCGCAAGCGCGGCCCCGCCGGCCGCTCATGACGGACCGGCTTCCTGGTCCCATCCGCCCAGGGCCTTGTACAGATCCACCGCGTTGACCAGCCGGCGCTGCTGCAAGCGGATGTATTCCTGCTCCGATTCGAACAGGCTGCGCTGCGCCTCCAGCATTTCGAGATAGCTGGCCACGCCGCGGTCATAGCGCCGTTCGGCCAGGCGCTGGCGTTCGCGGTCGGCATCGCGCACCTTGCGCTGCGCGTCGATCTGGTCGCGCAGCGTGTCGCGCGCCGACAGCGCATCGGCCACTTCGCGGAAGGCCTGCTGGATGCTGCCCTCGTATTGCGCCACGGCGATGTGCTTGCGGGCTTCCGCCAGCGACAGGTTGGCGCTGTTGCGTCCGGCGTTGAAGATGGGCAGCGTGAGCCTGGGCGAGAACACCCAGTTTCCCGTGCCCGGCCCGAACAGGCCGGAAAAGCTGCCGGCCGTGGTGCCGATATCGGTCGTCAGCTGCACGGACGGGAAGAACGCCGCCCGCGCCGCGCCGATGTCGGCGTTGGCGGCCCGCAAGGCGTCCTCCGCCTGGCGCAGGTCCGGGCGCCGAGCCAGCAGGGCCGACGGCAGGCCCGCCGCCAGCGGCGTCAGGCTCTGGCTTTCCAGCGCGACGGCGTCCGTGTCGGGCGGCAGCGAGAAGTCGCCCGCGAGCAGCCCCAGCGCATGCACGGCCTGGCGGTACTCCCGGCTCAGCTCGGCGCGCGTTGCGCGCGACGATTCCACCAGCATCTGCGCGGTGCGCAGCCCCATGGCTGTTTCCAGCCCCGCGTCGTAGCGCCGCTGCGTGAGCGTGAGCGAGGACTCGCGCAGCGCGAGGGTGCTGTCCGTCAGCCTCAGCTGTTCGGCCAGCGAGCGCTGGTTGAAGTATGCCGTGGCGGTTTCCGACACCAGCGACAGCGTGGCCGCGCGGTGCGCTTCCTCGCTGGCCAGGTAACGGGACAGCGCGGCATCGCTCAGGCTCTTGACCCGTCCGAAGAAATCCAGCTCGAACGCGGCGACGCCGACCGCCGCCCGGTAGCGGTTCGCGACCGGCATGCCGGTTTGTCCGGGCTCGGTGGCGCGTCCGCGGGTGAATTCGCCCGTGCCCTCCACGGACGGCAGCCGGTCGGCCCGTTGCACGCCATACAGCGCGCGGGCTTCCTGGATGCGCAGGGCCGCCACGCGCAGGTTGCGGTTGTTGTCCAGCGCGGCTTCGATCCAGGCCTGCAGCGCCGGGTCGTTGAAATAGCCGCGCCAATCTTGCGGCATGGCGGCCTGCCCGTCCACGGGCGGCGTGCCATAGGCGGCCGGCACCGGCGCGGCCGGGCGTTCGTAGGCGGGGGCCAGCGAGCAGCCGGCCAGGGCCAGCGCAAGCAGGGTCATTGCCATAGCCTTCATGGCGAGGTCTCCAGCGATTCGCGGCCTTCGGGGCGCGCGGGGCGGACGCGCATGCCAAGCACGCGGCCCACGATAAGGAAAAAGAGCGGCACCAGGAAGATGGCCAGCACCGTGGCGGTGACGATGCCGCCCAGCACGCCCGTGCCGATCGCTGCCTGGGCGCCGGAGGCCGCGCCGGTGGCCAGCGCCAGCGGCAGCACGCCCACGCCGAAGGCCAGCGAGGTCATCACGATGGGCCGCAGCCGCAGCCGCGCCGCCTCCAGCGTGGCCGACACCAGGCCCTGGCCGTCGCGCACCAGGTCCTTGGCCACTTCCACGATCAGGATCGCGTTCTTGGCCGACAGGCCGATGGTGGCGATCAGCCCGACCTTGAAGTAGATGTCGTTGGGCATGCCGCGCAGGGTTACGCCGAACACCGCGCCGATCACGCCCAGCGGCACCACGAGGATCACCGCCAGCGGAATGGACCAGCTTTCGTACAGGGCGGCCAGCGCCAGGAATACCACCAGCACCGATAGCGCGAACAGCACGGGCGCCTGATTGCCGGACAGCCGCTCTTCATAGGATTGGCCCGACCAGTCGAAACCGATGCCCCGGGGCAGGTCCGCCGCGAGCTCCTCCATGGCGCGCATGGCTTCGCCGCTGCTGTGCCCCGGGGCCGCCGATCCGTTGATGGTGAAGGACGGGAAGCCGTTGTAGCGATTGAGCTGCGGCGGACCCATCGTCCATTCCAGCGTGGCGAAGGCGGAGAGCGGCACCATCTGGCCCTGCAGATTGCGCACGTGCAGGCGCGACACGTCGTCCACGTCGACGCGGCTCTTGCCGTCGGCCTGGACGGTGACGCGCCGCACCTGGCCGTTGAGCATGAAGTCGCCGATGTAGTCCGATCCGTACATGACCGCCAGCGCCGTGTTGATCTCGTCCATGGATACGCCCATGGCCTGGGCCTTGTCGCGGTCCACGCGCAGTTCCAGCTGCGGAGCGTCTTCCTGGCCCGCGAACACCACGTCGGCCATCGCCGGGTGCGCGGACGCCGCCGCCAGCAGGTGCTGGCGCGCCTGGGCCAGGGCCTGGTGGCCCAGGCCGGCGCGGTCCTGCAGGCGGAAGTCGAATCCCGACGTGGAGCCCAGGTCGGGCAGCGGCGGAGAGTTCAGCGCATGCACCATGACGTTCCTGCGCGCGGCGAAGGCGGCGTTGATGCGCTCGACCACCGCGTCCACGTGCAGGTCGGGATCGCGGCGCTGTTTCCAGTCCTTGAGGGTCACGAAGAACATGGCCGAGTTCGGGCCGCTGCCGTATTGGCTGAAACCGTTGACGGAATAGACGTATTCGACGGGCTCGTTCTCCATCATGTAGCGCTCGACGTCCTTCACGATCGCCATGGTCTCGGCCTGGGGGGAGCCCTGGGGCAGGATGACCATGGCCATGAAGCTGCCCTGGTCCTCCTCGGGGAGGAAAGACGACGGCAGGCGCGCGAACAACAGCGCCACGGCGGCGATCACCGCCAGGTACGCCAGGCCGAAGCGCACCGGCCGGGACAGCACCCCGGATACCGTCGCCGTGTAGCGGACGGTCAGGCGCGCGAATGCCCGGTTGAACCAGCCGAAGAAGCCCCGCTTCTCGTGGTGTCCGGCGGCGACCGGCCGCAGCATGCTGGCGCATAGCGCCGGCGTCAGCGACAGCGCCAGGAATGCCGAGAACGCGATCGACACGGCCAGCGTCACGGCGAACTGGCGGTAGATGTTGCCGACCGCGCCGTCGAAGAACGCCATGGGCACGAACACCGACACCAGCACGACCGTGATGCCCACGATGGCGCCGCTGATCTGGCGCATGGCCTTCACGGTGGCTTCGCGCGGAGGCAGGCCTTCCTCGGTCATGATGCGCTCGACGTTCTCGACCACCACGATGGCGTCGTCCACCAGGATGCCGATGGCCAGCACCATGCCGAACATCGTCAGCACGTTGATGGAGTAGCCCAGCCCCAGCATCACGCCCAGCGTGCCCAGCAGCGCCACCGGCACCACCAGCGTCGGGATCAGCGTGGCGCGGAAGTTCTGCATGAACAGGTACATCACGCAGAAAACCAGGGCCACCGCCTCCAGCAGGGTCATCAATACCTTCTGGATGGAGATTTCGACGAAGGTGGACGTTTCGTACGGGATGTCCCAGCTCACGCCGGGCGGAAAGTACTGGGCCAGTTCCTGCATGGTCGCCCGGATGCGCTTGGTGGTTTCCACCGCGTTCGATCCCGGCGCCAGCTTGATCCCCAGCCCGGTGCCGGTCATGCCGTTCACGCGGGACAGGTACATATAGTCGGTGCCGCCCAGCTCCACCCGGGCCACGTCCTTCAGGCGCAGGGTGGCGCCGTCCGGCTGCGCGCGCAGCGGGATGTTGGCGAATTGCTCGGGCGTCTGCAGGGATTCGGCCGCCACGATGCTGGCGTTCAGCGGGGCGTCCTTGGGCACGGCCTGATTGCCGAGCTCGCCGATGGTGACCCGCGCATTGTGGCTGCGCAGGGCCGCGACGAGATCGCCGGGCGTCAGCGACATGGCCGTCAGCTTGGCCGGATCCGGCCAGATGCGCATTGCCGCCTCGGCGCCGAAGGACTGCACCTTGCCCACGCCCTCCACGCGGCGCAGGGCCTGCAGCACGTTGGAGGCGGCCAGCTCGCCCAGCTGCATGTCGTCCAGGGCGCCATCCGACTTCAGCGACACCACCAGCTGGATGTTGTCGGCGGCCTTTTCCACGCGCACGCCGTCGCGGCGCACGGCTTCCGGCAGCCGGGGCTCCACGGCCTTCAGGCGGTTCTGCACCTCCACGGCCGCCAGGTCCGGGTTGGTGCCTTGCTTGAAGGTCAGGTTGATGCTGGCCCATCCCGTCGAGTCGCTCGAGGACGAGGTGTACATCAGTCCGGGCGCGCCGTTCATTTCGCGCTCGATGATGGCGGTGACCGCTTCCTCGACCACCTTGGCCGAGGCGCCGGGATAGCTGGCGCCCACGTTGACCACGGGAGGCGCGATGTCCGGATACTGCGCCACCGGCAACGCGCGGAGGGAGAGGATGCCGACCAGCGCGATCAGCAGGGAGATCACCCACGCGAAGACGGGACGATCGATGAAAAAACGCGCCATGGCGGCTTATCCTTGTTGGGCGGAGGCGGGGGGGCGCGCCGGTGCGCCGGGCGCGGGCCGCTCTACCGCTTTGATCTTCTGGCCCGCCGCCAATTGGGCGGCGTTCTCGACGACGATGCGTTCGCCGCCTTCCAGGCCTTGCGTGACGATCCAGTTGGGGCCCAGCAGGCGGTGGGCCTCGACGGCGACCTTCCGCAGCTCGCCGTCCTCGCCGGCAGCCAGCAAGTGGGCGCCCTCGGCGTTGCGCAGCAGGGCGTCGCGCGGCACCAGGTAGGTGTCTCGGTTGATCGCCTGCTCCAGCCGCACCCGCACGTACATGCCAGGCAGCAGGACCCGGTCCGGGTTGTCGAACAGCGCCCGCATCGTCACGTTGTCGGTGCCGGGGTCGACCGCCAGATCCTCGAAGGACAGCGTGCCGCCGCGCCCGTACTCGGAGCCGTCGGGCAGCAGCAGCCGCACCCGCACCTGGTCCGGCGATACGCCTTGCAAGGTGCCGGCGCGGATCTGCTTTTGCAGCCGCATGACGTCGGCGGCCGGCTGCGCGAAGTTCACGTAGATGGGATCGATCTGCTGGACCATCGTCAGGGGCGTGGCCTGGCCTTCGCCCACCAGCGCGCCCTCCGTCACCAGGGCGCGGCGCGCCCGGCCGTCGATGGGCGAGGTGACGCGCGCATAGCCCAGCTTCAGCCTGGCGCTCTGCAGGTTGGCGCGGGCCAGCGCCACCTCCGCGCGGGCCTGCCGCTCCTGCGCCACGCTTTCCGCGTGGTCGCGTTCGCTGATGGCCCGGTCGGACACCAGGTCGGCATATCGGCGCAGCTTGTCGGCCGCGGCGGACAGGTTCGCCTGCGCGCGCGCGAGGTTCGCCGCTTCGGAATCGTAGGCGGCCTGCAGAGGCGCAGGATCGATCTGGAACAGGGCGGCGCCGCGCGCCACGTCCTGTCCTTCCTCGTACAGGCGCGCGGTGACGATGCCGGCCACGCGGGCGCGCACCTCGGCTTCGCGATAGGGCTCCAGGCGGCCCGGCAGTTCGGTGGCGACGCTGGTGGGCGTGGCCACCGCCACAATGACGCCGACCTCGGCCGGCGCCTGCGCGGCCTCCTGAGGCGCAGGCTTGGAGCAGCCTGTAATAAGAATCGATACGGATAAGAGAGCGACTAAGGGCAAGGAGACTCGATGCTTCATTTTTAAAATTGTTGTGATGTGCCCGCAGGGGGCAGGGAATGCGGAAAGGCGCCGACTTTCCAGGTGGGGAAGCGAGTCTAGCATTTAATCCGTCATGCTTGATTAATTACTTTGTTCGAAAGTATGCTTCGGGCTTCACACTTATTCACACAACACGGAAAGACGGCTCTCGGATCGGGAGGCCGTCTTTTTTTTAAGGGAGGTTTCCGCATGGCCCGCAAGACGAAAGAAGAGTCCCAACGCACCCGCACCCGCATCCTGGATGCCGCGGAGCGCGTGTTCCTGTCCAAAGGCGTGGCCGGCACCACCATGAGCGATATTGCCGACCAGGCGGGCATTTCCCGGGGCGCCGTCTACGGCCATTACAAGAACAAGATCGATGTCTGTATCGCGATGTGCGACCGGGCGCTCGGCGAGGCGGCGCCGCTGACGCAGGTGTCGACGGACGGAGAGGCGCTGGAGGCGCTCTACGATTCGATGCGCCAGTACATCCAGATCTACGCCGAAGAGGGGTCCGTGCAGCGCGTGCTGGAGATCCTGTACCTGAAGTGCGAACGCAGCGACGAGAATGCGCCGCTGCTGCGCCGCCGCGACCTCTGGGAACGCCATGCCCTGCGCACGTCCGAGAAATTGCTGCGCGCCGCCGTCAAGCGCGAAGACCTGCCGCGCGCGCTGGATATCAGGCTGTCCAACATCTACCTGCATTCGCTGGTCGACGGTGTGTTCGACAGCCTTTGCTGGTCCGACCGCCTCAAGGGCGATCTCTGGCCGCGCGTCGATCGCATGCTCCGCGCCGCCATCGACACCCTGCGGCTCTCCATGCACCTGCGGACGCCTCAAGCCGCGTAGGCCCTCAGCCGGGCGCCCCTCAGCCGGGCACCCCTCAGCCGGGCGCCCCTACAATCACCGCATGACCCTCAAGCAACTCGAAGCCTTCTACTGGGCCGCCACCTGCGCCAGTTTCGCCGTGGCCGCGGAGCGCCTGCACCTGTCGGTGTCGTCGCTGTCCAAGCGCATCACCGAGCTTGAGGAGGCCCTGGGCCAGCCGCTGTTCGACCGCAGCGGGCACAAGGCGGTGCTTACCGACGCCGGCCTGCGCCTCCTGCCCCAGGCGCGCGACCTGCTGGCCGCCGCCGAGCAGTTGCGGGCCTCGCTGGCGGAAAGCCCGGGGCTGCGCGGCCGCTGCCGCTTCGGCGTGGGCGAACTGACGGCGCTGACGTGGCTGCCAGGTCTGATCCGGGGGGTGCGCGCCGCCTATCCGGACCTCGTGCTGGAGCCCTATGTCGATATCGGGCAGGTGCTGGAACGGCGCGTGGCCGACGGCGAACTGGATTTCGCGGTGATCGCCGGCAGTTCGTCGCGCCCCGGGATCGCATCCACGCCCATCGGGCAGGCCGACTTTTCCTGGTCGGCCTCGCCGGCCGTGCTGGCTGGCGCCACCCGCATGGTTCCCGAATTGCTGGAGCGTCTGCCGTTGGTGACGCTGCCGGCGGGCGCGGGCACCACGCGCATCATCGACGGCTGGCTCGCGGGCCGGGACGCGGGGGGCGAGCGCCTGTGCTGCAACAACTGGGGCGCGGTGGTCGGCCTGCTGATCGAAGGCACCGGCGTGGGCCTGCTTCCCAGCCATTGGGCCAGGGCGCTGCAGGCCGAGGGCAGCCTGCGCGTGCTGGATTGCGATCCCGGGCTGGCGGCCTTGCCCTATGCGTTCCAGTATCGGCGCGACGACACCCGGCCGCTCGTCGGCAAGCTGCGCGACCAGGTCCGGGCCGCCGTGGATTTCTCGGCGCCTTGCCGGATTCCGTGAGCGCGAGGCCGCTTCCCGCGGCTCGGCATGGCGGGGGCCTTGTCCGCAAGGCGGCCGTCTCCCTCGGAATTTAGGCCCGCGACCGCCGAGGCTCTATACAATCGCCGCGCGCCTGGCGCAGAATCCGACAAGAACGTGCGCAGCGGGGGATGGGCCCGGCAGTGCAGCACGGCTCGGGTCTGTTCCTCCATGCCGGGCGGCGTGCCGCAGGCGCGCGGGGAAGCAGGCCGACCTGAATCGACGGAGATATTCATGCGTAAACTTTGCCTCGCCATGGCCATGGCGGGAATGCTGGCCAGCGGATTGGCGCAAGCCCAATCGACCCTGCGCATCGGGCTGCAGGATGACCCGGACGTGCTGGATCCCGTGCGTGCCCGCACTTTCGTCGGCCGCATCGTTTTCGCCTCGCTGTGCGACAAGCTGGTGGAGATTACGCCTGACCTGAAGATCGTGCCGCAGCTGGCGCAATCCTGGACCATCAGCCCCGACAACAAGGTGCTGACCTTCAAGCTGCGCACGGATGCCGTCTTCCACGACGGCACGCCGGTGAACGCCGCGGCCGTGAAGGCCAACCTGGACCGCGCCCGCACCCAGCCCGACAGCAACCGCAAGAGCGAGCTGGCCACGGTTGCCAGCGTGGAGGCCCCGGACGCCGGGACCGTCGTGCTGAACCTGTCCGAGCCGGACGCGTCGCTGCTGTCGCAACTGTCGGACCGCGCCGGGATGATGATGTCGCCGGCCTCCTTCGACAAGGATCCGGGCGGCAAGCCCGTGTGCTCGGGTCCGTACCAATTCAAGGAGCGCGTGCAGAACGATCGCATCGTGCTCGAAAAGTTTCCCAAGCACTGGGATGCCGCCAACTATCATTTCGACCGCCTGGTCTTCACGCCGATCCCCGACACCACGGTGCGGCTGAACAACCTGCGCGCCGGCGACCTCGACATCATCGAGCGCGTGGCCCCCAGCGACGCCAAGGCCGTCAAGGACGACAAGAACCTGCGCCTGGCTCCCGTGACGGGCCTGGGCTTCCAGTCGATCTCGGTCAACCTGGGCAACGGCGCGCGCGCCGACAATCCGCTGGCCAAGGACAAGCGCGTGCGCCAGGCGCTGGACCTGGCGATCGATCGCGACGTACTGAACCAGGTGGTCGGCGAGGGTATGTTCCAGCCTGCCTACCAGCCGTTCCCGCCGGCCAGCTTCGCCTACAACACCGCTTTCGAGCACAAGGGCCGCGATCCGAAGAAGGCCCAGGCCCTGCTGAAGGAGGCCGGCTTCGACCGCGTCAAATTCGAGATCACCTTCGGCAACAACACGACCATGCAGCAGGTGTTCGAACTGGTGCAGGCCATGGGCGCCGAGGCGGGCTTCGACATTACCCTGCGGCCGGTGGAATTCGCGTCGCTGCAGTCTTCGCTCGCGCGCGGTGATTTCGAGGTGGGGCAGAGCGGCTGGTCCGGCCGGGTGGACCCCAGCGGCAATATCCACCAGTACGTGAGCTGCAAGGGCAACCTGAACGACGGCAAGTTCTGCGATCCCGCGGTGGACAAGCTGCTCAACGACGCCCGCGCCGAATCCGACGAGGCCAAGCGCCGCGCCCTGTATGACCAGGTGCTGACGGCCATGCAGGACCAGCGCCCCATCGTCTACCTGTTCTACCTGCCGTGGACGTTCGGCGTGCAAAAGAAGCTGGAAGGCTTTGTGCCGTACCCCGATGGCCTCATCCGGCTCAAGGGCGTAACCGTCGCGAAAAAATAGATCGGATTCCGTGTCAGGCACCCGGGGAACGCCGTCGCGGATTGACGTCCGCCTCGCAGGGGTGCCGGACACTGCGTATCTCTATCGCGGTCCTTCTTGGTGTCTGACAGCTTTTGTGAGGTAGAACGTGGATATGCCGTCCAGCGCGCCGCATGCGCAAGTCAACAACAGTCCCTACGTAGCACGCGCTATGGGGGACGCCACGGATCCGGCTTTGCCGGTCCGTAGGCGTCGTCCCCTTGAGGCGACCCGCGCAGCGGGTAGGGGGTAAGCCATGTTTACAACGCGTCCGGAAATTCTCGGCACCTTCGGTGTCGTGACCTCCACCCATTGGCTGGCCAGCGCGGCCGGCATGTCGCTGCTGGAGCGCGGCGGCAACGCGTTCGACGCCTGCGTCGCCTCGGCCTTCGTGCTGCAGGTGGTCGAGCCCCATCTGGTCGGTCCCGCCGGTGAAGTGCCCGCGGTCTTCCATTCGGCGCGCACCGGCCGCGTCGAGGTGCTGTGCGGGCAGGGCACCACCCCGGCGGCGGCCACGCTGGAGCGCTACCGAGCCGAAGGCCTGACGCTCATCCCCGGCAACGGCCTGCTGGCTACGGTCATCCCCGGCGCCTTCGACGCCTGGATGCTGCTGCTGCGCGACCACGGCACGATGCGCGTGCGCGACGTGCTGGAGCCGGCCATTTACTACGCGGAGCATGGCCACGCGCTGATGCCGCGCATCTCCAACACCATCGCCGGGCTGAAGGACTTCTTCGAAACCCACTGGCCCACGACGGCCCAGGTCTATGTGCCGGGCGGCAAGGTGCCGGAAGCCCGCAAGCTGTTCCGCAACCCGGCGCTGGCGCGTACCTGGACCCGGGTGCTGAAGCAGGCCGAAAGCGCCGGCGGAGATCGCGAACGCCAGATCGAGGCGGCGCGCGACGCGTTCTATCGAGGCTTCGTGGCCGAAGAGATCGAGCGGTTCGCGCGCGGCACCGACGTCATGGACGAGAGCGGCTCGGCCCATCGGGGCGTCATCGCCGCGGACGACCTGGCGGGCTGGTCCGCCAGCTACGACAAGCCGGTCGCCTACGACTACCACGGCTATACGGTGGCCAAGGCCGGCCCGTGGAGCCAGGGCCCGGTGTTCCTGCAGACCCTGGCGCTGCTCAAGGGCATGGACCTGGCGGGCGTCGGCCCGACCAGCGCGGAATTCGTGCATCGGATCACGGAGGCCATGAAGCTGGCCTTCGCCGACCGCGAGGCCTATTACGGCGATCCGGCCTTCGTGGACGTGCCGCTGCAGCACCTGTTGTCCGACGCCTACAACGACGAACGCCGCGCGCTGATCGGCGACATGGCCTCGCAGGACCTCTTGCCGGGCCGGGTGCCGGGCTTCGAGGCGCAGGTGGCGCGCGTCATGGACACGCTGCAGCGCCTGTCGCCGGTCTCCGCGCCCGGCAGCGCCACCAACGAGCCTACCCTTGCCGACATGCGCGCCTCGGCCAAGCGCGGCGACACGACGCACGTCGATGTCATCGACCGCTGGGGCAACATGATCTCGGCCACGCCGTCCGGCGGGTGGTTCCAGTCCTCTCCGGTCATTCCCGAGCTGGGGTTCGGCCTGAATACGCGCGCGCAGATGTTCTGGCTGGAGGAAGGCCTGCCCGGCACGCTGGCGCCGGGCAAGCGCCCGCGCACCACGCTCACGCCCTCCCTGGCGCTGCGCGACGGCAAGCCCTATCTGGCTTTCGGCACGCCGGGCGGCGACCAGCAGGAACAGTGGCAATTGCTGTTCTTCCTGCGCCACGTCCACCACGGACTGAATCTGCAGGAAGCGATCGACCTGCCGATGTCCCACACCATGCATTTCCCCACGTCCTTCTATCCGCGGGACCGCAAGCCGGGGCATCTGGCGCTGGAGGCCAGCTTCGGCGCCGAGGTCATCGAGGCGCTGCGCCAGCGCGGGCACCGGATCGAGCAGGTGCCGGAATGGTCCGTGGGCCGACTGACCGCCGCGTCGCGCGACGCCGACGGACTGCTGCACGCGGCCGCCACGCCGCGCCTGATGCAAGCCTACGCCGTCGGCCGCTGACCTGCCGCGATCCGCGCGGCGGGCTCTGTTGCGGCGGTTTGCCGGCATGGGGTATGTTTGACCCATGACGCCATCCCAGCAGAGCCCCGCGGCAGGGGCCCGGTCCCTGACGGGGCAGGAACCGCTCTTCATCGTCCTCAACACAGGATCGGGGCGCGGCGACGCGCAGGCCCTGCAGGACACCGTCCGCCGCATGCTCGATGCGGCCGGGCGGCGCTATGCGCTGATGCCTATCGAAGATCCTTCCCGGCTGGCCGAATCGGCCCAGGCCGCCGTCCGGCGCGCGCGCGGCGAGCAGGGCGTCGTCATCGCCGCGGGCGGCGACGGCACGCTCAACGCGGTCGCCGGCGCCGTGCTGGGCCAGGGCGTGCCGTTCGGCATCCTGCCGCAGGGCACCTTCAATTACTTCGGCCGCAGCTACGGTATCTCCCAGGACACGGAAACGGCGCTGCGCGGCTTCCTGCAAGGCCAGCCCCGGCCGGTGCAGGTCGGCCTGCTCAACGGCCGGCCGTTCCTGGTCAATGCCAGCCTGGGCCTGTACCCGCAATTGCTCGAAGACCGCGAGGCCTACAAACAGAAATACGGCCGCAGCCGCATGGTGGCCCTCTGGTCGGGGCTGGTCACGCTGCTGCGCGCGCCGCGCCAGCTGAGCCTGCTGCTCGACTACGAAGGCAAGGCCCGGAACCTGCGGTCCCCCACCTTGGTGGTGGGCAACAACAAACTTCAGCTCGAACACGTGGGCATCCCCTCCGAAGAGCTCGGCCAGGGCCGCCTCATCGCCATGGCGGCTCGGCCGGTCGGCTCGCTGGCTCTCTACGGCCTGCTGCTGCGCGGCCTGGCCAGCCGGCTCGGCGACGCCGAGCACGTCGTCAGCTTCGCTTTCGATCGTTTGACCGTGGACGTCCGCGGACGCCGGCGGGTCAAGGTGGCGATGGACGGCGAGATCTCCTGGATGAATACGCCGCTGGAATTCAAGGTGGCTGCCGATCCGTTGCCGCTGGTGGTGCCGGCGGACCCGCAATGCCTGGACCGTTCATGACGCGCATTCTGCATCTTTCCGACACTCACTTCGGCACCGAGCGCAAGCCGGTCGTCGAAGCCGCGCTGGACCTGGCCCGCGCGCTCGCGCCCGACCTGGTCGTGCTCAGCGGCGACATCACGCAGCGCGCCCGGCGCGGCCAGTTCGCCGCCGCGCGCAAATTCATCGAACGCCTGTCGCTGCCCGTCCTGGCGGTGCCGGGCAACCACGATATTCCCCTGTTCAACGTGTTCGCGCGGGCGCTCAATCCCTATGGCAACTACAAGCGCGCCCTGGGCGCCGTGCTGGAACCCGTGTTCGAGAACGATGGCCTGCTCGCCATCGGCGTGAACACGACCAGACCGCGCCGCCGCAAGGACGGCGAGATCTCGGCCGGGCAGATCGCTCGGGTCGCCCAGCGTCTGCGCCAGGCTCGGCCCGGCCAGCTGCGGGTGGTGGTGGCGCACCACCCGGTGCGCGCCAAGGTGGAATCCGACTTGTCCAACCTGCTGATCGGACGCCAGCACGCGCTCGAGGCCTGGGCCCAGGCCGGGGTCGATCTCGTGCTTGGCGGCCATATCCATCTGCCCTACGTGCTGCCGCTGGACCCGTCCGCGCCGGCCGGCGGCTGGATCGTCCAGGCGGGGACCACCTGCTCGCATCGGGTGCGCGGCAAGATTCCCAACTCGGTGAATGTGATTACGCGCGAGGCAGAGGGCGGCTGCCACGTCGAGCGGTGGGATTACGCCGCGGGGACGAATGCATTCGCGCCGGTCGACAAGACGCTTGTCGCGCGGTAGCGTGGCCGGCGGCGAGAATCTTCTCATGGACGCTTGCAAATGACGGACGTCTATGCCGCGTGGGCCGCGGCCCATGCCCTGCTGTTGTTCATCCTGCTGCCGCTTTTGAGCGGCGCGGGGGCGTTGCTGTTCGCGCGCTGCTGCCGCGGCCTGTCGCGCCGAGGGCGCGGGCTGTGCTTCGCGCTGGGCATCGGCGCCTCCTTCGCGGTGTTCCTGGCCCTGGCCATTGCGGTCGGCAGCCAGGGCGCGGTGGTGGAGTTCGACAGGGCCCTGGCCGGTTCCCTGAGCATGTCGATGTCGATGCCCCTGCTATGGCTGCTGTCCTGGTTCACCTATCTGGGCGACCGGAATTTCCTGACGGGGATAAGCGTGCTGATGACGCTGTACCTGCTCTGGAACCGGCAATGGCGGCTGGCGGCGTTCTGCGCCATCACCACGGGCGCGGGCGGCGCGCTCAACTGGCTGCTCAAGCAGAATTTCGAACGGCTGCGCCCGGAACACGACCACGGCTACGCCAGCGCGGCGGGATGGAGCTTTCCCAGCGGCCACTCCTCGGCCTCCATGGCGGTCTACGGCACGGCCTGCTATCTATTGTGGCGGCTGGCGCCGCCGTCCTGGCGGCTGCCGGGCATTGCGGTCCTGGCGGCGCTCATCGTGGCGATCGGGCTCAGCCGCATCCTGCTGCAGGTCCATTTCGCCAGCGATGTGATCGCGGGCTTTTCGGTCAGCCTGGGCTGGCTGGCCCTGTGCGTCGCGGCGGAGCGCGGCCTGCGCGCGTCAGGCGAGCGGGGCGAGCGCCTGCAATAAGCGCGCTTCGGCGGCGCCCGCGGCCTCGGCCGCGACCAAGGGCGCGCAGGCGTAGCGCCCGCCCGCCGCGACGATGGCCTGGTTCAGCCGGCGCGCGCGCTCCGCGGACGGCGGCTCCAGGTCCACGATCAGCTTGCCGGCGATGGCTGCGGTTACGTTGCCGTCGCTGAAGCGCTCCAGGGTGCGGTCGATCTCGCGCTCGCGGGGCAAGGCGAGCACGATGGTGTCCGATTCCGCAAGCGCCTCGCGCGCGGACGTGGCAAGCGTGGCGCTGCCGCGGAAGTCCTCGCAGCGATCGGGCTCGATGTCGTACAGGGTGAGGGCGATGTCCGGCTCCGCCGCCAGGAGGCGCTGGGCGGCCTGCGTGCCGGTCCTGCCCATGCCGACGATGCTGACGCGCAGGCTCATGGCTTGGGCACCGACCACGTGCTCACGATATGGGCCAGGGGCTCGTCCGAGCCCTCGCCGGTCAGGATGACTTCTCCCGCCGACAGCCGCCCCACCTTGAGCAGCCGGGCGTCGGCGTAAATCGCGCCCGCCGGGCTCTTGCGCAGGAAATTGATCGTCAGGCTGGCCGTGACGGCGTGCGCCTGCCCGGTGGCGCCCACCACCGCGGCGTACATGGTCAGGTCGGCCAGCCCCATCAGCATGGGGCCGGCGACGATGCCGCCCAGCCGCTGGTGGGCGTCGCGCGCGGGCAGCACGGCGCGCGCCGTGCCGTGGCCGATGCGCAGCACGTCGATGCCCAGCAGCATCGAGAAGGGGTGCTGGTCCGCCAGCAGGATGTGAAAATCGGCGAGGCTGATCAGCGGAGCCTCGGTCCGGGTGTCCAGGTCGGTTGCGGTCATCGTTGTTCCAGGGCGTGGCAGTAGTTGTCCAGCAGCGCGTCCGCGCGCTGGCCCAGGGATTTCAGGCGATGGGTGTGCTGCAGGAGCAGCAGCCCCATCAGGTAGGTGAAGAGATTCATCTGTTCGACCTCCACCACGGCGGCGCTCCACGACTTCGTCCTGGCCAGGGCCTGGCCCAGCAGGTCGACGCACTGGCGCAGGCGCGCATTGAGCCTTTCGTCCATTTCCCGGCCCAGCCCGCGCGGCCCCAGCCCCTGGAACAGGTACATGCCCAGCGAGAAGTCCGTGCGGCGCTCGGCGTAGTAGCCGAAGAAGGCGTGGATCGCGCTGCGCGCGGCCGTCCGGGCGTCCGCCGCTTCCGCCGCGCGGCTCAGGTGGGCGTGCAGGCGCTCCAGGGACTCCTCCAGCAGCGCGCCATAGATGGTTTCCTTGCCGGCGAACCATGGGTAGATCGCGCCGGTGGTGCAGCCGGCTTCCGCAGCGATCGCGCGGATCGTCGTTTTTTCCAGGCCGTCGCGCTCGAACACGCGCTGGGCGGCATCGAGAACGAGCTGCCGGCGCAGCGCGTTCAGGCGTTCATTGCGGCCGGGGCGGGAAGAGGAGGAGGGCATGGCGTGGAAGCAGGATCCGGTGCGTTCGATCATATCGGCGATTTTTATTTATAACAATGTTATTTGCCAGGCGCCGGACGAAGCCGGGACGGGCCGGGGGAGGCTCTAGAGGGATACGCGGGCGGGCGGCTGCGCGCAGCGCCGGAATGGGGACTCGCCGGCATGAAATCCGGCGCGAACATGGCCGCCGAAATGGGCCCAATAATTAGGGGCAGGGCTGAAAGTCGCATGAATAGGACCTTGTCCACTTTTGCTAGGGTAAGCCCCAACGGGATCGTCGGAGCGTCGGCGGGATGTTGCAATATCCCAACAAGCCTGTCGCAAACCTGCACTTTTCTGATGCCGACCATAGCCAGCCCCCCTGATTTTTGATGCAATAGCGTCAACTTCCCTTCGCGGAGTTAGGGGGGCGGCAGGCTGGTTTGCTGGATTGCTGCTCTTGTCACTCAAATCAACGGAGATTTCTTAAATGAAAAAGACTCTGCTCGCTGCCGCCCTGCTCGCCGGTTTTGCCGGTGTCGCCCAGGCAGAAACGTCTGTCACCCTGTACGGCATCATCGACACGGGCCTCGGCTACAACAAGATCAGCGGCGGTACTGATGCCCAAAACGGCAGCCGTTTTGGCATGATCAACGGCGTCCAGAACGGTTCGCGCTGGGGTCTGCGTGGTTCGGAAGATCTGGGTGACGGCCTGCGCGCTGTTTTCCAACTGGAATCGGGCTTTGATTCGGGCAACGGCAAGTCGGCTCAAGGTGGCCGTCTGTTCGGCCGTCAAGCCACGGTCGGTCTGGCCTCCGACAGCTGGGGTCAACTGGACTTCGGTCGTCAAACCAACATCGCCTCGAAGTACTTCGGCTCGATCGATCCGTTCGGCGCCGGCTTCGGCCAAGCCAACATCGGCATGGGCATGAGCGCGATGAACACGGTTCGCTGGGACAACATGGTCATGTACCAAACCCCGTCCTTCAGCGGCTTCCAGTTCGGCGTTGGCTACTCGTTCAGCGTTGACGACAACGCTGGCGCCGACCGCGTTGGCTTCCGCACCGCCGACAACGTCCGTGGCATCACCACCGGCCTGCGCTATGTCAACGGCCCCCTGAACGTCGCTCTGTCGTACGACCAACTGAACGCCAGCAACAACCAGTCGCAAGCTGCTGTTGACGCTACCCCGCGTTCGTATGGCATCGGCGGTTCGTACGACTTCGAAGTCGTCAAGCTGTCGCTGGCCTATGCCCGCACGACCGACGGCTGGTTCGGCGGCCAAGGCATCAACGGCATCACCTCCGGTGACGTCCTGGGCACCAACATCTTCGCTGACGGCTTCAAGGCCAATTCGTACATGGTCGGCCTGAGCGCCCCCATCGGCGGCGCCAGCAAGCTGTTCGGTTCGTGGCAAATGGTTGACCCGTCGAACGACAAGCTGACGGGCGGCGACGACAAGATGAACGTCTTCTCGCTGGGCTACACCTACGACCTGTCGAAGCGCACCAACCTGTACGCCTACGGTTCGTACGCCAAGAACTACGCCTTCATCGACGACGTCAAGTCGACCGCTGTCGGCGTCGGTATCCGTCACCGCTTCTAATCCAAAGCAGGGCGCAAGTCCTGCCTGGATTCAAAGCGTGCGAACGGGCTTCGGCCCGTTCGCATGAAAGCCACCCTTCGGGGTGGTTTTTTTTCGCCCTGTGGACGGATTTCCGGCGCCTGGCGGAGAGGTTCGGGCCGGCTGTTGTAAGCTTGCAGCGCTGTCCGGAAAGCTGCGACTGTTCCATCTGAGGAATGCAGTCTTTCACCTGCTGTTCGGGCTACAGAGTTCAGCCAGAAGTAACCGCGCGAATGCTACAATCCTAAGGTTTGCGCATTTGACGGACGCCTGAATGAACCTGCAACAGTATTTCCCCGTCCTGCTGTTTATCGTAGTGGCCACCCTCATCGGGTTCGCGCTTCTAACGGCCGGCTCCCTCCTTGGTCCGCGGCGTCCGTACGCCGAGAAGCTTTCGCCGTATGAGTGCGGCTTCGAGGCTTTCGAAGACGCCCGCATGAAGTTTGACGTGCGCTACTACCTCGTGGCGATTCTGTTCATTCTTTTCGACCTCGAAATCGCGTTCCTGTTCCCGTGGGCCATCGCCCAGGGCACGGTCGGGCTCGTCGGGTTCTGGACGGTCATGGTCTTCCTGGCCGTGCTCACCGTCGGCTTCATCTACGAATGGAAAAAGGGCGCGCTGGATTGGGAATGACCCGCCGGGTTATCTCACAGCACGCTATCAGAGACGAATATGGCTATAGACGGCATTCTCAAGCAAGGGTTCATCACAACCAGCGCCGACAAGTTC
>NZ_JBLZXF010000025.1:0-81018 GCF_050285585.1 Achromobacter sp. | reverse complement strand
GCGACCTTCATGCCGGCGCCTTCCGCTTCGGCCAGGAAGCCGCGCACGCGGTCCTGCTGGCGGGCATTGATCAGCGGGCCCACGTCCAGGTCCGCCGCGGCCGGGCCGGTGACCGTGGCGGAGAATGCGTCCGACAGGCGCTTGAGCACGGTTTCATACACACCGCGCTGGATCAGCACGCGGCTGCCCGCGGAGCAGGTCTGGCCCGCGTTCTGGATGATGGCGCCCAGCAGCACCGGCAGGGCGGCGTCCAGGTCGGCGTCGTCGAACACGATCTGGGGCGATTTGCCGCCCAGTTCCAGGGTGACCGGCACGTGGTTCTCGGCGGCGGCGTGCGCCACCATCTTGCCGGTCTGCGGCGAGCCCGTGAAGGAAATGTGGTCGATGCCCGGGTGCGCGGACAGCGCCGCGCCGGCTTCGTGGCCGTAGCCGGTGCAGATGTTCAGGGCGCCGGCCGGCAGGCCCGCTTCGGCGGCGATCTCCGCCAGCTTCAGGAGCGACAGGCAGGCGTCTTCGGCCGGCTTGACCACGCAGGCATTGCCGGCGGCCAGCGCCGCGCCCACGCTGCGGCCGAAGATCTGCAAGGGGTAGTTCCAGGGCACGATATGGCCCGTGACGCCGTGCGGCTCGCGCACGGTCAGCACCGTGAAGCCCGGGTTGTAGGGAATGGTCTCGCCGTGCAGCTTGTCGACCGCGCCGGCGTAGAACTCGAAATAACGCGCCACGGCCGCGGCGTCGGCGCGCGCCTGCTTGATCGGCTTGCCGGTGTCGGCCGACTCCAGTTGCGCCAGCTCTTCCTGGCGGTCCAGCAGCGCGAAGGCGATCCTCATGAGCAGGCGGCTGCGCGCGGCGGGCGCCATCTGGCCCCACTCGCCTTCGTACGCCTCGCGGGCCACCGTCACGGCACGGTCGATGTCGGCCTGGCCCGAGCGCGCGATCGCCTCGAAAGGCTTGCCATCGGACGGGTTCAGGACGGGAATGGTTTCACCGGTGGCCGCGGCCACCCATTGATTGGCGATAAAGTTCTTCTGAGTCACGATGTGCGGAGTAAAGTAGCGGCCGGACGGCCGGTTGCGGGAATGAGGTAAGACGCGTTGCGCGATCGGACCAAGTTACGGGAGCCGCCGACAACTTGTCAATTGAATTGACAGCTTTTGTCCCAAGAGTCAGGATATTTTCCTGACATCTCGGGTTATCCCTAATAATTCAGCGATTTAACGCCACCCCGGACTTGTCATGCCGACTGACAAACCCCGCCTTACCGATTCAGGACCGTCGATGAGCAATGTGCGCGATCCGCAGCTGGCCTCGCTGCTGGAAGCCGCCAGCCGCCCCCGCCCCGAACTGGACGTGCTGGCGGAAGTGGCGTCCGGGCTCGGCTACGTGCGTGCCGAACGCTTCGCCGAGCGCGTGTACGAAAGCCTGTTCTACGCCATCGCCACCGGCAAGATCGCGCCGGGCAGCAAGCTGCCCACCGAACTGGAGCTGGCGGCGCTGTTCGAGGTGTCGCGGCCGGTGGTGCGGCAGGCGCTGGACCGGCTGCGCGAGGACCAGCTCGTCGACTCCATCCGCGGCTCGGGCACCTATGTGCGCGCCAAGCCCGATTTGATGGGCGGCATGCCCGCGGTGGATCCGGCGCGCCGGGTCGGCCACATCCTGGAAGGCCTGGAGCTGCGCATGGTGATCGAGCCCGAGTGCGCCTACCTGGCCGCCCTGCGCCGCACCGACGATGACCTGCGCGAGATGGACCGCATGCTGACGGGCTACGAAGAGGCCGACGCATCCGGCGCCATCGCCCACCACCACGATTACGGCTTCCATCGCGCCGTCGCGGCGGCCACCGGCAACCAGCGCTTCGTGCAGGTGCTGAAATCGCTGGAGTACGACGTCAGCCACGCCGTGAACGTCATGCGCCACCTGGTCCACAGCGAGCCCTGGAAACGCACCCGCGCCGCCATCGACGAACACCGCCATATCTACCGGCTGATCCAGGAACAGGACGCCGAAGGCGCTCGCAACGTCATGCGCGCCCATATTGAAAAAGCCCGCAGCCGCATGTTGAACAGCGGCCCGGAACACTGAGCAGGAAGCCTTTTACCCATGTCATCGCAACGCCCGTCACCGAACCTGGACCAGCAACTCGTCATCGTCACCGGCGCCAGCCGCGGCCTGGGCGCCGCCATCGCGCAGGCCTTCCTGCGCGAAGGCGCCAAGGTCGTCATCAACTACCTGAACAGCGCCGAACGCGCGCAGGACCTGGCCGCCACGGCGCCGGGCCGCGCCCTGGCGCTACGCGCCGACGTGCGCGACCCGGCGGCCGTCGCCGCCATGGTCGCCCAGGCCAGCGAACACTTCGGCCAGCCCGTCGGCACCGTGGTCAACAACGCCCTGCCCGCTTTCCAGTTCGACGGCGACGCGCGGCCGCATGCCGACACGCTGGACTGGGCCCGGATGAATGCGCAACTCGAAGGCAGCGTGCGCGCCGCGCTGAACACGACCCAGGCCGTGCTGCCCGGCATGCGCGCCGCCGGCGGCGGACGCATCGTCAACGTGGGCACCAACCTGGTCCAGAATCCCGTCGTGCCTTACCACGACTACACCGCCGCGAAGGCGGCGTTGCTGGCCTTCACCCGCACCCTGTCGCAGGAGCTGGGCGCGGACGGCATCACGGTCAATATGGTGTCGGGCGGCCTGCTGCGCACCACGGACGCCTCGGCCGCCACCCCGGAGGCGGTGTTCGACCTGATCGCCGCGGGCACCCCGCTGCGCGAAGTCACCACGCCCGCGCAGTTCGCCGATGCCGTGCTGTTCTTCGCCAGCCCCTGGTCGCGCGCCGTAACGGGCCAGAACCTGATTGTCGACGGCGGCCTGGTAAAGGGCTGAGCCCCCGCCCCCGGCTAGGGCGCCGCCGCTAGGCCTGCAGCCGGCGGGCGCTGATCTCGCCGGCGGCGTACCGGATGCCCTTGAGGGCGGCGTCTTCGCTGATGAACGCCGAGTCGCCCACGCCGATGCGGGTCCATTCATGGTGGGGCGCCGTCCGCACCCAGGCTTCATAACCCCTGTGGGCCGCGAGCGGCCGCAGCTCGTATTCGAGCCGATATCCGTTCAGCCTGATCACTCCTGTTCTCATGCTCGACTCCCTGCGCGTCAACCCCGGCCTGCGCGGCCGCAGGCACGCATTACGGTCCTTTCGGGGCCTGCCATCGGCATAGCCCGGTAGTCCTCCGCGCGTATCACTTCCGTGACGCGCTGGCCGTCCGCCATCCAGCGGCGGGCGACACTGACCACATCGGTGAACTCGGGCTGCGGCCCGTCCAGCAGCCAGCCGACTATCGGGACACCGGGAGGAACCGTTTCCAAATCAAGGCCTTTCATGCCGCTCTCCGTTCAGGGAACCGTTAGGAGCGTATCCATTCATTGAACCTTTAAGTATTAGGAATGCACAGAAAATCGAACATTTTGTATATTGATCACAAATTCACCTGCGAATGGAAGCGGGTGAACACGGCGACATACCTGCTCACATATCAAGGACCGGGCACCCAGCGCCCTTGAACCCGGCGCCCGGACACCCTTGAACGGCCCCTGGAAAACGGCGCGCGGCATGGGCGCGGTATCATCTGTCCCTCTGCCCGGCTGCCGCCCGAAAAGCCGCATCCATGAACCGTCTACGCGAAACATGAAATTAGCCACCTGGAACGTGAACTCCCTGAACGTGCGCCTGCCGCAAGTGCTGGACTGGCTTGCCGCCAATCCCGTCGACGTGCTGTGCATCCAGGAACTCAAGCTCACGGACGACAAGTTCCCCGAAACCGCCTTCACCGAGGCCGGCTACCACGCCGTCTGGGCCGGCCAGAAGACGTACAACGGCGTCGCGATCGTTTCGCGGATCCCCGGCACCGCCATGGAACGCAATATTCCCGGCTACGAAGATCCGCAGCAGCGCGTGCTGGCCCTGACGTTTCCCGGCCCGGAAGGCGATGTGCGGGTGGTTTGCGCCTATTGCCCCAATGGCCAATCGGTCGGCTCGGACAAGTACGCGTACAAACTGGAATGGTTCGAGGCCATGCGCAATTGGCTGGTGGAAGAAATCAAGCAATACCCGCGCCTGGCGGTGCTGGGCGACTACAACGTCGCCCCCGCGGACGAAGACGTGCACAATCCGGAAAAATGGGAAGGCCAGGTCCTCGTATCCGAACCCGAGCGCGCCGCCTTCAACGCCCTGCTCGACCTGGGCCTGACCGATTCGTTCCGCCTGTTCGAGCAGCCCGAGAAATCCTTCAGCTGGTGGGATTACCGCCAGTTCGCATTCCGCCGCAACGCCGGCCTGCGCATCGACCACGTGCTGCTGTCGGCCCCCCTGGTCAAGCGCTGCGTCGCGTGCTCGATCGACAAGGAACCCCGCCGCAACGAACAGCCGTCGGACCACGCGCCGGTGGTAGCCACCCTGGAATTCGTCTGACGCCAACATCGCTTGCGTCCGGCCGCGGCTTTATGTATAGTTGCGGTCTTGCTTTTGGGGCGGTAGCTCAGCTGGGAGAGCGTCGCGTTCGCAATGCGAAGGTCGGGAGTTCGATCCTCCTCCGCTCCACCAAATTCCAGACGGAAAAGCCTTGGACCACGAAAGTGCTCCAAGGCTTTTTTGTTTCCTGCCCGCCAGCGCGGTCACGGCGGATGGCAGCGGCACCCGGCCTCATGCCGCCGGCATGGCGGGCGGCCATCGATGGGTTTCGCTCTGGCCATACTGGCACCAGGCATACAGCGCGTCGTACATGACCATGCCTTGGGCGAGCATGGCATGGTCGTCGGCAAACAGGTGGGACAGGCCTAACGACAGGGCATATAGCCCGCCCGACTGCGGAGTCAGATCCAGGCGCGACGTGTCGGCGCCGCGCACGATCCCCGCCAAGCGCTGCAGCGCCGGGCTGCCCGCCAGCTTGTACTTATCGAGAAAGGCGTCAAAACTGCACAGTTCTCCAACGTGCGACAGTTCCACACCGGGGATGTCGTAGGGGATCGCGTCGGTTTCCTTGGCAATCCGCAGAACATCGCCCGCCGGCACGTAGAGAAACTCCGGCGCGTTGTCGATGAAGCGGGCGATCAGCCATGGGCAGGCGATGCGGTCGATCTTGGGGCGTTCACGAGTGATCCATCGCATGATGGGCTCCTTGAAAAGGACTTAGTGCACCAGGGGATAGACGGCCAGGCCGATCAGCGCCGCGCCCGCAACAATCATCGGTTCGGACAGCTTCTTGAAGCGCAGCAGCAACAGCACTGCGGCCACCGCCAATAGCAATGTCGGCACATCGACGATCGTGCGCCGGGCGATGACGACGACCGCGCCCGCGATCGCGCCGATCGCGGCGGCGGTCACGCCATCAACGAAAGCAAGAATCGCGGGCAGCTTGCCGTACTTCTTGAAGTACGGCGCCGGAATGATGGTGAACAGATAGCACGGCAGGAAGGTAGCCAGGGCCGCCGCGCAGGCGCCTGGCAGGCCGGCGACCAGGTAGCCGATGAAGCCGACCGTGATGACTACCGGCCCTGGCGTGATCATCGCCACCGCCACGGCATCGACGAACTGCTTATCGTTGAGCCAGTGGAAGTCGGTCACGACGCCACCATAGAGAAACGGCACGATCGCCAGCCCCGAGCCGAAAACGAAGGCCCCGGCCTGGGCGAAGAACAAGCCGATCTGCGCGAGCAGCGGCCAGTCCAGCGTGCTCAGCGTCGCTCCCGCCGGCAGGGATACCGCCGCAGCGGCCGGCAAATGGGCGGACTTCAGCCATTTGGGCGGCGCGCGACGAAACCAGACCAGCAGGCCGGCGGCGAGAAACAGCCAGGCACTCTCGGATTCGGTAATGACGGTGACGGCCGCCAGCGCCAGATAGATGGCCCACAACAGCTTGTCCTCGCCCACGCTCTTGGCGGTGAGCCTGTAGCCGCTGATGGCAATGATGCCGATCACGGCCGCGCTCACCCCGTAGAACACGGCTTGCATCCAGGCCAGGCCGCCAAAATGCACATAGGCCCAGCCCAGAGCCACGACCATGAAGAAGGACGGCAGCACGAAGGCGATGCCCGCCAGCGTGGCGCCGAGGATGCGGTAATGCACGTAACCGAGATAGATGGCGAGCTGCGCGGCCAGCGGACCCGGCGCAAGCTGGGCCAGCGCCAGCCCCTCCTTGTAGTCGCCGTCGGTGATCCAGCCCCGCCCTTCCACCAGGTCCCGGCGCATATAGCCCGCCAAGGCGACCGGGCCGCCAAAGCCCAGCGTTCCCAGCCGGATGAAATACCGGACGAGTTGCCAGAGCGTATAGGCTGGCGGCGAGACTCGCGGCGTTGCGCCGCCGCGGGCGGATTCTTGGGAGGGATTCACGATGCGTCCTTGGACAGGAGGACTCAGGTTTTGCCGCGGCCGCCGGAAAAGTGGGCATACAGGGAATCCAGCACTGCGCCGACTTCGGCCAGCAAGGCATCATCGCCGGGCAGGCGTTTGCGGGCGCCGGCCAGCATGGCCTCAAAGCCGGCGGCTTCCGGCGCCGCGGGGCCGCCCACGTCGAGCGCATGCACCAAGGTCCCCAACTGTGCAAGGCCGCGATTCTCATCGAGCCCAAAACTGGCTAGCAGGACCTCGAACGACACCCGATCGCCCACGTGCGTGAACGTGGCGCCGTCGAAATCAAAGCCCAGGGCATCGGGCGGGCAGTCCGCCGGACTTTCCAGCCATAGGAATTGCGCGGCGGGGTCGATGAAGCGCTGAATCAGCCAGGCGCAGGCGACGCGATCGACCCAAAGACGGCGCCGCGTCGCCCAGCGGCGGCCTTGGTAGTGAACGGGATCGCGGCGCGCAATGCCGCCTTCGGCCATATGCGGCTCGCCCGGCGAGAGCATCGCCTCGATGGCGTTGGAGAAATCGCGCCACTGCGCCTGCGCGCGCAGCGCGGTGTCGCCAGGAAAGAAGTCGATCCGGCGCAGCGCGTGAAAACTGCGCTCATGCCGGCGCAGCAGCCGGTTCAGCTCGGCCAGGCTCAGGGTCGCCAGGGTCTGGCGCGCCTCGGACAGTTCGGCCAGCCAGTCGTCATAGTCGGCCGTTCGGTCGAACAGGGCCTGGAGCGCGGCGGACTCGTCTGCGTTTCGGGGCTGGACGCGCAACAGCCAGGACTGCCCCCCTTCCTCGCTGGTCTCAGTGGCAAGCTCGGCCAGTTGTTCAGCTTGTTCAGCATGCGCCGGCAGCAGGTATGCGCCATCACGCAAAGCAATGCAGCCGAGCGCCTTGAGCGCGCGCCAGATGCGCATGCGCGCCGTGGCGCCACCCGTCGGCAGGCTGACGATGAGCAGGAGCCAGGAGGAAGTGGGCGAGGGGTCCATGGATGGCAGAATAGACACGCGGTTCCATCTCTGCAATATTGTAGAGATCTCTACATGCGAACCCGCCCGCCCCCCCCGCCCCGGCCCTGCAATCACCGCCCGGGCTTGAGCGTGTGCAGGTCCAGCAAGGTGAACCTTCCGCCGTCCTGCCATCCCCCGGTATCGATGTAGTAGACGTTGCCAAGCTGCGCCGGCTTGCGCAGCGTCATGTGCCCATGGACCACGGCGCGCACGTTGCGCACCGGCTGGGCGTATTGCATCCGATAGCGGTCGATGGACCACAGGCAGGCATCCTCGTCCTCCGGGCTGAAGCCAGCGTCGTGGATGGCCTGCCAATCGTCATAGGGGAAGTCGGCATGCACGAGGCCGACCACGCCCTGGGGCGTTTCCACCTCGATCGCCAGCGGCAAGGCGCTCAGGCGGGCCGCGATGCGCGCCTGGGTGTCGCGATCGCAGGCATCCAGCCATGCGCCCCCATGAACCCGATGATCGACGTCCGGAAGCGGGTCGTTCATCGCGCGACGCAGCGTCATCAGATCGTGATTGCCGCAGATGGCATGAAACCAGGGGCGGTCCAGCCAGGCCAGGACATCGCGAGATTCCGGCCCGCGATCGACCAGGTCCCCGACGGAAAACAATCTGTCGCGGCCGGGCGCGAACCCGACGGCAGCCAGCGCCGCATCGAGCCGGCTGAAATGGCCGTGGATGTCGCCCACGGCAAAATCGCGGCCCCGGGCGTTCGAAGGGAAGCGTTGGACGCGGGAATTGGCGGGCGTCATGTCGGGCTCATGTTCTTTTCTGGCGGCTCGTCCTGCGTGCCCCTCATGATACCGGGCGGCAAGCGCCCAGCACGTTGAGCAACGAGTCCAGCCCGAGGCGGTCGATGACCGCATCCACCGTTGCGCGTACGACCGGCTTGGGGCGATAGCCGACCGACAGGCCGGCCAGCGCCATCATCTTCAGGTCATTGGCGCCGTCGCCCACCACGATGGCGTCCGACGTGGGCACGCCGAGCTCGCGGCACAGTTGCGCGACATGCCTGGCCTTGACGTCTGCATTGATCAGCGTGCCCAGCAACTCCCCCGTCAGCCGCCCTTGCGCCACTTCCAGATGGTTCGACAGGTCGACGTCCAGGCCCAATTCCGCGCGCACCCGTCCGGTGAAATAGTCGAAGCCGCCGGAGACGATGGCGGTCCTCAGGCCGGCCTGCCTGGCGGCGGCGATCAGGGCGCTCGCGCCGGGGGTGATGCGCACCCGCTCGGCATACAGGGTTTCGAACGTGTCTACCGGCAAACCGGCCAGCAATCGCGTGCGCAGGCGCAGGCTGGTGTCATAGTCAACGGCGCCGGATTGCATGGCCTGCTCGGTCAAGCGGGCGACTTCGCCCTTCTTGCCGACCAGGTCCGCCAGTTCATCGATGCATTCGATATCGATCAAGGTCGAATCCATATCGAACACCAGCAACTTGAAATCCGACAGACGCCGGAAAGACCCGATCACCGCGGTATCCAACCCGTGCTCGCGCCCCAGTTCATGAATGGCCGCCCGGCTGGCCGCGGTAGCAGCCAGGGTGTAGCGCAGGCCGCCGCCATGGATACGGCGGCCCTCCTCGGCCTGGAACAGCGCCCCGATGCGCGCGGCCTCGCCGTCGGATAACGGCGTGTCCCGCTGGACAATCAAGTGCATATTTCAACCGCGCGCATCTTGGCCGAACGTCGCGCACAGGAACTCGGCAAGCACCGAGGCGCCAAGCTGCACGTCTTCCATCTGCACGGTTTCGTCCTTGTTGTGGCTGCCGTGCTGGTTTCTGATGAACAGCATGGCCGACGGGATGCCCAGGTCCGCGAAGGCGGATGCGTCATGGCCCGCGCCGCTGGCCATTGCCTTGCAGGGCACGCCTAGACGTTCCGCCGCGGCCTGCAGCCCGGCCTGCATGCCCGGGTCCATGGGCGAGATATTGGGTCCCGAATCGGGCCCCCATTCGAAGGTAACCCCATGACGCGCGGAAATAGCTTGGGCGATCTTGTCGATTTCCTGGCCGATCCGGACACGAACGTCCGTATCGATACAGCGGGTATCGAGGCAGAACCGCGCCTCTCCAGGCACGCGGCTGTAGGTGTGCATGTCGGGATCGGTGCCGATGATGCCGAACGTGAACAAGGTATAGATGCCCTGCTCGTGAAAGCGGTCCCACAACCGATTCACCTCGTGGATGAATTCGCCCAGCGCGGCGACGGCATCCTGCCGATATCCTTTCGGGGCGCCACCGGCGTGGGCGTAGGTGCCGTAGATGCGCCCTTCGCGCCAACGCGGCCCGCCGGCGATCGCCTGGACGATCCCCAGGGGAATTCCTTCGTTTTCCAGGACGGGCCCCTGTTCGATGTGCGCCTCGAGATAACAGGCGACCGTATCGGCCGAAAGATACAGCTCGCCCCGCAGGACGGCTGCGGGATCGAAACCCAGCTCCTGCATGTGGTCGGCCAGGCTGCGCCCCGTATCGCTGCGCCTGAGGCTGTTGAATGTGTGGGCCGGCAAGTCGCCCAGCGCCATGCGGCTGCCGATGTACGGCGCGGGAAAATAGCAGCTTTCCTCGGCCCGCACGCCCATGACGAGCACGTCGCGGTCCAGGGGGCGGCCGCTGGCCGCAATGCCGGCGATAGCGGCCAGCCCGATGGCGACGCCCAGCGCCCCGTCGTAGTTGCCGCCATGCGGCACGGAATCCAGGTGCGACCCGATGACGACGCACTTTGCCGCGCTGTCGCGGCCTTTCAGGCGGACATAGGTATTGCCGGCAAAATCCTGCTCCACCGGAAACCCATGCTTGCCGCCGATGGCCCGGAGGGCGTCGTGGGCTTCCTGCTCGCCCTGCCCGTAGGCGATGCGGATGACGCCGCCGTCGCCGCTCGCGCTTACGCGCAGCAATTCATCCAGAAACTCACGTGCCACATCGATGCGGGGAACTGCGATAGCCATGGATTCCTCCTGGTAGTCACAAGAAAGGGGGCAAACGCCACGGATCAGCGTTTTTCCGGCGTGGAATTCCGATAGATCAGTTGCCCCGGCAGCAGGCGGCGCTCGTTCTTGCCGCTATCCTGCAGCAACAGCTCTATGGCCGCGGTGATCATGTCTTCGACGGGCTGGCGTATCGTGGTCATCTGGTAGGCGGCGTTCGAGGCGACGGGATGATCGTCAAAGCCGAATACCCGCACGTCTTCCGGAACGCGCTTGCCCAGGGCGAAGCGCAGCGCATCGATGGCGCCCGAGGCGATTTCATCGTCGGCGCAGAACAGCGCATCGATGTCGGGGTGGCGCGCCAGCAGCATCTGCGTGGCCTCGTAGCCCCAGGCATAGGTGAATTCCTTTTCCAGCACGGGCACCGAAGTCATGCCCAGTTCGGCCAGGCGCTCCAGGAATCCGGTGCGCCGGTCCCGGTTGGTGGATACCGACGGCATGCCGCCCAGGTATCCCAGCACCTTGCTGCCCGATTCCAGCAGCACGTCGGCGGCCAGCCGGCCGCCGCCGATGTTGTCGGTGGACACGGAATGCCCGTTGCCCGTCTGCGCATACCGGTTGAACATGACCACGGGCACGCCTTGCTTGACGCATAGATCGGCGCCCAGGGTCGTCAACGACGCGGTGGTGATGATGACGCCGCGCACACGGTACTGCAGCACCAAAGGCATCAGGTCGTCGACCGTTTGCGGAGGCGTGGCGTTGAACAGCAGCGTCTGCAATCCCCGCCGGTGCAGTTCCCGCGTGATCAGCTCCAACACGACGGGATACCAGGGATTGGTAATGTTGGCCATCACGATGGCGATGATGTTGAACTTGCCGCTGCTCAAGCCGCGCGCCAGCGGATTGGGCTGGTAGTCGACCAGGTCGACGACCTTCAGGATCTTCTCGCGGACCTCCTGCGAAATGGCGCCCTTGCCCGAGATGAACCGGGACACGGCGGCCTGGGACACGCCCGCGAACCTGGCCACGTCCTTCTGTGTTGGAGCTTTCTTTTTCACGCGTTCTGGTTTTCCAATCAAAGGGGCACACCGTCGGCGCCGCGCTTCGCCAACGAGATCGACAGGAAATGACGCAAGCAGTTTTCGACGATGCGCGAGACATTGTTGTTGCAACCGTTGTGCAACAAGCTTCCCAGGAAGGTGATCGAGCCCGCCGCGAACAGTCCGCCGCCCTGCTCGGCCACACCGACTGCCATATGGGCGCGCACGCCTTCGTACTTACGAGGAATCGACGCGGCGATGGTCCACGTCAGGATTTCTTCGGGCGCTATTCTAAAGCTAGGCCCATGGCCGTCCGAAATGCCCACGATCTTCAGGTACGGGGGCGAGCCCAGCTCCGGCACGACCTGGTCCAGTTCGAACCCGGCCGCGCCGCCGCCGGACAGGCCGAAATCGCCGTAGGTCTCGCCCTCCACGCCCTGGAACAGCCACGCAACGTCTGGATCGTAGGACTCCGGGGTACGCCGGTAGCCCACGCCTTCGAACCCGCCCTGCACGGCAAACCCCACCCCGCCCGTGCACTGCGGAGCAATCCCGTTGCGGCGCCACATACCGCCGTAGCCGCCGTCCAACTGGTGGTAGTACTCGCCCGGCTCGCTGGCCCAAGCGCGGATACCGCCTTCGGCGCGGCGGATCTCCAGCAAATGGGGCGCCGCCGCGGGGCGGGCGATCTTCCAATAGAAACCGTTGGCGCCCAGGTACATCAGGTATCCGCCGCCCTCGCGGTAGGCCACCAGGGCTTCGATCATGCGGCGCGTATGGTATTCGGGGTGCGATCCGGTCAGCACCACGTCGTAGGGGCGCAGGGCATCGAGGCCCTTGTCGTCCAGGTCCTCGTCGGTGATCACGTCGTAGTCGAACCCTTTTTCGCGCAGCCAGTGCGTCAGGTGCGAGTCCGCCGGGAAGTGCCTCAGGCCCGAGCCCCTGGGATCCGGAAACGTCAGATAGCCGGGACGCATCGTCAGTATCGGGCGCAAACGCGACGACAGGCTGATGCCGGCCATGTCTTTGTGGCGGTTATAGGTAGACGCGCCGAACTGCGTCACCACGTCCGGGTTGTGCGGATAGGCGCCCCATTGCTCGATGCGCTCGGCCAGCGCGCCCGCATGGTTGCCGCGAGCGTGATTCGCATAGGCCTGGTAGGTCAGGGTCGGCGCCAGGAACAGCACGCGCGCGCGCGGCCCATCGGGGTCGGGCGTCACGTAGAACGGAATCGTATCGCTGCCGTCGGGGTGCGCGACCTCCAATCCGTACACGCCGGACTTCGCGCCCGGGGGAATGCGCAGGCTGACGCTTTCCGGCCAGCCGCAATCGGTCAAGGCGTCGGCGTGAAAGTACATGGCCGCATACTCGTCCGGCGCTTCCTTCCAGTTCAGGTTCAAGCCAGACCAGCGCGACGACCGGACGGCCCGCACCGGCGTGTTGACCAGCGTCAGCGCCGGCATGCCAGGCTCCACGCCTGGCACGGACGATTCCTGCATCGCATCGGCCAGGTTCCATTGGGCCAGCCGTTGCAGGGACGACGCCTGCCCGCCGGCATACAGCGCGGGGGCTTCGATCAAGCCGTTGTATGCCTGGCTGGGGTGGCCGGCCCACAATGCGCCCAGGCAAAGATGCGTAAATGGCCGCCAATCGACGCGGACGGCACCCGTATCCAGCTGCGCCTCCTGCTCCGGCAATGCCGGCCCCGCGCCCGGCGTGCCCACGGGCACGGGGCCCACGCGCACGGCCAGGCGCCGCTCGGCCGGCGCGAGGATCAAGGACACCGATTGCCAGCGATCCTGCGCGGCGCGCAGGCCGGTGCGCAGCGCGACAGGCGCCGCCCCATGCCCCTGAAGGGCCAGGACGACCCATTCGCCCTCATCCACGGCCAACGCCACCCCGTGCGCCGCCGAGGCATCCTGCAGGCTGGCCAGCACCTGCTGTCCGCCTTGAACCAGCGTTGGCTTGGCCAGCACGCGCAGCGCGATGTGCTTCGCATCGCCCTGGGCGGCGGGGTCGAGCGCGGCCAGCGCGCAGGCCCCCGGGTACACCGGCAGTTCGCGTCCCGCATAACTGGCTTGCAGCGCAAAGTCTACCGGTTCGAGCTGCATTCCCGGCCCCTCGGGGTTGGGGTCTGCGCAATGGATGCGCAGGACGCGCGCGGTGAACGGCTGGTCGCCCGCCGAGCTGATGCGAAACGACAAGGTCTGGCCGGGTCGGGCGCCAAGCGGCGTGACGTAGCCCAGGATGGGAGGATGCATGGTAGGTGCGCTCATCGGTTCGATGTAAGTAAGGGGGCCGCGCGCGGCGCTCAGTGCACGGCGAGATATTGTTCGAGGCGCGCCGGGTTCGACCGGCCCTCCTCGCTGGTAAAGGTGTCGGCCACGCTGCCGTTTTCCAGCACGACCACGCGGTCCGCGATCTCGAGCGCCATGCTCAGGTTCTGCTCGACCAGCAACAGCGTCAGGTCTTCGCCCTTCAGTTGCTTCAGCACGCTGGCCACGGCTTTGACCATGATGGGCGCCAGGCCCTGCGAGGGCTCGTCCAGCAACAGCACCCGCGGCCCCATGGCCAGGCCGCGCGCCATGACCATCATCTGCTGCTGCCCGCCGGACAGCTCGCCGCCCTTCTTCTTGAGCAGCTCCGCCAGCAGCGGAAACAGGTCCATCAGCCGGTCCAGCGTGTAGGGAGATCCCGGCCGATACCCCAGCATGATGTTCTCTTTTACCGTCAGCAGGACGAAGGGATCCCGGGTTTCCGGAACCAGGGTGATGCCCATCCTGGATATGGCCTGCGGCGACAGGCGCGAAATATCCTGGCCGTCGAAGGCGATCGTGCCGCTGGCGACCGGGTTCAGGCCCATGATGGACCGCAGCGTCGTGGACTTGCCCGCGCCGTTGCGGCCCAGCAAGGCCACCACCTCGCGGTTGCCGATGTCGAAGGACACGCCGTGTATGGCCTGGCTGGGGCCGTAGAACGTATTGATCGAGTCGATCTTTAGCAGCATTTTCAGAGTCCGAAGTAGGCGGCGTGCACGGCCTGGTTCTTGGAAATTTCTTCCGCCGTGCCGGCGGCGATCAGCGCGCCCCGGCTCATGACGTGAATGCGGTCGGAAATTTCCATCACGACGTTCATCTTGTGTTCGATCATCACAATCGTGTAGTCGGGCTTGATCGATGCGATGAACGCCTTCACCCGTTCGGTTTCGCGCTGCGACAGGCCCGCGGTCGGTTCGTCCAGCAGCAGAATCTGGGGCCGGGTCGCCAGCGTCACGGCGATTTCAAGCAGGCGCTGATCGCCGTAGGACACCGACTTCGCCAGCGTGTTTTCGTATTGCCCCAGCCCCAGCGTTTGCAGCAATTCGCTGGCCTGGACGCGCAGGCTGTCGTAGCTGCGCACATTGCGCCACCAGCCGGTGCGCCCGCCATGGGCGGCGCGATAGGCGGCCAGCCATACGTTTTCCAGGAAGGTCAGGTCCAGGTAGACGCTGGATATCTGGTACGAACGCCCTACCCCGCGCCGCGCGATCTGGTGGGGTTTCAGATTGGTGACGGACGAGCCCTTGAGCAGGATCTCCCCGCTGGTGACCGGCAGGTCGCGGGTCAGCAGATTGAACAAGGTGGTCTTGCCGGCGCCGTTGGGGCCCAGAATGCTGTGCAGCATGCCGGGTTCGAAACCGATGGACAGGTCTTCGATGACCACGTTGGCGCCAAACTTCTTGGTGACGCGGCGAGCCTCGAAGGCATAGGCCGGCGCGCTGATCGCTGCGCTCATGACACGCTCCTTTCCCGCGCGCGGGGGCCGAACAGGCGGCGCACGCGGTCGAACAGTTCAATGGCGCCTCCCTTCAGGAACAGCACCACCAGGATGATGAAGACGCCGAACAGCAGCGGCCAGCGCGCCCATATGACGCTGAAGAATCCCTGCAGCCAGATGAAAATCGCCGCGCCGATGACCGGTCCGAATATCGACGACATGCCGCCGATGATCACCATGAATACCGCCGTGCCGGAGTTGGTCCAGGCGATCGCGTCGATAGGCATGATCCGGTACAGCATCGCAAACAGTGCGCCGGCCACCCCCGATATCGCCCCCGCGATCACAAAAGCCAGCAACTGGGCGCGGTAGACGGAAAAGCCCAGCGATGCGGTGCGTCGGGCATTCTGCCTGGCGGCGTTCAGCACCAGCCCGAGCGGGCTGTGTATCAGCTGATACAGGCCCGCGAATGCGGCGACGAACACCACCGCCGCCAGGACGTAGAAATTCACGTGGTTGGAAATGTCGATCGTGCCGAGGCCCGGAATCGAGATGTCCGGCCTGCGTATGCCCCCCAGGCCGTCTTCGCCGCCCGTCACGCTGTGCCAGCTGTATGCCAGGTAATAGATCATCTGGTTGAAGGCGAAGGTCAGCATCATGAAATAGATGCCTGTCCGCTTGGTGCTCATCATCCCGACCGCCAGCGCGACCAGCCCGCTGCCGAGCGCCGCCAGCACCAGGCCCGCTATCAGGGGAAGTTCCGTGTTGATGTACACGTACCCCGCTACATAGCCGCCCACGCCGAAGAACGCGGCCTGGCCGAACGAATAGAGGCCGGCCACGCTGATCAGCAGATAGGTCGCCAGGGCGAAGACGCCGAAGATCATGATCTCGGTGGCGATATTGATGGGCATGCACAGCGGCGCCGCGATGGCGACGGCCACGGCGATGGCCGACATCAGATAGGTGGAAGGTTTGCGTTGCATCAGCGTTCCCCGAACAGTCCCTGGGGACGAATCATCAAGGTGGCCACCATGGCCACGTAGATCAGCACCGTGCTGGCCGACGGCACGAAGACGGACGACACGCTCTGGATGACGCCAACCAGAATTCCGGCCGCCAGCGCGCCGTACAAAGACCCCAGGCCGCCGATCACCAGCACCACGAAAGCGATCGACAGCATGTCGGCCCCCATGGTCGCGTTGGCCCCCAGCAGCGGCAACACCAGCCCGCCCGACAGGCCGGCCAGACCCGAGCCCAGGGCGAACCCGGCGGTAACCAGCCTGGACACGTCTATGCCCAGGCACTGCGCCATTTCGCGCTTGTCGATCCCGGCCCGTATCTGCGACCCCAGGCGGGTGCGCTCGATCAGCAGCCAGACTATCGCGATGGTCAGCGCGGCCATGGCGCCGTTGAACACCAGGTACTTGGGTAGCCAGGTGAACCCCAGGTCGAAAGCGCCTTGCAGGAATTCCGGCGGCGGGGCGCTCAGCCCCACCGTGCCCCAAATGATGATGATCAGCTGTTCCAGGACGAGGGCCGTGCCGAACAGGAACAGCAGCTGGTACAGATACGGACCGCTCATCAGGCGGGCCACGCCCAGCTTTTCGACGACGATGCCCACCACCGCGGGCGCCACGAACGCGATCAGCAGCGCCACTCCGAAAGGCATGCCGACCTGCATGGCGGCAAAGCAGACATAGGCGCCCAGGGCATAGAACGCGCCATGCGCGAAGTTGGGCACGTTGAGCAGCCCTTTGATGATGGATAGCCCGAACGCGGTCAACGCGTAGACCATTCCTATCGCCAACCCGTTCAGGAGTTGCGCGGCTAACAAAGAAATCATGGTTGGCCTTGTTGTGGATTTAGCCCAGGCGCCGCGCGCCTGGTGTCGTACACAATCGAACTCACACCGTGCGCTTGCACTGGTTCAGTTCGGGCGGCTGCGGGCTTTCCCCTTGCGACACGATGGCGGCCATATCGAATTTGTTCTTCATGGCCTCGGGCGCCTTGCATTTCACGACGTAGTACGGCCGCACGGTCTGGTGCGTGCGGACGTCGATATGCGTGGGGCCGAAGATGCTGTCGTACTGCATGCCTTCCAGCGTCTTGATCACCGTCTCCACCTCGATGCTGTTCGCCTTCTCCATGGCCATGAAGAGCGTGCGCATCGAATCGTAGCCATACGCCGCGGCGTAGGAAGGCACCGTCTTGTATGCCTTCAGGTAGCGCTCGACGAACGATTTGTTCACCGGCGTATCGATGTCCTGGTAATAGTTCAAGCCCAGGATCATGCCGTTGAGCATGGCGGGCGACAGTTCCTGCATCTGCTCGATTTCGAGGGTCCACGGCCCCACGAGCTGCACGGTCTTCACGCCGAAGCTGTGGAACTGGCGGACCGCCGATACGGCGTCCGCGCCGGCCGTCAGCAGGCAGATCAGGTCCGGGCGGGTGGACAGGGCCTTGGTGAAGTACTGCGTGAACTGGCGTTCGCCCGAGGGATGGTTGTCGTTGCCGACCAGCTCGAGGCCCAGTTCCTTGGCGGCCACCTGCGCATAGCGCAGCAGCGATTGGCCGAACGCGTAGTCCGCCGTGATGGTGTAGATCTTCTTCTTGTCCGGCATGGTCTTGCTGACGTAGTCCAGCGTTGCCCGCAACGCCGTGTACGCGTTGGCCGACCATTGGAAGGTATACGGGCTGCATCGCGACCCCGTGATGTCTTCGGTTCCGCCGGCGGCATACTGCAGCACCTTTTCCTGGCGCGCGACTTCCAGCTCGGCCAATCCGACCGCGCTCGAAAAGTTGCCCGCGAAGTAGCGCAGCTTGTCCGACGCGATCGCTTCCGTCAGGCGGCGCACGCCCACGGCGGGCTTGCCCTCGTCATCGCGCACCACCAGGTTGATCTTATTGCCGAGAATGCTCCCGCCGCGCTCTTCGACGGCAAGCCGCGCGCCCTTCAGCACCAGGTCGCCCGCATACGCGAACGT
The DNA here is from genome assembly GCF_050285585.1 of Achromobacter sp. Lineage (GTDB taxonomy): Bacteria > Pseudomonadota > Gammaproteobacteria > Burkholderiales > Burkholderiaceae_B > Achromobacter. Next base: position 62,909 of record NZ_JBLZXF010000025.1, on the reverse strand, counting down.
ACCGGTCTGCTGCGAAATGATCCCCATCGTCAATGTGTCGCCCGTGCCCTGGGCCCAGGAAATCCCCGACAGCGACGACCCCAATGCGGCGACGCCCGCTTTCAGTACGGTGCGGCGATCGATACCTTTGCCTGAAATCATTATGTTCCCCTTGAAATGCCGGGCGATCCGCCCGGCGTGCAATGTGCTTGGCCAGGATGGTGGGTATTGCTGCTTCAGTTGCGGATCCGCCCGCGAGGGTTGCTGCGCGCCTCGCGGGCGGCGGTCATGCGGTGAAACCCATTTCAGAGGCGAAACTGATCATTCCTGCTTCCAGGCGGGTAAGCAGGTCGTCCATTTCCGCTTCGGTGATCACCAAGGGCGGCGCCAGCAAGGTGGCGTTGTTCAACGGCGCGATGCCGGCGGTGTAGACGATCAGGCCGGCCCGGAAGCAATGCGCGGTGAACAATGCATTGGCATTCAGGGCCGCGTCCGGCGGGGTGCGGGATTGCGGATCGGCCACGAACTCGAAGCCCCATAGCAGGCCGCGGCCGCGGATGTCCGCCATCCACGGATAGCGCTGCGCCAGGCGGCGCAGGCCGGCTTCGAGCTGCTTGCCGCGGGCGGCGACGTTTTCCAGCACGTTCTGGTCGCGCATGTAGTTCACCACCGCCAGGCAGGTTGCGGCGCTGAGCGGGTTTGCGCTGAAGGTGTGGCCGAACGGCACGGTTTTTCCGGTGGCGGCGAATGCGCCAATGATGCGTTCATGGAACAGCACCGCGCCCATGGGGCTATAACCCGACGTCATGCCCTTGCCGGTAGCGATCATGTCCGGCGAAACGCCGTCGTGCTCGCAGGCAAACCATTTTCCGGTGCGGCCCATGCCCGTAATCACCTCATCGGCGATCAGCAGTATGTCGTGGCGGTCGCAGATATCGCGCAAGGCGCGCAGGTATCCGATGGGCGGCGTCAGCGCGCCGCCGGCCGCGCCCACCACCGGTTCGACGATGATGGCGGCGACCTTGTCCGCGCCGTATTCGCGGATGATGCGGTCCCACACCATCGCGCCGTGGCCGTCGGCATCGGCGCCCGATAGCGGAAAGCGATAGGGATACGGCGGCGGGGCCACGGCAAACGTGTGCAGCAGGTTGCCATAATCTGCCCGGCGGGCGTTATGGCCGGACATGGAGAGCGCGCCCATCGTCATGCCGTGATAGCTGATGGCCCGGCCCAGCACGTGGGTTTTGCCGGGCTGGCCGCGGTCACGCCAGTATTGCTGGGCGGTGCGCAGCGCCAATTCGGTGGCCTCGGATCCGCTGTTGACGAAAAACGCGTGAGTGACGCCGGGCGGCGCCAGGCCCGTCAACGCGGCCGCCAGGGATTCCGCCGCCTCGCTGGTGAAATGCGAGCGATAGGTGAAACACACGCGTTCGGCCTGCGCGCGCATCGCATCCAGCACCGGCCGCACGCCGTGGCCAATCGATACGGTCATGGCGCCGCCGGAGCCGTCCAGATAATCGCGGCCGTCGGCGTCATAGATGTAGACACCCGCGGCCCGGTCGACCACCGGAAGCTTCGCACCCAAAGGCTGTTTCAACAGCACATCTATTTCAGATGGATTGAATACGTATTCAGTTGTGGGCATATTTTTTTGCTCTCGCCACACTGAAAACAAAAAGCCTAGGCGAGAAAATGGTGATTAATGGGAGTTTGCGATGTACAGCGATGATTTTTGGAAAGTGAATACGAATTCTATCGAAGTCGACATGCCGTTCTATCGGGGTTTTCCCGCTGATCGCGCGAGCTTCATTGCCTGGCGAAATCCCCGGGGTTTTCCCTTATTTGCATACGCATGCAAAGCTTTGAATGTGTAGCCCCCGATCCATCATTCATTGCCTGAGCAGGGCCACATCATCATGATCAGATACCTGAAACGCGGCCGCACGGCCGAGGTCAAGACCGACGACGACGCCAAGGTGCGCGCCACGGTCGAAGGCATCATCCGCCACATCGAGGCAGGCGGAGACGACGCCGTTCGCGAATACAGCCGCAAATTCGATAACTGGGATCCCAGCGATTTCCGTTTGTCGCGCGATGAGATCGCGGCGGCGCGCAAGCAGCTATCCGACCGGGAAATCGAAGACATCGCCTTCGCGCAAAAACAGGTCCGCAATTTCGCGCAGATCCAGCGCGATTCAATGCGGGACGTGGAAGTCGAGACCTATCCCGGCGTGGTGCTGGGCCACAAGCACATCCCGGTGAATGCGGTAGGCTGCTATATCCCGGGCGGCAAATATCCCCTGCTGGCCTCGGCTCACATGAGCGTGCTCACTGCAAAGGTCGCCGGCGTAAAGCGCGTCGTGTCCACGGCCCCCCCGTATCAGGGCAAGCCGCATCCGGCCATCGTCACCGCCATGGACATGGCGGGCGCCGATGAAATCCTGGTGCTGGGCGGCGTGCAGGCGGTGGTGGCCATGGCGGTCGGCACCCCCAGCGTCGCGCCGGTCGACATGCTGGTGGGGCCGGGCAATATGTTCGTGGCCGAGGCCAAGCGCCAGCTGTACGGCCGAGTGGGGATCGATCTGTTCGCGGGACCCACCGAAACGCTGGTCATCGCCGACGACAGCGTCGACGGGGAATTGTGCGCCGTGGACCTGCTGGGCCAGGCGGAGCATGGCCCGACCTCGCCTGCCGTATTGCTGACCAACAGCGAAAAGCTGGCCAAGGACACGCTGGCCGAAGTCGAACGCCAACTGGCGGTATTGCCCACGGCGGCCATCGCCAGGCAAAGCTGGGCGGACTGCGGCGAAGTCATCGTTTGCGACACCCTGGAAGAAATGCTGCGGGTGGCCGACGAACTCGCGTTCGAACACGTGCAGGTCATGACGCGCGAACCGGATTATTTCCTGAACAACATGACCAACTACGGCGCGCTGTTCCTTGGGCCGCGCACCAACGTCAGTTTCGGCGACAAGGTCATCGGCACCAATCACACGCTGCCCACCAACCGCAACGCCCGCTATACCGGCGGCCTGTGGGTGGGCAAGTTCCTGAAGACCTGCACCTATCAGCGCGTGCTGACCGACGAAGCCAGCGCGGCCATCGGCGAGTACTGCTCGCGCCTGTGCCACATGGAGAATTTCGCGGGGCACGGCGAACAGGCCAATATCCGCGTGCGCCGCTACGGCGGCCGCCCCGACCTGCCCTGGTACGAACCGGTAAAGGAACAGGCATGATCGAACTGCCTGCTGGCCCCAGTTTCCGGCTGGACGGCCAACGCGCGCTCGTGACGGGCGGCAGCGGCGGCATCGGGCTGGCCATCGCCGCCGCGCTGGGCCGCGCCGGCGCCCACGTCACGGTGGCCGCGCGCCGTCAGGCCGAGTTGCGGGACGTATGCGCGGCCCTCCGCGCGGAAGGGGTGTCCTGCGATTTCGTCGTGCTGGACGTGACCCGGTCAGCCGACGTGGACGCCGCCATCGCGCGCGCCGCGCCGTACGACATCCTGGTCAACAACGCGGGCATGAACCGGCCCGCGCCGCTGGTCGAGCAGACGGACGAGGACATCGAGGCGATATTCGACCTGAACGTCAAGGCCGCGCTTTACGTCAGCCGTGCGGTGGCCCGCCGGCTGCTGGCGGCGCGGCGGCCGGGCTCCATCATCAATATCTCGTCGCAGATGGGCTGCGTGGGCAGCCCGCGCCGCGTGCTGTATTGCGCCAGCAAGCATGCCGTGGAAGGCATGACCAAGGCCCTGGCCTGGGAGCTGGGCGCCCAGGGCATACGGGTGAACTCCATCTGCCCGACCTTTATCGAAACCCCCATGACGTCGGCCATGTTCGAAGCGCCTGGATTCAGGCAATGGGTGTGCGACCGGATCGCGCTGGGCCGCGTGGGCCGGCTCGATGAAATCATGGGAGCCGCCGTGTTCCTGGCCAGCGGCGCGTCCAGCCTGATGACCGGCAGCGCCCTGATGCTCGACGGAGGCTGGACCGCAGCATGAAGACCGCCCCCCGCGCACAGGATGTGGCCGACCTGGCACAGGTTTCCCAGTCGGCCGTCAGCCGCACCTTCACGCCAGGCGCCAGCGTATCCGAGGAAATGCGGCGCAAGGTGCTGGCGGCCGCCCAGCGCCTGGGCTACCGGCCCAACGCGCTGGCGCGCAGCCTGATCACGCGCCAGAGCCGTATCGTCGCGCTGGTCATGAGCTACCTGGAAAACCAGTTCTATCCGCTGGTGATCGAAAAACTGTCGCAGAAGCTGCAGAAACAGGGCTACCACGTGTTGATGTTCATTGCGAACATCGACGAAGGCGCCGACGGCGTGCTGGCCGACATCCTGCAATACCAGGTTGACGGGATTGTCCTGGCTTCGGCCATGCTGTCGCCCACCCTGGCGAAAAGCTGCCTGGACGTGGGCGTGCCGGTCGTGCAGTTCAACCGCATATCGGACCTGGCCGGCCTGGCGCGCTACGCCACCGGTTCGGTCACCTCCGACAATGCGGCCGGCGGCCGGCTGGCGGCCGAGTTGCTGGTGGCGCGCGGCTACCGGCGCATCGCGTTCCTGGCCGGGCTGGAAGACTCCTCCACCAGCATGGAGCGCGAACGGGGTTTCAACCAGGCGCTGGCCGGGCTGGGCGCGCGGGTGGCCTGCCGCGACACGGGCAACTACAGTTTCGCGGGCGCGCAGGACGCCGTGCGGCGCCTGTTCAACCGCGCCGACCCGCCGGATGCCGTCTTCGTGGCCAACGACCACATGGCGATTGCCGCGATGGACGTGCTGCGCCTGGAACTGGGCTTGCGCATCCCCGAGGATGTGGGCGTGATCGGCTTCGACGACGTGCCGCAGGCGGCCTGGGGAGCCTACCAGCTGACCACCATCCGCCAGCACGTGGAGCCCATGGTGGACGCCGCGGTGACGCTGCTGCGCGAACGCATGCATGGCCAGGCCCCGGCGCGCGACATCGTGGTGCCGTGCGTGCTGGTCGAGCGCAAGACGGTCAGGCCGACTCCTTAGCGCCCTCCGGGCCGGACCGCCGCGTCGTGCCCATGCCGTTCGCGGGGCGCGGCCCCGTCCTCCCCGGGGGGTGTTTCGCCGTGCTACTCTTGGCCGCCCGGCCGCCCTTCATCGCGCGTGCGAGGCAGCACCCGGGCCCGCCCCCTCTCATTCCGGGCCCGGACCAGGAAGCAAATCATGGGAATCAACAAGGGCCACGAGTTCTCCCGGCGCGACATCTACGTGCGCTACGACTTCGAGGATGTCTCGTACCGGTGGGATCATCGGAAAGCGGAAATCCACGTCCGCTTCGATGGCAAAGCCGAATCGCCGGAGCCGGTGCCGCACGACAACCGGCTGTTCAACGACGCCTTGCGCTTCGGGCATGAGATCAGCCGTGAAGAATATGAACGCGGATGGCCCAGGCCATAGCGCGGCGGTCGAGCCTGTATGCTGCTGCCCGCCGGCCCGCCCGCGCAACGTCAGGGAGATGAAATGCCAACCGTTGAGCAAGCCCATTTCAGCTATTCATACGGGCTGGTGCAGAACCGCAACATGTTTCGCGGCGTCGCGCAGATCGACGAGTTGTCCGAGCGGGGCACGCCCAATGCCAGCCTGATCAAGTCGGATGTCGCGTCCGGGCAAGAACGGCTTCCTGATGAGGGGCTCGGCGGAAGGCTGGGAAGTCCTCGATACGGGATTGAGCGGCCCGATATGGGATGTCCATCACTTCAACGGCGCAACCTATCTGGCCACCAGCGAATGCCTCTACCGGCTGGATGCCCGCGGGACGCCGCAGCCCGTGGAAATGAATCTTGGAAGGCGCATGACCTTCGGCCAGCTGCATTCGGCGGATGGCGTCCTGCTGTCGACGGGGCGCAAGCACCAATGCTGGACTGCCGACGGAGTCGTCTGGCATTGCATCGCCTGACACGAATAACAGCGGCAATCGCCGTCCCTGCCCACCTGGAACCCGGATACGCGCAATGAGCCTCAAACCCCAGACACTGATGGTGTCCATCCAGTGCATTGCGGCCCGGACCCGGCAGCTCGCCGAGCATCTGAACGGCGGAGATCCCGGGAACGCGGCGGAAATCGAGCAACTCCTCGTCGCCTACGATCTGGCGGCCGAGGACTTGAAAGCCGAGTATGAACTGGCGTTGGAGCAATCGACGGGACTGCCGCCCTACGCGGAAGTGGTGAAAGCGCCGGACTGACTAACGGCATCACACGCGGCGCATGGCCTGTGGACGGCTCGCGTTGACCATGCAGGATAGGGAGCGTTGGTTACGCGTCGGCGAACGGGAATACCCGCGCTTTCGAGGCATGCGCCGGGGAGTCGATGTAAATTCCCTGCTCCGGCACCCTCAACCGAGAGCGACACATGGCGACAGGAACACGGCATCGCGGGCGTTTGATCGATCACATAGGCCTCGTCGTCCGCGACCTTGCCGCCAGCAAGGCGTTCTACGGCGCCGTCTTCGAGGCCCTGGAGATTCCCGTGGGCGGCTCGGACGAACACAACTTCTGGGCGGACGAACTGTTCATCGGCTCCTCCGACAGCAACGACGTGGAAGGCCAGTTGACCGGACGCCACCACCTGGCGTTCCAGGCCCGCGACCGGGCGATGGTGGACGCCTTCCACCGGGCCGCGATGGCGCATGGCGGCCGGGACAACGGCGCGCCCGGCGAACGTTCCTGCCACCCTGGCGACTACGCCGCATTCGTGCTGGATCCGGACGGCAACAACATCGGAGCCGTGTTCCACGGCGAATCCGTCCGGAGCGCGGATTCGGTGCGGATTTCGCGTTGAGCCGCGGCGCGGGCGGCGCGCGGGATCAGGCCGCGTCCTGGTCCAGTCTGCGCACCGCGGCGCTCAAGGTCGAGAAGTCGAAATCCTTGCGGCCGCGCGGCAGGCAGCGCATCAGCACCGTCGTCACCACCGGCACCAGCGCGGCCAGCAGGAAGGACTCCAGCAGATAGGCCGGCTTGTCGCCCGGCGCCGGAAAGTAGAACAGGCCGGCGGCCAGGCCGCTGATGGTCGCGACGGTCGCCGTCAGCCCGTCGTGCCGGCGGCTGAACAGGCCGTAGAACACGGGGAAAGCCGCCGCGGAACACAGCAAATCGGCCAGCAGGAACAGGTACAGCACGCTGTATCCCTGCGAGGCCACGATCATGACCGGGACGGCCATCAGCAACACCAGCCAGCGCGCCAGGCGCTTCATGGTCATGGGCCCGGCGTTGGGCATCAGGCGCCGCAGGTCCACCGCGATGATGCTGGAGACGGCGCTGATCGCCGTGTCCGCGGTGCTCATCACGAGCGACAGGCCCAGCGGAATCAGGGCGATCACGAACCAGGCGGGCGCGTGCGGCATGATGACGCTGAAAAGCGCGATGGAACTGTCGCCATGCGGCGCCAGCCCCACGAAGGCCAGGCCGAACAGGCCCATCAGGAAAATGAACGGCGCCACCAGCACGCCGCCCAGCAGGAAGCCGTTGCGCATGGAGCGCGCGTCGCGCGCGGCATAGATGCGCTGCCAGTTGCCCTGGTGGAAGATGCCGGTCAGCAGGATGGCCACGAAGAACGTCAGCCCCGCCTTCACGCCCACCGGATCGGTCAGGTCCAGCAGCTGGGGCGCCTTGGCCTGCAACGCCTCGATGGTCGGCAGCGCGCCGCCGGCCGCCTGCCAGCCGACCACGCACAGCACCACCAGCAAGGGCACGATCACCATCATCTGCACCTGGTCCGTGAAGATCGACGAACGCAGGCCGCCATAGGTGGTGTAGAGCAAGGTGGTGCCCATCACGATGGCGGCCGTCGCCCACAGCGGCACGGGCGCCAGCATGGTGACCAGCTTGGCGATCGCGGTGACTTCGGCCGACAGCGCGATGAAGAGGTAGAACAGCATGATGAACAGCGCCAGGCCGTACATGGGGCGGCCGTAGCGGGCCATCAGGAACTCGGTCAGGGTGTGCCCGTGCGGGATCAGTTCGCGCATGCGGCGTCCCAGCGGAATCATGACGAGCCGGGGCGACATCGACCCCAGCGCGTAGCCGATCACCGCAGCCAGGCCGCCCCAGGTGGCCGCCTGGGCGGGCGAAAACAGGATCCACGCCCCCAGCGTGGACGCCATCAGGGTCAGGATCGTGCCGACCGGCCCCTGGCTGTTGCGGGCCACGATATAGTCTTCCAGCGTGCCCCGCTTGCGCCGGGTGTACAGGACGCTCGCCACGGCGAAGCCGCCCGAGAACAGCAGCAGCCACATCAGGGCGACGGGTTGGGTCAGCATGGAAATCGGTCCTCCCGCGGCCGGCCTGCGGCCGGATGCGCAACGCGGCGGCCCCGCCCGACCAAGGGGGGCCGCAAAATGGATGTAAGTTCAGGGAGGGCGCGCGAGTCTTGCGATGTCCTTCCCTTCGCCGGCATTACCCGGATCAGGTTCAAAGGGTTACCGCGGCGGCGCGGAATCTCAGCCCGTAAAGGGCTCCCCCAGGAATTGCCGCAAGATTAGGAGAGCGGCGCGGCAATGTCAACGCCTTTGCGCAGGGCGGCAGCCGGCGCCGGCCCGGGCCATTTGTGCTAAGTTCGCCCGCTTGCGGCCCCCTACGCGCGTCCGCCGGCCGCGCGGCCGGGCCCGCCCCTGTCCATCGCCCCCTCGCCTGCGGCCTTACCGGGAACCGACCGCCATGTTGCATCTCAATCTGTTCATCTTCGCTTGCGGCCACCACCGCGCCGCCTGGCGCCATCCGGACTCTCCCATCGAGCGCCTGGGCGACATCGCCTACTACGAGGAACTCGCCCGCAGCGCGGAACGGGGCAAGCTCGACGCCATCTTCTTCGCCGACGGCCAATCGGTAGACAACATCGGCGACGGGCCGCGCTGGTATCTGGAACCGCTGACGACGATGGCCGCGCTGGCGCGCGCCACCAGCCGCATCGGCCTGATCAGCACCGTATCCAGCACTTTCTTCACGCCCTTCCACGCGGCCCGCATGGTCGCCTCGCTGGATCACATTTCCGGCGGGCGCATGGGCTGGAACGTCGTGACGTCCATGTTCGACGCGGAAGCGCGCAACCACGGCTATGCATCCATGCCCGGGCACGACTGGCGCTATGCGCGGGCGGAAGAGTTCGTGGACGTTGCGTTGCGGCTGTTCGACTCCTGGGGCGAGGACGCCCTGGCGATCGACCGCGGCGGCTTCTATGGCGTGCCCGACCGCGTGCGCAAGATCGACCACCATGGCGAGCACTTCCTGGTCGACGGGCCGCTGACGGTACCGCGCCCGCCCCAGGGCCATCCGGTGCTGTTCCAGGCCGGCGCGTCGGACCAGGGCCGCGACCTGGCCGCGCGGCGCGCCGAGGCCATCTACGCGGTCGCGTACGACCTCCCCGCCGCGCAGGCCTATTACCGCGACATCAAGCAGCGGGTGCTGGCCGCCGGCCGCAAGGCCTTCGTGCCGATCATGCCGGGCCTGGTGACGTACGTGGGTTCCACCGAAGCCGAGGCGCGGGCCAAGCAGCGCGAGCTGGACGAGCTGCTGCCCGCCGACGCGTCGCTGCGCCAGCTGGGCATGTTCGTGCTGCAGGACTGCTCGGCGTGGGAGCTGGACGCGCCCGTGCCGCCCCTGCCTCCCCTGTCGGAATTCCAGGGGCCGAAGGGCCGCTACGCCACCATCCTGCGCATCATCGAGACCGAACGGCCCACGGTCCGCCAATTGCTGGGACGGCTGGCTGCCGGCGGTGGCCACTGCACGATGGTGGGCACGCCGGAGCAGATCGCCGACCGAATGGAGCACTGGTACCGCAACGAAGGCGCCGACGGCTTCAACCTGATGCCGCCCTCGCTGCCCGGCGGCATCGAGGACTTCGTCGAGCACGTGATTCCCGTGCTACAGCGCCGGGGACTGTTCCGCAAGGAATACGAACACGCGACCCTGCGCGGCCACCTGGGCCTGGAAGTGCCCCGGCGCTGAAGGCGGGGCGTCTCCAAAGGGCGCGGGGCGCGGTTAGCCCCCGCCGTATTGGTGCACGATTTCCAGCACGCCGTTGATGACGAACTGGACCGCCATGCACACCAGCAGAAAGCCCATGATGCGAGAGATGGCCTCCACCCCGCCCTGGCCGATCACCGCGACGATGCGCCCGGCCGAGCGCAGGCAGACCCAGAACAGCAGGCCCAGCAGGGAAAACACGATGACGGGCGTCACGGCCACCACCCACGGCACGTAGTCGTGCGTCACGGTCGAATCGACCGACGCCGCCCCGCTGATGATCATGGCGATGGTGCCCGGACCCGCGGTCCCTGGCAGGGCCAGCGGCACGAAGGCGATATTGGGCACCTGCCGGTTGGCCTGCGCGTCGGCGACGTCGGCCTCCGAGGCGCTTGCGTCGCCCGAGGGGAACACCATGCTGAACCCGATGCTGGCCACGATCAGGCCGCCCGCGATGCGCAGCCCCGGGATCGAGATACCGAAGGTGTGCATGATCCAGGCGCCGGCGTAATAGGTCACGACCATGATGCCGACCACGTAGAACGCCGCCTGCGTCACCTGGCGTTCGCGTTCCTTGTAGGGAATGTGCTGGCCCAGGGACAGCAGCAGCGTCATGGAAGTCAGCGGGTTGGCCAGCGGCAGCATCAGGGCAAGCCCCAAACTCACCAGCTTGCCCAATTGAACCAGGTCATCGGTCATGTAGGCCGCCTTATGCAGAATGCGCAGCGCCATGGCCTGCGGCCGCGCAACAAATGTCCGATAGTGTAATGCGCGTCCGTTGGACCGCCCCGGCCTACCGCGAACCGGGAGGCACGCGTCCCGCCCGCGCCAGCATCGCCATCGGCGCCAGCATGAGCGCCGCTGCGAGCCACAGGTTGGCCCGCAGCCCCAGGGCGTCCACGCTGGGCACCCCGAGCAGGGAACCGGCGGCGATCCCCAGGTTGAACACCGCCACGAAAAGCGAGGTGGCCGCTTCGACCGCGTCGGGCGCGGCCTTCATCATCCACGTCTGCAGCGATACCGAAACCGCGCCGTAGGCCAGCCCCCAGGCAAGCAGCAAGGCCCCGGCTGCCGGGCGGAACTGGCCCGACACGCTGAAACACAACAGGGTCAGCAGGAGCCCGGCCGCGATGGCCCGCAGCGTCGCGGCCGGGCTCCTGGCGGCGGCCGCTCCGCCCAGGAAGTTGCCGGCCACGCCCGCCGCGCCGTAGGCGAAAAGCAGCGGCCCGATCCAGCCCTGTCCGAATCCCGCGAGGGACTGCAGCAGCGGCCGGACGTAGGTATAGGCCATGAAATGGCCCGCGACCAGGCACAGCGTGATCAGCAGGCCCTGCCGCAGGGCGGGATTGCCCAGCTGAGACAGCATCTGCCCCGCGCGCAGCGTGCGCGCGGCGGGCAGTGGCGGCAGGCTCAGGGCGTTCAGGAGCAGCACGCCGAAACACAAGGCCGCCATGGCGCCGAACGCCGCGCGCCACCCCGCCAGCCCGCCGATGAACGCCCCCAGCGGCACGCCCAGCACCGACGCCACCGCCACTCCGCCGAAAATGATGGAAGTGGCCAGCCCGACCGCGCCGGGCGCGACCAGCCTGGCCGCCAGGCCGCCCGCGATCGCCCACACGCCGCCGATGCAGAACCCCACCAGCATCCGCGCGGCCAGGAACCACGGCATGCTCGGCGCCAGGGCGCTGGCGGCATTGGCGCCCGCCAGCAGCGCCAGCAGGCCGCAAAGAATGGCGCGCCGGTCCGCGCCCTTCGCGCCCAGGACGACCAACGGCGCCAACAGCGCCGCCAGGATCGCCGGCACGAACAGCATGAAGCCGCCCATGCCCACCGACACCTCCAGCGCGGCGGTGATCGGCACGAACAGCCCCACCGGCAGCATTTCGGTCGTGACGACGCAGAACGTGGCCATGCCCACGGCCGTGACGGCCAGCCACGGGCGCCGCGCCTCCAGGCGCGGCTTCGAGTCGGAAAGTTGGGGGCCGGGAATGGCGCTGTTCTGCCGGGAGATGCCGCGGGTCATGACGAGGGATTCCGTGAAAGGCCCGTTACGGGCCGACCCTTATGCACTCTACTGTTTCCAATCGGCTGATAAAGTAGGAATTTCGAGAAACATACGGGACGAATCGTGCCTAATCCATCCTTGCCCGAGGCCCGCCTGGATCACATTGGGGACCTGCTTGCCTTTGTGCGGGTGGCGGACGCGCAGAGCTTTACCGCGGCCGCCGAAAAGCTGGGCCTGTCCCGTTCCGCCATCGGCAAATGCATCGCCCGCCTGGAACACGGCCTGGGCGCGAGGCTGCTCCACCGCAGCACCCGCAGCGTCAGCCTCAGCGACGAAGGCCGTGTCTTCCATGAGCACGCGCGACGCATCCTGGCCGAGGTGGAGGCCGCGGCCGACGCGATGGACAGCCGCAAGCAGGCGCCACGGGGACGGCTGCGCATCGACATGCCCGTGTCCCTGGGCCGGCTGCACATCATGCCGCTGCTGCGCGGCTATCTGCGCGAGTGGCCCGACGTGGAGGCGGACGTCAGTTTTTCGGACGACTACACCGACCTGGTGCGCGATGGCGTGGACGTCGCCATCCGGATCGGCGGCGACACGGACAGCCGGCTGGTGCGGCGCGTGCTCGCGCCGCACCGGTTGATCACCTGCGCCTCGCCCGGCTATCTCGAGCGGCATGGCGTTCCCGCCGCGCCGGACGACCTGGCCCGCCACCAGACCATGGCCTTCACCCATGCCGGAGCGCTGGTGCCCTGGCGCTATTCGATCAATGGGCAGGAACGCCTGGCGCAGGTGGGCGGACGCCTGCGGATGGGCAACACCGAAGCCTTGCGCGACGCCGCGCTGGCGGGCGAAGGCATCGTGCAGTTGGGGGCCTTCCTGGTGGGCGCGGACCTGCGCGCCGGACGGCTGCAGGCAGTGCTCGAATCCGTCGCGCCCGCCGGCGCCCCGGTCTGCGCCGTGTATCCGCACCGCCGCCACCTTGCGCCCAAGGTGCGCGTCCTGCTCGACCGCGTGGCGCAGGCCTGGGGCGCGGGCCCGCCCTGGGATGCCGGCGCGGCGCCGCGGCCGCGCTGATTTGCATCGTCCTTTATGATATTGAATATTGTGCATCGTTATGCAATACCGGATACCCAAGGACGCTGCCTAGCATATCCCCGCTGCCGCCCGCGGCGTCCCGCCTTTTCCCCCGGAGTCTTTCTTGAGCGATATTTACCAATTCAGCCGCGGCACCGCGCCGCTGCTGGTTTCCATCCCCCACCTGGGCAGCCTGATCCCCGATACGCAGCGCGCGCAGATGACGCCCCTGGGCCTGCAATCCGGCGACACCGATTGGCACCTGGACACGCTGTACCGCTTCGCCGAAGCCATGGGCGCCTCGATCCTCGGCGCGCGCTATTCGCGCTACGTCGTGGACCTGAACCGTCCGCCCAACGATGAAAGCCTGTACCCCGGCCAGACCAAGACCGGCCTGTGCCCGACCCAGACATTCCGCGGCGAGGCCCTCTACCTGAACGACGCCGTCCTGACCGACGCCGAGCGGGCCCACCGGCTGCAGGCCTATTGGCAGCCCTACCACGCCAAGCTGCGCGAGGAACTGGACCGCATCAAGGCCGAGCACGGCACGGTGCTGTTGTGGGAAGCCCATTCCATCGCCAGCGTGCTGCCGCGCCTGTTCGAAGGCAAGCTGCCCGACCTGAACATCGGCACCTCCGACGGCGCCGCCTGCGCGCCCGATATCCTCGCGCAAGTCGAAGACGGCCTGCGCGGCTGTTCCGGCTATACCTGGGCCGTCAACGGCCGCTTCAAGGGCGGCTACATTACGCGCCACTATGGCGCGCCGGCCGACAACGTGCATGCCATCCAGCTGGAAATGTGCCAATCCACCTACATGGACGAAACGCACCCCTACGGCTATCGCGCGGATCTGGCGGAGAAGGTGATCCCCGTCGTGGAAGGCCTGGTGCAAGCCGCCCTGCGGCAGACCCGCGCGCGCCAGCGCTGACATTTCCGCCCCTTGCCCCGCGGCCCCAGGCAATGAACCGGTTCACGTTCAACACCACGGAAAACTATCCGGAGTGGAACCTGCTGCTGACCTGGGTGGCGGTGGTGGAATCCGCGTCCGTATCCGGCGCGGCCCGCCTGCTGGATCTGTCGCAGGCCGCGGTATCGCAACGCGTCAAGCAACTGGAAACCGCGATGTCCACCGTGCTGCTGGACCGCAGCACCCGGCCCGCGCGGCCCACGCCCGCCGGCGAGCTGCTGTTCGACCATGCCGCCCGCCTGCTGGCGCAGGCCGGCGATATGACGGAAAGCGTGCGCAACCTCAGCCGGGCCAAGCGCAATATCGTCCGTTTCGGGTGCGTGGATTCGTTCGCGGGCACGCTGGGCCCCACGCTGATCCACGGCCTGTCCGGCGCATCGCGCCAGATCCGGCTGTGGTCGGGCATCACGCCGGTGCTGGACAAGCAGCTCGAAGACCGCCAGCTGGATCTGGTCGTGACCACCAGCGCCTCGGCCGGAAAACCCCAGATCCGCAAATACAGCCTGTTCAGCGAGCCCTACCTGCTGATCGTGCCGCGCACGATGGACATGGAGAAGATCGAATCCCTGAAGGAACTGGGCAGGCGGACGCAATTCATCCGCTACAGCGCCCGCTCCTTCATCGGCGCCGAGATCGATCGCCTGATCGAGGCGCACGGCGTCATGATCGAACGCACCTTCGAGTTCGACAATACCGATCCGCTGCTCAGCCTGGTCACCGCGGGGCTGGGCTTTGCGATCAGCACGCCGCTATGCATCTGGCAGTCGCGCCATTTCGTGGACCAGCTGCGGGTGCTGCCGCTGGCGCCTTACCTGGGCCCCGCGCGCGGCGACGGCGCAAACCTGTCGCGCACGCTCTACCTGGCCGCGCGCCAGCAGGAGGTCGGCAAGCTGCCGACCGAGGCCCGGGACGTGATCCTGATGGCGATGGAACGCCTGATCCATAAGGACATCGCCCCGGCGCTGGGGCTGCCGCCCGCCACGCTGTGGCGCAGCGCGCGGCGCTGACCCTCCCCCGCTTCAAGGCTTCAAGCCAGGGCCGCCGTCAGGGCCGGCACGGCATCGAACAAGTCTCCGACCAGCCCGTAATCCGCCACGCCGAAGATAGGCGCGTCTGCGTCCTTGTTGATGGCGACGATGGTCTTGGAGTCCTTCATGCCCGCCAGATGCTGGATGGCTCCCGAGATCCCGACGGCCACGTACAGCGCCGGCGCAACGATCTTGCCGGTCTGGCCCACCTGCCAATCGTTGGGCGCATAGCCGGCGTCGACCGCCGCCCGCGAAGCGCCCAGGGCCGCGCCCAGCCTTTCCGCCAGAAGATCCAGCAGCTTGAAGTTCTCTGCGCTGCCCAGCCCGCGCCCGCCCGAAACCACCGCGCGCGCGCTGCCCAGGTCGGGCCGCTCGGACACGGCGATCTCACGGCTGACGAAACGCGCCCGGCTGTCGCAAGGCGCTGCTTCGACCTTCTCGATCCCGGCATTGCCGCCTTCGGCCGGCGCGGGATCGAAGGCCGTGGGGCGGATCGTCGCCACCACCACCGGATAGCCGCTGCGCACGGTTTCGATCGCGTTGCCGGCGTAGATGGGGCGCTTGAACGTGTCGGGGGCAAGCACCTGGATCACATCGGAAATCTGCGCGACGTCCAGCAACGCGGCGACACGCGGGGCGACGCTCTTGCCCTGCGCCGAGGCCGCCATGAACAGATGGGAATAGCTGCCTGCCATCGCCACGGCCTGGGCCGCCAGGCTTTCCGCAATCCCGTCGGCCAGATGCCCGGCTTGGGCCAGCAGCACCTTGGCCACCCCGCCGACGCGGGCGGCCGCCTCGGCCACCGGTCGCGCGTCCGCGCCCGCCACCAGCACGTGCACCGGCATGTCCAGCGCGCCGGCGGCCGCAATCGCGCTTAGCGTGGCGCCGCTCAGCGCGCGCCCGTCGTGTTCGGCAATAACGAGTACCGTCATCAGATCACCTTCGCTTCGTTCTTGAGTTTATCGAGCAGCGCGGCCACGTCGGCCACCTTGATGCCAGGCGCGCGCGGCGCCGGCGCCTCTACGCGCAGTGTCTCCAGGCGGGACACGGGGTCCACGCCCAGGCTTTCCGGCGTCTCGGCATCCAGCGGCTTCTTCTTGGCCTTCATGATGTTGGGCAGCGTCACGTAGCGCGGTTCGTTCAGCCGCAGGTCGGCCGTGATCACGGCCGGCAGCGTCAGGTCCAGCACCTCCAGCCCGCCATCCACCTCGCGCGTGACGCGGGCCGTGCCGCCCTCGATCCGGATGCCGCTCGCGTTCGTGGCCTGGGGCCAGCCCAGCAGCGCCGCAAGCATCTGGCCGGTCTGGCAGGCATCGTCGTCGATCGCCTGCTTGCCCAGGATCACCAGGGCGGGCCGCTCCTTGCGCACGACGGCGCACAGCAGCTTGGCCACGGCCAGCGGCCGCAGCGCGGCGTCGGTCTGGACCAGCAGGCCCCGGTCCGCGCCGATCGCCAGCGCGGTGCGCAGCGTTTCCTGCGATTGCGCCGTGCCGCAGGAAACGGCGACGACCTCGCTTGCCGCGCCCTGCTCTTTCAGACGCACGGCGGCTTCGACTGCGATTTCATCGAACGGGTTCATCGACATCTTCACGTTGCCGATGTCGACGCCGCTCTGATCGGCCTTGACGCGCACGTTGACGTTGTGGTCAACCACGCGCTTGACCGCGGCAATTACCTTCATGAAAACCTCCAGGAGAAAAGAGTCACATGCGCCCGCGGGGCCGCCGGAGCCGGCGCGCGGCGCAAACGGTTTCAGGGACAGGCCGGCGCCGCGACGCCGATATCCAGCACCACGGCGGCAAGGCCGCCCGCCGCCGGGCCGGACTCGGGCACGAACGCCGCGCCGGCATCGCCGGAGGCCGCCGTCGCGACGAACTCCCCCGCCGCCAGCGGCGCGCCGGGCCCGCCTCCGCCCAGGCTGCCCGGGCGCAGCGCAAGCACCAGCCGGATCGTCCGCGCCGGGCCTCCCGGTTCGCCGGCCGACAGCGTGGCGGCCGGCGCGCCGACGGCATGCACCCGCGCCGAGGCCGCTCCGCGCAGCACGAACAGGTTCAACACACGCACCGGCCCGCCCAGCAGGCGGGACTGGAAGGCCGCGTCGCCCGCGAAGCCGACGGGCACCCCGGGCGGCAGCACGACCCGCGCGCCAGCGCCGCGCAATTCCACGCCTTGCCCCGACAGCACGACCGACACGCGGTCATAGCCGGGAAAGCAGGAATACGGGCCATCGCGATCGACGTCGGCGATGCTCGCGCGCCAGCGCCCGGCGCCGTCCGCGGCCAGCGTCCGAGTCGAGCCCCCGCCGTTCTTCCAGGGCTCCGGCGGCAACGCAAGCCAGTTGACGGGCCCCGCGGGCGCCACCTCAGGACACCGCGCCAAGACCGTACTTCCCGGTAAGCAGGGAGCCGCTCTGGAAGCGGCCGATCCCGTAGGGCGCGAGCGACACATCGGTGGCCAGGCCCAGCGCTTCCTGCGCCAGCACCCGGCCCACGGTGGGCGACAGCTTGAAGCCGTGGCCCGAGAATCCGAATCCCACGATCAGGCCCGCCATGCCTGCGACGCGGCCCAGCACCGGATTCCAATCGGGCGTGACGTCGTAGACGCCTGTCCAGGAAGATGCCAGCCCCGCCGTCTCGTACGCCGGGAAGCGCTCCGCCACCTGCGCCCCGACTTCGGCGACGTAGTCCAGCGGGATGTCTCCCTGCTCGGTATCGCTTTGCTGCAGCTTTTCGCCGACGACGCCCTCGCTCACCAGCATCTGGTTGCCGCCATAGCTGCGGCAGTACAGCATTCCCGGCGACGCCAGGTCTTTGTAGACCGGCATGGAATAGGTATAGGGCGCCTGCTCGCATTCCAGCGCCAGCACGGCATGGCGCTCCGGCACGACGGGCATGGGCACGCCCGTCCAGGCCGCCAGTTCCGAGGTCCAGATGTTCTGCGTGCTGATGACGAGCGGGCTGGCGTAGTCCCCTTCGGAGGTGGACACTCCCACTACCCTGCCATTCTCGACCAGCAGGCCCCGCACGCCGACGTTCTCGCGGATGGCGACGCCGCGACGGCGCGCGCCGCGCGCGAAGCTGGTGGCCACGAGGTAGGCGTCGGCGAAGCCCGCCTCGGGCTCGAAGCCGATCAGCGCGGCATCGTCGAACGAAGCGATGGGCAGCAGTTCCCGCGCCTGGGCAGGGCTCAACATTTCCAGCGCGATGCCTTGCTGCGCCTGCTGCGCCAGGGCGCTGCGCAGCGGCTCCAGCTTGCCGTCGTCCGCCGCGCTGATGAGATAGCCGCACTTGACCAGGCCGCACGAGGCCTCTTCGTCGCCCACATAGTTGGCGAAATCGTTGAAAACGCTCCAGGAGCGCTGGGCCAGTTCCACGTTCTCGCGCACCGAGTAATGGGTGCGCAGGATGCCGGAGGACTGCGATGTGGTGCCCGCGCCGATCGTCGCCCGATCCAGCACCAGCACGTTCTTCGCACCCAGCTCCGCAAGGTGGAAGGCCACGGAACTGCCGATCACGCCGGCACCAATCACGATCACGTCATAGCTTTTCAAGACAAGGCTCCAAGGACAGGTGGCGCGAGTGTGTACCCGGCTTTCCGGAGCCGCCGCAATATAAGCCCGACGAAATCTGACCATCGCCGCTGCTTATATTCACGCCGCCGGCCGATGTACAGGCGAAAGTCACGTCTGCCGCGCCCAAAGAGCGCCGGTGACATGACATCCATCAGTCAATCTACATTCACGTAGGGGAATACTATGAACATGAACCGCCGCGCCATGTTGGCGCGCACCGCGGCACTGGCGGGCGCAAGCGTCCTCGGATTTCCCATGATCGGCCGCGCGGCGGCGCCGTCGTACACCTACGGCGGCTCCGCCTGGCTGGGCCACTACTCGGCCTACATCGCCATGAAGACCGGCCTGTTCGCCAAGCAGGGCCTGGACATCAAATGGCAGAGCTTCGCCACCTCTTCCGACCGCATGAGCGCGGTGATGGCGGGCAACGTCGACCTGGCCGGCACCGGCGTGGTGTCGTCGCTGGCCCTGATGGCGGCGGGCGCGCGCCAGTTCCAGGTCATCGCCACCCCCAACAATTTCGGCCGCGCCGAAGGGGTGCTGGTGCGTGAGGACGTTACGTCCGTCGCCGGCCTGAAAGGCAAGAAGATCGGCGTCACCTACGCATCCAGCGCCCACGTGCTGCTGCTGGACGTGCTGCGCCAGGCCGGGCTGGACCCGGACAAGGACGTGTCCATCATCAACCTGCCCGCCACCAACATCCTGTCGGCCTACCAGGGCAAGCAGATCGACGCGGCCGTCGCCTGGACCCCGGCCTTCGACCGCATCAAGGCCGTGCCGGGAACGCGCGTGCTGCTGGACGACACGGCTTTCTCGCTCTACAAGAAATACGCGATCACGCCCGGCCCCGACGTGCTGCTCACGCGCGCCAAGCTGGGCAAGGACGATCCCGAGGCGGTGCGCAAGTTTCTGCATGCCGTGTTCGAGGCCAACGCCATGCTGACCGGACAGCCCGAGGAAGCCGCGGGCGTGCTGCTGGAACTGACGGGCCTGTCCAAAGAAGACCAGCTGGCCGTCATCAAGCAGACGCAGTGGTACTCCGCGGCCGACCAGAAGGGGCTGATGGTGGATCCGGGCAATTTCGTCAGCGGCATGCAGCAGCTGGCGGAGATGCTGGTTTCGCTCAAGCAGATCGACCGCGCGCCCACGGTCAAGGACTGGGTCCAGGTTTCGTACCTCTGAGCACGGAACCGTCCGCCTATGTCCATACGTTCATCTTCACGGGAAACGCGGCTGATCTGGGTCAGCGCGCTATCGCTGCTGGGTTTCCTGCTGTGCTGGGAAGCCCTGTGCCGCGCCGGCGCGGTGGATCCGATATTCCTGCCCGCGCCGTCCCAGGTCCTGGCGCGCGCCCTGTCCATGTCGGACCAGGGCACGCTGTTCTACAACGTGCTGGCCTCGACCCGACGCGTCATGGTGGGTTTCATGGCGGCGGTCGCCGTGGCCATTCCGCTGGGAATCCTGCTGGGCACCTCCAAGGTGGCCCGCGCCGTTTTCGATCCCATCATCTCCTTCCTGCGGCCACTGCCGTCCATGAGCTGGATTCCGCTGTCGCTGCTGTGGTTCGGCATCACCGAGACGCAGAAGTACAGCATCGTCTTCATGGGCTCCTTCGTGCCCGCCCTGCTCTACGTGATGGAGGCCACCCGCAGCATCGATCCCGTGCTCGTGCGCGCCGCCCGCAACCTGGGCGCCAACCGCTGGCAGGTAATGCGCGAAGTGCTGTTCCCCGGTTGTTTGCCGCAGATCCTGTCCGGGATGAAGATCATCCTGGGCCTGTCCTGGACCTGCGTCATCTCGGCCGAGCTGGTGGCGTCCAAGGAAGGCCTGGGCTTCATGATCATGAACGGCAAGGAGTTCTTCCAGACCGACACCGTGGTGCTCGGCATGGTCCTGATCAGCTTCACCGTGCTGGTGACCGATCTGTGTTTGCGTCTACTTGAACGATGGGTGCTGTCATGGCAACGATGAGCGACGATACGATGATCCGCCTCGACGGCGTTTCCAAGTCCTACGGCGGCCTCGTGGTGCTCGACAAGGTGGACCTGCGGGTCCGGCGCGGCGAATTCCTGGTGCTGCTGGGCGCCTCCGGCTGCGGGAAGTCCACCTTGCTGAACCTGATGGCCGGATTCATCGCGCCCGACCGCGGCAGCATCGCCGTCAACGGCAGGCCCGTGACCGACGTGACCGCCGCCTGCGGCATGGTGTTCCAGCAATACGCGCTGTTCCCCTGGCGCACCGTGCAGGAGAACGTGGAGTTCGGCCTGAAGATGCGCGGCATGTCGCGCCAGGAACGCGCGCCCATCGCGCGCAAGTACATCGAGATGGTGGGGCTGAAGCAGGCGGCGGACAAGTATCCGCACGCGCTGTCGGGCGGCATGAAGCAGCGCGTGTCGATCGCCCGCGTGCTGGCCAACGATCCGGACGTGATGCTGTTCGACGAACCCTTCGCCGCCCTGGACGCCATGACCCGGCAGGTGCTGCAGGACCAGTTGCTGTCCATCTATGAACAGAGCGGCAAGACCATCGTTTTCATCACGCACTCGATCGACGAGGCGCTGACCTTGTCCACCCGCATGGCCGTCATGGGCTCCAAGCCCGGGCGCATCGTGCAGGACATCGACAACGACCTGCCCCATCCACGCAGCGCCGATGTGCAGCTGTCGCCCCGTTTCGTGGAACTGAAGCGGGCCATCTGGGAGCGCGTGCAGGAAGAAGTCACGCGCAGCATGGAGCTGACCGTCTAGGGCCTCTCCAGGCATCGAGGGACCCACGGAATGGTCATGCCGGGTTCTGCCACGCGCCGGGGCTGCGGCCTTCCGCGGCCAGGAACTCCACCAGCGCAGGCAGGGACGCGTCCATCGGCCGGTTGGGCTGAATGCGCATCACGTAGCCCCATGAGCCCGCCATGCGCAGCTGCGGTACCAGGGGCACCAGCCGGCCGCTGGCCAGATCTTCGTCGATCAGCGGCGCGCGCCCCAGCGCAATGCCCACCCCGGCGGCGGCGGCCGCGGCGACCGTGCTCAGGCCGCTGAGCACCATGGGTTCCTGCCAGTCGGATTCGGCCAGCCCCAGCCGGGGGCTCCAGGTGCGCCAATCGGTTTCGGGGCTGTCGATGTGCTTTTCCTCGAGCCAGCGGTGGCGCGTGAAGATGCGCGGATCGCCGCGGTCGGCCTCTGGAACCAGCGCCGGGCTGCATACCGGCACGACCGTCTCCGTCATGAGCGGGATGTCTCCGGGCTCGGCGTTGTGCGGGCCCATGGCGCGCACGTGCAGGAAGGCCAGGTCGATGTCCTGACTCTTCCAGGCCGGATCCTGGCTGGCGTGCAGGTACACCCGGATGTCGATGTCGGGGTGCAACTCGATGAACCGGCCGATGCGCGGCGCCAGCCAGAGGGAGGCCAGCGACGGGTTGGCCGACACGTTCAGGGTATACCGCCGCTTGCCGCGGGCGGCCGCCCGCACATTGCGGCACGCGGCCTCCAGCAGGGTCAAGGCCTGTTGCACCGACGCCAGCAGATCGGCGCCCGCCCCGGTGGTTTCGGCGCGCCGCACCGTGCCGCCCCGGCGCAGCAGCGTGACGCCCAGATCGGCCTCCAGGGCCCGCAACTGGTGGCTGACGGCGCTCTTGGTTACGTTGAGTTCGGCGGCGGCGCGGCTGAGGCTGCCCAGGCGGGCCACGGCCTCGAAGGCGCGCAACGCGGCCAGCGGCGGCGTGCGGTTGGGGAGATCGGGCATGGGTTGAGTTTATCTCAACCTCTTATTGAAAAACTATCGCTTTCGCCAGCCTGCGGTATGGAGGACCATGCAAGCTCTGGGAAGGAGATTGCAATGTATTTCGATTTACGGCTTTGGCGCCTGACCGAGGGGTTGCGCGCCGGCATGGCGGGCGGCATATTCCTGGGCCTGCTGGCCCTGGCCGCCGGCATCGCGCGCTACGTGTTCCTGGGCCAGCTGCTGGCCCGAGTGTTCGAAGGCGCGCCCTGGCAGGACTGGATCGCCCCCGCGCTGTATGCGGCCGCGATGGTGCTGCTGCGCGCGGGCTTCGACCACTGGCGCACCGTGCAGGCCAACCATTGCTCGGCCGAGGTGCAGCAGGCGCTGCGCGGCCGGCTCTATGACCGCATCGTGGCCCTGGGCCCGGCCTGGTTCGCCAACCAGCGCACCGGCGGCGTGATGCTGACCGTGGTGGACGGCGTCGAACAACTGCAGACCTTCTTCGGCCAGTACCTGCCCCAGGTCGCCATCGCGGCCGCGGCGCCCTTCGCCATCTTCGCCGTCATCGCGTTCTGGGACGTGCCGACCGCGCTGGTCTTCCTGGCGGCGGCCCTGTTCGCGCTGTTCGGCCCGATGGCCGTGCACATGCTGGACCGCCGCGCCAGCCTGGCGCGCACGCGTTCGTTGAACGATTTCGGCGAAGACTTCCTCGACGCGGTGCAGGGCCTGCCCACGCTGAAGTCCTACGGCCAGGGCAAGGCCTGGGGCCGGCGGCTCGCCGCCCGCGCCCGCAGCCTCTCGGACAATACCTTCTGGGTGCTGTCGGTCAGCCTGCTGACGCGCGGCATCAGCGACCTGGGCGTGGCCCTGGGCGCGGCGCTGGCGCTTACGCTGGGCGCCTGGCGCGTGGCCGCCGGCGACATGAGCGTAGAGGCCCTGCTGATCGTACTGATGGCCGGCACCGAGATCTTCCGCCCGCTGCGCGACCTGCGCTCGGTGCTGCACCGGGGCATGCTGGGCCAGTCGGCGGCCGTCAGCATCCATGCCTTGACGGACGCCCAGCCCTTGACGCCCGCGCCCGACGCGCGCGCCGCCGGCGCCGCGCCGACGCGGCTGGCGCCCACCATAGAATTCGACGACGTGGCGTTCTCCTATACGCCCGAGCGCCGCGCGCACCAGGGGCTGGCCTTCCGCATCGCGGCGGGCGAACGCGTCGGCGTGGTCGGACCCAGCGGCGCGGGCAAGTCAACCATCGTGCGCCTGCTGCTGCGCGAATGCGTGCCGCAGGCCGGCAGCATCCGGGTCGGCGGCCACGATGTGAACGAACTCGATACGCAGGCCCTGCTGTCGCACATCGCGCTGGTCAGCCAGGACATCACGCTGTTCCATGGCACCATCGACGACAACCTGCGCCTGGGACGCCCCGACGCCACGCACGAGCAGGTGCGCGCCGCCGCCCGCGCCGCCAATATCGACGACTTCATCATGGCGCTGCCCGATGGCTACGCCACCCGCATCGGCGAACGCGGGCTGCAACTGTCCGGCGGCCAGCGCCAGCGCGTGGCGATCGCCCGCGCCCTGCTGCGCGACGCCCCCATCCTCATCCTGGACGAGGCGCTGTCCTCGGTGGACACCGAGAACGAAGCATTGATCCAGCAGGCGCTGGACCGGCTGATGGCGGGCCGCACCACGCTGATCCTGGCCCACCGGCTGGCCAGCGTCATCGGCGCCGACCGCTGCCTGGTGCTGGACCAGGGGCGGGTCGTGGAATCCGGCACGCACGCCGCGCTGATGCAGCAGGGCGGTCTGTACTACAGCCTGATGCGCGAACAGGCCGAGGCGCACAGGAACCCGGCGGCCGGCAGCCCCGCAACCGCGGACGCCTCCGTTCCCTCCCCCGAACCCGGCGGCTCCGGCGACGCCCCCGGCACGCAGGGCCCGCCGCTGCGCGCCCTGGACGAGGATGCCTCCCAGGTCGGCTGGCGCGACACGCTGGGCACGCTGCTGTCGGTGGTGCGCCCGTGGCGCGGCACCCTGGCGGCCACCATCCTGCTGGGCGTGGCGCGGGTTGCCGCCTTCATAGGGGTGGGCGTCTTCAGCGCGCTGATCGTGGCCGCCATCCGCGACGGGCGCGACGTATCCTCGCTGGTCGTCGGTCTGCTGATCACGGCGCCGCTCGCCGCCCTCTTCCACTGGCTGGAGTCGTGGCTGGCCCACGCGATGGCCTATCAGCTGCTCGCCGACATGCGCGTCAAGCTCTACGACAAACTGGAGCGCCTGGCGCCGGCCTATCTGCTGCAGCGCCGTTCCGGCGACCTGGTGGCGCTGGCCACTCAGGACGTGGAGATGGTGGAGTACTTCTATGCCCACACCATCGCGCCCGCCATCGTATCGGTGCTGGTGCCGCTGTCCGTGCTGGGATTCCTGGGCGTCTACAGTTGGCCGGTAGCGCTGGCGCTGCTGCCCTTCCTGGGCTATGCGCTGGTGTCGCCGGTGCGCGGACGCCGCAAGGTCGACGCGCTGGGCGACAAGGCACGGCACGCGCTGGGCGAGATGAGCGCGCACGCCACCGACACCATCCAGGGCCTGGCCGACCTGACCGCCTTCCAGGCCACGGGCCGCCGCCGCGACGAATTCCTGCGGGTGGCCGACCGGTACCGCATCCGCCGCCTGGACATCCTGCGCGATCTGTCCAGGCAGACCGCGTGGTTCGAGGTGGCGATGGGGCTGGGCGGCCTGGCCGTGGCGGTCGTGGGCGCCCTGCAGGTCGCTGCCGGCGCGTTGTCGGCCAGCATGCTGCCGCTGCTGGTGCTGATCGCGCTGGCCACCTTTCTTCCCGTGTCGGAAATCTCCCAGGTCAGCCGCCAACTGGCGGACACCATCGCCGCGACCCGCCGCCTGCACGTGGTGGCCAACGAGCCCGAACCGGTCACCGACGGGCCGTTGGCGGCGCCCGCCGCCGCGCATGGCCTGTCGCTGGCGTTCGAGCGCGTCAGCTTCGCCTACCCCGGCAAGCGCGAAGACACCTTGCGCGACCTGAGCTTCAAGGCGCCCGCCGGCGCCACGGTTGCCGTGGTGGGCGCGTCGGGCGCTGGCAAGAGCACCGTGGCCAGCCTGCTGCTGCGCTTCTGGGACCCGCGCGAAGGCGCGGTGAAGCTGGAGGGGATCGACGTGCGGCAACTGCAGCTGGACGGCCTGCGCGAACGCGTGGCGCTCGTCACGCAGGACACCTATCTGTTCAACGATACGCTGGAAGGCAATATCCGTCTGGCCCGGCCCGAGGCCAGCCCCGAGGAACTGGCGCGCGCGCTGGAGCAGGCCGCGCTGGCGGACTTCGTGCGCAGCCTGCCCGACGGCATCGCCACGCGCGTGGGAGAGCGCGGCATGCAGCTGTCCGGCGGACAGCGCCAGCGCATCTCCATCGCCCGCGCCTTCCTGAAGAACGCGCCGGTGCTGATCCTGGACGAAGCCACCTCGCACCTGGACACGCTGTCCGAGATGCAGGTGCGCGGCGCGCTCGACGTGCTGATGCGGCATCGGACCACGCTGGTCATCGCCCACCGTCTCTCGACGATCCGCGACGCCGACCTCATCCTGG
The DNA here is from genome assembly GCF_050285585.1 of Achromobacter sp. Taxonomy (GTDB): domain Bacteria; phylum Pseudomonadota; class Gammaproteobacteria; order Burkholderiales; family Burkholderiaceae_B; genus Achromobacter. The sequence goes on along the minus strand of NZ_JBLZXF010000025.1, from coordinate 36,983 downwards.
TGCTAGAGCGCGGCACGCTGGCCGAGGCCGGCACGCACGACCAGTTGCTGAAACGGCAAGGGGTCTATGCGCGCCTGGCCAGCCACCAGGGCGGGTACGCGGTCAATAGCGCAACGTCTCTACCGACTTAGCGTTGGCCCGCACTTCGGCCTCCGTGAACCAGACCCGCTTGCTGCCGAAGCGGGCGTACAGATCGAACTGGTCGCGGGTATGGGGCGAGGCCGTGCCGTCCGGGGCGACGAAGCCGCTCTGGCCCGGCGCCACCACGTCCACCGCGCGCGCGCCGCGGGCATCGAACACCGTCATGTTGTTCTCGGTGCCGCGGTTCTGCGTGGCAGGATGGCTCAGCACCGCCTTGTCGTCCGCCTGCGGCACGCCCAAAAAGTTCTTGGGCGCGAACACCATGGGCGGCGCCGGAATGCGCCAGCCGGCGGGATCATCGCCGTAGGTCTTGCGCAAGGCGGCTAGCGCGTCGTCCAGCGCGGCGAGCGTCACAGCCTGCGGGGGCTGCCCGTTGAAGAAGTCGTACCGCTGCGGCACGCCCGCGTCGCGCCCGGCCAGCGCGTTGTACAGCACCTTCGCTCCCACCGTCAGGTTGACCGACCCGGTGGCGGGCGCCGCGGGCGTGGGGTAGCCCGTGGCGCTGTACCACTTGAAGAAGTCGGCGGGCATCTCGTCGGCCAGCGTGCGCTTGAGCATCGCGCGCAGCCAGGCGTCCATAACGGCCGGTCCGGCGTTGTCGTAGTAGCCGGCCTGGCTTTCGCTCGTCGCCATGCCGTCCCAGGACGCCAGCCCCGCGACCAGCCGGGCGCGCGCGTCGTCGGCCGGCAGGCCTTGAACCGCCTGCCGCAGGAAGGGCAGGAAATGGCGGCGGTTGACGTCGGCATAGCTGGTGGTGCGGATCAGGTCCCACATCTGCTGCGCGCTGACCTTGCCGCCATCGGCGGTCATGGCTTTCAGGCGGGTCTCGATCTCGGCGTAGCGGTCGGCCCGCCCCCACACGATGGCGAACAGATCGGTGGAGGGATAGCCGCGCATCGGCTGATTGTTCCAGTTGGCGATGAAGCCTTGGCGCGGGTTGTAGACCTGCGGATTCGTCGCGAACGGCAGCATGCCGTCCCAGTCCATTTCGCCGGTGCCGGGAACCGGCAGGCGCGGGTCGTGGCCCGGGCGGCGCTTGGGATAGAAGCCCGTGTGCGCGTAGCCGATGTTGCCCCGGTCGTCCGCGTAATACCAATTGATCGTCAGGGCGTGGCGCGCGGCCTGCTGCTTCCATTGATCCCAGTTGCGCGACTGCGCCTTGTGCGTCCACGCCATCAGCGATTGCAGCTCGTAGCCTTCCCAGGCGCGCGCCTTGGCGTAGGCGACGTTCTGCTTGTCGTCGAACTTGGTGACGATGCCGTGCACCGTGCGGTACACGTCCATCATCACGGGCTCCCCATCCTTGACCTGGATGAGTTCAGTGCGCTTGTCCATCGTTTTCCACTCGCCGTCGTGGAAGTAGCGCGTGCGGTCGGCGGGATCCAGCTTTTCGGCGTAGATGTCCACGTCGTCGCCGAACCCCGCGGTCGAGCCCCAGGTCACGTGAGCGTTGTGGCCGAACAGAATGCTGGGATAGGCGAAGGGGGTATTGCCGACCACGTCGTATCCCGCGCCGTGCAGGCCGATGCCATAGGTATAGGCCGGATTCCACCAGCCGAACTGGGGGCCGTTCAACAGGATGGAGCGCGCGTCCTTGGCGTGATCGCGCCCCACGATCCACATATTGCTGGTGGTGGGGAAGCCGGCGATGCCCGGCTGGCCGGATTCGGCGAATTGCGCCAGCAGCAGGTCGCGCGTGCCGGCCGGCGATTCGTCCATCACGCCGCGGGTTTGCGGATCGCGCGGCACGCGCTCCAGCATGGGCGGCGTGCCATCGTAGCGCGGCAAGGCGTAGGACAGCCGGGCGGGCGGCTCGCCGCCGCCGGGGCGGTAGACGCCCTCTTCCTCCGGCACCGTGGTGGGCGCGCGGCTGTCGGTCATCCAGCGCAGCTGATTGAAGATCTGCATGGCGCGCTCGTCGCCGTGCCGGTCCTTCAACGCGGTCAGCAACGCCAGGTTGTCGATCTCGCTGTTGGCGTCGGAGAAGCGATTGGCCATGGTGCCGACGAACACCATCGCCACGTCGTAGGCGGTCCAGTCCGCCGGCTTGAACCCAAGATCGTTGAATTCCTTGGGCATCAGGCTGCCGGGTTCGGCCCGCACGCGCGCGATCCAGGCGTTCATGCCGGCCGCGTAGCCATCCAGTATCCTGCGTTCCGAGGCGGGCAGCGCGGCCAGCTGGCGCTGGATGCGCTCCGGCGAAAAATTGCCGCGGATGGATTTGTCGAAACCCACCATGGACTGGCCCAGCACTTCCGCCACGCGGCCCTGGGTACTGCGCCGCGCCATCTCCATCTGGAACAGGCGGTCCTGCGCGACGGCGTAGCCGTAACCATAGAAGATGCCGTAGACGGTATTGGCGTACACATGCGGCATGCCATAGCCGTCGCGCCGGATCGTGACCTGGCCGCTGGCGGCGCCGGGCGGGCGAACCGCGGCTTCGGCAGGCTTCTGCGTAGTTTGCCGGACTTCCTGGGCCTGGGCGCCCATGGCCGCGCAGGCCGCCAGGACGGCGGCCGACAACAAGTGCTGCTTCATTCGAATCTGTCTCCGTGTTTGACGAGCCGCGCCGCGGTGCGAGTCCCGGGCGCGGGTTGCGGCGCCTCTTGCGGGCACCGTCTGCGGACCATCATACGGACAGCCTATTTATAATTCCAATGCATTTATTTCATAGTATTCATGCGTTGGAAACATGGACTTCCAGAAACTCAAGCACCTGCTCGCCGTGGTGGAGCACGGCACTTACTCGCGCGCGGCGGACGCGGTCAACTTGTCCCAACCCGCGCTCAGCCGCAGCATCCAGGCGCTGGAAGCCGAACTGGGCCTGCCCCTGCTGGACCGCGGCACGCGCCGCGTGCGCCTGACGCCCTACGGCGCCTGCGTGGCCGAACGCGCGCGCCGCATGCGCTTCGAGGAAGCCGAGCTGCAACGCGAACTCAAGACCCTGCACAGCGGCGAATCGGGCACGCTGTCGATCGGGCTGAGCCCCACGCCCGCATCGCTGTTGCTCTCGCCTTTCCTGGCCCACATGGCCGAGCGCCACCCGCAGGTGCGCGTCGGCGTCGAACTGGGCGCCACCGCGGCCTTGCTGGAAATGCTGCGCGTCGAACGCATCGACGCCATGGTGTGCGACGCGCGCATGCTCTATGAGGCGGCCGACCTGGAAACCCGCCCCCTGCCCCCGCTGCGCGCCGGCCTGGTCTGCCGCAAGGGCCATCCCATCCTGGCCCATAAGCGGCCAGGCATCGCACAGATCCGCCGGTACCCCGTGGCCTCCAGCACGCTCAGCCCCGAAGTGTCGCTGCGGCTGGCGGAAACGCTGGGGCCGGGCGCCGCGCCCGAGCAGATGGTCACGCATCGCTGCGAAAACCTGGACGCGCTGGTGGAGTTGGCCCTGTGCTCGGACACCCTGCTGCTGGGCGTGATCTGCGTCACCCGACGGCACCAGGACGCCGGCCGGCTGGCCGAAGTGCCGATTCCGCCCGATCCGCAGCGCCAGGGACACTATGCGCTGGCCCGGCTCGCGGGGCGCACGCCCTTGACGGCCCAGGACGCCCTGTACGATTTCACGCGGGCGTGCTGGGATGGCTTCGCGTCGTTCAGGGCGAAGCCGTAGACGGGCGGTTGCGGGATTTGATGTAGCCCGATGCGCTGCGCGCCGGACGGCGGACGCGGCAACGGGCCGAGCTCAATTGCTGTTGATCCAGTCCTGCGTGTCCTGGATGAACCACGGAAGATTCAATCTCTCGCCCTCGCCGGACTGTATGGTCAAACGCTGGCCCGAGGAACCCGGGGCTTGCGTCTTGGGAGCCGGCCGGCTCCGGTAATCCATATCGGTTTGCCGGGGCGGAGCATCGGCGCAGGCGGCAATCGACGCGCACGCGAGCGCGGCAAGAAGTGTCCGAAACGATGGACGAAGGGTCTTCATGGTGTTCCTGGTTTCCATTGGCCGCACCGGCCGACGCGCCGGGCAATCAAGGCCTCTACCCCCGTACCTTACTCGTAATACGACGCCCCGGCAGGCGGAAATGGTGTCTGCCTGCGACACCGACGCGTCACAGGCGGTCGAGTTTCAGCCGCGCCGCCAGGTAATCGACGAAAGCGCGCACCTTGGCGGGCGGAAGCCGGTTCTCCTGCCAGAGCGCATGGATAGGCACCGGCCTGGGCTCGAAATCCTGGAGGATGAGCTCCACCTCCCCCGCATCGAGCAGGTGCCTGATCTGCCACAGCGGCGAATAGCCGATACCCAGCCCGGCGCTGACCGCGCCATAGATCGCCGCCATCGTGTTGCTCCGGAACCTGCCCCGCACCCCGACGGTGCGCCGCTTTCCGCCGATTTGAAAGGCCCATAGGCCGGGGCGCGGATCGACCGTCCTGACGATACAGGCGTGCTGGCGCAATTCCAAAGGGTGCGCGGGGCGGCCATGCCGTTCGAAATATGAGGGCGCGCCAAAGACGACCCTGCGCAACGTTCCCAGCCGTTTCCCTTGCAGGCCGGAATCGGGCAGATCGCCGATGCGCACCACCAGGTCGAGGCCTTCGCCGGCCAGGTCGGAAAAGGAATCCGTCAGCTGCAGATCGACCTCGACCTGCGGATACGCGCGCAGGTAGTCCGCGATGATGGGAACCAGGAAATCCGGACCGAACAGTATCGGCGCGCCCACGCGCAATATGCCTGAAGGCTCCGTCCGGCGATCCGCGGCCTCCAGCCGGGCCTCGCCGATTTCCGCCATCGCCGGCTTGACCCGCCGGTAGAAAGTCTCGCCGGCTTCGCTGAGCGCCAGATGCCGCGTGCTGCGGTGAACGAGCTGAACGCCGACGTCCTCTTCCAGCGCCGCCAGGGAACGGCTGACGGCCTGGAGCGAGCGGCCGAGGTTACGGGCTGCCTTGGTCAGGCTTCCGACCTCGACGATGCGGATGAAGGCTTCAAGATCTTCCAGGCGGCTCATGATTATCTCGGATATCGTGATTCAGCTTCATTTTTCATATGCATTGTTCTGATAAGAGTGAGAATTTACACTGCTTCCACGCATACACCCATACCGAGGAGGAACCCGTGGGCAGCACTCAATCCACCGTTTTGGCCGTAGGGGCCACCGGCAAATTCGCGGGCCTGGTGATTCCGGAATTGCGGCGGCGCAAGGTTGCGGTCCGGGCGCTCGTGCGCGACGAGCCGCGCGCCGCCGTCGCCCGCGCATCCGGAGCGACGGAGACCGTCATCGGCGACCTGCGCAACATCGACAGCCTCGCCGAGGCAACGCAAGGCGTGGACGGCGTCTTCCATATCGGCCCGGCGTTCGCGCACGACGAGGCGGCAATGGGCGTCGCCCTGGTCGAAGCGGCGGAACGGGCCGGCGTGCGGAAATTCGTCTTTTCATCGGTCATCCAGCCGACCCTCACGCGCCTGGCCAATCACGCCAGCAAGATACCGGTAGAGGACGCCCTCTATTCGTCGCGGCTGGAGTACACGATCCTGCACCCCGCGAACTTCATGCAGAACATCGGCCTGGCATGGCCGTCGATCCGGGATCACTCGTGCTTCGGCGAGCCCTTTCCCAAGGACGCAAGAATCGCCCGGGTGGACTACCGGGACGTTGCGGAGATTGCCGCTATCGCCTTGACCGAAGACAGGCTGTCCTTCGCAACCTTGGAGCTCTGCGCCGGCATGTTCAGCCGCCTGGACATCGTGGCGGCCTTGTCCGAAGCGCTGGAGACCCCGATCGCGGCGCGGCAGCCCGATTTCAGCGAATGGGCCGCGAACGCGCGCCTGCCTTACAGCGGCCAACAGTTGCTTCTGCTGTCCCGGGTTCTCGACCACTACCGGGCGTACGGGCTGGGCGGCAATAGCCTTGCCCTCAGGGCGGCGCTCGGACGGGAACCGAGATCGCTACGCGACTACATCAGGGATCTGGTCGCCGAAAAAAACCCGCCCGCAGTCCGCCGCCAGGAGCATTGACATGTCTGGAAATCCGCCGCCATCTGCCCTGAAGAAACTCCCGCCGGGCTCTGCCCGCTTCCTCATGCCACTGGTGCTCTCCGTGTTCATGTCGGCCATCGTGTCGGCGGTAGCGACCGCTACGAGCGTCGGACTGGGCTCCGACTTCGTCGTCACCTGGCCGAACGCCTGGGGGGCCTCCTGGATCGTGGCCTTTCCCAGCCTCCTGCTCTTGTTGCCCGTCGTGCGCCGGATCGTCGCCTGGATGGTCGCCCAGCCCTGAACCCCTGGCGGCGCAAGCGGAAACGGGCCTCCGCTGCGCCGCCGCGCGTCACCCCGCCGGCCAGGCGAGCATCGCGGCATCGATGATCATGTCGAGCTTTTCCGCGGAAGCCCCGTCACGGGCCTGGACGGAGAGCCCTTCGAGAACGGTGGTGTAAAAGGCGGCAAGCTGATCGACGTCCGCGCAAGCCGGAAGGTCGCCCTCGGCAATGCCTTGCGCGAGGCGGTCCCTCAGCATCGTTTCCCCGTCCAGCCGATTGGCGGCAAGAAACGCGCGCACGCGCTCGTTCTCGGGAGCGCCGAGTAGCGAGGACAACACGATCATGCAACCGCGCGGCCCCTCGTCGACCGCATAGGCCCGCGCGTTCGATCGCAGCATGGTTTCGACGGCCTCGCGCGCAGTCCTGGCTTGGCTCAGGCTCTGCGAGGTCGCTCGCCCCTCGAGCCGGTCGTAGAGAGCGACGGCCTCCCGGAAAATTTCTTCCTTGCAGCCAAAGGTCGAATAGAGGCTGGGCTTGTTGACGCCCGTGGCCTCGACGAGATCCTGCACCGACGTGCCCTCGTAGCCTTGCGCCCAGAAGGTGCGCATGGCCGCGAGCAGGGCCAGCTCCCTGTCGAATTCCTTCGGCCGCCCGATTTTCGGGGCGGGAGTCGTTTTGGCCTTGCCGCGGACGCTCACGATTCAATCATCCGCAGACCCGCCACGCCAACCCCGATGAGCGCGAGGAACAACAGCTTGGCCGGCGACATGTGCTCGCCGAGCAGCAAGGTTCCGAAAACCGCCACGCCGAAGGCGCCGATGCCGACCCAAATGGCATAGGCGGCGCCCACCGGCAGATGCTTGAGCGCCAGGCCGAGCAGCACCAGGCTCAGCATGGCGACGCTCACGCCGATCAGGCTCGGCCAAAACCTCGTCAATCCGTCCGCCTGCTTGAGCGCCAATGCCCAGACGATCTCAAGCAGGCCGGCCACAACCAATAATCCCCAAGCCATCCAAATCCCCGTTCAATCCTGGTTGCGGTGGCGTTCCCTGCAACCGGCGGCGCCGCTAGGCCGTAAAGCCTCCGTCGATCGCGAGCGACGCGCCGGTGATGAAGCGGCTCTCGGCCCCGGCAAGATACCCGACAGCGGCCGCGATCTCGTCCGGCCCGGCGTAACGCTTGACCGCCATGAGCTCCAGTTCGGCGGAGACGGCGGGGCCGTCGGCAGGATTCATATCGGTGTCGGTCGAACCCGGGTCGACGATATTGACCGTGATGCCGCGCGTGCCCACCTCGCGCGCCAGGCCCTTGGTAAAGCCGATCAGCGCGGACTTGCTCATCGCGTAGAGCGTCACTCCCCCATAGGGCACCCGCTGGGCGAAGCAGGAGCCGATGGAAATAATGCGCCCGCCGCACCCCATATGGGCAAGCGCGGCTTGCGAGGCCACGAAGACCGCCCCCGCATGGATCGCCAAGGTGTCGTTGAGCTCGTCGAGCGTGGCCTCCTCGATCGGCCCGGAGGGAAACACGCCGGCGCTGTTGACGAGTATATCCAGGCCGCCAAGTTCACCGGCGGTCCGCTGCACCGCCGCCCGGACGGCGACCGGATCGCGGCTGTCCGCCTTGATGGCCAAGGCCTTGCCCCCGGCAGCGCCGAGCTCGCGGGCGAGATCCTTCGCCGCCTGGTCCGACCTGGCGTAAGTGAAGGCGACATCGGCGCCACCCTGCGCGAGCCGCCGGACGATGGCGGCGCCGATGCCGCGCGTACCGCCCGTAACGAGGGCGACCTTGCCTTTGAATTCCATATCGACGGCTCCTTTTATACCGATCGGTTCAAAAAAGAGTAAGCGAACGGGAATTCCTCGTCAAGAGCCGTTGAATCGATCCCTATGGCGTGCGCCGCGGCGCCCCCTATTCCTTCACCGCCACCGTGTAGTTCAGCGCCAGCCGGCCGCCATCGGCGTACACCGTCTGGCCGGTAACGTAGCTGGAATCGTCGCTGGCCAGGAAGACGGCCACCTTGGCCACCTCGTCGGTCGCGCCCAGCCGCTGCATGGGAATGCGCGACAGCACGGTCCTGCGGGCCTCCGGGTTGGCGGTGATGGTGGCGAGGATCTCGGTGTCGATGCTGCCCGGCCCGATGGCGTTGACGCGGATGCCGTGCGGCGCCAGGGATAGCGCCATGGATTTCGTCATCTGGCGGACCGCGCCCTTGCTTGCGCCGTAGGCCAGCTGATCGGGCATCGCCAGCTCCGCCGTCATGGACGACAGGGTCACGATGGCGCCATTGCCGCGCCCGCCCGCCACCATGGCGCGCGCCGCGGCCTGGGCCACCAGGAAGGTCCCGCGCACGTTCACGTCCATGACGGCGTCCAGGTCTTCCAGCGTCAGTTCCAGGAAATCCGCCGCGCGGATCACGCCCGCGTTGCAGACGCAGACGTCCAGGCCGCCCCAGCGCCGCACGCACGCATCGGCCAGCGCCCGCGCGTCGGCGGGATCGGTCACGTCGGCCACCGCGGCAGCCGCGCGCTCGCCCAGCGCCCGAGCCGCCGCTTCCAGCTCGGCGGCCTTGCGGTCCGCCATCAGCACATAGGCGCCTTCGGCCACGAAGCGCCGCGCAATCGCCAACCCGATGCCGCCGGCGGCGCCGGTGACCAGCGCCACCCTGTCCTGCAATCTCATCTCAGACTCCTACGTAGGCGGCCACCAATTCGGGCCGCGCGGACAATTCCGCCGAGCTTCCCCGCCACACCGTCGCTCCCTTGTCCAGGATGAAGTTGCGGTCGGACAGGCGCAGCAAGGCCGTGGTGTTCTTGTCCACCACGATCATCGACAGCCCTTCGGCCTTCAACTGGGCGAGCACGCGCCAGATCTCGGCCCGCACCACGGGCGCCAGGCCCTCCGTCGCCTCGTCCAGCACCAGCAGGCTGGGATTGGTCATCAGGGCGCGGCCCAGCGCCAGCATCTGCTGCTCGCCGCCCGAGAGCTGCGTGCCCAGGTTGGCCCGCCGTTCGCGCAGGCGGGGAAACAGGCCGTACACGCGTTCCAGCGTCCAACCGCCGGCGGCCTTGGGCGCGCAGGCCGTGGCCACGAGGTTTTCCTCCACGGTCAGCGTCGGGAAGATCTGGCGGCCTTCGGGCACCAGCGACAGGCCCAGCCGCCCGATCCGGTACGGCGCCAGGCCGCGCAGCGAACGGCCGCCGTACTCGATACTGCCCTGGCTGGCGGGAAGCAGGCCGAACAGGCATTTGATGACGGTGCTGCGGCCCATGCCGTTGCGGCCGATGAGGCCCACGACCTCGCCCCGTCCCACGTCCAGGTCGACGCCGAACAGCGCCTGGCAATGGCCGTAGGCCGCCGTCAATCCGCGTACGTTCAACATGGCGGGCTCCTGTTCCTATGCGTCTGCGTCGTCGCCCAGGTAGGCGCGGCGCACGTCGGGGTGATTGCGGATCTCGTCCGCGCTGCCGGTGGCGATGACCTTGCCATAGACCAGCACGCTGATACGGTCGGCCAGCGCGAAGACCGCGTTCATGTCGTGCTCGACCAGCACGATGGTGTAGCGGCCCTTCAGGCTTTGCAGCAAGGCGATCACGCCCGCGCTTTCGGCGGCGCTCATGCCGGCCATGGGCTCGTCCAGCAGCAGCACGGAAGGCTCGCCGGCCAGCGCCATCGCGATCTCCAGCTGGCGGCGCTGGCCGTAAGCCAGGCTTTCCACCGGCGCTTCGGCCACGTCGTCCAGCCGGCAGGCCCGCAGCGCCTGCCTCGCCGCGTCCACCACGTCCGCGCAATCGCGCAGGGCCGTCCAGGGCGACAGGCGCCGGCGGCGCTTGCGCAAGGCCGCGAGGCAGGCGTTGTCCAGAACGGTGTAGCTGTCGAACACCGAGGTCACCTGGTAGGAACGCAGCATGCCTTGCGCCACGCGCTCCTGCACCGAGGCGCGGGATACGTCGGCGCCGCCCAGGCGCACGGACCCGCCGTCGGGGCGCAACTCGCCCGAGAGCAGATTGATCAGCGTGGTCTTGCCGGCGCCATTGGGGCCGATCAGGGCGTGCAGTTCGCCCGGGGCCACGGCCAGCGACACGCCGTCGGTCGCTTTCAGGCCGCCGAAGCGGCGCACCAGGTCCTGCGTGGCCAGGCCGGCGGGCGCGGCGGAATGGACAGTCTGCGTGTTCATGCGGATGCCTCCTTGGCCAGCGCGTCCGGCGGACGGCGGCCCGTGCTGCCCTCGCCGCCAGCGGGCGGCACGCCGGGCGTGGCGCTCGGCGGCGGGCGGCGCAGCCGGGCCAGGACCCCGCCATAGCCGCCCCTGGCCACCATGGCGATGGCCACCACCGCCGGCCCCATCAACAGCATCCAGTGCTGTGTCAGGCTCTTGAACCCTTCTTCCATCAGCAGGTAGGCGATGGCGCCGACGATCGGCCCCAGCACGCTGCCCAGGCCGCCGATCACCACCATGACGATGAGTTCGCCCGACACCGGCCACGACATGTAGCTGGGCGAGGCGAAGGCCGTGAGGTTGGCGAGCAGCAGCCCGGCCACGCCCGTCAGCACGCCTGACGCCACGTACGCCGTCAGGCGCACGCCGAACACGGAATAGCCCAGGGCATCCACGCGGCGGGGGTTGGCGTGCGTGGCGCGCAGGATCATGCCGAAGGGCGAGCGCCGCAGGCGCAGCATCGCAATGCTGGAGGCCAGCAGCAGCCCCCAGGCGGCCCAGTAGACCGGCTGGCTGCCGTCCAGGTCGAAGAGGCCGAAGGCGCTGGGCTCATAGATGTTCAGGCCGTCGTCGCCGCCATACTCGCGCAGGCTCACCGCCAGGAAATAGAACATCTGGGCGAACGCCAGCGTGATCATGATGAAACCGATGCCCGAGGTGCGCAGGCAGACCGCGCCTACCGCCAGCGCCACCAGCGCGCACACCGCGATGCACACGGCCAGCTGCAGCCAGCCATTGCCGAAACCGTAGTAGCTCAGGATGCCCACCGCGTAGCAGCCCAGGCCCAGGAACATGGCGTGGCCGAAACTCACCAGGCCGGCGAAGCCCAGCACCAGGTTCAGCGCCAGCGCCGCCAGCGCGTAGATCAGGATGCGCGCGCCCAGCGTCACGTAGAACGGTTCGCCCAGCCATTGCGCGGCGAACGGCACGCCGGCCAGGACCAGGAACAGCAAGGGCAGCGCCCAGCGTCGTTTGTTGTGCTCTTGCATGATGAATAGACCTTTGGACGGTTGCGGATCAACGCCGCGCCGAGAACACCAGGCCTTGCGGCCGGAACGCCAGCACCACGGCCATCAGCACGTAGATGAGCATCGAGGCGAGCGCGGGCCCGACCGCGTTGGCGACGGAGGCGTCGAAGACGGCGCGCAGCATGTCGGGCAGGAAGGCGCGGCCCAGCGTGTCGATCATGGCGATCAACAGCGCGGCCGCCAGGGTGCCGCGCACCGATCCGATGCCGCCCACCACGATCACCACCAGCGCCAGGATCAGCACCGGCTCGCCCATGCCGGACTGCACCGACAGGATCGGCCCCGCCAAGGCGCCCGCCACGCCGGCCAGCACCGCCCCCAGCACGAACAGCAGCGTCTTCTGCAGGTCCACATTGGCCCCCAGCACGCTGGCCATGGGCGCGTTGCTGGCGCCCGCCCGGATCAACATGCCGAAGCGCGTGCGCTGGATCAGGAACCAGGCGCCCAGCGCCACCAGCGCCCCGACTCCGATGATCATCAGCCGGTACACGGGATAGTCGCTGCCGAACAGGCTGACCGCCCCGTCCAGCCCCCGCGGCACGGCGGCGAAGTAAGGCCGGCTGCCCCAGATGACCGAAGCCAGCTCGTTGAAGAACACCATCAGGCCGAAGGTGGCCAGCACCTGGTAGAGGTGGTCGTGCCGGTACAGCGGACGGGCGATCAGCCGTTCCAGCACCACGCCGACGAAGCCGCTGCCCGCCACCGCCGCCAGGATGGCGAAGGCGAACGAGCCGCTGGCGTTGTAGGCCGTGGCGCCCAGGAAGGCGCCGATCATGTATAGAGACCCGTGCGCCAGGTTGATGAAGTTCATGATGCCGAAGATCAGGGTCAGCCCCGAAGACAGCAGGAACAGCAAGGCGCCCAGCTGCAGGCCATTGAGCAGCTGCGACAAGAGCAATGATCCGTTCATGGGGCCTCTCCCTTGCGCCGCGCGCGGGTCACTTCAGCGGGCAGTCCGCCACATAGGCGTCCTGGTGGTCGGTGAATACCGTGGCCAGCTGCTTCACGTTCACGCCGTCGCCCTCCTTCACGACCTGGTAGGCGTACAGGTTCTGCACCGGCATGTTGTTGGTATTGAAGCGGAACGCGCCGCGCACCGAGGGGAACTTGGCGCCGGCTGCCTTCACCGCCGCGGCCAGCGCCTTGCTGTCGCCCAGCCTGCCGTCCAGTTGCCCGACCGCCGCATCCAGCAGATGGGCCGCGTCGTAGCCGCCCACCGCGTACTCGGACGGCAACCGTCCGTACTTGGCCTTGAAGGCCTCGACGAACTTGCGGTTCTGCGGGTTGTCCAGCGTGGTGGCCCAGGGCGTGCCGTAGATCGCCCCCACGGCCTGGTCCTTCAGCGCGGTCAACGTGTTGGAGTCGATCAGGCTCTCGGAGAAGAACGGCAGCTTTTCCATCAGGCCGGCCTGGCGCAGCTGGCGCACGAAGTTCACGCCCACCCCGCCGGTATAGAACACGAACAGCGCATCGGGCCCGGCCGACTGCATGCGCGAGATCTCGGCGGAATAGTCGAGCTGACCCAGCTGGGTATAGATCTCGTCCGACGGGGCCGCGCCGTAGAAACGCTTGAAACCCGCCAGCTTGTCCTTGCCGGCCTGGTAGTTGGACGACATCAGGTAGGCCCGCTTGTAGCCTTGGTCCTTGACGTACTTGCCCATCGCCTCCGACATGCTGTCGTTCTGCCAGCCCAGCACGAACAGATTGGGCAGGCACATGCGGCCGGCGATCGGCGCGGGGCCCGCGTTGGTGGACAGGGCCACCACGCCCGACTCCTTGATGCGCCGCAGTTCGGCCATGAGCACGTTGGAGAAGCCCAGTCCGACGATCACGTCCACCTTGTCCTTCTCGATGAACTTCTGCACGATCTGCGCGCCCACGTCGGGCTTGAGCTGGTCGTCGTCGCGGATCACCACGGCCTTCTGGCCGCCCAGGCTGCCGCCCAGTTGCTCGATGCCCAGCATCAGGCCGTCGTACTGATCCTGGCCCAGCGCCGCCTGCGGGCCCGACAGCACGCCGGTAAAGCCGATGCGGATGTCCGCCATTGCCGGGCCTGCCGCGATCAGGGCCGCCGCGGCGGCAAGCGCGGACAGCCCGCGTGCGTATGCTTGCATGCTATGTCTCCTTGGGGGATGGGCGGCGGCGCCGTTCTGCGCGGCGCCTGCCTTGTCGGGGCCCGTACCCGGGCCCCCGGTTCAAAGCTTCACGCAGACATTGCGCAGCTCGGTATAGAACTCCAGCGAATGCACGCCGCCTTCGCGGCCGATGCCCGATTGCTTGGCGCCGCCGAAGGCCGTGCGCAGGTCGCGCAGAAACCAGGAATTGATCCAGCAGATGCCCACTTCCAGCGCCTGCCCCATCCGGTGCGCGGTGCCCACATTGCTGGTCCACACGCTGGCGGCCAGCCCATAACGCGTGGCGTTCGCCAGCGCGACGGCTTCTTCCTCGGTGTCGAAGGGCGCGATGTGGCAGCAGGGCCCGAAGATTTCCTGCTGGATGACGGCCGAGGTTTCCGGCAGGCCGGTCCAGACCGTGGGCTGCACCCACGCGCCGGCGGCCAGCTCGTCCGGCATGTCCGGCACGCCCCCGCCCGCCACCACCGTGGCCCCCTCTTCCCGGGCGCGCGAGTAATAGCTCAGCACCTTGTCCCGGTGGCGCTGCGAAATCAGCGGCCCCAGGTTCACGCCGGGATCCCTGGGGCGGCCCAGCCTGAAGCCCCGGGCCCGCTCGCCCAGCGCCGCCACGAAGCGCTCGAAGATCGGCCGCTGCACGTAGACGCGCTCGGTCCCCAGGCAGACCTGCCCGGTATTGTCGAACGCGGCGCGCGCGATGCCCGCCACCGCCTTGTCGAAATCCGCGTCGGCGAACACGATGCCCGCGTTCTTGCCGCCCAGTTCGAAGGACACGGGACGCACGCCCGCCGCCGCGGCCTGCATGATGGCTTCGCCCGTGCGGGTCTCGCCGGTGAACGTGATGCCGTCGACCAGCGGATGGCGGGTGAGCTTTTCGCCCGCCGAGCCGGGGCCCCGGCCATGCACCACGTTGTAGACGCCCGGCGGCACGCCGACCTCGTTCATCACTTCGCCCAGCAACGTGGCCGTGCCCGGCGTGTCCTCGGACGGCTTGACCACCACCGTATTGCCGCAGGCCAGCGCGGGCCCCACCTTCCAGGTCATCAGCAAGAGCGGCAGGTTCCATGGGCAGATCACCCCGATCACGCCGCGCGGCACGCGCACGCCGTAGTTCAGCGCATGGCCGTTGTCCGGCGTCTCCAGGTCGAAGGTCTCATTCGGCACGTTCCGGATCAGGTCCGCGAAGATCTTGAAATTCGCCGCGCCGCGCGGGATGTCCAGGTGGCTGGCCAGGTCATAGGGCTTGCCCGTATCCGCGATCTCGGCGTCAACGAAGTCGTCGAAGCGGCGCGTGATGCCATCGGCCACCGCGTGCAGCAGTTCGACGCGCTGCTGGGTCTTCAGCTTGGCCCAGGGGCCGCGCAGCGCGGCCTTGGCGGCCAGGACCGCGGCGTCGACCTCGGCCTCGCCCGCCTCGTGCACGCGGCCGATCAGGCGGTTGTCGACCGGATCCCGGTTGTCGAACGTATTGCCGGTGGCGACCCACTGGCCGTTGATGAAATTGCGGAAATCGCTCATTGCGTCCTCGGTTAAGACAGGTCGGCCAGCGCCGCTTCAGGGTCGCCGGCGGTCAGGTATTCCCACATGCGCTCGTAGATGCGCCCCGTGCCCACGGCGCGGGCGGCCGCCTCTTCGGGCGCCAGCGTCGGCGCGCCGTCGGCCAGCCCGGCCGACCGCAGCTGCAATTCGATGCGGGCGGCATCCTCCAGGTACCAGGTCAGCACCACGGCGTGCATGAGGGACTCGGCCGCAACCACCGCGCCGTTGCCCCGCATGGCCACCGCGCGCGCCGCGCCCAGCGCCTCGGCCACGCCGCGCGCCTGCGCGTCGCTGCGCACCAGCTGCGGATCGTCCCAAAGCGCCACGGCCGGCGAGAAATACGAGCCCATGCCGTGCCGCGGCCTGGGCGTTACGCGCGCCGAGGACAGGGTCATGACGGCGGGCGGCATCGAGCGCACCACGCCGCGCACGTCGGGCCGCGTCCGGTAGATGTGCTGATGGATGCGGACCTCGCCCAGCACGCCGTCGGGCAGCTCGCCATGCACCGGCACCGCCGCGCCGGCCTCGCCCGGTTCGATCAGGCCCATGGGACGGGCCGCGCACACCAGGAAGTGATCGTCGTCGAGCCGGCTGCTGCAATGGCCGTAGGCATGGACCAGGTTGGCGCGGGCCAGGGCGCGCGCCGCCACGCGGACCAGCGCCTCCTGGCCGGCGCAAGGCCTTTGCGCGGCGCTCACGACTTGAACTCCGGGATATCGGGCTTTGCGCCCCACATGCAGAATGACGACGGCACGGCCGGGAAGCTCCGGGGCCGGTGGGTCTTTTCCGCTTCGGCGCTGATCAGCCGCACGCCGGTGGAGTATTCGTAGATCATGCCGTCCGGGCCGTCGAAATACAGGAACATCGCGCCGGAGGTCGGATGCCGCCCCGGACCGAACCGGATCGGCACGTTCCATTCGCGCAGCTGATACCAGGCGCGCATGATGTCGTCGATGCTCTCGACCTGGTGATTGATGTGCTGCACGCCCGGATAGGCCGACGGGAACAGCGCGATTTTGTGGTGCACCTCGTCGATGCGCAGCAGCGGAGCCTCGCCGATGCGGTCGCTGACGCGCGCCGACAGCAGGCCGGTCCAGAAGGCTTCGTCGCGCCGCGCATCCAGCGTGCGCAGGCCGATATGCGAAAACCCCGTGATGCCCGCGTCGCGGCCCGGGAAATAGCGGCGGCCGCTGTGCTGCGGCGCATGCACGAGCTCGATACGGTTGCCGGACGGGTCGATGAAACTGAGAAAGTCGCGCACGTAGCGCTGTTCGGCCTCTTCCCGCCTGCCCGC
This sequence comes from Achromobacter sp., assembly GCF_050285585.1. Classification (GTDB taxonomy): domain Bacteria; phylum Pseudomonadota; class Gammaproteobacteria; order Burkholderiales; family Burkholderiaceae_B; genus Achromobacter. The sequence goes on along the minus strand of NZ_JBLZXF010000025.1, from coordinate 20,432 downwards.
CGCAACCGCGTAGCCGCTGCGTTCCAGCACCGCGCCGGCGCGCTCCAGTTCTTCGGGCGTGTCCACCTCGAACGCGGCGGTATGGTCCCGCGGGTCGCCTTCGAAATAGCAAAGGGTATGGTCGCGCGAATCGGACTTGAAATAGGCCGCGCCGTGCTCCCTGCGAGCCAGTTCCAGTCCCAGCACCGTGGTCGCGTAGCGGATCGCGCCCTCGAGGTCGCGGGTGCCCAGCCGGACGTACCGGATGTCGTGTAGCCGTATCACTGCTTGTCTCCTGGTGCGCCGCCGCCGGCTTCATGCCGGTCGTCCGAGCGCTTTTTTTCTACGATAAGCAGCAAAAATCTCGGCGTCAATAAATTTTATCGAGATTTTCAAATCCGGGAGCGGAAGCAGCGCAAACCGCGCGTGGCGGCCGGGGCGGCGAGGCGCCCCGGCCGGCGGATCAATCGCCGCCGGCAGGCAGCCATTCCTCCAGCGTCACCTCGAACGTCATGCAGATGGGATTGGCGCCGGGCACGAAGGGACCGCCGTGTATCCGTCCCTGCGGATCGGCGACCACGCCGGACAGCGAGGCAGTGAGCGAACCGTCCGGCTGGGCCCTGACCTCCCCGGCGAGGCTGACGATTTCCACGGCGGGCCCCTTGAGATGGCGATAGCCGCCGTCGCGGGCATACAGGCAAGCGTCGACGAGACTGCCCAACGCTCCCCGGACGAAGGCATTGCGCAAGCCCTCGGCAAGGCATAGTTTTTCCACGCCTTGCACCAGGTCCTCGTTGGGACCGATCCGCGCGTAGGCCACCCGGCCCATGGTTCCGGTTTCGATTTCAGGCGGCATCATGGTCTTGGGCTCCATGAGGTTGCAGCAATCGCAGATTGGTTTCGGCGTCGTAGGTGGCGCGCAGTTCGATTCCGTCCAGCGCCGTCACCAGCACCGGGACCGGCACGGGGCCGATTATCGTGGTTTGCGCAATGATGTGGCCGCCCAGCGGTTCGCCGCGCTCGTCGCAGAACGCGGCATGGCAATGCACCAGCGCCCCGCCACCATCGGCTTTGCCCAGCGTGGCGTTGCCGAAGATCAGGTACGCGGGCCCCGCCGAGATAGGTTCGGTGTAGGCCACGACCCGATGGCGCTCGGGATCCGGCGGAGCGGTGCAATAGTCGAGGTGGCTGAAGACGCCGCCCAGCAAAGTCATCGAGGCGCTGGCGACGCCGGCGCCGGCCAGCGCGCCGACCAGGGCGTCGTGCAGGCTGGCGCCAGGCCGCAGGGACAGGCGGAAGTGGCGCCCCTGCCGCGCGCTGCGGCTATGGATGCGCACCGGGTTGAAGGCTCCCGGATGTATCAAGGTTCTAGGGCGGGGCAATGCCTGTGATCCCCGCGACGTACGATCCACGGTGATGGTTCGCATGGTCTGGACTCCGTGCGCTTGTGGCGCGATGGGTGGAATCGGAAGGCCCGGGCGTGTCGGCGCCGACAGGCCCGGGTCAATGTACGGCGGGCAGCATGCCGGCGGCGGTGAATCCGCCGTCCACGCAAATGACCTGGCCCGTCACATAGCTGGACTGGGCTTCGTCCAGCAGCCAGCCGATGGTTCCGTTCAGCTCTTCGGGCGTGGCATAACGATGCTGCGGCACGACCTGGCGCCAGGCGGCGCGGGCCGCTTCCGTATGCATCTGCCCCACCAGCGGCGTCTCGATCGGGCCGGGAGCGACGGCGTTCACCCTGATCCCATAAGCCGCCAGCTCCACGGCCATCACGCGCGTCAGCGTCACCACGCCGCCCTTGGATGCGCCGTAGGCCGCGCGGCCGGCATTGCCCCGTATGCCGGAGACGGAGGCGATATTGACGATGGAGCCTCGCCGCCGCTCGCGCATGCGCCGCGCCGCTTCGCGCGCGACCACGAAAGACCCCACGAGATTGACTTCCAGGATGCGCCGCAGCATGGCTGCGTCGGTATCGAGAAAGGGAACATCGCGGCCGATTCCGGCCGAATTCACCAGGCCGGATATCGGCCCGAAATCCCGCTCCAGCCTGGCCATCGCGTCCACCACCTGCGCCTCGTCGGACACGTCCAGCCGCACGCAGCCCAGGCGGGCGGCCGGCGCCATGTCCCGGACTTCGTCCAGCTTCTCCTGCGACACGTCGGCCACCAGCACCTTGCGTCCCGCGTCCAGCAGACCGCGCGCCACGGCCAGGCCGATGCCCGACGCCCCGCCCGTGACCAGAATTGCCTCTTGCGCCATATTCATGATCCTGTCTCCTCGTTGTTGTGGATACTGCCGTTCAGCGCCCTGCTTGCGCCGCAACAGCCAGGCAGCCGCGCTCGCGCAAGGCGTCGCGCACCAGCTTCTTGGTGATCTTGCCGTAGCCGGACCGCGGCAGCGCCTCCCAGAAAAACACGTGGCGCGGCAGCTTGTAGCGGGCGATGCGGGGCGCCAGCCAGTCCAGCAGCGTCTCCGCCTCCAGCGCATGGCCGGGACGCAGCACGCAGACCATCACGCCCACCTCTCCCCAGGTCGGGTCCGGCACGCCCAGCACGGCGGCTTCCGCCACGGCGGGATGAGCCAGCACTTTTTCCTCGACCTCGCGCGGGTAGATATTCGACCCGCCCGAGATGTACATGTCGGACTGCCGGCCCGTGATGTAGAGATAGCCCTCTTCGTCCTGGTAGCCCAGGTCGCCGGTACGGAACCAGCCGTTTCGGAAAGCCTTGGCATTGGCCTGCGGATTGGCGTAGTAGCCCGCGAACACCGCGGGGCCGCAAACACAGATCTCGCCCGTCTGCCCGGGCGGCAGCGGCAGCCCCGCGTCGTCCTGGATGCTGACCTGCATGCCGGTGCGTTCGTATCCGCAGGTGCCGGCGCGCGCGCCCGGCGCATCGCCGGCGCGATGCTGCGAGGCCGGCAGCACGGTGATGTTGCCGGTGACTTCGCCCAGCCCGAAGTACTGCACCAGCACGCTGCCGAGCTTCTCCAGCGCGCGCTTCTGGTCTTCGCGGTACATCGGCGCGCCGGCGTAGATCACGTAACGCAGACTGCCGTGGTCGCACTCGTCCACCGCGGGATGCTCCACCAGCATTTTCACGATGGTGGGCACGGTGAACATATTGGTCACGCCATGGCGCTCGACCAGGCGCCACAGTTCGCCGGCGTCGAAGCGCGCCCCTTCCGGCAGCACCGAGCATGCGGCGCGCGCCACCTGAGTCAGGAAATGGATGCCCGCGCCGTGGGACAGCGGCGCGACGACCAGGCTGACGTCGTCTTCCGTGGTGCCCGGCATCAGGTCGCACAAGTGATTCGTGATCACGAAGGCCATCTGCCCGTGGGTCAGGACGGCGGCCTTCGGATGTCCGGTGGTGCCGGAGGTGAAGAAGAACCAGCACGGATCGTCGTAATCGACGTCGGCGCACGCCCGCGGCGCATCGCCCAGGCGGGCCTCGATGAGGGAGGCGGTGTCGGCCTCGCCGAAACCGCCTTGCCCCAGCCGCGCCAGCAGCGCCAGCCCGGGCAAGGCCCGCGCCACCGCCGCGGCGTGATCGGGGGACTGCCCTTCGCAGAGGAAGGCCTTGACGTCCGCCGCCTGGGCCAGATAGACGGCCTCGTCCGGCGAAATGCGGAAATTGGTCGGCACCCAGACCGCGCCCAGGCGCAGCACGGCGAACAGGGTTTCGACGAATTCGAAACTATTGCGGGAATGCACCAGCACCCGGTCGCCCTTGCCCACGCCGCGCTCGGCCAGCGCCTGCGCCAGGGCGGCGGTGCGCGCGTCGAGCTCGCTCCAGCTGCGGCGCGTGCCGCCGCACAACAGCGCCGCGCGGGAGGGGTGGCGGCGCGCCGCCTGGACCAGGAAATGCGCCAGGTTCATCGCCCGGCGCGATACGGGAGCCACGCCGCCAGCGGGCGCCGCGCCGCCGGCATCCGCAACGGAATCCGGACGGCCGCTCATTTGACGCGCTCCAGGATGCTGACGTAGTTGGCCACTGCGGCGCCGCCCATGTTGAACACGCCCGCCAGCGTGGCGCCCGGCACCTGCATGCCCTGCGCTTCGCCCATCAGCTGCAGGCAGGCCATGACGTGCATGGACACGCCCGTCGCGCCCACCGGATGCCCCTTTGCCTTCAGGCCGCCCGACGGATTCACGGGCAGGCGCCCCCCCTTCTGGACCCACCCTTCCCGCAATGCGCGCGCCCCCTGCCCGCGCGGCGCCAGCCCCATGGCCTCGTACTCGATCAGCTCGGCGATGGTGAAGCAATCATGCGTCTCCACGAGGCTCAGGTCGTCCAGCGTCGCGCCGGCGTCCGCCAGCGCCTCGCGCCATGCGCGCGCCGCGCCCTCGAAAGCGATCGGGTCGCGCCGGCTGAGCGGCAGGATGTCGTTGGCCTGGCGCCGCGCCCTGAAGGAGATGGCGCGGCTCAGGCCGGCGGCCGTTTCCTCGTCCGCCAGCACCAGAGCCGCCGCGCCGTCCGAGATCAGCGAGCAGTCGGTGCGGCGCAGCGGCGCGGCCACGTATGGGTTCTTTTCCGAGACGGCATTGCAGAAATCGAAACCGAGGTCCTTGCGGATCTGCGCGTAGGGATTGTCCACGCCGTTCTTGTGGTTCTTTGCGGCGATGTGCGCCAGCGCCTCGCCCTGATCGCCGTGGCGCTCGAAATAGGCTGCGGCGATACGGCCGAAGACGCCGGCGAATCCGCCGGCGATGTCCGCCTCTTCCTTGCGATAGCTGGCGTTCAACAGGATGTCGCCGATTTCCGCCGTGGGGCGCGAGGTCATTTTCTCGGCGCCAACGACCAGCGCGACGCGTCCTCTCCCCGCCTCGATGAAATCCATCGCCGCGTACAGCGCCGCCGAGCCCGTCGCGCATGCGTTTTCCAGCCGCGCCGCCGGAACCTGCGCCAGGGCCGGATGCGCCAGGGCCACCAGCGCGCCCTGGAAATCCTGCTTCTGGAAGCCGCTGTTCATGACGCCGGCGTAAATGCCGTCCACCGCTTCCGGGGCGACGCCCGCGTGGTCCAGGGCCGCGCCGGACACGCGCGCCATGAGGCTCTCGGTGTCGGGGTCCTCGAGTTTGCCGAATGGGATGTGCGACCACCCCACGATGACGGCACGCTTGCTCATTGCTGTCTCCTCAAGTGTGCCCCGCCCCCTCCGCTCGGCGGATCAGGACTTGGGCTTGGGGGCCGGCGGACGCGCCCGCGTCTCGCGGCTCCCGGGATTGGCCTGCGCTAGCAGGCGTTTGGCCTCGCGGGACAACAGCTTGGCCAACTGAAACTGCCTTTCCTCGTCCATGCGCGACTCGACCGCTGCGATGCTCAGCGCGCCCAGCACATGCCCCTGTTCGTCGCGCAGCGGCATGCCTATGCCCCATGAGCCCGGGACCACCAGGCCGCGGTTCACGGCGTAGCCCTGTTCACGGACTTCGTCCACCAGCGTGCGGATGAGGGGCACCGAATAGTGCGGATAGCGCCGCGCGATCAAGGCCGCGTTGGCCTGCAGGCATGCCTCCACGTCGTCGTCGGGCAGGGCCGCCAGGATGGCCAGGCTGCCGGCGCCGATGCCCAGCGGGTGGCGGTCTCCCGGCAGCAGCACGTGCGTCTTCAGCGGATAGTCGCCGTCTTCGCGCAGCACGCATACCGCGAACACGTCGCGCCGGAGGGAAAAGAAGGCGGAGTCGCCGCATTCGTGCGCCAGCCGCGCCACCACGGGCGCGGCCAGCCGATTGATGCCGAAACGCTCGCTGGCGATATTGCCCAGCACGTGGCATTCGGGCCCGAGGAAGTAGCGGCGGCTGGCCGGGTCCTGCTCGACCATGCCTTCGGCGCTCAGCGCCGCCAGGATGCGATGGACGGTCGGCTTGCTCATGCCCGTGTCCCGGGTCAGCGCCAACAGGCCCGCGCCCTCGCCGCGCATGCGCGACACGCCGCGCAGCACGAGCATGGCGCGTGAAATCGCCTGGGCGCCGCCGACCTGGGATGAGGTTTCCGCCACATCTTCTCCGTCTGATTTTTCAGATGGTCCATTTTGTGGACCACTGTATTTATCCTGTTTTTTCATTCTGCACCAGTTTTAGTGATTTACGCTAGATAATCGCTGTGATTTAATGAATTTAAGGGTAGTACATAGGTCCATATCATGGACCTCATGCAAAGATAAAGCAAGAAGCCTGGAAAGGCGCTTTATCCGGCCCTCCCCGCAGGGGCCGGATCTCATAACCAAGGAGACAGCATGAACACGACTCGCCGCAAACTCATGAGCGCCGCGGGAGGCGGCGCGCTTCTGGCCCTGGCGCCGTTCCAGCGCGCGCTGGCCGCGCCGCAGTACCGATACAAGTACGCCAACAACCTGCCGCCCGCGCACCCCATGAACCTGCGCGCCAACGAGGCCGCGCAGAACATCCTGCGCGATACCGGAGGCCGCTTCGAACTGGCCGTGTTTCCCAGCAGCCAGCTGGGTTCCGATACCGACACGCTCAGCCAATTGCGCGCGGGCGCCGTCGAGTTCTTCACCCTGTCCGGGCTGATCCTGTCCACGCTTGTGCCCGCCGCCTCCATCAGCGGCATCGGCTTTGCCTTTCCCGACTACGATGCCGTGTGGAAGGCCATGGACGGTGAGCTCGGCGCGCACATCCGCCGCGAAATCAATGGCAAGGGCCTGATCGTCATGGACCGCATCTGGGACAACGGATTCCGCCAGGTCACCACGAGCTCGCGCGCCATCGCCAGCCCGGACGACTTCCGCGACCTGAAGATCCGCGTGCCCGTGAGCCCCCTCTGGACATCCATGTTCAAGGCGCTGGGCTCTTCGCCAGCCAGCATCAATTTCAACGAAACCTATTCTTCGCTGCAGACCCGCGTGGTCGACGCCCAGGAGAACCCCTTGGCTATCATCCAGACGGCCAAGTTCTACGAGGTACAGAAGTACTGCTCCATGACCAACCACATGTGGGACGGCTTCTGGTTCCTGGGCAACCGCCGCGCCTGGGAAAAACTGCCCGCCGACATCCGCGAGATCGTGGCCAAGCACATCAACGCCGCCGGCATGGCCGAACGCGCGGACGTGCTGGCCCTGAACAACCAGTTGCAGGCCAAGCTGGCGGAGGAAGGGCTGGCCTTCAACACCCCCGACCCCGCCCCCATCCGCGACGCCCTGCGCAAGGCCGGCTTCTATGCGGGCTGGAAGGAGAAGTACGGCGAAAAGGCGTGGAGCCTGCTCGAGCAATCCGTGGGGAGCCTGTCATGAGGGCGGCGATGACGCACCCGGCGGAGATGCTGGCGGGCGCAGAGGCGGCGCCGGGCGCCAGGCGCGCCTGGGCAGTCGCGGCCGACAGGGCGCTGGGACACCTGGTGGAGATCCCCGCGGCGATCCTGGTGGTCGCGGAGATCGTCATCCTGTTCTCCGGCATCGTGGCCCGCTACGCGCTGCACGAGCCCCTGGTATGGTCGGACGAACTCGCCTCCATCCTGTTCCTCTGGCTGGCCATGCTGGGCGCCGTCGTCGCCTTCCGCCGCGGAGAGCACATGCGCATGGGCGCGCTGGTCAACCGCGTCTCGCCCGCGGCGCGCGCCGTGCTGGACATGGTGGCGGTGGCGGCCGCGCTGGCCTTCCTGCTCATGCTGCAGGCGCCGGGATTCGAATACGCCTCGGAAGAGCGCTATGTCACGACCGCCGCGCTGGAGATCCCCAACGTCTGGCGGGCCGCCGCCCTGCCCGTGGGCACGGCCCTGATGGCGCTGATCGCCCTGCTGCGGCTGGTCGAACGGGCGCAATGGCGCACCACGGGGCTCGCGCTGCTGCTGGTCGGCGGCGCGGTGGCCGCCATGGCGGCGCTGCAGCCGGTGTTCGCCAGCCTGGGCAATCTGAACCTGCTGATCTTCTTCGTCGGGATCGTGGCGGCGACGGTGTTCGCCGGCGTGCCGATCGCCTTCTCGTTCGGCCTGGCCACGTTCGGCTACCTGTCGCTGACCACCGACGTGCCGATGATGGTGGTGGTCGGGCGCATGGACGAGGGCATGTCGCACCTGATCCTGCTCGCGGTGCCGCTGTTCGTATTCCTGGGCGTCCTGATCGAAATGACCGGCATGGCCAAGCGCATGGTGGCGTTTCTGGCCAGCCTGCTCGGGCACGTGCGCGGCGGGCTGTCCTACGTGCTGATCGGCGCCATGTACGTGGTGTCGGGCATCTCCGGCGCCAAGGCGGCGGACATGGCGGCAGTGGCGCCGGTGCTGTTTCCGGAAATGCGCGAGCGCGGCGCCAACGAGGGAGACCTGGTCGCGCTGCTGTCCGCCACGGGCGCGCAGACCGAAACCGTGCCGCCCAGCCTCGTGCTCATCACCATCGGCTCCGTCACGGGCGTATCCATCACGGCGCTGTTCATCGGCGGCCTGCTGCCGGGGCTGGTGCTGGGCATGATGCTGTGCCTGGTCGTCTGGTGGCGCAACCGCCGCGAAGACCTGAGCGCGGTGCGCAAGGCCAGCGGCCGCCAGATCGGGCGCGCGCTGGTGGTGGCGCTGCCGGCGCTGGCGCTGCCCTTCGTCATCCGCGCGGCCGTGGTGGAAGGCGTGGCCACGGCGACCGAGGTTTCCACCATCGGCATCGTCTACGCCACGCTCGTCGGGCTGCTGGTCTACCGCTGCTTCGATGCCAAGCGGCTCAAGCCCATGCTGGTGGACACGGCCTGCCTGTCCGGCGCCATCCTGCTCATCATCGGCACCGCGACCGGCATGGCCTGGGCGCTGACGCAATCCGGTTTCTCCACGCAGCTCGCCACCACAATGGCCGGACTGCCCGGCGGCGCGGCGACCTTCATGGCCGTGTCGATCGTCGCGTTCGTCATCCTGGGCAGCGTGCTGGAGGGCATTCCCGCCATCGTGCTGTTCGGCCCGCTGCTCTTTCCCATCGCCCACCAGATGGGCATCCATGAAGTCCACTACGCCATGGTCGTGATCCTGTCCATGGGGCTGGGCCTGTTCGCGCCGCCCTTCGGCGTGGGCTACTACGCCGCCTGCGCCATCGGCCGGGTCGCCCCCGAAGCCGGCATCCGGCCCATCATGGGATATCTGGGTTCGCTGGCGATCGGCATCGTCGTCATTGCCGCGATTCCCTGGATCTCCACGGGCTTTCTCAAATAGCCCGAACGGGGCGCGCCCTGCCGGCGCGCCCCGACCCGGCCCGCGCCGCAAGTTGAAAAAAACCCACACCGCGCGCGCGACCGTTGATCCGGCTACACCATTTCTATAGAATCTTCAATTCGGGCCTTTGCCCATTCCTTTTTCTCCATTCAACACACCACTGGGAGGCGAACGATGATGTACCCGCATACCGCCGTCCCGCGCGTGTCTCCGCGACGCCATTAAGCCGTCGCCCGCGCGGACCCATCGCTGGATGCCTATCTAGCGACTGGTCCTCCGTGCCCGTCCCAAACCCGTAATCGCAATGCCCGCGCCTATCGCGCGGGCCGTTCCTTCCTCTTTCCACACAAGGACTCCCGGCGTCCTGGTGCCGCCGGGCCATTGCAATGGCTAGAAAAACAAACGATCTTCGAGGACAGGCCTTCAAGGATGTCCTGGGCTTTACCTTCCGCTATTGGCGCGCGCAACCCTGGCGCACGGGGCTGATCGTCGCGCTGGCGCTGCTGTCGGCGCTCGCCGACGTGCTGACGCCGCTGTACGCGGGCCGGCTGGTCGACGCCGTGGCGTCCGGCGCCGCGGCCGACGAGCTGGTCTGGAGCGCGGCCCTCACCTCCTTCTGGCTGCTGATCGCGCTGGGCATCGGCAGCGCCCTGCTGCGCCAGGCGGTATTCCAGAACATCATCGTCTTCACGCTGAAGATGATGAATGAAATGGTGTCCAACGCCTTCTATCGGGTGCAGCGCTTTTCCACGGACTGGCACGCCAACAGCTTCGCGGGCTCGACGGTGCGCAAGATCACCCGCGGCATGTGGGCCGTGGACCTCCTGAACGATACGCTGCTGGTCGCGCTGCTGCCCTCGGTCGTCATGCTGGTCGGCGCCACCGCCCTGCTGGGCGCGCACTGGCCCATGATGGGCCTGGTGGTCGGCGCGGGTTCAGTGCTGTACATCGCCGTCACCACCACGCTGTCGCTGCGCTACGTGGCGCCCGCGGCGCGCCTGGGCAACGCCTGGGACACCCGCATGGGCGGCGCCCTGGCCGACGCCGTGAGCTGCAACGCCGTGGTCAAGGCCTTCGGCGCCGAAGAACGCGAAGAGACCCGGCTGGGCCGCGTCGTCGACAAATGGCGCCGCCGCACCCGCCGCACCTGGGTCCGCGGCACGCTGAACGGCGGCGTACAGGCCGCGATGCTGGTGGCGATGCAGGCCGGCATCCTGGGCGTATCGCTGCTGCTGTGGTCGCGCAACCAGGCCAGCGTGGGCGACATCACTTTCGCCCTGACGATGTTCTTCATGCTGCAGGGCCACCTGCGCGACGTGGGCATGCACATCCGCAACCTGCAGCGCTCGGTCAACGACATGGAAGAGCTGGTCGCGCTGGAAAAGCAGCCGCTGGGCGTGGAGGACCGGCGCGGCGCGGGCGAGATCCGCGTCACCGCCGGCGAGATCCGTTTCGAGGACGTGACCTTCCGCTACGGCGCGCATGGCACGGCGCTGTACGACGGGTTCTCCGTCCGCATCGCGCCGGGCGAGCGCATCGGGCTGGTGGGACATTCCGGATCGGGAAAGACCACGTTCATCAAGCTGATCCAGCGCCTCTACGACGTGAACGGCGGCCGCATCACCATCGACGGGCAGGACATCGCCCAGGCGAAGCAGGCCTCGCTGCGCAGCCAGATCGCCATCGTGCAGCAGGAGCCGGTGCTGTTCCACCGCACCCTCGCGGAGAACATTGCCTATGCGCGGCCCGGCGCCACCCAGGGCGAGATCGAGCAGGCCGCCCGGCTGGCCAGCGCCCATGATTTCATCATGGCGCTGCCCAAGGGCTACGACACGCTGGTCGGCGAGCGCGGCGTGAAGCTGTCGGGCGGCGAACGCCAGCGCGTGGCCATCGCGCGCGCGTTCCTCGCCGATGCGCCCATCCTGATCCTGGACGAGGCCACGTCCAGCCTGGACAGCGAAAGCGAAGTGCTGATCCAGCGGGCGATGGACCGCCTGATGGAGGGCCGCACGACGCTGGTCGTGGCGCACCGCCTGTCCACCGTGCGCGCGCTGGACCGCCTGCTGGTCATGGACCACGGCCGCGTCATCGAGGAAGGCAGCCACGAGGCGCTGATCCGTTTGAAGAACGGCCTGTACCGGCGCCTGTTCGAACGCCAGGCCCTGGAACTGACCAAGGGCCTGCGGCCGGACGAGCTGCTGGAGGACGGCGCGGTTCCGCCTCCGGTGCGGGACGAAGAAGAGGACGAATCCTCCTACGCCTTCGCCAAATAGGCCTCCTGCGGCGCTTGCGGGTCGGCCGCCCCGCAAGCGCCCGCGTTTCACGCAGGGCGCTGCGCGATCGTCAGCCGCAGCCCGAAGGCGATCAGGGCCACGCCGAACAGCCGGCCCTGGATCTTCTGCGCGCGCGGGCTGGCCGACATCCAGCGCCCCACCGCGCCGCCCGCCAGCGCGCACGCCACGTCAAGCATCAGGCCCAGGCCGACCAGCACCACCCCCAGCAGCGCGAATTGCCGGCCGATGGGACCATGCGCCGGCGACACGAACTGGGGCAACAGCACCGAACAGAACAACAGGGCCTTGGGATTGAGCACATTGGTCAGCACGCCGCTCAGGAGCGCCGGCCCCCAGCCCGCCCTGCTCGGCGCGGCCTGGCCGGCGGCATCGTACGACACCGGCCCAGCGCGCAACAGGCGCACGCCCAGCCAGACCAGGTAGCACCCGCCCACCGCGCGCGCGGCGTCGAAGGCCCACGGGTGAGTCTTGAACAAGGCCGCCAGCCCCAGCGCGGCCAAAGTCACGTGGGCGGCGCGGGCGATCGCCAACCCCGCAGCCACCGCCAGCGCCTGCCCGCGCCCACGCAGCAGGCCGGTTTCCAGCAGCAGGATCATGTCGGGCCCCGGCACCACGTAGACGATCAGCAGCGCCCCCAGAAACATCGCCATATCCGCCATCGCCCGCTCCTGCCTGTCTGGTGTAAGGAGCCCATTCTAAGAAAATCGGGCTGGCATGTGCTTGCTATTCCTGCCACCCTAATTATCATTAGTGGCATATCTCACCAATGGCTTTGTTTGAATCCTGATTTCATGCCAAAACGCGAACTGGACGGCTACGATCGCCGCATCCTCGAGGCCCTGCAGCAGAACGGCCGGCTGACCAATGTCGAACTGGCCGAGCAGATCGGGCTGTCGCCGTCCCCCTGCCTGCGCCGCGTGCGCCTGCTGGAAGAGGCGGGGGTCATCCAGGGGTACGAGGCCAGGCTGGCGCCCGACGAAGTCGGCCTGGGCCTGACCGTCTTCGTGGGCATCAAGGTGGAGCGGCACCACGAACGGGACGCCGCCGAATTCCGCAAGGAAGTCAGCGCGTTGCCGGAAGTCATCTCCGCGCATCTGGTGTCCGGCGAATCCGACTTCCTGCTGCAGGTGGTGGTGCCGGACTTGCGCGCCTACGAGCGCTTCCTGCTCCATACCCTGCTCAAGCTGCCGGGCGTGAAGGATATCCGCAGCAACTTCGCCATCCAGACCGTCAAGCCGCAGAGCCCGCTGCCGCTGGAACACCTGGCCAGGTAGGCCGCTTCAGCGCGCCATCGCGGCCGCGGCGCGGTCCACCGCCTGCGAGCGGCGCTCGAACCGGGCCTGGGACATCGCCAGATAGCGCTCCACCACGGCCGGCTCCGAGGTCTCCGGCGTGCCGCCGGGAAACGGCGGCTTGGGGTCGTATTCGATCTGCAGCTGGATCAGCTTGGCCACGTCCTCGCCGCACAGTTCCGCCACGACCTTCAGCCCCATGTCGATGCCCGAGGTCACCCCGCCCGCGGTGAACAGCCTGCCGTCCACGCACATGCGCTCGTCGCTGGGAATGGCGCCGAAGCGCGACAGCAGTTCGCGCGCGCGCCAGTGGCTGGAAGCGCGCTTGCCGCGCAGCAGCCCCGCCGCGCCCAGCAGCAGCGAACCCGTGCAGATGCCGAACACGTACTGCGCCTCCAGCCCCTGCCTGCGCGTGAACGCAACCCAATCGGGATCGACGATGGCATCATCCGTGCCCGGCCCGCCTGGCACCACCAACAGATCGCAGGGCGGCGCGGACGCGATGGTTTGCGTGGGCACGAAGCACAAGCCTCGATCGGACCGTACCGGATCGCGCGTTTTTGCGACAAAATCCACGGTGAAGCCCGGCGCGCCAGACAGCACCTCGTACGGCCCGGTCATATCCAGCTGGGTCAGGCCCTCGAACAAGAGAAAATTCACATGCATGACGATGCTCCCATAGAAACGCCAGCCTCCAGGATAGGCGGACGCGCCCTGCCGGACGCGCCAATTGCGGCCCCGAATGCGCCATTGCGCATCCTGTTCGTGCTCTACGACGGTTTCCAGCCGCTGGACCTGGCCGGGCCGTGGCAGGCGTTCAGCTCGGCGAACGAAGAGGCCGGACGCAAGCTGTACCAATTGCACACCATCGCCGCCACGCCCGTGGTCGCCACCTGGGAACAGGGGCTGCGCATGCAGATGGACGGCACCTTCGCGGACGACGCCGACGCGCCGATCGACACCATGCTCGTGCCGGGCGGCCCCGGCGCAGACCTGGCCAGCGCCCATCGCGAAACGCAAGCCTGGCTGCGCCGCCGCGACCCTGACGCCCGGCGCACCTGCAGCGTATGCACCGGCGCCTTCGTCCTGGCTGCCACCGGCCTGCTCGACGGCCGGGCCGTCACCACGCACTGGCGCTCGGCCACCCGCCTGCAATCCCACTATCCCGCCCTGCGCGTGCAGGACGACCGCATCTTCATCGAAAGCGGCAAGTACTGGACCTCCGCCGGCGTCACCGCCGGCATCGACCTTGCGCTGGCGTTGATCGAACGCGATTTCGGGCCGGATCTGTCGCAACAGGTGGCGCGCAGGCTGGTCGTCTTCATGCGGCGCAACGGCGACCAGCGCCAGTACAGCCAGACCCTGCGCCTGCAGGACCGGGTGGCAGCGCCCTTTCGCGATCTGGTCGAGAAGATGGAAGCGCAGCTGTCGGCGCGCTGGTCGGTGGACGACATGGCCGACGCCTGCCACATGTCGCGCCGGACGTTCCAGCGCAAGTTCGCCGCGCATTTCGGCGTCGCTCCCACCGAGGTGCTGAGGCGGCTGCGCCAGGAGCGCGCGGCGGCGCTTGCCGCGAGCGGCAAGGTATCCAGGAAGGAAATGGCGCGCCAGTTCGCGCTGCGGCCGGCGCCGGGACGGACGGCGCCGGAATGACGCCCTAGCCGGCCAGGCCCACCGAGACGCCGCCGCAGACGTACAGCAGCTGCCCGGTGGTGAAGCCCGCCCGCGGATCGAGGAACATGGCGACCGCATGGGCCACCTCTTCCGGCCGGCCCACCCGACCCGCCGGAATCGAGGCTTCCAGCGCCAGCGTCTTGGGCGCGCCGGGAGGATTCGACTGGTTGAACAGCTCGGTGGCCACCGGCCCCGGCGCCACGGTATTCACCGTGATGCCATCGCTCGCCAGTTCCAGCGCCCAGGTCCGCGTCATGCCCGCCAGCCCCGCCTTGGACGCGCCGTAGACGGTGCGCCCGCCCTTGCCCAGGCCCGCGCGGCTGCCGATGTTCACCACCCGCCCGTAGCGCGCCGCCCGCATGCCGGGCAGAAGCGCCTGCATGAGCAACAGCGGCGCCGTGACGTTCAGCGCCATCGTCCGGGCCATCTGCTCCTGCGTCACGTCCTCCAGGTTGGCGACCTGGATCATGCCCGCGTTGTTGACCAGGTGCAGCACGGAGCGCTCGGCGGCCAGCTCCCGCGCGGCGGCGATGGTCGCCGCCGCGTCGCCCAGGTCCACCGAGCGGAACGTCTCGCCTGGCAGCGGCGCCTGGGGCGCCCCGCGGCTGAAGTTGACGACCTGGTAGCCGTCCTCGATCAGGCGCGCGACGATGGCGCGGCCGATGCCCCGGCTGCCGCCGGTGACCAGTGCGGTGGGAGTGTTCATTGCGCGGTGATCCCCTTGTCCTTGATGAGCCCGCCCCATTTTTTGCGCTCCTGGCTTTCGAAGGCCGCCAGATCGGCGCCGAACAGCGTGCCGGGCTTGGCCCCCATGCCCGCGAAGTTCTTCGCGATGGCCTGGCTCTGCAGGCCGCTGCGGGCGGCTTCGATCAGTTGCTTTACCACGGGTTCCGGCGTGTTGCGCGGGGCGTACAGCGCGAACCAGGCCGTGACGTCGAAGCCCGGCAGGCCCGACTCCGCGACGGTCGGGAGATCGGGCACCGACGGATCGCGGGTGGACGAGGTCACGGCCACGCCGCGCACCAGGTTCCCGTCCTTGATCTGCGCCAGCGATCCGGGCAGATTGTCGAATAGCAGGTCGACCTGTCCGCCGGCCACCGCCGGCAGCGACGCGGACGTGCCCTTGAACGGCACGTGCAGCATCGTCACGCCCGCCATGGCCTCGAAATACGCGCCCGTCAGGTGCACCGACGAACCGACGCCGGGCGAGGCATAGGTCAGCTTCTTGTCCTTGGATTGCTTGGCCGCCTTGATCACGTCGGCCACCGTTTTGTACGGAGACTTGGCGCTGACGGCAATGACGTTGGGCGTCGTCGACACCAGCGCGATGGGCACCAGGTCCCGCTCGGGATCGAACGCCATATTGTTGTAGAGGAACTGGTTGATGGTCTGGGTGCCGATGGTGCCCAGGCCCAGCGTATAGCCGTCCGCCTTGGCGCGGGCCACGTAGGCCATGCCGATGTTGCCGCCCGCGCCGGGCTTGTTCTCGACCAGCACGGTCTGCTTCAGGCCCGGTTCCAGCGCGTGGGCGATGGCGCGGCCGAAGATGTCCGCCCCGCCTCCGGGCGGATACGGCACGACGACGGTGACGGGATGGTCGGGGTAGCCCGCGGCGTGGACCGCGGGCAGCGCCAGCACGGCCAGCGCCGCGACTGCGAGGCCGCGGCGCCAGGCGGCGCGCGGATGCAGGAATTGCGTCATGGTTTTGTCTCCTACCGAATCCGCTGCTTGCGGATTTCTTTTGGGTTTCTTTTGGGTTTCTTTTTAAAGTACGTAAATACGTACTATATTAATAAGAACATAGAAAACCGACAGGAGACAAGCAAATGAAACGCTGGACCCGACGCCCGGAAGGCTCGACCTGGGGCGACTTCGGCGCGGACGACGAGCTCGGCCGCCTGAACCTGCTGACCGAGGAAAAAGTGCTCCAGGCGGTGCGCGAGGTGCGGGCCGGCAAGGTGTTCTGCCTGTCGCTGCCGCTGGACCTGCCCGGCGGCAACGTGCTGAATCCGCGTCGGCACGCGCCCACGCTCAAGCCCACGTTCCGCGAAGGCACGCCCTACCTGAATTTCCAGATGTCGCAGGTGCAGCCCGATGCGGTGGACGTGCTGTCCGACGACCAGGTCACCCTGTCCATGCAGTACTCCACGCAATGGGACGGCCTGTGCCATGTGGGCGCGATGTTCGACATCCAGGGCGACGGCGAAGCCCGCCGCGTCTACTACAACGGCTACGCGGCCGGCGTGGACGTGTTCGGCGGAGCCGACGCCTCGGCCGACGCCTGCTGCCCGCCGGGCGGCTCGTACGCGCGCAAGCTCAGCGTCAGCCGCTACGCGGAAAAAGGCATGCAGGGCCGGGGCGTCCTGGTGGACCTGGAACGCGCATTCGGCCCCGGGCGCACGATCGTGGACCATGCCGGGCTGCAGGCCGCCATGCAGGCGCAACACGTATCGGTCGAGGCCGGCGACATGCTGGTGCTGCGCACCGGCTTCGCCGAAGCCGTCGTGGCCATGAACGGCCAGCCCGACCCGCACAAGCTGGAGCAGACCGGCGCCGTGCTCGACGGGGCCGACCCGGCGCTGCTGGACTGGATCACGCAGTCCGGCATCGCCGCCATCTGCGCGGACAACTATGCGGTCGAGGCCTACCCGGCGCGCACCTCGGGGCCCGGCCATTCCATCCTGCCGCTGCATCACCATTGCCTGTTCAAGCTGGGCGTGCCGCTGGCCGAGCTCTGGTATCTGAAAGACCTGGCCGACTGGCTGCACGCGCAGGGCCGCAATCGCTTCCTGCTGACCGCGCCGCCCCTGCGGATGCCCGGCGCGGTGGGTTCCCCGGTGACGCCGATCGCCACGGTGTAAGCCATGCCCTTTCCGTACTCGACGTTCTCCGCGCACCTGGACGCGCTCGCCGCGCGCCAGCCCGACGCCCCGCTCCTGATCGATCAGGACCGGCCGGTCAGCGCCCAGGCGCTGCGCGCGCATAGCCGCGCTCTGGCCGCCGGACTTGCCCGCCTCGGCGTGCAGCCGGGGCATCGCGTGGCGGTCTGGCTGCCCAATTGCGCGGCCTGGGTGGAATCCTTCCTGGCCTGCGCGCACCTGGGCGCCCTGGTGCTGGCGGTCAACACGCGCTTTCGCGCGTTGGAAGTGGCCGACATCCTCGGCCGCGGCCAGGCCGACTGGCTGGTGTACTGGCCGGGGTTCAAGGGCATCGACTTCCAGGGCATCCTGGAGGGCGTCGCGCCCGAGCGCCTGACGCGGCTGCAAGGCGTGATCGCGCTGGGCGAGGCGGGCGAATCCCCGCCGGCACACGGCAAGCCGGCGCACCGCTATGCTGACCTGCTGGCCTGCCCCGATCCCGCGCCTGCCGCCCGGGACAACGCCGGCGTGCTGTGCTTCACCACCTCCGGAACCACCTCCAAGCCCAAATTCGTGCTGCACGACCAGCGCACGCTGCTGCGCCACGGCGCGGCGGTGGCCGGGGCCTATGGCTACGACGCCCGCAGCTGCGTGCTGGCCAGCGCGCCGTTCTGCGGCGCCTTCGGCTTCGCCACGCTGGTGGGCGGCCTGGCGCAGGGCGTGCCCGTGGTCTGCGCGCCCGTCTTCAACGCGGCCCAGTCCGCCGCCGCCGTGCGCCGCTACGCGGTCACGCACACTTACGCCAACAATGAAGCGCTGGTCGGGATGATGCAGGCCGCCGCGCCGGGCGATTTCGCTTCCGTGCGGCTGTTCGGCTTCGCCAGCTTCACGCCGGCGCTGGACCATATGCTAGACCTCGCCCGGGAAGCCGGCGTGCCGCTTACCGGCCTGTACGGATCCAGCGAACTGGTGGCGCTGGTTGCCGGCCAGCCCCGCGACCCGGCCGAAGGCGAGGTCTCCGCCCGCCACCTGCCCGGCGGCGCCCTGATCTACCCCGACGCCCGCGTGCGCGCGCGCGACCCTGTCAGCGGCCAGGTCCTGCCCCACGGCCAGTCCGGCGAGATCGAAATCCTGTCCCCCAGCCTGATGCAGGGCTACCTGGACAACCCCGAGGCCACCCGCGGCGCGCTGACCGCGGACGGCTATTTCAAGACGGGCGACCTTGGCTACACGCTGACCCCGCGCCAGTTCGTGTTCCAGACGCGCATCGGCGATTCGCTGCGCCTGTCCGGCTTTCTCGTCAATCCCGTGGAGATCGAGCAGGTGGTCGAAACCCTGCCCGGCGTGCGCGCCTGCCAGGTCGTGGGCGCCGCTCACGCCGGCAAGATCGTGCCCTACGCCTTCGTGCTGCTGCGCGAGGGCGCCCAGGCCGATCCGGCGGGCTGGACCGCGGCCTGCAAGGCCGCGATGGCCGGCTTCAAGGTGCCCGCCGGCTTCGGCGTGCTGGACGCCTTTCCCTCGGTGGAAAGCGCCAATTCGGTCAAGATCCAGAAACACCGGCTGCGCGAGATGGCGGACGCCGCCCTCGCCCAGGCCGCCACGCCGCCTTCGCCCTGACCATGTCCGCCCGCAAGCTTTTCTCGCACAGCCCACAGCCGCTCTACCTGCAGGCGGCGGCGCTTTTCCGCAGCCATATCCAGAACCGTACCTGGCGGCCGGGCCAGCAGATCCCGCCACTGGAATCCCTGATGGAAACCTACGGCATCTCGCGGGCCACGATCCGCCAGGCCTTCGGCCTGCTGGAAGAAGACGGCCTGATCCGGCGCTCGCGCGGCTCGGGCACCTTCGTCAACGCCGAACTGCCCGAGACGCCTACCCTGCTGATCCCCAAGACCTGGGCGGAAACCGTGGAACTGAGCAACCAGCTGGGCACGGTTTCGCTGGTGGAGTCCAGCGCCGATTCGCCGCTGCCCGACACCCTGGGCATGCCCTGCGGCGCCGAGCGCGGCGGCAGCTTCCAGTACCTGCGCCGGGTGCACACCACGGAGGCCGGCCCGTTCTGCTATAGCGAAGTCTTCCTGGACAGCGGGCTGTTCCGCAAGCACCGGGCCCGCATCCAGAAAAGCACCGTGGCGCCCGTGCTGGACCAGTTCTACGGCGCGCGCATCAGTGAAGCCCGCCAGGTGCTCAACGTGATCGAGGCGGGCCAGGAATCCGCCGAATCCCTGCAGATTCCCGTGTCGTCCCCGGTTGCGGAATTGCGCCGCTACGCCTGCATCGACGGCCGCGTGGTGTATTTCGCCCGGCTGGAATTCCCCTTCCGCAAGGTGCGGATGGAATTCGATCTGCTGACCGAGCGCTGAAGCGAGGCGCGCCCCACCCGTTTTTCCAAGAACAGAGCGCCGCAGCAAGCCCCGAGGCGCCTTCCGCAGTATCCGAAAAGATCCGGCAAAAAAGGAGACCCGCCATGAAATGCCCCGGAACGCCCCGGATTTCCCTGCAGTTGCGCAGCACGCTTGCCCTCTTGTCCGCCGCCACCCTCGCCGCCGCGGCCAGCGCCGCGCCGGCGCAGCCCGCGGCGATCTCCGACGACGTGGTCCGCCTGGGCCTGATACTGGACATGAGCGGCATCTACGCCGACGTGACCGGCAAGGGCAGCGCCACCGCGGCCGAAATGGCCATCGCCGATTTCGGCGGCACGGTGCTGGGCAAAAAGATAGACCTGATGGTGGTAGACCACCAGAACAAGGCCGACATCGCCGCGGCCAAGGCGCGCGAGTGGTACGACACCCAGAAGGTGGATGCCATCATGGACGTGGCGGGATCCGCGCCGGCCCTGGCGGTGCTGGAAGTCGCCCGCGAAAAGAAGAAGATCGTGGTCTTCAGCGGGCCGGGCACCGAACGCATCACCAACGACCTGTGCTCGCCCTATTCCGTCCACTACACCTACGACACCTGGTCGCTGGCCAACACCACGGCGCGCGCCACCGTCGAGCAAGGCGGCAAGCGCTGGTACTTCCTGACGGCCGACTACGCGTTCGGCCATACGCTGCAGGCGTCCGCGACCGACGTGGTCAAGGCCAACGGCGGCACGGTGCTGGGCGCGTCCCGCCACCCGCTGGGCTCCAGCGACTTCGCCTCCTACCTGCTGCAGGCCCAGGCCAGCCGCGCGCAGATCGTGGGCCTGGCCAA
>NZ_JBLZXF010000024.1:0-81638 GCF_050285585.1 Achromobacter sp. | reverse complement strand
CGCGCGGGGGCCTGCGGCGTGGCCGGAATCTCCGAATAGGAATACAGCGTGGCGCCGGCGCGCATGGGGCGCCAGGCGTATTCCTGGGAACGGCAGTGCGTGCAGTGGGTGCGCGGAAAGAAGAAGGCGCGTCCGCAGCTGCGGCAGACCTGGACTTCCAGCCGCCCCGCGCGCAGCGCCTCGGCGAAATAGGCCTCCGGGGAGGGGGAGCCGTTGCGGGCTTCATTCATCCTTGACCCCGGCCTGCGAGATGACGGCTTGCCATTTGTCCATCTCGTCGTTGACGAACTTCCGGTACTGGAGAACATCCATGTCGCCGGGCTCGGAACCGGTCGAACGGATGTATTCCTGGGTGGCCGGCTCCATCACCGCCTTGCGGATTTCGGCGTTCAGGGTCTGGATGATGTCCGCGGGCGTACCGGCGGGAGCGTAGGCGCCTACCCACGTATTCAGGTCGAAGCCCTTGTAGCCCAATTCGTTGAGGGTGGGAACGTCGGGATAGCGGGATTGGCGTTGCGCGGACGCGATCGCCAGCGGAACGATCTTGCCCGATTGCAGATAGGCGTTGGCGGTCACGGACTCCGCCACGCCGAAGGGCACCTGGCCGGAGACCAGGTCCGTCATGGCCGGACCCGCGCCACGGTAGGACACATGCATCAGCGGCAGGCCGCTCTGGGACCGCAGCAGTTCGCCGACGATGTGGGGCGCGCCGCCGGCGCCGGCCGTGCCGTAGGGCACGGAGGGTTGTTTCTGCGCATAGCTCTTGAAGTCCGCGAAGGTCTTGATACCCTGGTTGGCGTTGACCAGCAGAAAGTTCGGGCTGACCGCCAGCAGGGCGATGGGCTCGAAGTCCTTGCGCGCGTCATAGGGCAGCTTCTTCAGGACGGGGTTGATTACGTGGCTGGTGGCGCCGACCAGCACGGTGTAGCCGTCGGGCTTCTGGCGCGAGACATACTCGGTAGCGATCTGGCCCGTGGCGCCCGGCTTGTTCTCGACCACGAAAGGCTTGCCCAGGCGGGTCTGCAAGTCGGCGGCGATGCGGCGGGTCAGGATGTCGGTCATGCCACCGGGCGCGTAGGCCACGACCAGGGTCACGGGCTTGGCGGGATAGGTGTCGGCGGCAGCGATGGCGGGAACGGCGGCGAGCAGCGTCAGGAGCTGCCTCAGGCGGGACTTCAGTTTCATGTCGGGGGTCTCCTCGTCCTGCGGGCATGTCTGCCCTGCTTGGTTATGGTGTCGAGGGACCGTCCCGGGGCGCGTGATGGGCTGCCGGCGTGGCGGGCCTCGACGCGTCAATGATGGGAGCGGCTCATCATTCAAACAATTGATTAATTGTCATGAAGCCATTCGAGAAGGAACTTAATCACCGGAAGGCGCCGGCCGGCGCAGCCCATGCAGATGCGCTTCGAAGGCCGTGAGGAAGGCGCTGGCCGCGCGCGGCAGCAGGTGGCCGTTGCGGCGCAGAATGGACAATTCGTGCTGGGCTTGTGGCGGGTCGTCGATGGACAGGGCATGCAGGCCCATCTCCTCGCAGACGCTGCGCACATAGCCGGGCATGACCGTGATGCCCATGCCACCGCGGATCATGGCGAAGGCGGTGGTCAGGCTGCCAGTCTGCGCCACGCTGTGCACCGTCAGGCCCCTATCCTGCAGGATCTGGTCCATCTTGCGGCGCACGGTATAAGTGCCGCGCAGCAGGATGTGAGGGTAGGGGGCCAGATCGCGCCAGCGCGCGCTTTCCCGGGCGGCCAGCGGATGGTCGGCCGGCACGACGGCGTACATGGGGCCGCGGTAGGCGACGCGGCAGTCCAGGCGCGGATCCTGGCTCTCGACCGCCACGAGCCCCAGGTCGGCCTTGCCGTGCAGCACGTGTTCGGTCACCTCATCGCCGGTCAGTTCGTGCAGGTCGAAGACAATGTTGGGATGCCTGGCGTGGAACCGCGTAACCACGGGCGCCACCAGGGTGTGCATCATGATGGGCGAGGCGGCGATGGACACTTCGCCGCGCTCCAGGCCCGCTAGGCTGCTCAGGCTGCGTTCGGCCGCGCGCAGCGAGCCGAAGGCTTCCTGCGCATAGGCGTACAGTTCAGCGGTGCCTTCCAGCAATTCGACGCCCCGCGCCGAGCGCTCGAACAGCGCCAGCCCGACGGCCTTTTCCAGTTCGGAGCAAAGCTTGCTGACGGTGGATTGCGTCAGGTTCAACACCTCGGCGGCGCGGGTGAAGTTCTTCAGTTCGTAAACGGCGCAGAAGGCCCGAAGCTGGCGTAGCGTGATGCCCATGGTACGACTCCGGCAAGAGGCGGCTATCGTACCCAAGTCCCGGGTGCTTTCCTTATTTATTCCCTTTTAGACTTATTCTATGAAAATTACTCGTTTGTTGTGATCAAACGAGGCCCGTAGCATCGGTGGCATCACCCTCGCTGGAGCTTCCATGACCCCGTCTATCCCTCCCTTTGCCCACGCCCTCGTGACTCGCGACGAACGGGGCGTCTACACGCTGCAGATCCACGACGCCAAGAGCCTGAACATCCTGGCCTCGCCGGTGACGCGCAGCCTCATCGAGGCCGCGCGCTGGATCGCCGCCCAGGACGATGCCCGGGCCGTCGTCATCCGCGGCACGGGCGACAAGGCCTTCGTGGGCGGCGCCAATATCTATGAAATGGCCGAACTGGAACCGCAAGGGGCCCGCGAGTTCATCACGCGGCTGCGCGATCTCTGCGACGCCGTGGCGGCGATTCCGGTGCCTACCATTGCGCGCATCCCGGGTTTCTGCCTGGGCGCCGGCATGGAGCTGGCCGCCGCGTGCGATATCCGATTGGGCTCGACGGACGCTGTCTTCGGCATGCCCGAGGTGCGGGTGGGCATTCCGTCGGTGATTCATGCCGTGCTGCTGCCGGCCATCATCGGTCCCGGCCCCACCAATTGGCTGCTCCTGACCGGCGAGACAGTGAGTGCGGCGCAGGCTTCGCAATGGGGCTTCCTGGAGTTCGTGAGCGAGCTGGGCGAACTGGACGCGCTGGTCGAGCGCACGGTGGCGCCCATCGCTGAAAGCGGCCCGATCGCGGTGCGCTCGCAGAAGGCCCTGCTGCGCTACTGGAGCGAGTCCACGGTGGAAGCCGGGCTGGACCGCAGCGTGGCCGCGTTCGGCGAGGCGTTCACGACCGACGAGCCGCGCCGCTACATGGCACCCTTCGTCAACCGCAAGAAGCACCAGGAGGCCAAATAATGGCCGGCCCGCTCGCGGGCGTGCGCGTCATCGACATGACCTCGGTGGCCATGGGCCCTTATGCCACGCAGATCCTGGCCGACATGGGCGCCGAGGTCATCAAGGTGGAAGCGCCCGAAGGAGACGTGTTCCGCGCGGCGGCGCCGGCCGCGCACGCAGGCATGGGGCCTGCATACCTCAACCTCAACCGCAACAAATACAGCGTGACGCTGGACGCCAAGGCGCCGGCCGACCGGGAGCGTCTGTTGCAGCTGATCGATGGCGCGGACGTGTTCGTTTCGAACGTCCGCGCGGCGGCGCTGGCCAGGCTGGGCCTGGACGGGGCGTCGCTGTGCGCGCGCAACGCCCGCCTCATTTATTGTTCGGCGGTCGGCTTCGGCCAGGACGGCCCCTACGCGGCCCGCCCGGCGTTCGACGACATCATCCAGGCGATGAGCGGGCTGGCCGATCTGCAGGGCCGCAACAGCGGGGCGCCCGCCTACGTCAACACCATCCTGGCCGACAAGGTGGCGGGCCTGACGCTGGCCTACGCCATCCCCATGGCGCTGTACGAGCGCGAGCGCTCGGGGCTGGGGCAGGCCATCGAGGTTCCCATGTTCGAAACGCTGGTGTCGTTCACGCTCATCGAGCACATGAGCGGCCACAGCTTCGTTCCGCCGCTGGGCCCCATGGGATACAGCCGCGTGCTGTCGCCGCAGCGGCGGCCCTACCGCACGCGCGACGGCTACCTGGCCCTGCTGCCGTACACCGATGCGCAATGGCGGCGGTTTTTCGCGCTGGCGGAGCGTGCCGACCTTGCGGCGGACCCCCGCTACGTGGATGCGGCGTCGCGCGCGCGGCATTTCGACGAGCTCTACCAGGACCTGGCGGACATCGTTGCCCTGCGCGGCACGGACGAGTGGCTTGCGCTGCTGGCGGAGGCCGACATCCCGCATTCGCCGGTGAACACGCCGGAAGCCCTGTTCGACGACCCCCACTTGCGGGAAACCGGCTTCTTCCAGCGGGTGGAGCATCCCACCGAAGGCTCCTTGATGGCCGCCGGCATTCCGGTGCGCTTCTCGCGCACGCCGGGCGAAATCAGGCGCCTGGCGCCGCGCCAGGACGCCGATCGCGATATGCTCCCGGGTGGGCGCTGAGGCTGGCATGGCCGGAGAGCGCCAGGCGGCGACTTCGACCATGAACATCACTCTCAAGCAATTGCGCGTGTTCTGCGCGCTCTACGAACTGCGCAGTTTCACGGCGGCCGCCCGCGCGGCCTTCGTGACCCAATCGGCGGTCAGCAAGCTGTGCGCCGAGCTGGAGGCCGAGGTCGGCCAGCCGCTGTTCGAGCGTTCCACGCGCAGCGTCACTCCCTGCGACGGCGCCGCCGATTTCTATGCCTACGCGCAGGAAATCCTGGGCACCGTGCGCGCCGCCGAGCGCAGCATGTCGGGCCTGCGCACCCTGGAACGCGGCACCGTGGGCGTGGCGACCTCTCCTCTCATGATGGTCGGGCTGCTGGGCGAGGTCGTGGCGGACTACCACCGCGCCCATCCCAGCGTGAAGCTGGACCTCTTCGAGCTGTCCACGGACGACACCTTCGAGCACGTGCGCAACGGGCGCGCGGACTTCGGCATCGTTTCAGTCGAGACGCCGTCGGACGAACTGGCCACGCGCGTCATCTACCGCGACACCATGTATGCCGTGTGCGCGCCAAGGCACGCGCTGACGCGCAAGCGTTCGGTGTCGTGGGCGGACGTCGCGACCCACGACCACATCATGCTGCGCAACGTGTATAGCGTGCGGCGCAGCCTGGACCGGGTGGCGGCCGACCTGAACCTGGAATTCCGCTATCGCATCGAGGCCGGCATGCTGACCTCGGCGCTGAAACTGGTGGGCGCCGGTCTGGGCATCACCGTCGTGCCCGGCTACGCCTGCGACCTGGCGCGGCAGCTCGGCCTGCGCATCGTGGAAATCGACGGCGCCCGCAGGCACGGGCACGAGCTCTGGCTGATCCAGCGCCGCAATGCGCGGCTGTCTCTGGCTGCGTCGGCTTTCCTGCAGGCCACCGAGGAATATCTGCGGCAGCGCCAGGCGGAAGACAATTAATCTAAGATTGGAATAAGTCTATGAAAATTAGTCCCTTGTTGGGATAAGCGGGGTGCAAGCATCATACGGCTTGAGTTGAAGAGGCCGACCCGCGGCCCCTGACAGGAGACAAGCATGACACTATCGTTCGGCGCGCGCCGCCGCCTGCTGGCCGCCGGCAGCCTCACGGCCCTCACCGCGCTGGCAGGCGCGTTCCCTTTTGGCGCTGCGCACGCGCAAGCAGCCTATCCCGACAAGCCCATCACCATCGTGGTGCCGTTCTCTCCGGGCAGCGCCACCGACACCAGCGCGCGCATCATCGCCGAGAAGCTCGGCCCCCGCCTTAACGTACCGGTCGTCATCGAGAACAAGCCGGGCGCGTCCGGCACGATTGGCTCGTCGTTTACCGCGCGCGCCCAGCCCGACGGCTACACGCTGATTCTCACCAGCAGCTCGACGCATTCGGCCACCCCGGCCCTGTTCCGCAAGCTGCCGTTCGATCCCACGGGCGACTTCATCCATGTGATCCGGATCGCCACCATTCCGATGATGCTGGTGGTGCGCGACGATGCGCCGTACAAATCGCTGCAGGAACTGGTCAAGGCCACGCAGGCCAAGCCCTTGAACTATGCCTACGGCTCGCCCACCAGCCAGATCGCCGGCGCCACGTTCAACACGGTGGCAGGCGCGGCCGCCAACGGCGTGCCCTACAAGAGCCAGCCGCCGGCCGTGACCGACTTGCTGGGCGGCCACGTCGATTACCTGTTTGCCGATCTCTCCGTCGTCACGTCCTTTATGCAGGCTGGAAAGCTGCGCGGGCTGGCGTACACGGGCCATGCGCGCGCCAAGGAATTCCCGGCCGTTCCGACGCTGGCCGAGCTGGGCTACAAGAACTTCGACCTGGTCGTTTGGGTCGGCGTGGCCGCGCCCGCCAAGACGCCTGACGCCGTCGTGCAGACGCTGAACCGGGAGGTGGCCGCCATCCTGCGCGAGCCCGACGTCCTGCAGCGCTTCGAATCCCTGGGCATGCAGGTGTCGCCCAACACCGTCGCGGAGCACCAGGCGTTCGCGCAGGCGCAGCGCAAGGTCTGGACGCAGCGCGCGGTCGACGCGAAGATCGAACCGCAGTAAGCAGGAAGCGTCTTGTGGCGAATGCGGGGCGGCCCAGGCCGCCCCGTTTTCATTGGGCGTTCAAAAAATCTTGAACAGCCCCCGCGCCCATGCCGCCACCCACGCGCATGGTGACGACGGCGCGCGGGAACGGCCGGCCGGCGGACGCCGGGCGCGCCGGTTTCCGGCAAAGCGAATAAAGTACCCGGCGAGGCCCCGGCTCGAGCGCCGCGGGCATATTTCCACAGACGAGGAGACGGTATGGATACGGTAGGCAACGCAGGCGGCAGCGTGCGCGAGCGCGTCGGCGAAACGGAATGGCAGGTCCGCAAGGACCTGGCGGCGTTGTATCGGCTGGTGGCGCTGTTCGGGTGGGACGACCTGATCTTCACGCACATCACCGCCAAGGTGCCCGGGACCGAACACTTCCTGATCAACCCCTACGGCATGATGTTCGACGAGATCACGGCGTCCAGCCTGGTGAAGATCGACCTGGATGGCCGCAAGGTCATGGAGTCCGAGTACGACATCAACCCCGCGGGCTTCACGATCCACAGCTGTATCCATGCGGCCCGCAAGGATGCGATGTGCGTGCTGCACACGCATTCGATCAACGGCGTGGCGGTATCGGCCCAGAAAGCGGGGCTGTTGCCGCTGTCGCAGTTCGCGTTCATCGTGCTGCGCTCCCTGGGCTACCACGATTACGAAGGCCTCGCGCTCAATCCCGAGGAGCAACCGCGCCTGGTGCGCGACCTGGGCGACAACAGCTACCTCATCCTGCGCAATCACGGCCTGCTGACCGTAGGGCAGAGCATGGCCGAGGCGTTCCAGGCCATGCATCGCCTGGAGGCGGCCTGCATGGTGCAGGTGCGGGCCCAGGCGGGCGGGGAGCTGTCCTTCATTCCCCCCGAGGTGCTGGAGCGCGCGGGTGTCGAGTCGCCGGCGGACCGGGCGCGCAAGGCGGCGCTGGCCTGGCCCGGCCTGCTGCGCCGGCTGGACCGCCGCAACCCCGGCTACGCGGACTAGGGCGCGGCCGGCGCGACTGTACTCTTGCGCGGCGGCCCGAACTGCACTCTTCGCCCGGGCGCCAGCTTCTCTATATTGGATTCCTGTCGCGTGCCTGCCCGAGAGCCGGCGCGTTTCCCCATCCGGGACCGACCAAGGAGTTTCACATGAGCAAGCGACGCGATGTGCCGGGAATCAGGCCGTACAACGGGCCCGCCGGCGGCTGGGGGGCGCTCAAGGCGACCGCGCAGGCCGTGCGGCGGCAGATGGACCGCATCGAGGCGCCCATCGTGCTGATGCGGACCAACCAGCCGACCGGCTTCGACTGTCCCGGCTGCGCCTGGCCGGACAAGGAGCACCGCTCCACCTTCCAGTTCTGCGAGAACGGCGCCAAGGCCGTTACGTGGGAGG
Source organism: Achromobacter sp. (assembly GCF_050285585.1). Classification (GTDB taxonomy): domain Bacteria; phylum Pseudomonadota; class Gammaproteobacteria; order Burkholderiales; family Burkholderiaceae_B; genus Achromobacter. Next base: position 73,819 of record NZ_JBLZXF010000024.1, on the reverse strand, counting down.
CGACGACCAAGCGGGTCACGCCCGAATTCCTTGAAAAGACCACGGTCGCGTCGCTGCTCCAGCTTTCCGATTTCGAGCTGGAAGGCATGGGGCGGCTCACCCATCCCATGGCCTACGACCGCGCCACCGATACATTTCGCGCGGTCTCCTGGGACCAGGCTTTCGAGCGCATCGGCGCCGTGCTGCGCGGGTTGTCTTCGCCGGACCAGGTCGAGTTCTACACCTCGGGCCGCGCATCGAATGAGGCGGCCTATCTGTTCCAGCTGTATGCGCGGGAATACGGGACGAACAATTTTCCCGATTGCTCGAACATGTGCCACGAACCCACCAGCGTTGGCCTGCCGCGCTCCATCGGCATCGGGAAGGGCACGGTGTCGCTGGCGGATTTCGAGGAGACGGAACTCATCATCTCCATCGGCCACAATCCGGGCACCAACCATCCGCGGATGATGGGCACGCTGCACGAGGCGGCGCGGCGCAAGGTGCCGATCATCGTGTTCAACCCGCTGCGCGAGCGGGCGCTGGAGCGCTTCGCCGATCCGCAGAACCTCATCGAAATGGCGACCTACGGCTCCACCCCGATCGCGTCCGCCTACCACCAGGTCAGGGCGGGCGGCGACGCGGCCGCGCTCAAGGGCATCATGAAGGCGCTCCTGGAAATGGATGCGGAGCGCGGCGGCGTGATCGACCATGATTTCATCGCGGCGCATACCGAGGGATTCGACGCGCTGGCGGCGGACCTGCGGGCGACGGAGTGGGCGGACATCGAGAAGGAAAGCGGGCTGGGCCGCCAGGAGCTCGAAGGCGTCGCCCAGGCCTACGCCAGATCGAACGCCACGATCGTCACCTACGGCATGGGTATCACGCAGCACAATACGGGCACGGCCAACGTCCGCCTGATCGCGGACCTGCTCCTGATGCGCGGAAATTTCGGCAAGCCAGGCGCGGGCATCTGCCCCCTGCGCGGCCACTCCAACGTGCAGGGCAACCGCACGGTGGGCATCACGGAAAAGCCGTCCGGCGATTTCCTGGCCCGGATCGAGGACACGTTCGGCTTCCGGCCGCCGCGGGCGCACGGACATGACGCGGTCAAGGCGATGCAGGCGATGATCGATGGCTCGGCGAAGGCCCTGATATGCCTGGGCGGGAACTTTGCCGTGGCGCTGCCCGATCCGGAACTCAGCTTTCCCGCCATGGGCATGCTGGATCTGAGCGTGCACGTGGGCACCAAGCTCAATCGTTCGCACCTGCTGGTCGCCAGGGAAACCTTCCTGCTGCCCTGTCTGGGCCGGACGGAACTGGACATGCAGGAGAGCGGCGCGCAGTCCGTCACGGTCGAGGACTCGATGTCCATGGTGCATGCGTCCGCCGGCAAGCTCAGGCCCGCCTCCGGGCACCTGCGCTCGGAGCCCGCCATCGTGGCCGGGATGGCAAGCGCGACGCTTCCGGCAAGCAGGGTGGCCTGGCTCGACCTGGTGGCCGACTACGACCGTATCCGCGATCTGATCGAGCGCACGGTGCCCGGCTTCGACGGCTACAACGCGCGCATCAGGATCCCGGGCGGTTTCCGGCTGCCGCTGCCTCCCACGGAGCGCAAATGGACCACCCCGTCGGGCAAGGCCGCCTTTTCCGTGTTCCTTGGCGTGAGGGAAAGCTATGCGGCCTGGGACGACGACGTCCTGCGCCTGGTCACCATCCGCAGCCATGACCAGTACAACACCACCATCTACGCGATGGACGACCGCTACCGCGGCGTGTTCGGCCGGCGCGACATCCTGTTCATGAATGCCGCGGATCTGGCCGTCCGCGGGCTGGAGCACGGCGATCTGGTCGACATCGAGACGGTCTCGGCGGACAGGGCGCTGCGCCTTCCGGGCATCACCGTCATCGAGTACGACATCGCGCGCGGCTCCGCCGCGGCCTATTACCCGGAAGCCAACGTGCTCGTGCCGTTGGACTACATCGACGAGGACAGCGGCACCCCGTCATACAAGTCCATCCCCGTGCGGGTCCTGCGGTCGCGCGCGGGCCGGGCGGGGCAGGAGGCGGCATGATCGTCAGGCCCGGAAAAAGCTGGTTCAGGCTGCTGTTCATCTGGAACGGATCGGTTCTGCAATCCATCATCCCCCAACTGCTCTTCGTGGCCGCCGTCAGCAGCCTGGCGGTGGCGACGCACGGCCGGATACTGGGCGAGAAGATTCCGCTGAACACCACGCTGCTGACGCTGTTCGGGCTGACGCTGGCGATCTTCCTGGCGTTCCGCAACAACGCCAGCTACGAACGCTTCAATGAGGCCCGGCACCTGTGGGGCAATCTGCTGATCGCCGCCCGGGCGCTCATGTCGCAGACCTTGCGCTATCTGCCCAGCGGCACCGACCGGACGCGCTTCATCCATGCGCTGATCGCGTGCGTCTATGCCTTGAAGCACCAGTTGCGGGGCAGCGATCCGGGGCCCGACCTGCGGCGGCTGCTGGGCGCGGGGCCGGCGGCGCTCCTGCTGGAGAAGTGCTACCGGCCGGTGGCCCTGCTGGACGATATCCGCAACGGCTTCGCAGGCATGCGCGAGCGCGGCCAGATATCTGACACGACGCTCTGGATGCTGGACGCGCAGCTCAACGAGCTGGGCAAGGTGGTTGGAGGATGCGAGCGCATCGCTTCCACGCCGATCCCCTTCGCTTACGGCGTGCTGCTGCATCGCACGATCTACACCTACTGCATCATGCTGCCGTTCGGCCTGGTGGATTCCGCGGACCTCTTCACGCCTTTGCTTTGCGTCTTCATTTCCTACACGCTGATCGCGCTGGAGGCGATCGCCAACGAGATCGCGGAGCCGTTCAGCCTTGCGCCCAATGCGCTGGCGCTGGATTCCATGACCCGCGGCATCGAGCGGTCGGTGCTGGAGCTGTGCGGCCTGGAATTGCCGGAGGAAGTGCCGCCGAGTTATTCCTATCAGCTGACCTAGGCCGCGCGGGCGCACGTGGCGGCGATCCTGCCCACGGCGATCACCGCCTGTTCGATGTCGTCGGACCACGGCGTGCTGTAGTTGAGCCGGATGAAGTTGCGATAGCCGTCCGACACGGAGAACATCTGCCCGGGCCCGATGGTGATGCCGCGTTCGAGCGCGAGCCGGTACAGCCGCAACGCGTCGACGCGCGGCGGAAGCTCGACCCACAACAGGTAGCCGCCCGCCGGGGTGGAGGTTTTCGTGCCTTCCGGAAAGAACCGCTCGACCATGGCCTTCATCAGTTTGGCCTGCTGGGCGTAGGCCTTGCGGATCCGCCGAAGATGGTAGTCATAGCCGTCGCGCTCGAGGAATTCCGCAATGGCGAGCTGGGGCAGGGACGGCGTGGTGAGGGTGTTCAGGAACTTCAGCTTTTCGACCTGGTCGCGGTAGCGGCCGGGCAGCGCCCAACCGATGCGGTAGGCCGAAGTCAGGCTTTTCGAGAACGACGAACAATGCAGGACCAGCCCCTTGCTGTCGTAGGCTTTCAGCGTGCTGGGATGCGAATCGCCGAAGTGCAGTTCGTTGTAGACGCCGTTTTCGATGATGGGGATGCCGTGCCGCGCGGCAAGTTCCACCAGCGCCTGTTTGCGCTCGTCGGGCATCAGGAAGCCGAGCGGGTTCTGGAAGTTCGGCATGACCATGCAGGCCGCGACCGGCTGCGAGGCCACGATGGCCGCCAGCGCATCGACGTCGATGCCGTATTCGGGATGCGTCGGCACTTCGAGCGCCTTCATGCCCATGCGTTCGATGGCGTGGAGCATGGCGTAGAACGTGGGCGATTCGACCGCGATCACGTCCCCCGGCTTGGCCACGGCCTGAAGGCAGATGTTCATGGCCTCGGTCGCGCCGACGGTGATGATGATCTCGTCCGGGTCCACCCGCAGGCCTTTCTCCAGATAGCGCCGCGCGATCTGCCTGAGCAGCTTCGGGTGCCCCGGCGGCAGGGCGTCCTTCAGGCCCAGCAGCGCCTCGTCGCGCCCGGCCGCGTAGGCGTAGCGGTTGAGCTTCTGGAAGGGGAACAGGCCGGGATCCGGATAGGGCGAGCCCAGGGGCACGGCGTCGCCGGCGCTGATCGAGCGCAGTGTCGACAGCACCAGGCGGCTGACGTCGACCGGCGACGAGGTGGCGGCGGGATGGGAAGTGGCGAGCTTGCCTGCGGCCGGCGCCTCGCCGGCCCTCGCGCTCACGAAATAGCCGGATTGGGGTTTGCTGGCCACCAGGCCGCGGCTTTCGAGCAGCAGGTAGGCGCGGGTGACGGTCGTAATGCTTAGGCCGCGCTGCCGGCTGGCCTGCCGTACCGATTGGAGCTTGTCGCCCTCCTGGTACACGTTCTTGCGGATCAGGCCTTCGATCTCGTCGGCCAGCTTTTCATAGCGCGTCATCGTTTGTCTCCTGCTTTCGGCCCGCCGGAAACAGGCGCCTAGCTTAGCAGGGGCGTCCCCGGTTTCGGGAGGAATAAACATCACGACATCATGATGTCATGATGTTATGATGCCTCCATGCTGAACGAACCTGAATACGCGCCCCTGTACGCCCGGGTCGAGAACGCGCTGGCCGCGGAGATCGCGGGCGGCGGCCTGCCGCCGGGCAGCCAGCTCCCGACGGAAGACCAACTCGTGGAGCGCTTCGCCGTCAGCCGCACCACGGTGCGCAAGGCGGTCGAGCACCTGGTGGCGCGCGGCCTGGTCGAGATCCGGCGCGGCAAGGGCACTTTCGTCGCCGAGCCCAAGCTGACGCAGGAGCTGACCGGGCTGAGCGGATTCGTGGAAGACATGATGGCGCTGGGCCGCCATCCCACCGCCCGCCTGCTGGACAAGCGTCCGGTGCCGGCCACCGGAACCGTGGCGCGGCAACTGGGCGTCGCTCAGGGGGCGCAGGTGTACCGCATCGAGCGCGTGCGTCTGGCCGACGGCGTGGCCATGTCGTTCGACGAAACCTATCTGCCGCTCGACATCGGAGAGAAGGTCGTCAGCAACGATCTGGAGGCCGAGCCCATTTTCGACCTGCTGGAGCTGCGCTACGACCTGCCTTTGATCGAAGCGCAGTACCAGCTCGAAGCCGTCACGGCGAACGCGCGCGTCGCGCAGGCGCTGGGCGTCGAGCCCGGCAGCCCGATCTTCCTGATCGAGCGCACCTCCTACACGGAGGGGCAGCGTCCAGTCGATTACGAAAAGCTCTATTACCGGGGCGATCTGATCCGGTTTTCCACCCGCCTGTCGCGGATCGCGCGGCGACCGTGATGGAAGCGTCCGTCATCTTCTGGCTCTTCGCCGCGGCCTTCGGGGCCAGCGCGCTGGGCGGCGTGCTGGGAATGGCCAGCGGCATTTTCATCGTGCCCATCCTGACGCTGCTGTTCGGCGTGGACATCCACGTCGCGATCGGCGCCAGCATCATTTCGGTGATCGCCTGTTCCTGCGGCAGCGCCGGGCCGTTCCTGAAGGGGCGCCTGACCAACGTCCGGCTCGCCATCGTCCTCGAAACCGCCACCACGCTGGGCGCGCTGACCGGCGTGTTCCTCATCGGCATCGTGTCCACGGCGTTCCTCTACGGCCTGTTCGCGGCCATTCTTGCCCTGTCGGCGCAGCAAATGCTGGCGCGCCGCCGCGAGGCGGCCCAAGCCGGCACGCCGGACGCCGCGAGCTGGGCCACGGCGCTGCGCCTGCATTCGAGCTTCCCCGACCGCGCCCTGGGCCGGGAGGTGCACTACCAGGTGGGCCGCGTGCCGCTGGGGTTGTCGCTGATGTACGGCGCGGGCCTGATCTCGGCGCTGCTGGGCATCGGTTCGGGCGTGCTCAAGATCCCCGCGATGGACGCGGCCCTGCGGCTGCCCATCAAAGTCTCCTCGGCCACGTCGAACTTCATGATCGGCGTGACGGCCGCGGCCAGCGCGGGCGCGTATTTCGTGCGGGGCGACATCGATATCGGCATTGCGGGCCCGGTCGCGCTGGGTTCGGTCGCCGGCGCATTGCTCGGCGCCCGCCTGTTGCTGGGCCTGCCCGCGGACAAGCTGCGCATTTTCTTCGTCATCGTCCTGGCGCTGCTTGCGGTGCAGATGCTGCTCAGCGCGCTGGGCGTGTCGATCCCCGGAGGCCCGGCGTGAGCGCGGCGCCCGATAAGCAGGCCAGGCGCGACCGCGGCATCGCGGCGCTGCTTTGGTATGGCACCTGGGCCGCGTCGGCCTGCATCGCCATCGGCATGGCGCTGGGCCTGGTGCCGTCGTCCGGCGGCGGGCAGGGCATGGGCCTGTACGGCTATCGCTTTGTGCAGGCGGGCGTGGCCCTCTTCATCCTGCTGCCGGTCGCGCGCGTGGCGCTGATGCTGGCCATCTTCCTGCGCGAACGCGACTACGCCTATACCGCGATTTCCGCGCTCGTGCTGCTGATCATCGCGGCCGGGGTCGTGTCCGGCCTGCACTGAACCGGGCGCGCGGCCGGATTTTTTATAATCCGCCTGCGCTTCGATGGCGCGCCGCCTCATATCCCAGGATCCGTTCATGCTTTCCATTACCAGTCAGGATGTCTACGTACCCACCAGCCAGGGCCGCCTGTTCGCGCGGCGCTGGGACCCCGCCGGCGCGGATGCCGCGGGCGCGCCCATCGTGCTGCTGCACGATTCATTGGGCTGCGTGGAACTGTGGCGCGATTTTCCGGAACTGCTCGCGCGCGAAACGGGGCGCAGCGTGATCGCATACGACCGCCTGGGCTTCGGCCGTTCCGATCCGAACGCAGCGACCTTCGAAACAGGCTTCGTCGAAGCCGAGGCCCGCGAGGGCTTCCGCCATTTGCGGGCAGCGTTGGGCATCGGGCCGTTCGTCGCCTTCGGTCATAGCGTGGGCGGCGGCATGGGGATATGCTGCGCGGGCGTGTATGAGGAGGACTGCCAGGCCTTGATTACCGAATCGGCGCAGGCGTTTGCCGAAGACCGCACGCTGCAGGGCATCAGCGCCGCGAAACGGAATTTCGACGAACCGGGCCAGCTGGACCGGCTGAAGAAATACCACGGCGAGAAGGCCTCCTGGGTGTTGGGGGCCTGGGTCGACACGTGGCTGTCGCCCGGCTTCGCCGACTGGAACCTCGATGAGCCCTTGCGCCAGGTGCGTTGCCCGGTGCTGGCCCTGCACGGCGAGGAGGACGAATACGGTTCGCCGCGGCATCCCGAGCGCATCGCGCAGTTGACCGGCGGACGCGCCGTGCTGCTGGAGAACTGCGGCCATGTCCCGCACCGCGAGCAGGGCCGCATCGTGCTGGACCTGGTGGGCCAGTGGCTGAAGGCGGTGCGCTGAGGGCGGGGCCACCCGGGGGGAAGTGCACACTGCCATGATCCGCGCTTAGAATCGGACTAGTCTTCCGCGCCTCGCGCCTGTTTCCAACGTTTCAGATCCGATGTCCGACACTACGCCCCTGTCCCAAGCCGTACACAATTCGACCACCCGCCACGCGATCTTCCTGGTCGCCACCCTCAACGCGGGGCCCGCCGCCGCCGAGACGGTGAGAGGGTGGTGCGAGGATGTCGGCAACCTCGTGCGCACGGTGAGCACGCGCGCTCCCGAGGAAAATCTTTCCTGTGTCTGCGCATTCGGCTCCAACGCATGGGATACGCTCTTCGGCTCGCCGCGCCCGGCGGCGCTGCATCCCTTCCGTGAATTCGGTTCGGGCGAGCGCGTCGCCGTCGCGACGCCAGGAGACATCCTGCTGCACATCCGCGCGGATTCGATGGATTTTTGTTTCGAGCTCGCCACGCTGCTGTGCAACGGCCTGGGCGACGCGGTGACGGTCGTGGACGAAGTCCACGGCTTCCGCTACTTCGACCGGCGCGCCATCATCGGTTTCGTCGACGGGACCGAGAATCCCGAAGGGCGCGAGGCGGTCGATTTCACCGTGATCGGCGACGAGGATGCCGAGTTCGCCGGCGGCAGCTATGTGCTGGTGCAGAAGTACCTGCACGACATGACGGCCTGGAATTCGCTCAGCGTGGAAAGCCAGGAAGGCATCATCGGCCGCCACAAGTTCTCCAACGTGGAGCTCGACGACGACATCAAGCCCTCGTCCTCCCACAGCGCGCTGACCACGCTCGAGGAAAACGGGCGGGAAGTGAAGATCCTGCGCGACAACATGCCCTTCGGCCGGCCGGGTTCCGGGGAGTTCGGCACCTATTTCATCGGCTACGCGCGTTCGCCCGCGCCCATCGAGCAGATGCTGGAAAACATGTTCGTCGGGCGGCCCGCCGGCAACTACGACCGCCTGCTCGACTACAGCCGCGCGGTCACGGGCGGCCTGTTCTTCGTGCCTTCGGCCGAGCTGCTGGAGTCGCTCGCCGAACGGACGCCGGCCGCGAGCGTAGCCGCCACCGCGCCGGCGCCAGCCGGCTCCGCCGCCTAGCCGGGCCCGTCTTCCCTGTGCGCCTGCGCCGACCGCCGGCGGGGCGCGCAGGGCATTCCATCGCATACGCAAATAACGGCGCGGGCGCGCCAACGCCTCGCCGCGTCCGGTTTTCGCCGGCAGAACACAGCAGGGACCTACGGCGGCCGCGTCCAAAAAAATAGTAAAGCGCATGAGAATTGTTTGCATTACACTTTCCGTCGATTTGAAGATCGGACTCGGGAAAGGGAGCCACTATGCAAGATTCTCGGCCTGCCGGCCGCCGACCTCGCGTCGGCCGGCATTTCGCGCTTCGGCGCACCCCCTGCCTGGTGCTCATGGCGCTGGCTTGCGGCGTGGCCGCCGCGCAGGAGGGCGGTGTCGCCACGCTGCCCACGGTACAGGTGCTGGGAGACTCGGACCCGACGACCACCGAAGGCACCGGCTCATACACGCCGCGGGCCACCGCCGCCAGCACCGGCCTGCCGCTGACCCTGCGCGAGACTCCGCAGTCCGTCACGGTGGTCACGCGCCAGCGCATGGAAGACGAGAACATGCTGTCCCTTGTCGACGTGATGGCCAGCACGCCCGGCATATCGGTGCAGAACTACGATAGCGAGCGCTATTCCTTCAATGCGCGGGGTTTCAGCGTCAGCAACTACATGTATGACGGGATCCCCACGAGTTTCGATACCGGCTACGCCGCGGGAGAGTCCGCGCTGGATCCCATCATCTACGACCGCGTCGAAGTCGTGCGTGGCGCCACGGGTCTGATGTCCGGCACCGGCAATCCCTCGGCCTCCATCAACCTGGTGCGCAAGCATGCCACCCGCCGCGAATTCACGGCCGACATGAGCGTCAGCGCCGGCAACTGGGACACCTACCGCGGGACGCTGGACCTGTCCACGCCGCTGAGCGCCAACGGCAATGTGCGCGGCCGTATCGTGTCGGCTTACCAGGACAATCATTCCTATCTGGACGGCTATCGGAACAAGAAGAAAATCTTCTACGGCGTAGTTGACGCCGACATTACGCCGAACACGACGCTGAGCGTGGGCTTCAACTACCAGGACAACGACCCCAGGCGCAGCAACTGGGGCGGATTCCCGCTGTGGTACTCGGACGGCGGCCGCACCGACTGGGTCCGTTCGCTGAATACGGGCGCCGACTGGTCTTCGTGGGGCAGCACCACCCAGGGCGTGTTCGCGAGCCTGGAACACCGTTTCGACAACGGCTGGACCGTGCATGCCGTGGGTTCGCATTCCAAGAACGAAATGGACGCGAAGCTGCTGTATCTGTACGGCTGGCCGGATCGCGAGACCGGCCTGGGCATGGGTGCGTCGCCCGCGTGGTACCTGGGCGACCGCAAGCAGAACAGCGTGGATTTCAAGGCCTCGGGGCCGTTCACGCTGTTCGGCCGCCGCCACGAGGCCGTGGTGGGCGCCAGCTTCAACCGCCAGTACGCGGACTTCGACTACCGCTCGGCCCTGTCCGTGGCGCCGGTGGGCAACTTCCTGGATTGGGACGGCTCGTATCCGGAACCGGACTGGAGCGATTCCTCCACGACCGCCAGCCGCTACACCACCAAGCAGACCGGCTGGTACGGCGCGCTGCGCCTGAACCTCGCGGATCCGCTGAAGCTCATCGTGGGCGGCCGCTACAGCACCTGGAAGACCGATTCCGTCGGTTTCGGCGGGGGCGACCACACGGCCTTCGACAAGAGCGAGTTCATTCCGTATGCCGGCCTGCTCTACGACCTCAACGAGAACTACACGGCGTATGTCAGCTATACCGGGATCTTCAACCCGCAAAGCTACCAGGACCGCAACGGCAACTGGCTCGACCCGCTGGAAGGCAAGTCGTACGAGGCCGGCATCAAGGGCGAATTCCTGGACGGCAGGCTGAACGCCAGCGCCGCCGTGTTCCAGATCGAACAGGACAACGTGGCCCAGGAGGACCCCGGCTACATGGTGCCCGGCACCATCAACCCGGCCTATACGGCGGCGCAAGGGACCCGCAGCCGCGGGTTCGACCTGGAGGTGTCGGGCGAACTCATGCCGGGCTGGAATCTTGCCGCGGGCTGGTCCCACTGGACCGCGAGGGACGGCGACGGCAACGCCATCCAGACCGACCAGCCGCGCAGCCTGGTGCGCCTGTTCACCACCTACCGGCTGCCGGGCGACTGGAGCCGCCTGACCGTGGGGGGCGGCGTGAACTGGCAAAACCATGTGTACACCATAGCCAGCGGCCCCGATGGCGACGAGCGCGTCGGCCAGGGCAGCTACGCCATCGCCAACCTGATGGCCCGCTACCGCTTCAACCGCAACCTGAGCGCGCAGCTCAACGTCAACAACCTGTTCGACCGCAAGTACTACAGCCAGATCGGCTTCTACAGCCAGGGCGCCTGGGGCGCGGGCCGCAGCGCGATGCTGACGATGCGCTACCAGTACTGACGGGCGCGGGCGGCGGGAGCGGGGCGCGGCGAGCCCGCCGGGCTAGCGCCCCTGCTCCTGCTCCAGTGTCGCCTTCATCCGCAACATGCTTTCCTGGCTGACCGTAATGACGCCGGAGGCGGGCTGGTCAATGTCGAGGATGAAGGTGAGGACCAGGGCGATCAGCGTGGCGAACAGTCCGGTCGAAATGATCCGCCTGCGCTTTTGCAGGCCGGTTCCATAGGCGATGAACGCCATGGCCCCGGAAGTGACGATGAACAGCAGGTAGAACACGGGCTCGGGCACGTGGTTTTCCAGCGCGACCCGGCGCTTTTCGTTGACCTGCGCCATGTCGTTGATGGCCTGGATGAACATGACGGTGGAGATCGACGGCGGTGATTCCAGGACGCTCGCCGCCGTGGAGCGGATCTTGCGCTCGATGCGCCGCGAGGTCGCGCCGGCGATGGCCAGGCGGGCGCTGTCGTTGTCGGCGTCGTGGAAATCCAGCGCCGTCGTGGCGTATTCCAGCAGCAGGGCTGCGATCGGATCGCGGGCGGCGGGGGGAAGCAGCTGGGACCGCCAGTAGGCGTTGCCGATGGCGTTGGCTTCTTCCAGCACCAGGTTCTTGCGGGCTTCGAAGCGCGTGACCGACATCGCGAAGGTGAAGCCCAGAAGCAGCGCCAGCAGGCCGAGCAGGGCGGTCTGCAGTCCGCCGATGTGGGCCTTGGCCGTTTCATCGGAAGCCTTGCGGTGCCGGCGGCCCAGGCGGAAGCAGAGCTCGATGATCGCCAGGAAGACGACGACGCAGATGAAGAAGATATGGGTCTCGTCGATTTCCCGCAGCACGTTGTTTTCCCGGAGTCGGTCGGGCATCAAGCGTATGCCGATTCGAGCGGACCGGGCAAGGGCCGTTTACCCGCGGTCCGCCAGGCGCCAGAAAGGAATCTTGGAGTAAGGTGTTGGCTTTCTTGTAAGCGATCCCGCACGGAGCAGAACTTGAAATACCGCAAACTCGGCCGCACCGACCTGGACGTCAGCCTGATCGGGCTGGGCACCATGACCTGGGGCGAGCAGAACACCGAAGCCCAGGCGCACCAGCAGCTGGATTACGCCCTGGAGCGCGGCGTCAACCTGATCGACGCCGCCGAAATGTACCCGGTGCCGCCCAAGCCGGAGACCCAGGGCCTGACCGAGACCTATATCGGCACCTGGCTGGCGCGGAGCAAGCGCCGCCATGACGTGGTGCTGGCCAGCAAGGTGGCGGGCCCGGTGCGCGACGCCAAGCGCCCCGGCCACATCCGCGACGGCAAGACCTTCCTGGATCGCAAGAACCTGACCGCGGCCCTGGATGCCAGCCTGAAGCGCCTGCAGACGGACTACCTGGATCTCTATCAGCTGCACTGGCCGGACCGCAGCACCGCCACTTTCGGAAAGCTGTCCTACCCCTGGGTGAAGGACGAATACACCGTGCCGATCGAGGAAACGCTGGAAGTGCTGCAGGACTTCGTGCGCGCAGGCAAGGTGCGCCACGTCGGCGTGTCGAACGAAACCCCCTGGGGCGTGGGCCAGTTCCTGCGCCATGCGGAAACCAAGGGCCTGCCGCGCATCGCGGCGATCCAGAACCCGTACAACCTGCTGAACCGCGTCTTCGAGATCGGCCTGTCGGAGTTCACCCATCATGAAGACGTCGGCCTGCTGGCGTACTCCCCGCTGGCGATGGGCATGCTCTGCGGCAAATACCTGGATGGCGCCCGCCCCGCCGGCGCCCGCCTCTCGCTCTACACGCGCTTTACCCGCTACAGCAACGAGCAGGCCGAGGCCGCCACGCGCGAGTACGTCGAACTGGCCCGCGCGCACGGCATTTCGCCTACCCACCTGGCCCTGGCCTGGGTGAACCAGCGTCCCTTCGTGACCAGCAACCTGATCGGCGCCACCACGCTGGAGCAGTTGAAGGAGAACATCGACAGCGTGGACGTGACGCTATCGGCCGAGGTGCTGGAAGCCATCGAAAAGATCCACGCCCGCCAGCCGAATCCGGCGCCATGATGCGCTGATCCTGGCCCGCGGATACACTTTTTTTCGCAATCGCCGTCGATTTCGCCTGGCGCGGTTCGTCGTGTGGATGGAGCATGCAAGTTCCATCCACACAAGGAGACCGAGATGCGATTCATGGTTCAAGTCAGGGCGACCGCCGATAGCGAGGCGGGGGTGATGCCCACCGAGCAGCTGCTGACCGACATGGGGCGGTTCAACGAGGAGTTGTTGAAGGCGGGAGTGATGTTGGCCGGCGACGGCCTGAAGCCGAGTTCGCAGGGAGCGCGGGTGCACTTTTCGGGCAGCAGCCGGCAGGTGATAGACGGCCCCTTCGCCGAAACCAAGGAATTGATCGCCGGCTACTGGATCTGGCAGTGCGCGTCCCTGCAAGAGGCGATCGAATGGGCCAAGCGCTGTCCCAACCCGATGCCGGGCCCGTCCGATATCGAAATCCGCCCGCTGTACGAGGCCGAGGATTTCGGCGAGGAGTTCACGCCGGAACTGCGCGCCCAGGAGGAACGGATGCGCAATCAGCTGGAGAAAGCGCCCAAGCAGTGATCGCGGGGCCAGAGCGGGATGGGAAATCGCAGTTGATAATATAATTGCGAATCAGTCCTATTTATTAGAATATTCCTTTCCTCCCGCTCTGGAGAATTCAACGTGGTCCGTTCCGCTTCCACCAGGAAGTGCCGTGCGCGCAAGCCGGCACGGTTCGCAGTCGCGCCCTGCGCTCTCGTCCTGACGCTGGGCGTCGCCCATTCCCCCGGCGCGCATGCCCAGTCCGCTGCGCCGCCGTCCGAGGGCGCCCCAGGTGCGCAGGGTGTGGCGCAGCTTCCTGCCGTCACCGTGAATGCGACGGCGGTGGACGACACGCTCGAGCACCTTTCGGCGCCGGTCAACGCCGGCGCGCTGGGCGACCGCAGCCAGCTGGAGACGCCGTTCTCCACCACGGTCGTGACGGCGGCGGACATCGAAGAGCGGCAGGTCAACAAGCTGGGCGACGTGTTCGCCCTCGACGCCTCCGTGACCGACAACAGCGCGTCGTACGGCGCATGGGCAAGCTATCTGAGCGTGCGCGGCCTGCCGCTGGACTGGCAGAACTCCTACCGCATCGACGGCAAGCCATTCCTGAGCTACGTCACGACGCTGCCCTACGAGCACTTCGAGCAGATCGACCTGCTCAAGGGCGCATCGGGCTTCATGTACGGTTTCGGGTCGCCCGGCGGCCTGATCAACTACGTCACCAAGAAGCCCACGGACGAGCCCGTGCGCACCATCGAGCTGGGCTACGTGTCCAAGGGGCTGTTGCGCGAACACGTGGACCTGGGCGGCCGCGCGGGCGAGAACGGCCGCTTCGGCTACCGCCTGAACGCCACGCATGACGAAGGCAATACCTACAACGGCGGTTCGCTCTACCAGGATTCGGTGTCGCTGGCGCTGGACGCGCGCCTGACCGACAGGCTGACCTGGGACTTCCAGTCCATCTACCAGGACCGCAAGGCGATCCGCCAGGAACCGACCATCTACGCGGGCGCGATGGAGGGCACCGAACTGCCGTCGCCGGTGCGCAACGACAACGGCCGGATGGTGGGCGAAGGCCCGTATGCGGACAACAAATTCCGCTTCTACTCGACCGGGCTGAAGTACCGGCTTTCCGACACCTGGACGGTGCGCACCGACTACAGCTACAGCTCCACGCGCACCCGGCGCAACGAATCGGTGCTGTTCCTGCAGAACCAGGCCGGCGACTACGATGACTACCGCTCGGACTACGGCGAGGCCTATGCCTACAACCAGTGGCAGGGCATGGTCGAAGGCCGCTTCGCCACCGGCCCCCTGAAGCACCAGGTGGTGGCGGGCGCCTCGTGGCAGAAGCAGAAGAACGACTACAGCTCCAACGGCGTCTACCAGCTGCAGGGCGCCGGCAATCTGCGTTCCCAGAACACCAACACGTATTACAGCGAAGGCAGCCTCGACCTGTACCGCGCCGCCGAGATCACGCAGAAGGCGCTGTTCGCCAGCGACACGATAGACCTGACCGGCGGCTGGTCCGTGCTGGGCGGCGTGCGCTACACCAACTACGAGCAGGTCGGCTTCGACGCCACCGGCGCGCGCTCCTCGAACTACGACAAGAACGGGGTGCTCACGCCGACGCTGGCGCTGATGTACAACATCACGCCGCAGACGATGGTCTACGCGAGCTACATCGAATCGCTGGAGCCCGGCTCGTCGGTCGGCAACACCTACGCGAACTTCGGCGAGCTGCTCGATCCGCTCAAGAGCAAGCAGTACGAACTGGGCATCAAGACCGGCCACGATGACTGGGCGGCGACCGCGGCGTTGTTCCGGATCGAGAAGAAGGCGGAATACGCCAACGCGGCCAACGAACTGGTGCAGGACGGGAAGTCCATCTACCAGGGCCTGGAGCTGGGAGCCTCCACCCGCATCGGCACGAACTGGAACGTGGGCGGCAGCCTGATGTTCCTGGACACCGAATACAAGAAGGGGGCCGACTTCACGGGCAACCGCGTCGCCGGGGCGCCGAAGTTCGTGGCCGCGGCGCAGGTCGCCTATGCGGTGTCCCAACTGCCCGGCCTGAAGCTGCGGGCCGACGTGAAATACACGGGCAGCGCCATGCTGGGGGCGTCCAACAAGGTGCAGGTGGACGATTACGCCATCGTCAATATCGGCGCCACCTACGACACGCGGATCTACGGTTACGAGACCACTTTCCGCGCCGGCATCAACAATCTGGCGGACAAGCGCTATTGGCTGTACCAGTCCTCGGACTACGTGAAGGCGGGCGACCCGCGCACCTACAGCCTAAGCGCCAGCCTCAAGTTCTAGGCGCTGCCAGGTCCCACACCCGCTCGGGCGTAAAGTCCTGCTGTTCACCCTTCTTGGCGTAGCCCAGCGGGTTGGCGATTACGCGGCAGCCGTTCTTCACGTAGTCCTGGGGGCAATGCAGGTGGCCGTGCAGCCAGTAGTCGGCCAAAGGCAGCAGGCGGTCCAGCGCGTTGCAGAACCCCGCCGTGCCGGGCGTCACGCCGTAGCGGGGATCCGCGCTGGCCAGCGTGGGGGCGAAGTGGGTGATCGCCACCGTGGGGCCGTCGAACGGCGCGCGCAGGGCGGCCTCCAGCCATTGCTGGCAGGCCAGCCCCTGTTCCCGCATCTGTTCCGCCATGAAGGGCGCGCCATGGCGGCGCATCTCCGCTTTTTCCAGGTAGAAGTCCGCCGCGCGGAAGGCCTTGGCGCGCTTCTTCAGGACCTCGCCCAGGGGGTCGCCGTCGGCCGCCAGCGCATCGAAATCCGTCCAGAGCGTGGTGCCGACCAGGCGCATGCCGCCGATGACTAGCGTTTCCCGTTCCAGCCAGTGGATGTCCAGGTCGTGGCACAGCCCGCGCAGGCGATCGTGCGTTTCGTCGAAATCCACATTGTCGTA
This sequence comes from Achromobacter sp., assembly GCF_050285585.1. GTDB lineage: Bacteria > Pseudomonadota > Gammaproteobacteria > Burkholderiales > Burkholderiaceae_B > Achromobacter. Next base: position 57,550 of record NZ_JBLZXF010000024.1, on the reverse strand, counting down.
TTCATGGTTGCCCGGCACGTACACCACCGGGGTGGGCCAGCCGTTGCGCGGCGAGTAGCTGCCCAGGCCGAAGTCCGCGCGTTCCAGGCGGGAGCCCCGCCGGTATGAACCGATATCCCCCGCCAGCACCAGCAGTTCGGCGCCGGGCGCGGGCAGCGCGAGGAAGTCGGGGTCGGTTTCCAGGTGCAGGTCGGAGAGCAGTTGGATTTTCATACCCTCAATCTTAGGCGACGGCGTCGGCCGCTGCGACCGTCGGCCTTTCCATGAGACACTTTCCCGATCGACCGGGACGATGCAGGCGCGGGCGCCCGGACCGCAAAGACCCACAGGAGGAACCCCATGCGTATCTTGATCACGGCGGCAGCCGTCCTGGCGCTGACGGCCGGCGCGCAGGCCCAGCCGCAACCGCAACCGCGGCCGATCGACTGCGCCAAGGCGGCCACGCAGACGGACATGAGCATGTGCGCCGACCAGGCATACCGCAAGTCCGACGCCGATCTGAACGCCGCCTACAAGGAAGTGAATGCGCGCCTGAAGGACGACAAGACCGCCGCCACCCAGTTCCATGCCGCGCAGCGGGCGTGGCTGTTCTTCCGCGACGCGGAATGCGCGTTCTCGGCGGGAGGCACGTCGGGCGGCAGCGCCTATCCGATGGCGTTGAGCACGTGCCTGGACAAGCTGACGCAGGCCCGCACGAAGGAATTGCGCGCATACCTGAAGTGCGAAGAAGGCGACCTGACGTGTCCGGTGCCGGGCAAGCCGTAGCGGCGATCCGGGAGGGCGAGGGCATGGGCAACGACGATTCCGGCCTGGTCATGGATAGCGGGGGCGTGGCGCGCTGCTTCTGGCAGCCGTCCATGCCCGACTATCACGACCACGAATGGGGGCGGCCGGTGGCGGACGACCGCAGGCTGTACGAGAAAATCTGCCTAGAGGGATTTCAGGCGGGCATGGCGTGGATCACGATCCTGCGCAAGCGCGAAGCATTCCGCGCCGCCTTCGACGATTTCGATTTCGAGCGCGTGGCGCGCTATACGGACCGCGACGTGGAGCGCCTGATGGGCGACGCCGGCATCGTCCGCAACCGCAGCAAGATCCTCTCCGCGATCAACAACGCGCGGTGCGCCCGGGCCCTGGCCGAGGAAACGGGGTCCCTGTCGGGCTGGTTGTGGAAACACGAGCCGCCGCCGCACGAACGGCCGCCGACGGTGGACCTGCACTACTGGAACAACAATCCGACCTCGGCGGCGTCGGCCGCCTTGTCGCGCGCCCTGAAGAAACGCGGCTGGACCTTCGTCGGCCCCACCACCATGTACGCGTTCATGCAGGCAGTGGGGATGGTCAACGACCATCTGAGCGGCTGCGCCTGCCGCCAGGAGGTCGAGCAGGCGCGGGCCGGCTTCAAGCGGCCGTCCTAGGCGCGGCCGGCGTGGCCGGAAAATAGCCCTTGAGTTGGTTGCGGAGCGCAAGTATATTGGTTGCGAACCGCAACTTTCGAGGCGCGCCATGGACCTGATCGACATTCCTTCCCAGTCCCGGGACAAGACCATCCAGGACCTGCGGGAGTTTTCCCGCAAGCTGGTGCGCGAGCTGGGCTTCATGCGCGCGTCGCTGGCCGGCAGCGACCTGGCGCCGTCGGCGGTGCATGCCATTATCGAGATCGGCTTGCAGCCGGGCATCCAGGCCCGCGACCTGGCGGCCATCCTGAGGCTGGACAAATCCAACACCAGCCGCCAGGTGGCCAAGCTGGAGTCGGCCGGGTTGCTGACGCGGGAAGCCGACGCCGGGGACGCGCGTTCGTCGCGCCTATTCCTCAGCGGCGCCGGACGCGAATTGCGGGAGCGGATCGACCAATTCGCCACCGACCAGGTTTCGCGCGCGCTCAGGCGGCTGGCTCCGGCCGACCAGGCATCGCTGATCCGCTTCCTGTCGCTCTATGCCGACGCCTTGTCGAAGGAGAATCCCAACTCGGCCCAGGGCGCGGAGACCGGCGGCATCGGGCAGGGGATCCAGGAGGGTTATGCGCCGGGTTGCATCGGCGACGTGGCCAGCCTGCATGCGCGGTATTACGCGCAGGCCTCGGGCTTCGGCGTGTACTTCGAGCGCAAGGTGGCGACCGAGCTGGCCGAGTTCGCCGAGAGCCTGCCCGCCGCGGGCAAGAACCTGTGGCTGTACGTGGACGGCGGCAGGGCGTTGGCCTCCATCGCGATCGACGGCGATCTGGCCGCCCGTCAGGCGCACCTGCGCTGGTTCATCGTGGACGAGTCGCTGCGGGGGATGGGCGTCGGCCGCGCGCTGCTGGAGCGGGCGCTGGCGTTCGCCGACGCGCACTATGACGAGACCTATCTCTGGACTTTCAAGGGGCTGGACGCGGCCAGGCATCTCTACGAGGCCGCGGGCTTCATCCTGGCCGAGTCCGCCGAAGGCCGCCAATGGGGCAGCCTGGTGGTCGAGCAGCGCTTTGTCCGCCGCAGCCGGGGCGGCTCAGATCACGCGGATGCGCAGCTCGGCCAGTAAGGCCGCCGCCTGGGTCTTGGAAATGGTGGCGCCAGCCAGGCGCGCGGCCGAATTCAGGTCCAGGCCGCCCAGGTCGGCTTCGCGCAGGTCCGCGCCCTCGAAGCGCGTATTCTTCAGCACGGCGTTGCGCAGGCTGCCGCCATGGAACACGGTATCGCGGAAATCGCTGCCGCTCAGGTCCGCGTCCGAGAAGTCCAGCTGCTGCAACCCGGTCTTGCGGAAAGACACGCCGCGCAGCAGCGCGCCGATCAGCAGGCATTCCTGCAGCGTCCAGCCCAGGCAGGCGATGCCATCGAAATCGCTGCCGGTGAGCTTGCAGCCCTGGAAGCGCGCGGCTGCCAGCCTGGCGCGCCGCCAGCTGGCGTTGTTGAGATCGCAGTTGTCGAAGACGGCGTCGCTGGCATCGGCCGAGGCGAAATTGGCCTGGCCGCCACGGCAGCGCAGCCACGCCGAGTCCGCCAGGTTGGCGCCCTGAAACGAGGCCTGGGCGATGGCGCAGCCGGTCAGCTGCGCGCCGCGCAGATCCAGGCGCGAGAAATCCGCTTCCTGGAAATCGCAGTCCTGGAACGACAGCGCGCGGCCGCCGGCCTGCTCAATGAGGTCCTGCATCATCCTGCGGTCCACTTCCTGGCCCGTCACTGTCCCGATAGCTGCTTGCGTCATGCCGCGCGTCCCTGCTTGAAATTCCGTAAGACCGGACAGCCTACTGGAATATTTCGCTTTCGACGCGGCAAACGATCAATGCCCGGCCCGGCGCGTCAGCCGGCCGCTTCCGCCTGCAGGCGACCCAGGACGAAGCCGTCGACCGCGCCGGTGCGGCCGCGCCAGAGCGTCGGCTGGCCCGCGATGGGGGTGCCGTCGGCGGTGAAGAACAGGGCGTCGGCAAGGTGGATGTAGTTCGGCAGCGGGTCGGCGGGCTGCGGCAGCCGGAAGACGTCGCCCAGTTCCGCCAGGGAGGCGTGCACGGTCTTGCGGGTGGCTTCGTCCACCGTATGCAGCGATGCCGTGAAGCCGGCTGCGAAGCTGTCGAAGTATTCCGCGCCGGACACGATCGAGCCGGATACCAGCATGCCGCCCATCTGCAGGGTGACGCCTATGCTCTCGATCTGGCTGCCGTTGTTCACCAGGTTGACCAGGAATTGCAGAAAGGCGTCGGCGTCGGGGGCGGCGCTGGCGTTGGGAATGTTGCTCATGGGGTGGTTTCCGGCAAAGGGGGGAAAGCAGCCAAGATACTCGAATCGCGGACTGCCGGGACAGGATGCTATCGGCCGAAAAACGGCCAAATCCAACCCTTATCCGCCTGCTTCGCGTGCGGACATTTTTTCCAGGCTGCGCGCCAGCCGTTCGCCCGCCAGCCGCAGGCGGGCGCGCAGCGCCAGGGGCGCCAGCACCTCGAACTCCACGTCCAGCGCCATCAGCCAGTACACCAGCGCGTCCGGCGAAGGGACATCGCATTGCAGCAGGCAGCGGGCCTCGTCCAGCGCGTCCAGCCGGCCGGCGTCCGCAGGGATGCGGGCGGCCATGACCGGGCGCGGCGCGTGCAGGATCACCCGCGCCGGCTCGGATTGCGGCGTCATCCGCAGCGAGCGCGCGACGTAGGCGCGCAGGTCGCCGCCCTCGGGCGGGGGGCGCGGCGCGAAATGCGCGCCGATCTCCGGGGCGCCCGCGATGCGGTCGACGCGGAAGGTGCGCCAGCCATCGCGCGCCGGATCCCAGGCCACCAGGTACCAGCGGTGACCGGTATGCGCCAGGCCTTGCGGTTCGACCTGCCGGGTGCTGGCCCGGCCCTGGCCGTCCGCATAGCCGAAACCCACCTGCAGCTGGTCGCGGCAGGCGGCCGCCAGCGTGGCCAGCAGCGAGGCGTCGACCGCGGCGCCGCCACGCGGCACCGGCACGATGGCCGAGCGCAGGGCGTCGATCCGGCGGCGCAGGCGCTGCGGCATGACCTGTTCCAGCTTCACCAGCGCCCGCAGCGCGGGTTCCTCGATACCGCCCACCGTGCCCGCGGCGGCCGTGCGCAGGGTCAGGGCCACGGCCAGGGCTTCCTCGTCGTCCAGCAGCAGGGGCGGCACGGCCCGGCCGGCGCGAAATGCGTAGCCGCCTGCCACGCCGCTGCTGGCATGGATGGGATAGCCCAGCTCGCGCAGCTTGTCGATGTCGCGCCGCAGGGTGCGGGGATGGACGGCCAGCGTCGCGGCGAGTTCCGCGCCGGCCCAGTGGCGGCGGGTCTGCAGCAGAGAGAGCAGGCGCAGGAGACGGTTGCTGGAGGTAAGCATGGCGGCACGATAGCGCATATCGAGGGCGGAATCTGTCCTCAATTACATCTACTGTGACTCCCGTCGCCACCGGCAAGGGCCGTGGCCCCCCCCCCCCTCGAATCGGAGATCCGTCCATGTCTATCGTCTTCTATTGGCACCCCATGTCCAACGCCACCCCGGTCGCCAGCGCGCTGGCCGAACTGGACATTCCGCACCAGCGCATCAAGGTGGATATCAAGGCCGGCGAGCAGCGCCGTCCGGAATTCCTGGCGCTGAACCCGAACGGCAAGGTCCCGACGCTGACGGTGGACGGCGCGCCCATGTTCGAGACCCTGGCGATACAGCTGTGGCTGGGTGAACGCTATGGCGTGGAGCGCGGCCTGTGGCCCGCCGCCGATACGCCCGAACGCCTGCTGGCGATGTCGTGGTGCGCCTGGTCCTACGTGAGCTACGGGGCAGTGGTATCGCGCCTGCATCTCGCCACGCACCCTGCGGACGCGCCTGACAGCGCCGGGGTGGAAAACGTGCTGGGCCAGGCGGATGCGCTGCTGGCGGTACTGGACGGCCACCTGGCGCGGCGGCCGTGGATGCTGGGCGCGGCCTATTCGCTGGCCGACCTGGTGGTGGGGGCGGTGATCGGCTACAGCGTTCACCTGGGCGCGCGGGTGGCGTCGCATCCGCATGTGCGGGCCTGGCTGGACCGGGTCCAGGCCCGGCCCGCCATGCAGATCGACGCCTAGCGCGCTGTCTTGCCTTGCGGACAGGACGCCCGCCGCTCACCAGCCCCAGCAGGCGCCCGCCGCCGGCTTGCCGCAACTGCGGTAGTTCACGGCGAACCACAGTTTCCCCGCGCCGCGCGGGCTGCCGTCGGCCTTGACGTCGTGGCGCGGCAATTCCTCCAGCGTGTCGCGGGCCTTCTTGGTGGGCGAGCCGCTGGCGGCGTTGGGTTCGAGCGCGATGCGGCCCAGGCCTGCCGCGTCGCGGTCGCCGTAGACGATGTCGCCATCGGCCAGCGCGCCCATTTTCAACGCAGCGTCGCGCACCGCCGCGGCATAGCTGTCGTTCGCGCCGGCGGGCAGCAGGTCTTTGCCCAGCGTGCTTGGGGCGAGGATCTGCGCGGTGGCGGCGGGCGCGGCCGTCAGGTATTCGTCCAGGCGGGGCAATCGGCCGGCCGCGGCCTGCCGGCGGAGCCAGTCGCCCCACAGGAATTCGGCGAATTCCGGCAGGTCGCCGTTGCTGTAGGCGATGTCGCGGGTGAAGTACACCAGCGAGCGGTAACGGTCTTCCTGCATGCCGCCGGGCTCTTCGGCGCTGGCCAGTCCGAGGCGGGCGGGCAACTGGTCCACGGTGATGGGCTGGTTCTGGCCGTCGCGCAGCCAGGTGCGCCGTTCGTCGACCATGCGCTGCCAGAACTCGGCCGCGCTCGCCAGGCTGCTGTAGTTGGCGTCCACCTTGACCCAGACCGGAAGCTTGGGCCCGCCATCGAAGATCTCGCGCAGCGATGAGAACGTGTGGTGGCCGTCGGTCAGGTAGAGATTGCCGTCCCATCCCACTACCACGGTCTTGAGGTTGGCGGCATGCGTGCCGGGCGCGTCCTTGCAGGTGAAGGAATCGGGCTGGTCCAGGCGCGCGGCGCGCGCCTGGGCGATGCTCTGGAACGCCTGGGCGCGTTCGGTTCCGCCCATGTCTTCGCAGTAATCGTCGAACTTCTTGCCGACGGTGCGGTTCAGGTAGTCCAGTTGCAACACCGGATCGGCGGCCCAGGTGGGGCGTTCGAAATCGCCTTGCCAACGGCCCAGCTTGTAGTAGATCTGGTCATAGCCGATGGCGGCCTGGGTGGGGCGCAGCTCTTCGATGCGGACGCGGATGACGTCGCCGGGCTTGGCTTCCAGGTAGGCGGTGTTGCGCGGCGGCGTTTCGGCGGCGGGGGGCGTTTCCGTGGCCGGGGGCGGCGCGACCGCCGCGGGCGGCGCGTCGGTCTGGTCGTCATCGCCGTCTCCGCCGCCGTTGCAGGCCGCCAGGGCCAGGGGCAGAATGGCCGCGGCCAGCACGCGCAGGAAGCCGTGGGGACGGGAGCCGGAGAGGGGACGTCGCGAAAGCAAAGGGGCAGGGGGCATGGGCCGTTTCCGGATCGATGTTTCAAAAGGTAGCCGATGATGGCCCATATGTGTTTCCCGCAGATTGCACAGGCCCGGATTCCGGCGCAAGGCCGTAACGTGCAAGAATGCCGGGAAGTCCGCCATTCCCGCATTGCGGATGGCGCTTATCCCAGGAACGCTTGGAGACCCGCCATGCCAGCCGACGATTCCCGCTTGACCGATGACGCCCTGATGCGCGAGGCCGTGGCCCTGGCGCGGAACAACATGCGTGATGGCGGCCGCCCGTTCGGCGCGGTGCTTGCGTTCGAGGGACGAGTGGTGGCGCGCGGCGTGAACGAGATCCTGGCTTCGCACGATCCCACCGCCCACGCGGAGATCCAGGCCATCCGGCATGCCAGCCGCGCGTTGGGGCGTCCGCGCCTGGACGGCTGCGTGGTGTATGCCAGCGGGCACCCCTGTCCGATGTGCATGGCGGCCATGCACATGTGCGGAATCTCTCGCGCCTTCTACGCTTATTCCAACGAGGACGGGGAACCCTATGGCCTGTCGACGGCCGCCGTCTATGCGCAAATGGCCTTGCCGCCGGAAGGGCAGTCCCTGCCGCTGCGCGCGCTGCGGCCGGAAGGGGAAGAAGGCTTGTACGCCGAATGGAAAGCCGCGGCCCGGCCATGACCGGGCCGGCGGGCGCCGCTCAGCCCAGCCCGCCGCGCTGGGCGCGGTGCGCGGTCAGCAGGATGGCGGTGACCGCCAGCCATGCCAGCGACAGCGGCAGCGGCGAGCGGAAGGGCAGCCAGGACGTGGCGGCGAGTCCCAGGCCCAGCAGGCTGTAGTAGGCCACGCCGAACAGGGCGCCGGCGCGTCCCAGGCAGTGGCCATAATGCTTCAGCGCGGGCCCCAGCAGGTTGGGGATGGCAAGCCCGTATCCCGCGAAGAGGGGCAGCGCGGCCAAGGCCCACAGCGGGCCCGGCGTGGGGTCCAGCAGGATGACGGTGGCCTGGGCCGCGACGCCCAGCAGGACGCAGCGCAGCCCGTACGCCACGCGCCGCGCCGGCCCTGCGCCGGCGGGCAGGCGCGCATTGAACAGGGCGCCCAGGCTGCCCGCCAGGGCAACCGCCAGCCCGATCCAGCCGAAGCCCAGGCCGGGCAGCGGCCCCGTCAGGAAGGGGCCGGCCGAATAGAACGAGAACACCAGCAGGTTCAGGCCGGCGACCTGGACGGCCGCGCAACGCAGCGTTCGGTCGCCCAGCATCTGCCGGGCCAGGGCGGGCAGCGCGACGCTGCCGGCGGATTCGCCGCGGGTCTCCCGCAGCCACGCGGCGCCGGCCAGCAGCGCCAGCCCGATGGCAATCGCGATCGCCGCCAGCACGCCCCGGTAGCCTTCCAGGTCCGAGACCAGTTGTCCGGCCAGCGGCCCGACCGCGGGCGACCAGGCCAGCACTGCGCCCAGCGTCACGAAGTAGCGCGTCAGCCGCTCGCCGTGCAGGCGGTCGCGCAGCAGCGTCTGCGTGGTGACCGAGCACGTGGCCAGCCCCAGCGCCTGCAGGAACCGGCCCAGCAGCAGCGCCTCGAACCGGGGCGCGAACAGCGCGCAAAGCGTGCCGGCCAGGCCGAGCGCAAGCCCGCCCAGCAGCGCGGGCCGGCGGCCCCAGGCGTCCGCCAGGTGGCCCCACAGCAGCACGCCCGCCGCGAAGCCCAGGAAGAAGATGCCCATGACCGATTGGGCGGCGCCCACATCCAGCCGCCAGTGGCGGGCGAGGTCCGGCAGGGCGGGGGCAAGTATGGTTTCGGCGATCTGGGGCAGCGCCAGCAGCGCGATGATCAGGCCGCGCGGCGGCAGGCCGCCGCGCGCGTGGAGAGCGGGAGACATCATGGACCTGGAGCAAAAGGGCACTAGCGTATCCAGGCCGGAAGCAGCAGAATCGCGATATTGAGCCATAAAACATCGCATACCTGACATGCCGCATTATTCGCCTGACGCCGTCGCCGATCCGGATACGGCGGCCTGCCCCGTGGTGGGGCTGGCCATCGACACCCGGGCGCACGCCTCCGACTGGCATTCGCACAGGCGGGCGCAGTTGCTCTACCAGGCGGAAGGCGGCGTCACGCTCTACCTGCCCGACCGGGTCGGCCAGCTGGCGCCGCTGCAAGCCGCGTGGCTGCCCGCAGGCTGCATCCACCGCACCGCCATGCACGGCAGCTTCTCCTACCGCAGCCTCTACTTCGACGTAGAGGCCTATCCGGGGTTGCCTGCCGAGCCGGTGATCCTGGACGTGAATCCCCTGTTCCGGGAGCTTGTCCTGCGCGTAACCGAATGGCCGGCGGATGCGGCGCTGGAGCCGGGCCAGGCGCGCATCGTGGCCACGCTGCTCGACGAACTGGCCGCCGCGCCGGCGGCGCCGCTGCACCTGCCGATGCCGCGCGACCGGCGGCTGGCGCCCATCGCGCGCGAGTTGCTGGACAACCCGGCGTGCCCGCTGTCCATCGAGGACTGGGCGGGCCGCGTGGGCGCCAGCGCCCGCACGCTGGCTCGGCTGTTCCTCGCCGAGACCGGCCTGCCGTTCGGGCGCTGGCGCGCCCAATGCCGTCTGCTGGCCGCGCGCGCCCGGCTTGCCGAAGGCGCGTCCGTCACGGCCGTGGCGCATGCGATGGGGTACGCCAGCGACAGCGCCTTCATCGCGATGTACCGACGCACCTACGGCGAATCGCCGGGGCGAAAAAAAGCGCCGGCACGATCCTGATGCCGGCGCCCGGTGCCGCGGCGGATGCTTAGAACGTGTGGCGCACGCCGACGCCGGCGGCCGTGCTCTTCAGGCCGTCGATAAAGGCGTAGTCCTTGCCGTACGAACCATAGGCGTACAGGTTGGTGCGCTTGGAGATGTCGTAGGTGTAGCCCACGCTCCAGACGTTCATGTTGGCGTCGCCGCCGGTGAGCTTGTCGTTGTTCGGCGAGACGTGCTGCCACGACGTGAACAGGCTGCCCGCGCCGCCGATGGGCAGCGTGGCGCCCAGCATGTAGGAGTTGGCCTTGAAGCCGTCCACGAAGCGGTTGGTGCCGAATTCATCGCTGAACGGCGTGCCGGCCGGAAGGTCCTGGCCGACGAACCAGCCGTCGGTGGTGCGGCCGTAGGCGGCCGCGAGCTTGACGACTTCCAGGTCGTACGACACGCCCAGCGCGTATTGGCGCGGCGTGGCGTCGTGGTCGATGGCGCCGCGGTTCGAGCCGTTGAGCTGGTCGTACGTCAGCGCGATGTTCAGCGGGCCCTGCACGTAGCGCAGGCCGGCCGTGATGCCGCGCGTGTTGTCGGCGGTGCGGAAGCCGGTCTGGTCCGCGGTGGTGTCGTCCGCGTTGAAAGCGTAGCCCACGCCCAGCTCGAAGCCGTTCACCGAGGGCGTGCGGTACATCACCATGTTGTCCCAGCGCATGGTGTTTGCGGCGCTGAAGCCCAGGCCCATGTTGGATTGCGTGTAGCTGGTGTAGAAGGGATCGATGTCGGCGAGGTAGTTCGAGCCGACGGTGGCCTGCCGCCCGAACTCGAGCGAGCCCCACGCGTCGTTGGCCAGCCCGATGGTGGCCTGGCGTCCGAACAGGCGGCCGGACTGCCCGCGCTGGCCGTTGCCGGAATCGAAGCCGCTTTCCAGTTTGAACACGGCGCGCAGGCCATCGCCCAGGTCTTCGGATCCGCGCAGGCCCCAGCGGGAGCCGGCCTGGATGCCGTTGATCATGCCGATTTTGCTGCCGTCGTATCCATCGCCCTTGATCTTGTTGTAGCCAATGCCGGTGTCGATGACACCATAGAGAGTTACCGACGATTCTGCCTGAGCGGCGCCTGCAAAAGTGGTGAACATTGCGGCTGCGAGCAGCGTCTTTTTCATCCGGGGGGACTCCTGTTTGAGGGTTGAAAAAACAAAGGGAACACCACGCAGCGCATAGCGCCTTATGGTGTTCCCGGCCCACATTGTAGGACACCGGCCCCGGCCGGCCGATTCAGCCCTTGCGGCGCGAGCGCTTTTCCTCGCGGGCGAAGATGGCTGCGCCGGCCAGCACCATGGCCGCCAGCGCATACCAGGTGATGGCGTACACAAGGTGATTGTTGGGGAAGGCCAGCACCGTCAGGCCGCCGACGGGGGCTGTGCGCGGATCGTTCCCTCCGCCGACGGCGTCCGCGTCGATGAAGTAGGGCGCCACGTCCGACAGGCCGCGCGCGGCGGCGATCGCGGGCAGGTCGCGCGAGTACCAGAGGTTGGCCGCGGGATCATTGTTGCGCAGGAAGCCGCTGCCCGGCTCGCCCATGCGCAGCAGGCCCGTGACGCTGGCCTGCGCGGGCGGCCGCGATCCCTCCGCCTGGCCCTGGCCCTTGCGCCATTCCGGCAGCACGAAACCCCGATTGACCAGCACGGTGCCGCCCTCGGCGAGCTGCAGAGGGGTCATGACCCAATAGCCGCTGCCGAGTTCGGTCGCCGCCTGCACCAGCGTCTGGCGGTCGTACTGGAAGACTCCTGCGGCCGAGACGCGGCGGTACTCGGCGTTGCCGGACGTAAGGCCGGCCCATTCGGCGCGGCCGGGGGCAGGCGTGGCGGGCGCGTGGGCGCGTTGTTCGACCTGGGCGATCAGCGCGCGTTTCCAGGCCAGGCGGTGCACCTGCCAGGTGCCCAGCGCGCACAGGCCCGCGAAAATGGCCGCGGCAACCACCCCCAGGATGACCAGGGTGGTTGCGCTGCGGGGATTACGGGGGGTGTCGCCGGAAGAAGATTCTTTTACTGCGGGCATCAGGGCATTTTGCGCATGTCGTGGGTCGACATGGGCATCATATTGGAGTTCAAGTGATACATGATCCAGATGGATCCGCTGAGCGTGATGACGACCAGCACCAGCGTGAATATTAACGCCAACATGTTCCACCCGCTCTCGGACTTGGTGTCCATGTGCAGGAAGTAGACGATATGGACAATGATCTGCACGACGGCGAACGCCAGGATCACCAGCGCGGTCGTGCGCGAATCCTCGAAGACCCGGTCCATGACCAGCCAGAACGGGATGGCGGTCAGGATGGCCGCCAGCACGAAGCCGGTCACGTAGCTCTTGAAGGTGCCGTGGGCGGCGCCGTCGTCGTCGTCATGATGCCCATCGTGGCCGCCCGGATGGGCCAGGTGATCCGTATGCGCGGTCATGGCAGGACTCCCATGAGATAGACAAAAGTGAACACGCCCACCCAGATCAGGTCCAGGAAGTGCCAGAACATGGACAGGCACATCAGGCGGCGGCGGTTTTCGGGGATCAGGCCGTGCATCTGCACCTGGATCATCATCGTCACCAGCCAGACGATGCCGAAGGTGACGTGCAGCCCGTGCGTGCCCACCAGCGTGAAGAAGGAGGACAGGAAGGCGCTGCGCTGGGGGCCCGCTCCCTGGTGGATCAGGTGCGCGAATTCATAGAGTTCCAGCGACAGGAAGCCCAGGCCGAAAAGCCCGGTCACGGCCAGCCAGAGCTGCGTGCCGCCGACGCGGTTGCGCCGCATCTCCAGCATGGCGAAGCCATAGGTGATCGACGACAGCAACAGCAGCGCGGTGTTCACCGCCACCAGCGGCAGGTCGAACAGGTCGGCGCCGGAAGGGCCCGCCGCGTAATTGCGGCCCAGCACGCCGTAGGTGGCGAACAGGCAGGCGAAGATGAGGCAATCGCTCATCAGGTAGACCCAGAAGCCCAGCAGGGTGCCGTTCTTGGGGTGATGTTCGCCCGGGACGTGGAACACGGGCTCCGAAGGCGGCGCGGCGCCGCCGGGCAGGGTGGGGGCGAGGGTATCAGACATTTTTCGCTAGCAACCGGGTACGGGCGTCTTCCGTGCGCACGACCTCGTCGGCCGGCACGTAGTAGTCGCGCTTGTAGTTGAAGGTATGAACGATGGATACCAGGATCAGCGCCGCGAACGACAGCACGACCAGCGGCCACATGTGCCAGATCAGCGCAAAGCCCATCACCACGCTGATGCCGGCCAGCACGATGCCCGCCCAGGTATTCTTGGGCATATGGATGGGGATGAAGCCCTGCTGCGGCCGCTGGTAGCCGTGCTGCTTCATCTGCCACCAGGCGTCCAGGTCGTGCACGCGCGGCGTGAAGGCGAAGTTGTAGTTGGGCGGCGGCGAGGACGTGGACCATTCCAGCGTGCGGCCATCCCATGGGTCCCCGGTGTCGTCGCGCAGCGTTTCGCGGCGGCGGTAGCTCACCACCAGCTGGATCAGGAAGCAGGCGATGCCGCAGGCGATGAGCAGCGCGCCGAAGGCGGCCACCTGGAACCAGATCTGCAGGGACATGTCCTCGAAGTGGTTGACGCGGCGGGTGACGCCCATCAGCCCCAGCACGTACAGCGGCATGAAGGCCACGTAGAAGCCCACCAGCCAGAACCAGAACGAACATTTGCCCCAGAAGGGATCGAGCTTGTAGCCGAAGGCCTTGGGGAACCAGTACGTAATGCCGGCCATCAGGCCGAACAGCACGCCGCCGATGATCACGTTGTGGAAGTGCGCGATCAGGAACAGGCTGTTGTGCAGGGCGAAGTCCGCGGGCGGCACCGCCAGCAGCACGCCCGTCATGCCGCCGATCACGAAGGTCACCATGAAGCCTATGGTCCACAGCATGGGGACTTCGAAGCGTATGCGGCCCCGGTACATCGTGAACAGCCAGTTGAAGATCTTGGCGCCCGTCGGGATCGAGATGATCATGGTGGTGATCCCGAAGAAGGAGTTCACGCTGGCCCCGGAGCCCATGGTGAAGAAGTGGTGCAGCCACACCAGGTACGACAGCACCGTGATCACGACCGTGGCATACACCATGGAGGCATAGCCGAACAGGCGCTTGCGGCAGAAGGTGGAGACCACCTCCGAGAAGATGCCGAAGGCGGGAAGGATCAGGATGTAGACCTCGGGGTGGCCCCAGATCCAGATCAGGTTCACGTACATCATGGCGTTGCCGCCGAAGTCCGCGGTGAAGAAGTTGGTGCCCACGTAGCGGTCCATGGACAGCAGCGCCAGCACCGCCGTCAGGACGGGGAAGGCCGCCACGATCAGCACGTTGGTGCACAGCGCCGTCCAGGTGAAGATGGGCATGCGCATCATGCTCATGCCGGGGGCGCGCATCTTGACGATGGTGACGAGCAGGTTGACGCCGGACAGCAGCGTTCCCACCCCCGCTATCTGCAACGCCCATATGTAGTAGTCCACCCCCACGTCCGGGCTTTGCGCGATGCCCGACAAGGGCGGGTAGGCCAGCCAGCCCGTGCGCGCGAACTCGCCCACGAAGAGCGACATCATGACCAGGATCACGCCGCCCGTGGTCATCCAGAAGCTGAAATTGTTCAGGAAGGGGAAGGCCACGTCGCGGGCGCCGATCTGCAAGGGCACGATGTAGTTCATGAGGCCCGTGACCAGCGGCATGGCCACGAAGAAGATCATGATCACGCCGTGCGCGGTGAAGATCTGGTCATAATGGTGGGGCGGCAGGTAGCCCGCCGAGTCGCCGAACGCCACCGCCTGCTGCGCGCGCATCATGATGGCGTCGGCGAAGCCGCGCAGCAGCATCACGATGCCCAGGATGACGTACATGATGCCGATCTTCTTGTGGTCGATGCTGGTGAACCATTCGTGCCACAGATAGCCCCACTTGCGGTAGTACGTGATCGCGCCCAGCACCGCGATGCCGACGACCGCCACCACGACGAAGGTGACGAGCAGGATCGGTTCGTGGAACGGAATCGCGTCCCAGGTCAATCGACCGAAGATCAGCTTGGTGAGGTCTGGTTGATCAGGCATCTCGAGTCCACCATAAAGACCAGGATTTCATGAAGTCCGCGCCGCACGCGGGCCGCCGCGCGTCCGCTACAGCACCAGCCCCTGCGTGGCCGTGCACATCGCGCCCACGTACTTGCGGGGCGGCGTGCCGTCCAGCCCCAGGCGCTGCCGGGTTTCGGGGTCCAGCGTCGTGACGTTGAGCGCGCCCGGGATGCCCATGCCTCCCTGCGCGTCGATGGCCATCGCATCGCGCATGCACATGCGGTTGGGCTCCACGCAGCGGTTCACGATCGCCTCGAACAGGCCGGGCGCGACGGAGGCGTAGCGCTGGACGGGGTTGCGTTCGCTGGGCTGCTCCAGTTGCAGGTAGGTTTCGCGGCTGAGCGAGCCGCCGGCGGCGCGCGCGTCGGCCACCCACTTTTCGAAGCCCTGCTGATCCACGCCATGGAATTTGAAGCGCATGCCGGAGAAGCCGGAGCCGCTGTAGTTGGCGGACAGGCCTTCGTATTCGCCGGGATGGTTGATGACGGCATGCAGCGTCGTCTGCATGCCGGGCATCGCGTAGATCTGCCCCGCCAGCGCGGGGACGAAGAAGGAATTCATGACGGTCGACGATGTGATCTTGAACTGGATCGGACGGTCGACGGGGGCGGCCATTTCATTCACCGTCGCGATGCCCTGTTCGGGATAGACGAAGAGCCATTTCCAGTCCAGCGCCACGACTTCGACCACCAGGGGCTTGGTGTCGGGCGGCACTTCGCGGCCTTCGGACAGGCGCGCCAGCGGACGGTAGGGATCGAGCTGGTGCGTGCTGACCCAGGTCAGGGCGCCCAGCGCGATGATGATGAGCAGCGGCGCGGCCCAGATGAGGAGCTCCAGCATCGTGGAGTGGTTCCATTCCGGATCGTAGCGGGCGGTCTTGTTGCTGGCCCGGTAGCGCCAGGCGAACAGCAGGGTGAGGATGATGACCGGGACGATGATGAGCAGCATCAAGCCGGTCGAGATGAGGATCAGGTTCCGCTGCTGCACGGCCACGTCGCCCGAGGGCGAGAGCAGCACCGCATTGCATCCAGCGAGCAATGGCAGGGCGGTAAGCAGGATCAATCCGCGGAGCCTTGGGAAGGACGGCATGACCACACCCCGAAACGTAACCGTGGGAAGTAAACGCAACACTACGCTGGAAGCCGCGAAAAATCTAGGGTAAAAAGAACAAAAGTATGCGGGGCAAGGCATGCGGGCCGGGGCTGCATCCCAGGAATGGGGCGGCTTCGCGCAAGATGGAGGCTCCCGCGTGCAGGTGTGTTGCAGGATCGTAGACAAGGCGTATTTCGAACCTCCTTCAGCGAGCAATCACATGGCGACCACCACGCAATATCCGGGCCACGCGCCTTCATTTCCGCACCCCCCCGCGACGAGCGGCGGAGGCAGCCACGCCAAGGTGGCTCCGGGAGAAATCGCGGTGGGCGTGGTGGTGGGCAGGGCCTCCGAATACTTCGATTTCTTCGTCTTCGGCATCGCCTGCGTGCTGGTGTTTCCCCAGGTCTTCTTTCCTTTCGAAGCGCCGCTCGAAGGCACGCTCTGGTCCTTCGTCATCTTCTCGTTCGCCTTCATCATGCGGCCCATCGGCACCGCGCTGTCGATGGCCGCGCAACGGCGTTGGGGGCGCGCAACGAAACTGACCATCGCCTTGTTCCTGCTGGGCACGGCCACGGTGGGCATGGCGTTCCTGCCCGGCTACAACGCCATCGGCGCGCATGCCATCGTCCTGCTGGCGGTGTTCCGCTGCCTGCAGGGGCTGGCGCTGGGCGGATCCTGGGACGGCCTGCCTTCGCTGCTCGCGCTGAACGCGCCGCCCCATCGCCGCGGCTGGTACGCGATGCTGGGTCAGCTGGGCGCGCCCGTGGGATTCATGGTGGCCAGCGCGCTGTTCCTGTTCCTGCACGTCACGCTCACGCAGGCCGACTTCCTCGAATGGGGCTGGCGCTATCCTTTCTTCGTGGCTTTCGCCATCAACGTGGTGGCGCTGTTCGCGCGGCTGCGCCTGGTTGTCACCGAGGAATACACGCAACTGCTGGAAGAGGGCGAGCTCGAGCCCATCAGCACGACGCAGATGGTGCGCGAACAAGGCTATAACCTGTTCATCGGCGCGTTCGCGGCGCTGGCCAGCTACGCCTTGTTCCACCTGGTCACGGTATTCCCGCTATCGTGGATCGCGGTCAGCGCCACGCAGATGATTCCCGACGTGCTGGTCGTGCAGATCGTCGGCGCGGCGTTGGGCATTCTGGGCACCATCGCTTCGGGATGGCTGGCCGACCGCATCGGGCGGCGCACCACGCTGGGCCTGCTCGCGGTGCTGATCGGCGTGTTCGCGCTGTTCACGCCGTGGCTGCTGGGCGGAGGGCCGAAGGCGCAGGACGCGTTCATCCTGGTGGGCTTCGTGCTGCTGGGCCTTTCCTATGGCCAGGCCTCGGGCACGGTCACCGCCAATTTCACCCGGCGCTTCCGCTACACCGGCGCGGCGCTGACCTCCGACATGGCATGGCTGATCGGCGCGGCGTTCGCGCCGTTGGTGGCGCTAGGCCTGTCCGCGCGCTTCGGCCTGGTGGCGGTCAGCGTCTACCTGCTGTCCGGCGCGGCCTGCACGCTGATCGCTTTGCGCATCAACAAGGTCCTGGAAACGCGGGACTGAAACAAGAACGGGCCGCTTGGCCCGTTCTGTGCCGAGGCGCCCGCGCCGGGCTAGCGTACCGGCCAGCCGTACATCAGGCCGCCATCGCGCCATTGCGCGTTCAGCGCGCGCGGCAGTTTCATCGGGCTGCTCATGCCCAGGTTGCGTTCATAGCTCTCGCCATAGTTGCCTACCTGCTTGATGATGTTGTAGGCCCACCGGTCGTCCACGCCCATGTTGCGCCCCATGCCGGGGGTGACGCCCAGGATGCGTTGCACGTTGGGATTGTTGGCTTTCAGCTGCGCGTCCACGTTCGAGGATGAAATGCCGAATTCCTCGGCCTCCAGCATCGCGTAGAACGACCATCTCACGACGTTGATCCAGTTGTCGTCGCCCTGGCGCACCATGGGGCCGAGCGGGCTCTTGGAGATGTTTTCCTCCAGGATCTCGTAGCTGTCGGGATTCTCCAGCGTCATGCGGGTCGCGGCCAGTTGCGACTTATCGGACGTGAAGGCGTCGCAGCGCCCCGCCGAAAACGCCCGCACGATTTCATCGTACTTCTCGATGACGACGGGTTTGAAACGCAGCGAACGGGAACGGAACCAATCGGCCAGGTCGAGCTCGGTCACGGTGCCCGGCTGCACGCAGATCGTGGCGCCGTCCAGTTCCTTCAGCGCCTTGATGCCCAGCTTGCGCGAAACCATCACGCCCTGGCTGTCGTAGAAATTGACCGCCACGCTCAGCAGGCCCAGCGTGGTGTCGCGCGCCATCGTGGGGGTGACGTTGCGCGTCAGCACGTCCACCTCGCCGGATTGCAGCGCGGTGAAGCGCGCCTGCGTGGTGAGCGGCGTCAGGCGGAACTTCGTCGCGTCGTTGAACACGGCGGCCGCGATCGCGCGGCACATGTCGACGTCCAGCCCGTGCCAGACGCCCTTGCCGTCGGGCGCGGAAAAACCCTGTATGCCGGTCGATACGCCGCACTGCAGGTATCCCCGTTTCTTGACGGCGTCGAGGGTGGGGCCGGCGATGGCCTGGCTGGATACGGCGGCCAGCGCCAGGGCGCAGATGGCTAGTTTGCGGTAAGGCATGTCGTTCTCCTGCCGGGGCAAGCCCGGCGCCGGGTGGACGGGCGGAAGCCCTTCAGGCGGCGCGGGCCGCCGGCTTCGACACCTTCTTCAGGCTTTCGGTCAGCGCCTGGTCCAGGATCGAGATGGCGCGGTCGATCTCTTCGTTGCTGACCGTCAGCGGGGGCGCGATCCGCCAGACGGAGCCGCGTTCCGGACGGCGACGGATGTTCATGGAAAGGCCCAGCTCGAAACAGCGTTGCGTGGTCAGGGCGCCCAGTTCATGGAAGGGCTGGCGCGTGTCGCGGTCCTGCACCAGTTCCACGCCCAGCAACAGGCCCAGGCCGCGCACGTCGCCGATGGCTTCGTGGCGCTGCTGCAATTCGAGCAGGCCGCGGCGCAGGTAGTCTCCCTGCGCGCGGGCCCGTTCGATCAGGCGCTCGCGCTGGATGGTTTCGAGCACCGCCAGGCCCACCGTGGCCGGCAGCGGATCCGATACGTGGCTGGTGTAGAAGGTGAAGCCTTTCTCGTGGACGTCCTGCTCGATGGCCGGCGTGGTGATCGCCGCCGCCAGCGGCAGGCCGCCGCCCAGCGTCTTGGACACACTCATGATGTCGGGCGTGACGCCGAAGTACTCGGCCCCGCTGCGGTAGCCGATGCGGCCGAACGCGGTTTGCGCTTCGTCGAAGATCAGCAGCATGCCCCGAGCGTCGGCGGCCTGTCTCAGCGCCTGCATGTAGGACTTCGGAGGGACGAGCACGCCGCCCGCGCTGATGACCGGCTCGACGATGATGGCCGCGGGTCTGCCGGCCGAGGCCATGTCGAACATCTTCAGGCCGATCTCCAGGCAGGCCAGCGCGGATTGTTCGGCGTCCATGCCCGCGATGTAGGGGCGGTAGGCGTTGGGCTCCGGCATGACGAATACGCCGGCGGGAGGAACGCCATAGCCCTTGCGGTCGCTGGCGTAGGAGACCGAGCCGGCGCCGCTGGTGACCCCGTGCCAGGAGCCGCCGATCGCCAGGATTTCGAAGCCGTTCTTGTGCATTTTGGCCATGCGCAGGGCGATTTCATTGCTTTCCGATCCGGTGTTGACGAAGATGGACTTCGTCAATCCGGCGGGCATCCAGTCGCGGGCGACGGTGGCGGCCAGCTGGGCCACGGCTTCCGGAATCATGCCGCTGAAGAAATGGAAGGCGGTCTCGCCCGCGCGGTGGACGGCGGCGACGATGGCTGGGTGGTTGTGGCCGATGGTCGCGCACATCTGGCCCGAGGTGAAGTCCAGGATCTCCCGCCCCGTATCGTCGCGCACCACCGCGCCCTTGGCGGAAGTGAACAGGTTGGGGAAGGTATCGCCGCCGTACCGGACGAGATACTCGCGGGCGGCGTCGCGCAGGGTTTTTTCCATGTTTACACTCCGTGGCGTGTGGGCTCCAATGCGGAACCGACGCAGGCAGTGTCCGGCAGGGCGCGCAGGCCGTCCAATGCGAAGTAAGCATGCGCGGCGATGCGCGGCGCGCATCGCCGATGCGCAATACGCAACAGGCAGGGAGGCCCATGGATACCCGATGGCTGCAGGACTTCATCACGCTTTCGGAAGTGCGCAACTTCACGCGCGCGGCGGAGGCGCGCAATCTGTCCCAGGCGGCGTTCAGCCGCCGCATCCAGAGCCTGGAAAATTGGGTGGGCGCGCGGCTGATCGACCGTTCCGCGTTCCCGACGCAGTTGACCGAGGCGGGCGAGCGTTTCCGCGACGCGGCGATAGAACTGGTCAACCAGCTCGCCGAGGCGCGCGCCGGCATCGCGGGGGTGCCCGCCCGTAACCAACTGCGGCTGGCGACGTCCTACGCGCTGGCGACCACGCACCTGCCGAAATGGTGGCGTGCCTGGAGCGAGGGCAGGGTGCTGAGCTGCAGCCTGCAGACGGGGAACGTGCACGACACCGTATCGGCATTTACCTCGGGCGCGGCGGATTTCCTGATTTGTTTTCACCAGCTGGCCCAGCCGCTGCCGCTCGACCCCTCCCGCTACGACAGCCTGACGCTGGGCACGGAGCTGATACGGCCATATGCCGCGCGGACGCTGATCGAGCGCGCCGGGCTGGATTTGCCGGGCACGGCGGCCAGCCCGGTGCCCCTGTTGATGTATTCGGCCAATGTGTACTTCGCTCGCCTGATCGACGCCGCCATAGAGGCGGCGGCGGAACCGCTGCACGGCGTGCGGGTGTTCGAGGCCGAAATGTCGGACGTGCTGGGGGACATGGCCGCGCAGGGGCTGGGAGTCGCATGGCTGGCGGACAGCGCGCTGCAGCGCCTGGCGGCGGCGGACCTGGCGCCCCTGGCCAACCGCGAGTGGGACATCGACGTGTCGATCCTGGCGTTCAAGGACCGGACCGACTCGCGCGCATCGGTGGAGGCGTTGTGGGAGCGGATGCGGGCGACCGCTCAGCCCGCGTAGCCTTCCAGCACGTTCGCCACATTGATGCCCACGTCGGCCACGGCGTAGCCGCCTTCCATGGTGAACACGGCAGGCAGGCCCAGGCCGGCCAGCAGGCGGCCAACCTGCAGGTAGTCGGCGCTGTTGAGCTTGAACTTGGAGATGGGATCGCCCTCATAGGTGTCCACGCCCAGCGCCACCACGACCGCATCCGCCTTGAATTCGCGGACGGCCGACAGGCCTCGCTCCAGGGCGCGCGTCCAGTCGGCGAAGCCGGTGCCGGCGGGCAGCGGCAGGTTCAGGTTGCAGTCCGCTCCGCCGCCCTGGCCGCGCTCGTCGGGATAGCCCAGGTAAAAGGGATATTCCGTGGTGGGGTCGCCATGCACCGAAACGGTCAGCACGTCGCCGCGTTCGTAGAAGATGCTTTGCGTGCCGTTGCCGTGGTGGTAGTCGATGTCCACGATCGCGACGCGCGCGGCGCCGGCCTCGCGCAGCGCCTGCGCGGCCAGCGCGGCATTGTTCAGGAAGCAATAGCCGCCGAAGAAATCCGGGCCGGCGTGGTGGCCGGGCGGACGTGTCAGCGCCATCGCGGCCCGCGCGCCGCCCGGGGCGGATACCGCGCGCGCGGCCTCGATGGCGCAGGCGGCGCCGGCGAGCGCGGCCTCCCAGGTGCCCGCCGTCAGCGGGCAGCCGCTATCGAACGAGAACAGCCCGACGCGGGCCGCGAAATTGGTGGGCTCGACGTCGTGGCGAAAGCCGCGCACCGGCCAGATCGAGGGCAGGACGTCCAGCGCGGCGTTGTCCGGGTCCAGCGCGATCCATTCCTGCCAGGCGCCGGCGAGGAAGTCCACATAGCGCGGTGTGTGCACGCGCTTGATCAGGGCCAGGTCCGCCGCCGACGGCGCGCGCAGTTCGCCGATGCCGCGCTGGCGCAGCGCGTCCAGCACGTATTCCAGGCGCGCCGGCGTTTCGTGGCAGGGCACCAGCTTGCCGCGGAACATTTCCTGCCGGCCGGCATGTTTCTCGTGGACGGGGTTGTGGAAGATCAGCACGGCGGAAATCCTTGGGGAGCGGTTGGAGGCGGGAGCGTCACTATAGCGGCCGGAGCGTGTAGAGAGCCATGGCGAGCAGCTCGCGGAAGAGCGAATACAGGTCGCGGCCCTCGAAGTAGCGGGGATGGGCCCCGACGACCTCAGCCACGCCATGGCGCCGCAGCGCAAGCATGGTGCGCGGCACGTGGAAGTACTGCGTGACGGCCATGGCGCTGGCGTAGCCCTGCGCCCGCATATAGGCCACCGCGTGCCGGGCCGTGGCCCAGGTGTCCACGCCTTCGCTGTCGGTCACGATGCGCTCGGCGGGGACGCCGCGCGCCAGCAAGTAGTCCCGCATGGCGGCCGCCTCGTCCATGCCTTGCGGATCCACGCCGCCGCTGACGAACAGGATGCGGCACCGGGACGCGGCGTAGCAGGCATGGGCGCGGTCCAGCCGCGCCGCGAGCCGGGGCGAAGGCTGTCCATCGGCCTGCACGGTATTGCCCAGTACTACCGCCACGTCGGCGCCGGGCGAGTCGGCCAGCAGGCCGGCGGCCGCGAGCGTGGCGGCCGCCAGCAGCGCCAGCGCCGCCAGGGCGGCGGCGCATCGCGCCAGGCGGCGGCGGAGTCCTTGCGGGAAAATCATGGGAGCGTCCGTTCGGGGCAGGCGGGCCTATCGCTTCGGCGCGGGCCGGCATCCGCCGGCCTTCTGGGCCGGCAGGGGCAGCCGGGTCTCCGTGTCCCCGCTGCGCCTGGACCAGGAGGTCGCACGCGCCGTGCCGTCGGGGCACACGGTGTAGTCTTCGAAACCGTATTCGGCCGCGCCGAAGCGGCAGCCGACCGAGAAGTCGGGCCGGGCGTCATGGAACACCGGGTTGACGAACCCCCGGCAGGGGCTCGCCGCGCCGCCCGGGTGGGCCAGTTCGTGGAAGCTGCCGTCCTGGGGGCGGTACAGGAAAATGCGCGCGATGAGCTGGGTGCCGCCGCCGCTCTGGCCGATGACGAAGTCCTGGTAGCCGTCGCGATCGACGTCCACGGCCTGGAACTGGTCGGCCGCTTCATCGCCGCCGAGGTTCGCGGCTTCCCGTTGCGGGCCGTCGCCCACGCGCACGCGCAGTCGCTGATCCGGCAAATCGGTCACGGTCACGATGGCGGGCAGGCCGGGGGCGATGGCATACGGGTAGTCGCGCGCGCAAGCGGCCTGGCCGAGCGCGGCCAGCACGGCGCCAAGCAGTATTCCTTTCACGTGGTGTCCTCTACGCCGGAAGGCATGCCGGGCATTATGCCGCAGCGGCTTGCGGGTTTACGAGCGGCGCGCGGCGGCAGCCGGCGCATCGATCCTGGGTAGAATTCCAGGATAGGCTAGACCGGAACGCGCCTGCGCCATGAACTTTCCGTTTC
Organism: Achromobacter sp.; assembly: GCF_050285585.1. Taxonomy (GTDB): domain Bacteria; phylum Pseudomonadota; class Gammaproteobacteria; order Burkholderiales; family Burkholderiaceae_B; genus Achromobacter. The sequence goes on along the minus strand of NZ_JBLZXF010000024.1, from coordinate 34,297 downwards.
CCATCCGCCAAGAATGCCCGCCGGGCGCCTGTGTGTGCGACCGCGAACGCCTGCTGGCCGATCCCGTCGCGGACATCCGCGTCCTGCGGCTGACCAAGGAAGAGGAGAGGCGCCTGGTGGCCCGGCTGGAGAACCTGGCCAGCCTGGACGACCTGAGGGCCATGCAGGGGCGCATGCAGGCGCAGCTGGGCATCGTTGTCAGGATCACGCCCAGCGAAAACGAGGTGCGCACGTCGCGCGGGATCTCCATCCAGCTCGACGACCAGCCGGGGCTGTGCCGCAAGACGCGAGCGGCCATACCCGCCGCCATCCGCCGCAGTTTCGACACCCGCCCCGAAATCGTCTATGCCCTGCTGAACGAGCGCGACCTGCTGCGCGGCACCTGATGGCGTTTCAGGGCCGCTTGCCGCCGGCGGGCGCGCAGGGCGCGAGGGGCACGACGTCGGCCGGCGCGCGGCCGGCTTCCGGCCGGGTCGCATGCGGCTTTTTGCCCGGGCGGGCGGGATAGATCAGCAACACCGCGCTGCCGGTTTCCAGCTTGGGGCCTGATTTCGAGCCATAGGCCACCGTCCAGCCGCGCACGGCCAGCGGCGCCAGCGTATAGGGCAGGGCGGAGCCCGGCGAGACATGGGCCACCTTGCCGGCATAAAGGTCTTCCTGCCGGGTTTCGACGCCCTGGATGGAAACATAGGTCGCGATGCTGACCAGCGAGACCGAATCCCCGTGGCGGCCGAGCACGGCGGTCTTGTACTTGCCCGCGGGAATCTCGGTGAGCGTGGCACCGAGATTCGCCGAGGCCTGGCCGCCGGCATCCAGGCGGACGCCGACGATATCGGCGCGGGCCAGCGGCCCGGTTCCGGTATTGCGCACGCGCACGCTGTATTCGCCGGACGTTCCCGTCACCGTGCAGACTTCGACGCCATAGGCGGGCGAGGCCTGGGCGTTCGCCGTAGCGGCGGCGCACCAGGCCGCGACGAAGAGGGGCAGGGAACGGAAAACGGACACAGCGGGCTCCTTTGAGGGCAGCGCGCCGGGCTGCCGCGTTGCCAGCCCTATTACACCACTTGGCGGCCGGACGCCTCGGCCTGCTCGCGCTTGCCGGCCAGCCAGTGGAGGATCATCGCCAGCACGAGCAGGCCGGCGATGATGAAGCCCCAGAAGATCCAGCCCACCACCGCGATCAGCGTGCCCAGGCTGCCGGCCATCGGCAGCACTTGGTTCAGCCCTTGCGCGGCCCAGACCAGGCCGGATTGCAGGGCCTGCAGCCACGCGGGATCGACCCAGGCCGCGGCCCAGTCGGGCGGAACCCACTGGGATGTGTCGAGCGCGGCGCCCGGCACCTGCGCCGAGGCGACCGAGGCCAGCACCCAGTCGGTCAATTGCAGCGTCAGCGCCACCAGCCCGGTCCATAGCGCGGCAAGCACGGCGAAAGCGAGCCAGATGATTTTTTTCATTGCAGTGGTACTCCGATATTTCAAGGGAAGGCCACGATAAAGCGGATTCTATTTCTGAAAAACCAGAATGGTTGTGACAAACATTAAGATAAAACCGAAGTTTTTGCGTGGGTGAGAATGGCCTGGACCAGCGGATGATGCTGCCCGCGCCGGTTGCGGATCGCATGTATTTCTTCGTGCACGTCGTCGCAGCGGGCCAGGGGGCGCAATCCTCCCAGCAGGCCGATGTCGCCGCCGCCCAGCCGGCTCAGCGGAAACACGCCCAGGCCCCGGGCGGCGAACACCGACATGAGCGCGCTGTCTTCGAATTCGCCGACCACGTTGGGATGGACGCCCTGCTCGCCGAACCAGCGGTCCAGTGTCTGGCGCAATACGGAATGTCCGGTGGGCAGCAGCACGGGCAGGCGCGCCAGGCAGCGCGGGAAGTCGCGCGTGTCCGCTTTGCGTACCCACTTGGCCGGGCCGTACCAGTCGACCGGGGATGAAACCAGGCGATCGCTGGTGAGCCGCAGGTTGGGGTTGGCGGGCGCGCCCTGGCCCGCCAGCACGAGGTCCAGGTGGTGTTGGGCGAGTTCTCCCAGCAGTTCCTGGATTTCGCCTTCGTGGCAGGTCAGGCGCAGGTCCGGCGTGTGCAGCACAGGGCCGAGCAGGGCATGCGCGGCCAGTTTCGAAATGCCGTCCGACAGCCCCACCGCCAGGCGCATGACGGGCTTGGTGGCGGCCGCGCGGACCTCCTGGGGCAGCACGTGGCCGATCTGGAAGATCTCTTCGGCGCGGGCGAAGGCGGCTTCTCCCGCGTCCGTCAGCGCCACGCCCCGGCCGGCCGGCTTGAGCAACTGGTGGCCAAGATGCTTCTCCAGTTCGCGCACCTGGGCGCTGATCGTCTGGATGGCCATGTCCAGCCTTTCCGCGGCGCGGGAAAAGCCGCCCTCCTTGGCGACCATCCAGAAGTAATAGAGGTGTCGGTAGTTAAGCATGGCGCGGCTCACTTCGGTTTTTTCGAACCTTAACTCAATTTCAGGCTGATTTTTACATCGGCGACCAATCCGGATCATGAGGCCCTTCGAACATGAGCGGGACATTATGGAAACCTTACTGACCTTTATGGCCGCCGATTTCCTCGGCACCCCCACCTGGAGCTGGCTGCTCTTCCTGGGGATTGTCGTGACGTTGCTGGCCTTCGACCTGGGCGTGCTGCACAAGGATGACCGCGAGATCGGCGTGCGCGAAAGCCTGCTGCTTTCCGCCGGCTATATCACCGCCGCGCTGCTTTTCGGCGGATGGGTGTGGTGGCAGATGGGCGCGGCCAGCGGCATGGCGTACTACACCGGCTTCATGATCGAGAAGTCGCTGTCGATGGACAACGTCTTCGTCATCGCCCTGATCTTCAGCTTCTTCGCGATTCCGCGCCAGTATCAGCACCGGGTGCTGTTCTGGGGCATTCTGGGCGTGATCGTGCTGCGCGCCATCATGATCGGCCTGGGCGCCGCGCTGGTCAGCAATTTCGGCTGGCTACTGTATGTCTTCGGGGCCTTCCTGGTGTTCACTGGCATCAAGATGTGGATGATCGCGGACCAGACTCCCGACATTGCCTCCAATCCCATCCTCAGGTTCCTGAAGCGCCACATGCGGGTGACGGACGGTTTGCGGGGCAATGCATTCTGGGTGCGCGAGAAAGACCCCGCGACATCCAGGACGGTGCGCTGGGCCACGCCGCTGCTTCTGGCGCTGGTGCTGATCGAATTCGTGGACCTGCTGTTCGCGGTGGATTCCGTGCCGGCGATCTTCGCGATCACGACCGATCCGTTCATCGTCTACACCAGCAATATTTTCGCCATCCTGGGCCTGCGCGCGCTGTACTTTGCGCTGGCGGCGATGATCCACCGCTTCCACTACCTGAAGTATGCGCTGGCCCTCGTGCTCGTCTTCATCGGGACCAAGATATTCCTGGTGGGCTTCATCGGCAAGGTGCCGGCGGCCGTGTCGCTTTCGGTGACCTTCGGCCTGATTGCCGGCGGCGTGCTGTTCTCCCTGTGGAAAACGCGCTCGCAGCGCGCCAAGCCGGAACTGGCGGCCGAGTGACGCGGGAATGAGGCCGGGGCCCGCCATATTTTCTGGATATGGCGGGCGCTTCGAATTCGAATTTGTCGTATGAGTGCCGCAGGCGTAGAGTGCAGACGAACCCATACGCAAGGAATCGCCATGACGAGCTGGTCCGCCAAACAGTATTCCGCATTCGAGAACGAACGCACCCGTCCGGTGCGGGACCTGGTCGCAGCATTGCCGAACCAGGACGTGAGACGCGCGGTGGATCTGGGCTGCGGCCCGGGCAACTCCACGGAGGTGCTGGCGGCGCGTTATCCAGACGCCGAACTGGCCGGCATGGACAATTCCGAGGACATGATCCAGGCGGCCACGAAGCGCCTGCCGGGGCTGCGGTTCGAGCTTGCCGACATCGCCGCCTGGGATCCGCCGCAATCCTACGACGTGATCCTGGCGAACGCTTCGCTGCAATGGGTGCCTGACCACGACACGCTGTATCCCCGCCTGGTCGGCAAGCTGGCTCCCGGGGGCAGCCTGGCGGTGCAGACGCCGGACAACCTGGAAGAGCCCGCGCACCGCCTGGCTCGCCAGGTCGCCGGCGAGGCCCCGTGGGCGGCCAGCATCGGCGGCTTCAAGCATCCGCCGCGCCACAGCGCGGCCTGGTACTACGAATTGCTCAAGCCGCATTGCGGCCGGCTGGACGTATGGCGGACCACTTATCATCATCCCCTCGCGGGCGCGGCGGCGGTGGTCGAATGGTTCAAGGGCACGGCGCTGCGGCCGTACCTGGATCGGCTGGACGCCGCCGGGCAGGAGGGATTCCTGGCCCGCTACCAATCCTTGATCGAGGAAGCCTATCCGGCGCTTGCCGACGGCACGGTGCTGCTGCCGTTTCCGCGGCTGTTCATCGTGGCGGGGGCGCCGTCGGCTTTGTCGGCGAAGTAACGGGCGGGCGTCTTGCCCAGCGTCTTGCGGAACATGGTGATGAAGGCGCTGACCGACTCGTAGCCCAGGTCTTCGGCCGTGCGCTGCACCGAAACCCCGGCCGACAGGCGCTGGAGGGCCTGGATGAGATGCATCTGCTGGCGCCAGCGGCCGAAGCTCATGCCCAGTTCCTGGCGCACCAGCCGCGCCAGCGTGCGTTCGCTCATCGCCACGCGCTTGCCCCATTGCGCCACGGTGCTGCGGTCGGCGGGGTCGTCGCGCAGCGCGTCGGCGATCTCGCGCAGCCTCGGGTGATTCGACATGGGCAGATGCAGGTGTTCGGTGGGCATGCGCGCCAACTGGTCGATCAGCACCTCCGCCAGTTTCCGGTTGGAGGCGGAGGCCGCTTCCGAGGGCGGCAGGTCCGCCAGGTGCACGACCAATTCCCGCAGCAGCGGCGTGATGGCCAGCGTGCAGCATTGAGCGGGCAGGCCCGGGGCGTCGGGCGGCACGAACAGGAAGCACACGCGGCCGTTCGCGGTGACGCGGTTGCTGTGCGGAACGCCGCCGGGAATCCAGACGCCGCATTGGGGCGGAACCATCCATAGCCCCTGCGGCACCGAGCAAGTCACGCCGCCGTGCAGCGCCAGCACCAGCTGGCCCATGCGGTGGCGGTGCCGCGGGGATTCCTGGTCGTTCTCGGCCGCATGGACGCGCGTCGCGAAGGTCCATTGCGACTCGACGTCCAGATCGAAAAAAGGGGCGGATTCTTCCGGAGCATGCATGACGCGGCGAATTGGCTGGATTTAGGGATAGTCTGTCATTGTCTCGAAATTCGGTAAAGGCGCTTGTACTTAAGCTAGGGCCTGTCCACTCTCACACGGGGCCCGAGGGGCTCCACGCGCATGACCTCTCTTTCCGTTTCCGCCAAACGTCCCGCCGGCAATCCCTTGCTGCTGATCGCGGGCATACTCTGCATCGCCACCGCCCTGCGCGCGCCGGTCACGGGCGTGCCGCCGCTGATAGGCATGATCCGCGAGCAGCTTGCCTTGAATTCCACCGCGGCAGGCATGCTGATCACCCTGCCGCTGCTGGCCTTCGCGGTGGTGTCGCTGTTCGCGGCGGGCCTGGCGCGTCGTCATGGCCTGGAGCGCACGCTGTTCGCGGCCTTGTTGCTGATCGCGGGCGGCATCCTGGTGCGCACGCTGGGATCGGCCTGGAGCCTGTACCTGGGCACGGCGGTCATCGGCTCGGGCATCGCGATCGGCAACGTCCTCTTGCCCAGTCTCTTGAAGCGCGATTTCCCGCAGCGCCTGGCGGGCCTGACCTCGGCCTACGTGCTGACGATGAGCCTGGCGGCGGGCCTGGCTTCGGCCATCGCCATTCCGCTGGCCGGGCTGTCCGACGCGACCTGGCGCTTCTCGACGGGCTGCCTGCTGCTGATTCCCGTCGTCGGCCTCCTGCTGTGGCTGCCGCAACTTGCCAACCACACGGCGCCCGCGGCTTCCACGGCGCATGCGCCGCATGGCGGCCGCCTGTGGCGTTCGCCCCTGGCCTGGCAGGTGACCCTGTTCCTGGGCATCAATTCCTTCGTGTTCTACGTGGGAGTGAGCTGGCTGCCCGCCATCCTGCGCGGCGCGGGCTATACCGCCGAGCGTGCCGGCACGCTGCATGGCTTGCTGCAACTCATGTCCGCCGGCCCGGCGCTGTTCCTGGCGCCCGTGGTCAGGCGCATGAAGGACCAGCGCGCCGCCGCGTTCTGCTCGGCCGCGGCCTCGTTCGTGGCAATGCTGGGCCTGATCGCCGCGCCCGGCTGGGCCACCTTGTGGATCGTGCTGCTGGGCCTGGGAACCGGCGGTGGCATCATCCTCGGCCTCGCGTTCGTGGGGCTGCGCGCCAGCCATGCGCAGCAGGCGGCGGCGCTGTCGGGCATGGCGCAATGCGTGGGCTACCTGTTCGCCGCCAGCGGGCCGGCGCTGATGGGCGCGCTGCATGATGCCTTGGGCGGATGGGATGTGGCGCTGGGCGTGTGCGCGGCGCTGTGCGTGGCGATGGCGGTGGCCGGCCTGTATGCGGGCCGGGCCATCCAGATCGGGCAATACCGGGGCAGCGCGCCTGCCCCCGTGGCGCCGGCGCCGCGCTGAGAGCGGCGCGGCGGCGCTTTCCTATTCCTGCCGCGCCTCATCCTTCCACAGGCGCACCAGATTCGCGGGAGCCGCGGTTTCCGGCACGTCGAAGCTGATGTCGGATATTTCGTCGCCCTTGTACACCACCTCCACGTGAAAGTAGCGCTGGTCGCCGCCGGCGGCCGCGTTGCGCGCGACGGCGGCGGGCGCCGCGTGCTCCAGCGCCTCGCAGACCTCCTGGCGCAGGTCGGGGGGGCAGGTGGCCAGGTCTATGCTGCGCGGTTGCGACAGCCCGGGCAGATAGGCCAGGCCGCCTTCGCGGGTCAGGCGCACGAGCAGGGCGAGATCGAGGGGCGGCAGTTGGATCATGTCCGGACTCCGACGGTTTGCCACGCTTTCGCGATGGCGCCGCGCACGGCGGCGCCCTGGTGTTGCGCGGCTTCCAGCGTCAGCGCCGCGAATTGCGCGAAGTCGGCATCGTGGCGCAGCCGCTCGTCGCACAGCGCGTCGTACCAGACGCGGCCGGCGACGGCCCACGCGGGGCCTTCCAATGCGGTGGCGGCCAGGTAGAAGGCACGGTTGGGGATGCCGGAATTGATGTGCACGCCGCCGTTGTCGTCGGACGTGTCCACGTAGTTGTCCATGTGGGCGGGCTGCGGGTCCTTGCCCAGGACGGGATCGTCATAGGCGCTGCCCGGTTCCGCCATGGAGCGCAGCGCGCGGGCCTGCACCTTGGGCCTGAACAGCCCTACGCCGATCAGCCAATCGGCCTGCCGGGCATCCTGCCCCAGGGCGTATTGCTTGACCAGGGAGCCGAAGACATCGCACAAGGATTCGTTCAGCGCGCCCGACTGCCCCTGGTACAGCAGGGCGGCTTCGGCGTCGATGACGCCATGCGTGAGTTCGTGGCCGATGACGTCGGGCGCCACGGTGAAGCGGTTGAATATTTCGCCGTCGCCATCGCCGAACACCATCTGCGCGCCGTTCCAGAACGCGTTGTCGTAGTCTTCGCCATAGTGCACGGTGCCGATCAGCGGCAGGCCCTGGCCATCGATGGAATGCCGCTTGTAGATGTCCCAGAACAGCTTGTAGGTCGCGCCCAGGTGTTCATAGGCTTCGTCTACCGCCGCGTCGCCGCTGGCGGGGCGGCCTTCGGCGCGAACCAGCTTGCCCGGCAGGGTGGTGGTGTTGCCGGCATCGTGCACCGCCCGCTGCGGCGTGCCGGCGGGCCCCGCGTTCCGGGATGGGGCCGGCTTCACGCGGGGCGGCTGGACCGCCATTTCGCGTAACCCGCGCTGTTGCTGGTCGATGATCTGCGTTTTTACCGCCGGCATGCTGACCCGGGCGTCGGCGTGCTGCGCCAGGCGGTCCAGCATGTAGGGAGGGATCACACCGATCAGGGGCGCGGACTCGGAAGGACGTGGCATGCGCGATCTCCGTCGTGGGCGCCGGGCCTGGGCCGCGGCGCGTTGGGGCCATATCCACGGTAGCAGATGGGCCGGCCGGACGGACGTAACAGGTTGCGGCCTGATGCTAGGAACTTTGCCGGCTCGCCGGCTCCGTCAGCGGGGCGGAGCCGGCCGGCCCTGGCGGCGCAACAATCGTCACAATTCGAAGCTTGCGGACTCGCGATAGAATCCCCTGCTTCTTTTCCGGGGGGGACGCACGATGAGGTATTTCCTGATCTTGGTGGGAGCGGCCGTGGTCGCTTACTTGCTGGCGCGGGGCATTGCCGCCGTGCTCTCGGATCGTAAACGCTCAAAATCAGAAAGGGATTACAAGTGAAGCCGACAGATATGCAGGTGGTCAAATCGATAGGCGCGGTGAAGCCGCGCAGCATCAAGGTCGCGGTCATCGCGGCGGTACTGTTCGTGCTGATCCTCTTCCTGGCCTTCGGCTCGTGGTTCCAGGTGGACCAGGGCGAGCGCGGCGTGGTGCTGCGCAACGGCAAGCTGGTGCGCGTGTCCGAACCCGGCCTGGACTTCAAGACCCCGTTCATCGACAGCGTCATGATGGTGTCCGTGCGCGACCATACGTTCGTGTTCGAAAAACTGGAGGCGTACAGCTATGACCAGCAGCCGGCCTCGCTGCGGGTCTCCGTGACCTATCGCGTTCCGCCCGAGCACGTGGCCGAGCTGTATTCGGAGTACGGCACCATCAGCAACCTGCAGATGCGCGTGCTGGAGCGCAAGACGCCCGATTCGGTGAAGAATGTATTTGGCCAATACACCGCGGTGCGCGCGATCCAGGAACGCCAGAAGCTGGGCCTGGACGTGAACGAATCCGTGCGCAAGACGATGGAGGGCGCGCCCGTCCAGGTGGTGGGCGTGCAGATCGAGGAGGTGGGTTTCTCGCAGGCCTACGAACACTCCATCGAGCAACGCATGCTGGCCCAGGTGCAGATCGAGACGACCCGCCAGCAAAAGGAAACGGCGACGATCAACGCCGAGATCCAGGTGGTCAAGGCCAAGGCGGAAGCCGATGCGCGCCGCCAGCAATTCACGGCCGAAGCCGATGGCATCCGCATGCGCGGCGAGGCCGAGGCGGCCGCGATCCGCGCCAAGGCGGAGGCCCTGGCCGCCAACACCAACCTGGTGAGCCTGAACGCGGTGGAAAAGTGGGACGGCGTGCTGCCCGCGACGCAGGTCCCGGGCGCGGCCTTGCCCTTCATCGGCATCAAGTAATTCAGGCGCGCCGGCGCCTCGACTTCCACGGACGGCGCTCGCCGTTCCGTACGATTTTCGCCACATCCTGCCACGGGGTTCTCCCGTGGCTGTCCTGTCCCGGGGCCTGTTTGCTGTAGCGTGAACGGGCCCTAAGGGATATCCCTCTGTCAAGAATTGCAAAGCAGGCGCATCTTGGCATCACAAGCAAGCGCAGCCAACGATACGATCGCCGGTAGATCCCGAAGGATCCGCGCGCTTGCGCATAAGCTTCAGCAAGAAGGAGACCTGGATGTCTCAAATGGAATGGACGCCCGGCGATACCCCGCCGGACCGTCACGGTTATTACGAAACGCGGTTCGACACGGGGTGCACCGCGATCACGCTCTACAGCGTGCTGGGCTGGATGCCGCTGAAGGCGACGGGCAACATGGTGAGCTGGCGCGCCTTGTCGCCGGCGGCCGAAAGACAGGAGGCCGAGCGGCATCTGGAAGAACTCAGGGCCGCTCAGTGCCACGTGCCGATGGATTACTAGGTCAGGACGTTTTTCGCGAAAACCATGCACACCGGGCTGCCGACCCGCAGAACGTAGCCGTCCTCGGCCAGTTCGCCGTTTCGCGGATCGACTCGGAAGCGCACGACCGTGTCGCTGTCTTCGTTCAGGGCGAACAGGAAGCGGCCATCGGGAGACAGGCTGAAGAAGCGCGGCGTCCTGCCGCCGGTCGGCGCGTGCTGGCGCGGCGTCAGCCTGCCGCTGTCCGGATCCACCTCGAACATGGCGATGCTGTCGTCGCCCCGGTTGGACGCATACAGGCAGCGGCCGTGCGCGCCCATCATGATGCCGGCCGCCCGGCTGTTTCCGGTGCAGGTATCGGGCAGCGTGGGCAGCACCTGGAAGGGCCGCAGCGCGCCTGCCTCCAGCACGTAGCCGGTCACGGTGTTGTCCAGTTCGTTGACGACATAGAGCCATTGGCCGCCGGGATGGAAGACGGCGTGGCGCGGGCCGGCGCCTTCGCGCGCGGCCGCCGCGCAAACGGGCGCGGCGCCGATGCCGTGCGCGTCCAGCGCGAAGACGAACACGCGGTCCAGTCCCTTGTCGGGCACCACCACATAGCGGCCGGACGGGTCGACCAGGTTGTAGTGCGGCTTGGCGAAAGGCTGCTCCTTGCGGTGCGGCCCGGGTTCGCCGTCCAGCCGCAGCGTTTGCGACACGGGGCCCAGCGCGCCATCCGCGGCCACGGGCAGCACGGCCAGCGCGCCGGTCAGGTGGTTCGATACGATCAGGCAGCGGCCCGAGGGAGCCAGCGCCAAGTGCACCGGATTGCGCCCCTCGCAGGCCTGCCTGTGCCAGGGGGCGAGCGATCCGTCGCGGGTGTCGCGGCGCAGCGCGCTGACTTCATGGCCGTCTCCGTGCACGGTGTAGAGCACCGGCAGGGAGGGATGCGGCAAAAGGTAGGACGGATTGACCAGGCCGCCCAGGACCTGCGTCAGGGTAAGCGTGCCGGTATCGGGCGCGTAGTCGAACACGCTGATGCCGTCGCCGCGGGCGTTGCGTTCGCGCGTGGTGCGGGAACCGATGTAAACGTGCATGGCGCGAGTTTCTCCGGATGATCGGGATGGAATCGGCCCGGCGCGCGGCGCCCGGCCTAGGTCAGGATGCCGCGGATGCGGGCCAGGTTGTCCAGCGTGCTGCGCAGGTGGCCGGCGAGGGCCGCGGCGGCTTCTTCGTTGCGTTCGCGTTCGAGCAGGTCGAGGATGGCCAGGTGCTGGTCGCAGTGCTGCTTGTAGCGGCTGCGATCCTGCATGGAGCGGTAGGAAAGCAGGCGGCGCACGCGGTTCACGCGCTTGATCGTGTCGATGAAGAAGGGATTGCCGGACGCCTCCACCAGGGATTCGTGGAAGCGCACGCCGCGCTCGTGCAGCTGGTCGGCCGTGTCGGTGGCTATGCCGCCGTCCAGCAGGTGCTTCTCCGCGGCGCGGCAGCGCGCCAGCACGGTCTTGTCGATGCGGAACGTGGGTTCGAGCAGCGCCGCGGGCTCGAGCGCGAGACGCAGGCGGTAGGACTGCAGCAGGCTGTCCGGGGTCGTCATCATGGACGAGAATTCCCAGCCGTAGCCGGGCCGGCGATCCGCCCAGCCCTCCTGCGAAATGCGCGTCAGCAGGGCCTGCGTTTGCGCATTGGTCAGCGCGTAGCGCGCGCGCAGCTGCGCCTCGCTGCACTGCATGGGCAGGTCGCCGCGCAGCAGGTCGTCGGCCAGCTTGAAATAGCTGCGCGTGACGATATCGTCCACGGAAGGCGGCGCGAGCCCGGCATGCGCCCGCGCCAGCGCGTCGAAATCCTGGCTGAGGAAATAGCCGCGGTTGGGCTTGCGGGTCACGACGCCATGCTGTTCGAGGATGCCCAGCGCGTCATTGACCGGAGAGCGCGACAGCCGCAGCCGGTCCGCGAGCTTCTGCGCCGTGAGGTGCGCGCCCTCGGACAGGCGTTCTTCCTTGATCAGCTCCAGGATCTTGTTGACGGTGTTGGTTTGCGCGCTCATGGATGGGGTGGGGCCGGATTGATCGTGTCCGAAAGAATAGCGGGAATGACGCCGCCCATCCGCAACAATCGGACTTCCAACCCGGTTTCGACGGCCGCGACGGCGGTCAGCGCTTCCGTCTTGCCGCCGGCGCGCAGGATGCGCACGGATATGGGAGCGCGCGGAGCCATCGCCGTGGCCGCGGCGTCGATCTCGATCCGGTCGTCCGGACCGATCCGCAGGGTCGCGGGCGTGACGCCCTGCGGCAGGCGCAGGGGCAGGATGCCCATGCCGATCAGGTTGGAGCGATGGATGCGTTCGAAGCTGACCGCCAGCACCGCGCGTATGCCCAGCAGGCGCTGGCCCTTGGCCGCCCAGTCGCGCGAGGAGCCGGTGCCGAAGCGTTCGCCCGCCACCAGCACTACCGCCTGTCTTTCCCGCGCATAGCGGGCCGCGGCTTCCCAGATGGGTTCTATTCTGCCGCTGGGCGCATGCCGCGTATGGCCCACGGGCGCCGAGGGGCAGAGCAGGTTGACCAGGCTCTTGCTGTAGAACGCCGCCCGCATCATGACCTGCCAGTTGCCGCGGCGCGACGCGAAGACGTTCAGGTCGTCGCGCTTGTCGCCGCGCTCGACGAGAAAGTCCGCGATCAGGCTGTCCGGCGGGATGGCGCTGGCGGGAGACAGATGGTCGGTGGTCACGTCGTCGCCCAGCACCAGCAGTGGGCGGGCCGTGTAGCGGCCCAGCTGGCCGGCTTCGTCAAGCGAGGCGAAGGGCGGGCGCCGCAGCGCGGTGGAAGCGGGGTCCCAGGGAAAGCGGGCGGTGTCCGGCGATTGCAGCGCCTGCCAGGCGGGATTGGCGCTGGCGACCGCGAAGGCGCCGCGGTAGTCCTCGGGCTCCTGGCCGGCGGCCAGCGCCGCGTCGATCTCCGCCTCGTCGGGCCAGAGATCCTTCAGATGGACGGCGCGGCCATCCGGCGCGGTCTGGACGGGCTCCCGCCCGAGATCGCGCTCGGCGTCGCCGGCCAGCGCGAAGGCGATGACCAGCGGCGGCGACATGAGAAAACCCAGGTCCAGGTCGGGGTGGATGCGGCCCGTGAAATTGCGATTGCCGGAGAGCACTGCAACCGGGTGGACCGCCCCGGCGGCCATGGCCTCGCGCACCGCCGCGGGCAGGGGACCGGAGTTGCCGATGCAGGTGGTGCATCCGTAGCCCACGATGTCGAAGCCCACGGCGGCCAGGTCATCGAGCAGGCCGGCGCGCTTCAGGTACCGCGCGGCGGCGGGAGAGCCCGGGCCGAGCGAGGTCTTGACCCACGCGGGCACGCGCAGCCCGGCCAGCCGGGCCCTGCGCGCCACCAGGCCCGCCGCCGTCAGCAGGCGCGGGTCCGAGGTGTTGGTGCAACTGGTGATGGCGGCTATGGCGATGGCGTGGCGGGGCAGGCCGCCCACGGCCGTCCGTGGAGTGAAACCCAGCCCTTGCAGGATGGACTTCGTGCCGGTGTAGGGATGCAGGTCCTGCGGCCGCTTCGGCCCGGCCACGTGCATGCCCACGCGGTCCAGCGCGATGTCGATGACGCGCGTGTAGCGAGGCTCGGCGTTGGGGTCGTATGCGATGCCGGCACGCTCCGCGTAGGCCTGCACCAGCGCGGCGTGCGACTCGGGCCTGCCCGTCTGGCGCAGGTAGGCCCGCGTTTCGCCGTCGATGGGAAAGTAGCCGGTCGTGGCGCCGTACTCGGGCGCCATATTGGCCACTACGCAGCGGGCGCCCGCCGGCAGCGCGCCGACGCCGGGCCCGAAGAACTCCACGAACTCGCCGGACACGCCGATGGCGCGCAGGCGTTGGGTGACGGTCAGCGCAAGGTCGGTCGCGGTGACGCCGGCCGCCAGCGCGCCCGTCAGGCGCACGCCGATGACGTCGGGAATGCGCAGCAGGGTGGGCATGCCGAACATGACCGTCTGCGCCTCCAGCCCGCCCACGCCCCAGCCCAGCACGCCGAGACCGTTGACCATGGGGGTGTGGCTGTCCGTGCCGATCATCATGTCGGGGTGCAGCGCGACGCCGTCGGGGCCATTCTTGCGGCAGACCACGGTGGCCAGCTGTTCCAGGTTGATGGTGTGCATGATGCCGGTGCCCGGCGGATGGATGCGCACGTTGGACAGGGCCTTGGAAGCCCAGCGCAGGAATCGGTAGCGCTCCGCGTTGCGGCGCAGTTCCAGGTCCAGGTTCAGCGCCGCCGCGTCCGCCCGCGCATAGGCCTCCACCGCCAGCGAATGGTCGACCGACACGTCGACGGGCAGCACCGGGTTCAGGGCGCCGGGATCGGCGCCGGCCTCGGCCAGGGCGTCGCGCATCGCCGCGATGTCGACCAGCGCGGGCGTGCTGGTGGTGTCGTGCATCAGCACCCGGCCGGGCTGGAAAGCGATCTCGGCCTCGCTCGTGCCGTGCTCCAGCCAGCCGAACAGGGCGGCCACCGCCGCGTCTCGCTCCGCGTCCCGCATGTTGCGCAGCGCATTCTCCAGCAGCAGCCGCAGCACGACCGGCAGGCGGAAATAGGCCTCGCCGTACATGGCGGGCAGATCCAGATAGGAGTATCGCGTGCCGTCCAGCGTGAAGCTGGCGTGGCGCGCTGCGGCATTGGTGTTTTCCATAGCTGCCATTTTTGCATATTGAATCTATAAAATGCAATTAAGTAAAAAACCGGCCGACATTCCAACCGGCCGCAATGGAGACAGACCATGCATGCAATCCGTACCCTGGCCGCCGCGGCGGCCCTGGCTTTCGCCTCGGCTGCCCCGCTGCACGCGGCCGAACCGGCAGCAGGCCGGCCCGTAACCCTGATCGTGCCCTTTGCCGCCGGCGGCGGGGTCGATGGGATGGGCAGGCTGCTGGCCGAGCGGCTGCGCAGCGAAATGCCCCAGGGCATCGTGGTCGAAAACAAGCCGGGCGCCAGCGGCATGCTGGGCGCGCAGACGGTGGTGCGTTCCGCGCCGGACGGCACGACCCTGTTGCTGGGATCGGCAGGCGAGACCGCGATCAATCCGCTGGTTTTCAAGAGCAAGATGCAGTACCAGCCGGACAAGGACCTCGCTCCGATCGCGCTGATCGCGCGCGTGCCCAATGTGCTGGTCGCCAATCCGAAGCTGCCGGTCGCAAGCGTGGAACAGCTGGTCGCATACGGCCGCGCCAATCCCGACCGCCTGACCTACGCGACCAGCGGCGTGGGCAACCCGCAGCACCTGAACGGCGAGCTCCTGCAGTCCCTGGCCGGGATCAAGATGGTGCACGTGCCGTACAAGGGGGCTTCGGCGCAACTGGTGGACGTGGCCTCCGGCAGCGTGGACCTGACGTTCGTCAGCCTGGCTGGCGCCCTGCCTTTCATCAAGAGCGGCAAGGTCAAGCCCTTGGCCGTCACGTCCGCCAAGCGGGCCTCGTTCGCGCCGGACATCCCCGCCGTGGCGGAGTACGCGCCGCTCAAGGACTACGCGCTGGAGAACTGGTTCGGCGTGTTCGTCCCCGCGGCCACGCCGGCGGACGTGCAGCAGAAGCTGGCAGCCGCGATCGGCCGCGCCCTGCAGGATGAAAAACTGGTGGCGAGCCTGCGCGACCTCGGGGGAGAGGTGCAGCCGATGAGCCAGCAGGAGTTCCGCGATTTCATCAAGGAGCAGACCGCGGTGTTCGCCAAGGTCGTGGCCGATGGCCGCATCACGGCGGAAAACTGAGCGCCGCCCTTGCCGGGGGAGGGTTCCGGGAGGCTTGAAGTATGCTTACCCGCTACACCGATCTTCCCCTGGCTTGCCGCAATGACTGATTTTCCCTTTGACGCCGTGCTGTTCGACTGCGACGGCGTCCTGGTCGATTCCGAACCCATCACCAGCCGCGTGCTGACGCAGATGCTCAATGAGCTGGGCTGGGACATCGCGTACGAAGAAACGATGCGCATTTTTACCGGAAAGGCCGTCAAGGATGAATTGCCGCTGATCGAGGCCCGCACCGGCGCCTCGCTTGGCCAGGATTGGTTCGCCCAGTTCCGCCAGCGTCGCAACGTTGCGCTGGACCGAGATCTGCTGGAAATCCCCGGCGCGCCGGACGCGGTGCGCGCCTTGCACGGGGCGCTGGGCGGGCGCATCGCCGTGGCCTCGGGCGCCGACCGCCGCAAGGTGGAACTGCAACTGGCCAAGGTGGGCATCGCCGAGTGTTTCGACGGGCGCGTCTTCAGCGGCCACGAAATGCCGCGCAGCAAGCCCTATCCGGACGTATACCTGGCGGCCGCCGAGGCGCTGGGCGTGGACCCGCGGCGCTGCGCCATCGTGGAGGACACCGTGACCGGCGCGACCGCGGGCGTGGCCGCGGGCGCCACGGTGTTCGGCTACAGCCCCGACGCCAATGGACACAGCGGCGCCGAAGCCTTGCGCGGCGTGGGCGTGGCGCACGTGTTCACCGACATGAGGCAGCTGCCTGCCGTATTGGCCGGCTGGCGGGGGGCGGGCGCCTGAGCGTCCGGCTGACGCTCGCGCGGCGTGCAAGCCGCGCTGCCGCGAGAGCGGGGCGGCGCCGGCCCGTCAGCGAGCGTGGTTCGCGTACTGCTCGCCGCCGTCCAGATCGATCACCGTTCCGCTCAGATAGCCCGCGCGCGGCGAAGCGCCGAAAACAATCATGTCGGCCACTTCCTCGGGTTCCATCAGGCGGCCGAAGGGCAGATCCGACAGCGTTTCCTGCCAGCGGCCTTCATCTCCCCAGCGCGCCTGCGCGCGTTGCCGCGCAAGCGTCAGCACGCGGTCGGTGCGCGTGCGCGAGGGGTTGACGCCGAAGACGCGCACGCCGTGGCGCGGCGCCTCTCCTCCCAGCGCGCGGGTAAAGGCAATGAGCGAGGCGTTGGCCGCCGCGCCGCAGATGTAGTCCGCGCGCGGCGCCGACCCCGCCATGCCGATGATGTTGGCGATCACGCCCGCGCCGGCCTCGCGCATGCGAGGGTAGTAATGGCGCGCAAGCGCGATGTAGCCGTGCACCTTCAGTTCCCAGCCGGCGCGCCAGCGTTCGTCCTGGACTTGGTCCAGCGCGCCGCCCGGCACCGCGCCGGCGTTGTTCACCAGGATGTCGATGTCGCCCGCTTCCTTGCCCAGGCGTTCCGCCGCCCCGGGCTGCGCCAGGTCCAGCGTGTGCACGCGGGCCTGCCTGCCGGTCTGCGAGCTGATGGCCTGAGATGCGGCATGCAGGGCCGCGTCGTCGCGCGCCACCAGGACGGGCTCGGCGCCTTCGCGGGCGAATGCGACGGCGCAGGCCAGGCCGATGCCCTTGGATGCGCCCGTAATGAGCACGCGTTTACCGCCAAGCTGCAAATCCATGAAACCCTCCGGTCGATTGAGGCCCGCGACACCGCGGGATACTAGAAGGTTGTAAACCAGTTGCGCCCGGATAGGCCAGCGCAAGCAAGGCATGGCGGATCGCGCGCGCCCTGCTATGCTGCTTCCATCATGTCCTCCCGGGAGGCGGCGATGTCGGATGTCTGGCTGGAAATCTGGTCCACCGTGCAGAGCGAATTTGCCGATATCCCCGATGCGGGGGAGGCGACCCGCATCGTGCTGCGGCTGGGCATGGCGGTAGTGCTGGGCGGCCTGCTCGGCTACGAGCGCGAGCGCAGCGGCAAGGCGGCGGGCCTGCGCACCCACATGCTGGTGGCCTTGGGGGCGGCGATTTTCGTGCTGGTGCCGCTGCAGGGCGGCATGGAGGTCGGCGACCTCAGCCGCGTGCTCCAAGGCGTGATCGCCGGCATCGGCTTCCTGGGCGCGGGAGCCATCATCAAGCTCGGAGAAGAGCGCGAGATCCATGGCTTGACGACCTCGGCCAGCATCTGGATGACGGCCGCCATCGGCGTCGCGGCGGGCATGGGGCGTGAAGCGACCGCCGTCGTCAGCACCCTGATGGCCCTGTTCGTGCTGGCCGTGCTGCGGCGCGTCGAGGCGCGCATCTCGTCCAAAGAGCAGAACCGGGTGATCTCGGCCGGTTCCGAGTAGCGTCCTCGGCGGTCAGCTGCCGCCGGAGACTTCGATGAAGGAGCCGCTGGTGTAGCCGGCTTCGTCGGAGAACAGCCACATCACGGCGCCCGCGACTTCTTCCACCGTGCCGCCGCGGCGCAGCGGGATCGCGCCTTTCAGACGGTCCACGCGGCCCGGCTCGCCGCCGCTTGCATGCATGTCGGTGTAGATGGTGCCCGGGCGCACGCCATTGACGCGTATGCCTTCCGGCGCCACTTCCTTGGACAGGCCGACGGTCATCGTGTCCATCGCGCCCTTGGACGCGGCGTAGTCCACGTATTCGTTGGGCGAGCCGAGGCGGGCGGCGGCCGAGGACACGTTGACGATGGCGCCGCCCTGGCCTCCGTGGCGGGTGGACATCCGGAGCACGGCTTCGCGGGCGCACAGGAACGCGCCCACGACATTGGTGGAGAGGATCCGTTGCAGGCGTTCGGCGCTCATGCTGTCCACGCGCATCTGCCTTTCCAGGATCCCCGCGTTGTTCACCAGGGCGTCGATGCGTCCCAGCTCTTCGTCCAGCATGCGGAACATGCGCACCACCTGGGCTTCCTGCGAGATGTCGGCCTGCAGGGCGATAGCGCGGCCGCCATTGCTGCGGATCTCTTCCACGACCGCCTGGGCCGCATCCGGCCGCGCGTGGTAGTTGACGCCCACCGCGTAGCCGCGCCGGGCGGCAAGCCTGGCGATGGCGGCCCCGATGCCGCGGCTGCCGCCGGTGACGAGCATGACTTTGGACATGGTTTTCTCCTGGTCGTAATCCTGGGGGGCGGCGTCCGGTTCCGGCCTACTGCTTCATCTGGACCAGCATGAATTCGTTGCCGTACAGATCGATGAAGTGGGCGTAGACGGCGGCGGCCTCGTGGACGGGTTCCCTGGTAAAGCGCACGCCCCGCGCGGCGAAGCGGGCATGGTCGCGCACGACGTCGTCGGTATAGAACACGCCCACCGGCTGGCCGCCGGTCTGGTCGCCGACGCGGTCGCGCTGGGCCTGGGTCAGCGCCTGCAGCAGCCATACACCCATCGAAGGCTGTTCCGGCAGCCGCAGATGCACATAGCGTTGCTGGCCCACGGGCAGATCCGCGTAGACCTCCATCTCCAGCTTGTCGCGGTAGAAGGCGATGGCGGTGTCGTAATCGTTCACGAGCAGGACGAGACGGCCCAGCGAATGCATGTCAGGATTCTCTTTGAGGTTGAGCGTGCGGCTATGCTAACCCGTACCGGGGCCGCTTTCCGTCAATCCGCTTCCCGCAGCAGGCGCAGCCCCACCAGGGGGTAGCGGGTTTCCTGCGTATTCCAGTTGCGGAACGAGGCGCGCGTATAGAGCGCCCAGGTATGCCACGAGCCTCCCCGCCGGACGCGCACATTGCCGTTCGCCGGGCCCTGCGGGTCGTCCGCGGGCGAGTGCGCGTAGTAGTCCTCGCCGTACCAGTCCGATACCCACTCCCACGCGTTGCCATGCATGTCGTACAGGCCGAAGGCGTTGGGCGCATAGCTGGCGACCGGGGCGGTGAAGGCATGGCCGTCGCTTCGAGGCGAGGCAAACGCCGCCCATTTGGGCCAGAACGGCCCGGCCTGCGCATCGAAGCCGTTGCCGATGTCGGGCATGGCGGCGGGGTCGTCGCCGTTCTGGTAGCGGGTGCGCGCGCCGGCGCGGCACGCATACTCCCATTCGGCCTCGGTGGGCAGGCGGTAGACCTTGCCTTCCCGCAAGGTCAGCCAGCGGGCCAGCGCCGTGGCGTCGTTCCAGCTGATGTTCACGACAGGATGATCGTCGCCCTGCGCGAAACCGGGATTGCGCCAGGAATAGCGGCGGTCGCGTCCCTCGAAGGCGTCGCCGCGTTCGGACTTGTCGGGATCGTATTGCGGGTTGTAGCCATAGCCTCCCGTGCCGTCGGCCTCGGATTCGGGAACGTAGCCGGACGCTTCGATGAAACGGCGGAACTGCTCCACGGTGGCTTCCGTGCGCGCCAGGTAGAAGGGGCGCGTGATGCGCACCGTATGGACGGGCGCCTCGTCGGCCAGCTGGGCGTAGCGTTCCGGGGGATATTGGGGATAGGCGCGCGCCAGCGACTCGGGCGTTTCGTCGCTGCCCATCTGGAAGGCGCCGGCGGGTATGCGCAGGAAAACCATGCCCAGCGAGTTCTCGATCAGGGGCGCGGGCGTCTCGGCGGACCAGGCGGGCGCCGCGATCAGGGTGCACAGCAAGGTCAGGACGGATCTTGTACGCATGGGGCTCCGGGGCTCGGGAAAGGGAGGTGCGCAATCGTAGAGCCGCCCGGACCGGCGGGCCAGACGCGGAGAACCCTCATGCCTGCGGCGGGGCTCAGCCCGCCTTGCGGATGGTGAAATTGATGCGCAGGCTGCCGAGCCTGGGATGAGGCAGATCCTTCATGGGCAGGACGCCGTGATAGCGCAGCCGGTCCACGCCGCCCCAGACGACCACGTCCCCATGGAACAGCGGCGTGCGCGAGGCCTTGTCCCCGCGCGCGTCGCCGCCGAAGAGGAACACCGCCGGCATGCCCAGCGACACCGACACGATGGGCGCGCCGTAGTCGCGTTCGTTCCTGTCCTGGTGCAGCGAAAGCCGGGATCCCGGCTCGTACCGGTTCACCAGGCAGGCATCCGGCGCGAAATCCGGAAAACCGGCCTCGGCCGCCGCGGCCTGCGCCAGCTGGACGAAGGCGGCGGGCATGTCGGGCCAGGGCCGCCCCGACAGGGGATCCTCGCGGGTATAGCGGTAGCCGCGGGCGTCGCTCGTCCAGCCCAGGCGGCCGCAGTTGGTGAGCGCTACCGACATGGCGTAGCCGCCGGGCGTTTCCATGTGCCGGAAGGGCGCCTGCGCCGTGACGGCGTCGACGCCGGACAGCAGCGCATCGACCCGGGAAAGGGCATAGCCGCGCAGCACCACGGACTGCGGGCCGAGCTCCACCCGCCCGCTGTGTTCCGGGGCGTCGTTGCCGAAAAGATCCAGGTTCGAAGCCATGTCCGGACGCCTACAGCAGCGGCTCCAGCGGCAGCAGCGACACGAACCACACCGACAGACGCTGCCACAGCGTGGTGCCGGGCTCGGTGTCGTGGCGGACGGTCTGGCCGCCGCGCTGCTCCAGCCAGTAGAGCCCGCCCTTGTCGTCAAGGCAGACGCGGTAGGCGGCGGAAGGGAGATCGCGCTCGAAGGACTCGGCGATGCGGCTGGCCAGCGCGGGGCTGTCGATGACGAACCCCAGTTCGGTGTTCAGCTTGGCCGAGCGCGGATCGAAGTTGAACGAGCCCACGAAGATGCGCCGGCCGTCGACGGCGAAGGTCTTGGCGTGCAGGCTGGAGCCGGAACTGCCGAAGGGGCCCATGCTCTTGTTGCGCTCGACTCCGGCGGACATGCGCTTCATCTCGAACAGCTCCACGCCGCTGGCCAGGAGGTCCTTGCGGCGCTTCGCGTAGCCGGAATGCACCACCGCCACGTCGGTCGCTTCCAGCGCGTTGGTCAGCACCTTGACCTTGACGCCGCCCTGCGCCATCTGCGCGAACGCCTGGGTGCCGCTCGCCGTGGGCACGAAATAGGGCGACACCAGTTCCAGGTCCGAGGTGGGCGCGCCGATGATTTCATGCAGCTGATGGGGCAGCATGGCCTCGGGCGGCGCGGTGCCGAGGGTCTTGCGCGGATCGTCGCTCACCATGCGGGTGTCGGCCCATTCCAGCGCCAGTTCACCTTGCAGCAATTGCCTGATGAAGGGCAGCTTGCGCATGGCGTCGGCATAGGCGGCGGCTTCCGGCGAGCGCTCGACGCGCGTGGCGGCCTGTTCCAGCTGCTCCAGCCTGCCCGGCGCGGGCTTCTTCAGCAGACGGTCGACGGGGTAGGCGGATTCGCTGGCCCAATACCGGTCGAAATCCACGGAAACGTCATTGACCGCGGCGCCGATGGCCAACACGTCCAGGTCGGTAAAGAGCACGCCGCTGGCAGCCCCGAAGTATTCGTCGCCCACGTTGCGGCCGCCGACGATGGTGGCCTGGTTGTCGGCGGTGAAGGACTTGTTGTGCATGCGCCGATTCAGGCGGCTGAAGTCCGTTACGTAACCCAGCGGCTTGGGCCAGCGCAGCACGAAGGGGTTGTACAGCCTTACCTCGATGTTCGGGTGCGCGTCCAGCGCGGATAGCTCGTCGTCCAGCCCGGAAGTGCCGTTGTCGTCCAGCAGCAGCCGCACGCGCACGCCCCGGTCGGCCGCTGCGTGCAGGGCTTCCAGCAGCATGGTGCCCGTCATGTCGTTGTGCCAGATGTAGTACTGCACGTCCAGGCTGCGCTCGGCGGCGCGCGCCAGCATCATGCGCGCCGCGAACGCGTCGTACGCGTCGGGCAGCGGATGGATGCCGGACTTCCCCGGATGCGCGGCCGCGATGGGCGCGATCGCCCGGCCCAGCGGGGTTTCTTGCGATGCTTCCGGCGTCAAGGCACGGGATTCGCTGCGTTTGTCCAGCGAGGGCAAGCCGCAGCCGCTAAGGAAACTCAGAGTCAGGACGGTCATGATCAGGGGGGTGGCCAAGTGCATGGCCCCTATTGTGCCGAAATCCCGGCGGGGGCCGCGGCCTGCGCTTGACGGATTTCCCAATATGAGAGAAATTCTCTTATATGGAAAATTTACGCTCTTCGGATTCGTCCCTGGACCGGCGCATCGCCGACAGGCTCAAAGCCCTGCGCCAGGAACGCGGCTGGTCGCTGGACGAGCTTGCCGGGCGCGCCGGAGTCAGCCGCGCCACTTTGTCCCGGCTGGAAAACGCCGAGGTCAGCGCCACGGCCGGCGCGCTCGGCAAGCTATGCGCTGCCTACGGCCTGACCATGTCGCGCCTGATGCTCATGGTCGAGGACGAGTTCGCGCCGCTGGTTCCCCAGCAGGCGCAGGCCGTGTGGGTGGACGACAGCGCCGGCTTTCGCCGGCGCTCGGTTTCGCCGCCGGCGCGGCAATTGGCGGGCGAGGTGCTGGCTTGCGAACTGGCGGCCAGCGCGCGCATTTCCTATGAACGTTCGCCGCGGCCGGGCCTGGAACATCATCTCTTGATGCTGGAAGGCGAGCTGGCCATGACCGTCGACGGCCAGGCCTACCGTCTGGCTCCCGGCGACTGCCTGCGCTATCAGTTGTTCGGCGCCAGCGAATTCTCCACCCCGCCGCACAGCGGGGCCCGATACCTGCTTTTCATCGTCTGAGTCCACCATGTCCCCACCGAGATTTGAAGCGATCCTCCTGTCGGCCGATGAGGCCGCCGCCATGCTGGCGGAGCTGGCCGGCCTGCTGCACGCCTGCGTGCAGGACGGCGCCAGCGTCAGCTTCGTCCTGCCGTACGAACCCTCGGACGCGCTGATGTTCTGGCGCGACAAGGTGTTGCCGGCCGTCGCAGGCGGCATGCTGATGCTGTGGGTGGTCCGCCAGGATGGGAGGGTCGCGGGGGCGGTGCAGCTGGATTGCGATACTCCGCCCAACCAGCCGCATCGCGCCGAGGTGCGCAAGCTGCTGGTGCATCCGGACTTCCGCCGCCGCGGCATCGCTCGCGCCCTGCTCGGGGCGGCCGAGGCCATGGCGGCGCGCCGGGGGCGCAGCCTGATCACGCTGGACACGCGCACCGGGGACAGCGCGGAGCCGCTGTATGCGTCGATGGGCTACCGGACCGTCGGCGTGATCCCGGGCTTCAGCCGCGATCCGCGCGATGCGGGCAAGCTGGACGGAACGACGGTCATGTACAAGCCGCTGTGACCGGCGGCGGGGCTCAGGCCAGGGGCTTGATGCCCACGCTGTAGGGCGGAGCGTTGCCGCGCGCGGCGGCCTTGATCTTCAGCATCGAGCCGCCGGGGGTGAATTCGAATTCCTGGTAGGGCACTTCGAACCATTGGTGGAAACTGGTGCGCGAGAACTCGGGCACCCAGACCTTGGCGCGCTTGGGATCGCAGTGGAATTCCACGAGCGTGCGGTCGATGCCGAGGGGGCGGGTATTGCCGATGCGGTAGCTGGCCTTCAGCTCGGCGCGTTCGGTCGCGCCCGGGCTCCAGACCAGGCCGATGGATTCCATGAAGTGTTCGATCGCCTCAATGCCGCGATACATAGCTGACTCCGAATGCAGGCGGGCGCGCCGCGCCCGCCGATAACCCCCCTGCCAACGCGGCGGCGGGAAACAGACGGATTATCCGTCATTCCCGCCACGGCCGCCCGGCCGGGGCGTTCAGGCGCTGGCCGTCCCGCAGAATTTCAGAATGGCGTCGGCCACGGTATGCGGAGCTTCGCGCTGGGGGAAATGGCCTACGCGGTCCAGCACCCGCCGTTCATAGCCGCCGCTGAACCAGGCTTCCTTGCCTTCCGACGTGGCGGGCTGGTTGCAGGCGTCTGCGCCGCCATGCAGCACCAGGGTGGGCACCGCCAGCGCCGGCGCGGGCGCGAGGCGGGCCGCGTCCTCGGCGTATGCCGGGTCGCCGTCGGCCAGGCCCCAGCGATGGCGATAGGAGTGCAGCACCACTTCCGTCCAGTCGGGATTGTCGAAGGCGCGCGCCGCCTCCTCGAATTGCGCTTCCTCGTACCAGCCGGCGGGCGACCAGGTGTCCCACATGTAGCGGGCGAAGGCGCGGCGGTCTTCCCGCAGCGCATCGGCGCCCCGCGGGGTTGCCATGAACCAGTGGTACCAGTAATTGCGCGCCTGGGCCAGCGGCAGGGCCTGGCTGGGATCGTTGGTGCCATAGCCGACGGACAGCAGCACCAGGTGCGACGCCACGCCGGGTTGCAGGCCGCAGGCGTTGGCCGCGGCGCGCGCGCCCCAGTCGTGGCCCGCCAGGACCGGGCGACGCAGGGAGAGGGCTGCGACGAAGTCGAGCAGGTCCCGCCCCAGTGCGGCGAGTTCGCCGCTGCGCGGCGCGCGGGCGTGGCGAAAGCGCGTGGCGCCGAAGCCGCGCAGGGCGGGGCATAGCACCCGGTAGCCGGCCAGGGCCAGGCGTTCGGCAACGGCGCGCCAGGATTCGGGGCTGTCGGGCCAGCCATGCGCGAGCACGGCCGTGCGCGGCCCTTCGGGGTTCCATTCCAGACAGGAGATTTCCAGCGCGGGCGTCTGGACGAGAAAGCGGCGGGGCGATGTCATGCGGATTCCTTCAGAGGGGAAGACACCAGGATAGGTTTGCCGCACATCATGATTCATGAAGAATTTGAAGGTATTATCATTAGATCGTTAATAAACGGGCGACAGTCATCATGGATGCTTCGTATGAATCCGCGGGCGCCGTCCTGGACCTGACGCTGCTGCGCACCTTCCTGGAGGTCGTCGATTGCGGCGGATTCGCGTTGGCCGCGGATGCGCTGGCCTTGACGCCCTCGGCCGTCAGCGGGCACATCAAGCGGCTGGAGTCCGCGGCGGGCGCCACGCTGCTCGACCGCACGACGCGCAGCTTCGAGCTGACCCCCGCCGGCGAGACGCTCTACACCTATGCGCGCAACATCGTCGAGCTGGAAAGAGAGGCGCGCGCCCGGCTGCGCGGCGCGCGGCTCAAGGGCCGGCTGCGGGTCGGCTCGTCGGAGGATTTCGCCGGCGCCTGGCTGGCCGAGGTGCTGCAGGCATTCCACCGGGCGCATCCCGGAGCGTCCATCGAATTGAAGGTGGGCGTGACCGCGGATCTGCTGCGGCAGCAGGCGCGCGGCAAACTGGACGTGGTGTTCGGCAAGCAATGCGCGCGCGTGCCGGACGACGGCGAACTGCTCTGGGAAGAGGAACTGATCTGGGCCTGGAGCGACGAAAAGCCGTGGCGGCAGGGGCCGCAAGTGCCGCTGGCGGTCTTTCCCGAACCCTGTGTCTACCGCGAGGCGGCGATTGCGGCGCTGGCGCAGGCCGGGCGCGCATGGCGGCCCGTGTTCGAGAGTTCCAGCATGGCGGGCTGCCTGGCGGCCGCGCAGGCGGGCTTTGCCGTCGCTCCGGTGGCGCGCAGCCAATTGCGCGCGGGCTTGCGGCCCCTGTCCGCGGACGAGGGGATGCCCGGCCTGCCGCCAGCGCGCTTCTACGCCTACGCGCGTTCCGCCGAACCCGCGGCGCGGGCGCTGGTGGCCGCCGTCCGGCAGACCGGCCAGCGGCGGCGCTTCGCGCGCTGACGAGGCCGGGCTCCGTGGCTTGCATATGCTCAATCGCCGCCATTGAGTAAAGCAAATGGACGCGCCACGCCATGGCCCGCACCATGGCGGCTAGGTCCTCTACAAGACCGGGGGCATCCGCTCCGGTCGGGACGCGATATTCAAGGAGCCGTCATGGCGAATTTCATACTTGCATTGGTCAGCGCTGAACTCTCTCTCTTCGGCGTCGCGACGCCCGCCGAGCCGGCGGCCGAACCCGCCGCGGCGGGCGCGGGAACCGCTCCGCGCTTCGATCGCGAGCACTACCGCAGCGCGCTGGGCTGAACGCGCCGGACCGTATCGGCGCAGGAATAGGCAGATTTCACGCAAGAACGAGCCTGTACGCCCGGGCTCGCGATTCTTACCATCCCTACACGGAATCGGGGATCTCCGCGCGCTTGCCGGATGCCCCGGTCCGCCAGACATGCGGGCATGTGGCCGGCATGGCAAGCAAGGGAAGGGAATCGCATGAATACCGAGAAAATCTGGTTGGTGACGGGCGCGTCGGCGGGACTGGGCCTGATCCTGGTGAAGATGCTGCTGGACCAGGGGCACAAGGTGGCCGCGACATCCCGCGATGGCGACGCGCTGCTCGACGCCGTGGGCGCCAAGCTGGAAGGCCGTTTCCTGCCGCTGACGGTGGACTTGGCGGACGAGCGCAACGTCCAGCGGGCCGTGGACGCCACCGTCGCCGCATTCGGCGGGCTGGACGTGGTCGTGAACAACGCGGGCTACGGCCTGCAGGGCGCGCTGGACAGCCTGTCGGACGCCGACCTGCGCGGCAATTTCGATGTCAATGTGTTCGGCGTGCTGAACGTGATCCGCGCCGTGCTGCCGCGCATGCGGGAACAACGCCGCGGGCACGTGTTCAACGTATCGTCGATCCTGGGCTTCGACGGCGGCTGCGAGGGCTGGGGCGCCTATAGCGCCACGAAATTCGCCGTCAGCGGCCTGACCGAGGCGCTGGCCGCGGAGGCCGCGCCCCACGGCATCCGCGTGTCGCTCGTGTATCCGGGCCGTATGCGCGCGGCCCGCGATGCGCGCGGCCATGAGCCGGGCGGGGACCCCGCCAAAATGGCTCAGGCGTTGATCAATTCGGCCCAGGCGCAGTATGCGCCCCTGCACCTGTTCCTGGGGCGCGATGCCTTCGACCAGGCGCGCGCCAAGATTCAGTCGGTGCAGCAGGAGTTGGCGCGCTGGCGGGAGATGTCCGTGTCCATCGGCTTCGCGGACGAAAGGCGGCTGGCCGCCTGAAGGCGGCCGGCGCGCGCCGCGCAACGCTATGAGCCGAGGCCGCGCGCGACCTGGTAGGCGCCCAGGAGGGCCAGACTGATCATGAAGCACAGCTTGAAGGTCCGCGCGGACAGCCTGGCGCGCAGCCACTGGCCCAGGGCCATGCCCGCCAGCGCGGGCAGCAGCATCAGGAGGGAAGCTCCCGCTGCCTCGGGCGTGTAGCCGCCATTGAGCCAAAGCCCCGCGGCCAGCGCCACCGTGGACACCGTGAACGAAATCCCCATCGCCTGTATCAGGTCGTCCTTGTCCAGGTTCAGCGCCTGCAGGTAGGGCACGGCCGGAATCACGAATACGCCGGTGGCGGCGGTGATCACGCCGGTGACGGCGCCGATCGCGGCGCCCAGCCATCCTTCGTGGCGGGCGGGCGCCCTGAGCGGCGATCCGAACAGGCCCCAGGCGGCGTAGGCCACCAGCGCCATCCCGAGGCAGACGCCGGCCCATTGGCCGGAAGGCGCGCCCAGCCACAGCGCCCCGGCGATGGTGCCGGCGCAGATTCCCGCCTGCATGCCGGCGATGCGGCGCAGGACTGCCGGCAGCGCGGGCCAGGGGCGTGTCTGCCAGAGGTTGGTGATCAGGGAAGGCACGATGAGCAGGGCGGCGGCCTGGGCCGGCGCCATCAGCAACGCCAGCATGGCCATGGAAATGGTGGGCAGCCCCAGTCCCACCACGCCCTTCACCACGCCGGCGAGGATGAACACGGATGCGGTGGCGGCGAGCAGCGCCGGGGTGCCGCCGGGCAGCAGATCGAAGGGATTCATGGGGTCTCGCAGGGGGAGGTCAATGCATCGCCGCGGGGGCGGCCGAACAGGGCATAGGCCGGGTCGTCGGCGCCGGCGACCTGCTGGCGCGCGGCGCGCAGCAGCCATAGGCGCCCTTCGCACAGATCGGCGGGCACGGCGGAGCCATAGAGCGCCGGGCCGCCGATCAGCGCCATGCCCAGCATGCGCTGGGCCGGCGCGTGCCCGCCGCGGGCGGACGCGCGCAGCCATTGCGCCATGCCGGCGTAGTCGCCCAGGGTCTGTGCCTCCAGCGCCAGCGCATACTGCTGCGCGGGAGTGATCGCAGGGCCCAGGCCGCCTCCGGCTTCGGCCATTCCTGAGGCGTGAAGCGCCAGGGCAATCAGGGCGAGTCCTGGCCATCGGGCCAAGGAGTGCCGAATTTTCCGGGTTTTCATAGGTTTCCCCGAGCAATGGATGAACAGGCCTTCATTGTCATCCTCGAAGGGCCGGACTGCGAATCGGGATCTCGCGTAGCAAGCCTATGGCAAGGCCTGAGCCTCGCATGCTACGCTTTTTGCATGCGATTCGACCTCACCGACCTGCGGCTCTTTCTCAACGTGCAGGAAACGGGCTCCATCACGGCCGGCGCCCGGCGCTCCCACATGACGCTGGCCTCGGCCAGCGAGCGCATCCGCGGCATGGAGGACACGCTGGGCGTGCCCTTGCTGCTGCGCGGCCCGCGCGGCGTCGAACCCACGCCCGCGGGCCGCACGCTCGCGCATCATGCGCGGGTGGTGCTCGCGCAGATGGACCGCATGCGGGGCGAGCTGGACCACTACGGTCAGGGGCTGAAGGGCCACGTGCGGGTGCTGTGCAACACGGCCGCGCTGAGCGAATACCTGCCCCCGGTCCTGGGCGCGTTCCTCAAGGACCATCCCCGCGTATCCGTCGATCTCGAAGAACGGCTGAGCCACGAGATCGCCGACGCATTGCGCGCCGGAGCCTGCGATATCGGCGTGCTGGCGGACTCCGCCGATCTGCACGGCCTGCGCACGGTCACGTTCCGGCACGATCCTCTGACGCTCATCGTGCCGGCGGGCCATCCGCTGGCCGGGAGTCCGGCCGTGGCGCTGGCCGACGTGGCGGACCAGGAGTTCGTGGGGCTGGTGGAGGGCAGCGCCTTGCAGGAACACATCGCGCACCATGCGAGGCGCGGTGGCAAGGCGCTGTCGTACCGCGTGCGGCTGCGCAGTTTCGACGCGGTGTGCCGGATGGTCGGGCAGGGCGTGGGCATCGGTATCGTTCCGCGCGTGGCCGCGGTGCGTTGCGGGCGCGCGGCCGGCGTGCGGCGGGTTGCGCTGGCCGACGGCTGGGCGTCGCGCGATCTGGTGCTGTGCGTGCGCGAAGCGCTGCCGGCCTACGCGGCCGAACTCGTGGAGTACGCCCTGCGCGATGCGCCCGTCGCCCAGGGGGCAGGGCGCGATTCCTGAGGGGCGGGGCGCGGGCACCCTAGACGCGGACGCCGAGCGGCGGTAGCGTTAAGCCCTTGCAGGTCCCCCTCCCTTTTCCCGCGCCTGTCATGCCTGACGATCCGTCCCCCGCCGCCGCCCCGTTCAACGTCCCGGACCCGCTGGTCTGCAACGGCGCGGCGCTGCGCAAGGCGACCCGGCGGGTGTCGCAGTTGTATGACTCGGTGCTGGCGCCCTGCGGCCTGAAGGTGTCGCAGCATTCGATCCTGATGCATATCGCGCGGGCGGGCTCGCCTTCGATGACGGACCTGGCGCGGGCCATGGTGCTGGACCGCTCCGCCCTTGCCCACAATCTCAAGCCGCTGGAGCGCGATGGCTATGTGCGCTCCTCGCGCGATCCGCTGGACGGCCGCAGCCGCCGCGTGGCGCTGACCGAGACGGGATGGGCCAAGCTGGCGGAATCCCGTCGCCTCTGGAAAGAGGCGCAGCGCCGCTTCGAGTCCGCCTATGGCGCCGAGCGGGCGGCCGCGCTGCGGCGCGCGCTGGGCGAGATTTTCTCCGAGGAATTCGCGCTGGCCTTCAGCCGCGGCTAGGGTGAACGGGCCCTGGATCCGGTCCGGGCCGATCCCAGGATCGCGACGGCGGCCAGCACGCAGGCCATGCCGGTCAGTTGCGGCGCCGCCAGGGGCTCGCCGAGCAGGCCGGCGGCAAGGGCCACCGCGGAGACCGGGGCGAGGGCCGTGAAGAGCGCGGCCTCCGCGCCCTTGACGCGGGCCGAGCCCGCATACCAGAGCAGGAATCCGCCCACCGTGGGCACCAGCGCGTAGTAGACCGTGGCCGCCAGGGCAGGGACGGACAGGGACAGCGTCCACGGCGCTTCCGCGATGCTGGCCAGCGCAGAGCACGCAAATCCGAAGGCCGCCATGAGAGTCGACAGCGCCAGCGGCGAGACCGGCACGCGCAGCCGCTTGTTGAGGAGGATGAACAGGCCTTCGCAGACCACCGCGCCCAGGATCAGGGCATTGCCCGCGAGCGAGGAGCCGCCCGCCGCGCCGACGGCATGGCGCGTCATCAGCCAGACGCCGAAGCCGGCCGCGGCAATGGCGGCCAGCGTGGCCTTGCCCGGACGTTCGCCCAGCAGCAGGATGGCGATCCCGGCCGAAACCAGGGGCAGGGTGCCCAGGATGATGCCGCCATCTACGGCCGATGCGCGCTGCAGCCCGGCGATCAACAGCGCGGTGTAGCCCACGCTTCCGGCGATCGCCTGCGCCGCGAGCAGCAGCCAGTCGCGCCCGTCCAGCCGTGGCAGCCGCGCCCCGCTCAGCGCCATCAGCAAGCCGAAGCAAGGCAAGGCGACGGCGAACCGCAGGGCGGTGGCGGTGAAGGGCGGCAGGCCCGTTCCGATGATCTTGCTGGCGACCACCGTGCTGCCCACCAGCAGCATGGCGGCTGCCAGGCAGCAATAGCCCTGTATCCGGCTGTTCATGATTCCGTCCACGCCCTTTCAACGAAAAAGCGCAGCGTAGGCGGCGGGCCCGCGCCAGGTCTTGAATGAAATTGCGAGCTCAGCCCGCGGCCAGCGCGTAGCGGCCGGGGGAGACGCCATAGGCGCGCACGAAGAGCCGCGTCATGTGGCTTTGGTCGGCGAAGCCGCCGGCTGCCGCGGCGTCGGCCAGGGGCGTTCCCTGGCGGATCAGGCTGCGCGCCAGCAGCAGCCGGCGCTGCATCTGGTAGGCGTGAGGCGTCAGCCCGGTGGCGCGCGCGAACGCCCGCAGCACCTGGTAGCGGCTCAGGCCGCTGGCTGCGGCCAGGTCGGCCAGGGACAAGGCCGCGGCCGGGTCGTCGTCGATCAGGCCGCGGGCATGGCGGATGGCGTCGGGGACCGCGCGCGTTTTCCGGTCCCGGGCCTGCGCGGACGGCAGGCCCGCCTGGGCCAGAATGCGCAGCAGCAGGCCGTCGCACGCCAGCGGCGCGGCGCCGGCCGTCGCCTGCGCGTAAAGCGCCAGCACGTCGCGCGCCAGCGCGGGGCGATCCTGGGCGGGGTGTTCGAATTCGTAGCCGTGCCCGTCGGCCCGCAGCTCATCGGCAGCCTGCGCGACCACGCCCGGATCCAGATACAGCATCTGCCAGGCGCGCAAGCCATCGCCTATCGGGGCGCCGTCGTGCACTTCGCCCGGGTTTACCGTAATGACGTGCCCGGGGCCGGCCTCGACCTGGCCGCGACCGCTATGGGACACCTGGGCGCCCAGGCGCACGACGCCGATGCCGAACTGCTCGTGCGTGTGCCGCGCGAAGGCTAGGCGGCTGCGCGCCGCCACGGCCTGCACGCCGGCGAGCGCGCTGCGATGCATGACGAACTGGCCTGGATCCATGAGGGAAGGGAGCGTATGGGGTTGCGGGCAGTATCGCCCGCGGCGCCCGCCCCGATCAAGCGATCAAGTTATTGCAGCCCGTTCCAGCGCGCAACCGACGGCTCGGCCGCCGCCCACTTCCATTGGCCGCCGGTCTGCCGGCAGATCAGGCTGGCGTAGGCGGGCGCCGGAGCGCCGTCCTGTTCGACGGTGAACAGCACTTCGCGGCATCGGGTCAGGGGCGTATCGATGTCGCGCACGACCTGGATGCCGCCGCGCTCGTTGCCCACCGGCAGCGAGTGGCGGATCTCCCATTGCCGGACCTGGCCGATGGGCAATTCGCCGGCCGCGTTGGCCATGACGTTCTGCTGGTCGTTCTTCCATTCGCGCAACACGTATTTCACGGTGGCGTCCACCGCCGCCTGCACCGTGACGCCGATCGCGTAGCCCGCCACCGGGTTGGCGGTGGCGGCGCCGCTGACGGTGCCCACCACGGCGCCCGTCGCGCCGCCGATGGTGGAACTCTGGCATCCGGCCAGTCCCAGGCTGGCGGCCGCCGCCAGCAGGCATGACGCGCGCATCACTGCAGGGATCCCCAGCGCGCGGTGGCCGGTTCCGCGCTGGCCCAGCGCCATTGGCTGCCGTCCCGGCAGACGGTGGTGACGTAGAACTCGCGGATGGGCGGGGCTGCGGCCTTGTCGGCGGCCGTGTCGATGGAAAAGACCACTTCCTTGCATTCCAGGCCCACGCCGCCGATCAGCCGGCTGACAGTGACCTGGCCCTGCGCGTCGCTTTCGATGGGCAGCTGATGCTTGACCTGCCAGTTGGCGACTTTCCCTACCCCAAGCGGGCCCGCGGCCATGGCGATCGCGTCCTGTTCCTCGCCGCGGGTCTTGCGCTGCGCGTAGGCCAGCGCCGCCTTCGCGCCGGCCTGCACGCCCAGGCCGATGCCGGTGGCCACCGTGGCGTTGTCAGTGACCTGGTTGGCGATGGCGGTGCCGGCGATGCCGGCCGCCGCGCCCGTGCCCTCGCTCAGCATGGAATTGCAACCGGACAGCGCCGCCAGCGCGGCCAGGCCGGCAAGGACTGTCGCGCCGCGGCGCGCGGCGATAGGCGGAAATGTGAACGACAAGCTGCTTGCCCTCCTGCGTGATGCTTGGCGCGGCAAGTATAGGAGGGCGGGCGGCCGCGCCGGTAGCGCTTTTGCATTTCTTGGCATTTTGCCGCCGGGCGCCTACCCCGGGGGGCGCGCCCCTTTCGTGTAGGACTCGCGCAGCGCCGCCGCGAACTGGGCGTCGACGTTGCGGCGCAGCCCATCGGAGCGCGTGAACAGGGAAATCGGCGGCAGGGTCCAGTCGAAGGAATACGGCACGATGGCCGCGCCGGCGATGCGCACCAGCTCGTCGGCGATGTCGGCCGGCAGGATGGTGACCGCGCGGTCGCTCGCGACGATCATCTCGCCGATCAGCTTGGACGAGTCGCTTTGCACCGAGGGCGGCGGGGGCGTCAGGCCCGCGCGCAGGAAGATGTCGGCCACCTGCTCGCGGATCGGGCTGCCCGGCGTGCCCAGGATCCAGTCCAGGTCGGCCAGCCGGTTCCATTCCAGGCGCGAGCGGCCGAGGCGGGCGGCCAGCCGGCGGCTGGCGATCAGCCGCGGCGGCTGGCGGTATAGCACCTCGAAAGCGATGTTCGTCATGTCCACGGAAGGCGTGGCCCAGCCCACGACCATGTCCAGGGTGTGGTCGCGCAGCTGGCGCAACAGGGCGGGGCCCTGGCCTTCGTGGATGGTGGCGGTGACCTGTCGGCCCGCCGGCCGCGTGCGGCCGATCGCGGACGACAGCATCTGGCCCGAGACGAAGGGGATGACGCCGATATGCAGATGGGCGGCGTGGCCGGCGGCCACCGCCTCCATTTCCTGGACCAGGTGGCCCAGGTCGTGGACCAGGGCGCGGGCCCGGGTCAGCACCACGGCGCCCAGCGGGGTGGGCGTCATGCCTCTTACCGAACGCTCGAAGAGGGGCACGTCGAACATGTTTTCCAGTTCCGCCAGCGCGTTGGTGACGGCGGGCTGGCTGGTGGCCATGTGCTCGGCCACCCGGGTCAGGGATCCGTAATGCTCGATTTGCAGCAGCAGCATCAGGTGGCGCATCTTCAGCCGCGATGTCAGTTTCCGGATGACGGCGTCCGGATCGAAGGCGGTCATAGACAATGTATAAGGCAAAGGTAATGGAACAATATTAAATCCGAATGATCTCATTATGTCTTGGGGCCTAGAATTTTTGGACATCGAGACTAGGAGGCGTTGCCCCATGAATAACCTGTCGGACCGCCAGGCGGCATTGGACTATCACGAATTCCCCACCCCGGGAAAAATCTCCGTCATGGCGTCCAAGCCGCTGGTCAGCCAGCGCGACCTGGCGCTGGCGTACTCGCCCGGCGTGGCGGCGGCCTGTGAGGAGATCGTGGCCGACCCGGCCAATGTGTTCCGTTACACCGGCCGGGGCAATCTGGTGGGGGTGATCACCAACGGCACGGCGGTGCTGGGGCTGGGCAACATCGGCGCGCTGGCCTCCAAGCCGGTGAT
>NZ_JBLZXF010000023.1:0-87927 GCF_050285585.1 Achromobacter sp. | reverse complement strand
GCCCCCGGCAACAGGTCATTCATGCCGCGTATGGCGGCGACTTTCTGGAAAGCTTGAGTCATCTTGATCATGCCGCGTCGCGCGCCGGCAAGCGCGCTAGCGGCCACACCCTTACTTTAATGAGAAGCGGGCGCGCCATAGCGGCGCGCGACGTAGTCTTCGACGATGGCCTGGAACTCTTCGGCTATATGGTCGCCCTTGAGCGTCACCGTGCGCTCGCCGTCGACGAACACCGGCGCGGCCGGCACTTCGCCAGTGCCCGGCAGGCTGATGCCGATATCGGCGTGGCGGCTTTCGCCCGGCCCGTTGACCACACAGCCCATCACGGCGACGTTCATGCTTTCGACCCCGGGATACTGCGCGCGCCACACCGGCATCTGGCGACGCAGATACCCCTGTATGCTGTCGGCCAGTTCCTGGAAGAACGTGCTGCTGGTGCGGCCGCAACCCGGACACGCGACCACCATCGGCGTGAAGGCGCGCAAGCCCATGGTCTGGAGGATTTCCTGCGCCACGATGGCTTCGCGGCTGCGGTCGCCGCCGGGCTCGGGCGTGAGGGAAATGCGGATGGTGTCGCCGATGCCCTGCTGCAGCAGCACGGCCAGCGCGGCCGTGGACGCCACGATGCCCTTGCTGCCCATGCCGGCTTCGGTCAGGCCGAGATGCAGGGGATAGTCGCAGCGGGCGGACAGATCGCGGTAGACGGCGATCAGGTCCTGCACGTGGCTGACCTTGCACGACAGCACGATGGCGTCGCGGCGCAGGCCGAGTTCTTCGGCGCGCTGCGCGTTGCTGATGGCGGACACGACCAACGCGTCGCGCATCACCGCCTGGGCTTCCCAGGGCTGCGCGCGGCGGCTGTTTTCGTCCATCTTGCGCGCCATCAGTTCGTGATCCAGGCTGCCCCAGTTCACGCCGATGCGCACGGGCTTGTCGTAGCGGCAGGCCACTTCGATCATCTGCGCGAAGTTGTCGTCCCGACGCTTGCCTCCGCCCATATTTCCCGGGTTGATCCGGTACTTGGACAGCGCCTGCGCGCATTCGGGAAACTGCGTCAGCAGTTTGTGGCCGTTGTAGTGGAAGTCACCCACCAAGGGCACGTCCACGCCCATGCGATCGAGCTGATCGCGGATCGCGGCGACCTCGCGGGCCGCCTCGGGCGTATTCACGGTGATCCGCACGAGCTCGGAGCCGGCCTGGGCCAGCTCCTTGATTTGTATCGCCGTGGCGATGGCATCGGCCGTGTCGGTGTTGGTCATGGACTGGACCACGACCGGGGCGTCACCGCCCACGACGACGACGCGGCCACCCCACTTCACCGCCACCGAACGCGTGGCGCGGCGCACTGCGGCCCCCACGGCGGGCGGCGGCGCATCCTGGCAAGGCAGAGAAGATTCTTGCATCGGTGGAACCGGGTTTTACTTGGTCGGCTTCGGCAGCCAGTCGAACGGCAGCCAGTGCTGCGGCAACCAGCCTTGCCAGAAGGCATACGCCACGCCGGCGGCCAGCACCAGCACGATGGCGAGGAGCCACCCCCAGGAGGTCGAGGACGAACGGTCGTCGTCGGCGCCGGACTGGGGAATGGAATGCGCCGAATGCAAGGCGCCAGGGCTCAGCTTCACCGGGCCGGTGACGCGCGCCTTGGGGTCCAGCGAATCGACGATGGCTTGCGAGTCGGCGCCCAGCAGGCGCGCGTAGTTGCGGACCAGGCCACGCAATGAAACGCCGGTGGGCAGCGACGCCCACTCTTCGTTTTCCAGGGCTTCGATCTGCTTCGTCGAGAACTTGATGCGGCTGGATACTTCGTCGAGCGACCAGCCCTTGGATTGGCGCAACGCGCGCAATGCCGAACCCACGCTGCCTGCCGCGCCGGCGGGCGTCTCCGAAACTGCAGAAGCGAAATCCTGCGTCATGCATGCACCTGTTTAATTGGTATGGTCTGGCGCTGTGCGGCGTTGCGCTCGGTGATTCGAGTGCGGTCGCGCACTTCTCCGGCCAGCTGGCCGCAAGCCGCATCGATGTCGTCGCCCCGGGTCTTGCGGACGGTGGTGATGATGCCGGCGTCCATCAGGCGCTGGGCAAACACCTTCACCCGCGCCGAGTTCGAGCGCTTCAGGCCGGACTCGGGAAAGGGGTTGAACGGAATCAGATTGAGCTTGCACCGCAGCTGGCGTGCAATGTGGATCAGTTCCTTGGCGTGCTGGTCGGTATCGTTGATGCCGTCCAGCATGCAATATTCGAAAGTGATGAAGTCGCGCGGCGCGAACGCCAGGTAGCGCTCGCAAGCGGCCAGCAGCTCCTTCAACGGGTACTTCTTGTTCAGCGGCACCAGCTCGTCGCGCAGCGCGTCGTTCGGCGCGTGCAGCGAAACGGCCAGGGCCACGGGGCAGTCCTGCGACAGGCGGTCCATCATGGGGACCACGCCGGAGGTGGACACCGTGACGCGGCGGCGCGACAGGCCGTAGGCGTTGTCGTCCAGCATCAGGCGCAAGGCGGGCAGGACCTGGTCGTAGTTGAGCAGGGGCTCGCCCATGCCCATCATGACCACATTGCTGACGACGCGGGTATCTTCGGTGGCCTTGGCGCTTTCCAGGCGGGCGGTGCCGATGTCGGCTTCCAGCACGCGCTTGGCCCACCACAGCTGGCCGATGATTTCGCTGGTTTTCAGGTTGCGGTTGAAGCCCTGGTGCCCGGTCGAGCAGAAGCGGCAATTCACCACGCAGCCGGCCTGGCTGGAAATGCACAGCGTGCCGCGGTCATCCTCGGGGATGAAGACGGTTTCGATGGCATTGCCCTGCCCCACGTCGAACAGCCACTTGCGGGTGCCGTCGGACGAGCGCTGCTCGGTATTGACGGGCAATGCCTCGATGCGGCAATTCGTTGCAAGCTGACCGCGGAAATCGCGGGCAAGGTCGGTCATGGCGTCGAACGAATCGGCGCCGCGCTGATGCATCCAGCGCTGCAACTGGCGGGCGCGAAACGGCTTGCCGCCCCACTGCCCGACGAGCTCGGAGAGGGCGGAGCCATCCAGCCCCAGCAGATTGATTCGTTCGACGGATTCCATGACCTGGGTAACGCTAAAAAACTAAAACAGTGCTTTCGCGAAAATCAACGGCTGTGGATGTTGATTTCGGGGAAGAAGAAAGCCACTTCGACGGCGGCCGTTTCCGGAGCGTCGGAGCCATGCACGGCGTTGGCGTCGATGCTGTCGGCGAAGTCGGCGCGGATGGTGCCGGGAGCCGCCTTCTTGGGGTCCGTGGCGCCCATCAGGTCGCGGTTCTTGGCGATGGCGTCTTCACCTTCCAGCACTTGCACGAAGACCGGGCCCGAGACCATGAAGTCGACCAGATCCTTGAAGAAGGGGCGTTCCTTGTGGACGGCGTAGAAACGCTCGGCGTCGGCGCGCGACAGCTGGGCCAGACGGGCGGCGATGACCTTCAGGCCGGCTTGCTCGAAGCGGCTGACGATCTGGCCGATGACGTTCTTGGCGACGGCGTCGGGCTTGATGATCGAGAGGGTGCGTTGAATGGACATAAGAACTCCGAAAGCTGATTTCTGACTGGTTTCTAATCAATTGCCTGGCGCGGCTCTGCGCTTGTCGGTGTCACCCTTGAAGCGTCATCGCGCTGTTGGCGCACAGGCGGTCCGAAACGAGGGAATGTTTCGGGCCGGCCTGAACCGCTGGGCCAAGGCAGGGATTCGACACTGCCCACCTGTCGGACTCGACCCGGATTTCCATCGAGGGGCCGGACACGCATTTTCAAGCGCGCGTTTCGGAGGGAATCCTCAATGAATTCAGGGACTTCTAAAAGGTTTACAGTAACCCGGTATTCTAACACGCTGAGAAGACCGCATTACATCTTAAAATGAGCGGTTTGCTGCCCGCATCTTTAGGCCGGGCGCCCCTGTCTGCCGGAACCCTGTAATGACTCAAGCTGCTTCCCCGAACGCCGCGACGCCCGCGAGCGACACCCAGGAACTCTCCAAGAGTTTCGAACCCGCCGAACTGGAATCCCGCTGGTACGCCGAATGGGAAAAGCGCGGCTACTTCCAGGCGGGCCAGCACGTAAAATCGGGGACGGAAAGCAAGCCGTACGTCATCCAGTTCCCGCCGCCCAACGTGACGGGCACCCTGCACATGGGCCACGCCTTCAACCAGACCATCATGGACGGCCTGGTGCGCTACCACCGGATGCTGGGGGACGATACCGTCTTCATCCCCGGCACCGACCACGCCGGCATCGCCACGCAGATCGTCGTTGAGAGACAGCTGGACGCCCAGAAGGTTTCCCGCCACGACCTCGGCCGCGAGAAATTCGTGGAAAAAGTCTGGGAATGGAAGGAAAAGTCGGGCAACGCCATTACCGGCCAGGTCCGCCGCCTGGGCGCCTCCGCCGACTGGCCGCGCGAGTACTTCACGATGGACGACCGCATGTCGCGCGGCGTCATCGAAACGTTCGTGCGCCTGCATAAACAGGGACTGATCTACCGCGGCAAGCGCCTGGTCAACTGGGATCCCAAGCTGCTGACCGCCGTTTCCGACCTGGAAGTCCAGTCCGAAGAGACCGATGGCCACATGTGGCACATCCTCTACCCCTTCGTGGACGGCCCTCAGACCATCGTCGACAAGGACGGCCAGACCGTCACGCTGCGCGGCCTGACCATCGCCACCACCCGCCCGGAAACCATGCTGGCGGACGGCGCGCTGTGCGTCCACCCCGAGGATCCTCGCTACCAGCACCTGGTGGGCAAGGAAGTGGAACTGCCCCTGTGCGACCGCAACATCCCGATCATCGCGGACGATTTCGTCGACCCCGAATTCGGCACCGGCTGCGTGAAGATCACCGGCGCGCACGACTTCAACGACTACGCCTGCGCGATGCGCCACGATCTGCCCCTGATCGTGATCTTCACGCTGGACGCGCACATCAATGAAAACGGCCCCAAGCAGTTCCAGGGCCTGGAGCGCTACGAGGCCCGCAAGGCCGTCGTGGCCCAACTGGAGGCCGAAGGCTATCTGGTCAAGGTCGAACCGCACAAAATGATGCAGCCCAAGGGCGACCGCACCGGCGTCGTCCTGGAGCCCATGCTGACGGACCAATGGTTCGTGGCCATGAGCAAGCCCGCTCCCGAAGGCACGCTGAACCCGGGCAAGAGCATTACCGAGGTCGCGCTGGAGGTGGTCGCGGACGGCCGCATCCAGTTCTACCCCGACAACTGGACCACCATCTACAACCAGTGGCTGAACAACATCCAGGACTGGTGCATTTCGCGCCAGCTCTGGTGGGGCCACCAGATTCCGGCCTGGTATTCGGACGACGGCCAGGTGTTCGTGGCCCACGACGAGGCCGAGGCCGCCGCGCAGGCGCGCGCGGCCGGCGTGACGGGCGAACTCAAGCGCGATCCTGACGTGCTGGATACCTGGTTCTCCTCCGGCCTGGTGCCCTTCACCACGCTGGGCTGGCCGGAAAGCACGCCGGACCTGCAGCGCTACCTGCCCTCCAGCGTGCTGGTGACGGGCTTCGACATCATCTTCTTCTGGGTGGCGCGCATGGTCATGCTGACCACGCATCTGACCGGCCAGATCCCGTTCAGGCACGTCTATGTGCACGGCCTGATCCGCGATGCCGACGGCCAGAAGATGAGCAAGTCCAAGGGCAATACCCTGGACCCGGTCGACCTGATCGACGGCATCGACCTGGACGGCCTGGTCGCCAAGCGCACCTACGGGCTGATGAACCCCAAGCAGGCCGGCGCCATCGAAAAGGCCACCCGCCGCCAGTACCCGGACGGCATCCCCGCTTTCGGCACCGATGCGCTGCGCTTCACCATGGCCGCCTACGCCACGCTGGGCCGCAACATCAACTTCGACCTCAAGCGCTGCGAGGGCTACCGCAACTTCTGCAACAAGCTCTGGAACGCCACGCGCTTCGTGCTGATGAACACCGAAGGCCATGACCTGACGGGCCCGGACGCGGGCGAGCAGTCCTTCGTGGACCGCTGGATCGTCAGCCAGCTGCAGACGCTGGAAGCGGACGTGGCGCGCGGCTTCGCCGACTACCGTTTCGACAACGTCGCCAACGCGCTCTACCGCTATGTCTGGGACGAGTATTGCGACTGGTACCTGGAACTGGCGAAGGTGCAGATCCAGACCGGCACGCCCGCCCAGCAGCTGGGAACTCGCCGCACGCTCATCCGCGTGCTGGAAGGCGTGCTGCGCCTGGCTCACCCCATCATCCCCTTCATCACCGAAGAGCTGTGGCAGAAGGTGTCGGTGGTGGCCGGCAAGCGCAAGGAAGGCGTCGCCGACAGCGTCAGCGTCCAACCCTACCCGCAGGCCAACCCGCAAGCGGTCGACACGGCCGCCGAAGCCGACGTGGCCGAACTCAAGGCCCAGGTCGAGGCCGTGCGCGCCCTGCGCGGCGAGATGAATCTGTCGCCGGCCCAGAAGGTGCCGCTGTGCGCCCAGGGCGACGCGCCGACGCTCAAGCGCAACGCCCCCTACCTGGCGGCGCTGGCCAAGCTGAGCGAGGTCGAGGTGCTGGACGCCCTGCCCGACGCGGGCGCGCCCGTTCAGGTCGTGGGCACCAGCCGCCTGATGCTGCGCGTGGAAATCGACGTGGCGGCCGAGCGCGTGCGCCTGGACAAGGAAATCGCGCGCCTGGAAGGCGAAATGGCCAAGGCCAACGGCAAGCTGTCGAACGCCAGCTTCGTCGAACGCGCGCCGGCGGCAGTGGTCGAGCAGGAAAAGGCGCGCCTGGCGCAGTTCGGCGAAACCCTGCAGAAGGTGCGCGAACAGCGCGCCAAGCTGGGCAATTGAGCGCCGCCCGCGCCTGAACGCAAAAGCCCCTCGATAGATCGAGGGGCTTTTTTTACACGCCGCCGTCCGTCATCCTGTACCAGGTCACGACTGCGTTCACGTACAGCCGCCGCAGGCCGTAGAGGGGAAACGGCACCACCGGCGAGAGCGGAACCGGCAGGGCATTGGCGTCGCCCGTGGCCACGTATTGCGCCATGGCCCGGCCCATGCTGGTCTGCAGGCCCACGCCGCGCCCCTGGCAGCCGATGTCCACAAGCAGGCCAGGTTCGGGCTCGTGCAGGTGCGGAAGGTAGTCTCGGGTAACCGCAACCCTGCCGCACCAGCGGTATTCGAACGGCACGCCGGCAACCTGCGGGAACAG
Organism: Achromobacter sp.; assembly: GCF_050285585.1. GTDB lineage: Bacteria > Pseudomonadota > Gammaproteobacteria > Burkholderiales > Burkholderiaceae_B > Achromobacter. The sequence goes on along the minus strand of NZ_JBLZXF010000023.1, from coordinate 80,746 downwards.
CTTCAGCATCACGCGCTCCAGATGCGCCCAGTCCTGCTGCCCCTTGGGCTCGCGGAACGGGCCGCGTCCGCCCATCAGCAGCCTGCCCTGGTGGTCCAGCCGGAAATACAGCAACAGATTGCGCGTATCGGAAGTGACATGGCCCTCCGGAAAAATGCCTGCGCGCACCGCCTCCGGCAGCGGCCTGGTGGCCACCTGGAAGGTATTGGCGTCGATGATCGAGGTCTTCAGGCGTGGCAGCAGGTCGCCGCCGTAGGCATTCGTGCACATCACCACGCGATCCGCGGTGACGCTGGGGCCTCGGGCCGTGGTCGCGGTCCACTTGCCCGCCGCGCGCGCCAGGCCGGCAACGGGCGAGTCGGTATGGATGATGGCGCCCGCGTCCAGCGCGGCGCGGGCGAGGCCGCGCGCGTAGCTCAGGGGCTGGATGGCGCCCGCACGGCGGTCCACCCAGCCGCCCAGGTAGCGGTCGGTGCCGATCAGCCGGGCCACCTGCGCGCGATCCAGGGGCTGGACGTCGGCGCCGAGGCGGGCCCACTGGGCGGCGCGGCCGTGCGCCAGCTGCAGAGCCCCGGCGGTATGCGCGCCCTGGATCCAGCCCTTGCGCACGTGCGGCACATCCATCGCATGCCGCTCGATCAGGTTGAACACCGAATCCGCCGTCGAGCCGGCAAAGCGCACGAGGCGTTCGCCGCGCTCGGCGCCGAACAGGGAGATCAGCGCGTCCGGATCGTACTTCAGCCCCGGAATGACCTGGCCGCCATTGCGGCCCGAGCCGCCGAAGCCGATCTCGCGCGCCTCCAGCACCATCACGCGCACGCCGCGTTCCGCCAGGTGCAGGGCCGTGCTCAGACCAGCGTAGCCGCCGCCGATCACCAGCACGTCGGCCTGCGCGGAGGCCTCCAGCGGCTCCGTGGCGGGCGGCGGCGGCGCCGTCGCGGCCCATAACGAAGGAGAAAGCGGAAATGGCGCTTGCGGCATGGTCCGTCCTTACATGGGATGCAGCACGCGGCGCAGGAAATCCTGCGTCCGGGGATGCTGCGGATGATTCAGCACTTCGCGGGCAGCGCCCTGCTCCACCATGACGCCGCCGTCGAAGAACATGACGCGGTCCGCCACTTCGCGGGCGAAGCTCATTTCATGGGTCACGACGACCATCGTCATGCCCGCCTCGGCCAGCTTGCGCATGACGCCCAGCACGTCGCCGACCAGCTCCGGGTCCAGCGCGGAAGTGGGCTCGTCGAAAAGAATGGCCTTGGGCCGCATCGCCAGCGCGCGCGCAATCGCCACGCGCTGCTGCTGGCCGCCGGACAGTTGCGGCGGGTGCGCGTTCTCCTTGTCGGCCAGCCCCACGCTGGCCAGCAGTTCGCGGCCTCGCTCCATCGCTTGCGCGCGCGGCTCCTTCTTCACGAAGATCGGGCCTTCGATCACGTTCTCCAGCGCGGTGCGGTGGGGAAACAGATTGAAGCGCTGGAACACCATCGCGACCTGGGTACGAATCGACACGATGGACGGCGAGTCGCAATCGACCAGCTCCCCGTCCACGGTAATGCGTCCGGCGTTGTAGCGTTCCAGCCCGTTGATGCATCGCAGGATGGTGGACTTGCCCGAGCCCGAGGGGCCGATCACGCAGACCACCTCGCCTTTCGTGACCTCGGCGTCGATGCCCTTGAGCACTTCCAGCGGGCCGAAGCTTTTGCGGACTCCCTGGAGCTGGATCATTTGGCTGCGCTCCTCTTTTCAAGATGGCGGACCAGCAAAATCAACGGCACGCACATCACCAGGTACATGAGCGCGACCAGCGTGAACACGGTGGCGTTCTTGAAGGTGGACACGGCGATCAGCTTGCCCTGCAAGGCAAGCTCCGCCACCGTGATCGTCGAGGCCTGCGAGGAATCCTTGAGCATCATGATCATGATGTTGCCGTAGGGCGGCAGCACGATCTTCACCGCCTGCGGCAGCACGACCCGCCGCATCGTCATGCCCCAGCCCATGCCCATGGCCATGGCGGCCTCGATCTGGCCCCGGTCGATGGCCTGGATGCCCGCCCGGAAGTTCTCGGCCTGGTAGGCGGAATAGGCAACGCCCAGGCCGATGATGGCCGCCTGCACCGCCGTCAGCGACACGCCCATGTCGGGCATCACGAAATAGATGTAGAACAGCAGCACGATGATGGGTATGCCGCGCAGCAGGTTAATCACCCCCCCGCTGAACTTGGACAGGTAGCGGTTTCCGGAGACGCGCATCAGGGCCCACACCAGGCCCAGCGCCGTGGACAGGGCCAGCGAGCCCAGCGTCACCAGGATCGTGAGCTTTGCGCCTTGCAGCAATATCGGCAGGTACTCCGCCGCATCCTTGAAGAATTCCGTCATGACTCATCACCCAACAAGACAGCCTGCGGGAACGCGGCATGCGCCCGGTCCGTCCGGCCGGCGACAGGCGCGCCGGACGGACATGCGCAACGGCGTTCGATTGCTCGGGTCCAGGCCGGCATCAAGCGCCGGACAGCCCCCACTTCTTCAGGATGGCGTCTATGGCGCCGTCCGCCTTCAGCTTGGCCAGCGCCTTGTTGATACGGTCGAGCAACGCGGCGTCTTCCTTGCGCGTGGCCAATCCCAGGCTGCCCATTACCGTAGGCTGATAGGCCTGCGCCATCTTCAGGTTGGGGTAATTCCCCTGGGTCAGAATGTAGGCGGCGATGGGATAGTCCATGAAGCCGCCCTGGATGCGGCCGGCGTTGGCGTCGCGCATCATGTCGGGCGGATTGTCGTAGAGCTTTACCTCTTTGAACACGCCGCTCTTCTGTATCGGCTCGACGAAGGCGGTGCCGACCTGCACGCCGACCGTCATGCCCTTCATATCGGCGAAGGACTTGTATTCCTTGTTGTCGGTCTTGAGCACCATGAGCCCTTCGCCGTAGCGATACACGGGCTCCGAAAAGCTCACCACCTGCTGGCGCTGCGGCGTGATGAACATGGCCGCCGACACGATGTCGATGCGCTTGGAAGTCAGCGAACCGATCAGCGCGGAGAAAGCCATGGGTTCGATCTGCACCTCGAATCCCGCCTCTTTGCCAACCGCCTTCACGATATCGACCATCACGCCTTCGATGCTGTTGGTCTTCGTGTCGAGAAACGTGAACGGACTGCCGGTGGGCGTGGACCCCACTTTCAATACCGTTTGGGCCTGGGCGCCCGCGGCCATGGACAATGCAGCAATTACAGAGACAGCCAGAGTCTTGAATTTCATGACATATCCTCGTCGTGGCAAAGAAAGCCGGGCCGCGCCTGGCAGGCCCGGTGGCGCGACGATCCCCTGCATCGTCGCGCCGCTATGGATGCGATGCGCTCATGGCGCCTGTTGCGTATCGTCCCCCGCGGCTTGAGTGATGTTGGAAATGGCCCAGATGACCTCGGTCGTCTGCGACCCGGGATTGCGCCAGCGGCGAGGCGTGCTGCTGGCATAGCAAAAACTGTCGCCCTCATGGAGCAGCACGACCCGGTCGCCCACCCATAGCTCCAGCGACCCCTTGACCACCACGCCGATCTGCTCGCCCTGCCCCGTCACGAAGAGCTCGTTGCCGGTGGAGCCGCCCGGCTCGATGGTGGCGCGGCAAAGATCCATACTGCGGCAGGCCGGCGGCGTATACATCTCTTTGCTGATGCCCTTTTCGCTGAGATCGATGTAGCGATGCGTGCCCGCGCGGGCAACCCGCCCGCCGTCCTCGACTTGCGTGTGCTCGGCGTTGCGCAGCAGGGAGTTCACCGACACGCGGAATTCGCGGGCCAGCAGATGCAGGATTTTGACGGAGGCCGAACTGAGGCCGCGCTCGATCTGGCTCAGCAGCCCCAGCGAGATGCCGCAGGCGCCCGCCACTTCGGCCAGCGAACGGCGCTGCTGTTTGCGCAACTGGCGCAACTGCTGGCCCAGCCACAGGTCAACGGCGGATTCCGGCCGGCCGGGCTGGCGCTTCGCTTTCTGGAACAGATCGACGGCGTGGCGCGCGGACGCCGGCGCCGGCCGATTGGAATCGGAGCGGCTCATATGAAAATTTCATTTCCATGTAATTTTCAATGCTATGGAGCCGCGCAAGAGCCCACAAGCTAGGAACATCCCTAGCGCTTGGGGACCGGACCGGAACGGAAAGTCAGGAGGCGTCCGACGCCTTGGCGGGGGGACGGGCAGGCTTGCGCCTGCGCTTGGGGGGCTCGGCGGCCGGATCCCAGGTACCGGCCAATTCGGCCAGGTAGCGTTCGTCCGCCTTGTCGAGCCAGCCCTTGGCGCGGGCCGATTCGATCAGCTCGGGCCGCCGGGCCGCCGTCAGCGCAAGCGAGCGCTCGCGCCGCCAGCGGGCGATATTCGCATGATGGCCGCTCAGCAGCGCGGGGGGCACAGGTTCGCCTTCGTACACTTCGGGGCGCGTGTAGTGGGGGCTGTCCAAGAGGCCGGACAAGGTGTCGTTGAAGGAATCCTGCAGGGCGGAATCGCCGTCGTTCAACACGCCGGGAAGCAGCCGCACCGCGGCGTCGATCACCGCCAGCGCGGCGATCTCGCCGCCGGAAAGCACGAAATCGCCCAGGGAGATTTCCTGCGTGACGCAACGGTCGATGAACCGCTGGTCGACGCCTTCGTAGCGGCCGCAAATAAGGATGATGCCTTCGCTTGCGGCCAGGGATTCCGCGCCGGCCTGATCATAACGCCGGCCGACCGGCGCCAGCAGGGCGACGGGCGCGCGCCCCAGGCCTTGCGCGGCGCGCGCTTCCTGGGCGGCATTGACGGCGGCTTCCAAAGGCCCCGCCATCATCACCATTCCCGGGCCGCCGCCATAGGGACGGTCGTCCACGGTACGGTGCACGTCATGCGTGAAATCGCGGGGATTCCAGGCATGCAGGGACCACCGGCCCTGGGCGTGAGCCCGGCCGGTGACACCCAGGTCCCGCACTACCCCGAACATTTCGGGAAAGAGCGTAACGACGTCGAATCGCATCAAAAATCCGCGGGCCAGTCGCTATCGATGCGGCGGGCAGCCAGGTCGACGGCGTGGATGTGCGCGCGCACGAACGGAACAAGCATTTCGGCGGGTCGGCCCTTGGCGTCCAGGATCGGCTCGGGACCTTGGCCCCCTGCCGTCTGGCGCAGGACCTTCAGGACGGCGTGGGCGCCGTTGTCCAGGACCTCGTCGACCACGCCCAGCAGGGCGGGTTCGCCGTTGGCGCTGGAATACAGCGCGCAACCGATGAGATCGACCCAGTAGTATTCGTCTTCCTCGGTCGCGGGGAAAGCTCCCCGCGGCGCCCGCACGGAACAACCGCGCAGGGCTTCGGCCTGGTCGCGGTCGGCGATGCCAGCCAGCTGGGCCACCACGGTGGCCCCTTGCGAACGGGCTTGCACGACCTTGTAGGCGACAGGCGCAGACGCGACAGCGCCCCGCGCCAATTCAGGCACAGGGCGAGTCAACCACCATTGAGACGCTGAGAGCAGCACTTCGGCGTTGGCCGAATGTGGCTGCACCTTGACCCAGCCTTTCACGCCGTAGGCTGCACTGATGCGGCCCAGCTCGATCAAATCCGTCGGCGCCGCGTTGGAGGTTGCGGCATCAGGCATGTATCGTGCTCTTGGTAGCTATGAAGCAGCTATGAATGGTAGCTTTAAAGCGCAGTAAAGCTAGCAGGGCTGAGGCTTGGCGACGCGGGCATTAAGCCGCGGCGGAAACCTTGGCCGAGTAGTCTTTGACCAGACGCTCGACAGCGGGCGACAGTTGGGCGCCGTTGCTGGTCCAGTGCTGCACGCGATCCAGCGCGATGCGCAGGTTTTCCGTGCCTTCGCTGGCGACGGGGTTGTAGAAACCCACGCGCTCAATGAAGCGGCCGTCGCGACGGTTACGCGAATCGGTGGCCACCAGGTTGTAAAACGGACGCTTCTTGGACCCACCGCGGGCCAGGCGAATCACCACCATAGGTAATCCCTTGAATTAGTTGTGAAAAACGGGAAATTCTAGCACTTAAACCAGCCAGCTGGCAAATGGATGTGCGGGAATCTTGCGTAGCGGCGGGATTTGTATCCTAAAACACCACATCCAGGTATTCTACAAAAACGGGCCGGAGCCCGCCGCAGCCCAAAGTGTAGCCGCCCGGCCGCGCTTGTGCCTGTCCCAGTGCGTCAAAGTCAGTGCGTTTGAAGAAAAACCCGATTTTGGAGATCGGTTTTATGTCATCGTACGCAAGATCCCGCGCTTTGCTCCACCCCGCCGCGGCACCGCGGCGCCCCGTGCACGCAGTCTTCAAGCCATCCCCCTGAGGGCGGAGTTTCCGCCACTCGCCGCCGTCTCTTCTTCCCCGTGTTTTTCCCCCAAACTTCCTCTACCGGAGGGTGCAACATCATGAAGAATCGGAATTCTGTCTTCACCCCTGTCGCGCGTCTGGCCATGGCGGGCCTGCTCGCGGGTTCGCTGGCGATGCCGCTGGCGGCCTCCGCCCGCATCGTCGGCGCCGCCCTGACAACGGCCACGGGCAAGGTCACCGCGGTGGACCCGGCCAGCCGGACCATCACGTTGCAAGGCGAGAACGGCAATACCTTGAACATCCTGGCGGGTCCGAACGTCCGGAATTTCCAACAGATCAAGCCCGGCGACACGCTGACGCTCGACTACTATGAATCGGTGGCGGTGGCCGTGCGCCCGGCCGGCTCGGGCGTGCCCGAGGTCGTGACGGAAACGGCCGGCACCCGCAGCCCCAAGGGCGGCATGCCCGCCGGCGCCGCCGGCCGCCAAACCACGATCACCGCCGAAATCTGGCACATCAACAAGAGCGCCAACCTGGTTACGCTCAAGGGTCCGCAAGGCGGCATGCGCACCGTCCAGGTGCGCGACCCTGCCCTGCAGGCGCGGCTCCAGCAGCTGAAGGAAGGCGATCTCGTCGACTTCACGATCACCCAGGCCGTGGCCGCAGCCGTCCGCAAGTAGCCGTTCGGACGGCCAAAAAAAGGACCCGCCGGAAGGCGGGCCCTTTTGTTCTTGCGCCCCGGAAGCAGGCAGTCAGCGCCGCCGCAGGAAGTGCACCCCGCGGCCGTCGACTTCCTGCTGCGCCACCAGGGTATTGCCCGTCTGGCGGGCGAAAGCCTGGAAGTCGCGGATCGCGTTGCGGTCCGTGGTGATGACGCGCAGCACCTCGCCGCTCGCCATCTGCGCCAAGGCTTTCTTGGCGCGCAGGATGGGCAAGGGGCAGGTCAGGCCGCTGGCGTCGACCTCTTGCTCGAAGGACGGCGCTTGCGCGCCGGCATCAGGAGTGCTCATCACAGACGCTCGTCGACCCACTTCTGCACGCTGGCGATCGCCGCGGGCAAGGCGCTGACGTCGGTGCCGCCGCCCATGGCCATGTCCGGACGGCCGCCGCCTTTGCCCCCGACCTGGGCGGCCACGAAACCGACCAGATCGCCCGCCTTGATGCGGTCGGTCAGGTCGGCGGTGACGCCGCCCACCACGCTGATCTTGCCATCGGCGGAGCCCGTGGCCAGCAGCACGACCGCCGGCTTCAGGCGATCTTTCAGGTTGTCGACCATGCCGCGCAGCGCCTTGGGATCCACGTCGCCGATACCGGCGGCCAGGACCTTGATGCCCTTGACGTCGACCGCGGCGCTGGAGGCCAGGTCATTGCCCGCGCTGGCGGCAAGCTTGCTGCGCGATTGTTCGAGGTCTTTCTCGAGCGCCTTGACCTGGTCCTGCACCTGCGCGATGCGCGCGGGCAGGTCCGCGGGCGAGGAACGCAGCATCCCCGCGACTTGCGTCAGCAAGGCATTCTGGTTCTGCACCCAAGCCAGGGCGTTGTCTCCGGTGATGGCCTCGATGCGGCGCACGCCCGCGGCCACGCCGCCCTCGGAAACGATCTTGAACAGGCCGATATCGCCGGTGCGGGCGACGTGGGTGCCGCCGCAAAGCTCGCGCGAGAAGCCGATATCGAGCACGCGGACCGTATCGCCGTACTTTTCGCCGAACAGCGCCATGGCGCCGCCCTTGACCGCGTCGTCATAGGGCATGACCTGCGCCACGGTGGGCTGGTTGGCGAGGATTTCCGCGTTGACGATGGCTTCGACGCGGGCGATCTGCTCGGCCGTCAGCGGCGCATCCTGGGCGAAGTCGAAACGGGTCTTGTCGGGATCCACCAGCGAGCCGCGCTGCTGCACGTGCGCGCCCAGCACCTGGCGCAGGGCCTTGTGCATGAGGTGGGTGGCCGAGTGGTTGCGCACCGTACGGGCGCGGCGCACCGCGTCCACGCGCGCCAGCAGCGTGTCGCCCACGGACAGGGTGCCCGATTCGAGCAGGCCGTGGTGGCCGAAGACGCCGGACTGGATCTTCAAGGTGTCGGCGACGGCGAACCGCAAGCCGTCGGCCTCCAGCAGGCCGGTGTCGCCCACCTGGCCGCCCGATTCCGCGTAGAACGGCGTGGCGTCGAGCACGACGACCGCGTTCTGGCCGGCCTCGACCTGCTGGACCTGCGTGCCGTCGACGTACAGGGCCGTGACCTTGACGCCATCGAGTTCGAGCTTTTCGTAGCCTTCGAAACGCGTATCCGCGCCTTCGTAGCTCAGGCCCTCGGCCATCTTGAACTTGCCGGCGGCGCGCGCCTGGTCGCGCTGGCGTTCCATGGCGACCTCGAAGCCGGCCATGTCCACGTCCACTTCGCGTTCGCGGCAGATGTCGGCGGTGAGGTCCACCGGGAAGCCGTAGGTGTCGTACAGCGTGAAGAGCGTGGTGCCGTCCAGCTGGCCGCCCTTGGGCACGTTGGCCAGGGCGGCATCCAGGATGCGCATGCCGTGTTCGAGCGTTTCGCCGAAACGCTCTTCTTCCTGCTTCAGCACCTGCGCCACGCGCTCGGCGGTGGCGGCCAGTTCCGGATAGGCCTCGCCCATCTCGGCGACCAGGTCGGGCACCAGGCGATGGAAGAACGGCTTGGTCTGCCCCAGCTTGTAGCCATGGCGCAGCGCGCGGCGGACGATGCGGCGCAGCACGTAGCCGCGGCCTTCGTTGCTGGGAATCACGCCATCGACGATCAGGAACGAGCAGGCGCGGATGTGGTCCGCGATGACCTTGAGCGAATTGTCTTCCAGGTCCTTGATGCCGGTTTCGCGCGCGGCGGCGGCGATCAGGTGCTGGAACAGGTCGATTTCATAGTTGGAATGCACGCCTTGCAACACGGCGGCGATACGCTCCAGGCCCATGCCGGTATCGACACAGGGGCGCGGCAGGCGCGGCATGTTGCCCGCGGCATCGCGCTCGAATTGCATGAACACCAGGTTCCAGATCTCGATGTAGCGGTCGCCGTCTTCCTCGGGCGATCCCGGGGGGCCGCCCCAGATCTCGGGGCCGTGGTCGTAGAAGATTTCCGAACACGGGCCGCAGGGGCCGGTATCGGCCATCTGCCAGAAGTTGTCCGACGCGTAGCGCGCGCCCTTGTTGTCGCCGATGCGGATGATGCGCTCGGCCGGCACCCCGACTTCCTTGGCCCAGATGTCGTAGGCCTCGTCGTCTTCCTGGTACACGGTGACCCAGAGCTTCTCGGCCGGCAGCTTGTAAACCTGGGTCAGCAGCTCCCAGGCGTACTGGATGGCGTCACGCTTGAAATAGTCGCCAAAGCTGAAGTTGCCCAGCATTTCGAAGAACGTATGGTGGCGGGCGGTGTAGCCCACGTTCTCCAGGTCATTGTGCTTGCCGCCGGCGCGCACGCTGCGCTGCGACGAGGTGGCACGCGTGTAGGACCGCGATTCCTTGCCCGTGAAGACGTCCTTGAACTGGACCATGCCCGAATTGGTGAAGAGCAAAGTCGGGTCGTTGCCGGGGACGAGCGACGACGAAGGGACGATGGTGTGTCCCTTGGACTTGAAGAATTGCAGGAACTGCTGGCGAATCTCGGAGGATTTCATCGTGGATGAAGCAGGATTTAGGCGAATTTTTGATTATAGAGTGTTGGCGGGCGTACGCGGCAATGGGCGGGAACCGGCTCAGCGCACGCAGACGTAGCCGGTGGTCCAGCCTTCCGTCTGGGTCCATTTGCCGCCCGCCGAAACAATCACGGCGCTGTAGCCCCACGGGCACGAGCAACTGCCCGTGCGCGGATTGGCCGTGGACACGCCGGAGTAATGGTAGCAACCCAGGGGGTGATTCACACTGAACGCGCCGCCGAAGCCGCCGCTGGCCTGGGCCCAGACATTGGATTGGCACGTCAGCAGCTCTCCCTGGGCCGAATTGGCCATCGTCCCGTTGGCGACGCCGCAGTATTGCCCCGCCGCAGCCCGGGCCCCGATGGAAAGGTAGGCGCCGACCGAGGCCGACGATCCGACGGTGAGCGAGCCCTGGAGCTCGGGATCGCGCGTGTCGTGGCGACGCACGAAACGATCCAGGTCCGGCCCCCCTTCTCCTGCTCCGGCCCCCGCCCACAGCGCCAGGGTGCCCGGCGCATGGGCCGGCGCGCCCGCCGCCGGAGGATTCGCGAAATCGAATGCGGCCCCGCGCAGCCGCCCGGGCGAGCCCGGCCACACGGCGCCGCCATAGCCGCCGGCGGCCTCGATGACGGCCGCCATGCCCACCAGGTCCGGCGTATTCGTCCCTTTTTTCAGCAGAGGCTGGGCGCTGTAGACCAGTCCATCCAGCCGGCATTGCGCGCCAGGGCATGCCGGAGCCCGGACGACCCGGACCTGCGCGGCAAAGCCCATGGCCGAACGATCGGGAAAGCCGCCAGGCAGGTATCCCGCGGCGCGCAGCTCGCCCAGGCCGGGCGACCAGGGGTCGGCGAACAACGGCGTCCCCTGCGTGTCGCGCGGCGCCTCTCCTTTGGCCAGCGCCGTGAAATGCGTGGAGAGCACCTGGTCCACGGCCAGCCGGATCTGCGTGAGCCACACTCCCGCGGAGCGCGCCGCCGCGTCCTCGATCCGCTGCGCCAGTTGGTTGGAGGCCCAGATGGCGGCCATGACGGTCAGGGCCAAGGCAAGCGCCAGGCCCGGCATCGAGAATCCGCGTTGCCTGCGCGGAGGCGGACGCCCGTTCATTTGGCGGTGAACACAAAGGTGTTGACGTCGCCCTGGCTGCATTGCGCCTGGGCCAGGGCGGCCCGGTACGGCACGCTGGGCGTGGCCAGCGCGTTCTTCACGACACGGACGCCCCCCTCCCCGCCGATGGAGATGATTTCGGACATCCGCTGCAGCACCGAGGCCAGCGCCGGGCACGCGGCATGGCTGACGTTGGTCAGCGTGATGGAAAACGCGGAACCCAGCCCCGCGCTGCCGAACGCGGCCGCCGCCACCTCGATGACGCCATTGCTGCCCACGCCGTTGCCGCCCAGGCCATGCACGATCCGCGCCCCCGCGCCCGTGCCCTGCACGGACAGGACGCTGGAGTCCCGCAGGGCGTTGGCCATGGCGCCCGTGTCCAGGCCCGCGTAGGGCGTAACGCCCCCGCCCAGGCCGTTGATCTTCATGCTGGCGATGAAGCGCTGCAATTCCTCGCCCACCTTGGGCACCTTGTTTTCGATGACATAGGCGCCGATGGCCGGGATGCCGACGATCGCGATCAGCAGCACGATGGCGGTGACGATGGATACTTCCATCAGCGAAAAGCCCCGTTGCCGGGTGGCGCCGGACGGGAATTCATTGGAAAGCCGCATGCTTGTCTCCTGGGTGATGTAGCGCCGGCGGCGAGGCGGGCCGCCGACGCCTGCCGCCTACCGGCTGGCATAGAAATTGGTGAGCGCCTGGCGCAATTCGTCGATCACGCCGTAGTGCCAGAGCGTGATCCCCAGCACCGCCGCCACGGATGCGATCAGCAGCAGCCAGCGCAGCGCCGAGGCCTGCCGCCGCACATGCGCGAGCAGACGTCCCTCCACGCGCAGGCGGGCCCGGGCCAGGCCGGCCTCCATGCCCAAGGCGTCGATCATGTCGGCCATGTACCACCAGGTTTCCGTCTCGAGCAGGCCCGTGCCGAATATCTCGGGGCCGGTCAGGCCGGCATCGATCCGTGCCAGCATGTCCTGCAGGTGCACGAGCAGCCAGGGCGGCGCGCCGCGCGCCTGCACCGCCAGGGCACGCCGCAGGCGGGTGTCGGCGGACCCGTGCTGCCTGACGAGCACGGCCAACAGGGAAAGAAAGCGGATGGCATGGAAATCGCGATAGAGCCGCCACAGCAGCCAGCCGTCGAGGCGCGCCCTGACCGGCCCCGTGAAGTGCGGCAGCGACCAGAGGCCCAGCGCGGCCAGGCCGAAGACCAGCACCAGCCACAACGGCAGCCACGACCTCAGGCCCTCGGCGAGCGCGAACAAGGCCCGGGTCAGGCGGGCGTAGTCTTCCGCCGGCACCGCCTGGAAGACGTGCTGCAAGCGCGGCACGGTGAAAAAAGGAATGGCCAGCAACAACGCAAAGGCGACCGCCGCCGCGGCCACGCCCGCCGCGGCCGTGGATACGAGAGCCCGCCAGGCCTGCGCCGCCTGCCGCGCCGCGCGCGCCAGGTCCCGCAGCGCGGCGGCCAGGTCTCCGCCCTCGTCCTGCACGCAACCGAGCAACAGGCATTCGCCGGCAGGCAGCGTGCCGGACCACGCCGCGCCCAGGTCGCCGCCGGCGTCCTGGTAGGCGGACGCCCAGTGCTGCGAAAGACGGCCGCGCACGGTGTCCTGGCCGTATCGGCGCGCGTCGTCCTCGAAGATGTCGCGCAGGCTCTTGCGCCCTTGCGTGCCCTCTACCAGGTCCGCCAGATACTCGTAGTAGTCCGCGCGGCCCGAGCGAAAGCGCGCCGCGTCCAGGCGCAACAGCGCGGCGCCGCCAATCGGCCGGCGCCACGCAGGCGCCTTCGGAGCGAGCGGTTCAGCCATGGGCGGCTCCGCCTGATCCGACGCCGATATCCGGCACGCCCGCAGGAAGGTCGAAGCGGCGCAACAGGGAGCGCGGATCGATTTCGCCCAGGCTGGCCCGGTACAGGGCGCTGTCGAGCGCCTGCCCGCCGCGCTTGGCTTCATCGCGCCAGGCGGCCGGCCCCGCCGCCCGGGCCTGTTGCCTCAGGCCCAGGTTGTCGCGCGTGCGCACCCGTTCGAGAAATCCGTCCACACGCTCAGGTTCGACCATCTCGGCCGCGACGCAACGGCCCGCCGTGCCGTTGAGCTCGGGCAGGTGCGGCCGTCTGCAATCGGGACAGCCCGCGGGATTCCGTACCCTGAGCGAGCCCGCGTCCAGCTGAAACGTCGCGGCCATGCCGTGGACCCATCCCCGCCAGTCGGCGGCAACGCCGGCCCCCGACGATCCGCCCGATGCCGCCCACAGGCTGTCCGCCGGCAGCGCGCAGCGTGCGCACAGGCGCGGCAGCAAGGTCTGGTAGACCAGCAGCTTGAGAATGCCCGGCGAGGCCAGGAAATCCCGCGATACGCCGATCGCGTCCGAGGCCAGGCGTTCCGGAATCATCACGGCGCAGGCCGCGTGGGTGGTGGTGTACAGGCTGATTCCGGAACTGACCAGGTCCATGAAGGCGCGGCCGGTATCCATATCGCGGATTTCGCCGATGAGCAGGTCATTCATCGCGGACCGCTTGATGGTCTTGAGCTTGGTGTCGAACGCCGGCCAGGCGGACTCCGCCAGGGCTGCGCCCAGGGTGTTCTGCAAGGCGTTGCCGATGAGATATTCCACCGGGTCTTCGAGCGTAATGACCTTGCGGGTAGGCGCGATTCCGCGCATCAAGGCGGCGATGGTGGTGGACTTTCCCGAACCCACCACGCCCGCGAGCACGATGGCTCCGCCCTCGCGTTCGCGGGCGCGCACCAGAGCCTCCACTTGGGCAGGCAGATAGCCCAGCGCCAGCAGATCGCCGTCGGCCGTCGCATCCCGCCGCAGGATCCGCAGGCAGACGGACGGCCCCGCGTCGGTGGCAAGCGAGGCCCAACGCAGCACGATCGGCGCGCCGTCGATGTCCAGCGCGATGCGCCCCTGCTGTTCCAGCGCCGGATCGAAGACGGCGCCATTGCCCCCCCTGACGTCCATCCAGGCCACGGCCAGGACTTCCAGCAGCGTCGCATTGGACAGGCCGGCGAAGCGCTCGGTGCCGACGTACTCGCCACCGATGGTGTAGCGGATCTCGCAGGCCTCCCGCCGCCGGTCGACGTTGATGTGCACGTCGCTTGCCCCCTGCGCCACGCCCCAGCGGACGATGTCCAGGAACAGCGCGGCCAGAGCGGAGGCGCGCGCTTCCTGCTGCGCCCCTGTCCGCGCGGCCAGGCCCGGGGCCGCCAACTGGCCCCGGGCGACCATCAACAGCAGCGGCGCCGGCAACTGGTAGCGCGGCACGCGCGCCAGCCGGTAGCCCTCCGCCTTGACCATGCGCTCGATTTCGTCGATCTGGTCGCCCAGCGTGTAGTCCTTCACGGCGAAGACCGCGACCTCTCCGGATTCCAGCAGTACGGGGCACAGCCTGCCCGCCAGGGCGGCCAGGTCGAACTCGCGGCCCAGGGCTCGCACGAAGGCGGGCGCCATGCGGCCGATGTCTTCCGGCGTCCGCAGCTCGGGCGGATGCCAGGCCGCGACGGCGGGCAGCAAGGAGGACGCCGTCATGGATAGACCCTGCCGAGATCCAGGCAGGCGGTGCGTTCGAGGCCGTCGCGGCGCAGCCGCACGCAGGCATCCTCGATGGCGAGCAGCTGGTAGGTTTCCGCCGCGGCGGAACCCGCGACAGGCGCGCCGCGGCCGGATTGGTAGCGCAGCACGGCGCCGTTGACGTTGAGATCGACCCGCAGGCTGCGGGCGACGCCGAATATGGCGAGCACGCGGATGTCGTCGGATGGGCGGACGGGAGCGGCCTGCGGCACGGACGCCGCGCCGGCCGGGCAGATGCCGGGCACCCGGCAATCGGCCAACGCGGCGGCGGCGTCAGCGCGCAACAGCGCGCGCACGGTTTCCGCTTCCGGCCAGGCCTGCTGGTCCTCGGGGGGTGGCGGCGGCATCTGGGCATGGGCGCACGGCGCCAGCGCCGCCGACAGCGCAAGGCCGCGGACGAAGCGGGCCGCGAACCCGCGGCAGACAGCGTCCGCCCTATTCCTGTTCATAGAGTTCTCCGTGCAATTCAGCGATGAGCGTGCTCGCGGCGAGGCCGGGGTTGGGCTGCGGCTGGATCTCGAGCGACAGGCGCGACCACCGCGCCACCGGGATGGCGCCCGGCAGCAAGACGAACGAACGCAAGGGCCCCCGCAACGTAAGGACCCGGCGGCGAATGCCGGCCTGGTCCGAATGTGCAGCCACAAAGCCATTGGCCGCCGGTTGCGCGGGCATGGGCAACGGCGCGGCCGCCGCCAACGCAACGGCGGAAAAGGCCGGCTGCAAGCGCTGCAGCGCCGTGACCAGTTCGGTGTCGACCTGGGCGCGGGTGGGCAACGACAGGTCCGCGAGCCAGGCTTGCCCCGACGGTATCCGCCAGGACAGCGTCGCCGCTTCCATCGGCTGGAACGACACGTCCCACCCTACCGGCCGCAGCGCATACAGCGTCTGGTTCGTGGCGGCGGGATGAGCCCGGACGTAGGCGGCCGAACACGTCCACTGCCGCGTTTCCGCAAGACAATGCGCGCGGCTCAACGCCCAGCCCCGGACCTGTATGGGCAGCTTGCCCAGGCCGGCCATTACGCGATTCAGGTCGGACGGGACATGGGCCGCGGTGGTTTGCAGCAAGACGAGGTAAGGATCCTGCGGAGGCGGGCCGCTATCGGCGTTGCCGGGCGCGGGCGCTTCGCGCGCCTGCCATTGCGGCGCCAGGGCGTTCCAGAGCGCCGGCGCGACGGCCGATACCCCCACGCACGCCAGGAATAGCCGCAAGGCGAGCGGCAGTTCGGCCCAGCGGCTCGGCAGCACGGTCAGCCGGGAGGCAGGGTCCGCCGCCTGCAGCAGCGCCGCCCAGGCCGCCTCGGCCTCCCGCGCAGGCAAGGCAGGCCGCTGGGAAAGCAATGCCGCCTGTTCCCGCAGGGCCTCGTCCTGGGAGGCGAAGACCCGGTCGGTCTGCGAAAGCACCGTGCCACGCTGGGCCGCCACCAGCCAGAGCCGGCCGTCCGGCAGGCGGATCAGGCTGTGCCCGCCATCGGGGTACAGCAAGGCATAGAGCTGCGCGGCGGCCTGGATGAATGGCGCCCCATTCCCTCGCGCGCGCCCTGCGCGCCACCCGCCCAGCCGCCGCGGCCGCAACCGGCCATAACCCGCCATCGTCGCGGGCGCTCCGCCCACCACGTAGTGGCTGGCCCGCAAACGCCGCCCGCGCGAACGGGCCAGCGCAGGCAGGTTGGAGCCGATCAGGGCAAACCAGCGCAGGCCGAACGCCAGCGTCCGGCCCGTGCCCGGGCAATCGAGCAGCAGCGTGTCGGGGACGCGGTCCATGCTCAGTACCCCTCTTCGACCTGGGCCGTCACCAGCACCAGCGTCGTTGTGCGTTCCGAGGCGCCGCTGTCCTGGCCGCCCGCGATCAGCGGCGCGCCGGGCGCAAGCCGCCGGCGTTCGTGCTGATCCTGGCTGCGGTCGAAGCCGGAAACGATGATGGGCTGCCCGGGCCGCAGCTCGATCTGCTGCACGGTGCCGTTGCCGTCGATCGTGATCTGCTGGACCTGGACCTGATTGCCGCGCTCGCCGAAAGCGATGGTCTTCAAGGGTTGCGCGACGGCGTTATCGTAGGCGAGCGACAGCAGGATCTGGCCGTCTTCCTGGATATCGGGCAGCAGCGTCAGGAACGAACCTACCGTTTCTTCCTTCTGGCTGATGGAGACCGCGGGCAGCGTGCCGTTGGCTCCGCCCGCCGTGGTTCCGGGAACGGCAGTGCTCTGCACCCGATCGATGTAGGAAAACGTGGTTCTGATGGCGTGGGTGACGGGCCTGCGGTTCAAGGTCAGGACGGGAACCTTGCTGTGCCGCACGACGGCGCCCATTGCGCTGAGCGCGGAGACGATGGCCTGCGAGCCCTGGAAAGGGCCGTTGCGCACCGCGGCGTCGAGCACTGCGTCGCCGCCGCCGGGCAGCGCCAGCCGGGCCGTCGCGCCAGCAGCGGCATACACGGCATTCCAGTCGATGCCGCCGGCCGCGGACTCGTTGGCGATGACGGTGATTTCCTCGAAGACCAGCCGGACTCGGCGGGTCAACGCCTTGTTCTCGCGCTCGAGATAGCGGGCAACGCGGTCCAGGGCCTCGGGGGTGTCGGTGACGACGATGGAGGTTGCCCCCTCGACGGCATCGGCCATGACGCCGGAGCGGGTCAGGAACGGCAGGATGTTGGCGCGCAGGATGGCCAGCGCATCGTGCTGGCCGGCGGACAGCGACGTATTGGAAGCGCTTTCGAAACCCTCCCCTTCGCCGCTGCCGGAGCGGCCCAGCCGGATGTCGACCTTGCTGGCCAGCGACAGCGCGCGCAGGTCGAACACCCGGCTTTCGATGCGGTAGAACTCCAGCGCATTGCGCTCATAGCGCCAATGCACCGAATAGCGCGCCGCCAGCGCATCGAGCAGGTCGGCCAACGGTTGGCCGCCCGCGCGGACCTCGATATTGGCCGGCGACGGGACCGTCAGCGCGCCGCTGACGGCGAGCCGCGGCAGGAACAGGTCCAGCGGCAGCAAGGCGTCTGGCTGCACCCGCACGGCGATGCCCGTCGCGGCGGTCAGGCGCTGCGCCACCGTGGACAGGTCGGCGTCGTCCGCCAGCATCAGCGTGGTGCGCACGTTCTCCCGCAAGGCGGGAGGCAGCAGCACCTCGCGCGCGAGCGGCTGGGGCTTGCCCGCCAGCCAGGGCGCCGCCACCTCTTGCGCGGCGATGCGCGCCTTGCGATCCGCCAGGCCGTCGGCGAACGCCTGGTGCGTGGCGGTGACCCCGGCCTGCCGATCGCGGGCGGCGCGGCCGAGATCGGTAACCTGCTGCGATATGGAGCAGCCTCCCAACACGCCTGACGCCACGGCGCACAAAAAGAGTTTGCGGGTCATGCGGCGGCCCCTCCCGGCGCGGCCGTGCGCGTGCAGGACTGCGCCAACGGCACGACGCGCAGGACCTTGTTGCCATAGAAGCAAGGCTGCAGGGGCTTCTCCGCAAGCTCGGTGGAGCCCAGCAGATCGCGCACGGCCGATTTGAAGTCGCCAGAGAATTCCGCCGTGGCGGACAAGGGGATGTCGACGTCCACGGCCCAGTGCTGAGGCTGGAACGTCCACCCCGCCATGCCCGCCCAGCGCGCGAGCACGGCCCGCAGCGTGGCGTCCGGCGGCGCGGCGCGGTACAGCGTGGCGGGAACGCCGGCGTTATCCGGTTCCGGCGGCGGCGACGCGACGGCGCCGGCCACGCCGGTATCGGCCGGGCCCGCGGGCTCGGCGGCCACGGCCAGGGGGCCGCCCGCAGCCAAGGCGCCGACGGACGCCGGGGCCGGCGCGATGCGCTGGACGACGGCTTGCGGCGCGGATGGCGCGTGTTCGCCTCCGGCCTCGGCAACCGGCTGCATGCGCTGCGCCCGCGCCGTCAGGCGCCCTCCGCGGAACGAAAGGCTGTTCCAGCCGCCCGTCAGCACCACATAGGGATCGCGCCGGAAATACGGCAAGGCGCGCTCGCCATCGGTGCCGATGCCGAAGATCGCCGGCAAGGCCTGGCCGGGCGCGAATTGCAGCCAAGTTTCCTTGCCGTCGTCGAACACCTGCATGGGCGCCACGGCCGGATCGCCGGACAGCTGCCAATCGAAACGAAAGCCTTGCGCGGCCGGCCGCGCGCCCTGCCAGGACGATCCGGCAACGCCCTGGTCGGACCATGTGCAAGCCCCCAGGCAGGACAGGCCTGCCGCCATGAAGAAGAGTCGAACCATGCCTCACCGCGAACAATGGGCGCATCGGAAGCGATGCGCATGCACGCATGGTGGATGAGCGCCTCCTGCCTCGCCAGACTGGCATGTACGCATGGATGGTTTGGTCCCGCCGGCCGCTTCCGCGCTTTCGGGACGAAAAAAACCGGTCCAAGGACCGGTTTCCCTGCAGGCCTGGCGGGGGTGCCGCCGCCAGGCCAAGCCGCCGCAATCAGCGTTGCGCGGCGATGCTGCGGGCCTGCGAGGCGGCGTTGTTCAGCGCCGCGACCGGCGGCACCTTGCCCTCGAAAGCTTCGTTGAGCTGCTCGTTGAAGACCGGCTCGATGCGCTGGTAGTTGGCCATGCGGAAGCCGCGGCTGTTGGTGCCCGGCTGGGTGCGCATGGAAGCGATCAGCGCCTGGACGCCCGGAATGCGGTCGTAGAACGACACGTCCGAAGCGCGGAAGGCGGCTTCCGTCAGCGGGAGATAGCCGGTGCGCTGGTGCCATTCGGCCGCGATGACGGGCTTGGACAGCCAGGCCAGGAACTGGGCGGTGGCCTTCTCCTCGGCCTGGGGATGGCCCTCGAGCGCCCACAGCGCCGATCCGCTCACGAACGGCTTGCCGCCGTCCTTGGTGACCTGGTCGTAGTAAGGCAGCGGCGCCACGCCGAAGGACAGCGACTTGGTATTGATGAACTGGCCGAAGGCGCCGGTGTTGGAAGTCAGCACCGCGCATTCGCCCTTGGCGAACAGCTTGTCGCTGGCGTTGTCGCCCGAGTGCGCCACGAACAGCAGCGAACGCTTCCAGCTCACCATCAGCGAGATGTGGCGCATGTAGAGCGTATCGAACTGCATGGCCGGGGCGGCGGACTTCTTGCTGACGGCGTCCAGCCCGTTGTTGTTGCTGGTGAACAGCTGGTTGTTGATGGGCGCCAGGTTCTCCAGGTGGACCGAAACCTGGTCGCTGGACGCGTACGGGCAGTCGATGTCGGCCACGTCGCGCAGCTTCAGGAGTTCGCCTTGCAGGGCGGTCCAGGTGCGGGCGGGCTTTTTGGGATCCAGGCCGGCCTTCTTGTAGGCGGCGGTGTTGTAGAACATCACCGGCACTTCGGCCATCCAGGGGAAGGCCAGCAGGCGGCCCTTGCTGTCGCGCGTGAAGCTGCTGGTGGCCGGCACGAACCAGTTCAGGTCCTTGATCGGATATTTGGCCAGCAATTCGTACAGCGGCAGCACGGCCTTGTGCTGGGCGACGACTTCGGGCGAATGGTTGTCGGTCAGTTGCAGCAGGTTCGGGCCCTTCTTGGCCTTGACCGCGGACACGGCCTCCTGTTCCAGCGCGGCGGACGAGGCGAAGCCGCGCAGCGTCACGCGGACCTGGTCCTGCTCCTTGTTGTATTGTTTGGCCAGTTTTTCGAACTCGGCCTTGTTTGCGTCGGTCAGCGTGTGCCAGACCTGTATTTCGACCGCGGCGGCATTCGCCGCTCCGGCGACCGCCATGGCAGCCCCGAATACCCATGCGCGCCGGTTGGCGAACATCGCGCGGGCAATGCCCGCCAATTGCAGATTCTTCATAGGTTCACAGACCAAGAAAAGGGAATTCCGGTTCCGGCCGCCGTCCGCTGAGGAGATCGGCCAATGCCCGGCCCGAGCCAACGCCCATCGTCCAGCCGAGCGTCCCGTGGCCTGTATTGACATACAGGTTGGGGATGCGACTGCGGCCGATGATGGGCACGTTCGAGGGAGTGGACGGGCGCAGGCCCGACCAATAGCTGACACGCTCGAAATCGAGCGCATCGGGAAAAAGTTCGCGCGCCAGACGGCTCATGGCTTCGCAGCGGCCCGTATTCAGGCTGCGGGAATATCCCGACAGCTCCGCGGTGCCAGCCATGCGCAGGCGGTCGCCCAAACGGGAAAACACGACTTTATGGCTGCTGTCCGTCAGGCTGACCATGGGCGCGGCTTCCGGCTTGAGCACCGGGAAAGTCGCGGAATAGCCTTTGGCCGGATAGACGTTGCAGGGAATGCCCAGGGGGCGCAGCAGGCCCGGGCTGAAACTGCCCAGCGCCACGACATAGGCGTCGGCCGACAGCGCGCCGTAGCGGCCGTCGGGCCCGATGAGTTCAACGCCTTGCACCGTGCCGCCGGTGGTCAGCAGGCGCGTGGCGCGGGTGCTGTATTGGAACTCCACGCCGGCGCGGACGCAGCGTTCCGCGAGGGCCGCCGTGAACAGGTGCACGTCGCCGCTTTCGTCCTCGGGCGTGTAGTCGCCCCCGACGATCGTCTGGCGATGCGGGGCCAGGGCGGGCTCGATGGCGATGACCTCTTCCGTGGACACCACCCGCCGCTCTACCCCGAAATCACGCATCAGGCCGGCCGCGCGTTGCGAGGTCTCGAATTCGTGCTGGTCGCGATAGAAGTTCAGGATGCCGCGTTCCAGGTGGTCGTACTGGATGCCGAGGTCCGCGCGCATGCCGCGCAGGGTGGCGCGGCTGTATTCCGCCATGCGGACCATGGCGCGGATATTGGGAGCCAGGCGGCCGGGCATGCATTCGCGCAGGAACGCAAGCCCCCACATCCATTGCCGCCAGTCGAGCTGCGGACGGAACAACAGCGGGGCGTTGTCCTGGAACATCCATTTGAGCAGCTTCAGGGGAGCCTGCGGATTGGCCCAGGGCTCGGCATACGACACCGAAATCTGGGCGCCGTTGGCGAGGCTGGTTTCCTGGGCGGGACCGGTGCAGCGATCGATGACCACGACGTCGTGGCCCGCCTGGTTCAGCCACCAGGCGCTGGAGATTCCGATGATGCCGCCACCCAATACCGCTACTTTCATGCCCGCATTGCTCCTTGCGTGCCAACTCGGCTTCCGGACCCGATGTCCGCGACCCCTGGCAAGCTGCTGCCACGGCAGTTTACCCCGGCGATTTGCCCGCGCCTACGGAATAAAAAGGGGCGGAAGTCACAAACCTTTCCAGGCCCGTTCCTTCCCCCCCTTTCGTTCATGCCCTGTTACTCAGTGGCTCAGGACGCGGCTTTCGCCAGATCGGCTTCGGACGTGAAGGCGTCCGCGTAGAACTCCTCCGGCGGCAACCCGTTCTGGGCGCTGAATTCGCGCCGGGCGGCGTCTACCATCAGCGGCGTGCCGCAGGCGTAGACCTGGTGGCCCGACAGGTCCGGAAGATCCTGCAGGACGGCCTCGTGAACGAAACCGGTACGCCCCGTCCAGCCGTCTTCCTGAAGCGCGTTGGACACCACGGGCACATAGCGGAAATCGGGCAACTGGGTCGCCCACGACTGCGCCAGTTCGTGCATGTAGAGATCGCGCGGGCGGCGTCCGCCCCAGTACAGCGCGACGGGACGGTCGATGTTCTTGTGGATCATGTGCTCGACAATGGCCTTGACCGGGGCAAAACCGGTGCCGCTGGCCAGCAGCACGACGGGCTTGTCGCTGTCTTCGCGCAGGAAGAAGGAGCCGAAAGGCCCTTCCAGGCGCAGGATCTCGCGCTCTTTCATCTGCGTGTCGCCCGCGCCGAACACGTGGTCGGTGAAGACGCCGCCCGGCATGTGTCGGATGTGCAGTTCGAGCGGACTGCCGGTGTGCGGGGCCCCCGCCATGGAATAGCTGCGCCGGCGGCCGTCCTTCAGGATGACTTCGATGTACTGGCCCGCGTAGTAGCGGAACTGCTCGGAGGCCGGCAGTTGCAGCTTGATCACCGTGACGTCCGGCGCCACGCGCTCCAGAGTCTGCACGCGCGAGGGCAGCTTGCGGATCTGGATGTCGCTGGCCAGCCGGACCTCGGTGGACTCGACCACCATGTCGGAAGCGGGACGGGCCTGGCAGAACAGCGTATAGCCGTCGGCCAGCTCCTCGGGCGAAAGGATCTGCGCCGGATACTGCCCGGCATCGAACTCCCCGGAAACCACGCGGCCCTTGCAGGTGGAACACGCGCCGTTGCGACAGCTGTAGGGCAGGACGATGCCAGCGGCCAGAGCGGCATCGAGCACGGTCTGGCCGGGCTCGACCGGGAATTGATGCTGGCTGGGTTGGATGATGACCTGGAAGCTCATGATGAAACAGTTCAGGGTTGGCGCGGCGCCGGCCGGCAAGGCAGGCGCCGCGAACGGCCCGGCGTCAGGCCGGGAACTTGCGGATTTCCTTGACGCGGTTGGCGTCGTCCACCAGCACGACCTGCGGCTTGTGCACGGCCGAATCGGCTTCGGACATCGGGCCATAGGTGCAGATGATCAGCAAGTCGCCGACCTGGGCCCGGCGCGCGGCGGCGCCGTTCAAGGAAATGGCGCCGCTGCCGCGGGCCGCCTTGATGATATAGGTGTCGAAGCGTTCGCCGTTGGTGACGTTGTAGAGTTCGATGCGTTCGAACTCGCGCATGCCGGCAGCGTCCAGCAGGTCTTCGTCGATGCCGCACGATCCTTCGTAGTGGAGGTCGGCTTCGGTGACCGTGACGCGGTGCAGCTTTGCCCGCAGCATAATGCGTTGCATGATGGGAATATCCTGGTTTCGCGGCCCGGAACGCGAAGTGTTGCAAGAGTTGATGCCCGGCATCCGGTTCTGCCGTCGGAAGCTATTCTATAATTTTTGCCGCAGCGGGACGGCCCGCTGCCGCGCGCGGCCGCACGGCCGGCATGCCCTTTTCCGGGGACGACCCCTACGCCGGCGCCTTGCCGGCAATGCAATAGGAGTCGTACATGACCTGGATCATCCTGGTACTTGCAGGCCTGTTTGAAATCGTCTGGGCGGTGGGCCTGAAGTACACCCATGGATTCACCCGATTCTGGCCGTCCCTCGTTACCGCCGGCGGCATGGCCATCAGCGTATGGCTGCTGGCGGTCGCCATGAAATCCCTGCCCCTGGGCACCGCCTATGCTGTCTGGGTGGGCATCGGCACGATCGGCGCCTTCGTGGCCGGCATCGTGCTGTTCGGCGAATCCACCAGCTGGATGCGCATCGCCAGCGTGACCCTCATCGTGCTCGGCCTGATCGGCCTGAAGCTGTCCTCGGCCTGAGCCCCCCTTTGGCGGCGGGCTAGAAATCCAGTTCGATCTCTACCCCGTCCCCCACCTTCAGGCGCGCCCCGGCGGGCGCGTCGAGAATGGCGTTCTGGCCGAACACCACCCCTATTTCCAGATTGCGGTAGGCCGCCAGGGTGCGGCCCGGCTCGTCGTGATGCTGGGCGGTGCGCTGGTCGATATCGGGAATCGAGCAGCGCGTGCAAGGCTTGACGAACGCCATCTTCACGCCCGCAGCCACGATCATCGCCGTGTGGTCTTCCTCGAAGGGCTCCCACTCGTCGCCCTGCACGACGATATTGGGACGGAAACGGTCCATCGGGACCGGCGCCTCGCCCTTGGCGCGCAGGCGGCCGTTCAGCTCGTCCAGCGAGGCCTGGTTGGCCACCAGCAAAGGGAAGCCGTCGGCAAAGCCGAAATGATGGTCACCGGAAAAAATCCCGGCCAGATCGGGATGCGCCTCGGTCCAGCGCGACACCCAATCGAGCTTGGCCGGCCGCCGCGCGGCCGCGTCCACCTTGTACAACCGGCACGGGGTCTTGAGGAATTCCGAGAACCAGCGGCCGGCGGCTGCGGATTCGCGCCGCGCCGCGATCGTGTCCTTCCAGACGGTGACGTCCTCGGCGCCGGATTCGAGGCCCGAGCCATCCAGGGCCACGTCCAGGTCGGGCATGCCGGGCGCCGACAGGCGCAGGGCGTTCTCCGTGATCGCCGTGCGGATCAGCGCCATGGCCGGCCATTGGCGCTGCGTCATGAACTGCCCGTCTTCGCCGATCAACATCCAGCGGCGGTCGTAGGCCAGGCCGGCGCGATCGATGGGGGATTCGGCGAGGTCGATGCCCGCGCACGATTTGAGCGGGTAGATGTGCAGGCTGAGGATGCGGGCAGACATGGCGGACCGGTTCCAAGATAGAGGGGTGCGCCAAGAATAGCAGAGGCGTACCGAGCCGCGCGTTCGGCTCATTGCCCTCGAAGGACCTTTTTTGCGCCGCAGCGGCGCAGCAAAAAAAGCCCGGGCCGGGCCCGGGCTTTTTTCAATGGCGGCGGATCAGCCGCCGACCAGCTTCAGCGTGTCGAGCGGCGTGACCGCCTTGAACGCCTTGCGCGTCGCGATGTGCTCGGGACGCGGCGTCAGCCCGTACTTGGGCGGACTCAAGGTGTTCTCCATGCTGTTGTAGACCATGAACACGTTGGCGCGGGGCCACGGCGAAATATTGCTGTTGGAGCCGTGCATCGTGTTGCAGTCGAAGAAGACCACCGAGCCGGCCTTGGCCGTCATGGAGCGGATGCCGCCCTGCTCCACCAGCAGCTGCAGGCTGACCGGATCCGGCACGCCATACTCCTGCTTTTTCAGCGACTGCTTGTAGTGCTCGTTGGGCGTTTCGCCCACGCACGAGATGAATTGCCGGTGCGATCCGGGCACGAGCATCAAGGGGCCGTTGCACTCGTTGTTGTCGGTCAGCAGCACCGAGCAGCTGAGGGCGCGCATCGAGGGCATGCCGTCTTCGACGTGCCAGGTTTCGAAATCGGAGTGCCAGTAGAACTCCTTGCCCTTGAAGCCGGGCTTCATGTTGGCGCGCGACTGGTGGATGTACACCTCGGACCCGAGAATCTGCCGCGCCACGTTGACCAGCCGCGGATCGCGCACCAGGCGCGCCAGGAAGGGATTGAGCACGTGCACCATGAAGATGGAGCGCACGGCGTTGCTGCCCGGCTCGGTAATGGACTCTTCGCGACGGATGATCGACGGGTCGCGCGTCATGCGCTCGACCTCGGACGACAGCGCGCGGATTTCATCGTCGGTGAACAGGTTCTCCAAGAGGATGAAACCGTCGCGCTCGTACTGCCCGATCTGGTCGGCGTTCAGCGCGTTGGCATACTGGCCGTTCTCGTAGACCACCGGATCCTGCCGGGCGATGATTGCGGAACTTCGATCCGTACGCGAGGCATACGGATCCTGTGCAGGTGAGATCATGCGTACCTCCTTGTATCAGGCGACCTGGGCCTCGGCCTCGGGCAATGCATAGACGCCTTCCTTGTCATGCACTTCCTGGCCGGTCAGCGGCGGGTTGAACACGCAGATGACGCGCAGCGGCTCCTTGCCGCCGCACAGCCAGTGCTCGTCGTGCTCGTTCAGCGCGTAGACCACGCCGGGGCCCAGGTCGTACTTCTTTCCGTCGGCAATGGTCTCGATGGAGCCGTCGCCCTCGATGCACCACACCGCTTCAAGATGATTCTTGTAGTGGATGTGGGTGCGGCCGCCCGGGAAGATGGTGGTTTCGTGGAAGGAAAACCCCATCCCGTCCTTTTTCAGCAGCACGCGGCGGCTGACCCAGGTATCGGTGCGGACCTCATCGGCGGTGCCGATCACATCTTTGACATTGCGTACGATCATTGACGTTTTCCTCCAAATTTCAGGATGCGGGCGGACTGCCCCTCTTCGGCGAGCGCCTCCGCGACGCTGGCCTCGATCACTTCCAGGCCCTTGGCCAGCAGCTCTTCCTCGATCGTCAGCGCGGGCAGGAGCTTCAGCACTTCGTCCTGCGCGCCCGAGGTTTCGATCACGACACCCTTCTTGAAGGCGTTCTGCGCGATGCGGTTGGCCAGGGCGGGCGTGGCGTTGGATACCAGCCCCTGGATCAGGCCGCGGCCGCGCACCGACAGGCCGGCGTTGGGATAGCTGTGCACCAGGTTCTCCAGCCAGTCGCGCACCTGGCGCTCCTTGCGCTGGATATCGGCGGCGAAGGCGCTGTTGGTCCAGTAGGTTTCCAGCGCCTGGGTCGCCGTGACGAAGGCCAGGTTGTTGCCGCGGAACGTGCCGCTGTGGGCGCCCGGCTTCCAGACGTCCAATTCGGGCTTCATCAGCACCAGCGACATCGGCAGGCCGAAACCGGACAGCGATTTCGACAAGGTGATGATGTCGGGCCGGATGCCGGCGGCCTCGAAGCTGAAGAACGTGCCGGTGCGGCCGCAGCCGACCTGGATGTCGTCCACGATGAGCAGCATGTCGTGGCGCTTGCAGAGCTTTTCCAGCTCTTTCAGCCAGCGCAGGGTGGCGACGTTCACGCCGCCTTCTCCCTGCACCGTTTCCACGATGACGGCGGCAGGCTTGTCCATGCCGCTGCTCGGGTCCTCCAGCATGCGCTCGAGGTAGGCCATGGTGTCCACGTCCGGACCGAAGTATCCGTCGTAGGGCATGAAGCTGGTGTTGCCCAGCGCGTAGCCGGAGGCTTCGCGGAACTTCATGTTGGCGGTCACCGCCAGCGAGCCGCCGCTGACGCCGTGGAAGCCGTGTGTGAACGAAATCACGTTCGGGCGTCCCTTGACCTGCCGGGCGATCTTCAGCGCGGCTTCCACCGCGTTGGTCCCCGTCGGACCGGTGAACTGCAGGGTGTACTGCCAGTTGCGCGGCTTGAGCAGCACGCGCTCCACGGTCTCCAGGAAACGCTTCTTCGCGCTGGTGGCCATGTCCAGGCCGTGGACGACGCCGTCCGATTGCACATACTCCAGCAGTTTTTCCTTGAGAACAGGATTGTTGTGGCCGTAGTTGAGGGTGCCGGCGCCGCTGAAGAAATCGATGTACTCGGTGCCTTCCTCATCGATCAGCGTCGAACCCCTGGCCTGGCTGAAGATCACGGGAAACGACCGGATGTAGCCCCGCACCTCCGACTCCATCCGGTCAAAGATTTTCAAGTCCATATGATTAATCCTCCCTTTCATCTCATAAGTTGACAGACGGCCAGCCCCCTCCGGGCGCCTGTGCGCGTCCGGATCGGCCAACCATCCCGGTAGTCGATAAGACCGCTGGGCTTGCGCCACCCCTAGGGGGTCGGCAAGGCGAACGGACCTATCCTCAACAACATCTCGTCGTCATGGTCCGCGCCGCCGAAAAGTTGCCGGTCGAAGAACGGCTGTTCGGAAACGTGGGCGCCCAGTTCGCTGGCCAGGCCGGCGAAGCTGCGGCGCGATGCCTGGTTGTCAGGCCCCACCGTGGTTTCGAGATAGCGGACATGCTCGAGACCCTTGCGGCGCAAGAGCTCGCGAAGCATGGCGCGGCCCAACCGATGGCCGCGTGCGCGGGTGTGCACCGCGACCTGCCAGACGAACAGAACGTCGGGCCGGGCCGGGATCACATAAGCGGAGATAAAACCGTCGATACGTCCGCCGGAGCTTTCGGCCAGGACGCAGGTGTCGCGGAAGTGCTCAGCCAGGAGCAGGTACGCGTAGAGGGAATTCAGGTCGAGTGGCGGGCACTCGGAAATGAGGCGGTGGATGGCGGCGCCGTCTTTGCGGTCGGGCAGACGCATGGTATGGGTCTGCGCGCTGACCGCCGGCGCCACGGCACTTGAGAGAGTTGGGGTATCCAGTTCGTTTTTCTTCATGCGACGATTCCCGATTCTGGGGGTGCCCCGCCCGTGGGCACTTCAAGGATGGGCGACGACACATCGCCATGCGTGTCGACGGCGGCCTGGCCGTCCTGCTCCATGAGCGCCACGATGCGCTCCAGGGACAGCGTGATGGTGGCCTGTTCGAGTTCCGGCAGCGCATTGAGCGCGTCGGCAAGGTGTTTCTGCAGCGGCGAAGGCGCGCCTTGCGCCAGTTCACGCCCCGCTTCCGTGGCCGTGACGAACACGATGCGGCGGTCTTCGCGGCCGCGCTCGCGGCGGATCAAGCCCTTGTCTTCCAGGCGATCCAGGATGCCCACCACCGTGCTGGGGCTGACGTGCATCTCGCGGCTGATGGCGGTGGCCGTCATGGGGCCATTGCCGATCACGGTGCGCAGGCACATCAGTTGCGGCGCGGTGATGTGACTGACGGCGGACAGCTGGCGCGAATGCAACGCGATCGAACGCGTGATGCGGCGCAAGGCTCGCAAAATGCGCAGGTCGTACTGCTGTGAGGGATCGGGTTTCGCGGCGTCAGTCATGGGAAAAGTGGTTTGGGTGAAATTCATTTCTATACAAATGATATGCGCACGATCTATTCGAGTCAAACAAAAACACCCCGGCACGATGTAAATAAATGAATACGAATTTGCGGCGGATGACAGCAAGATTCATGGACTTGCGAACGGGGATACCGTGGCGGGCTTGTCCCCCGGGAGCCTAGGTGGAAGCCCCTATAAAAAACATATGTTTTTTAATTGTTCGCAGATTTATCATGTGTTTTTTCAAATTGCCTGCCACCGATATGTCCCTGCCGTCGGACCTGCTGCCCGCCCTCCAGGAGAAACTGGAACATCTGCCGCCGGAGTTGCAGCGGGCGGCGCGTTGGGTCGTGGCGCATCCCGCCGAAGTGGGCCTGTGGTCGATGCGGCGCCAGGCCCAGGCGCTGGGCGTCGCTCCGGCGACGATGCTGAGGCTGGCGCGGGCCATCGGGTACTCCAGCTACGAAGATTTTCGCCACCCCTTCCAGCAGGCGCTGGCGGGGAAGGGAAAGCCGGGGTTGCGCGATCGCGCCGCCGCCCTGCAGGCCGCCGCCGGAGAGCCCGCCCCGCCCGGGCACGACGTGCTGACCGAATACCAGATCCAGGCCATGGGCTCCGTATGCGCGCTGAACCCGCCTTCCGCCTTCGACGCGGCCGTGCAGACCCTGCTGGAGGCGAGGCAAGTCGGTTTCCTGGGAACGCGCTCGGCGTTCGGCATCGCCTTCCAGATGCGCTACGCCTACCAGCTGGTGCGCCGCAACAGCGTGCTGATCGACGGTCTGGGCGGCGCCCCTGCGGAACAGGCAGACAACCTCGGCGCCGGCGACGCGTTGATCGTGAT
Source organism: Achromobacter sp. (assembly GCF_050285585.1). GTDB lineage: Bacteria > Pseudomonadota > Gammaproteobacteria > Burkholderiales > Burkholderiaceae_B > Achromobacter. The sequence continues at coordinate 51,156 of NZ_JBLZXF010000023.1, read as the reverse complement.
TTCGCAGGCCCCCTACCCCACCGCCACCGTCCGGCTGGCGCGCCAGGCGGCCCAACGCGGCGTGGGCCTGGTCGCGCTGACCGACGACCCGTTGTCGCCGCTCGCGGTGGACGCGCGCCATACGCTGCGTTTCGCCCCGCCCGATCGCGACGGCGTGCGGGCGCGGCCGGCGCGCCAGGGCCCGGGATCGTTCTTCCATACCACCGCCGGCCTGCTGGGCCTGGCCGAACACCTGATTGCGCGCCTGACGGCGCGCGGCGGCGACGAAGTGCTCAGCCGCCTGACCGAGGTCGAGCAGCGTCTGCTCAGCGACAACATCTACTGGTCCGGCGGCCAAGGCCGCCGGACCTCCTGACACCCGGATCCGTCTCCAACCCCTGCTTTGCGGAATCGTCCCATGAGCAACACCACTCACGTCCTGCATCGTTCCCTACGCCAGACGCCCCCTGTCGCCGTGCGCGGCCAAGGCGCCTGGGTCTATGACAGCGCCGGCCGCGCCTATCTCGACGGGTCGGGCGGCGCCGCCGTTTCCTGCCTGGGGCACAACCATCCCGACATCCAGGCGGCCATGCACGCGCAAATCGACGCCCTGGCCTATGCGCACACCAGCTTCTTCACCACCGAAGTCGCCGAGCGCCTGGCCGACCGCCTGGTCGCCGACGCGCCGGAAGGCATTTCGCACGCCTATTTCGTGTCGGGAGGCTCGGAAGCGGTGGAAGCGGCGTTGAAAATGGCCCGCCAGTATTTCGTGGAGATCGGCCAACCCGAGCGCCGCCACATCGTGGCGCGTCGGCAGAGCTACCACGGCAATACGCTGGGCGCGCTGGCGGTGGGCGGCAATGCCTGGCGCAGGGCGCAATTCGCCCCCCTGCTGATCGAGGTGGAGCATGTCTCGCCCTGCTATGCCTACCGCGACCAGCGCGAAGGCGAAAGCGCCGAGCAGTACGGCGAACGCCTGGCCCAGGAACTGGAACAAACGTTCGAACGGCTGGGCCCCGGCACTGTCATGGCGTTCGTGGCCGAGCCCGTGGTGGGCGCCACCGCCGGCGCCGTCACCGCGGTGCCCGGTTATTTCCGCCGGGTCCGTGAAGTATGCGACCGCCATGGCGTGCTGCTGATCGCCGACGAAGTGATGTGCGGCATGGGCCGCACCGGCACGCTGTACGCCGTGGAGCAGGAAGGCGTGACGCCCGACCTGATCACCATCGCCAAGGGCCTGGGCGGCGGCTACCAGCCCATCGGCGCCGTCATGGCGCAGCAACGCCTCGTGCAAGCCATGCAGCAAGGCAGCGGCTTCTTCCAGCACGGCCACACCTACCTCGGCCACGCGGTCGCCTGCGCCGCGGCGCTCGCCGTGCAGGACGTGATCCGCCGCGACGGCCTGCTGGCGCGCGTGCGCGAACAAGGCTCGGGCCTGCGCGACCGGCTCCAGCGCGCGCTGGGAGACCACCCGCAAGTGGGCGACATCCGGGGCCGCGGCCTTTTCATGGGCGTGGAACTGGTGCAGGACCGCGCAACCAAGCAGACATTCGACCCCGCGCTCTCGCTGCATGCGCGCATCAAGCGCGAAGCCATGGCGCGGGGGCTGATGGTCTATCCGATGGGCGGCACGATCGACGGCCGCCAGGGCGACCACGTGCTGCTCGCTCCGCCCTTCATCGTCACGGACGACGAACTGGACCAATTGACCGAACGCCTGGCCGGCGCCATCGACGCGGCCATCGCGCAGGCGCGCGCCTAGGCGCGGCGCCTGCCGGCGCAGCGGGGGGCATCCGCTGCGCGCCTGCGCCCGCCTCGCGCGGGCACGTGAAGATTCGCACAGGGCGTTCCGCGGCTCGCGGGATGCGCCAACCGCCGGCAAAGACCGGCAATCTCACGGGGAAAACCCCCAAAAGGAGTTTGCATGACCACGTCCGTCAAACACCCCTTGGGCCTACGCAATGGCTGGTCGCTCGCCGCGGCGGGCCTGGCCACGGCATTGCTGTCCGCGGCGCCGGCTCCCGCCGCCGCTCAACAGAAGTTCGTCAGTATCGGCACGGGCGGCGTCACCGGCGTCTACTATGCCGCCGGCGGCGCCATCTGCCGCCTCGTCAACAAGGACCGCTCCTCCCATGGCATCCGCTGTTCGGTCGAATCGACCGGCGGCTCGGTGTTCAACGCCAACACCATCAAGGCAGGCGAACTGGACCTGGGCGTCGTGCAGTCCGACGTCGGCTACAACGCCTACCGCGGCGAAGGCCAGTTCAAGCAGGCCGGCCCCTTCGACAAGCTGCGCTCCGTGTTCTCGATCCATCCCGAGCCGTTCACCGTCGTGACGCGCAAGGAGGCCAATATCAAGACCTTCGAGGACCTGAAGGGCAAGCGCTTCAACGTCGGCAACCCGGGTTCGGGCACCCGCGCCTCGATGGAAGAGCTGCTGGCCACCATGGGCTGGACAATGAAGGACTTCTCGCTCGCCTCCGAGCTGCGTCCCGACGAGCATGGCTCCGCGCTGTGCGACGGCAAGATCGACGGCTTCTTCTATGGCGTCGGCCACCCGTCGGCCAACATCCAGGATCCCACCACCAGCTGCGGCGCCAAGCTCGTGTCGCTCACGGGCCCCGCGGTCGACAAGCTGGTCGAGAAATACCCCTATTACGCTCACGCCACGATCCCGGCCGGGCTGTACCCGAACAACCCGGCCGAAACCAAGACGTACGGCGTAACGGCCACCTTCGTCACGTCGGCCGACGTGCCGGAAGCCACCGTCTATACGGTGGTCAAGGCCGTGTTCGACAACTTCGACGACTTCAAGAAGCTGCACCCCGCCTTCGCCAACCTGAAGGCCGCGGACATGGTGAAGAACGGCCTGTCGGCGCCCCTGCATCCCGGCGCCGAAAAGTACTTCAAGGAAAAGGGCCTGCTCTAAGCCGGCAGGGCCGCTTGCCGGCAAGCCGGACGGGCCGCGCCACGCGCGGGGCCCGCGGCTGCCGCCCCTTGCGCGCGGCCACCGCGCGCAAGGGCGCAACGCGCGCCGCACCGTGGCGCGCGCAATGACATGTAGGGGAAATTCATGACACAAGAGCCGCATTCGCCGGCCCCGGACCTGGAACAGCTCGTCGCCGACGCCGACCGCGGAGGCCGCAACGTCCGCGGCGTCGCGGGCGCCACGCTGGCCATCGGCGCGCTGATCTGGTCCCTATTCCAGCTTTGGTACGCCTCCCCGCTGCCGTTCTCGCTGAACTGGGGCATTTTCAACGACACCGAGGCACGCGCCCTGCATCTGGGCATCGCGATGTTCCTGGGCTACCTGGCCTATCCAGCCAGCAAACGATCGGCGCGCGACCGCATGCCCTGGTACGACTGGGCGCTGGCGCTGATGGCCGGCTTCTGCGGCAGCTACCTGTACCTTTTCTATAACGAGCTTGCGGGCCGCCCCGGCCAGCCCACGACCATGGACGTGGCCACGGCCGCCATCGGCCTGGCGCTGCTGCTGGAAGTGACGCGCCGCGCGCTGGGCCTGCCCATGACGGTGCTGGGCCTGGTGTTCGTCGCCTACGCGCTGGCCGGCCCCTGGCTGCCCGATGTGCTGGCGCACCGGGGCGCGTCGCTGGAACGCCTGATGTCCCACATGTGGCTCACCACGGAGGGCGTCTACGGCGTGGCGCTGGGCGTATCGGTGTCCTACATATTCATCTTCGTGCTGCTGGGCTCCATGCTGGACAAGTGCGGAGCCGGCAACTACATGATGCAGGTGTCGTTCGCGCTGCTGGGCCACCTGCGGGGCGGCCCGGCCAAGGTGGCCGTGGTGTCCTCCGCCGTCAATGGGCTGGTATCGGCCTCGTCGGTCGCGAACGTGGTGACCGGCGGCATCTTTACGATTCCGCTCATGAAAAAGGCCGGCTACGGCGGTGTGCGCGCGGGCGCGATCGAGACCGCGTCCTCGGTCAACGGCCAGATCATGCCGCCCGTCATGGGCGCGGCCGCGTTCCTGATGATCGAGTATGTCGGCATCCCCTATACGGACATCATCCGTCACGCGATCCTGCCGGCCTCGATTTCCTACATCGCGCTCTTCTATATCGTTCACCTGGAAGCGCTCAAGCTCGGGATCCAGCCGATGATGGCCTCCGGCCCCGCCCGCACGCCGCTGCAGAAGCTGGCCGGATGGGGCATGGGCGTCAGCGGCACGCTCGTGGTGATGGGCGCGGTCTACTGGATCGGCACCGGCATACAGGCAGTGGCCGGCGCCGCCGCCACCTGGGTGCTGCTGGCCATCCTGGCGGCGCTTTACTTGTGGCTGCTGCGCATCGCGGCGCGCCATCCGGACCTGCCTCAGGACATCGACATCAACCACCCCGTGCGGCCGCAGCCCTGGCCCACCGTGCGCGCCGGGCTGTATTTCCTGATCCCCATCGGCATCCTGGTCTGGTGCCTGAGCGTGGAAGAGCTATCGGCCGGCCTGTCCGCGTTCTGGGCGGCGATGGCGATGCTGTTCCAGATGGTGACGCAGCGCCCGCTGATCGCAGGGTTCCGCGGGCAACCCGCCGGCGCGGCCTGGCGCCAGGGCTGGCGCGACGCCATCGGCGGCCTGGAAGACGGCGCCCGCAACATGATCGGCATCGCCATCGCCTGCGGCACGGCCGGGCTGATCGTCGGCGCCATCACCCTGACGGGCCTGGGCTTGCGCATGACCGCCTTCGTCGAACTCGTGTCGATGGGCAACGTGCTGCTCATGCTGATCTTCACGGCGGTGGTGTGTCTGATCCTGGGGCTGGGCATGCCCACGACGGCCAACTACATCCTCATGGCGACGCTGATGGCGCCGGTGGTGGTGGAGCTGGGCGCCCAGAATGGCCTGGTCATTCCGCTGATCGCCGTGCACATGTTCGTTTTCTATTACGGCATCATGGCGGACATCACGCCGCCGGTAGGCCTGGCCACCTTCGCGGCCGCCGCGATTTCGGGCGAGGATCCGATCAAGACCGGCATTCAGGGCGTCACTTACGCGGCGCGCACGGCCATCCTGCCCTTCATGTTCGTGTTCAACCCCATGCTGCTGCTGATCGACGTCGATTATGGCTGGGAGCTCGCGCTGGTCGTGGCCGGCGCCACGCTCGCCTCGCTGACCTTCGCGGCGGCCACCATGCGATGGTTCCGCTCACGCTGCACGTTGGCCGAGGTCGGAATCTTGCTGCTGGTGACGTTCATGCTATTCCGCCCGGACTGGTTCATGGACCACTTCGCGGCGCGCCACGAAAGCCGGCCCGTATCCGAATTGCAGGCGATCGCCGCCTCGCTGCCGGACAACGGCCGCCTGATCGCCGTGCTGCGCGGGATGAACCTGGAAGGCGACGAACTGACCAAGACCGTCGCCGTCGCCCTGCCCGAACTCTCCGAGGGCGCGGGCGCGCCGGACGCGGGCCGCAAGCGCCTGGCCGAGGCGGGGCTGACGCTGATGCGCCTGGGAAACCAGACGCAGATCGGCGGCCTGCGCTTCGGCAGCCGCGCGCAGCGCGCCGGCTGGGAACAGGGCTGGGACGTGGTGGAGATCAAGATGCCGAACCCGCAACGCTGGTCCGACTTCTGGGTGTACGTGCCCGCGCTGCTGCTGCTGGCGGGAATGTGGGTGCGCCAGGGGCGGCGGGACGGCGGCGCCCCGGCTCGCCGGCTGCGCACGGAAGCGGCCTGATCAGCCGGGCCGCGCGCGCCGCCAGGCCGGCCAGGCGCCGATGGTGAGCGCGCGCAGGAACCACTCCACCGGGCCGTAGGCATGCCGCCGCAGCCACCAGGCGGACAGCGGCAGCTGCGCCGCGAAGAGGGCCACGGCCATCCCAAAGGCGGCCAGCGGCGATACCGCGCCGAAGAGGCGCAAGCCCCAGGCGGTGAAAATGCAGGCGCAGACGACGGACTGCATCAGATAATTGCTCAGCGCCATGCGCCCGGCCGGCGCGAGCCATGCTCCAAGCCGTCCGCCCTGGCGCGTGCGCAGGGCCAGAAGGAACGCCGCGGCGTATGACATGCTGAGCAGCGGCGCGGTCAGCAGATCGGCCGCCAGCCCCGGCAGCTCCCAGGCCGAGCCCGCGAAAGGCAGGGATGAAGTGGCATACGCCGCCGAACCGGCGAGGCCCGGCAGCAGACCCAGCGCGCACAACAGGCCCAGCGCCCGGGGCTGGCGCCACGGGTCGGCCAGCGCTTCCCGGCGGCCCAGCGCGTAGCCGGCCAGGAACATGGCGAAGACGAACGGCCCCTGCACGAAGAGCACCGTGAACCAGACGGCCTCGACCAGCTCCTTCAGGTGCTGGGCGATGGTCGTGCCGATGGTGCCCCGGTAGGCCTCGATGGCCGACAGCGCCTCCGCCCGGTATTGCGCGGCGTAATCGGCGGGCAGCGGATCCAGGAAGGCCAGCGCGCCCAGCACGGCCCACGCCAGGGACGCCAGCACGATGAGCCACAGCGCGATGCGCAACGCCCGTTTCGGAGCCATGTGCCGGCACAGCAGCAGCCCCAGGCCAAGCAAGGCATAGGTGACCAGGATATCGCCCTGGTAGAACAGCATGGCGTGCGCGCCGCCCAGCGCGGCCAGCCCCGCGAGCCGGCGCAGGAACCGGGGCGCGAACGCGGCCTGGCTGCGCTCGGCCGCCGCCATCTGCAAGGTGAAGCTGTATCCGAACAGGAACGAGAACAACAGGTAGAACTTGGTCTCGAACAGCCAGGCGATCAGCCATCGAACGGCCAGGTCCACGGGCCGGGAATACACCGGATCGGCCACGCCGGCGCCATAGTACGGCGAGGCGAACACCCCGATGTTGACCACCAGGATGCCGAACAGCGCAAAGCCGCGCAGCGCGTCCACCTGCGCCAGCCGCGCGGGAGCCCGTTCGGCGCCGGCCGCCGGTTGGACGCGCATCGCGGGACTAGCCCGCCAGCACCGGGGACAGCACCGGCTGCTTGGGCCGGACGTCCAGCGCGCGCCCCTTGCGGGCCCGCTTGCCGACGTAGGGAGCCAGCGCATCGCCGGCCAGGATGTCCTCGGTCGGCTTGTTGCGGTAGATGCCCGCGGCGCGCAGGCCGCCCGCGCCGATGGGCACGGTCTGGTCCAGCTTGTCGGAAGCGTCCAGCCCCATCAGGATGGTGCCGCGTCCGCCGCCCGACAGGCTCTTGATCTCGTCCAGGCCGAAGACCAGGAACTTGCCCTTGTGCGACAGCAATGCGAGCTGCGTGGCGCCCGGGAACAGCGGCACCGGGCGCAGCAGCTCGTCGCCCTCTTCCAGCGTGATGAACTGCTTGCCGGCGCGCTGGCGGCTGACCATGTCGGACAGCTTGGCCGCGAAGCCGTAGCCGCCGCGCGTAGCCAGCAGCCAGCGGCTGTCGGCGGCCGCCGCGATCGTGTGGACGATGCGCGTGCCCGGCCCCAGGTCGATCATGGTGGTGACCGGCTGGCCGTCGCCGCGTGCCGAGGGCAGCCCGGAGACGGGCACGGAATAGACGCGGCCGTTGTCGCCCACGGCGATCAGCGTGTCGGTGGTGCGGCACTCGAACGCGCCGTACAGGTCGTCGCCCTGCTTGAAGCCGAATTGGGCAGCGTCGTGGCCGTGGCCCTGGCGGGCCCGCAGCCAGCCCTTCTGCGACACCACCACGGTGACCGGCTCGTCCAGCACCTTGGTTTCGAGCACGGCGCGCTCGGCGGTCTCGATCAGCGTACGGCGGTCGTCGCCGTACTGCTTGGCGTCGGCCTCGATTTCCTTGATCAGCAGGCGCTTGAGCGCGGAAGGATTGTCCAGCAGTTCCTGCAGGTTGAGTTGCTCCTTGCGCTTGTCGGCCAGTTCCTGTTCGATCTTGAAGCCTTCCAGGCGGGCCAGCTGGCGCAGGCGCATTTCGAGGATGTCCTCGGCCTGCCGCTCGGACAGCTTGAAGCGTTCCATCAGCGCGGCGCGCGGTTCGTCGGATTCGCGGATGGTCTGGATCACTTCGTCCACGTTCAGGTAGACGACCATCCGGCCTTCCAGCACGTGGATGCGGTCGATGACCTTGTCCAGGCGGAAGCGCGTGCGGCGGACCACGGTATTGGTGCGGAACGCCAGCCACTCGACCAGGATGTCGCGCAGGCCCTTCTGGCGCGGACGCCCGTCGGTGCCGATGCACACCAGGTTGACCGAAGCGCTGCTTTCCATGCTGGTCTGCGCCAGCAGCGTGTTGACGAATTCGTCGCGGTCCACGCGCGAGGTCTTGGGTTCGAAGACCAGGCGCACGGCGGCGTCCTTGCCCGACTCGTCGCGCACGGCGTCCAGCAGGTTCAGCATCACCGCCTTGGCCTGGGTCTGCTCGGGCGTCAGGCTCTTCTTGCCGGTCTTGACCTTAGGATTGGTGATTTCCTCGATTTCCTCCAGCACCTTCTGGCCCGAGGTGCCCGGAGGCAATTCGGTGACCACCAGCTGCCATTGGCCGCGCGCCATTTCCTCGAACTGCCAGCGGGCGCGCACCTTCAGCGAGCCTCGGCCGGACGCGTAGATCTGGGCGATGTCCTCGGGCGGGGTGATGATCTGCCCGCCGCCCGCGAAATCGGGGCCCGGAACCAGCGCGTGCAATTCGGCGTCCGGCATCTGGGGGTGGCGGATGAGCGCCACGCAGGCCTGGGCCACTTCGCGCAGGTTGTGCGGCGGAATCTCGGTGGCCATGCCGACCGCGATGCCCGATGCGCCGTTGAGCAGCATCACGGGCAGGCGCGCCGGCAGCATCTGGGGTTCCTGCTGGCTGCCGTCGTAGTTGGGCACGAAGTCCACGGTGCCCTCGTCCAGCTCGTCGAGCAGCAGCTTGGCGATGGGCGTCAGGCGGGCTTCGGTGTATCGCATCGCGGCGGCGTTGTCGCCGTCGCGCGAACCGAAGTTGCCCTGGCCGTCGATCAGCGGGTAGCGCAGCGAAAAATCCTGCGCCATGCGCACCATGGCGTCATAGGCGGCCTGGTCGCCGTGCGGGTGATACTTGCCCAGCACGTCGCCCACGACGCGCGCGGACTTCACCGGCTTGGCGCCGGCGGACAGGCCCATTGCCTGCATGGCGAACAGGATGCGGCGCTGCACGGGCTTCTGCCCGTCGCCCACGTCCGGCAGGGCGCGGCCCCGCACGACGGAAACGGCGTAGTCCAGATAGGCCTGTTCCGCGTAGCGCGCCAGGGTGATGGCGGCATCGCCCTCGCCGTTGGGCGGGGTGGAATCGAACAAACCGGGTTGATTGCTGTCGGTCATGATGGTTTCAGGTAGACAAATTCATCGGAACGGCGTCAGCGCGCCGTCGCGGACGGCATCAGCTGCGTATCGGCGACGTGCGCGCGCAACTGGCCGCGCACCGCGTCCAGCGTGGCGGCGTCCTGCCCGCGCTTGGGGATGATCACGCCCTGCAGGGTGCCGAGAATGACGTAGAGATGCTCCGGGGTTTCCTCGACCCGCCGCACGTCGGACCAGTTCATGCGCCCGGAGGCGGTGACGGTGGAATCCGTGATGCCCTCGGGGCCGAAATCCAGCTGGTGCCGCCCCAGGAACAGCTCGTCGGGCTGCCTGGCAAGCATGCGCCGGGTGTTCTTCCTCACCAGGGAGGGCAGCACGTATTCATAGGCCAGCGCCAGCACGCCGAGGATGCCCAGGCCCACCGCCAGCCCCTGGAAGTACATCGGCAGCACTTGGCCCCAGTTCGGGCCCTTGCCGTCCCAGGTCTGCCAGACCAGGTAGGCCAGCAGCGCCACGATCATCAGGATGGCGAAGCGCAGGTGCGAACGGTAGCGGCGGCGGCGCAGCTCCGGCCGCTTGTACACGTAGACGGCGAAGTCGGCGTAGTCGTCGGCCGTCAGGTCGACGTCCATGCGGGCTTGCCCGGACGCGGATCCGGCCATCAGATGTCCAGCTCCGCCAGGTTGCCCTTCTCTTCGATCCAGGCGCGGCGCTGCGAGGACTCGCCCTTGCCCATCAGCATGTCGAACATGCGGGTGGTGTCTTCGGGAGACTGATCGCCATAGCCTACCGGCAGCAGGCGGCGCGTATCCGGGTTCATGGTGGTTTCCCACAACTGCTCGGGATTCATTTCGCCCAGGCCCTTGAAGCGGCTGACCGCCCAGGCGCCTTCGCGCACGCCTTCCTTGCGCAGCTTGTCCTGCGCGGCTTCGAGCTCGCCGTCGTCCAGGCAGTAGATCTTGCGCGCCGGGCGCTTGCCCTGCGCCGGCACGTCCAGGCGGAACAGCGGCGGCTTGGCCACGAACACATGCCCCGCTTCCACCAGCTTGGGGAAATGCCGGTAGAACAGCGTCAGCAGCAGCACCTGGATGTGGGAGCCGTCCACGTCCGCGTCGGACAATATGCAGATGCGGCCGTAGCGCAGGCCGGACAGGTCCGGCGTGTCGCCGGGACCATGCGGGTCCACGCCGATGGCCACGGAAATGTCATGGATTTCGTTGTTGGCGAAAAGCCGGTCGCGATCCACTTCCCAGGAATTCAGCACCTTGCCGCGCAGCGGCAGGATGGCCTGGAATTCCTTGTCGCGGCCCATCTTGGCGGAGCCGCCGGCGGAGTCGCCCTCGACCAGGAACACTTCGGTGCGCGACGCGTCGCTGGATTCGCAATCGGTCAGCTTGCCCGGCAGCACGGCCACGCCGGAACTCTTGCGCTTTTCCACCTTCTGGGCGGAGCGCTGGCGCGCCTGGGCCTGGCGGATGGCCAATTCGGCCAGTTTCTTGCCGTATTCGACATTACTGTGCAGCCACAGGTCCAGCGCGCTCTTGGAAAAGCCGCCCACCAGGCGCACCGCGTCGCGGCTGTTCAGCCGTTCCTTGATCTGGCCCTGGAACTGCGGATCCAGCACCTTGGCCGAGAGCACGAAGCTGGCGCGCGCGAAGACGTCCTCGGGCAGCAGCTTCACCCCCTTGGGCAGCAGGCTGTGCAATTCGGCGAAGCCCTTGACCGCGCCGAACAGGCCTTCGCGCAGGCCGGACTCGTGCGTGCCGCCGGCCGGCGTGGGGATCAGGTTGACGTAGGACTCGCGCACGGCGTTGCCGTCTTCCGTCCAGGCCACCACCCATTGGGCGCCCTCGCCTTCGGCGAAATTCTCGTGGTCGGCGCCCGCGTACTGCTGGCCCTCGAAGAACGGCACCATCAGTTCCGCCCCCGACAGCGCCTCGGACAGATAGCCGCGCAGGCCGTCCTGGTACTGCCAGCTGCGGGTGTCGCCGGTCTTCTCGTTGATCAGGGACACTTTCACGCCGGGCAGCAGCACGGCCTTGCTGCGCAACAGGTGCGTCAGCTCGCCCAGCGGAATGTTGGGGCTGTCGAAGTACTTCGCATCCGGCCAGACACGCACGCGGGTGCCGGACTTCTTGCGGCCGCCCTGGTCGTAGGGGGCCAGGGGCTCGGCGACGTCGCCTCCCTTGAAGACCAGCCGGTTGACCGCGCCATCCCGCCACACCACGACTTCCAGCCGAGTGGCCAGCGCATTGGTGACGGAGACGCCGACGCCGTGCAGGCCGCCGGAGAAGGCGTAGGCGCCGCCGCCGGCCTTGTCGAACTTGCCGCCCGCGTGCAGGCGGGTGAACACCAGTTCCACGACGGGAGCGTGCTCTTCGGGATGCAGGCCGACGGGAATGCCCCGCCCGTCGTCCTCGACGGAAACGCTGCCATCCGTGTGCAACGTGACCTGGATCTGCTTGCCGTAGCCGGCCAATGCCTCGTCTGCGGCGTTATCAATGACCTCCTGCACGACGTGCAGCGGGTTTTCGGTTCGGGTGTACATGCCCGGGCGCTGGCGCACGGGCTCCAGCCCCTTCAGGACGCGAATGGACGCCTCGGTGTAACGTGGAGTGGCCAAGTTATCCCCAACATCTGTGGAAAAAAACCGACATTTTACGGATAAGCCCAGGTTCTGCGCGGCTCCCGGTGGGATGCGCACGACCTGACCACCTTCGAATTCGGTAGGATGATGACAGTCACAGCCGGCGCATCGGGGCTGCATGGCCCGGATCGCGACAACTGCGCCGCAACATCCTACACAAATCCGGCAAACCCTGTTGTTATTAACAGTGGTATGCCTGTTGTTATTGACAGTGGTATGCTTTAATCCATTCCACAAACAAGAAAAACGGCAAGGCGCGTCCCTTTTTTGCGCGCCTTTTGCTGCCGAACCGAGAATCACCATCATGAGCGACCAAATCAAGAACGTCAGTGACGCGAGCTTCGATGCCGATGTGTTGAAGTCCGGCCAGCCGGTGCTGGTGGACTACTGGGCTGCCTGGTGCGGCCCCTGCAAGATGATCGCCCCGATCCTGGAAGAGGTCGCCAACGAATACGCCGGCCGCCTGACGATCGCCAAGCTGAACGTGGACGAAAACCAGGGCACCGCCGCCAAGTACGGCATCCGCGGCATTCCCACCCTTATGCTCTTTAAAGACGGCCAAGCCGCCGCCACCAAAGTTGGCGCGCTGTCGAAGTCGCAACTCACCGCATTCCTGGACGGCGCGTTGTAAACTGCGTGCTGTGAACGAAGGCGCCGCCCTGGTGGCGGCGCTCATTCAATACCGCGCGAGCCCGTCCGTGGCGCGCCGCCAGAACCCTCCTTTACTTTTCCCCCAACACTCACCGCGATGCACCTCAACGAACTGAAGGCGCTGCACGTCTCGCAGCTGCTCGAAATGGCCGCTGGCCTGGAAATCGAGAACGCCAACCGCCTGCGCAAGCAGGAACTGATGTTCGCCATCATGAAGCGGCGCGCCAAGCAGGGCGAGCAGATCTTCGGCGACGGCGTTCTTGAAGTCCTGCCCGACGGTTTTGGTTTCCTGCGCTCGCCGGAAACCTCGTATCTGGCCAGCACCGACGACATCTACATTTCCCCGTCGCAGATCCGCCGTTTCAATCTGCACACCGGCGACTCCATCGAAGGCGAAGTGCGCACCCCCAAGGATGGCGAGCGCTATTTCGCCCTGGTGAAGGTGGACAAGGTCAACGGCGTGGCGCCCGAGGCGATCAAGCATCGCATCATGTTCGAGAACCTGACGCCGCTGCATCCGAACCGTGTCATCCGCCTGGAACGCGACATCAAGAGCGAGGAAAACCTTACCGGCCGGATCCTCGACGTCTTCGCCCCCATCGGGATGGGCCAGCGCGGCCTGATCGTCGCCAGCCCCAAGTCCGGCAAGACCGTGATGATGCAGCACATCGCGCACGCCATCACCACGAATTACCCCGACGCGGTCATGATCGTCCTGCTGGTGGATGAACGCCCCGAGGAAGTGACCGAAATGCAGCGCACCGTGCGCGGCGAAGTGGTGGCGTCGACCTTCGACGAACCCGCCACCCGCCACGTGCAGGTTGCCGAAATGGTCATCGAAAAGGCCAAGCGCCTGGTCGAAATGAAGAAGGACGTCGTGATCCTGCTGGACTCGATCACCCGTCTGGCCCGCGCCTACAACACCGTGGTGCCGGCCTCCGGCAAGGTGCTGACCGGCGGCGTGGACGCCAACGCGCTGCAGCGCCCCAAGCGCTTCTTCGGTGCGGCCCGCAACCTCGAGGAAGGCGGTTCGCTGACCATCCTGGGCACGGCGCTGATCGAAACCGGCAGCCGCATGGACGAAGTCATCTACGAAGAGTTCAAGGGCACGGGCAACTCCGAAGTCCACCTCGAGCGCCGCCTGGCTGAAAAGCGCGTCTACCCCTCGATCAACCTGAACAAGTCGGGCACCCGCCGCGAAGAACTGCTGATCGCGCCGGACCTGCTGCAGAAGGTCTGGGTGCTGCGCAAGTTCATCCACGACATGGACGAAGTCCAATCCATGGAGTTCATCCTGGACAAGATGCGCGCCACCAAGACCAATGCCGAATTCTTCGACATGATGAAAAAGAAGTAATTTCCCCCGAAGCGCCGCGCGCTTCCCCCCAGGGGGGCGCCGCCGCGGACCGGCGGAGCCGGATCCGCGCGGCTTGGCTCGTGGGGCATCCATTTTCATTGCGGCGGAGTCAGCACCCGGCCGGGGCTTAGTTGCCCAGGAAATCTTCCAGTTTGCCCGGCGTCTCGGGGCGCTTGGTCTGCTTGTCCGCGGCCACGGGCTTGCCGCCAGACTCGATCGGTTCGATCTTGGGGTCGTCCCAGCTGCCCGTCACCGCATATTCCATGGTCATGGCGCGCGCCAGCGGCTGCTTCAGCAGCCATTGGGTCACGAACGCTCCCAGGCCGATCAGCGGATTGACCGCCAGGGCCGTCACCATGGCCGCGCCGCTGGCGTCCAGATTCGGGATCACCACCGCCTTCAGGTCCCAGCGTTCGCGGATGATGTTCACGCCCCCCGCCAGTACGATCGCGGCAACGGGCCCGTTGATCTTGTAGCCCTCGGTGGACGCCACGCCGTCCTTGACGTTCACCCGGCCGCGGATGGTGTCGAAGGGAAAGCCATCCCGCAGCAGATTGGTCGGATTCACGTCCAGCCTCGCCAGCCGTTGCAACGATTGCAGGGACAGCAGCTCCAGCAGGCGGGCCGTGCGGGAATTGACGTGCATGAAACGGCCTTTGTCCAGGCTGACGTCGACTTCGCCCGCCAGGTCCTCGACTTTGTGGGTCCACGGCAGATTGCGCCATGTGGCCGTGCCCTTCATCGTGCCCTGCCCGCCCGAGACCACCTTTTCGAAGCCGATGCGGTCCATGAACTTGCCGATGTCCTCGTATTTCATCGACGCATCCACGGTCAGTCCGCGGTCGGCGCCCTCCAGCCGCCAATTGCCGGTGGCGTTCAGCGAGGCCGCCTCATTGACGATGGAAAGCTTGTCCAGCCGCCATTGGCGGCCACGCTCCAGGTTGGTGCCCAGCACCTGGAGCTCGCCCAGGTTCTTGCCGTAAAGCCTGAATTCCTTGGCTTGCAGGTCTATCGCGGGAATGTCCGACAGGTCGCTGCCGGACGACAGGGCCTCATCGGCATCGTTGGTATCGCCTTCCCCGCCCAGCGACAGGTGCTTCAGGCGCGCGGTGATCTGCCCGGCAATGGCGCCCGACGCTTCGCGCCATTCCAGCGAACCCGCGGCCTGGCGAGACTGCAGGTCCACGCGCCATTGCGCCGGCCCGGGCCGCGTGGCGTACACGGTCAGGTCATTGAGCGTATAGCCGCTGGTGCGCAGCATCCCCGCCGCCAGGCTGATCCGCTCGGCCTCGGGCAGCATGGGCCGCGCGGCGGCCTTGCTTTTCGCCTCGCCCTTGCCGGCGGCGGGGCTGAACCCGTCGGACACTGTTTCCCAGGCGTCCAGGTCCAGTTCCGGCAGGCTGGCGTTCAGGCTGAGCCCCCGCTCCGGCAGACTGGCCGGCCGGCCGATCCCCAGCGCGCCGCGCGTGAAATAGGAAGACGCGCCCTCGGATGGCGCGCGCTCGAACAGCGCATTGACGCCCTCGCCCAGGCCGACGGTTAGCCAGCGCCTGTTCTGGGCGCCCCGGTTCTGGGCGGGGCCCCACTGCACCTTCAGCGTTTGCGAGGCCTGGGCCGGTTTGCCGACCGGGGCGGGCATATCGATCGCCATGCCCACCAGGTCGGACTCGACGGAGATATCCACCGCGCCGCCCCGCTGATAGCCAACCTTGCCCTTGTAGGCGGCCTTGCCCGAAAAGCGCGACATGGACGGCGTATTGCTCAACTGGGTCAGCGCCGGCCCGGCCAGCGTGCCCTCGAACCGCAGCGCATCCGAGCCCTGGGCCAGCCGGCCGGAGATCCTGGCGGGCCCGCCCAGGAATTGAGCCCGGATCTCCTTGGTCTCGACTCCCTTCTCCGAAAACTCCAGGTCCCCGCGCATCTGGCTGAGCATGGGCATTTCCGGCATGAAAGTGAAACTGTTGTCCGCGAAACGGATGCTGCCCTGCACCTGGGTGTCGTCCGTGTTCAGCAAGGGCACCTTCAGCTTGAGGCCCACCCGCCAATCGCCGGTCCCCCGGGCCTCCTCCAAGGCCCCGTCCAGCAACTCGCCCAGGGGAGAATTCGCCGACAGCGCCAGATAGGCCAGCACGGAACCGGACGTCTCGCCGGTCAGCAGCAGTTCGGAGTTTTCCTCCATATTGGGAATGCTGGCCGTCACGGCCCCAAGCGTCACCGTCTGGCCGGCCCCGACATGGGCCACCGCGCCGCCCGCGCTGTCCAGCGCCAGGCTGACCTTGTCGATGCGGAAATTGCCGGACAGGTTCTCCAGCATCGGCCACCCCTTGCGGTGGCCGCGGGCCGGCGCGTAATCGACCTTGGCGCCGGCATACGCGCCCGCGATGACGAACTCGCCCTGCGAGGCGGGATCGCCGAAGGGAAACTCATCCAGATCGCCCTTGAGCGTGATCGAGGCGGATTGCATCTCGCCGGCGGGCAAGCCGGTCGCCAGCCATTCGCGCGCGTCCGCGTTGACGTCCAGCGGCAGGTAGCGGTGAATGGCCGGCATGGAGCCGCGCACCATCGTGCCGCGCATGTCGACGCTGCCCGCCGCCGTCTTGCCTTCGCGCTGCCACTGTCCCTGGAAGCGGACGTCGATATCGTCGTTTTCCAGGCGCAGCTGGGCAACGTCGACGAACCAGCGCTTCGCATCCGGCCCCTTGATGCTGGCGTCCAGCGCGACTTCGCGCGCCCTCACCGTCGGGTCCGCGAACACGCCCGGCAGCGTCACCGCCAGTTGGTCGGCCTTGCCGCTGAGGGACACGGCCGCGGCGCCCGGGCTGCGCGCCAGCGGCACGCCATCGAGCTGGACGAAATCGCCGGGCAGGCCCTGGATGCGCGCCTGCGCATAGCCGGCGTTGAAGCCGGGGCCATCCGCCGCAGCCGTCCAGCGCGCCCCCCGCAGGGCGGTATCCGCGGTCAGTTCCGTGAATTTGCCCCGCTCCAGCTGCAGCCAGGCGCGCGCGGCCACTCGGCCCGCCACCGGGGGCAGATCGAACCAGGGCGCCCAGGCGAGAGGCTCGGCGTCGTCCACTTGCATATAGAGCTGCCCGCTCCAGTTGCCCGGGTTGGCCGAGTTCACCGCGAACAGGTTGCGGTTGAACTCTCCACGCAGCTCGACGTTGCGCGCCAGCGCCTCACCCGCCGCGGCGCGGAGCACGAAGCGGTGCGACAGGCTGCCGTTGCGCGCCAGGAAATCCACACCTGAAAGCGTGAGCTCGGGCGCCTGGCGCAGCTCGTCCTGCCAGCGGATGGTGGCGCCGCGGACCCGCAGCTCCCGCTGAGCGCCGAGCCAGCGCAAGGCGGGATGATCCAGGTCCGTTCCATGATCGCTCGCGTTCAGGTCTATGTCCTGGCCCGCGACCCAAAGATGGTTGGAGGCGTCGCGCCGCAGCGAAATCTCGGGCCGTTCGACCTGCAGGCTGACCAGCTTGGGAGACAGGGCCAGGATGCTGCGCCAGCCCAGCACCGCCGACACGGACGGCAAGGTCAGCACCGGATCGACCGCGTCGTCGTAGACCTGGACGGCAGTGAGGTCCAGCCGGGGATTCAACCCTTGCCAGTTCGCTTCGATGGCCCCGATGGCAACCCGCGAGCCCAGCGCCTGGCTGGCGTACGCTTCGATCTGCGGGCGCCATTGATCTATTCTTGGAAGGACCCAATAGCGCACGCCCAGCACGCCTGCGGCCGCAATGCCGTAGATGGCCAGCGTCACCCAGAACAGGCAGCAGAGCGTTTTTTTTGCCGCCGGGCCCGCCCAGGACGAACGGCCCCCTTGGGGGGCGACAGACCCGGGTTGCGGGTCAGGCGTGGGGTCCTTTTTTGAAACAGACACGGATCGGTGGGCAGGAGAATGGTCTTGCGGTATCGTCCCCACTTATACCTGAAACGCGCCCATTCCGCCGCCCCTTTCGCCATGTCCACGCCCTCTCTGCTCGCCCCCGCCCTTGCCTGGTCCGGCCATCTGCGCCGCCGACTGGATGCCCATCCGGACCTGGCCGCCTGGCTCGAACAGGCCGTGCCCCTGGCGGTCACGCCCGCCCGCATCGCCGAATGGCAGGCCGAACTGGCCGGGCCGGAGGCTCCCGAGGTGCTGCCGGTCGATACCTGCCGCATGGTGTTGCGCAAATTGCGCGAGCGCGTCTTCAACGTGCTGATCGTCCGGGACCTGGCGGGCCAGGCTCCGCTCGAAGAGGTCGTGGGCGCCATGACCGCCCTGGCCGATACCGCGGTTGCCGCGGCATACCGCAGCGTGGCGGCCGACCTGGCCGCCGTCCACGGCGTGCCTCGTGATCCCGCCACCGGCAAGCCGCAGGAAATGCTGATCGTGGGCATGGGCAAGCTGGGCGGCTGCGAACTGAACGTGTCCTCCGACATCGACCTGATCATGCTGTACGGCGAAGAGGGCGAAACCGATGGCCCGCGCCGCATCAGCCACCACGAGTTCTACGGCCGCCTGACGCGGCGCATGATGCCCGTGCTGTCGGAAGTGGACGCCAACGGGCAGGTCTTCCGGACCGATCTGCGGCTGCGCCCCGACGGCGACTCCGGCCCGCTCGCCTGGAGCCTGGACGCGCTCGAGCACTACCTGATCGGCCAGGGCCGCGAATGGGAACGCTACGCCTGGCTCAAGGCGCGCCTGATGCCGGCCCAGGCTTTCGAAGGCAGCGACAGCGCCGCCCAGGCGCGGCAGCTGGAAAGCCTGCGCGTGCCCTTCGTCTACCGCAAGTATTTCGACTTCGATGCCCTGGCCGCCCTGCGCGCCTTGCGCGAGCGCATCCGCCAGGACTGGCAGCGCCGCGCCCACGCGCGCAGCGGCATCGACAGCGCCAACAACATCAAGCTGGGAGACGGCGGCATCCGCGAAATCGAATTCGTCGTGCAGCTTGCGCAGTTGATCCGCGGCGGCCGCATGCCGGCCCTGCAAAAACGCGGCCTGCTCGAAGCGCTCCACGCGGAGAGCGTCGCGGGCCTGATGCCCGAGGAAGACGCCCGGCGCCTGGAAGAAGCCTACCGCTACCTGCGGCGCACCGAGCACGCCCTGCAGTACCGCGAGGATGCGCAGACCCATCTGCTGCCCGGCGATCCCGCCCAGCGCGCCGGCCTGGCCGCCGCCCTGGGCATGCGCCCTGAAGACTTCGAAAGCACCCTGGCCGCGCACCGCGAATTCGTCTCGCAGACTTTCCGCAACGTGTTCCGCATCATGGGCATGGGCGAAACCGAGGAGCCGCCGCCCGCGCCGGGCGCCGTCCAGGCCTCGTCCACCGAGGACGACCCGGACGACAACTGCGAACTCGCCGGGCAGATCAGGCAGGCGTTCGGCGAGTCCGCGCAGGACCTCCTGCGCCGCACCGAAACCCTGCTCAACAGTCATCGGATACGCAGCCTGCCCGAGAGCAGCCGCAAGCGGATGGACGTCCTGCTGCCCGCCGCCCTGCGCGCGGCCCGGCAGACGCCGGCTCCGCTGGAAGCCGCCGTGCGCCTGTTCGACCTGATCGAGAAAATCGCGCAGCGCAGCGCCTACCTGGCCCTGCTGGCCGAATACCCCGATACCCTGGCCCGAGTGGCCCGCATGGTCGCGGCCAGCCCGTGGGCCGCCCAATACCTGACACAGCACCCCCTGCTGCTGGACAGCCTGATCGACTGGCGCACCCTGTTCGAACCGCTGGACTTCGCTCAGATCGCGCGCCAGCTGACCGCCGACCTGGACGCATGCAAACTGCCCGACGGCGACCCCGACATCGAGCGGCAGATGAACCTGATGCGCGACGTCCAGCGCCAGGCCAGCTTCCAGTTGCTGGCGCAGGATCTGGAGGGCGAGCTCACGGTGGAAAAACTGGCAGATCAGTTGTCCGCGCTCGCCGACCTGCTGCTGACCGAAACCATCCGCCGCGCCTGGCCGCTGGTGAATCGCCAGAAAGGCGCCGAGCCGCGCTTCGCCGTCATCGCCTACGGCAAGCTGGGCGGCAAGGAACTCGGCTACGCGTCTGACCTCGACCTGGTGTTCCTGTTCGACGACCCGCGCGAGGACGCCGCCGAGGTCTATGCCAAGCTGGGCCGGCGCATGACGTCCTGGCTTTCGACCATGACTTCCTCGGGCCGGCTGTACGAGGTGGACCTGCGCCTGAGGCCGGACGGCGACGCCGGCCTGCTGGCCGTGTCGGTCGAAGCCTTCGAGCAATACCAGCACAAGCACGCCTGGGCCTGGGAGCATCAGGCGCTGACCCGGGCGCGCCATGCGGCCGGCGACGCCGGCATCGGCGCCCGCTTCGAACGGATCCGCGAAGACATCCTGGTGCTGCCCCGCGACGCCGCGGCGCTGCGCGAGGAAGTGCTGGCGATGCGCGAAAAGATCAACGCGGGCCATCCCAACGGCAGCCAGCTGTTCGACCTGAAGCACGACCGGGGCGGCATGGTCGACGTGGAATTCGTCACCCAGTACCTGGTGCTCTGCCATTCGGGCACGCATCCGGAGCTGGTGCGCAACCTGGGCAACATCGCCCTGCTGCGCCTGGCGGGCGAGGCGGGGCTGATCGCGCCCGAGCTCGCCGCCCGCGCGGGCGATGCCTACCGCACGCTGCGCCGCGCCCAGCACCAGCTGCGCCTGCAGGGCGTGGAAAAAGCGCGCGTCCCGCCCGACCAGTTGCAGCAGGAGCGGGCCGCCGTGCGCGAGCTCTGGGCGGCGGTGCTGGGATGAGCCCTTTCCCGGGGCCGCGAGCGGTGCCGCCGCGCTTGCGGCAACTCGTCGTAAAATAAGGACTTTTCCGCATTTTCCTGCTTGCAAGCCATGTCCGATCTCGTGCGCCCCAAACTCGACCTGCCCGCCGGCCGCAGCAAGGTGCTGCTGCACTCGTGCTGCGCGCCCTGTTCCGGCGAAGTCATGGAAGCCATGACGGCCTCGGGCATCGATTACTCGATCTACTTCTACAACCCGAACATCCATCCGGTCAAAGAGTACGAAATCCGCAAGCAGGAGAACATCCGCTTCGCCGAGCAGCACGGCATCGAGTTCATCGACGCCGACTACGACATGGACAACTGGTTCGACCGCGTCAAGGGGCTTGAAGACTCGCCCGAGCGCGGCGAACGCTGCACGGTCTGCTTCGACATGCGTTTCGAACGCACCGCGCTGTATGCGCACGAGCATGGTTTCGACACCATCACCAGCTCGCTGGGCATTTCGCGCTGGAAGGACATGAACCAGATCAACGGCTGCGGCGAACGCGCCGCGGCGCGCTACGACGACCTGGTCTACTGGACCTACAACTGGCGCAAGGGCGGCGGCTCGGCCCGCATGATCGAAATCAGCAAACGCGAGAACTTCTACCAGCAGGAATACTGCGGCTGCGTCTATTCGCTGCGCGACACCAATCGCCACCGCCGTTCGCAGGGCCGGGACCGCATCCACATCGGCGTGAAGTTCTACGGCAAGGAAGACCTGATCAACGACGAACCGCTCTGACCGGCCGCTGCCGGAGCCGCCCGCTGCGCCGGCGGCCCCGCGCGGGCGCTAGCGTTCCTGGCGCCGGTATTCCGACGGCGACACGCCGAAGCGCTTGCGAAACGCATGGCTGAAACGCGCGGCGTCTGAAAAACCGAATCGATAGGCAATGTCGCCTATCGGCCGAGCCGCCTGCGCCGCATCGCAAAGCGTGTCGCGGCAGCGCTCCAGCCTGGCGCTGAGAATGAAGTCCGCGGGCGTGGTGGACGCTTGCGCGAACAGGTTGTACAGATACCGCCTGGACACCCGGAAGGCCGCCGCCGCGCTGGCCGGCGACAGCGCCGGATCATGCAGGTTTTCCAGTATGTGCTGCTGCACGCGCCGCAATTGCGCCTGGCGCAGCTCGGCCTGGTCCTGTTCGGCCAATGCGCCGGCCTGCTCGCTGATATTCAGGCCCATCATCTGCAATACCGCGTTCGCCGCGTCGCGCGACGCGCTCTCCGACAGGTGCGCGTGCTCGGTCAGCGCCACGCGCAGCAGGTCCATGGCCATGCGCCCGCAGCCCTGGCGGGCGCTGAAGCAGCGGGCCACGGCGTTCTGCATGAAGGGCTGCCAGGCGTCGACGTGCTTGCCCGGCACCTGCATCACCAGAAAATGCGCGCCGTCGTCCACATCGACCTCGTACGGCCGGGTCGTGTCGTAGATGCCCCACTCGCCGGGCATCAGCAAGGCGTTGCGCCTTGCCTGGCGGATTTCGCTGCGGCCCGACAACTGCAGCGTCACCTTATAGCCCGCCGCCATGGACTGGTCGGCCTGCAGCTTGCTGCGGCGCACGCGCTGCGCGCTGCTGCGCAGTTCGCTGACCTGCATCCAGCCCAGTGAGTCCACCGCCACGCTGTTGCGGAAACGCGCGGGAAACATGGCGGACACTTCCAGGGGAACGAAGGTATCGCTGACACTTTCCTGCCAGCTTGCGCAATCCAGGAAATGCCTGGGCGCGCTGCGCAATAGGGATTGGGACATGGCGACTCCGGAATGCTGACTCTTTCTAGCACCGGGCGGCGGGGCGGAGTATCGGTAACAACCCCTAAGTTGCCGTCCTGCTAGGGTTTTCTGTCGCTGCCATAGGAATACTCAGCCAGATCGAATCCTTGCTCCGACAGCGATTGCGCCAGTCCGTGACGCACCGGCACCACGTCTTCGTAGCGACGCGGCCGGGCCGCCGCGACCTCCTGCCCGGTGTACGGGCGGAAATCCACGGGCAATTGCGCCGCGCTGAACTCCTCCAGAACCCAGTTCAATACGGCCGCGAGTTCCGCGTCGTCCAGCTGCGATTGCGCGGCGCCCGGCACCCGGATCAGATACTCGCGGCCAGCGGGCAGGCGCACGAAGGCGCCGACGGAGTTGCGGAAGTCCGGAATGCCATGGCGGCTGCTGCCGCGGCCGTCCACGCGATGGCAGCCCGCGCACTGCAGAACGTAGTCGGCGCGGACGGCCTGCCGCAGCTGCCCGGCCGTCGCCTCCTGTGCCGCGCCCTCGCCCGCCGCGGACCGCGTTGCGCAGAGCAGGATGGCGACGGCGCAGCGCCGCCGCCATCCCGCCCCCGGCCGCCGCCCCCCGCGCCTCATGGCTTCGGCTTCGCCTTGGCCAGGCCCACGATCACCGAGGTGGTGCAGTGGAAAATGGAAGACTCGTTGGACATGCACCAGTTCACGTCGTTGTGCAGGAACATC
The DNA here is from genome assembly GCF_050285585.1 of Achromobacter sp. Taxonomy (GTDB): domain Bacteria; phylum Pseudomonadota; class Gammaproteobacteria; order Burkholderiales; family Burkholderiaceae_B; genus Achromobacter. Next base: position 28,085 of record NZ_JBLZXF010000023.1, on the reverse strand, counting down.
TGGTAGCCGGGACGCTCGCGCTCCGCCGACGCGCACATGCATTTGCCGCAAGCGGCCTTGCCGCAGCAATCGTTATAGCTGATGAGATAGTCCTTGCCGTCCAGCGGATTGTGGCAGGTTCCCACCCACGACACCGCCGATGGCGAGGTGCCTGGCGGGCAGGAAGTCATGCTGCCGCCGCAGCAGGAACACAGGAAACCGTCCACCGCGCAATAGCGCCAGTAGTCGCAGGCGGTGTCGTCCATCTGCGGCTTCCGGGCCTCCGCGGGCGCCGAACGCGCCACGGGCAGCACGGGCATCAGAAAGGCCGTTCCGACCAGCGCCTTGCCGATGCGGTTGAGCACGCTGCGCCGGGACGTGGCGTGCGCGACGGAGCGCGTGGCGCGCTCTCCAAGTTTATCCAGCCAGTGCATTGCCGCTCTCCTTGCGGGAAATCCGGGTTTCGTCCAGCGCGCCGGCGGCCAGGAACTCCTGCACCGACGCCACGCCCAGTTCCTTGGCCGTAAACAGGCTTTCCAGCTGTTCGCGGGAATTGATCAGGCCCTTCGCGCGCAAGGTGCCGGTCTCGTCGATCAGCACCGCATAGGGCAGCTTGCTGATCTGGAACTTCATGCCCAGCTCGGCCGAAAGCAGGTACGGAAAACGTTCCAGTCCGGCTTGCTTGTAGAAGGCCAGGTGCTCGGGCATTTCGCCGTCGCTGGCCAGGACGATGCGCAGCCATGCGTTTTCGGTGCCGGCCACCGATTTCAGGATGGGCAGCAGCTTCTTGCAGACCGGGCACGTCGGGGAAAGAAAGAACAGCAGCTGGCTATGCTGACCGCGTTCGCCGACCGTGATGCGGCGGCCCAGCAGATCCGCAAGCTCGAAGCGCGGCGCGGGTTCTCCCACGCCGGGGCCCTTGTCCATCGTCAGCGCGCCCATCGGCGCGACGCGTTCGTACAGCACGCCGATCTGCCGCGATAGCGCCAGGATGACCAGCACCAGGCAGAGCACCACGCCCCAAAGCAGGAAGTTGGAAATGATCAAGGCATCCATATGAAACTCCTTCAAAGATTCCGCAGCTTGAGATGCGAAGCCAAGAGGTGATTGGCGATGAAGTACAGGCCCACCGCGGACATCGCGAACCCGAAAACGGCGGCGCCGTCCGCCCATTGCAGGCCGCGGGATCCGCCCGCCGCGGCGAAGAGCGCGGGCGCCGCCCATGACGCCAGGACCCCGTTGCGCAGGACCAGCCACCAGGACAGTCCCCCGCCGTGTCCCGGGCCGCTGGAGGCCGGCCCCGCGCAGCCGCAATCGATGTCGCGCAGGCCGCGGGACAGGTTGAACGCCAGCGCCGCGGTGGCCGCTGCCAGCACCAGCAGGGCCAGCTGCGCGCCCGCCTCCTGGCGCGACGGCGCCAGCAGCAACGCTCCAGCCGCTATCTCGGCCAGCACATAGGCCCACGCGAACCCGCGGCTCCAGCCCTCGGGCAGGATGCGATAGGCCGATACCGCGGCGGAGAATCGCGCCATGTCCTTCAGTTTTTCCAGCGCGCCCAGGAGCAGCACGCAGGCCAGCGCCGCGCTCGCGGCATAGAGCAGGACGGGATCGTTCATGGCGCGCCCCGGGGTTGCGGCTCGACCTGCAGCGCGGTCTCGCCCGCGGCCTCGATCGTGCCCTTGAGAACGGGCGCGGCCGGCGCGGCGTCGTAGATGTTCACGTTGCCGCCGTCCAGCGTGTACAGGCGCGGGTGGTCGTCCTGCGACACCGACATCGACAACGCGTTCCTGCCCGGCACCCGCGCCACCCGCTCGCGCGTGGCCAGGTCGTAGACCCAGATCTCGGAAGCGGGCGTCTTGTGCGAGCCTTCCGCGCCGTTGGGATGCATGCCCACGTAGAGCCGCTTGCTGGCCTGGTTCACGGCCAGCAGGTTGTAGCCGCCGGGCCGCCAGCCCCGGTCCTTGCCAGAGGCGTCCTGCAGCGGCCAGGGCTTGCCGAACACGGCTTCCTTGCCGCTGAAGTCGGCGCTGTAGACATTGCCGTTGTAGGAAACGAAATAGAAGGTATTGCCGAGGTTCTCGGTGTGGGTGAAGATCGGATCCTTCTCCGGATCGAACATCGGCTGGCTGCGCTGCTGGCCCGCGGGCTTGCCCGCCGCATCCACGTCGACGGTGAGCAACGCCCCGTCGCCGCAGATGCTCGCGAAGCTGCGCGGACGCGAAGGCAGGACGATGATGCTCCAGCACCCGGCGGCCGCGGTGATTTCATCCGTGAATTGCCGCGTCTTCAAGTCCACCACGGTGACCGATGAAGCGGGCGTGGCGTTCTGCACGAACAGCAGCCCGCCATCGGTGCTCTGCCGCAGGTAGTTGCGGTAGTTCAGCGCCTGCGCGCGCTTCTGCGGAATCGGCACCTCGAACTTGGGCGTGAGGGTCTCGGCGTCCCAGGCTTCGACCAGATCGGTCCGTTTGCCGCGGTTGAGCCGCTCGTAGTAGGTCGTCATCACGTAGAGGTCCTTGCCGTCCGCGGACACCGTCATATGGCCATTGAACGACGTGGGCACCATTCCAAGGAATTTCCGCGTGTCGCCGTCGTAGATGTTGACCCGGCTGTCGACCAGGTGATTGAAAACGGCGTCCATCACGTACAGCCTGTGGGGCGTGGCCGGCGGCAGGCGGGTGCCGCCCTTGAGTTCCTCCACGGGCAGTTCCGCCCGGGCAAGCCCCGCCAAGGCCGCCAGGGCGGCGCACAGCGCCCACCGCCCGGCCCGCGATGCGCGTGATCTGGCACGAAGCGCATTCATCGATATTCTCCTGGTCTCATGATCCGATTTCCTAGAATGCGTAGACATAGCGCAACTGCACGCCACGCATCCGCGGCCCGTTCTCGACCTTCAGGTCGTGGATGTACTGCATCTGAATCTGGTTGGCGTCGTTGATCTGGTGCGTGAGCTCGACGGCCAACTGGTGATTGCGCGCCCGCGTGGCGACGGTCTCGCCCGAGGACGTTTCACGGCCGCCGGTCTCGTAGCGGTAGCGCACCCCCGTATAGGTGTCGGGGGTCAGGTTGGTCGAGGCCAGGGCGAAGAAGCGGAACGAGGGATCCTTCTTCAGCGTCTGCCCGTACCAATCCGTGTTGCGTCCGTAGATTTCCACCTCCGCGATGGCCTCCAGATAGGTCGATTCGCCTACCCCTTTCACGAAGGAAAAATCCTGGATGGTGGACCAGCGGTTCTTGCCGGGCGACACGTCGGCGCGCGAGCCGTCATAGCGGCCCACCGGCGCCACGATGAACGGCTCCCAGGCGAACCAGGTCTTGGTCTGCTCGTTGTTGACGAACCAGATCGCGGTGCCCAGGGTCAGGTCGCCGATGCCCGTCTGGTGGTCGCCCGGCGCGCCGGGCAGGTCCAGCGAAGTCCGGTACATCGGCAGGATGAGTTCGAGCTGCACCGTCTTGCCGAGGAATTCGCGATAGTGCATCTGGCGGTACACCAGCGCGTTCACGTCTACCGAGGCGCCATCCACCCGCCTGCCTTCCGCATATAGCCCCGACGAGCGCAGCCCCGCCAGGTATCCGGCAATGAGATTGGTGCCCACCGGCGCGGGTATCCAGTCGCGCGCGCTGGGGTCTCCCGCCCATGCCGCCTGCGACACTCCCACGCATGCCAACAATAGCGCCGCATGTCTCCGGATGCGGCCAACCGTCACGCCTGCCATGCCTTTCCCCTTGGTTCCATGACGGCGGGGCCGCCGGTATCTCCCGGCTTGGGCCGCGCCGCCGCTCTAGTACGCCATGCAAACGGACTTCTTCTCCAGATACAGGTCCAGCACGGCGCGGCCATGCTCGCGGCCAATGCCGGATTGCTTGAACCCGCCGAAAGGCATGTTGGGATCCAGCATGTTGTGCGTGTTCACCCAGATCGTGCCGGCGTCGATGCGCGGAATCAGGCTTTGGACCCGCGCAAGATCGTTGCTCCAGAGGCTCGCGCCCAGGCCGAAGGCGCTGTCGTTGGCCAGCCGCACGGCGTCGTCCAGCGTGTCGAAGGCCTGCGCCACGACGACGGGCCCGAAGATCTCTTCGCGCGCGATCCGGGCGTCCTGCCGCAAATCGGCGAACACGGTGGGCTGCACGAAATACCCCGGGCCCTCGCCGGCGTCGCCGCCCGCCAGGACGCGCCCGCCCTCGGCCCGCCCGATCCCGATGTAGTCCATGACCCGCTTCTGGTGGCGCGCCGACACCAGCGGACCGATCTGCGTGGCCGGATCGAATCCCGAGCCCAGCTTCATGCCGGCGGCAAGCTCGGCCAGCCCCTGGACGACCTTGGCGTAGAGGCCCTTCTGCACGTACAGGCGCGAGCCGGCGGTGCACACCTGGCCCTGGTTGAAGAAAATGGCGGCCGCGGCGCCTTGTACGGCGCGATCGACGTCGCAGTCGTCCAGCACGATCACGGGCGACTTTCCGCCCAGTTCCAGCGATACCCGCTTCATGCCGTCCATCGCGGCACGGCCGATCAGCTTGCCCACCTCGGTGGAGCCGGTGAACGCGATCTTGTCGATGCCGGGATGCGCGACCAGCGCCGCGCCGGCCGTCTCGCCGCGCCCCGTCACCACATTGACCACGCCAGGCGGGAAACCGGCTTGCAACACCAGTTCCGCCAGGCGCAGCGCGGTCAGCGGCGTTTCTTCGGCAGGCTTGAGCACCACCGTGCAACCGGCTGCCAGGGCGGGCGCGATCTTCCAGATCGCCATCAGCAGCGGAAAATTCCATGGAATGATCGCGCCGACCACGCCCACCGCCTGCGGCAAGGTCTGGGCGCTATAGTGCGCGCCTGGCGGAAACGGAATGGATAGCGACAGCGTGTCGCCGGTGATCTTCGTGGCCCAGCCAGCCATGTACCGCAGCCACTGTGCGCCGGACCCGACTTCCAGCCCCTGCGCCACGCCCAGCAGCTTGCCGTTGTTCAGTGTTTCCAGCCGGGCCAGTTCGTTGCCGTGCTGCTCGACCAGGTCCGCCAGCTTCAGCAGCAGACGCTCGCGCCCGGCCGGCAGCATGTTGCGCCAGGGCCCGGAATCGAAGGCGCGCCTTGCCGCCTGCACGGCCAGGTCGACCTGGACGGGACCGGCATCGGGCTGATGCGCGATCACCTCTCCAGTGGCGGGATCGTGCACGGCGATGGGCTCGCCCTGCCCTTCGCGCACCGGCTTGCCGTCGATGAGCATGGACTCGCGGATGGCGCCCAGTTCCGGGCGGTCGGCGGAGGTAGCGCTTGCAGCGGGCATTCGGAACTCCAACGAAAAGGTCGGAGCCAGAATAGCAACGGCGCCCGCCGCTGGCTTGTCGGGCCGTGCATGGCGATTTGTCATTCTGCGCACGGGTGTTGGCCCCCACGCTGCGCATGCTACGCATGCTTGCTGCCCCCCAAGGGGGCTGCGCCGCCTTAGGGCGGCCTGGCGGCGGCGCGGGCCCCCACGCTGCGCATGCTACGCATGCTTGCTGCCCCCCCAAGGGGGCTGCCCCGCCTTAGGGCGGCCTGGCGGCGGCGCGGGCCCCCACGCTGCGCATGCTGCGCATGCTTGCTGCCCCCCAAGGGGGCTGCCCCGCCTTGAGGCGGCTCGGCGGCGGGGCGGCCCCCAACGCGGCGCCAGGCAACAAAAAGCCCGGCGCGGGCTACGCGCCGGGCCAGGCGGTGCGCGGCCCCGATCCCGGGGGGCGCGTCGCGCCTCGCGCGGATCAGTCCAGCATCAGCACCGTGGCGCCGGTGGTCTTGCGCGAGGCCAAGGCCGTCTGGGCCTCGCCGGCCTGCGCCAACGGATAGCGCTGGTCGATGCGGACCTTGATCTTCTTCTTCAGGACCAGGTCGAACAGCTCCTCGGAAGCGGCCTGCAGCTTTTCCAGCGTGTTCACGTGTATGCCCAGCGACGGGCGCGTCACGTAGAGGCTGCCCTTCTGGTTCAGCGTCGCCAGGTTGACGCCCGCCACCGGGCCGGACGCGTTGCCGAAGCTCACCATCAGGCCACGCGGCTCGATGCAATCGAGCGAGGTCTCCCAGGTGTCCTTGCCCACGCCGTCATACACCACCGGCACCTTCTTGCCTCCGGTGAGTTCCAGCACGCGCTCGACCACGTTTTCGCGGGAGTAGTCGATGGTCTCCCAGGCGCCGTTGGCGCGGGCCAGCTCGGCCTTCTCGGGGCTCGAGACGGTGCCGATCAGCTTCACGCCCAGCGCCTTGGCCCACTGGCAGGCGATCAGGCCCACGCCACCGGCCGCGGCGTGGAACAGGATGGTCTCGCCGCCCTGCAGCCGATAGGTCTGGCGGAACAGGTATTGCACCGTCAGGCCCTTGAGCATCAACGCGGCGGCTTCGTCGAAGCCAATGCCCTTGGGCACCTTGACGACCTGGGCGGCCGGCACGTTGCGGGCCTGGGCGTAGGCGCCGATGGGGCTCTGGCCATAGGCGACGCGGTCCCCCTTCTTCAGGTGCTTGACGTCGGCGCCCACGGCGGTCACGACGCCCGCGCCCTCGAAGCCCAGGCCGTGGGGCAGCGGATGGGGATACAAGCCCGTGCGGAAATAGATATCGATGAAGTTCAGGCCGGCGGCGTGCTGCTGGATCGTGACTTCATTGGCGGCGGGCGGGGGAACTTCCACCTCGACCAGCTTCAGGACTTCGGGACCACCGTGTTGCTCGATACGAATTGCCTTGACGAGATTGCTGGCCATGCTGGCCTCCTTTCTATTGGAAATAATGCGGACTGAGCGGGAAAACCGGATTCAACGAGGCGGCCGCGCCGCGCCTTGCCTGGCGGACGCCGGCCTGCCGGCCCCGCCCCCCATCAATGCGAATACGCCTGCCAGGACCAATGCGGTCCCCGCCATCTGCCACACCGTGATGGGCTCATGCAGGAACCACGACGCCAGGAACAGCACCGACACCGGCCCCACCATGCCCAGCAGCGAAGCGGTGGGCGCGCCGATGAGCGCCACCGCCCACATCAGCATGAACACCGGAACCACGGTGTTCAGCGTGGCGTGGATCACGGAATATCCGTAAACCCCGGCAGGCTGGAGCAGCATCGACGGCGGATGCACGGCAAAGAACTGAATGATGCAGGCCACGCAGGACACCAGCATGGCGTAGGCCACCAGCCGCGTCGCGCCCACCCGCTTGATCAGTTCCCCTGAACAAATCAGGTACACAGAATAGCTTGTGGCCGACCCGAAAACGAATAAAGACCCTAACAGCACCTCGCTTCCGCCGAAGGACAGGTCATGGGCGAACACCAGCACCACGCCGACGTAGGACAGCACCATGGCCATCCATTGGCGCCGCTCGACCGGGCGCTTGAACCAGAATGCCGACAACAGCACCACGAGCGATGGCGACAGGAAGAGAATCAGCCGTTCGAGGCTGGCGGTGACGTAGCGCAGCCCCAGGAAATCCAGGAAGCTGGACAGGTAATAACCCAGCAGCCCCAGCACGCAGACTTGCAGGCGTTCCCTGGCCGTCAGGACGGCGATCTCGCCGCGCGAGGCGCGGCGCGACTGATGCCAGGCCACGGCCGCGAAAAACGGCATGGCGAACAGCATGCGAAAGGCGATGAGGGTGACCGCGTCGATGCCATAGCGATACGTGAACTTGACCACGATGGCCTTGGCCGAAAACAGGACCGCTCCTAGGGTCGCCATGAAAAAACCAGCCGCGCGGCTGGAAGAACGGACTAACGGCAAAAACTCGGCGAGGCGATTCATGCGATGATTTTATGTTCAGTGCAAAAATAAATGCACGCCCCGCCTTTTGCTTCCCCACGCATGACTCGACACCGCGCCCTGACCTACATCCACATTGCCGCCGTGCTTTTCGGGCTGACCGGCGTATTCGGGGAACTGATCCAGGCCAGCGCCGCCGTGATCACCCTGGGGCGCGCCGCATTCGCAGTCGTTTCGCTGGGCCTCTTCGCCCGCATGCGCCGCAAGCCGCTCCTTGGCGCCCTGACGCCGGCGCAGCTGTTCGTGCTGGTCGTGGCGGGCGCCCTGCTGGCGGGGCACTGGGTCACGTTCTTCATTTCGGTCAAGGTCGGCGGCATCGCCATCGCGACGCTGGGGTTCGCCAGTTTCCCGGCCTTCATCACGCTGTTCGAGGGCCTGATCTTCCGCGAACGCATCCGCCTGGCCGAATGGCTGCTGCTGGGGCTGGTGACCGCCGGGCTGGTGCTGGTCACCCCTTCGTTCGATCTGGCCGACCAGGGCACCATCGGCCTGGCCTGGGGCCTGCTGTCCGGCCTGAGCTTCGCGCTGCTGGCCTTGAGCAACCGGCGCTCGGCCTCGGGCATGGACCCGATGCAGGTGGCGTGCTGGCAGAACCTGGTCGTGGCGCTGGTGATGCTGCCCTTCGCCGCCGGCCAGTTGCCCGCCCTGCCGGCGCTGGATCTCTTCTGGCTGGCGCTGCTCGGCATCTTCTGCACCGGGCTGTCCCACTACCTGTTCGTCTCCAGCCTGACCCGGCTCAACGCCCGCAGCGCCGGGCTGGTCATCGCCCTGGAGCCGGTCTACGCCATCGCCTTCGCCTGGGCGCTGTTCAGTCAGCAACCGACGCCGCGCATGATGGCGGGTGCCGCGCTCATCGTGGCGGCCATCGTCTGGTCGGGCCTGCGCAAGCAGGCGCCCGCCAGCCCTCCGGCCCAGACCGCGACGAAGATACAGCCTTGACAATAACTGACTAGGCAGTAAAATTCGGCGCATGAATGCTGCGCCTCCCCCCTCTACGCCCGATACGCCCGATACGCCCGTCCATTACCGCAGCGACGCCCGCTGCATGATGGAAGACAACGCCGGCTTCCTCATCAAGCAGGTCTACAACTCCCTGAACCGGATGCTGGACCAGGAAATGGCCCCGCTGGACCTCACCGCCATGCAATGGCGCCCCATCGCCATGGTCTTTCTCGGCCGCGCCGATACGCCGGCCGAGCTGGCCCGGCTGAACGGCATGGACACGGGAGCCATGACCCGCGCGCTGGACCGGCTGGAGGCCAAGGGCTTGCTGCGGCGAAGCCGCAGCAAGGAAGACCGCCGCGTGGTCAAGATCGAACTCACCGAACTGGGCGAGGCGAAGGCGCGCGAAATCCCGGCCAATATCGCCCGCTCGCTGAACCATCACCTGCGTGGATTCTCGACCGACGAGGTCTCGCAGCTCATGCACCTCCTGCGCCGCATGCTTGCCAACGGCTCCGGCTGATACGCGCTTTCACCGGCCCCATCCCATCCGATGGGGTTTTATTTGGCATAATAATTGCCTAGGCAAATACAGATTAATCAATTACTTTCAGCAAACAGTCAGGATGAAACGCCTTCTTTCTACCGTATTGGTGCTGGCCCTGAGCGGTTGCGCGCTGATGGAGCCCGGGCCGGAACCCGTGGCGGCGCTGAATGCGTCCAAGCTAGGGTTGACCGGCCAGGATACCGCCTGGCCCACCACGCAATGGTGGCAGCGCTACGGCGATGCGCAACTCAACGCCCTGCTGGACGAGGCCCTGGCGAACAACCCCTCGATGAGCGCCGCCCAGGCCCGCCTGGCCAGGGCCAACGCCGCGGTCAGCTCCGCCCGCGCGCCCCTGCTGCCGCGCGTGGACGCCAACTATTCGCTGACCCGCGAGCACCTGTCCAAGGACTACGTCTACCCCGCCCCGATGGGCGGCTCGGTCGTCAGCGACAACCGGCTGGCCCTGGACTTCAGCTACGAGCTGGATTTCTGGGGCAAGAACCGCTCGCGCCTGAAATCGGCGGTGTCTGAACAGCAGGCGGCCGCGGCCGATGCGCAAGCGGCCCGCAATCTGCTGGCCAGCGCCACGGTGCGCGCCTATCTGAACCTGCAGAACGCCTTCGCCCAGCGCGACGTCCTGAACCGGGTGCTGGCCCAGCGCGCTGAAGTGCTGTCGCTGACCCAGGGCCGCTACAAGGCCGGGCTGGACACCCAGGTCGAGGTCAAGCAGGCGGAATCGTCGCTGGCCGCCGGCAAGGTGGAACTGACCCAGACCGAAACCACGCTGGCGCAATTGCGCAACCAGGTTGCCGCGCTGGCCGGCGCCGGGCCGCAGCGCGGGCAGTCCCTCGAGCCGGTGGCGTTGACCGCGCCGGCCGGTGGCGTGCCCGCCAGCGTGCCGCTGGAGCTGCTGGGCCACCGTCCCGACGTGGCCGCCGCGAAGTGGCGCGCCGAGGCGGCCCGTCACGCGATCGACAGCGCCAAGGCCGAGTTCTACCCCAACGTGAACCTGGTGGCGTTCGCCGGCTTCCAGGCCATGGGCACCGGCAATCTGCTGGGCGCCGACGCCCGCATGGCCGGCGTTGGCCCGGCCATCACGCTGCCGATCTTCCATGGCGGCGAGCTGAACGCCAATCTGGCGGGCCGCCGTGCCGACGCGGACCTCGCGGTATCGGACTACAACCAGACCGTGCTGGACGCCGTGCGCCAGGTGGCCGATGCGCTCGACGGCCTGCGCCTGCTGGACCAGGAAAAGGCCCAGCAGCGCCAGGCCCGCGAAGCGATCGACGCGGCCTATGAACTGGCCGTCAAGCGCTACAGGGCCGGCATGGGCAACTACATCTCCGTGCTCATCGCGCAAACCGGCGTGCTGACCCAGGCCCGCCTCGACACCGATCTGCGCATCCGCGCCTATCAGCTCGACGCCAGCCTGGCGAACGCACTGGGCGGCGGTTATGCCCCCCCCGCAGCCGGGTCCGAGCCCGCCACGAACTCCCCCCATTGAACGATCCCCGGATTCAGACGTCATGAACGCTGCCACCCCCGCCACCAACCCCGCCCGCAAACGCCTGCTGCTGCTGGCCACCGGAGCCTTCATTCTTGTCGCGATCGCCTACGGCATCTGGTGGGCCTTGTTCGGCGCCCACTTCGAAAGCACCGACGACGCCTACGTGCACGGCAACCTCGTGCAGATCACGCCCCAGGTGCCCGGCACGGTCGTCGCCATCGAGGCCGACGACACCGAAACCGTCACGGCCGGCCAGCCGCTGGTGCGCCTGGACCCCGCCGACACCGACGTGGCGCTGCAACAGGCCCAGGCCAAGCTCGCGCAGACGGTCCGCCAGGTGCGGACGATCTATGTCCAGAACGATGCCCTGGCCGCCGACGTCGACCTGCGCAACGCCGACATCCTGCGCGCGCAGGCCGAGCTGACCCGCGCGCAAAGCGACGTCAACCGCCGCCAGCAGCTGGCCAAGTCCGGCGGCGTCAGCGGCGAAGAAATCCTGCATGCCGAAGCCGCGCTGAAATCGGCCCAATCGGGCCTCGCCCAGGCCCGCGCCGCGCTCGCGGCCTCGCGCGCCAAGCTGGCCACGAACCAGGCGCTGACCCAGGGCACCACGGTGGCCGACCATCCCGACGTGCGGCAGGCGGCGGCGGGCTTGCGCAACGCCTGGCTTGCGCAGTCTCGCACCGTGCTGCCCGCCCCCGTGGGCGGCGTCGTCGCCCGGCGCAGCGTGCAAGTCGGCCAACGCGTCGCTCCCGGCTCCGCCCTCATGACGGTGGTGCCGCTGGACCAGGTCTGGGTGGAAGCGAACTTCAAGGAAGGCCAGTTGCGCAAGATGCGCATCGGGCAGCCCGCCACGCTGGTGGCCGACCTGTACGGAAGCTCCGTGACCTATCACGGCACCATCGCCGGGCTGGACGCCGGCACGGGCAGCGCCTTCGCGCTGCTGCCCGCCCAGAACGCCACCGGCAACTGGATCAAGGTGGTGCAGCGCGTGCCGGTGCGCATCGCGCTGGATCCCGAGGACCTGAAGAAGCATCCGCTGCGCGTCGGCCTGTCGATGGACGTGGAAGTCGACGTGGGCAAGCAGGAAGGCGAGCCGCTGACGCAGGCCGAGCGCAAGGAACCGGCCTGGTCGACGCGCGCCTTCGAGCCCGCCCATGACGAAGTCGACGCCATGATCGCCAAGATCATCCAAGCCAATCTCGCATCATGAACGCAACCGCCCAGCCCGCGGCCGCGGGAGCGCCCTCCCAACCCTCCCGGCCGCCGGGCACCCACCCGCCCCTGGAAGGCGCGACGCGCATCATTGGTTCCGTCGCGCTGTCAACGGCGGTCTTCATGAACGTGCTGGACACCTCGATCGCGAACGTGTCCATTCCGACGATTTCGGGCGACCTCGGCGTCAGCACCAGCCAGGGCACCTGGGTCATCACTTCCTTTGCCGTCGCCAACGCGATCACGGTGCCGCTCACGGGCTGGCTGACGCAGCGCTTCGGGCAGGTGCGCCTGTTCCTGGTATCGACGCTGCTGTTCGTGCTGGCGTCGTGGCTGTGCGGCTTCTCGCCATCGCTGGAGGCGCTGATTGCCTTCCGCGTGCTGCAAGGCGCGGTCGCCGGCCCGATGATCCCGCTGTCGCAGGCGCTGATGCTGGCCAGCTTCCCCAAGTCCAAGGCGGGCATGGCGCTGGCGGTGTGGTCCATGACCACGCTGGTCGCGCCGGTCGCCGGCCCCCTGCTAGGCGGGTGGATCTCCGACAACTACACCTGGCCCTGGATCTTCTACATCAACGTGCCGGTGGGCCTGCTAGCCGCATGGATCAGCTGGCGCATCTACGGCGACCGGGAATCGGTGACGCGCAAACTGCCGATCGACAAGGTCGGCCTCGCGCTGCTGGTGGTCTGGGTAGGCGCGCTGCAGATCATGCTGGACAAGGGCAAGGAGCTGGACTGGTTCGCCAGCCCCACCATCATCGCGCTGGCGGCGACCGCCTTCGTGGCATTCGTCTTCTTCCTGATCTGGGAACTGACCGACGCCCATCCCGTGGTGGACCTGCGCCTGTTCAAGATACGCAACTTCACGGTCGGCGCGCTGACGCTGGCGGTAGCCTATGGCGTTTTCTTCGGCAACGTCGTGTTGCTGCCCCTCTGGCTGCAGAGCAATATGGGTTATACGGCCACGTACGCCGGCCTGGTGACCGCGCCGGTCGGCCTGCTGGCGATCCTGCTGACGCCCATCGTGGGCAAGATGCTGGCCACGCGCGACCCGCGGCAGCTCGTAACGGTGGCGTTCCTGATCTTCGCCGTGGTGTGCTTCATGCGGTCGGGCTTCAATACGCAGACCGACGTGCGCACGCTGATGATCCCGACCATCATCCAGGGCGCGGCCATGGCGGCGTTTTTCGTGCCGCTGACCTCGATCACGCTCGCCAGCATCGAGCCGTGGCGCATTCCCGCCGCCTCCGGCCTGTCCAACTTCCTGCGCCTGACGGCGGGCGCCTTCGGCACGTCGATCGCCACCACCCTCTGGGAAAACCGGGCCACCATGCACCACGCCCAGTTGACCGAAGCGGCCAAGCCCGGGCAGCAGGCGTTCGACCACACGATCAACACGCTGCAGAACGGGGTGGGCATGACGCACCAGCAGGCCTTGAGCACGGTGGACGCCATGATCAACGGCCAGGCCTTCACCATGTCGGCGGTAGACGTGTTCTACGCCTCCGCCATCATCTTCCTGGCGCTGACGGGTCTGGTGTGGTTCGCCCGCCCCAGGTCGGCCAAGGCGGGCGGCGGCGGAGCGGCCGAGGCGGCTGCCGGCGCGCACTGACACGCCCGGCGGGCGCCGGGCGCGTTGCGCGCCTGGCGTCCGGCGGCGGATCCTCTTCCTATTCCTTCAGCAGCACCTGCCAATCCAGGCGCTCGATGATGTCGGCCGACAGCGCGCTGATGGGCGACAGATTGAAAACGGACACGCCACGGGTGCGCCATTGCGCGGCGGCGAACCGGAAGGACGGCTCGATCAGTTGCGAGAAATTGCGCGCCAGCCTGCTGGCCTGGGGAGTCGGCCCTTCGTCATAGAAGCGCAGGCCGTTCTGCAGCGTCAGGTCCAGCCCATGCACGTACACGTTGCGGGCCCCGCCCGATACCAGCACCTGCAGGGCCGCATAGGCCACGGTGTCGGCGTCGAACACGCCCAGCGCCACGTCGAAGCTGTATCCCAGGCCCTGCTTGGCATCCAGCAGCTTCACGTCCGGCGTCGCCGCCGCCATGCGCTTGAGGACGGCCGGCGCCACGCTGCGCTGATAGGCGCGTTCGGAAATCAGCTCGATGATGCAGATGCGGCAGCGGATGAACTCCTGCGGGATGCCCTGCATGATGTAGCGCAGCACTTCCGGCAGGACGTACAGGGTCAAGTCGCGCGAGACGATCTCCCGCACCAGGTCGATGCGGTCCCTGACGAAATTCTGGTCGATGATGCAGTAGTACTTGAACGGCAGGTCGAATTTGCGGGCCAGCGCGATCGCGCCATTGACGCCCATCGCCACGCGGATGTCGAGGCGGTCGTAGGGGATCTGGGCGACCGACGGGCCGCTCAGGATCAGGTGCACCTCTTCGTCGGCCGGATCGTAGCCCTCTTCCAGCGGCGTGATCGGCAGCGAACGGCCGAATGCGCGAAATCCGCAAATTGCGCCCGAGCGGTCCCGCCAGATCCTGACGAAGGGCCACAAGTGCTGGTTGTGCCTCTGCGTGCGCGATCGCAACAAGCGGAAGAGCTTGCGCACAAAACGATCGGCCCGTCCGCCGCCCACTTGGGCGACGGGGGAGGAAAAAGCTGAATCTTCCATCTACTAGCCTGACAGGCCTTAACCGAGAATTGCCTTAGCCGGCCGCAATCAACGACGCGATCGCGCTGCCGACATCGGAGGTGGAGGCGTTGCCCTGCATGTCCCTCGTGCGCGGGCCTTCCGCCAACACCGTTTCGATGGCTTTCACGACGGCGGCCGACGCGTCGGGATAGCCCAGGAAATCGAGCATCAAGGCGCCGCTCCAGATCTGGCCGATCGGATTGGCGATGCCCTTGCCGTAGATATCCGGCGCGGACCCGTGCACCGGCTCGAACAGGGACGGAAACTTGCGGTCCGGGTTCAGGTTCGCCGAAGGCGCGATGCCGATCGTCCCCGTGCAGGCGGGCCCCAGATCGGACAGGATGTCGCCGAACAGATTGGAGGCCACCACCACATCGAACCAATCGGGATGCTGCACGAAGTGCGCGCAAAGGATATCGATGTGGTATTTGTCCCAGCGTACGTCGGGATAGTTCCCCGCCATGTCCGCCACGCGCTCGTCCCACCATGGCATAGAAATGGAAATGCCGTTCGACTTGGTGGCCGCGGTCAGGTGCTTGCCGCGCTTCTGCGCCAGCTCGAACGCGAACTTGAGGACTCGGTCCGCGCCGATGCGGGTGAACACGCTCTCCTGGATGACCACCTCGCGCTCGGTGCCGGCAAACAGGCGCCCGCCGCTATTGGAATACTCGCCTTCGGTATTCTCGCGCACGATGAAGAAATCGATTTCGCCGGGCTTGCGGTCCTTGAGGGGCGACGGCACGCCGGGCATCAGGCGAACGGGGCGCAGATTGATGTACTGATCGAATTCACGGCGGAACTTGAACAGCGAGCCCCAGAGCGCCTCGTGGTCGGGCACGGTGGCGGGCCAGCCGATCGCGCCGAAGAAAATGGCCTCGTGCTTACCGATCTGCGCCTGCCAGTCGTCCGGCATCATCTTGCCGTGCTTGGCGTAATAGTCGCAACTCCAATCGAAATGGTCCCACTGGAAATCGATGCCGAATCGCGCCGCGACCGCGTCCAGCACTTTCAAGCCCTCCGGGACCACTTCCTTGCCGATCCCGTCCCCGGGAATTACTGCAATCTTATGCTTTTTCGCCACGCGTCTTCCTCTTTTTCTCTGGGGATGCACAACCCGAAATCATAGGCATAAACGGGCCGTGCACAACACCTCATCTTACAAATATATACGATCTGAACGCCCATCGTTACCAGCAATTCTGTCATGTAACAACGGCGCGCCCTTCTCCATCGGATTGGCCTGAACCTGCTCAGCGCCGGCCCTTCGATCCCAGCAGGGAGCCCAATATTCCACGGGTCAGTTCGCGCGCGATGGAGCGGACCGTGCTCTTGGCCATGGTCTGCACGACGCCGTCGCGCTTGCCGCCGCGCGGCCCGGTCGAACCGAACAGGACTTCGTTCAGGCTGTCCATCAGCCCCCCGCCGCCATTGTCTGCCGGCTGGCCCGCTGGCTGGCCGGGCGCGTCCTTCGCCGCCCCCGCCGGATCCGCCGGCCGGGCCGCGCGCCCCGCCAGCACCTCGTAGGCCGATTCCCGGTCGATGGTCTTTTCGTATTTGGAGGCCAGCGGATTGCCCTGGCGCAGGGACTGCCGCTCGGCGTCCGTCGCCGGGCCGATCCGGCTGGCCGGCGGCAGGATGTAGGCACGCTCGGTGGGCATGGGCCGGCCCTTGGCGTCCAGCAACGATACCAGGGCTTCGCCCACGCCCAGTTCGGTAATGGCCGCCTCGATGTCCAGGCCAGGATTGGGCCGCATGGTCTGGGCCGCCGTCTTCACGGCCTTCTGGTCGCGCGGCGTGAACGCCCTGAGCGCGTGCTGGACGCGGTTGCCGAGCTGCCCCAGTACGGTATCGGGAATGTCCAGCGGATTCTGCGTCACGAAATAGACGCCCACGCCTTTGGAACGGACCAGCCGCACCACCTGCTCTATCTTGTTCAGCAGCGCGGGCGGGGCGTCGTTGAACAGCAGGTGGGCCTCATCGAAAAAGAACACCAGCTTGGGCTGGTCCATGTCGCCCACCTCGGGCAGCTTCTCGTAGAGGTCCGCCAGCAGCCAGAGCAGGAAAATCGCGTACAGGCGCGGCGCCTGCATCAGCTTGTCGGCGGCCAGCACGTTGACCATGCCGCGGCCCTGGGCATCGGTGCGCATCAGGTCGGCCACGTCCAGCATGGGTTCGCCGAAGAACGTTTCCGCTCCCTGGGACTCCAGGGCGAGCAGGCCGCGCTGGATGGCGCCAATGCTGGCCGACGAGACGTTGCCGTAGCGGGTCTTCAGTTCCGCCGCCCGGTCGGCGACGTTCTGGAGCATGGCGCGCAGATCCTTCAGGTCCAGCAGCAACTGCCCTTCGTCGTCCGCCACCTTGAACACCAGGGTCAGCACGCCTTCCTGGGTGTCGTTCAGTTCCAGGATGCGGGAAAGCAGCAAGGGCCCCATGTCCGACACGGTGGCGCGCACCGGCAGGCCCTGCTCGCCGAACACGTCCCAGAGCGTTACCGGGCTGGCGGCCCAGGCCGGCTCGTCCAGGCCCAGGTTCTTCAGCCGCTCCAGCAGCTTCGGGCTGGCCGCCCCTGCCTGGGAAATACCCGTCAGGTCGCCCTTGACGTCGGCCATGAACACCGGGGTGCCGATACGGGAAAAAGACTCGGCCAGGACCTGCAGCGTGACGGTTTTGCCGGTGCCAGTGGCCCCGGTGATGCACCCGTGCCGGTTGGCCAGGGCGGGCAGCAGGGCCAACTCGGTCTGTGCATTCTTGGCGATGACGATGGGGTTGGGCATGTGCAGCTCTCCGGACCAGGGAATCGAATGGATGCCCAAGTGTAGAGCCTGCCGCCCCGATTGTGCGCGTGGCAAGAAGGACACATACGGAGCCTGCCCGGACGCATGGCCCGCCGTCACGGTAAAATGCCGCTTTTGCAGACAATTTCTCCTGGGAAGCCATGGCCGGACACAGCAAATGGGCCAATATTCAGCACCGCAAAGGGCGCCAAGACGCCAAGCGCGGAAAGCTCTGGACCAAGATCATTCGTGAAATCACCGTGGCGGCGCGCGCCGGCGGCCCCGACCCGGACAGCAACCCGCGCTTGCGCATGGCCTGGGACAAGGCCACCGACGCCAACATGCCCAAGGACAACATCCAGCGCGCCATCCAGCGTGGCGCGGGCGGCGCCGACGGCGACGCCTACGAGGAAGTCCGCTACGAAGGCTACGGCATCGGCGGCGCGGCGGTGATCGTCGACTGCATGACCGACAACCGCACCCGCACCGTGGCCGAAGTGCGCCACGCCTTCGCCAAGAACGGCGGCAACCTGGGCCAGGAAGGCTCGGTGGCCTTCATGTTCAAGCATTGCGGCCAATTCGTGTTCGCGCCCGGCACGTCGGAAGACAAGGTCATGGAGGCCGCCCTCGAGGCCGGCGCCGAAGACGTGACGACCGACGAGGAAGGCGTGATCGAAGTCGTATGCTCGCCGGCCGACTACGCCGCGGTGCGCCGCGCCTTCGACGACGCCGGCCTGAAGGCCGAAGTCGACGGCATCGTGATGAAGGCCTTGAACGAAACCGAACTGGCCGGCGAAGACGCCGTCAAGATGCAGAAACTGCTCGACGCCCTGGAAGGCCTGGACGACGTGCAGGAAGTCTATACGACCGTCGTTTTCGACGAAGCGCAGTAAATCCTCCTGCCCCGGCGCCTGGGCGCCGGGGTGTAAATCGGGGCCAGGCCATCCCGGCCCCGAGTGGCAACCTTCAGAATCACCCAACATGAAACTCCTGGTAATTGGCTCGGGCGGCCGCGAACATGCCCTCGCCTGGCGGCTGGCCCGCTCCCCGCGCGTACACAAGGTGTATGTCGCCCCGGGCAACGGCGGCACGCAGCGCGCCGAGCAGATGGAGAACATCCCGCTCACCAATGCCGAGGAACTGGCGGATTTCGTGCAGCGCGAAGGCGTCGCCCTGACCGTCGTCGGCCCGGAAGCGCCGCTGGCCGCGGGCGTCGTGGACGTCTTCCGCGCCCGCGGGCTCAAGATCTTCGGCCCGACCAAGGCCGCCGCGCAGCTGGAAAGCTCCAAGGACTACGCCAAGGCCTTCATGGTCCGGCACCACATCCCCACCGCCCGCTACGAAACCTTCACCGATCCGGCCAAGGCGCACGCCTATATAGACCAGGAAGGCGCTCCCATCGTGATCAAGGCCGATGGCCTGGCCGCGGGCAAGGGCGTCGTGGTCGCGGCGACGCTGGAAGAGGCGCATGCCGCGGTCGACGCCATGCTGGGCGATGGCTCCATGGGCGCGGCCGGCGCCCGTGTCGTCATCGAGGAATGCCTGGTGGGCGAGGAAGCCAGCTTCATCGTCATGTGCGACGGCCGCAACGTGCTGGCCCTGGCCACCAGCCAGGACCACAAGCGCCTGCAGGACGGCGACCAGGGGCCCAACACGGGCGGCATGGGCGCCTATTCGCCCGCGCCCATCGTCACCCCGGAACTGCACCATCGCATCATGCGCGAAATCATCCTGCCCACCGTGCAGGGCATGGCGCGCGACGGCATCCCGTACACCGGCTTCCTGTACGCCGGCCTGATGATCGCCCCCGGCGACGATCCCGACCGCGAGATCAAGACCCTGGAATTCAACTGCCGCATGGGCGATCCGGAAACGCAGCCCATCATGATGCGCGTGAAGAGCGACCTGCTGGACGCCCTGGAACACGCCGTCGAAGGCACGCTCGACCAGGCCGACATCACCTGGGACCGCCGCACCGCGCTGGGCGCGGTGCTGGCCGCGCACAACTACCCGAACACGCCCCGCACCGGCGACGTCATCCGCGGCCTGCCCGCCGACGCCGAGGACTGCATGGTGTTCCACGCGGCCACCAAGATCGACGGCGACGAAACCAAGACCTCCGGCGGCCGCGTGCTGTGCGTCACGGCCCTGGGTGACTCGGTCAAGATGGCCCGCGACCGCGTCTACGAAGCGATCGACGGCATCCATTTCGACGGCCGCCAGTACCGTAGCGATATCGGCTGGCGCGCGCTCAAGCCCTCGCAGCAGAAATCCAAGTCCAACGCCTAGCCGGACCGCCAATGACCGCCTTGCCCGTTTCCGCAGTCAGGGACTACCTCACCGGTTTGCAGGCCCGCATCGTCGGCGCCCTGGAAGACGCGGAGGGCTCCGCCTTCCGCGCCGATGAATGGGTGCGCCCCGAAGGCGGAGGCGGCCTGTCGCGGCTGCAGGAAGGCGGCGAACTGTTCGAACGGGCGGGCGTGCTGTTCAGCCACGTCAAGGGATCCAAGCTGCCGCCCTCGGCCAGCGCGCACCGGCCGGAGCTTGCCGGCCGCTCCTGGGAGGCCATGGGCGTGTCCATGGTGCTGCATCCGCGCAACCCCTACGTGCCCACGACGCACATGAACGTGCGCATGTTCATCGCGGCCGCCCGCCCCGGCCACGACGAAGCCGACGTCTTCTGGTTTGGCGGCGGCCTCGACCTGACGCCCTACTATCCCTTCGAGGAAGACGCCCGCCACTTCCACACCGTGTGCCGGGACGCCCTGGCCGGCCACGGGGCCGACTACTACCCGCGCTACAAGCGCTGGTGCGACGAGTATTTTTTCCTCAAGCACCGCAACGAAACCCGCGGCATCGGCGGCATCTTCTTCGATGATCTGAACGCCCCTGGCTTCGACGCTTCGTTCGGCCTGACCCGCTCGGTCGGCGACGCCTTCCTCGGCGGCTACATGCCGATCGTGGAACGCCGCCGCGGCATGCCCTACGGCCAGCGCGAGCGCGATTTCCAGGCCTATCGCCGCGGCCGCTATGTCGAATTCAACCTGGTGTTCGACCGCGGCACGCTGTTCGGGCTGCAGTCCGGCGGGCGCACCGAGTCGATCCTGCTTTCCATGCCTCCGATGGCGCAATGGCGCTACGACTGGCATCCTGAAGCCGGCACGCCCGAGGCCGAACTGGCCGCCTACCTCAAACCGCGGGACTGGGTTTGAAGCGCATCGGGCTCCTGGGCGGCAGCTTCGACCCCGTCCACGTCGCGCACATCGCGCTCGCGCAGACCGCGTTGCAGGCCCTGGGCCTGGATGAAGTGCAACTGATCCCGGCGGCCAATCCCTGGCAGCGCGCGGCGCTGCACGCCACCGCGGAGCAACGCCGCGACATGCTGCAGTTGGCGATCGCCGGCCACGCGGGCCTGGCCCTCAATCCGATCGAAATCGAGCGCGGCGGCGCCACCTACACGATAGACACGCTGCGCGCCCTGCCCCAGGACGCGCGCTACGTCTGGTTGCTGGGCGCCGACCAGCTCGCCAATTTCTGCACCTGGCGCGATTGGCGGCAAATCGCCAGCCTGGTGGACCTGGCCGTCGCCACCCGCCCCGGCACCCCGCTAAGCGCCCCGCCGGAACTTGCCGAACATCTGCGCGCGCTGGGCCGCGAACTCCAGGAACTGCCTTTTGCCCCCATGCCGGTGTCGGCGTCCGAGATACGCCAGCGCCTGGCGCGGGGCGAGTCCGCCGAGGGCCTGCTTGCCGCTCCCGTCGCCGCGTACATTGCGGCGCACCATCTTTATCGATAACCCCACCCGCCGGGCGCCGAAAACGCCTCGGAGCCAGCATCCTGCTGACCGCGCGCGGGTTATATTTGCAATTATGGATATACAAAAACTCCAACGCGCCGTCATCGACGCCCTCGAAGACGTCAAGGCGCAAGACATCAAGGTTTTCAACACCACGCATCTGACCAGCCTGTTCGATCGCGTCGTGATTGCGAGCGCCACTTCCAACCGGCAAACCCGCGCCCTGGCCTCCAGCGTGGCTGACCGCGGGCGCGCGCTCAACCTTTCCGGGATCACCATCGAAGGCGAGGACACCGGCGAATGGGTCGTCGTCGACCTGGGCGACGTGGTCGTGCACATCATGCAGCCCGCCATCCGCCAGTACTACAACCTGGAAGAAATCTGGGGCGACAAGCCGGTGCGCGTGAAGCTCCTGCCCGAATCCACCCGCCCCGCGCCAATCGGCGGCGACACCGCCTACGACGGCACGGATTACTGAGCCCGCCGTGAAGCTCATCGTCGTTGCCGTGGGCACGCGGATGCCGGATTGGGTGCAGACCGCCTGGGACGACTACGCCAAACGCCTGCCGGCCGATTGCGCGCTGGAACTGCGCGAGATCAAGCCCGAACCCCGCACTACCGGCAAGACGCCCGCGCAGATGATGGCGGCGGAAGCCAAGCGCATCGAAGCCGCGCTGCCTGCCAACGCGCTGCGCCTGGCGCTGGACGAGCGCGGCCGCGATCTCACCACCATGGCGCTGTCGCAGAAGCTTGAGCAATGGCGGGCGGGCGGCCAGGACGTCGCCTTCCTGGTCGGCGGCCCCGACGGCCTGGACGCCGGCCTGAAAGCCTCGTGCAGCGGGCAGTTGCGCCTGTCTTCCCTTACCCTGCCGCATCCCATGGTCCGCGTGGTGCTGGCCGAACAGCTCTACCGCGCCTGGGCCATCATGACCAACCATCCCTATCATCGCGCCTAGCCGGCCGCGCTGGCGCCCCTCCCACTCCCGCATGACCGACACCGCCGCCACCCAAGCCTCTCCCGCTCGCCTCTACCTTGCCTCGGCCAGCCCGAGGCGGCGCGAACTGCTGACGCAGATCGGCCTGTCCCACGAAGTGCTGCTCGTGCCCGCCCCTCCCGGCGAGGACGAGCCCCAGCACCCGGGCGAGAGCGCCGCCGACTACGTCCTGCGCACGGCCCGCGACAAGGCCCTGCGCGGCCGCGACTGGATGCACGAGCGCGGCCTGCCGCGCCTGCCGCTGCTGGCGGCCGATACGACGGTGATCCTGGCAGGCCAGGTGCTGGGCAAGCCCGCTGACCGGGACGACGCCATGCGGATCCTGCGTGCGCTGTCCGGCGCGGCGCACGAAGTGCGCACCGCCGTCGCGGTCTGGACCGGCGACCGCCTGCTCGAAGACGTTTCCATTACCGAAGTCCGCATGCGCGAACTGGCCGACGACGAGATCGGCCGCTATTGCGACAGCGGCGAGCCCTTCGGCAAGGCCGGCGCGTATGGGATCCAGGGCCTCGCCGGCACCTTTATTTCGCGCATCGCCGGCAGCTACACCGGCGTGATGGGCTTGCCCGTGTTCGAAACCGCCAATCTGCTGCGCGCAGCGGGGATCCGGACACCCTGACACGGCCCGACGAAAAAAACCCGCGGACCGCATACGGCCGCGGGTTTTTTCATGCGCGCGCCCTCAGGCCTGGCGCAGGGGTTCTCCCAGGATGACCGGCGCTTCGGCGGCGGGCGCCTGCGCCGCCGGCGCAGGCGCCTGGACCTCGCCTTCCAGCGCGGCGTGCAGCTGCTCCTTGTCCAACTCGCCTTCCCAGCGGGCCACGACCACCGCGGCGGTCGCGTTGCCGACCAGGTTGGTCAGCGCGCGGCATTCCGACATGAAGCGGTCCACGCCCAGGATCAGCGCCATGCCGGCGACCGGCACGGAGGGCACCACCGACAGCGTGGCGGCCAGCGTGATGAAACCTGCGCCCGTCACACCCGCGGCGCCCTTGGAGCTCAGCATCGCAACCAGCAGCAGCAGGATCTGGTCGCCCAGCGAGAGCGGGATATCGCAAGCCTGCGCGATGAACAGCGCGGCCATCGTCATGTAAATGTTGGTGCCGTCCAGATTGAACGAGTAGCCGGTGGGAACCACCAGCCCCACGACCGACTTCGAGCATCCCGCGCGCTCCATCTTTTGCATCAAGGTGGGCAGCGCCGCCTCCGAGGAACTCGTGCCCAGCACCAGCAGCAATTCCTCGCGGATATAGCGCACCAGTTTCAGGATGGAAAAGCCGTTGTAGCGGGCGACCAGCCCCAGCACGACGACCACGAACAGCACGGACGTCGCGTAAAACGTGCCCACCAGCATGGCGAGATTGACGATGGATTTGATGCCGTACTTGCCGATGGTGAACGCCATGGCGCCGAAGGCGCCGATGGGCGCGG
Organism: Achromobacter sp.; assembly: GCF_050285585.1. Taxonomy (GTDB): domain Bacteria; phylum Pseudomonadota; class Gammaproteobacteria; order Burkholderiales; family Burkholderiaceae_B; genus Achromobacter. The sequence continues at coordinate 4,485 of NZ_JBLZXF010000023.1, read as the reverse complement.
CCTTCATCAGGATGGCGACGAGTCTGAAGACCGGCTGGGCCAGCGCCGTCATGAACGTCAGTATCGGCTTGCCGCGCTCGCCCACCATGGCAAGCGAGATCCCGAACAGCACCGCCACGAACAGCACCTGCAGAATATCGCCGCCGACGAACGGACTGAAGATGGTCGTGGGGATCACGTTCATCAGGAAGCCGGTGATGGTCGAGTCATGCGCCTTGGCCACATAGCCCGACACCGCCTTCTGGTCCAGGGTGCTGGGATCGATGTGCATGCCCGAGCCAGGCTGGACGATATGGCTGACGATCATGCCCACGATCAGCGCAAGCGTGGAAAAGGCCAGGAAGTACAGCATGGCCTTGCCCGCCACGCGGCCGACCTTCTTCAGGTCGCTCATCGCGGCAATGCCGGTGGCCACGGTCAGGAAGATCACCGGAGCGATGATCATTTTCACCAGTTTGATGAAGGCATCGCCCAGCGGCTGCATCTGTTGGCCGAGCTCTGGCTTCAGCGCGCCGAGGATCACCCCGACAACGATGGCGAAAATCACCTGCACATAAAGGATTTGATAGAACTTGAGCTTGCGCGCGGGCGCGACTTGATCCACGTCGATCATTGGGTTTTGTCCCCACCAAGGCCCCTTGCTCCGGGCGGCATTGCGCGGCGGGCGACGGGGCGTTATCTGTTTTATGGCCCGCGGCGCGCCGCAGGCCAGTGTCACCGCGCAGAGGCGCCGCGCGGCTTGCCCTTGCTTATGCAAGAGGTGTGCCAGACGCCCGGGTTTTTGAAACCCAAATGCAAGCCATTGATTGGTAAGGAGTTTTCGTCTCCCCCCAAGACCCACCCCAGGCCAAGAAGGCGAAATTCCGCACAAAAAAGATATAGAATGTGCGAAAACCCGCACACATCATGCCCCGCCCCGTTTCTTCCCCGTCCCCGGCCGCCCCGCTGCGGGAATCCCCGCCCTCGCCCGGTTCCATGTGGCGCAGGCTCGGCTGGCCGTGGCGCGCGGCGGGAGTCCTGCTCTGCGTGGGCATCGTGGCGGGCATCCTGCACGCCGCGACCCTCTGGGCGCGTGACGGCGCCCTGAAGGATGCGGCGACGCAAGCGCGCAGCGCAGCCCAGGTGAACGCCGCCCTGCTGCGCAACAATCTCGACAAATTCAGGGCGCTGCCCTTCGTGCTCACCCGCGACGTCGACGTGCGCGCGGCGTTGCAAACCCCCACGCCGGGCCTGATCGCCTCGCTGGACGAAAAGCTAGACGCCCTCAGCCGCGGCGTCGGCGCATCCGCGATCTACGTGCTGGACAAGAAGGGCCTCGCGATCGCCGCCAGCAACTGGCGGGAGCCCGCCACCTTCGTCGGGGTGGACTACCAATTCCGCCCGTACTTCCAGGGATCGGTCACGCGGGGCTCGGCCGAGCACTTCGCGCTGGGCACCATCAGCCACGAGGCAGGCCTGTACCTCGCGCGGCGGGTCGACGACGTCGACGGCGCAATGCTGGGCGTGGTTGTGCTGAAAGTGGATTTCCGCGAACTGGAGGCCGACTGGCGCCAGTCCAACGCTCCCATATTCGTTACCGACGAACACGGCGTGGTGTTGCTGGGCAGCCTCTCCGACTGGCGCTTCGACGTGCTGGCGCCATTGCCTCCGGATCTGGCGCAGACGCTGCGCACCAGCCTGCAATTCGGGGATGCCCCCTTCCAGCCCCTGCCCCTGCAACCGCCATTGCTGGCAGTCAGCACCGGTCAACTGGTCCGCCCCGACACGGCGTTGCCTCATGTTCCGGCTTCCGCGCCGCTTTTGCACACGACACTGCCCATCGTCGAATCCCCCGGCTGGACGCTGCACCTGTTATCGCCCGTGCAGCAGGCCATCAGTCAGGCGACGGCCAACGCGCAGTTGGGCGCCCTGCTGGCTCAGAGCGCGCTTGCCGCGATCGTCGGCATCGTTCTGCTGCGCCGCCATCGCCAGCGCGAACGCGCGCAACAGCAGGCGGCCATACACGAGCAGTTGACGGCCCTGGTCGATGAACGCACTTCCCAGCTGCTCAGCGTGAACGAACAGCTCGTCGACGAAATGGACGAACGCCAGCGCACCGCCGCGCGCCTGCACACCATGCAGGAGGAACTGGTCCAGGCCAGCAAGCTCGCCCTGCTGGGCCAGGTCGCGGCCGGCGTCGCCCACGAGATCAACCAACCCGTGGCCGCGATACGCGCCTACGCCGACAACGCGGCCGAATTCCTGCGGCGGCACGACGACGGCTCCGCGCAGGAAAACCTGGGCGCCATCGCCGCGCTGACCGAACGCATCGGCCACATCACCGGGGAACTCCGCGCCTTTTCGCGCAAGGCCGGCGCCTCGGTAGGGCCGACCAGCCTGAAGGACTGCCTGGAAGGCGCGCTGTTGCTGGTGGGCCCCAGGGCCCGGCGCCAGGGCGTCGTATTGCACCGGCCCCCTGAAGCGCAGAACTACCTGGTGCAGGCCAATCGCATTCCGCTCGAACAGGTGCTGGTCAATCTGCTGCAGAACGCGCTGGAAGCCCTGGAGGGCCGGCAGGACGGGCGCATCGCGGTCACGCAGCAGGACCTCGGCGCCACCGTCAGGATTCTGGTCAGCGACAACGGCCCGGGCCTGTCCGCGCAGGCCCGGGCCCGCCTGTTCACCCCTTTCCATACGACCAAGCCGGAAGGCCTGGGACTGGGCCTGGTCATCTGTCGCGACATCGTCGCCGAGTTCGGCGGCGAACTGGACGTGGCCGGCCCCGCCGACCTCGCTTCCGCCCCGCAAGCGCCGGAGAGCGGAGCCGTCTTCATCCTGAGCCTGCGCAAGGCGCCCGGCCGGGACATCGCTTCGAGCCCCCCTCATGACCCAAGCCCCTGAACTACCCCTCTCCCCGCCGGCGCCGCCCGACGACGATCTCCGCCAGCCTTTCCGGCCCCACGCCCTGTTCATCGACGATGACGATGAACTGCGCCGCGCCAATGCCCAGACGCTCAAGCTGCACGGCATTTCCGTCGAGGCCCATGCCAGCGCGCGCGCGGCGCTGCCCGCCCTGACGCGCGCGTTCGACGGGGTGGTCGTGAGCGACATCCGCATGCCCGACATCGATGGCCTGCAGCTCTTTCGCCGCGTGCGCGATATCGATCCCGACATTCCCGTCATCTTCATTACCGGCCACGGCGACATCGCGACCGCCGTGCAATGCATGCACGATGGCGCCTACGATTTCCTGGCCAAACCCTATGCGGCCGACAGGCTGATCACGGCAATCACCCACGCGGCGGAAAAGCGCCATCTCGTGCTGGAGAACCGCCGCTTGCGGGAAGCCGCTTTCGCCGTCGAGGCGGACGAAGTTCCGTTCATCGGCGCTACACCGGCCATGCAACGCATCAAGCAGACCTTGCGCCACATCGCGGACGCCGACGTGGACGTGCTGGTCGAAGGCGAAACCGGAACCGGCAAGGAGGTCGTAGCGACCGCGCTGCATCGCCTGAGCCGCCGCCGCGACCGCCCGCTGGTCGCGATCAACTGCGGCGCGCTGCCGGAAAGCGTCATCGAAAGCGAGCTCTTCGGCCACGAAGCCGGCGCATTCACCGGTGCGCAGAAAAAGCGCATCGGGCGCATCGAGCATGCCAGCGGCGGCACCCTCTTCCTGGATGAGATAGAAAGCATGCCTCTGCCCATCCAGGTGAAGCTATTGCGCGTTCTGGAATCGCGCCAGATCACCCCCCTGGGCAGCAACGACGTCCGCAACCTGGATCTGCGCGTGGTCGCCGCGACCAAGGAAGACCTGGGCAGCCCCGCGATACGGGCCAAGTTCCGCGAAGACCTGTTCTACCGGCTCAACGTGGTCACGATCCGCATACCGCCCCTGCGCGAACGCCGGGAAGATATTCCTCTGCTGTTCGCCCATTACCTGGGCCACGCATCGCGCCGCTTCCAACGCGACATTCCCGAAATGCCTGCATCCATCAAGCAATACGTAATGACGCATGATTGGCCCGGCAACGTGCGCGAGCTTGCGCATTTCGCCGAACGTGTAGTGCTGGGCGTGCTGAACGGCCCGGCGCCCGAAGTGCCCGCGGCGGCAGGCGCGACGCAAAGCCTGCCCGAGAGAATGGAACGTTTCGAAGCGCAGCTCATCCGGGAAGCCCTCGAAGCGCACCAAGGCGACGTCAAGGCCACGCTCGAATCGTTGGGCATTCCCCGCAAGACCTTCTACGACAAACTGCAGCGCCACGGGATCGACCGGCAGCAATACATGCCGCAGTAGGCGACGGCCCGGGCCAGTCGGCGGCTATTCGTAGGAGCAAAAACAAAAACCCCTCGCGGCAGTTCCGGCGAGGGGTTTTTTCATGGGCACGGGCTGCCCGCGCAGTGCGGCAGCCCCAAAGACAAAACCCCACAGGGGTTACCTGTGGGGTTTTGCGGAATAAAAGCCTGACGATGACCTACTTTCACAGACGTCCGTCCACTATCATCGGC
>NZ_JBLZXF010000022.1:0-91871 GCF_050285585.1 Achromobacter sp. | reverse complement strand
CGGTGCGAACAGGTGCGAACACCTTTCACACCTTGGCGCTGGGCCCAAAACGCGGCGCGCAATGCCCGCGTTGCTTGCCCCCCCTAGAGGGGACCCATCCCCTACCTGGCCGTCTTCAGCGCCTGAGCCAGCGCGGCGTCGAAGTCGCGGGGGAAGTCCCTCTCCACGACCTCGCGCGCCGTTGCGCCGAAGTTCAGCTGCTTCTTGACGGGAAGCGCATCCCCGAAGCGGATCAATAGCTTCAGGCGCCCACCTCGGTTCTGTTGGCTTGCCAGCTGTCCAGTTGTCACCGCCTGGCGCCGCCCACCTGCCTTCACGCCACGCGCCTTCTTGGGCGCAACGCGCTGCCATACCCCGTTTACGGATTGGCCATTGCGCGTGCGTATCGAGCCTACATAGACATCCGGCCTAGCCTTCATGCGCCCCATAGAGGCACGAGGCAGGTTGCCGTAGCCATTCAGCCTCACCCCCTTGGGATTCAGCAGCGCCCGGCTGTTCAGCTTGTGGACGCCGCCGGTCTCATAGGGCAGCAGGTAGGCGGCCGCGATCTTCTTGATGTAGACCACCGCCACCGGTGACGACTTGCGGGCCTTGCTCACCCCGACAGACTTCTGCGTGAATGGCGTCGGGTTGTCGAAGGTCGTCTTGACGTTGGCCTGCTCGGCCGCCTGAACACGGGCCGCGGTCGCGTTGACGGCCTGCGCCATCGCAAACGGCAGCTGCTTGGCCGTGAATGCATCCAGGCGCCGCAGGACGGCTTTCAGGTTGGACGTGATTTTGATTTCAAGCATCTGCCCCTCCTGAAGGTACGAAGCGCGCCCCCGCCGCCGTTCCGCCGCTCGGTGTTGCGGGAGCGTCACGTGGCGCGCTGCTGGTGTTGTTACGGACACTTGCCAGCTTGTCCGGGCAATGGCGCATCGTTGTGACCGGAGCCCTGACGGTCGGAATGGCCGATGTGCGCCGACATGCGCTTTCGTTGGCACTTACGATTGAATCCGTTACCCTAATCTTCCGCCCGTTCAGTGGCCGGATCACTTGAGGAAGCAATGACGCCACCAGTTCAACGAGACCAGTCGGACGCCAATGAGATTTTGAAGGCGTTTGACCGCTTTGAAGCGGAATTCGACGCACTGTCGAATGACGCCAACCCTCACACTCTTGCCACGAGCGATGTTCCTCAACTACAGAAACGCCTGGCAGCCTTGAAAACAGCGATTAAGGAGGCGGCTAAGTTCGGCACTCTATCGGGAACTAAGCGTGATCAAACGGAGCTTGAGCGCTGTTTTTACGACCCAGCAGTGCGCAGTGCCGCGGCCAACTTCCGCCTTCCTACCAATAGCAACCCTCTAACCAAGAACTGGGCCAGCGAGCTGTATGATTCTCGGAGCGATATTTCGTACTATCGCTTCGGCCTCGCAAAGCTATTGAACCAAGAACCATAAAAAAAGCCCCTGGCGACAATTCCAGGGGCTACAAATATTCAGGGCGCAATGGCCCGCACGTATTGTCTCAAATGGTGTCTCAATTCTCCACCACCAGATGTCTCAATCCTGCGCACAGCGCCAACGAGGCGGGATGCTCCCTCCAGGCGTACGCGGATATTTCACCGCGCTGCGCCCCTGGTGTCGCGTGACGGACACTCCCCTGCTCCACAAGCTGACTGAGCGCTCGCAGCACACCCTTATGGACTCGCATTCGATCAGTCCCTTTTGCATTAGGTGCAATGTAGCGAATAATTTCGGCCATTCGAAACTCCCTCCCAGGGAACGGACTCAGCAGCTCGATGACTTCCCTCGCGTACTTCACTTGAACTCCCTCCGCACTCTTTCCTTCATCGTTCCCAACGCGATCTTGTAGTAGATCGGACCTATATCAAGCAGGCGACACGCCTTCGTCATCCGCTCTGACGCCGATAGACCGGCATACTCGTGTCGTCGCGGATACTCGGCCTGGACCACACGCTGCTCGACCAGCACCAGGCCGTCATACGCAGCCTGGACCCGCCGGGCGTGATCATGATTGACCGGGATGGGGCGCGGCTCTTCTTCCTCACCGTCGTCCCTCTCTTCGGTGGGGGCCAGGTAATTGCGCTCAGCGGACGCGCACTTGACGTTCGGATTCGGATGCGGCCATGCCCCTTGCCAGCACCACCGAGACCAGTTCCAAAGCTCGTCCTCCACCCAGCGCGGAAATCCCCTTTCCATTAGATGATTCCCGGGGAATAAGGTACTTTTGCGGGCAGCATCTCCCGCATCCATTGCATTGCTGCTTCCCATCCGAGGGTGACGGTGTGCCGCCCCCGGATGGGATAAATCTTCGGGTTCATGTGGTGCGCGTCCACCACCACGGATTCGCCGCGCGCTCCCGTCTGCCTGTAGATCAGCACCGGTACGCCTTCCGCGCCCGCCTGGTCCTGGGCCTGACGCCACCAAGCCGGCAGGCAAAGCGTGTTCGCGTGTTTGCATTCGACGCTTATCCGCGCAAATGCGGGCTCATCGGCCACAACGTCGCTATCACCCGCCTGATTGCGCACCCGGCGACGCCAGGTCGTGCCGGTCGCCTCCGTCAACAAGTTCGCCACCTTGCGTTCATAGGCCGCGCCCTTGTTCCGCTGCATCGCGCTCATGCCTGCGCCCCCTGGTCCACGCCCAGACGCAGCGCATTGCGCGCCATGGCAACGATCCCTGGCGAGTAGCGCTTGCCCTTCGGGTTCTCGGTTTCGGCAATCACCCGCTTCCACCCGCGCAGCGGATCACGGCCCGATTGATTCAGGATCGCGCCCGCCCCCATCGCCTCCAGCGCCTTGGCGGCCTCTGCCGGCGTAGCATGGGTCGCCCCCGGCGCAGGCAACGCGACGGCGGGCGCAGGGATGGCCGCCCATTCGCCCCGCCCCAGTTCGTCCGACAGGGCACGTTCCCAGCGCGACTGCATCACCGAGTACCCGCAGTTCAGCAAGTCATGGGATCCGACACGCACGGCGGCCCAGTACACGGCCGGATGGCTCCATTGCCCCATTTCCCCACGGCGGCGCGCAGTCATCCCCGCAACGGCATCGTGGAAAGCGTTTTCCGGAATCAGGCCCGGCCGGCACGCCTGGATGAACTCGCCCACGGCGGGCGGCCAGTCCGGGAACATGCGGCGGCAGGCTCGCAGCCCTTCAGCCACGTCGCGCGGCGTCAGCCCCTCTTCGTCGAACGCTTCCGCCCATGCCGACTTCCAATTCTCGATGCTTTGCATGTCGGGGAAGTCCTTCAGCCAGCGCCCCCCGTATGTGCCCGAGAGCCGGTTCCATAGGTGGTCGATCAGCGAAATGCCTTCCAGCTTCGCCAGCGGGACAGCCCAGGCGGAGCGCTCAGACGTCGATTGTGCGACCGTCGTCATAGTCGGGGCCTCCAGAGGTTCGATTGCGGTTTACGTAGTCGGTGGGATTGAACTTGCCGGGACGCGGCGCGCCCCCGGATGCGGTGCCGCTCGGTGCGAACAGGCCCTGCCAGCTTTTGCCGATGGCGTGCTCGATGACAGCTTCCGGCGTGTGGCCCTGCTGGCGGAAGTTCGCCAGGTCCTTGACCTGCTGCCGGGCGGCTTCTTCGGTCAGCGGCTTGCGAAGCTGTGCACGATGACGCGCCCAGCGCCCCCACAGTTCCGCATCCAGCCAATCAGGCAACTCCACGCACATGGGATCGAACCCCGGCGAGCGCTTGCGCGCGCCTGTGACGGTTCTTGATGGTTCTGACGGTTCTATGACGGTTATATGCGGGTGCAACCCGTTGCACCCTTTCGTGTCGTCGTTTGCACCCTTTACGTCGTCAGTTGCACCCTTTGTGTCGTGGTTTGCACCCTTTTCCGCCGCTTCAGGTGGTGCAAAATCTGCACCGTTTTCCAGTTCCGGATCCGCCGGCTTGAGGGATGCAAAATCTGCACCCTTTATCCAAGCCTCGGAAATCCGGTACTCGCGACGTTGATTGCGACCACCGTTACCCGCATTCACCAGGATCAACCAGCCGGCCTTCTCCATGCCGCGCAGCTGGTACTGAACGGCGCGCACCGATTGGCGGGTCTTCTCGGCCAGGGACGCGATGGACGGATAGATCCCCGTACCTTGATCGCTCGAATGGTCCGCCAACGCAAGCGCGAGGATCATCTCCCCGCCGCCGTTGGGATACCGCTCAAACACCATCCCCATGACTTTCACGCTCATGGCGACTCTCCATACAAGCTCAAATACCCAATCTCGGCCTCAAGGGGCCAGAGGCCCAGCACGATCAGGGACAAGCGGGTTTCTTGAAATCCAGCCTCCCACAGCGCGACCTTCTCCTCATAGGTCGCGCCAGTGGTGTTCTGGTCGATGTAGGCATGGCACGCCACGCAGCCCCAGGCGGTGGCCCAGTCGTGCGCCTTGAGCCAACCGGCCTTGCCGTGCCGGCTTTGGTTCGAATGGCAAGCCACAGTCGTATCCGTGCCGCCGATGCAGACATCGGGGATCTGGAGCTTGCAGGGCATGCCCTCTGCCAGGGCCAGCAAGGCCGGGTTGCGATACATGGTCTTGGTGGCACGCGGCTTGGCGCGGCGGCTAGGCATACGCTTTCCAGCGGCCTTCATGCCGGCGCGCTGGCGCATCGGGGCTCCGCGCTTCAGCGGCGTCTTCTGCTTGAGCGGCGTCCGGCGCATCAACGACATACCGCCCCCGTGGGCTTGCGGACGCGCCACCAGGCGGGAAGCTGCCAGGCGTTCACGCGCCGTTTGACCAGGCCGGCCCGAACTGCGTCGAACAGGAAGGCGCTGACCGCGCAGCGGGCGGCTTCGCTTCGCGTGGTGCTGGGCCAGGGGTTGACCGGCACTAGCGCCGGTTCGACAGCCTCCCGCAAGGCCCGGACATCGACCCGCCGCGGCGTCTCGATAATGGCCCGGCGGACCGCCTCCACCGTCTCCTGCGGCACACGGTAGCCCCTGAACATATGCAGGCAGTCAGCCATAGATGCCGCTCCACTTGACGAATGGCTTGCGGACGGCCTCATGGAACAAGGTCGCGGCCCCGGCGTTGTGATCCAGTTCCGCGCGGCTGGCGATCCCGCACATGTCGCGCACGTACTGCGCCGCGTGCTGGCTCGCGGACACGCCCTTAGGGGCGGCGCCGATGCGGGAAACAACCCACCGCTGAAACTTCGCGCCGTTGCACATCATTGCAGCCGCGCGCGACAGCGCCGCCCCCTTGCTCCCTGTGGGCGCGACACGCGCCCGCACGGGTACCCCAGAAGTCCCCCGCGTCCGCATGCTGCCCTCGCCTTGTGCTGGGCGGCGCGTCATCAGCTCTTTCGTTTCCATGTTTCCTGTCGCGCCTGTAGGTACTTGAATGCAAGACTTTCAATGGCCTGCTGCTCGCGCTGGTCGACCACGACCGCGTCACTCGGTGCCACCTGAAAGTCGATCGCGGCTAACAAGTGGCACACGCGCTCCACGTCTTCCTTCATGCGGCTGACAGTGCTCGCCGAGGTCCCCATGAAATCGGCTGCACGCTCCTGCGTCACGTCTGCAAGCCGCTGCAAGATTTCGCTATACAGGCGTGCACCGATCTTGCGGGTGCTTTCAACTTGGTCGGGTGATACTGCTTGCGTGTTCATCGTGTGCTTCCTTACGAACAAAGAGCGAGTGCTGATTCATGACCGAAACCGAAAAGCTGCTGAAGACTGCCCGCGACATTGCGGGGCGACACATGAAAGACCCGAGCGAAAGCGCCGTGATGGATCTGTTCCGTGAGCTGTGCGCCGAGCGCGAGCGCATGGACTGGGCTATGGAGGTTCAAAGCCCGGCGGGATTGCATTGATGGCCTACGCATCCAAGGGACCGATGACGATGGCGTCGGGCGCAGGTGGGGTTGCCGTGTCGCCGGGGACATGCTCATCCGCTACGGGGCGGCCTGCCCCAGACGGATATGATTGGCGTTCCTCAACACCAATCAATTCCGAAAGGGGCCGACCATGGGCGACACAATTACCCTGTCCTGCGCGAAGTGCGGAAGCAACGAATTCGACTATCCGGGCGGTGTCCAGGCGAATCTCAAGACCAGCGATACCATCACCTGCAAGGGTTGCGGCGCATCCGGCACCTATGGCTCCGCTATCGAGAGCGCGAAGAAGCAGGTCATGGATCAGATCAAAGGAAGCTTCGGGAAACTTTTCAAGTAAGCGGCCCATCAACGAGCCCAGGGCTTGCTCAGCCTGGGTACTATCAACGCGCAACGTCAACGCGAAACGGCTATGCATGGGAGGGCTCCGGCTTGCTGCATTCACTTGGAAGCCGCTTCCCAAGTCGAAGTGCGGCGCCGCTGACGCGATCCGCCCGAGTCTGATCCAGCTGCATCGGCCATTGCGAAATGGCTCCCCGCGTGAGCCCGAGGGCGCGCGCCAAGGCCGCGCCACTTCCGAATGCCCGAATCGCCTCTTGTTTAGTCATACGGCTTTTGCTCGATGATTTGGTTAGTGAACTAGACAAATGATATGGCAAGCACACTAAACATTCAAGCGGTTAATCTGCTAAACATGAGCACACTGCAAGAACGCCTTAGAGAGGCGCTCGCCGATTCCCAAATATCTCAATCGGAACTTGCCCGCCGCGTCGGACTGTCGCGAGGGGCGGTTTCGTTTTGGTTCAACGGGGTCACGAAAGAACTGACCGCCGATAACCTTTTGGCGGCGGCGCAAGCTCTGGGAGTGAATCCGATCTGGCTGGGCAGCGGTAAGGGGTCCAAGAAGCCAGGTGCTGCACTTCTGTCACCCGATTTTGATAGCAACGTGGTCCCCTCATCCATAGGATCGAGGCGTGTACCACTCATAAACTACGTTCAGGCCGGCGAACTTACTGAGATAGGCGCCGCCTTCTCGGGAGAAGCCTTGGAATACCTGCTAACCGACATGGATCTGTCGGAACACGCATTCGCACTTGAAATTGCGGGAATGTCTATGTTCCCTGACTTCAAGCCGGGGGACCGGATCATCGTAGACCAGGAAGTGTGCCCGCAGCCTGGGGATTTCGTAGTTGCGCGCAATGGCGGCTACGAAGCGACCTTCAAGAAGTACCGCCCCCGTGGCATTGACGACAATGGGAACGACGTGTTTGAACTCGTTCCCCTCAATGAGGACTTCCCGACGCTGTACAGCAGGCAAGAACCGCTCATCATCATTGGCACCATGATGGAACACCGGCGCTACTACCGCCGGGGATAGCAAGCCAGCTATACAAAAACCGACCGCCCAAGAGGCGGTTTTTTTTCGCCCTGCGCAGCCGGCTAGACACTTTCAACCCCGCAAATGATTAGTTCACTTGACATTCATTCCGCCTGATATGTATAGTGCACTTAACGCCATGCATATGGCTGCTTCACCCCACGGACCCGCAGCCAGCAGTCAGGGCATCGCCTCAAGCGGGAGACGTTACCGCCACAAAGTCGGAATGGGGAAGGCGAGCACCGCTCTTTAACAACCAGCCGCCGATGTTGCTCGCGCCACCTGTGGGGCGTTCGTCCGGCTCAATCGCACCTGCGGGCATGGCCGCAGCTCTGCGCGGTGCCCCTGCCGTATCCAGCCCGCCATAGCGCGGTCCACGGGTCAACAGGGTGAGGCGTAGACGGCCAAGAACAGAAACGGTCACGCCGGATGGAATGCCGGCAACCCGATTCCGCTGAAAAGCGGGTTTCGGCAAGTGCTGCGAGTCAGCACTTGCCAAAGCAGAGCGGCCTACCGTAGCGCATTCAGTTCGGCATTGAACGGGGGCTAGGACAGCCGATTTTTGAGCACCGCTAAAGGTGATTAAAATTCTCAGACCCACATGTTTCGCGCCAGGGACGACTCTTAGGTCCAACGCGAACAGAGGTCAGAATATGGAACGACATACCGCCCATCGTCATGCTCGCCCAACAGATGTCGGTGCCCGGCACCCTGCTCCGGCACACCTTGAGGAAATTCTTGATAGCCTGAGCGACGGATTCATGTCGATAGACAGATCTTGGCGTTTCACCTATCTCAACAAGACGGCTGAACGGTACTTGCAGCAGCAGAGAGAAAATCTGCTGGGACGCGGGATATGGCAGTGCTACCCAGACCTAGTGAATTCCGGCTACTACACGACCTATCAGCAAACAGCCGCAACCGGGCTCCCTGGACGCCACACTGCCTATTACGCCCCGCTGGACACTTGGTTTGAAGCTCGCTCATTTCGTCATGATGACGGGATTACAGTGCTTTTCCGAGACGTCACGCGAGAGCGTCAGCACGCAGCGCAATTGGAATTTGAGGCTAGTCACGATTTTCTGACAGGCCTGGCAAACCGACGCAAGTGCATGGAAATGCTATCGGTCGCCGCCTCGGAGGCAGTTCCGCCGAGCACATCAAACGATGCTTCGCTCGCCGTGCTGTTTATCGACTTGGACCATCTCAAGGAAGTTAACGACGCGTTCGGCCATACTGTCGGCGATGCCCTTTTGCGCGCTTTTTCGAACCGGCTACGCACAGTTCTCGGCCCTGCTGTCTTCGCCGCGCGCGTGGGCGGCGACGAATTCGTCCTCTTGTTACGCAATACCACCAGGAGCGCCGCCGAAGCATGCGCACACTCGGTGCTCGGCGAGCTTGCGACGCCGTTCAAAGTTTGCGGCAGAACAATCTCCCTGTCGGCGAGTATTGGCGTCGCGCTCTTGAGACAAGCTCGTGAATCAGCCGAGGATCTGCTGAGCCATGCCGATGCGGCGATGTATGCGGCGAAGTCCGCTGGCGGGCTTCAAGTGCGCACCTACGACACCGCACTCGACCGAGGCATGCGCGACCGGGTCGCTATACGGACGGATCTCCGGGCGGCGTTTGCGGAGAACCAGTTCGAGCTTCACTTCCAACCTCAAATAGCCATCGAGGACTCCACCATAATCGGTGCTGAGGCCTTACTTCGCTGGCGTCACCCAGAGCGCGGCTTGCTGACGCCTTACTCGTTCTTGGCCCTCCTTCTTGAATCACAGTACGAAGGCACTCTCGTCGATTGGCTGCTCAATGCAGTTTGCCAACATATCGGGGCATGGCAACGGGCGGGGGTGCCTGTACCGCCTATCAGCTTAAATCTGTCGGCTCGACAACTTCTAGATGAGGGACTGACAGATAGGATTCTCCGTATCGCGCGCAGGCACAGCGTTTCACCCTCCATGCTCCATATTGAAATTACGGAAGACTGTCTTGTGACCGACATCGAAAAGGCGATATCGGCACTTGACGCCCTCAAGCAAGCCGGCCTGTCTATGTCGCTTGACGATTTCGGGGCGGGATACTCCAGTCTCAGCTACTTGGTCCGACTTCCTGTCGACACCCTCAAGATCGATAAGTCCTTTGTTCGAGGGCTGGCAACGTCCGGGAAGGCCTCGGCGGTCATTCGAGGCATTGTCGGTCTAGCTCGTTCCCTGGGCATGAAAATCATCGCCGAAGGCGTCGAGACCGAGCATCAGGCAACTGAGTTGAAGGACGCCGGATGCGACGCCATCCAGGGTTACTTGGTTGCCCGTCCCTTGAGTGCCGATGACTTTGTCAGATTTATGTTGCGGATGTGAACGCGCTGTGCGGAGCCATGCCGGGATCAGCGCCGGCCACCATCAACCACCTAACCCTATCACGGAGCAATGCCATGCTCGAAGCACTCGTACGCTTCATTGAAGAACTGATCGACGTCCTGAACTTCGGCAACACCATCAGCAAGTAGTTTTCGGTCGCCCAAAGCCAAAGGGCCGAATCCCCTGTTTCAAAGGATTCGGCCCCACTTGCTAGGTGCCAACTCGCTTGCCGCAGGGCAAGCCAGCCAGTTCTTAAATCGGTTTGATCATTGTCGCCTGAGGACCTTTCTGTCCTTGGCCGGCGACGAACGACACACGCTGGTTCTCTTCAAGAGACTTGTGGCCACTACCCTGAATCTCAGAGTAATGCGCGAAGAGGTCTTTACCGCCCAGCTCCGGCATGATGAAGCCGAAGCCTTTGTCGTTGTTGAACCACTTCACAATACCAGTTTCAATCTTCAATGTAAGTCCTTGATGTGCAGGGAAAAGTATCCCTGCGCGCACTATGGACTCATTGGCACCACAAAGATATCGCTGTTGCAAAAAGACACATATCCGGGAGTGCCATGTGAGGAAGCCGAATTCCTGTAGCCCTCATCTAAAGGCGGCTTCGGAGAGCGGGCCGGCGCCGCCACGTCACCGGCGCTGAAAGTGACTTTCAGGACACACCGGGCCTTCCGGCCCGCTCTCCAAAGCCAACCACCGCGCACCCCGCGCAAATCCCCATGCCCTCAACTATCCCCGCCATCTGGTGGGGCCTGGCGCTGCTCGCCCTGGTGGCGGTGGCCCTGGTCCCCATCGGCGACTACTTCACCCGCCGCCACGCTGCGGCCGATCCCTGGAACCCGACATGAACACCATCAGCGCAAGCGCGCCCCCGGCCCGCATCCGCCCCCTGGCCCTGGGCGCCAAGGTCTGCCGCAAGCTGGGCGGCCTGATCGCCCCCCGCGACCACGCAGGCAAGGGCAACTGGGACACGAACGCGGATATCCCGCCTCTGGTGGCGTGGTGTGCCGGCCTGGGCTTTTCGGCATTCCTTCTCTTCGGCCAGCAGGTTCTTGGCTGGCTCCTTCGCATCATCGTATGAACGGAATTGATTTCATCCTGCGCGATATCGCCGGGTGGATGCCACCCGTTCCGCTGCCGCGCCGCCGCCTCCGGTGGAGCGATCCCAAGGCCGAGCCCATCAGGCCCGAAGAAATCGAATTTATCCGAGCCGCGCGCGGCCGGCTTTCCACCTACGACCTGGGCGAGTGCTACGGCGTTTCGCCCCAAACCATCAGCAATATCTGGGCCGGTCGCTGTTCCGCTGGCCTCTCCCCGCGCCCCGCGCGCCCCCGAGCCAAAAGGAAGCAGAAATGAGCGCATTTTGCGTTTTCGGCATGACCGAGCCTATCGCCCGCAAGGCGGCTGCGAAGGCCTGGGAAAAGCACCTTGCCACGATGACCAAGGAAGTCCGCGCCTGCCTTACGGATAAGGACGAGGCCGACTGGATCGCCGTCAAAACGGAATATCTGCTGGCGAAAGCCAAGCCGGTCCAGGTCTCCGGCGCATTCGACGCCCCCCAGTTTGCCCGCGACTACATCACGCTTTCCCAGCGCATGCACCGCACCTCCCGCCTCCAAATCATGGCGCGCGGCGAGAAGCGGGACGCCAACGGCGCTCCCGTCATCAGCAAAGCCACCAAGAAACCCATGATCGGCTGGGTTCCCCATTCCATCTAAAAGGCAATTCCCCCATGTGGTTCAAGAACCTGAAGATTTACCGCCTGTCCGCCGCCTGGCCCCTGTTCGGTGACGATCTGGAAGCCGCCCTGGCCCGCCAGGCCTACCAGCCGGGCAACAACCTGGAAATGCAGTGCATCGGCTGGGTCCCACCGCGGGAAGGCGGTGGACTGGCCTACGCGGTGGGCGGACAGATTCTGCTGACGCTGCGCGCCGGCAAGAAGCTCCTCCCGTCCACCGTCATCAACCAGGTCGCCAAGGCGCGCGCCCAGGAAATCGAAGAGCAGCAAGGCCACAAGCCCGGCCGCAAGCAGATGAAGGAAATCAAGGAGCGCGTCATCGACGAACTCCTGCCGCGTGCCTTCAGCGTGTACCGCGATACCCGCGTATGGATCGACCCGCGCAACCGCTGGCTGGTGATCGACGCCGCGGCTTCTTCCAAGGCTGACGAAGTCATCGGCCTGCTGGCCAAGTGCATCGATCCCTTCCCGCTGGAAAACCTGTACGTGGCGCAATCGCCCGCCTCGGCCATGACCGGCTGGCTGGCCGAAGACGAAGCGCCGTCGAATTTCTCCATCGACCAGGACACCGAACTGCGCTCGTCGGGTGAAAGCGGCGCGGCCATCCGCTACGTCAAGCACTCCATCGACGCCGACGACGCCCGCCGACACATCCAGTCCGGCAAGCAATGCACCCGCCTCGCTATGACCTGGGCTGACCGCGTGTCCTTCGTGCTGACCGACGGCCTGGATATCAAACGCGTTGCGCCCCTCGACGTGCTGAAGGAAGGCAGCGAGGCCATGCAGACCGATGACGCGAAATTCGATTCGGACATGACCCTGATGGCCGGCGAGCTCGCAAAGCTGCTCGCCGAGGTGGTGGACGCCCTCGGCGGCGAAAAGCGAATTTGATCACCAGGAACCGACATGGCAAAGAAATCCAAGGACGTATACGGCGCGGACGGTCAAAGCAATCTGCTGAACTTCGACCCCGACAAGCTCACCCTCGTTACCGACGAATCCAGCCCGCTCTATGACCCGCGCGTGCATCTCCCGGTGGATGAGGCGATGGCCCGCAATATTGACTTTCAGGGCGTGCTGGAGCCTGTTGGGGTATCCAAGAACCCCGAGACTGGCGAAACCGAAGTCGTTTTCGGGCGCCAGCGCGTCAAGGCGGCCCGCCTAGCCAACCAATGGCGGCGCGAGCGCGGTGTTGCCGAGCGCCAGGTTCCCGGTGTTGTCTACGCCGGCAAACGACAGGACGCATTGGATGCAATCGTCAGCGAGAACGAGGCTCGCACCGCCGACAGCCCCCTCGGTCGCGCCGAGAAGATGCGCCGCCATTTGGCCCTCGGCCGTGGCGAAGACCAGATCGCCGTCATCTACAACTGCACCGTAATCACGGTACGAGACACCCTGGCGCTACTCGATAGCCCCAAGGCCGTGCAGAACGCCGTCGAGAGCGGACAGATCACGCTGACCCATGCCAAGGCCCTGGGGAAGCTGACACCCGAAGAGCAGCGCGCCAAGGTGGCCGAACTGATCGCCGCCGGCAAGGGCGCAACGCCGCACGAGCGCAGCCGCAAGCAGGCCGCCGTTATGGGCGAAGCGCCCCGAGTGAAGTCCCGAAAGCAGATCCTGGCCGCCCTTGAGCAGGCCCAGGGCGACTATGCCGCCGCCCTCCGCTGGGTGCTGGGCGAAGATCAAGGAGCAACCGCATGTTGAGTCCGCAGCTCGTTCTCGGCATTTCCGCGAAGCTGGTCGTCGACATCTTCGCGGGCGGCGGCGGGTGGTCCACCGCCTACGAACAGGCCACAGGCCAACACGTGCATATCGCGATCAACCACAACCCCGACGCCCTGAGCATGCATGAGGTCAATCACCCGCAGGCCAGGCACTACATCGCCGACGTGTGGGAGGTTTGCCCGCGCCAGGCCACCGGCGGCCTGCCGGTCGGCTGGCTGCACCTGTCCCCGGACTGCACTGACCACAGCCAAGCCAAAGGCGGCCAACCTCGCCGGAAGAACATCCGCGCCCTGGCTTGGGTCACGGTGCGCTGGGCCGGCACCGTCAAACCCGACATCATCAGCCTGGAGAACGTGGTCCAGATCCTGAAGTGGGGCCGGTTGGTCGCCAAGCGCTGCCCGGACACCGGCCGGGTCGTCACGCTAGACATGGTGCCGGACGCCAGCGGTCGAATGGTGAATCGGGTGGCGGATCCTGGCGAGCGCGTGCCCGTGCAAGAGCAATACTTGGTTCCCGACCCCAAGCAGCAGGGCAGGCATTGGCAGCGACTGGTGGCGATCCTGCGCGGCCAGGGGTACGCCGTGGAATGGCGTGAACTGAACGCTGCCGACTACGGCGCTGGCACGACCCGTACGCGTTTGTTCATGATGGCGCGTCGCGACGGCCTGCCCATCGTGTGGCCTCAGGCCACACACTTCAAGAACCCGGTCAAGGGCCAGAAGCGTTGGCGAGCGGCCGCAGACGGAATCGATTGGACGATCGAGGGGCGGAGCATTTTCAACCGCACGCGCCCCCTGGCGGACGCCACCATGCGGCGAATCGCACGCGGCATGAAGCGCTACGTCTTGGATAGCGCGGATCCGTTCATCGTTCCCATCGCCAATTGGAGCCGCGACGGCTCGCACTCGGCCCGCCAGCCGATCAGCACCGTTACGGCAAAGCCCCGAGGCGGATCCCATGCCGTTGTCGCACCGGTGCTTGCCGGCGTTGGCGGCCGCGCCGGGCAAAGCCAACCTCGGCCCGCCGACGAGCCCCACTACACCATCACCCGAAAAGGTGACAGCGCCGTCATGGCGCCAGTGCTGGTGCAGGCCGGTTACGGCGAGCGCGACGGCCAGGCTCCGCGTTGCCTTGATCACCAGCAGCCGCTGGGGGTCGTCACGGCGGGAGGTATCAAGCACGCGGTAGCGAGCAGTTTCATGGTTCAGGCCAACGGCGGCTACAACGCAACGCCGGCCCACGATCTGCGCCGGGCAGCCTCCACGATCACGAACACCGGTAGCCAGCAACAGCTGATCACGGCGCATCTGGTCACGAACACCAGCGGTCACGCCGGCCGGCGAATGGACGAAGCGGTTCCGACCATCGCCACCGGCGGCCATCACGGCCTGGTGGCGGCACATCTCACCGCGTTCCGCTCCGGCGCCACCGGTTCGGATGCACAGCAGCCCGCCCCGACCTTTACCGCCGGCGGCAAGCCGCAGCGACCCAGCACCGGCAACGTCCATGGCGTTCTGGAATACGACCTGTCGCCCGACGATGAAGCCGGCGCCCTCCAGGTCGCCGCATTCCTGATGCGCTACTACGGCGAGGGCGGTCAATTGGGCGATCTGCGCGACCCGGCCAGCACGCTCACCACCCGGGACCGCCTTGCGTTGGTCACCGTACACATCCAGGGCACGCCCTATGTCGTCGTCGATATCCGCCTCCGGATGCTGACGCCCGCCGAACTGTACGACCTACAGGGATTCCCCCGGGAATACATCATCACTCGCGGGCACGACGGCCGCGAGTTCACCAAATCCCAGCAAGTGCATATGGTCGGCAACAGCGTCAGTCCGCCCCCGGCTGTCGCGCTGATAGCCACGAACGCACCGCGCGAACTTCTTATGAGGATGGCAGCATGAACGCCCCCAAGCCCACCACCGCCCCCGATGAAGCGCTCAGCAGCCTCCTGGGCGCCGCCCTGGGTTCGCCTGACACCTCCCGGCCTGCCGCAGTGCAGACGCCGCCCTATGGCTCCCCTTACGACGTGGCCCAGCGCATCAGGGACTACATCGGCAGGCATGGGCGCGAGAACACCGCCACGCTACTGCTGTACGAGGCCATGAACGCCCTGCGTCGACCAGCTCCCGATGCTGGCGATAGGACCGCAGCCGCGCGCGATGTGCTGGCGGAGCGCCAACGGCAAATCGAAGTGGAAGGTATGAAGAACGAAGTGGACGACAACTACAAAACCGAACAGTTGCCGTGCGCCGCCGCCTCGTACATCCTGCATGGCCTCGCCGAGGAGCCGCCCGCGATCTGGCCCTGGACACGTGAATGGTGGAAACCTCGCGACGCCCGTTCCAACTACGTGCGAGCCTGCGCCCTGATTCTCGCCGAGATAGAGCGCCTGGACCGCGCCGCCCTGTCCCCGCAACCGGGAGCGCGGAAGGAGCAGAGCGATGCAAACTGACCGCGAATTGCTCAAGCTGGCGGCGAAGGCGGCCGGCTACCGGGAATTCCAATATTGCGAGACGTCGGGTAGTTGGCAGGCGATCTATGTCGACGACGACGGCATCGGCTTCTGGATGCCGCTGACCGACGACGGCGACAATCGCCGCCTCCAGATCAAGCTACGCCTGGGTTTGGTGCCGCTGGATGGCGGAGGCTGGGATTGCATCACCTGGAACCATGACGAGGAGATCACCTTGGCCACGGACATTGACCCGAATCGGGCCATCGTCCGCGCTGCTGCTGAAATTGGGAGAGCGCAGTAATGGCACACGCAGCCCAACACCAAGCACCGGCCGCGGTGCCGAAACTAATCTATCGGGTGCATGAAGCGACCGAGGCCCTAGGCCTGTCGGTGGCGACGATCTACCGGATGTGCAGCCGCGGCGAGCTGGTAAAAAGGAAGATCGGCACAACCCGGGCGGTCGGGATCACGGCCGAGTCAGTGAATGCTATGCTGGCCCGCATGGCGGCATCGGCCGACGAGGACGAGCCCAGCAACCCATAAGTGGGTAGCTAAATGGGTAGCCAGGGGCAGAACGAACAACAAAATCTCACCGCCAACCCGCATGAATAAAGGCTTTCGCCTTTTATACCCGGGCAATACGACATCATTCTCGTCTAGCCCTAACAGGTGCGCCCCAGGAATTCACGTCATTGTGTATGAATTGTGTGTCTTAACAATTCGTTTGCAATGAAATTTGAAACCAATGGCGACGAAACGGACGAGCCGATAAGCTGCGGGCGCTTTGCGGGCGATGGCCTGCATGCGCCCATTCTTTTGCTTTCGGAGGTCAATGATGAAGTCCCTATTCCGTCCGTTCCTGGTGCTGGCCGCCGCGCTGCCGATTCTGCTGGCCGCCTGCGGCGACAAGGAGCCCGAACAGCGTGCCGCGTTCACGCAGTTCCTGCAGACCCGCATCGTGGACAAGCCCGGCGTGCGCGTGCCGAAGCTGACGGACGAGGAGAAGAAGTCCTTTGGCGACTATGCGGCCCACTACGCTGTCATCACCGACTTCAACGCCGGCATGGACGCGTCCGTGAAGCCGCTGTCCGGCATCATGCAGAAAGGCGCGGTGCGCTCGCTGAACGACGTCGTGGCCCGCCGCGACGACATCAAGGCGGTACAGGTTTCGCTGAACGAAATGGGCACGGCGCTGAAGGCGGAACAAGCCAAGGCCGACGCCGCGCATGCGCAGCTCAAGCAGCCGGAAGACCTCAAGGCCGTGTACGACAAGGCTTATGAAAAGACCGTCAGCCTGCCGGCCGATACCTTCCGCGACACGCTGCCCCAATTGAACGCGACGTTCGACGCCAGCCTGAAGATCGCCGACTACGTCGCCGCGCATGCCGCGCAGATCGATATGTCCGGCCCGGTCGTCAAGGTGCAGGACCCGGCCGTGCAAGCCGAACTGAACAAGCTGCTGCAGGACCTGAACGCGCAAGCGAAGAACGTGCAGCAGGCGCAGACGCGCATGCAGGCCGTCATGGTCGGCCGCTAAGCGGCCTGGGCCCGGCCGGCCGCTCATCCACCGGCCACCGCCACGCGGTTGCGGCCCGCTTCCTTGGCCTGGTAGAGGGCGGCGTCGGCCGCTTCGATCAGGCCGGCCTCGGTATCCTCGGCCAGCGGTATCGCGGTCGCTACGCCGACACTGACCGTCACGATGCCCGCCCCGTTGTCTTCGTGCGGCACGCGCAAGCCTGCAATGGCCTGACGGATGCCTTCGGCGATCGCCTCCGCGTGCTGCCGGCGGGTATCGGGCAGCAGCACCACGAACTCCTCGCCCCCGTAGCGCGCCGCCAGGTCCCGCGGACGCCGGGCCTTCTGTTTGAGCACGAGCGCCAGCACCTTCAGCAATTCATCGCCTTCCTGGTGGCCGTAGCGATCGTTGTACCGTTTGAAGTGGTCCGCATCCAGGAAGAGCAGCGATAGCGGCGCGCGCTCGCGGCGCGCGTCCAGCCATTCGCGCGCCAGCGCCTCGTCGAACGCGCGGCGATTCGGCATGCCGGTAAGCCCGTCCGTCTGCGCCTGAGCCTCCAGCCGCGCCTCGACCGCCCGCCTCAGGCTCATCTCGCGGCGAAACAACACGATCAAAGCCACCACCGACAGGAACAGCGCGCCGGTGACCGGCACGACCAGCAGGGCGCGGCGCACCCAGGGCGCAAGCACCTCGTCGACGTCCATCGCAACATCCAGGATCAGCGGCGTGCCCGCGATGGTGGCGAACGTGTAGAGGCGATTTACGCCGTCCGGCGACAGCACGCCCACGAAGGAACCTTCGCGGCGGATCAGGAACTGCTGGAAATCCAGGGCCATGCCGATGTCGCTGCCCAGGTCCGACAGGGAGTAGGGATTGCGCAACAGCACTTCCCCGTCGTTGCGGAAGATGGCGATCTCGTCCCTCTCGCCGATGGACAGCTCGGCGAAGCGATCGCGGAAATAGGCCAGACGCAGCGAGCCCCCCACGATGCCTGCGAAGCTGCCGTCCGGATTGGACAGGCGCCGGCTGATGGCGATGCTTTCGTCTCCGCCGCGCATGCGGCTGTGATACGGCTTGCTGACATACAGGCCGACGTCGTCGGCGTCGCGGTGCACCTGGAAAAAATCCCGATCCGCGAAGTTCATCGCCGGCGGATCCAGCGCCCCGGAGTGATAGCGGATGTTGCCGTCCTTATCCACCACCACGATCGCGCCCAGGTACTGCGCCGTGGACGAGCGGTCGAACAGGAAGCGATGCTGCGTTGCGCGCTCGACCCGCTCCATGTCGGGTTCGCCCAGGCGCTCTATCACCCCTTGCAGCGACAGGTCGTAGAGATGCACGGTGCGGCTGATGTCTCCGGACAACACCCCCGTGATGTTCCGGGCGGACACATGCGCGGCTTCCCAGGTGACGCGCCGGTCGATCCAGAGCAGCGCGATGGCCGCGGCGCAAATGCCGACCGCGAGCAGCACCGCCAATGCATACAAGGCATGATGAACAAGCCTGCGAGACTTCAATACGGCGCTCCTGCGCAAGGGACGTCGGGGTGTCGCAGCCCACGGCTAATGGAAATTCATCCTGCCGATAATGCCGATCCGCGGCCCGGCACGCAAGGTCCGGCGCAAAAAAAAGGGACACACTGCGTGGCAGAGCCCTCAGGATGCCGCGACCGCCGCGATGCGGAAGGGAAAGGCCTTGGCGCCCCGGGCCCTGTCGGTCTCGCGGTGCGCGCCGATCGACCATGCGGGCCCCGTTCCGCCGGTCTGCGAGAGCAACCGGCGCATGGAGCCCGCGGAAAACCCGCAGCGCAAGGCCGAGGCCTGACGCCGGGCCAGCTCTATACCCACAGCTTGCGGCGTCGTGGAAATCCGATCCGATTGCAGCATGGCAGTCCCCTGGCAATAGCTCTTCATGGACGAAGAGTCTGTGCGGATTAATCTACCTTAGTCACCGGCGCTTGAGCGTGAAATGATGCGTAACGTAAAGCAAATAAAAGGAAATATTGGCCTATGCCTGCGGGCTGGGCGCCATTTCGGCGGTCTCGCGGTCGGGCTTGTCGTTCTTGCCGTCGGGCGCGCTGCTCATATTGCCGTACAGTAGCGACCGGCCCGCGAACAGCCCGCCCGCCACCTCCAGTTCGAAACGTTCGGTATCGCGCTTGCGAACGTCTTGCGCCACCTCGGCGGCCTCGTCCGCCGGCACCCCGACCACGCGCAGCGCGGCCTCGCCGAACGCCAGCGCCGATTCCAGGGTTTCGCGCACCTGGTAGTCCACCCCTTCCTTGGCCAGCGCCAGCGAATGAATGCGGTCATAGGCCCGCACCGCCACCTTGACTAGCGGGAATTCGGCCTTGACCAGCTTGACCATGTGATTGACCGACCTAGGATTGTCGATGCAGATGAGGATGACGCAGGCGTTCTCCGCACCCGCGGTGCGCAACATGTCGACGCGGGTGCCGTCGCCGTAATAGACCTTGACGCCCCATTTGGCCGCGGCCCGGATCGCGTCGGTATCGGTATCCAGGATGGAGACTTTCAGGTCCCGCGCCAGCATCGCCTGGGTCACGATCTGGCCGAAACGGCCGAATCCCACGATGAGCACGCAGCCGTCCAGATCCTTGGCCACGTCCACGCCCTCCATCGATGGCGTTGGCTTGGGCAGCAGCCAGCGCAGCGCGAGCACGCATAGCGGCGTGAAAGCCATCGAAATGATGACGACCGCGGTCAGCACGGCGCCGGTGTGCGCATCGAATATGCCGGCGGTGGCCGCCGCCCCGTACAGCACGAAGGCGAATTCGCCTCCCTGCGCCAGCAGCGCGGCGCGGGTCATGGCCTCGGCGTGGGTGGCGCGCAGCGCTCTCGCCACTACGTACACGCCCGCGGATTTCACCAGCATGAACACGATGACCGCCGCCAGGATGAGCGGCCATTCACGGACGACGGCGGACAGGTCCAGCGACATGCCCACGCCCAGGAAGAACAAGCCCAGAAGAATGCCGCGAAAGGGTTCGACTTCCGCCTCGAGCTGATGGCGGAAGGTGGACTCGGACAGCAGGACGCCAGCCAGGAAAGCCCCCATGGCCATGGACAGCCCCCCGAGTTCCATCAGCAGCGCCGCCCCCAGCACCACCAGCAGCGCGGCGGCGGTCATGACCTCGCGGGCGTGCGCCGCCGCAAGCAGGCGAAAGAGCGGGTTGAGCAGCCATCGGCCGGCCGCAAGCAGCGCCAGTATGCATCCCACGGCGATGGCCGCCTGCAGCCACGGATCGCCGTGCTGGACCCCGCCCGCCGGCGCCAGCAGGCTGGCCAGGGCCAGCAAGGGAACGATGGCCAGGTCTTCCAGGAGGAGGATCGACACGATGCGCTGCCCTGGCCCGCTGGCGGCCTCGCCGCGCTCGGCCAGTATCTGCATGACGATCGCGGTGGACGACAGCACGAAGCCCATCGCGGCCATGAAGGCCGCCGGGCCGGACAGGCCGGCCAGCAGGCCGACGCCGGTCAGCAGCGCGCCGCAGGCGAGCACCTGCGCCACGCCCAGGCCGAAGATCTCGCCCCGCAGCTTCCAGAGACGCGACGGCTGCATTTCCAGCCCGATGATGAACAGGAACATCACGACGCCCAGCTCGGCGACGTGCAGGATGGATTTGGGGTCGGAAAAAAGCCCCATGCCGAAGGGACCGATGGCCAATCCGGCGGCAAGATAGCCTAGGACCGATCCCAAGCCCAGGCGCTTGAACAACGGAACCGCGACAACGGCGGCTCCCAGCAGGACGACGACGTTGACGAGCTGATTGCCTTCGGAAGGCAGGGACATGGAGCGCTCCTGGATGCACGGCGGGCCGCGACGCCTTGGGAGCCGCCGACCTTGCGCCATTTTCCGGCAATCCGGCGGATTGGCAATCCGGAAATGCGACAGGAGGAAACGCGCCCGGCCCGGGCCGGACGCGGAAGGCGGGGATCAGTCCTCGCGGAACTGCATCTTGTAGAGCGAGGCGTACAGGCCGTCGGCGGCCAGCAGCTCGGCATGGGGGCCTTGCTCGACGATCTTGCCGGCATCCAGCACGATGATGCGATCGGCATTCTGCACGGTGGACAGGCGATGGGCGATGACCAGCGTGGTACGGCCCTTCATGAGACGCTCCAGCGAGGCCTGGACCTGGCGTTCGGACTCGTTGTCGAGCGCGGAGGTGGCTTCGTCCAGGATCAGGATGGGCGCATTCTTGATCAGCGCGCGGGCGATCGCCAGGCGCTGGCGCTGGCCGCCCGAGAGGCGGGCGGCATTCTCGCCCACGGGGGTGTTCATCCCCTGCGGCAGGCCGTCGACGAATTCCAGCAGGTTGGCGGCCGCCAGGGCGTCGCGCACCTTCTGCTCGCTGGACTTGCCCAGCGCGCCGTAGCCGACGTTGGCGGCGATGGAATCGTCGAACAGCACCACGTCCTGGCTGACCAGCGACAGATGCGAACGCAGGCTGCGCAGCGTCAGGTCGCCGATGGGCACGTCATCCACGAGGATCTGCCCGCTATCGGCCAGCACGAAGCGCGGCAGCATATTGACCAGGGTGGTCTTGCCGCTGCCCGAACGGCCCACCAGGGCGACGGTCTGGCCGGGTTCGACGACGAACGAGACGTCGTTGACGGTGTCGCGGTCGGCGTCCGGGAAGCGGTGCGACACGGCGCGGAACTCGACCTTGCCGCGCACGGGCTCGGGCAGTTCCTTGGTGCCGGCATCGCCTTCGGGAACCTGGTCGATCAGCGTGAACACGCTTTCGGCGGAAACCAGCATCTTCTGCATGCGCGCGGCGACGTTGGTCAGGCGCTTGATGGGATCGAAGATCTGGGCCAGCGCCGCCATGAACGAGGCGAAGCTGCCCACGGTGAGCGCGCCGCTGTTGGCCTGGCTGAGCGCCACGGCGATGACCGCGCCGACCGAAATCGAAATGCATACCTGGGTCAGCGGGGTCAGCGCGGCGTCCGCCGTGGCGGTGCGCATGGCGAACCGGCGCAGGCGGCGGTTGACGAAATCGAAGCGGCCGCGCTCGACCTCGTAGCCGTCGAACAGCTTGATGACGCGCTGGCCGTCGATGCCCTCTCCCACGACCCGGGTCAGCTCGGCGTTCATGTTGACGGTTTCGCGGTTGATGCGCCGCAGGCGCTGGATGAAGAAACGCGAAATCAGCACCGAGACCGGCAGCATGATCAGGATGATCAGCGTCAGCACCCAGGACATGTACAGCAGCACGCAGATCAGGGCGACTACGACCAGGGTTTCGCGCACCAGCACCGTAATGACGTCGGTGGCATAGCCGGTGACGTTGCCCGCGTCGATGGTGAAGCGGTTGAGCAGGCGGCCGGTGTCGCCCTGTTTGAAGTCGGCGTCCGGCAGGCCCAGCAGGCGCTCGAACATGTCGCGCCGCATGCCCAGCAGCACATTGTTGGCGACCCAGGCCAACAGGTAATCGCTGAAGAAGTTGCAGATGCCGCGCAGCAGGATGAGACCCACCACGGCCAGCGGCAGCGCCCACACGTAATAGGGTTTGGCCCCGGAAAAGCCCCCGTCCAGCAAAGGCTTCATAATGACGGCCAGGACGGGTTGCGTGGCGGCCGCGCCCGCCATCAGCAGGATGGCCAGCAACAAGCCCTTCCAGTAGGAACCCACGCGGCTGTAGATCCGCCTCCAAAGTTCGGCTTTGACGGGCTGGGACCCCGCGGGCGCATGGCGTGCAGCAGAATTCAAAGGGATCACTCGCTTTTATACAATTGTGGCGAGAATTGTACCGGCTGCGCGCAGGCGCGCTGTCCGGACCGCCCCTCTTAGCCCTAACGCGCCCAGCGCCCATCCATGTCCGATATCAGTTGTCTGTACGTCCGGTTGCCCAATTGGGTGGGCGATGTCTGCATGAGCCTGCCCAGCCTGCGTGCCCTGCACGCCAGCGGGCTGCCCCTGGTAATCTGCGCCCGCCCCTGGGCCCGCGACCTGCTCGACGGCGTGGCCAAGCATGATTTCATCCCCATGCGCGGCAAGGTCGGCCCCGACCGGGCCGCCGTCAGCGCCCACCGGCGCGCCCTGGGCGCCCAGGGCCGGCGCGCGCGGGGCCTGCTGTTGCCGGACTCCCTGTCCAGCGCGCTGGTATTCCGGCTGGCTGGCGTGCCCTCGGCCGGCTACCGCGATGACGGCCGCAGCTTCCTGCTGCGCTGGCCGGTCTCCAAGCCCGACGATTCCCTGCACGCGGTCCAGTCCTGGCATTACCTGACCCGCGAAGCCCTGAGGCGCTGGGGCCTGCCCAGCGGCCGCGCCGAGCCGGCCCCGACGCTTGACCTGCCCCTGACCGCCGCGCACCGCGATGCCGCCTCCCAGGCGCTGGAAGCGGCCGGGCTGGCGGGCCGGCGGTTCGTCCTGATCGCCCCGACGGCCACGGGTCTGCACAAGGGCAGGATCAAGGTCTGGCCAGGATTCGATACACTTACCCGCGCCCTCCAGGCTCTCGGCCATACCGTGGTAATGTGCCCCCCTCCGGCCGAGGCCGAGGAAGCCCGGCGCAACGCCCCGACGGCGCTGCTGCTGCCCCCCCTGTCCCTGGGCGCCTTCGCGGCGCTGACGGCCAGGGCGGCGCTGGTGATTTGTAACGATTCCGGTGTGTCGCATGTCGCGGCCGCGGCCGCGGCCAGGGAACTCACCCTGTTCGGAGTCACCCGCCCCGGCCGGACCGGGCCGTGGTCGCCTCGAGCGGTGTGCATAGGCGCCGAAAACGCCTGGCCCTCGCCCGAGGAAGTCGTGCAACAGGCTGAAACCCTGCTGCACGAGACGCAGTAATCAGGATTTGAAATGCCCCTTTCCAGTTATCTCGCAAATCTGATCATTCCTTACAACCTGTGCATGACCCTGGTCGTGATCGGACTGGCGCTGGGCTGGGTCCGGATGCGCAAGACCGGAGTCGCCCTCATCGGGACCGGCCTGCTGTGGGCGCTGTTCTGGTCGCTGCCGGCCACGTCGCTCTGGCTGGGCGGGGCGCTGGAGTCCCGCTACCCGCACTTGCCTCCCGCGGAATCCCCGACGGCCGACGCCATCGTGGTGCTCGGGGGCAACACCGCCAATGGGCGAGCCAACTGGTTCCTGCCCTACGACAAAGGCACCGCCATCGTGCGCATCGACACGGCAGCCGAGCTCTATCGCGCGGGGCGCGCGCCCAAGGTCCTGCTGTCGGGCGGAGCGCTCGAAGGTGACGTGAGCGAAGCCCGGGGCATGGCTCACAACATCCGCCAGCAAGGCGTGCCGGAATCGGCGCTGATCCTGGAAAACTCCAGCCGCACCACCTATGAAAACGCCGCCCTGACCGAAGACAAGCTCAAGTCGCGCGGCATCGGCAAGATCCTGCTGGTGACCTCCGCGCTGCACATGCCGCGGGCGATGGCCGCCTTTTCCAAGCAAGGGGTGGAAGCCATCGCGGCTCCCACGCCGCCGCAGATCGTTGCGCCCGCGGACGGCTCGCTCGCGCTGTGGCTGCCCGACCAGCGCACCTTCGACGCCAGCCGCTCGATCATCAAGGAATACGCGGGCCTCTTCGTCTACTGGCTGCGGGGATGGGTATGAGGACAACGCCCTGCCCGGTGCCATGGGAATGAGCGCTCAAGCATGCCGGCCGGGCTGCGGCGCCTGTTGCATCGCACCGTCCATCTCCAGCCCGATTCCGGGCATGCCCGACGGCAAGCCCGCGGGGGTGCGCTGCGCGCAGCTCGATGAAAAAAACCGCTGCAAGATATTCGGACAGCCCGAACGGCCGGCGGTGTGCGGCTCATTGCCCCCCAGTCTTGAAATGTGCGGCGACAGCGCCGCGCAGGCGATGAGCCGGCTGACCTGGCTGGAACAAGCCACCTCGGTTACGCCCTGAAGATAGCCGGACGGCCACGGCGGAGCAGCGGTCCGACGAGTTGCTCAGCGCCCAGACAGACCGGCACCGCCGGGCACACCTAGGCCGCCCGCCCCCGCTCCCGCAGCACCTGCGCATACAGGTCTTCGTAACGCGAGGCCACCGCCTCCCAGCTTTGCTCGCGCGCGATCGCCAGGCCGCGCTCGGCCAGCGCCGCGCGCAGCTCGGGCTCCGAGCCCAGCCGCTCCAGGGCTTGCGCCAGCTGGGCGCCGTCGCGAGGGTCCTGCAGGATCAGCGCGTCCTTGCCCGCCGACAGGTACTGCGCGAAGCCGCAATAGGCGGGCGAACTGACCACGACCGGCAGCCCATGCGACATCGCCTCCAGGGGAGCCATGCCGTAGCTGTCGTTCAGGGTGGGGTGGGCATAGATGTCGGCCGCGCTGAAATAGCGGGCGACGTCGGGCGTGGGATCGATCAGGGAGACCCGGCCGGCGACGGCGCCGGCGGCGCGCACGCGCTCGCGGGTGGGCTCGTCCGCGCCCACGACCAGCAGCCGGTATTGCGGCGGCAGCTTGCCCAACGCGTCGAGCAGGGCCGGCAGGCCTTTGCGCAGCGGATTGCGGGCCACCAGCAGGCAGCCGATGGTATCGGCGTCCCACCCCAGGCGGGCGCGGGTCTCGTCGCGCCCTTCCCTTTGCGCGGCCGTGGGCAGCTTGACCCCCGGCGCGATGATGTCCACCGGCAGTTGCGGGCCGTAGCTGCGATGCAGCTGGTCCATGATCAGGCCGGAAACGGCGACTACCCGGCGCGCGGGCGCATTGCGCACGCGGAACCATTCCAGGAGCAGGTAGGTGGCCAGGCGCGGACTGAGCCAGGCGGTCAGGCGCTGCAGCGGCTTGACGCGGGTCAGGCGGTTGTAACGCACCGGCGTGACGTGCATGACCTGGATTTCGCCGGCCCAGCCGTTCATGTGCGAATGCACAATGTCGTAGCGTCCGCGGGTGAGCCGGTCGGCGCGCCAGGCGAAATACAGCACCCGCATCCAGCTGGGCAGCCAGCCCGGAAAGCGCACGGGCAGGAAGGGAAACGGCAGTTCGCTGTCGAAGTCTCGGGCCACGACCGACACGTCATGGCGCTGGCCGAGCACGCGCATCAGCTCCACGCCATAGGCTTCCGCGCCTCCGAAGCGATTGCCGAAGCGGTCGACCAGAAGCGCGATGCGGAGCCGCCGCTCAGCGGCGCCGGCGGGTGTCTTCATACCGGGTCAGGCACTTCTGCAGGAAACGGACGATATGGGTGGAGCGCGCCACCGTCACCCGGGGCAGCCCATAGGGATCGTCGGAAGCCGCCGCCAGGCCGCGTTGCGTCAGCGTGGCGTTGTCGTATCCGGCCTCGCGCACCATGGCCCGGTGTTCGGGGCCGTGATCGCCGTAGGGATAGCAGAAAGCGGTGACGGGTCCGCCCAGCGCCTGCTCCAGTTCGTCCTTGGATTCGACGATCTGGCGGCGGGCTTCCTCGGGCGTCATTTCAGGCAGGTGGACGTGGTCCAGGGTATGCGAACCGACCTCGTTGCCGGCCTGCGCCCATTCCCGCATTTCGGCCACGGTCATGAGCGGCGAGAACGGGATGCCCTTTTCCAGGTCCCATACATTGCCGCCATCGAACTGGCGAGCCACGAAATAGTTGGTGGCGGTGAAGCCCAGTTCGCTCAGTACCGGCATGGCGTTGTGGTGCACGTTGCGGTAGCCGTCGTCGAACGTGATGCCGAACACCTTGCCCTGCCGTTCGCCGCGCACATAGGGCATGACGTCCCGCATGGACAGGCCGCGATAACCCAGCCGGCGCATCCAGCGCATCTGCCGGGCGAAGCTGGAAGGATGCACCGTCAGCCCGCGATACGGCGTGCCCTTGGGATTGGGCTCGCCGATCTGGTGGTACATGAGTATAGGGATAGACATAGGGACGGATTATAAGGGCCCCCACGCCGCGCACGCTACGCGCGCTTGCTGCTCCCCGAGGGGGGGCGCCGCCTCAGGGAGGCCTGGCGGCTCGACGGCTTCAGGCCAGGGTGCGCCGATAGACATCCAGCGTGGCGGCGGCGAAACGTTCCAGGTTGAAGTCGTTCACGCTGGTTTCCCGCGCCTTGGCGCCCATGGCTCGCACGGCGTCGGGGTGGTCGAGCATGACGCGCAGCCGGTCTGCGATGGCCGGCACGTCGCGCGCGGGCACGATCCAGCCGTTGACGCCGTCGGTGACGTTCTCGGGCAGGCCGCCCGCGTCGCTGACCAGCGCGGGCAGCCCGAGGCTCATGATTTCGCGGCAGGCGAAGGACAGCGCCTCGCGGTAGGACAGCACGAAGCCGGCATGGCAGGCCGCCAGGGCGGGCCGCACGTCGTCGAGCAGGCCCGGGAACTTGACCTGGTCGATCATGCCCAGTTCGCGCACCCGGGCGAGCTTGGCCTCGTTGGGCGGATCGCCCGCGACCATCAGCAGCACCCGCGCCTTGTCGGCGGGCGGCAAGGCGGCGACGGCGGCCACCAGGTCCAGCCAGCCCTTGTCGTAATCGGTGCCGCCCGCGCTGCCCAGCAGCAGCTTGCCCTGCCAGCCCGGCCCGAAGATGCGGGTGCGCAGTTCGTCCAGGCCTTCCTGCGCCGGCGGAGAAAAGTAGTCGGTGTCGATCCCGTGGCGGATCGTGGTGATGGGACGCTTGCCATAGGGCGATCGCGCCATCAGGCCATGGACGTAGTCGCTGACGGCGATGCCGTGGTCGGTGGCCAGCGCCACCCGCAACTTGTGCCCGAAACTCGTCAAGGGATGGTCGTTGTGCTTGGTGAACACAATGCGCGGCCGCCGCGACATGCCCAGGGTGGCCAGCATGACCTGCTTGTGGTCGGCCGAGCCGTTCGAGTGGATGATGTCGTAGCGCCCGTCCTTGATCAGCCGGCGCAGCTGCGCGCGGTCCTTGAACCAGGATGACGGGCGCGTCGTGTACTGCATGTCCTCCACGCGCACGCCGGGAAT
Organism: Achromobacter sp.; assembly: GCF_050285585.1. Taxonomy (GTDB): domain Bacteria; phylum Pseudomonadota; class Gammaproteobacteria; order Burkholderiales; family Burkholderiaceae_B; genus Achromobacter. The sequence goes on along the minus strand of NZ_JBLZXF010000022.1, from coordinate 63,963 downwards.
GGCCCGGGCGTAGCGGTACAGCCGGCTGGTGGATGGCGCCGCCACCGTGATCTGGTGGTCCCTGGACAGCGCCTTCGCCAGATTGATGATGTAGGTGACGTGCCCCCCGCCGTTGCCGCCGTGGAAGTTGGTATAGAGGATCTTCACTTTTTCTTGTCGGCCAGGAACATCAGCTTCGAATAGCGGAAGAAACTGCCGGCGGCCGCGGTAACGGCCAGGACCAGGCCGTGCTTGCCGTCCAGGAAGCCGCGCCGGATCAGGTAGATCCGCACGAAAGTCCAGAAGCCGTGCCCCAGCGCGCCGAAGATCGACGTGCGCCGGCCCTTGGCGTACATCATCGCCGCGGCGTCGGACGAGTAGCGGTTGACCTTGGTGATCAGGGCGTCCAGGTTGTCGTAGGGATAGTGATGGAAATAGCCGCGCATCCGCAGGGGCTGGCCATTGGCCGGCACCACGCGCTCGTGCACCGCGGCGTCGGTGAAGCGCGCCGTGCCGCGCTTGAACAGGCGCAGCACGTAGTCCGGCCACCAGCCGCTGTGGCGGATGTCGCGGCCGCAGAAATTCGACAGGCGAGCGATCTCGTAGGCGTCGGCCTGCGGGGCGTCCAGCACGTCCTGGATTTCCCGGGCCAGTTCCGGCGTGACGCGCTCGTCGGCATCGATGGAAAGCACCCAGTCGCCCGTCGCCAGATCCAGCGCGCGGTTCTTCTGAGGCCCGAAGCCCGGCCAGTCGGAGGTGACCTCGACCCGGGCGCCCAGCGCTTGCGCCAACTCCACCGTGCCGTCGGTGCTGCCCGAATCGACGACGATGAACTCGTCGGCGAAATCGACCGACTTGAGGCAGGCGGCGATGTTCGCCGCCTCGTTCTTGGTGATGATGATGACTGATAACTTCATCCGCGATTCCTAAGACGCTTTTTCCAGGCCTTCCAGGCATGGAAGCGCGGCCCCCAGAAAGGATCGCGCGACAGCCAGATGCGCCGGTTCAACCAGGAGCCGCCCTGGTTGCGCACCGCGAAGCGGTAGATGTGCTCGGGATCCGCGCCGGGGGAGTTCTGGCCGAAAGGGTCGGTAGTGTACAGGTGGCGGAACCCCGCCTGCCTGGCTGCCGCCACGTAGTCGCCATCGAAATAACCCTGGGGCCAGCAGAGATGATCGCTTGCCTGGCCCAGCCGGCGCTCCAGCGTTTCCCGCGAGTCGCGAAGTTCCTGCGCGATATGCGCCCGCTTGGCGTCCGTATCGGCCCCGCAGACCTTGTCCCAACGGGTATGGGTATGCGTGTGGGAATGGAATTCGAAGGTGCCCGCGGCCCGCATGGCCTCGATCTCGCTCCAGCGCAGCATGGCCTCGTCGGCCCTGCCCGCCGCCACCAGCTGCTTGCAGGCGTCGTGGTCCGGCGTGGCGGGCAAGGGGCCGCCCTGGCCCGCGTGCGGCCGGACCGGCCCGTCGCCGATCCAGCCCGTGATGGTGAACAGGATGGCGCGCATTCCGTAGCGGGCCAGCACCGGATGCGCGTGCACCCAGTTGTTCAGGTAGCCGTCGTCGAAGGTGATCAGCACGGACCGCTCGGGCGCGTCGCCGCCCGCCAGGTAGGCCGCGAACTGTTCGGCCGACAGCGATCGGTAGCCGGCGCGGGCCAGCCGCGAAATCTGGGATTCGAAGACGTCGGGCGTCGCCGCGATCATGCCGCCCGCAGGCGTCACGTGGTGGTACATCAGCACCGGTACGTTGGGCGCGTTCATCCCGCGCGCTCCGCCAGCCACTTCGTATAGACGGCCTCGGTGGTTTCCGCCAGCCGGGCGGGCGAGAACACGCCCTCGTCCCAGACCATCTTGCGGCCCGCCTCGCCCATGCGGCGGCGCAGGCCGGCATCGTCGATCAGGCGCTGAAGCGCGTCAGTCAGGGCGCGGGCGTCCTTGGGCGGCACCAGGATGCCGGTTTCGCCGTCTCGGAACATCTCGGACACGCCGCCCACGTCCGTGCCGATGACGGGCAGGCCGCTGGCCTGCGCCTCGACGTAGACGGTGCCGGACGCCTCCTGCTGGGTCGCCAGCGCGAAGAGATCGAAGCCCGCCAGCAGGTTGGGCACGTCGCGCCGCATGCCCATCAGGTGGATGCGGTCCTGCAAGCCCCGCTCGGCCACATAGGCCTGAGTCTGCTCGAACACCGGCGAGCCGCCGCCGACGAACACCAGATGCAGTTTGGGCCGGCTGGCCATCAAGGGCGCGATCGCGTCGATCAGGTCCTTGTGGCCCTTGGTCGCGCGCATGACGGCCACACAGCCGACGACGATGTCGTCATCGGCCAGGCCGAGTTCCTCGCGCAGCGTGGAGCGTTCGACCGGCGGCGGCAGCACGATGGGGGAATAGACCGTAGCCACCCTGTCGGCGGGCACTCCGCGGTCGATGAGGTGCTGGCGCACGTGGTCGCTGACCGTCGTGACGCGGTGGGGCAGGCGGGTGTAGGACCACAGCGAGCCCACCTTGTTGGAGAGGTGGCGCGTGCGCACGATCAGCGGCGTGCCCGCCAGCCGGCCGGCGGCGGCCGCGATGACCGTATCGCGCCGGCTGTGCGTGTTGAGCACATCGTAGCGGCCTTCCCGCAGAATGCCGCGGATGATGGCGACGCCTTTCAGATAGTTCGCCACGCCGTCCATTTCCAGCGTGTGCACGGTGAAGCCGGCCTCCGACAGGCGTTCCGCCAGCAGGGCCTTGGGCTGGCAGATGGCCTCCATGTGGTGGCCCCGCGCGCGCATGGCGGTCATCTCCTTGAAGATCCGCCCTTCCTGGCCGCCGAAACTGGTGGCGGCCTCCGAGTGAACGATACGCAGGCTACGCATCAATAAGTCACCTCGACCCCGTCCGGCTTGGTCCATTCGTTCAGGTTCGCCAGCAGCGTATCCGCCATGCGGACCCGCCACTCCTCGCCCAGCCGCACGGTGCACAGGAAATTGTTCTTGGAATAGACGATATCGACGGGCACACCGGGGATGCCGTTCTCGGGCTCGGCCCGGAACGGATTCAGCATCTGCCGCAGGCGGGCCGCGTCGGCGCTGCCGTTGAGCTTGACGCGCAGCGACTTGGCCCGCGCCTCGCGGGCCAGCTGCAAGTCGTAGAGCTGCTCGGCCACGATGCGCATGCCGCCGGAATAATCGTCGTTGCTGACCTTGCCCTGGACGATGACGAGCTGATCCTCGCGCAGCCGGTTGCGGTGTTTCTCGTAGAGTTCATTGAAGACCGAGATTTCCACCTGCGCGGTGCCGTCGTCCAGCACGGCGAACACCATCTTGCCGCGCCGCGTCATCATGACGCGCACGCTGGCGAGCACGCCGCACATCCATTGCAGGTCGCGTTGCGGCTCTACGCGGGCCAGCTGCATGGGCACGATGCGCCGCACCTCGTCGCGCCAGGCGTCGAACAAGTGCCCGCTGTAGTAATAGCCCAGGGCGGTTTTTTCTTCCGTGAGCTTCTTGTGCAGGTCCCAGGGCGGGACCTTGGCCAGCTCGCCGGCCACCACGTCGCTGCTGTCGTCGCCGAAGAGCGAGGCCTGGTTGGCGCTGCGGGCCGCCTGTTCGGCGGCTTCCATCGCGGTGGGCACCGACGCCAGCATGGCCGCCCGGTTGGGCTCGATGGTGTCGAAGGCTCCCGCCTTGATCAGGGCTTCGATGGTGCGGCGGTTGACCGCGTGCTTGCTGACACGGCGGCAGAAGTCGAACAGGTTGAGGAAGGGGCCGCCTTCCTTGCGCGCGCGCAGGATGTCTTCGACGGCGCCCTGCCCCGTACCCTTGACGGCCCCCAGGCCGTAGCGCATGGTGCGCGGCGGCTTGCCGTTCTTGGTGTGCTTGTCGGCCACCGGCTCGAAGCGGTAGCCCGAGAAATTGACGTCCGGCGGCAGCACTTCGACGCCGTTGTCCTGGGCGTCGCGGCAGAAGATCTGTACCTTGTCCGTATCGTCCATGTCGGAGGACATGGTCGCGGCCAGGAACTCCGTCGGATGGTAGGCCTTGAGCCACGCCGTCTGGTACGAGATCAGCGCGTACGCGGCCGAGTGCGATTTGTTGAAGCCATAGCCCGCAAACTTCTCCATCAGGTCGAAAAGCTTGACCGCCAGGTCGGGATCGTGGCCTTTTTCCTTGGCGCCCTTCTCGAACAACTCCCGGTGCTTGGCCATTTCCTCGGGCTTTTTCTTGCCCATGGCGCGGCGCAGCAGGTCGGCGCCGCCCAGCGAGTAGCCGCCGATGATCTGCGAGATCAGCATCACCTGTTCCTGGTAGACGATGACCCCGTAGGTGCTCTTCAGGGTCGCTTCCAGGTCGGGATGGAAGTAGTCGACCGCCGCACGGCCGTGCTTGCGGTTGACGAAGTCGTCCACCATGCCGGATTCCAGCGGCCCCGGACGGTACAGGGCCAGCATGGCGATGATGTCTTCGAAGGTGTTCGGCCGCAGCTTCTTGAGCAGTTCCTTCATGCCGCGCGATTCCAGCTGGAACACGGCGGTGGTGTTGGCGTCGCACAGGATCTTGTAGGCGGCCGGGTCGTCCAGCGCCAGGGCCATGACGTCGAAGTCGCGCTTGTCTTCGTTGAACTGGCGCACGTAGCGCACGGCCCAATCCAGGATGGTCAGGTTGCGCAGGCCCAGGAAGTCGAACTTCACCAGGCCGGCGGCTTCGACGTCGTCCTTGTCGAACTGCGAGACGGCGCTGTTTTCCTGGCCAGGCTGGCAGTACAGCGGGCAGAAATCCGTCAGCTTGCCCGGCGCGATCAGCACGCCGCCGGCGTGCATGCCGATGTTGCGGGTCAGGCCTTCGAGCGGTTGCGCCAGGTCCACCAGCGCGCGCACTTCCTCTTCCTGCTCGTAGCGGTCCTTGAAGGCGGGTTCGTCCTTGAGCGTGCGCTCAAGCGACCACGGATCCATCGGGTTGAACGGGATCAGCTTGGACAGGCCGTCGCAGAACATATAGGGCATGTCCAGCACGCGGCCCGCGTCGCGCACCACCGCCTTGGCGCCGAGCGTGCCGAACGTGGCGATCTGGCTGACGGCCGCGCGGCCATACTTTTCCTTGACGTAGTCGATGACCCGTTCGCGGTTGTCCTGGCAGAAGTCGATATCGAAGTCGGGCATGGAGACCCGCTCGGGATTCAGGAAGCGCTCGAACAGCAGGTCGTAGCGGATCGGGTCCAGGTCCGTGATGCCCAGCGCGTAGGCCACGAGCGAACCCGCTCCCGACCCCCGCCCCGGGCCCACCGGCACGCCGTTGTTCTTGCCCCAGTTGATGAAGTCCTGCACGATCAGGAAGTAGCCCGGGAACCCCATCTGGATGATGGTCTTGCATTCCCAGCGCAGCCGCTCGTAGTATTGCTCGCGCTTGGACTCGCGTTCGGCGTCGTCGGGAAACAGGAAGCGCATGCGCTTTTCCAGGCCCTCTTCCGACAGCTGGACGAGGTAGTCGTCCAGCGTCACGCCCTCGGGCGTGGGGAAGTTCGGCAGGCGGGGCTTGCCCAGCACCAGGCTCAGGTTGCAGCGCTTGGCGATTTCCACCGTATTGGCCAGGGCCGAGGGCACGTCGGCGAAGCGGCGGGCCATTTCCTCGGAGCTGAGCAGGTATTGCTCTTTGCTGAACCGGCGCACGCGGCGGGGGTTGGCCAGGATTTCGCCTTCGGCGATGCAGACCCGGGCCTCGTGCGCCTGGAATTCGAATTCGTCCAGGAACTGCACGGGATGGGTGGCCACCACCGGCAGGCCCGCCTCGGCCGCCAGGCGCATCGCGGCCTGGGTATAGGCTTCGTCGCCGTCCATGCCGGCGCGCTGCAGTTCGATGTAATAGCTGCCCGGAAACAGATGCGCCCACTGGCGCGCGAGCGCCAGCGCCGAGACGGCGTTGCCGGCATCCAGCGCCTGCCCCACATCGCCTCCGCGCCCGCCCGACAGGACGATCAGGCCGTCCTGCCCCTGCAGCCATTCGCGCCGGATTTCGGCGCGGCCCTTGCCCTGGTTGGTCAGGAAGGCCTTGGTGAGCAGCTCGCACAGGTTCAGATAGCCCTTGTGGTTGCGCACCAGCAACAGCAGGCGGAAGGGTTTGGCGGGATCATCGTCGTTCGACAGCCAGACGTCGCAGCCCGCGATGGGCTTCACGCCCGCGCCGCGCGCGCCCTTGTAGAACTTGATCAGGCCGAACAGGTTCGACAGATCGGTCAGCGCGACGGCGGGCTGGCCCAGCTTGGCCACGCGCTTGATGAGATCGGGAATGCGCACGATGCCGTCCACGACCGAGAACTCGGAGTGAACGCGCAGATGAACAAAGGGGGACGGGTTTGTTACGGCTTCGGACATAGGCGGAATTGTACCGGTCAAAGCCGACGAACCGTGCGCCCCCGGGGGTTCGCGAGGACAGCCTGTGTAACAATAGCCCCTGGACGTGACCTACCCATTGCTGCACGAGATTTACGTATGAAATGGCTAATCCCCGGGATCTGGCTGGCCGCCATCCTGTTTGCGCACTTCCGCGGCCGCGTCAAGCTGCCGCTGGGCCGGCAACTGCTGGACCACTCCGTGCTGCTCGCCCCCATCAACGCCTTCATGGTGCTCGCCTCGCGCGTGCCGCCCACCCCCTACCTGACCACGAGCGAGATCGCCGAACTCAAGGTACTGGACGACAACTGGGAGACGATCCGCGAAGAGGCCGTGCAGATGGCCGAACTGCGGCGCATCAAGGCCGCCGACACCCATAACGACATCGGCTTCAATTCATTCTTCAAGTACGGCTGGAAGCGCTTCTACCTGAAGTGGTACGACGCGCGCCACCCGTCCGCCGAAGAGCTCTGCCCCAAGACCGTCGCCATCCTGAAGACCCTGCCCAAGGTCAAGGCAGCGATGTTCGCCGAGCTGCCGCCTGGCGGCCAGCTCAACCGCCACCGCGACCCGTTCGCCGGCTCCCTGCGCTACCACCTGGGCCTGGTCACGCCCAACGACGACCGCTGCCACATCATCGTCGACGGCGAGCCCTACAGCTGGCGCGACGGCGAAAGCGTGGTGTTCGACGAAACCTACGTCCACGAAGCCTACAACCGCAGCGAACAGAACCGCATCATCCTGTTCTGCGACGTCGAGCGCCCGCTGAAATGGCGTTGGGCCGAGGCCTTCAACCGCTGGTTCGGCCGGGTCGTGATGTCGGCGGCCAGTTCGCCCAACGACGGCGGCGACCAGACCGGGGCCATTAACAAGCTGACGCACGCGCACTGGGTCATCGACCAGAAGCGCAAGGCCTTCAAGGCCTGGAACCGCAAGGTCTACAAGGCCACCAAGTACGGCCTGATCATCCTCGTCATCCTGGGGTTCCTGGCCCTGTAAGACAAGAAAGGCCGCGGCAACGCGGCCTTTCTTGCATCTGGCACTGGGCGCCCGGCCCTAGCGCTGCAATGACTCCCAGCTTTTCATCAGGCGCTTGACCGAAACCGGCATGGGCGTCCTCAGCTCCTGCGCGAACAACGCCACGCGCAGCTCCTCCAGCAACCAGCGGAACTCATCCAGCCGGGGATCCGGCGCTCCTTTCAACGCCGAGCGCGCGCGCTGGTACTGGGTCAGCAGCGGCGCCATTTCGGCCACCAGCTTCGCATCGCGCGCCGGATCGGCGCGCAGCTTGTCGATGCGCGCCTGCACCGCCTTCAGATAGCGCGGGAAATGCGCGAGCTGCGCATACGGCGTGTCGCGGATGAACCACTTGGGCATCAGCGCGCCCAGCTGCGCCTGCAGGTCGGCGTAGGCCGTGGCATGCGGCTTGGCCTGGGGCAGCTTGCGCTGCACCGCCGCGTACTCCGTCAGCACCGCCCCCGCCAGGCGCGCCACCTCCTGGGCCAGCAGGCCCAGCCGGCCCTTGCCATCGGCGCGCCGGGCCTCGAACTGCTGCTCGTTCACCGGCCAGGGATCGGCCAGACAAGCCTGCCCCAGCGCGCAGTCGATGATCTGGTCGCGCAGTTCTTCCTGCGTGCCCAGCGTCATGTAGAGCATGCTGATGCGGGTCAGGTCCGTCAGGTTCTTTTCCAGGAACTTCACCTGCTCGCGCAGCCCCAGGCGAAACAGCCTGAGCAGGCCGGCGCGATGGTGCTTGCGGGCCTCGTCCGGATCGTCGAACACATCCAGGTCGCAATGGGCGCCGCGGTCCACCAGCGCCGGGTAGCCGATCACGGACTGCCCGCGCCGCTTGATCTCCATGATCTCCGGCAGCGGGCCGAAGGACCAGGACGTCAGGTTCTCGTGCGCCAGCGCCTGGGCCACCTGCGTGTCGCTGGCCGCGAGCTGCTGGAAAGTGGCCTGGGCCTGCTTGCCGAATTCGGCGCGCAGCTGCGCCAGGTTGCGGCCGGCGGCCAGCATGCGGCCATGCTCGTCGACCACCCGGAAATTCATGAACAGGTGCGCCGGCAGGGTTTCCAGTTTGAAATCCGCCACGGCCGGACGGACCTGGACCTGGCTCCACATATCGGCGATGAGGGCGTCGACCAGGCCCTGCTGCGGGTCCCCCAGGCGGTCGAACCAGCGGTCGTAGAACCCGGCGGCGTAGTCCGGCAGCGGCACGCAATGGCGGCGCAGCTTCTGCGGCAGGGACTTCAGGAGCAGATGCACCTTTTCCTTGAGCATGCCGGGCACCAGCCATTCGCAGCGCGCCGGATCGATCTGGTTCAAGGCGAACAGCGGCACCGACAGCGTCACGCCGTCACGCGCGGAACCGGGCTCGAAATGGTAGTCCAGGGCCATGGACACGCCCTGCCATTCCACCTTCTTGGGAAACACGTCGGTCGTGACGCCCGCCGCTTCGTGCCGCATCAGTTCGTCGCGGGTCAGCAGCAATTGGGCGGCCGCGGCCTTGTCCAGGCCCGACACCCATTTCTCCAGCGTGGCCGTCTGCGAAATGCCTTCCGGCAGCTGGCGATCGTAGAAGGCGTAGATCAACTCGTCATCGACCAGGATGTCGGGCCGGCGGGTCTGGTGTTCGAGCTTCTCGATGCCGGCGATCAGCTTGCGGTTGTGCGCCACGAAGGCCAGGCGCGTATCGATCTCGCCCGGCACCAGGGCCTGGCGGATGAAGAGCTCGCGCGCGTGCGCCGGATTGACGCGGCCGTAATGGATGCGCCGGCCGGTATAGATGACCAGCCCGTACAGCGTGGCCCGCTCGTTGGCCACGACCTGCCCTGCCTTCTTTTCCCAGCGGGGATCGGACCAGTTCCGGCGGATCAGGTGCGCGGCCACTTTTTCCAGCCACGCGGGATCGATCCGCGCCACGCAGCGCGCATAGAGCCGCGTGGTCTCGACCAGTTCGGCGGCGACGATCCAGCGCCCCGCCTTCTTCACCAGCCGCGAACCCGGATGGATGTGGAAGCGGATCTCGCGGGCCCCTTGGTAGTGGCCGCCCTCGTCGCTCTTGAAGCCGATATTGCCCAGCAGCCCCGACAGCAATGCCAGGTGCAGCTGCTCATAGGTGGCTTCCGTCTGGTTCACGCGCCAGCCCTGCTCGCCCACCAGGGCCGCCAGCTGGGTGTGCACGTCGTGCCATTCCCGCAGCCGGATGGGCGACAGGAAGTTCTGGCGCAGCAGCGCCACCAGCTTGCGCTGGGACGCCTTGTGCTGCACCTGTTCGCCATACCAGCGCCACAGTTTCAGGAAGGAAATGAACTCGGATTTGTCGTCGCCGAATTTGGCGTGCGCGGCCTCGGCGGCCTCGCGCTCCTGCATGGGGCGATCGCGCGGATCCTGCACCGACAGGGCCGAGGCGATGACCAGCATTTCCGCCAGGCACTGCTGTTCCCGCGCGGCCAGGATCATCCGGCCGATGCGCGGATCCACGGGCAGCCTGGCCAGCTCGTGCCCCGTGCGCGTCAGCGCGAAGGAGGCGCCGGTGCGCGCGCCGTCCGCGTCCTCGCCGGACGGGGACGCCAGTTCGATCGCGCCCAGCTCCTGCAGCAGGTGGTAGCCGTCGGCCACGGCGCGCCCGGGGGGCGCCTCGACGAAGGGGAACTGCTCGATGTCATCCAGCTTCAGCGACTTCATCCGCAGAATGACCGAGGCAAGCGAGGAACGCAGCACTTCCGGATCGGTGAACGGCGCCCGGTTGTTGAAATCCAGCTCGTCGTAGAGCCGGATGCAGACGCCCGGCCCCACCCGGCCGCAGCGGCCGGCGCGCTGGTTGGCCGAGGCGCGGCTGATCGGCTCGATGCGCAGCTGTTCGACCTTGTTGCGCCAGGAATACCGCTTGATGCGCGCCAGCCCGCTATCGACCACGAAACGGATGCCGGGCACGGTCAGCGAGGTTTCCGCCACGTTGGTGGCCAGCACGATGCGCCGGGCGTTGGTGCGCGGGTGGAAAATCTGCTCCTGCTCGGCCTGCGACAGCCGCGCATAGAGCGGCAGCACCTCGGTGCCCGCCGGATGCCGCTTGCGCAGCGCCTCGGCGGATTCGCGGATCTCGCGCTCGCCGGGCAGGAAGACCAGCACGTCGCCAGGGCCATGCCGCGCGCATTCGTCCACGGCGTCCACGATGGCGTCGATCTGGTCGCGTTCTTCGTCGCCCGACATGCGCTCGCGTTCGCGGCCAGGCTTGCCCGCCGCCAGCGCCTCGTCCTGCGCTGGCTCTTCGCGCACGGGACGATAGCGGACTTCGACGGGGTAGAGGCGGCCAGACACCTCGATGACCGGCGCGGGCTTGTCCTCGGACGGGGCGAAGTGCCGGGCGAAGCGCTCGGCGTCGATCGTGGCCGAGGTGATGATGAGCTTCAGGTCCGGGCGGCGCGGCAGCAGCTGCTTCAGGTAGCCCAGCAGGAAGTCGATGTTCAGGCTGCGTTCGTGCGCCTCGTCGATGATGATGGTGTCGTAGCGGCGCAGCAACGGGTCGCGCTGCGACTCGGCCAGCAGGATGCCGTCCGTCATCAGCTTGATGGACGCGTTGGGGCCGGTGCGGTCGTTGAACCGCACCTGGTAGCCCACCACCTCGCCCATCGGCGTATTCAGTTCCTCGGCGATGCGTTTGGCCACCGAGGTCGCCGCCAGGCGGCGCGGCTGGGTGTGGCCGATCATTTTCTGGCGGCCGCGGCCCAGTTCCAGGCAGATCTTGGGCAGCTGCGTGGTCTTGCCCGAGCCGGTCTCGCCGCTGACGATCACGACCTGGTGGCCGGCGATGGCGCGAGCGATCTCCTGGCGCCGCGCGCTGACGGGCAGGTCTTCGGGGTAAGTCACCGCGGGAATGGGCCGCTCGGGGCGCGGCGCTCGGCGCGTATTCTGTGCAGCGGCCGCCGCCGGGGCCGCCGCGTCCGCGGTCTTGGGCGCCCGCGGGCTGGAGGATTCAGGCATGTACGATAGTCCGGTTAGGCCGACATTATAAATTTCCGCGCGCCGCCCGCTGGGCGGCCGCGCCCGGAACCGGAGGATCGGGCACGGAATTCGCGCGGTATTCCGCATGCGGCGGCCCCCCGGCGGCCATATAATTTCGCCACGCCGTCCGCGCGACGGCGCTATGACGCGGCATGGCGCCGCGTTTTGACCGACTCTCAGGAATCCCTCCACCCATCATGCCCGACCTGGAACCAGACACCGTCTCCGCCCTCGAAGCCCCTGAATTCGCACCCGCCCAGTTCGTCCGATGGTTTCGAGACGTGGCGCCCCATGTGCATGCGTTCCGAGGCAAGACGTTCGTGGTGGCGTTCGGCGGCGAACTGGTGCAGGCCGGCGCGCTGAACGCGCTGGTGCAGGACCTGTCGCTGCTGTCCTCGCTGGGCATCCGCCTGGTGCTGGTGCACGGCTCGCGCCCGCAGGTCAATGAGCAACTGCGCCTGAAGGGCTTTACGCAGCAGTTCGACCGCGGCATGTCCCCCACCGACGCCGCCGCCCTGGAATGCGCCAAGGAAGCCGCGGGCGAGATCCGTCTGGATATCGAGGCCGCCTTCAGCCAGGGCCTGCCGAACACGCCCATGTCGCACTCGCACATCCGCGTCATTTCCGGCAACTTCGTCACGGCCCGCCCCGCCGGGGTGATCGACGGCGTGGACTACAAGCACACCGGCCAGGTCCGCAAGATCGACATCGACGCGCTGAAGTTCGCCATCGAGAAAGGCTCGTCCGTCGTGCTGCTGTCGCCCCTGGGCTTCTCTCCCACCGGCGACGCCTTCAACCTGGCCATGGAAGACCTGGCCACCAGCGTCGCCGTGGCGCTGCGCGCCGAAAAGCTGATCTTCCTGTCCGGCTCCCCGGGCGTGATGAATGACGACGGCACGCTGGACACCGAACTGGCCCGCGTGGACGCCGACGCGCTGCTGGCCGCCGGCACGCTGGACGAGGACACCCACGCCTTCCTGCATTGCGCGTCCCTGGCCGTCAAGCGCGGCGTGGCCCGCGCCCACCTGCTGCCCTTCACGCTGGACGGCAGCGTGCTGCTGGAGATCTTCACCCACGACGGCGTGGGCACCATGGTGGTCGAGGACACGCTGGACGATCTGCGCCCGGCCACCATCGACGACGTGGGCGCCATCCTCAGCCTGATCGAACCGCTGGAGGCCGACGGCACCCTGGTGCCCCGTCCCCGCAGCGTGGTCGAGCGCGACGTCGAAAACTTCACGGTGCTGGAGCACGACGCCGTGATCTACGGCTGCGCCACCCTGCACATGTTCCCGGAAGAGCAGATGGCGGAAATGGCCTGCCTGATCGTCCATCCGGAATGGCAAGGCTCGGGCGAAGGCGAAATCCTGCTGCGCCACATGGAATCGCGCGCGCGCGCCGCGGGCGCCAAGCGGCTGTTCGTGCTGACCACCCGGACCTCGCACTGGTTCATGAAGCGCGGCTTCGTGCAGGGAGGCATCGCCGACCTGCCCCGCGAAAAGCAGAACAACTACAACCGTTCGCGCAACAGCCTGGTCTTCATCAAGAAGCTGTAACCGTCCTCCGCGGTACGGTTACCGCAGAGGCTGAAGGGGCTTGGCGTCCATAGGGGGCCAAGCCCGGTAAAATACCGGCTTACTTATTTTTCCGGCAGCGAATCATGGCTCGTATCGTCAACTGTGTGAAATTGAAGCGTGAAGCCGAAGGGCTGGATTTTCCTCCCTACCCCGGCGAACTCGGCACCCGCATCTGGCAAAGCATTTCGAAGGAAGCCTGGGAAGAATGGAAGGCTATCCAGACGCGCCTGGTCAATGAAAACCGCCTGAACCTGGCGGACGCCCGCGCGCGCAAGTACCTGCAGCAGCAAATGGAGCGCTTCCTGTTCGAAGACGGCAGCGTCGAGGCCCAGGGCTACGTTCCGCCTTCGGCCTGATCCCCGAACGGCCGCGCCCCGCGGCCCTTATGCCGGCGCCTGCAAACCGCACCATTGCGCGATGAAAAGCGCAATCGTCTTGGTGATCAGGCGCAGCGATTCCAGGTGGACGCGCTCGTCGAAACCATGGATATCCAGCGATTTGGGGCCATACACCAGCGTCGGCATATCTCCATAGATCACGAACACGCGAGCGTCCAGGTAGCCAGGCGTCGTAAAACTCTGCAATTCGCTCTGGAACGCCTGCCGATGGCAATCGCGCAGCGTGTTCTCGGCGTCCGACCCTTCCTCCAGCACATAGCCTTCGGCATAGAACCCGGTGTAGGTCACCTGCGGCGCAGTGCCCCCCAGGCGCGGATCCGACACGGCCTCGCGCAGGCAGGCGTCGATCTCGGCCCGCGCCTCGTCGGCCGTGGTGCCCGGATAGATGGCGGCGCGCACATCGAACTCGCACCACGGCGGCACCGTCGACGGCCAGTCGCCGCCCACGATCTTGCCGATATTGAAGTTGATGGGATGGTCCAGGTGCTCGAAGTGCCGATGGCAATGGTGCTGTCCGTTCCATTTCGCTTCCACCCGGCGCAACGCCTCTATGGCCGCGTAGGCAGCGTCGATTGCGTTGAAGCCGTTGGCCATTTCCCGCGTGTGCGTGGGATGCCCCTGCACGCGGACCTTGAACCACAGAACGCCCACGTTGGCGCGCACCAGCATGTTCTCTTCCGGCTCCGGGATGATGACGGCGTCGGCCTTGTACCCCCGCAGCAGGGCCGCCAACGCGCCGTTGCCCGTGCATTCCTCCTCAACCACCGACTGGAAATAGATGGGCGCTCCCGGCGCATAGCCTGCCGCCCGCAGCGCATCGTAGGCGTACAGGTTGGCCGCCAGCCCGGCCTTCATGTCGGCGGCGCCGCGGCCGTACATCCAGCCGTCGACGATGGCGGGATCCCAGGGCGAGCGGCTCCACATCTCCTGAGGCCCGGTGGGAACCACGTCGATATGCCCGTTGAGGATCAGGGAGCGGCCCGTCTGGACGGCGGGCCGGTAGGTGCCGACCACGTTGTAGGCGTTTTCGTACGACACCGTGACGGGGCCGAAGCCCGGATGGGAGCTGATGTCCTCGACGTCTATCTTCCAGCGGTCCATCGCGAAGCCGCGCTGGCGCATCGCCTCGTACAGGAAGTCCTGCGCCGTGTGCTCCTGTTCGCGCAGCGAGGGAAAGCGCACCAGGTCCTGCGTGAAGGCGAGCTGCGCATCGAAGCGTTCGTCGACGGCCCGCAGGATGCGGCCGATTTGTTCGGAAGTCAGCGCGGCGGGCGCCGTTGTGTTGTCCATGCAATCTCCTTGAATATGGGACAAATGGGCGTGATACGGCTCAGGCCGCGCGCGTGGCAGCCGTCGCGGCTCCGTCGGCGCGCTGCTTGTGCGCCGCCAGGCCCCAGATGGAAACCAGGGTGATGAGCGAAAGGCCGGAATAGAACAGCGCCAGCGGCATCCACTGCCCCGGGTAACGGTGCGACAGCCACGTGCCGACCAGGGGCGTGAAGCCGCCGGCTATCGCCCCGCACAATTGGTAGGAAAGCGAAATCCCCGAATAGCGCACGTGGGTGTCGAAGGCCGAACTGATGAAACCGGCCATGGCCGAATAAATCGTCGCCATGAACACCAGCACAATCGCGATACCCGCCACGATGCTCAGGGGCGTGGCATGGCTGACCAGCACGAACATCGGATACGGCGCCAGCACCGAGCAGGCGGCGGCGACAATCAGCACGCGCGCCGTGCCCAGCGACTCCGCGAACCACGCGGCCAGCGGCTGCACGAAGAACTGGATGATCGCAACCGCGAACAGGCAGTCCAGGATCATCGCCCGGTCCAGGCCCAGCGTCTGCGTGGTGTACGCCAGCATGAAGGTATTGGTGAAGTAGATGCCGCCGATGGCGACGGTGCAAACCCCCATGCACAGCAGCACCGTGCGCCAGGCCGTGCGCATGACTTCGCGGGCCGGGATCTCCAGCGTCTCCTGGCGCGCGAGCACCTTGGCGAAATCGGGCGATTCGCTCACCCCGATCCTGATGAAATAGCCGACCACCAGCAGGACGGCGCTCACGAGGAACGGTATGCGCCAGCCCCAGGCCAGGAAATCGGCCTCGTCCAGCGTGGTGATCAGGCGGAAGGCCACCAAAGAGAGGATCAGCCCGGCGGGGCTGCCCAACTGCGCGAAGGATGCCGCGAACGTGCGGCGGCGCTGCGACGCGTGCTCGCCCGCCATCAGCACGGCTCCGCCCCATTCGCCGCCCACCGCCAGGCCCTGCGCCAGGCGCAGCAGCAACAGCAGCGCGGGCGCCAGCAGGCCGGCCTGTTCGTAGCCGGGAAGCAGGCCGATGCCCACCGTGGCCACGCCCATGATGATCAAGGTCGCCATCAACGCATTCTTGCGTCCGATCCGATCGCCCAGATGGCCGAACACCAACCCGCCCAGGGGCCTGGCCAGGAACCCGGCGGCGAACGTGCCGAACGACGCCATCGTGCTGACGAAGGGGTCCGCCGCCGGGAAAAAGACCTTGCCGAAGACCAGCGCGGCCGCGGTGGCATAGATGTAGAAGTCGTACCACTCGATGGTCGTGCCGATGAACGCGGCGGCGGCGGCGCGCACCGGCTGCTTGGCGGCGGATGGATGGGCGGGGCCTGCCATATTTCCTCCTTGGGATGTCTTTGCTTTTGATGGCCGCTTTATCGCCCGCCGCGCGACATACGGTCAATTTCTGTTTTCTAATCACCAAGTTAAGTAAAATTAATGTCGTTACGTTAGACGCCCCCTGCCTGCGGCCAACGCCTGGCCTGCCGCATACTTCTTAACGATCAACGCGTTATGAAACAAGATCCGCTTTCACCCGTGGCAACGGCCCGCAAAATCGACCGCCTGGACTGGAACCTGTTGCGCACCTTTCTGGTGATCGTTCAGGAGCGCAGCATTAGCGGAGCTGCTATCAAGCTTCATATCACCCAGTCCGCGGTCAGCCAGGCCCTGCGCCGCCTGGAGCAGCAGCTCGACCGCAGGCTGATCGAGCGGCATCACGCCCGATTCGCGGTCACGCAGGCCGGCGAGGAAGTGCGCCAGGCCGCCGAGGCCATCCATGGAAGCGTGTCCCAGCTCGTCAACGACGTGGCGCAGGCCGAAGAGCAGACGGTGGGACGCATCCACGTGCTCGTCGCCAGCCGTATCCATTCGGCGGTCTACGACGACTTCTGGGTGGGCTTTCACCGCGCCCATCCGCGCATCGAAGTGCAACTGGACGTGCTTCCCAGCAGCGAGATCGTCAGCGTCGTGCAGCAACGGGGCGCCACGGCAGGCATCGCGCTGTGCCGGCAGATTCCGAAACGCCTGGATCACAAGCTGTTCCTGCAACAGCGCTACGCCTTGTTCTGCGGCAGGAACCACGCCTTGTTCGGGCGCCCCGACATCCGCATGGAGGACCTGCTCGGAGAGGATTTCGTCTCTTTCGCCAGCGATGCGCTGGGAGACAGCCTGTCGCCCTTGACGATCTTCCGCGACCAGCGCGGTTTCTCGGGCAGAATCGTCGCCACCTCGTCGCAGCACGACGAAGTCAAACGGCTGCTGGTCGCCGGTTTCGGCATAGGCTGCCTGCCGGAACACAGCGTGCAGGCCGATCTCGCGGAGGGCAGGCTATGGCGCCTGCCGCCCGGCGAGGGCGTGTGCGCCGCCGACCTCCATCTTCTTTGGCACGGCGACGCACATCGCAGCGCGGCCGAGGACCTGTTCATTGCGTCGTTCCGCAAGCACATCGACAATTACTCCTTGCCGCAGCGCCTGCTGGCGACCCTGCCCCAGTAAGGCCTTAAGATTCGCCTGTCGCCGGCCGCAACGTGCCGGCCAACCGTAAAGCCGTCATGACCCACGCATCGAGCCCGCCCTTCCCCGCCCGGCTTCCGGACGCCATCGCACGCGCCCTGTCCATCGCGCCCGACCGCCAGACCGGCACGCTGCAGGACGTGCGTCACGTGGTGATCCTGATGCAGGAAAACCGCTCTTTCGATCATTATTTCGGCACGCTGCCCGGGGTACGGGGCTTCGCGGATCCGCTGCCCGCGCCCACCGCCACGGGCGACGTGCTGACCCAGGCGGACGGCGAGGCGCGGGTTCGGCCCTATGCCCTGCGGACCGAATACGCCAGCGGCACGCCGGTGGGCTACATCACGCCCCACACCTGGGACGACGCCCAGCGCGCCTGGAACGATGGCCGCATGGATCAGTGGCTGCCCGCCAAGAGCCGGCTGGGCATGGGCGCCTACGATGGCGCCGACATCCCGTTCCAGACGGCGCTGGCCAACGCCTTCACGCTGTGCGACGCCTATCATTGCTCGATACATGCCGGCACCAATCCGAACCGCCTGTTCCTGTGGACCGGGACGAACGATCCTTCGGGGCAGGCGGGCGGCCCCGCGCTCGTCAACACCTTCGACCGCCTGGGGCCCATCGCCGAAGGCTATGCCTGGACTACATATCCGGAACGCCTGCAGGCCGCGGGCGTGGACTGGCGCATCTACCAGGACATGGCGGACAACTATCACGACAACCCGCTGGCGGGCTTCAAACAGTATCGCCGGCAGCATGCCGACGGCGGCGCATCCGCCCCCTTGCGCGATCGCGGCCTGTCCACGCACACGCTGGACGACCTGGCCCGCGACATCGCCCAGGGCGCGCTGCCGCAAGTGTCGTGGATCATCGCGCCCACCGCCGACTCGGAGCATCCGGAAGTCTCTTCGCCCCGCCAGGGCGGCGCTTATACCGAACGCGTGCTGGACATCCTGACGCGCGACCCCGCCACCTGGAGCCGCTGCGTGTTCTTCGTCACCTATGACGAAAACGACTGCTTCTTCGACCATATGCCGCCACCCGCGCCGCCGGCGCGCACCGAGGACGGCACGTCGGGGGGACTGTCCACCGTCGAGCTGGACGGCGAATACCACGATGCGCGGCGCGGCCCCAGCGCCTCCACCCCGGACGATCCCCCCGCCCTGCACGGCCGCGGCTACGGCCTGGGGCCGCGCGTGCCGATGCTGGTGGTCTCGCCCTGGAGCCGCGGCGGCTGGGTCAACTCGCAAGTGTTCGATCACACCTCCGTGATCCGCTTCCTGGAGGCCCGTTTTGGCGTGGCCGAACCGAATATCAGCGCATGGCGGCGCGCGGTCGCCGGAGACCTGACCTCCGCCTTCGACTTCGCCGGGGGTCGCGGGCCGCAGGCGGAAGCCGGCAAGCGCCGCGCGTGCCCGCTGCCGTACGCGCTGGAGGCCGAAGGCGCAATGGCCGCGGACGGCCTGCACTACCGGCTGACGTTGCGCAATCCCGGCAAGGCGGGCGCGGTCCTGCACGTGTACGACCGGCTTGCGCTGCAACGGGCGCCCCGCCGCTACACGGTGGGCGCCGGCGACCGCCTGGAAGACGGCTGGCGGCTGGCCGATGGCGGCGCCTATGATTTGTGGCTGCTGGGTCCCGACGGCTTGCACCGGCAGTTCCGCGGCGACGCCCGGGACGCCGGATGCCTGGAGGCGCATCGGGCGCCGGCCGCGGCGGGAGTGCGGCTACGCCTGGTCAACAACGGCCGCGCCGCGCTGCCCGTGGAACTGGCGTCGCGCATGGGAGATGGCTGGTGCGCCACGACGCAGGTGCCGGCCGGCGGCGCGCTGGACATCGAGTACGCGGGTTGCGAGGGCTGGTACGACCTGGATCTGGTTTCCCCGGCCCTGCCGGCTTTCGGCCGCAGGCTTGCCGGCCGCATCGACGCCGGCGCGCCGGGCACGCCGGATCCGCGCCTGGATCCGGGAGCGACGCTGCCCGAAAACTGAGGGGTTTAGGGGCGGGTATGCCGTCGCCCCGAAGTGGCGCCCGACATACCCGCCGCGGACTACTGGTCCTGCGGCGGCTCGTCCGAGTCCACGTCGCCGCGCGCCTGGCGTTCGGTGTTCTTCACGCCGGTGTGACGCACGTCCGCGCCCTTGACCATGTAGATCACGCGTTCGGACATATTCTTGGCGTGATCGCCGATGCGTTCGAGCGCGCGGGCGATGAAGATCATGTCGATGGCGCGCGAGATGGTTCGCGGGTCTTCGATCATGTAGGTAATGAGGTGACGCAGCGCGCCCTTCCATTCCTTGTCCACTTCCTTGTCGCTGCGCACGACGGCGGCGGCCAGGATGGGGTCGAGGCGGGCGAAGGCGTCCAGCGCCTGGTGCAGCATGGTGCGCACATTGGCGGCCATGTGGCGCAGCTCGATCACCGGGATGTGGCGCAGTTCGGCCTCGTGGATGCGCCGCGCAACCGTTGCGACCTTCTCGGCCTCGTCGCCGGAACGCTCCATGTCGGTCAGCATCTTGGACACGGCCATCAGCATGCGCAAGTCGATGGCGGTGGGCTGGTGCCGCGCCAGGATCCGGCTGATGCTCTCGTCGATCTCGACTTCGTGGCGGTTCACTTCCTTTTCGCGCTCGCGAACCTTCTCAACCAGCGACAGGTCCCCGCTGGCCAACGCATCGATGGCCTCCTGGATCATGGCTTCCACCAAGCCGCCCATTTGCAAGAACTGCGAACGGACGCTTTCCAGATCCGCGTCGAACTGTTTGTTTGTGTGCTCCGACATCCGGGCTCCCTGCGTGGTTGATCTCATTGCAATGCCCCGAAATTAAAGAGTGTTACGAGATGGGCCTGCACAACCCGCAAGGTTATGACCCAAGTGTGACAGGATTATGAATCGGGCCCCTGCCGCCCGCAAGGCGGGCCGGCAAGGGGCAATGCGCCACGGGAAGCGCCTCAGCCCTGGCGATCGAGGCGGCGGATGCCGTTCTGGGTGGCCAGCAGCGCGACGTCGGCGCCGGCAAGCGCGAACAGGCCGCAGGTGACCACGCCCGGCAGGTTGTTCACGCGGGCTTCCAGGCCCCGGGCGTCCGTGATGGACAGGCCCGAAACGTCCAGGATGATGTTGCCGTTGTCGGTCACGAAACCCTCGCGCAGCCGGGGCTGGCCGCCCAGCGCCGCCATGGCGCGCGCCACCGATTCGCGGGCCATCGGAATGACTTCGATCGGCAGCGGAAACTTGCCCATGGTCTGCACCAGCTTGGATTCGTCGGCGATGCAGATGAAGCGTTCGGCCACCGAGGCCACGATCTTCTCCCGCGTCAGCGCGCCGCCGCCGCCCTTGATCATGTGCAGGTTGGCGTCGATCTCGTCCGCGCCGTCCACGTAGATCGGCATGGTGGCGACGTCGTTCAGGTCCAGCACCTTCAGCCCATGGCCGGCGAGCCGGGCGGCGCTGCGCTCCGAGCTGGCCACCGTGCCTCCGATACGGCCCTTGAAACGGGCGAGGCCATCGATGAACAGGTCGGCCGTGGAACCCGTGCCCACGCCGATGATGACGTCCGGGCCGGCGACCTGTTCAACGAATTCCAGGGCCGCGTCGGCGGCTTGCTGCTTGAGTTCTTGCTGGGAGAGCATGGCGGGAAAATGCGGAAATGGTTTGTCGAGCCGGGAAATTTAGCACGCGGCGGCGGGCCAGGCGCGGGCGAGGATGGCCTGGGTATCCGTCCCCGCGGCCAGTTCGCCGAAGATGCCCCCGTCCGCGCGCAAGCGGCTGGCGGCGAATGCCCGCCCCACGGCGTCCGGGGCATGCTGGATCAGCAAGGCCGCCTGCCACAGCCGGGCCAGGCCGCCGGCGATGCGCCGCGCCTGGAACTCGGCCTGCGCGCCATCGGCCAGCAGTGCGTGCCAACGCGCCAGCGCATCGTCGAAGTCCCGGTTCTGCCCCTTGGCCAGGGCGAACTCGCGCTCCAACGCGGGCAGCGCCTCGGGCTCGCGCTGCAAGGCCCTCAGCACATCCAGCGCCATCACGCTGCCCGAACCCTCCCAGATGGAATTGACCGGGGTTTCGCGGTAGAGCCTGGACATCGGGCCTTCTTCCACGTAGCCATTGCCGCCCCAGACTTCCATGCACTCCGCCACCGCGGCGACGGCGCGCTTGCACACCCAGAGCTTGGCGGCGGGCGTGCCCACGCGGACCAGGGCGCGGGCCTGCGCATCGGCGCGCTCGTCCACGGCGCGCGCCAGGCGCAGCGCCAGTGCCATCGAGGCCTCGCTTTCCAGCGCCAGGTCGGCCAGCACGTTGCGCATCAGCGGCTGTTCGATCAAGGCCTTGCCGAAGGCATGCCGATGGCGCGCGTGATGAACCGATTGCACCAGCGCCTGCCGCAACAGCGCCGTGCTGCCCAGCACGCAGTCCAGCCGGGTGGTCGCCGCCATTTCGAGCAGCGCCGCAAGCCCCCTGCCGGGCTCGCCCAGCAGGACGCCCCAGGCATCCTCGAATTCGACTTCGGCGCTGGCGTTGCTGCAGTTGCCCAGCTTGTCCTTCAGCCGCCGCAGGCGGACGGCATTGCGCGGGCCGTCCGGTATCCAGCGCGGCACGAAGAAGCAGCCGAGCCCTTCGTCCGTCTGCGCCAGCACCAGATGCGCGTCCGCGTGCGGCACCGAGAGAAACCATTTATGCCCCACCAGGCGGTAGGGATGGCCCCGGCCCGCGACATCTAGCGGCACGGCGCGCGTGCTGACCGCGCGCAGGTCGGAGCCTCCCTGCTTTTCGGTCAACCCCATGCCGATCAGGGCCCCGCGCTTGGCCGACAGCGGGGCATCCGCCCCGTCGAATTCGCGCGAATACAGCGCCGTCAGCCACTGGCCGGCGAAATCCACGGCGCCAGCCGGCTCGCGCTGCAACAGGGGCACCGCGGCGAAGGTCATGGTCGTGGGGCACAGCGTGCCGGCCTCGACCTGGCCCTGCATCACGTAGGCGGCGGCGCGCGCCACCTGCGCGCCCGGTCCGGGCTGCGCCCAGGCGCGGCTGTGCAGGCCGCGCGCCACGATGCCCTCCATGAGCAGGTTCCAGGACGGATGAAAATCGATGTGGTCGATGCGGTGGCCGACGCGGTCGTAATTGAGCAGCCGCGGCAGGCACCGATTGACCTGCGCGCCGGCCTCCAGCGTCTGCGCGCGGCCCAGCCAGGCGCCGTGCGCGGCCAGTTCGCCCGCCCAGGCCTGCGCGCCCTCCCGGCTTACCGCGTCACGCAGCGCCGGATCGGTCTCGTACAGGGAATAGTCTTCCAGGGGCGGAACCTGGTTGAACACGGTGTGCGTCTCAAACGATGACATGGCAACTCCCTGATGCATCCACTGATGCGCCGCCGGCCCGTCCGGCGCATCGGCCCCGCCGCCTCAGCGCGCCATGGGCGCCACCAGGACCCAGGGCCGCAGCGCCTCGACCTGCGCGGCCAACTCCAGCAGCATGGCTTCGCTGCCCAGCGGCCCCATCAGCTGGATGCCGATGGGCAAGCCGTCGGACGACATGCCGAAGGGAATGGAGATCGCGGGCATGCCGGTCAGGTTGGCCAGCGGCGCAAAGGGCGAGTAGCCGATGACGCCCTTCTTCCCCAGACGGTAGGCCAGATAGTCGGCGTTGTCCATGGCGTAGCGGCCAATGGCCGCCGGCGGCTGCGCCAGCACCGGGCTCAGGAACAGGTCGTGCCCCTGCGCGCCGTCGCGCTCCAGGAAACGGCCGATGCGGCGCGTGATGTCGTGGCAGGTGTCCACGCAGGCCACGTACTGCGCGCCCGAAATCGCGCGGGCATATTCGCGCGCGCCCAGCGTGGTGGGCTGCAACTCATCGGCGGCGAGACGGCGGCCGCGCGCGCCGACGAAGGAATCGATCGCGTTGGCCGCCGCGCTGGCGATCAGCGGCAACATGGGCGACAACACTTCCTCGGACCCCACGGGCGGCGCGGCGGGCACCAGCTCATGGCCAAGCGAAGCGAAGAACCGGGCGGCCTCGTCCACCGTGGCCGCGACTTCCGGATGGATCGCCTCGCCCTCGTAGGTGGTGTTGACGAAGGCGATGCGGCGGCGCGCCGCCGCCTGCGGATCGGCCGCCACGCGCGCCACGACGCCGCGATACGACTCCGCCGGCTGGACGGGGGCCGCGTAGGGCGCGCCCACGTCGGCGCCGGCGCTGATGTCCAGGGACGCCGCGCAGTCGCGCACCGACAGGGTCATCATGTGTTCCGTGGCCAGCCCGCCCCAGCCCTCGCCCTTGAGCGGGCCGAGCGGCATCAGGCCGCGCGACGGCTTCAGGCCGAGCACGCCGCAGCAGGACGATGGGATACGGATCGATCCGCCGCCATCGCTGCCGTGCGCGATGCGCACCATGCCGCTGGCCAGCGCCGCCCCGGCGCCTCCGCTGGAACCGCCCGCGCTGTGGCCGGCCTTCCAGGGGTTCTGCGTGGCCGGACCATAGACGGGCGACTCCGTGGTGGGACTCAGGCCGAGTTCCGCGCTGGTCGTGCGGCCGAACGGGATCAGGCCGGCTCGGCGGTACCGCTTGACGATCTCGGCGTCGACATTCCATTCGACCTGGCCATAAAGCACGGACCCCATGGCGCTGGGCAGGCCCAGCGCGGCGGTGCCCAGGTCCTTGAGCAAGGTGGGCACGCCCAGGAACGGACGCCGCTGCAGTTGCGCCAGGCGTTGTTCGGGCGACAGCTTGGCCAACTCGTCGTCCAGCGCCTGCGCCAGGCGCAGGCCAAGCTCCGCCTGCATGCCGCAAGCCGCGTTGATCGCGGGATTGCGCGCCTCCACCCTGTCCACCGCCTGCTGCATTGCGGCAAGCGCGGTAGTGACCCCTTGCGCGATGTCGGCGCCCAGCGCCGTCGCGTCGAGGGGAGAGGAATCATGGCGTTCAGCGGTGCTCATGCTAGCGATGCTCCAGGTATCGACGGCGAATTGCCGCAAACGTCAGGATATCGGCTGTCGGACCGGGCAACAAGCTCAGGCGGGAACGCGGGCGCCCTGCTCCGTCCCCGCCGCGCGGATCAGCCGGCGCCGGGAGGCGGCGCTGGCGGCTCGCCGGCATCCTCGCCGGCTTCGCCCAGCAGCAGCCTGGCATCGGCTTCGGGCAACGCTTCCACGTCCTTCAGGTTGCGCAGCATGGCGCGCGTGCGCACCTCGGTCTGGCCGATCTTGTTGCTGGCGGTGTCCAGCGTCTTCTTGACGCTGGCCAACGCATCTCCGAACTTGCCGAATTCCGTCTTGACGGCGCGCAGCACCTGCCAGACCTCGGACGAGCGCTGTTCGATAGCCAGGGTGCGAAAACCCATCTGCAGGCTGTTCAGCAGCGCCGCGAGGTTGCTGGGGCCCGCCACGTTGACGCGCAGGTCGTGCAGTTTGTCGAGCAGGCCCGGCCGGCGCAGCACCTCGGCGTACAGGCTTTCCGTGGGCAGGAACATGATGGCGAAGTCGGTCGTGTGCGGCGGCGCGACGTACTTGGACGCGATCGAACGCGCCTGCAATTCGACGGCCCGCCCCAGCGCGGCCCCGGCGTTCCTGACGCCTTCCGCGTCCGCCGCCTCCTGCGCGTCCATCAGGCGCTCGTATTCCTCCTTGGGGAACTTGGCGTCGATGGGCAGCCAGACGGGGCCGGCGCCGTCGCCTCGCCCAGGCAGGCGGATGGCGAACTCGACCACCGCCTCGCTGCCCGGCACGGGCTTGATGTTGCTGGCGTAC
Organism: Achromobacter sp.; assembly: GCF_050285585.1. Lineage (GTDB taxonomy): Bacteria > Pseudomonadota > Gammaproteobacteria > Burkholderiales > Burkholderiaceae_B > Achromobacter. The sequence goes on along the minus strand of NZ_JBLZXF010000022.1, from coordinate 39,065 downwards.
TGGTCCGGCGTCATGTTGTCTTCGATCAGCCGGGCCAGCTGCACCTCGCCCCAGGTGCCGCGCGATTTCACATTGGTCAGCACCCGCTTCAGGTCGCCCACGCCCGCGGCCAGGGCCTGCATTTCGCCCAGTCCCTTGTGCACGGCCTCGAGACGGTCCGACACCAGCTTGAAGGATTCGCCCAGGCGCTGCTCCAGCGTGGCGTGCAGTTTCTCGTCCACCGTCCGCCGCATTTCATCCAGCTTGGCGCTGTTGTCGGTTTGCAACGATTGCAGGCGCTGGTCCACGGTGGCGCGCACTTCCATCAAGCGCCGTTCATTGATCTGGATGAGGCCCTGCAGTTGCTCCGCGAAACCCGCGGCGAAACGCGCCAGCGACTCCGCCGACTCGGCGCGCGCGGCCTGGGCGTCGCGCGACAGGCCGGCACGCAGCTCGTCCTGGGACCGCGCCGATTCCGCCCGCAGGGCGCGCGCGGATTCCGCGAATTCGCTGCGCAGGCCGCGCTGGCCTTCCGCCATATCGGCGCGCAGGGCCCGTTCGGTTCTTTCCAGCCCCTCCAGCATCGCGTCCAGGCGTGAGTCGCTGGCGGACGGGCGCAGCCAGGCCAGCAATGCAGCCAGAAAAGCGAGGACGGCGCCGCCGGCGGCGACCCAAAGCAGAATATCGTTCAACGGATGCGTCTCCAAACCCTGGATTGTAGGACCCCGGCCCCGGCCTTCGCCCCGAAAAAAAGCCGGCTACGGAGTTGCCCGGCTGCCCGCCGGGAAACAAGCGGATTAAACTCTCGCCCATCCAAACCGGCATCGCACCCCCATTGAACCCAGCTGATCCATCCTCCGGCAAGCCCGCGGCATCGTTCCAGGCCGTATTCGGCCCATTGAACCTGGATGCCGAGGTGCCGCTTGCCATCGGCGGCGACCGACACATCTTCCAGCATCCCCACATGCCGTCCCTGCTCGTCAAAGTCATGGACATGCAGGCTCGCGCCGTCTACCTGGAGGCGCGCCCCTTCAAGCGCTGGTACAAGCAGTACCAGCGCGAAAGCGCGTACCGGGTCTATCTGAACGAAATCTCGGAGTACGTCACCACCACCACCCGGCCCTCCGGCGTATGGCAGGTGCCCATGGCGCGCATCCTGGGCCTGGCGCAAACCACGCTGGGCCTGGGGCTGGTGGTCGAGAAGATCTGCGACGAGGCGGGCAATATCGCCCCCACCGTCGCCGACCTGGCGCGGCAGGGCAGGTTCGACGCGGCGCTGAGCGAACAGCTCGACGAGTTCTTCGACGACCTGGCCGATGCGCATGTCGTCCTGCACGACATTTCCGCCAGCAATGTCGCCTGTGGGCTCAATGCCGACGGCAAGCAGGGCCTGTACCTGATCGACGGCTTCGGGGTGCTGCCGCTCATTCCGCTGTATGCCTGGAGCAAGCGCCTGAACCGCCGGCGCATCCAGCGCAAGTATGCCAGGATGCGCGCATCGCTTGCCCAGCGTTTCGGCCTGCCGGCCGCCTAGCGCGCGCCGGCCTCGGGCGCTTCGGGCAGCACGATGCCCTGCCGGTCCACCCACACGTAGTCATGCCCCGCGCGCTGCCCGCGCCGCAGCGGATTGCGCGTGCAGAAGGCGGCGTAGGAAGGATCCACGAAGCGGTAGCTGAGGTGTTCGTCCCGGCCCAGGGGAATGCCGAGGCGCGTGGTGCAGATCAGCGCGGCCGGCGCTTCCCCCACGTCTTCCACATAGAGGGCGCGGGGATCGAAGCGGCGCGCGTCCCAGTCGGGCACCTTCAGGCCCAACGCCTTGCACAGCAGCGTCTGGCCGGCGCACAGGCTGGCGGGCGGCCTCGGCCGCCCTTGCGCATCGGGATTCAATTCCTGCATGCGGGCCAGCGATTTCGGCCCGGACAGCACATCCGTCCAGGGGTAGCCGGATTTGATCAGCACCGCGTTGCCGGGGCCGGCCGCGCTGAAGTTCAGCGAGTCTCCGCCGCGGGCGTAGTACATGTAGACGGTGCCACCATCCATGAACAGCGCGCGGCGCTTGTGGGTATAGCCCAGCGAGGCGTGGCTGCCCTTCTCTTCCAGGTAATAGGCTTCCGTTTCGATGATCCGGGCCGACAGCCACAGGCGCCCGACGCGATGCCGGATGACCTTGCCCAGCAATTCGCGCGCCAGCTGGGCCGCATCGCGGTCGAAGAACGCATCGGGCAGCGCCTGGCCGGCCGCGCCTGAGCCGGCCGCCACTTCAGGCGAAGCGCTCGCCGTAGCGTTTTTCGCTGAAGCCAACGCTCACCTCGCCATCCGGGGTCACCGTGACCGGCCGGCGCACCAGCGCCGGATACTCGGCAATCAGCTGGCTCCACTGGGCATCGGTATGCGCCGTCTTGCGCTCTTCAGGCAGGTTGCGCCAGGTCATGGAGGTACGGTTGACCAGCTTTTCCCAGCCGCCGACCTTGTCCGCCCAGGACTTCAGGGTGGCGGCAGGGACGGGATTGTCGCGGTAGTCCACGAAGGCGTGGTCGACGCCGTGCCCGGCCAGCCAGTCGCGCGCCTTGACGCAGGTGCTGCACTTGGTCAGGCCATACAGGGTGGTTTGCTTCATTTGGGTTCGGACTCCTTGCGCCATTGCATGCGGTTGGCCAGGATCACGCACGTGCCCACCGCCAGGATGAACAGGGTGGCCAGCGCGTTGATCTCGGGTTTCAGGCCCAGGCGCACCCGCGAAAAAACCTCCATCGGCAGCGTGCTGGAGCTGGGGCCCGACAGGAACGAGGCCAGCACGACGTCGTCCAGCGACAGCGTAAAGGACAGCAGCCAGGCCGATGCCAGCGCCGGAGCGATGAGAGGCAGCGTAATCTTGAAGAACACGGTGATGGGAGTGGCGCCCAGGTCCAGGGCGGCCTCTTCCAGCGAGCGGTCCAGGTCGCGGATGCGCGTCTGGATGATGACCGCGACGAAGGCCATGCAGAGGGTCACGTGGCCCACCCAGATGGTGAAAATGCCGTTCTCGGCGGGCCAGCCCAGGCTGCCGCGCAGTTCCACGAACATCAGCAAAAGGGAAATGCCCAGCACCACTTCCGGAATGACCAGCGGCGCGCTTAGCATGCCCACGTACAGCGCGAAGCCGCGGAAGCGGCCCATGCGCCCCAGCACGTAGCCCGCCCAGGTGCCGATGATGACCGCGGCCGTGGCGGTCATGGCGGCGATGCGGAACGACAGCCACGCCGCGCGCAGCAGCGCGTCATCATTGAAGAGCGAGTGGTACCAGCGGAACGACAGCCCGGTCCAGGACGTGACGGTGGGCGATTCGTTGAACGAGAACACCATCAGGCTGATGATGGGCACGTACAGGAAGAAGTACCCCAGCCCCAGCACGATGCCGCGCAATGTCTTGTTGGGCCCGTTCATTTGCGCCCTCCGCCGGCCTGCTCCTGCTGCTTGACCTGGTTGTACTGGAAGTACACCAGCGGCACGAGCAACAGCAGCACCATCACGCAGGTCACCGCCGAAGCCATGGGCCAGTCGGCGTTGTTGAAGAACTCGTTCCACATGACGCGGCCCATCATGAGTGTGTTGGCGCCGCCCAGCATTTCCGGAATCACGTACTCACCGACAGCCGGGATGAACACCAGCATGGAACCCGCGATCACGCCCTGGCGCGACAGCGGCACGGTGATCTGCCAAAAGGCCTGCCAGGGCTTGGCGCCCAGGTCATACGCGGCTTCCAGCAGGCGCAGGTCCATCTTCACCAGCGTGGCGTAGAGCGGCAGGATGAAGAACGGCAGATAGGCATAGACCATGCCGATATAGACGGCGACATCGGTGCGGTAGATTTCCAGCGGACTGGAAATGATGCCCAGGCCCTGCAGCAGGTTGTTGAGCAGGCCGTCGTTGCGCAGGATGCCCACCCACGCGTACACGCGCAGCAGCAGCGAGGTCCAGAACGGCAGGATCACGCCCAGGAGCAGCAGGTTGCGCACCGAGGGCGACGAACGCGCGATGTAGTAGGCGATGGGATAGCCGATCAGCACGCAGCACAGCGTGGTGACGGCGGCGATCTTCACCGAGTTCAGGTAGGTGGCGAAGTACAGGCTGTCGGTGAACAGCAGGATGTAGCCGCGCAGGTGCAGGCTGAACTGCACCGCCTCGTCCTTGAATTCCGCCAGCGAGGTATACGGCGGAATGCCGAACTTGAGCTCGGCGAAGCTGATCTTGAAGACCAGCAGGAACGGCACCAGCAGGAACAGCACCAGCCAGGCGAACGGCGGAACCACCGCCAGCGTCCGGCCCGACGGCAGCCAGTCACGGGGCGAAATGCGGATCATGACGCCAGCACCGTCGCGCTGTCAGCGTCCCAGCTGACGAAGATTTCCTCATCGATGCCGGGCGCATCCATCTGGATGAGCAGTTGGCTGGGCACGCTGGCCTCCACTGTCTTGCCCGAATCGAGACGGATCTGATAGAGCGCGTAGCTGCCCATCCACGCCATGTGGCTGACCATGCCGTGCGCCCAGTTGTATTCGCCCTCGGGCTGCTCGCGCGAAACGACCAGCCGCTCGGGGCGGATGGAGACGTGCACCTCCATTCCCAGCGGTTCGCTGACGCCATGGTTGACGAAGAGCGGCCGGGTCAGCTCGTCGCATTCGATCGCGACGTGGTCGGGCTCATCGACCACGATGGTGCCGGTGAACATATTGGTCGACCCGATGAAGCTGGCGACGAAGCGGGAATTCGGGAAGGCATAGACGTCCTGCGGCGAGCCGCATTGGACGATCTGGCCTTCGGTCATGACGGCCAGCCGGTGCGCCATGGTCATGGCCTCTTCCTGGTCGTGCGTGACCATGATGCAGGTCACGCCGACCTGCTCCAGGATCTTCACCAGCTCGATCTGCGTTTTCTGGCGGATCTGCTTGTCCAGCGCGGACATGGGCTCGTCCAGCAGCAGCAGCTTGGGACGCTTGACCAGGCTGCGCGCCAGGGCCACGCGCTGCTGCTGGCCGCCCGACAGCTGGCTGGGCTTGCGGCGCGAATAGCCGGCCATCTGGACCAGGTCCAGCGCCTCGAATACGCGGTCATGGATTTCGGCGCGGTCCACGCCTTCCTGCTTCAGGCCGAAAGCCACGTTGGCCTCGACCGTCATGTGCGGAAACAGCGCGTAGGACTGGAACATCATGTTCACGGGCCGCCGGTACGGCGGCACGTGGGTGATGTCCTCGCCGTCCAGCAGGATCTGGCCCGAGGTGGCCTCTTCGAACCCCGCCAGCATGCGCAGCAGCGTGGACTTGCCGCTGCCCGAGCTGCCCAGCAGGGCAAAGATCTCGTTGCGCTTGACCGACAGATTGACGGAACGGACGGCGACCACATCGCCGAAGATCTTTACGACATCGGAGATCCGGACGAACTCGTCCGGATCCGTCGAATGCTGCGCCGAGTAACGGCTTTCGCTCATGATGACTATCTTCCAGACTTCAGCTCGGACCACATCCGGTTTTGCAGGCGCTGGATGTTCAAGGGCAGCGCCTTGATCACGTACAAGGTCTTGGAGACCTCCGCCGGCGGGTAGATCATGGGGTTCTCGGCCACGTCCTTCACCACGTACTGCCGCGCCTCTTTGTTGGCGTTGGGGTAGAACATCGTGTTGGTGATGGCCGCGTGCACCTTCGGCGTTTCGATGTAGTTGATGAACGCCAGCGCTTCCTCGGGATGCGGGGCATCCTTGGGAATGACCATCAGGTCGAACCACGCGGGCGCGCCGCCCTTCGGAATGAAGTAGTTCACTTCGTAGGACTTCTTGGCCTCCTGGGCGCGCTTGCGGGCGATCATCACGTCGCCCGAGAAGCCATAGACCATGCACAGGTCGCCCACGGCGAGTTCATCGATATAGCCCGACGAACTGAACTGGCGGATGTACGGGCGGATCTTCATCAGCACGTCCAGCGCGGCCTTGTAGTCGTCCGTGTTGGTGCTGTTGGGATCCTTGCCCAGGTACTTCAGCACGGCGGGAAACACCTGCGCGGCCTCGTCCAGCATGGAGATGCCGCATTCCTTCAGCTTGGCGGCGTTCTCGGGCTTGAAGATCATGTCCCAGCTTGCGAGATCGACGCCGTCGCCCATGATCTGCTTGACCTTGGTGACGTTGTAGCCCAGGCCGTTGGTGCCGTAGCCCCACGGGATGGCGTACTCGTTGCCGGGATCGACGGAAGCGACCAGCGCCATGATCTCCGGATCCAGGTATTTCCAGTTCGGGATCTTGGACTTGTCCAGCTTCTGGAACAGGCCGGCCTCGATCTGGCGCGAGGCGTAATGCGTGGACGGGACAACGACGTCATAGCCCGATTTGCCGGCCAGCAGCTTGGCCTGCAGGGTGTCGTTGCTGTCGTAGACGTCATAGCGGACCTTGATGCCGGTTTCCTTTTCAAAACCGGGAATCGTGTCCGGCGCCGTGTATTCGGCCCAGTTGTAGACGTTGACGACCTTGTTCTGCGCGACCGCCGCCGATGTCGCCGCCGCGGCCAACATCGCCCCAAGCGCCCAGCGCATACCCGCCCGTAGTTTCATTACCAGCCCCCCTTGCGTTATGCCGTATGTGACAGGAGTACCAAAAGGCGAAATGATAAAGCTTTTTAGCGATGACCTGCCCAACTTTGGGGGGTAGTTGACGCGAATACGGCCTGGCGGCCGTCAGGGCTGGATGCCGACGCCCCAGCCCGTCCAGTAACTGTCGCGCAGACGCAGCCAGAAACGTTCGCCGTCGTCTCCCGCCACCTTGCGCAGCGAGCGGCGCAAGCGGTCCAGGTTGCCCTGGCGCTGCCGTTCGGACAAGGCGCCTTGCGTGCCGCGGTCGAAGTCGATCAGCCAGATCCGGCCGTCGCCGCCGACCAGGATGTTGAACGCGTTGAGGTCCGCGTGCCACACCCCCGCCCGGTGCATGCGGACGATGGCCTCGGCCGCCGCCTGCCAGAGCGGTTCCGCCAGCGCCTGGGCCAGGGGCCGCACGCCGGGGATGCGCTCGACCACGATGGCGGCGCGATAGACCGGCCCCTGCCGCCAGTACGCGGCGGCCAGCGGCGCGGGCACGTCCAGGCCCTGGGCGCGCATGGCGGCCAGCAGCCGGTATTCGCGGAAGCTGCGCGTGCGGTCTTCGCCGTTCCAGAGATAGGCGTCGCGGCTGACGCGCGCGATCATCCCGCCGCGGCGGTAGCGCCGCAGCACGCCCTGCCAACCCTGGCCCTGGACGAACCAGGCCGCCTGGCGTCCGCCGGCGTCCACCGGGCGGGCGCCGTCGCCGTAGTAGCCCGGATTGAACAGTTCCGGCCCGGCCTCGGGCAGCCGCGAGGCGTCGCTCAGCATGGCCCCGGCCAACGGGCCGGACCATGCCTGGCGCCGCGCGCCCGAACGCAGGTCGTCCTCAACCTTCACGGTTGCGCATCCAGTCGGCCACGCCGTAGAACGACTCCAGCAGCCGGTCCACCAGGGCCGGTTCGATCTCCTGGTCTTCCATGGCGCGTCCGATGCAGGCCACCCATTGGTCGCGCTCGGCCTCGCCGATCGAGAACGGCAGGTGCCTTGCGCGCAGCCGGGGATGGCCGAAGCGTTCTATATAGTGGTCCGGGCCGCCGAAATAGCCGCACAGGAACCAGAACAGCTTGTCGCGCGCCGAGTCCAGGCTGGGGCCGTGGGCGGCCCGCAGCTCCTTCAGGTCGGGCTCCGTGTCCATCAGGTCATAGAAACGGTCGACGAGGGCGCGCACGCCGGGCTCGCCGCCGAGCAGATCGAAAATGCTGTGGGAGTTTTCCACGGGTTCGGTAATGGAATGGACGCGGGACGTCATCAGGTTTCTCGAAGGGTGACCAGGGGCGGCGTGCGCAATACGCCGCGCAAAGCGAGCGCGCCGCCCGCCCAGGCGCCGAGCATGCCCGCGCCGATGCCTGCCAGCCATGGCCAGAGGCTAAGAGTAATCGTGAAATCAAAGACCTGGGTTGACAAAGCCCAAGCGATCGCCGTGGCGCCCGCTGCGGCCAGCAGGCCGGCCAGGCCGCCCACGGCCCACAATTCGATGCGCTGCGCCCGGGCCAGCTGGCTGCGGGTCGCGCCCAGCGCGCGCAGCACCGCGGCCTCCCGCAAGCGCTCGTCGCGCGTGGCGGTCAGCGCCGCCGACAGCACCAGCACGCCAGCCGCCAGCGTGAACAGGAACAGAAGCTGCACCGCGCGGCCCACCTCGTTCAGCACGGACTGCAACTGTTGCAGGATGGCGCCCACGTCGAAGACCGTCAGGTTGGGGAATTCCCGCACCAGCGCAGGCAGCACCCCCGCCTTTTCGGGAGGAAGGTAGAACGAGGTGATCCAGCTTTGGGGCATGTCGGCCAGCGAGGCGGGGGTCAGGATGGCGAAAAAATTGACCCGCATCGTATCCCAGTCCACCCGTCGGGTGCCTGACACGGTCACCTCCACCTGCTGGCCCGCCACGTCGAACGTCATGTTGTCGCCCAGCTTGATCCCCAGAGTCTTGGCCAGGCCGGACTCCAGCGACACCTCCGCCGAACCGGGGGCCAGCCAGCGGCCTTGCTCGATCCGGTTGGAGGACGGTAGTTCGTCCCCATAGGACAGGTTGAACTCGCGGTCCACCAGGCGCTTGGCGCGGGGCTCCTCGTAGTCGTCGGGGCCCACGGCGCGGCCGTTGATGGCGATGAGCCGGCCGCGCACCATCGGGAACAGCGCGATGCGGCCCAACCCTTCGCGGGTGAGCGCGTCGGTCACCGCCTGGCGCTGGTCGGGCTGAACGTTGATCAGGAAGCGGTTGGGCGCGTCGGGCGGCAGGGTCCGCTGCCAGCCCTGGATCAGGTCGGTGCGCGTCATCGTCAGCAGCAGCAGCGCCATCAGGCCCACGGCCAGCGCGCATACCTGGGTGATGGTTGCCGCGCGCCGGCGCACCACGCCGGCCAGCGCAAAGCGCAGCGCGGGCAGGCCGGCGGCCAGCTTCCGGATGCGCGCCAGCCCCAGGATGCACAGCCAGGCCACCAGCGCGAAGACCGCGAAGGCGCCGAGGAACCCGCCCGCCACGACGGCGCCCAGCTTGGCGTCCCCGGCGAACCACCATATCAGCAGGGCGAACCCCGTGGCGCCCACCACGTAGCCGAAGGCGCTGCGCGCGCTCAGCGCGTCCGCATCGCGCCGCAGCACCCGGGCGGGAGGCACGTGGCGCAGCTGGGCCAGCGCGGGCAAGGCGAAGCCCAGCAACAGCAGCAGGCCCGTCAGGAGGCCCTGCAGGGCCGGAATCGCGGACGGAGCGGGCAGGACGGTGTCGATCACCGTGCCCAGGAGCATGACCAGCACCTGGTGCACCGCGTAGCCCAGCAGGCAGCCCGCCGCCGACGAGAACAGGCCCACCAGCGTGAATTCCAGCGTCAGCATGCGCGACACCTGCGACTGCACCGCGCCCAGGCAGCGCATGACCGCCACCCCGTCGCGATGGCGCGCCATGTAGCGGCCGGCCGCCAGCGCCACGGCCACGGCCGAAATCAGCACGGCCAGCAAGGCGACCAGCGAGAGGAAACGCTGCGCGCGGTCCAGGGTGCGACGCACCTCCGGCCGGCCGGATTCCAGCGTGGCCACCTTCTGGCCCCGTTTCAGATTCTGCTTGAGCCAGGCCGAGTAACCGGCCACGGCGTCGGGCTGGCCGGCGACCAGCAAGGCATAGCCGACGCGGCTGCCCGGCGCGATCAGGCCGGTGGCGGGAAGATCGCTGGCCCGCAGCAGCACCCGCGGCGCCACGTTGACGAACTGCATCCCGCGGTCGGGTTCATAGGTGATCACGCGGTCGATGCGCAGGCGGGCGTCGCCCACGTTCAGGCTGTCGCCCACCTTCAGGTTCAGCAGGGACAGCAGTTGCCCGTCCACCCATACCGCGCCCTCGGGCGGGACCTCGCGGGTGGCGGCATCGGGCGCGAACGGCGCGTCGGCCACCCGCAGGGCGCCGCGCAGCGGATAGCCCGGCTCGACGGCCTTCAGCGCGGCCAGCTGCGCGCCGTCGCCCGCCCCCACCATGGAGGGGAACTGCCAGGTGCTGGAGACGGCCAGGCCGCGCTCGCGGGCCTGGTCCAGGAAGGCCGGCGGCACGGGCTCGTCGGCGTCCAGCACCAGGTCGGCGCCCAGCATCTGCCCCGCATCGCGCTCCAGCGCCCGGCCGACCCGGTCGGCCAGGAAGCCCACGCTGGTCACCGCGGCCACCGCCACGACGAGCGCCAGCACCAGCAGCCGCAGCTCGCCGGCGCGGGCGTCGCGCATCATCATCCTGGCGCCCAGGCGCAGGGTGGACCAGAAACCGGGGCGCTCGGCCCGTGACATATCAGGGAAATCCATCATTCCACAATGTTAACCAACGGCCGAAACAGGGGCCGAATCCCGATATCATCCCGGGGCGGGAGGCAATGCCGCCCAACAGATCAAGACTCACACCCCTGGAGAAGACAATGCGTAAATCCTGGCTTGCCGCCACGATTCTGGCCGCCTGCGCGGCCGCAACCTCCCTGCCCTCCGTGGCCCAGACCACCCTGAAGATGGCCTACGCCCTGTCCACGTCGTCGCACTATGGCGCCGGCGCCGACGCCCTGGCGAAATCCGTCGAAGCTTCCACCAACGGCAAGTACAAGGTACAGCAATTCGCCAACAGCGCGCTGGGCGGCGAGCGCGAGGTGATCGAGGGCCTGCAGATCGGCACGATCGACCTGGCCATCGTTTCGACAGGGGCTACCCTGAATTTTGTTCCCGAAACCGGGGTTTTCGATATTCCCTTCCTGCTGCGCGACCTGGACCACGCCCGCAAGGTGCTGGACAGCAAGATCGGCCAGGACATGCTGGCCAAGTTCCCCAGCCGCGGCATCATTGCGCTGGCCTGGGGCGAACAGGGCTTCCGCCACCTGACCAATAACGTGCGTCCGGTGAAGACCCCGGCCGACGCCAAGGGCCTGAAGATCCGCACCACGGAAAACCCCATCCACATCACGGCCTTCCGCCAGATCGGCATCCTGCCCACGCCCATGGCCTGGCCTGAAGTGGCCACCGCCCTGCAGCAGGGCACGATCGACGGCCAGGAAAATCCCCTGTCGGTGATCACCTCGGCCAAGCTGTCGCAGATGCAGAAATACCTGTCCCTGACCGGCCACGTCTACGGTCCGGCCCTGGTGCTGATGTCGGCCAACGTCTATGAAGGCCTGTCCGCGGCGGACAAGGCCAACTTCGACCGCGCCGGCAAAGAATCCGCCCAGGCCATGCGCGCCTATGTGGACAACATCGAGAAGACGGGCGTCGAACAGCTGAAGAAGGAAGGCATGCAGGTGTCCGAGGTGGACCGCGCCGCCTTCGCCGCCGCCGTGGAGCCCGCCTACCCCGAGTACTACAAGAAGTTCGACAAGAAGCTGATCGAATCGATCCGCGACACCAAGTAAGCGGGTCCCGCCCCTACCCGGGGCGCGTCGCCCATCGCGGCGGGATTCACGTCCCGCCGTTTTTCGTCCCCACCCTTCGCGTACCTCGCCAACGGGATACATCATGCGTTTGCTCTGCGCCTTCGACCGCGGCCTGTTCAAGCTGGTTTCGGTCTTTGCCCAACTCCTGCTGGTGGCCGCCGCGGCCGCCGCCTTCTACCAGGTCATTGCCCGCTTCGTGCTGCATTCGCCCGCCGACTGGAGCGAAGTGCTGACCCGCGCCCTCCTGATCTGGACCGTGCTGCTGGGCGTGGCGCTGGCCTTCCGCCACGGCGCCATGATCAGCGTGGAGCTGCTGCGCAATCTGCTGGGCGGCACGCGCCGCCGCGTGCTCGAGGCCGTCATCGGCCTGATCTGCGCCGGTTTCCTGGGCTTTCTGGCCTGGATCGGCGGCAACATGACCTATCGCGTGCGCTTCCAGACCGTCCCCAGCCTGGACATCTCGATTTCCTGGATCTACCTCGCCATCCCCGTGGGCGCCACGCTGGCCGCCATCGCCGTGCTGGCCCGCTGGTGCGCCGGCGAGGAAGAAGACGTGCCGGTGCGCAACGACGCGCAAGGCTGAGCCGCCCCATAGAACACAAGCAGCAGATATCGCCATGTCACAACTAATGATTGTCTCGATGCTGATTTTCTTCGGGCTGTCCGTGCCGGTCGCCGTGTCGATCGGCCTGGCCAGCCTGGCGGGAGTCGGCGCCGCCGGCCTGCCCTGGCTGGTGGTCGCCCAGCAGCTGTTCGCCGCGCTGGACAAGTACCCGCTCGTCGCGATCCCTTTCTTCATCCTCGCCGGCAACCTGATGGAGGCCGGCGGCATCTCCGAACGCATGGTGGAATTCGCCAAGAGCGTGGTGGGCGGCATCCAGGGCGGGCTGGCCTGCACCTGCGTGCTGACCTGCATGATCTTCGCCGCCGTCGCGGGATCCAGCGTGGCGACCACCTTCGCCGTCGGCGCGATCCTCATCCCCGCCATGGTCCGGCACGGCTACCCCGCGCCCTTCGCCGCCTCGCTGCAGGCCAGCGCCGCCGAACTGGGCGTGATCATCCCGCCGTCCATCCCGATGATTCTGTTCGCCGTGTCCACCGACACCTCGACCGGCGAGCTGTTCATCGCCGGCGTCATGCCCGGCATTCTGATCGGCGCGGCGCTGATGCTGTATGTGTGGCTCTACGCCAAGCGCAACCACCTGGGCAAGCGCGACGGCGAAGGCCGCCTGCCGCTGTGGCCCGCGTTCAAGAACGCCTGGCTGGCGCTGCTGATGCCGGTCATCATCCTGGGCGGCATCTACGGCGGCATCTTCACGCCGACGGAAGCCTCGGTGGTCGCGGTCATGTACGCGGTGTTCGTGGGCAAGTTCATCTACCGCCGCCTGACCTTCAAGCAATTGTCCGACACGCTGCACAAGTCGGTGGTCTCCACCGCGGTCATCATGTTCGTGATCGCCAACGCCGGCATCTTCAGCTTCCTGCTCAACCGCGCGGGCATTCCGGATGCGCTGGGCGTGTGGCTGTCGCAGATCTTCGACACCAAGTTCACCTTCCTGATGGGCGTGAACGCGGCGCTGTTCGTGATCGGCATGTTCATCGAAACCTCGGCCTCCATCGTGGTGCTGGCCCCCTTGCTGCTGCCGGTGGCGCTGAAGTTCGGCGTGGAGCCGGTGCACTTCGGGATCATCATGGTGGTGAACCTGGCGCTGGGGATGATCACGCCGCCGTTCGGGGTGAATCTTTTCGCGGCATGCGCGGTTGCCAAGCAGCCGCTGGAGAGGTTGATCAAGCCGTTGATTCCGTTTGTCGGGGTGGTGATTGTTTGCTTGATCGTGATTACGTATTGGCCCGGGTTGTCGTTGGGGTTACGTGATCTGGTTTACGCTAAGTAGTTTTGTTTATCACTTATGTAATTTTTGCTTTGTGCTGAGGGGCGGGTTGCGTTGCTGCGTCGTTTCGTAGCTTCGTAGGCCGGAATCGGCATACGTGCGTCTGGGCGTCGGGGCACTGCCCGTTGCGCGCAGGTGGGGAGTGGTTTGCTATGGGCTCCGCCAACGCGTGGGGGTGGGCGCGGGAGCGGCATCATCACGACGCAAGACGCCGCGTAAGCTCCCAGAGGCCGCCCGCGCGGCCGGCCGGGAGCGGGCCCCGCAAGATGCTCCACCACCTCACCCCCGGCGGCAAGAACCTCAAGAACCCTGCCCTCCCCGCTGGCCGAAGATTGGTGCCGTTGGAGCCTGGCGCGGCGGGGGCCTGGGGTGCGCGGGGAGTCGATAAGCCCGAGGGAATCCGAAGGAGTCGCCGCAGGCGAGGACGAGGATGACAAGGGGGAAGTCCGGAGCGAAGGCTCCGGACCGCAATCGTTGACCCCCGCACCCCAGGCCCCCGCCGCGACAGGCGTCTTAAGAACCCTCACCTAGGCATGACAAAAACCTCATGCCGCCTGCGCCGCCTCCCAAGTCACGGCATGGCAACGGACTTGCCGCCCGCCTCCAACGCTGACGGCAGCCGGCGCCTCCTTCTTGCATTGCTCCCGCGCCACCGGACAACGCGGATGAAACGTACACCCGGACGGCGGTTGAATCGGATTCGGCACCTCTCCCCCCATCGGCTCCCGATCCCGCCGCGGATCGTCCAGGTCTGGAATCGTATCCAGCAGCATCCGCGTATAGGGATGCCGCGGCGATTCGAACAGTTGATCGGCCGGCGCCTGCTCAACCACCCGCCCCAGGTACATCACCGCCACGCTGTCCGACACATGCCGCACCACCGACAGGTTGTGGCTGATGAACACATACGTCAGCCCGAACTCCTTCTGCAGATCGCCCATCAGGTTCAGGATCTGCGCCTGCACCGATACGTCCAGCGCGGAGGTCGGTTCGTCGCATACCAGGAACTCCGCCTCCATCGCCAACGCCCGCGCGATCGAGATGCGCTGGCGCTGGCCGCCGGAGAACTCGTGCGGGTAGCGGCCGGCGTCGCTGGCCGACAGGCCCACCAGTTCCAGCAGCTCGTCCACCCGGCGCCGCGTTTCGGCGGGCGTGGCGCGCAGGCCCAGCGTGCGAATGGGCTCGGCCACGATATTGCCGACGCGCCAGCGCGGGTTCAGACTGGCGTACGGGTCCTGGAAGATCATTTGCGGATGCAGCACCCCGCCCTTGCGGCCGCGTCCGTAGCGCAGGGTTCCCCGCGTTGGCGCCACCAGGCCCACCAGCAGCTTGGCCAGCGTGGACTTGCCGCAGCCCGATTCGCCGACGATACTCAGCGTGGCGCCGCGCGGCACGGACAGCGACACGCCGTCCACCGCCTTCAGGGTCTGCGCGGGCTGCCGCGACAGCGTGCGCTCCAGCCAGGGCGGGGAAACGTCGAACCAGCAGGCCAGGTCATCGGCCTTCAACAGCACATCGTCGTCAGGCGGCATGAGCGACTCCTCCTTGGTGCAGCCAGCAGGCGCTGACGGTGGCCCCTGCCGCGGACGCGGCCAGCGGCGGCCGCGCCTGTCCGCAGCGCGGTCCCGCCATCGCGCAGCGCGGATGGAAGGCGCAGCCTTCCGGCATGGCGTGCAGGCGCGGCATCGCGCCGTCAATCTGGTTCAAGCGGGCCGCGCGATGGCGCAGGCTGGGAATGGCGTTCATCAGGCCCTGCGTGTAGGGGTGGCCGGGCCGGCGCAGCACGTCCAGCACCGGCCCGATCTCGACGATGCGGCCCGCGTACATCACCGCCACCCGGTCGGCGGTCTCGGCGATCACGCCCATGTCGTGTGTCACCAGCAGCACCGAGGTGCCCTGTTCGCGGCAGAGGCGGCGCAACAGCGCGGTGATCTGCGCCTGCACGGACACGTCCAGCGCGGTCGTGGGTTCGTCGGCGATGATGAGCGCGGGCCTGGCGGCCAGGGCCAGCGCGATCACCACGCGCTGGCGCATGCCGCCGGAGAACTGGTGCGGGTAGTGGTCGATGCGCCGGTCCGCCGCCGGAATGCCCACGGCCAGCAACAGCTCCAGCGCCCGCGCGCGCGCCGCCGCCGCCGATACCTTGTCGTGGTGGCGGATCGTTTCGACCAGTTGGTCGCCGACCGTGAACAGCGGATGCAGGCTGGTCAGCGGATCCTGGAAGATGGCGCCGATCTCCTTGCCGCGCAGGCGCTGCCGCGCCTTGGGCGGCAGATCATCGATGCGCCGGCCCGCCAGATGGATCTCTCCGCCGCCCAGCCGGCCGGGCGGCTCCAGCAGGCCGATCACGGCCATGCCGGTCAGCGATTTACCGGCGCCGGACTCGCCGACCATGCCGAGGATTTCGCCCGGAAGAATGTCGAAGCTGATGTCGCGGGTGGCGACCAGGACGCCGTGGCGCGTGGGGAACTCGACCGACACGCCGCGCACGGACAAGGTCGGCGCGGCGCTGGCGCCAGAGGCGGCCGGCGGCGGCGCGGTGCTGGGGACGACTGCCATCATGACGGACTCCTTGCGGGACGCGGATAGCTGGAGGAAAAGATCCGATCCACCGGGGGATGTCCCCAGGTGCGGTCGGGATAGCGGGCGATCAGCCCGTCGAATTGCGTCTGCGCCTGCTCTTGCGCCAGGCGCGCGTCGAAACCGGGAATCCGTCCGTCCACCATGACGAAGCGGCCGTCGATGATGACCTGCGACACGTCGCGCCCGCTGCCGCTCACCATCAGCGTCTGGATCGGGTCGATCATCTGGCCGTTGCGGTCGTGCGAAAAATCGAAGACGACGATGTCCGCCTTGGCGCCCGCGGCCAGCCGGCCCAGGTCGGGCCGCCCCAGCGCGTCCGCACCGCCCACCGTGGCGGCGTCGTAATAGTCCTCGGACCGCACCGCTTCGGCCGAAGCGTCAGCCACGCGGCACAGCATCATGCCCACCTGCATGTTGAGCACCATGTCGGGCGGCCAGGTATCGGTGCCCATGCCGATGTTCATGCCCAGCTTGCGATAGCGCGCAAACGATTCCAGCGTGGCGCCGTGGCGCCCCGACACCAGCGGGCAATGCACGATGCTGGCGCCGGAATCGCGGATGATCTCCAGGTCGCGCCCCGGCCGGTCGATATGGCGCGAGCCCGATACGTAGGTACCGTGCGGCAGCAAGGCGCGCTCGGACAGGAAATCCAGGCTTTGCAGCCATTCCGGCGGGCTCATGCCGTGCTGCGCCAGCACCAGGTCGTATTCCAGGCGCGATTGGCAGCAATGCAGGCGGATCGGGATGTTGCGCTCGCGCGCGGCGGCGGCGGACGCGCGCAGCAGCGCCGGCGTGCAGGTTTCGATCCGGTCGGGCGACAGCATCGCGCGCACCCGGCCGTTATGCCGCCCTTCGATCTCCTCGCCGAAGGCCAGCGCTTCGGCCAGGCCCGCCATGCCGCGCGGCTCGTCATAGTGGCAGCGGATCCTGCCATCCGCCGCCACGTAGGTGTGGCCGCTGCGGTAGGCCGGCCCCAGGTACACGCGCAGGCCAAGTTCGCCCGCGGCGTTGGCGGCCGACAGGAATTCGTCGCGGGTCTCGCCCCACACCCGATAGAACAGCGAGGCGATCGGCAGCGCCGTCGTAATGCCGTTCCTGATCAGCTGGGCGAAGGCATAGCGCTTCTGGAAAGCCAGCTCGGCCGCCGTGTACATCTCGTACGGCCCCTGCCGCATATAGCTTTCGGGCCAGATGCGGCCTTTCTTCCAGGCGGGCGAGTTGTCGAAGCCCAGGATGGTCGTATCCAGGTCGGACAGCGCGTCCAGGTCCACGAAACCCGGGCCGATCAGCGCCCGGCCGTAATCGCGGCGCTGCGCGACCTGCCCCGGATAGCGGTAGCCGACGTAGACGATGCGGTCACCCTCGAACACCACCTCGCCGTTCTCATACAGGCAATGGCGGCCGTTCTCGTGGCCGACCACCCAGCGGGCGGTCAGCAGCACGGGCCCCTGGACGGCGCTCATCACGGCGCCTCCGCCAGCGCGCGGCCGTCGCGGGCGACCACCCGGCCGCGCTTGACCACCAGCTTGCGCACCGGCCGCGAAACGATGGCCTCGGCCACGGTCTCGGCCTCCACCAGCACGAAATCCGCGTGGCAGCCCGGCGCCAGCCCGTAGTCGCGCAGCCCCATGACCCGCGCATTGCCGTAGGTGGCCACGCGCAGCGCCAGTTCCAGTTCATCGTCGCGGCGGAAGTTGTTGCGCAGGCCCACCAGCATGGTGCGCTCCAGCATGTCGGGCTTGCCGTAGGGGCCCCAGGTGTCGCGCATGCCGTCGTTGCCCGTGCAGACGGTGACGCCGGCGGCATGCAGCCGCGCCACGCTGGGCACGGGCCGCGACGCGGAACCCGTGGTCATGATGTGCACGCCCGCTACCAGCAGCCCGTCGATCAGGCCCTGCACCGCCTGCGTGTCGGGCATGCCCAAACAGAAGGAATGCGACAGCGTGACCTTGCCCTGCATGCCCAGCGCCAGCACGCGTTCTATGGTCATCTGCATCGAGAAAGCGCCCAGTTCGCCCGCTTCGTGCAGGTGGATGTCGATGGGCTTGCCGTGCTTTTGCGCCAGGCCGAAGATGGCGTCCAGGTGGCCCTTGGGATCGCGGTCCATGCCCGCCGGGTCCAGCCCGCCCACCACCTCGGCGCCCATGCGCAGCGCTTCGTCCATGAGTTCCAGCGTCCCCGGGCGGATCAGCAGGCCGCTTTGCGGGAAGGCCACGATCTCCACGTCGATCTCGTCGCGGTATTGCTCGCGCGCGCGCATCACCCCTTCGATGGCCGCCAGGCCGATGTCGGTGTCCACGTCCACATGGGAACGGATGTGGCTGGTGCCGTCCGCGATCGACATCACGAGCTGGCGGGCCGACTGCCGGTACGGGTCGATGCCCAGCACGCGCTTCGCGTTCCGTTCGTTTTCGATCTTATCGATCAGGCGCGGCCCCACCTCATTGCGGTACCAGGGCATGCCGTAGAGGGTCTTGTCCAGGTGCGCGTGCGCATCGATCAGGCCCGGCAACAGGAGCGCGCCGCCTCCATCCACGACCGGCACGCCTTCGGGCGCCGGGACGCCCAGCGCCTGGATGCGGCCGTCACGCACCAGTACGGAAGTCATCTCGCCGCCGGCGGGGCGGACTCGGGTATACAGCGTTGCGTTTTCCATGGTTCTACTCTTGAAGGGCCGCGCTCAGCGCAGGCGGGGATTCAGGGCGTCGCGCAGCCAGTCGCCGAGCAGGTTCACCACCAGCACGATCAGGCTCAGGTAGAGCGCGGGAAATACCACCACCCACCACTGCCCCGAAAACAGGAACTGGTTGCCCAGCCGGATCAAGGTGCCCAGCGAGGGCTCCGTGGGCGGCATGCCCACGCCCAGGAAACTCAGCGTGGCCTCGACCAGGATCGCCAGGCCGAGATTCAAGGTGGCGGTCACCATGACCGGCGTCAGCGTGTTGGGCAGGATGTGCGTAAGCATGATGCGCAGCGGCCCCACCCGGATCAGGCGCGCGGCCTGGACGTATTCCTTGCCGCGCTCCACCAGGGCCGAGGCGCGCACCGTCCGCGCGTACTGCACCCAGTTGGTCATGGAAATGGCCAGGATCAGGATCACCGACGACAGGGTCTCGCGCAGGCCGGGCGGCAGCAGCTGGCGGAACACCGCTGTCACCAGGATCGCCACCAGGATGGTCGGGATGCTCAGCAGCGTGTCGCCCAGGCGCATGAGCGCGTTGTCGATCCAGCCGCCGAAATAGCCCGCCGCCAGACCGACCAGCAGGCCGATCGCCAGCGACAGCACCACCGTGGCCAGGCCGATCACGAGCGACATGCGCGAGCCATACAGGATGGCCGACCATACGTCGCGGCCCTGAGTGTCCGTCCCGAGCAGGAACTGCGGGTCCGATCCCTCCTCCCACACGGGCGGCAGTTCCGCGTTCAGCAGATCGAGCTGCGCCAGGTCATAGGGGTTCTGCGGCGCGATCCACGGCGCGAACACGGCCAGCAGGACCACGGCGATGAGCACGATGCCCGCCCCCATGGCCACGTAGTCCTGCCTCAGGCTCCACCACAGGTCGCTTTGCAGAAAGCGGGCGCAGCGGCCGCGGCCGGCCCCGGCCAGATGGTTAGTGAGCATTGGCGCCTCCCTTGACGTGCTGGCTGCGCAGGCGCGGATCCACCACGCCGTACATCATGTCCACCAGCGTGTTCAGCGCCACGAAGATGAAGGACACGATCACCAGATAGGCGGCCATGACGGGAATGTCCACGAACATGACCGATTGAATGAACAGCAGCCCCATGCCCGGCCACTGGAACACCGTTTCCGTGATCAGCGCGAAGGCGATCAGGTTGCCGATCTGCATGCCAGTGACCGTAATCACGGGCATCAGGCAGTTGCGCAGCGCAAGCCGGAAATGCACCACGCGGTCGGGCAGGCCACGCGCGCGCGCGAATTTGATGAACTCGGTGCGCAGCGTTTCCAGCATCTCCGCCCGCACCAGCCGCATGATCAGCGTGATCTGGAACAGCGCCAGCGTGATGGACGGCAGCACGAGCGCCGCGCGGCCCGACGGCGTGAGCAACCCGGTAGACCACCAGCCTATCTTCACGGTATCGCCGCGCCCGAAGCCGGGCAGCCAGCCCAGCTGGACCGAGAAAACCAGGATCAGCATGATCCCCACGACGAAGCTGGGCAGCGATATGCCCAGGATGGAAACGAATTGCAGCGCCTGCGCCGCGCGCGACTTGCGGTGGATGGCGGTCAGCACGCCCAGCGGAACGCCGATGACGAGCGACAGCAGCGTCGCCATCAGCACCAGTTCGAAGGTGGCCGGAAAACGCTCGGCCACCAGCGCGAACACGTCCTGCTGGTTGCGGTAGGAAATGCCGAACTCGCCCTGCGCCGCATTGGCCACGAAGTGCACGAACTGCATGCCCACGGACGCGTTCAACCCCAGGCGCTCGCGCAATTCGTCGCGCTGCGTCTGCGAGGCCTGCTCGTTGAGCATCATGTCGACGGGATCGCCGACGAACCGGAAAATCACGAAGGCCAGCAACGCCACCGCCAGCATGACGCCAGCCGCGTTGAAGACCCGCCTAACTATGAACGCCAGCATGTGCGCCTCCCATCGGATTCACTTCCCGGCCCGGACCCGCCCCGCCCGCGGCGGGCGCCGCGGTCTGCGCGGGCCCTCCCGGCATTACTGCATGCGCACGGTCCACAAACGCGCCTTGTTGTCCGGCATCTGCAGCACCTCGCCCACCTTGTCGCCGACCGCCCAGGCCATCGGCTGCTGGTGCAGCGGCAGGAAGCGCGCCTCGTCGTGCAGGGTCTGCAGCACGTCCTGCATCATCCGGACGCGCTTGGGCCGGTCCATCTCCGCGGCGGCCGCGTCGATGCGGGCGTCCAGCGCCGCGTCGCCCCACTGCCCCCAGTTGAAGACGCCGGCCGGGCCCGTGCGCGTATGCATCACCTGCAGCAGGATGGACAGCGCGTCGATCTGCGGCTCATTGGCCCAGCCATGGATGGTGACGTCGAACTCGCCGCGCGAACGCTTCGGGTTCTGCAGCGAGCGCGGGCCGCTGGCCAGCGTCGCCTTCACGCCGATGCGCGCCCACATGGAGGCGGCTGCCTGGCAGATCTCTTCCTCATTGACGAACATGTCGTTCGAGCACAGCAGCGACACGGTGAAGCCGTCCGGATAACCGGCCTCGGCCAGCAGCTTCTTGGCGCGCGCCGCGTCGAACGGCAGGCGTTCCTCCTGTTTCGCGTCGTAGCCCGGGATGGACGGCGCCACCAGCGCGCCCGTGGTGCGCGACAGCCCCCGCATCACCCGCTTCTGGATGAGGTCGGGCGACAGCGCCATGTAGAGCGCCTGCCGCACCTTCAGGTCCTTCAGCGGATTCCTGTCCTTCACGTCGGAGCCGACCAGCCTGTCGCCCAGATTGAAGCCGAAGTACAGCGTGCGCAGTTCCGTGCTCGCCAGCACCTTCACGTTGGGGGCCGCGCGCAGACGGTCCAGGTCCTGCAGCGGCGCGTTCTCGGTGAAATTGATGTCGCCCGACAGCAGGGCCGCCACGCGCGTCGGCGCGGAGGCAATCGGCGTGAACTCGATGCGGTCCAGGTTGTGGCGCGGCTTGTCCCACCAATCCGGATTCACCACCAGCACGGTGCGGGTGTCGGGGCGGTACGACTCCACCTTGAACGGGCCGGTGCCGTTGGCATGGTGCGTGGCGTAGCCTTCGATCTTCTTCGCGGCGTCCGTGGGCTTGAGGCTGTTGTTGTCCACCAGCCACTGGCGGTTGAAGATGAAGATATTGGTCAGGTCGTTGAGCATCAGCGGGTACGGGTGCGTCATCTCGATATCGACCGTGTAGTCGTCCACCTTGCGCACGGCCTTGAACGCCGGCAGGTTGCCCTTGAGCGGCGACGCGTCGTCCGACACCCGCGTCATCGACGCCACCACGTCATCCGCCGAGAACGGCGCGCCGTTGTGGAACTTCACGCCGTGGCGCAGGCGGAAGCGCAGAACCGTGGGCGAGGTGGCCTCCCAGGACTCGGCCAGCGCGGGCGTAATGTTGAACTTGTCGTCGTAGCGGATCAGCGCCTCGTACACATGGTTCAGGAACGCCAGGTTGAACGTACTGCCATAGGAATACGGGTCCAGCGAATCCAGGTCCCGGGCAGCGCCCCACTTCAGCGTATTGGCGGCGGATGCCCCCGCCACCGCCGATAGCGCGATCACGGCCCCGGCGGCCCATTTGAACAAAGTCTTCATGGCGGCAACTCTCCCTTGTGTATCGGTCTGAACTCGCCGGGATCGGGCCCGGCTCGATGGGTACGGCGGAAAAACCCGGACGGCGCGGATCAGCGGATGAGGCTCAGCCGCTGCGCCCGCTCCAGGGACGCCAGCGCCAACACCTGCGCCAGGGCGGCGCGGTAGGAATCGATGATGGGAACGTCCGGCAGGCGCGGCAGGCTGGGCAGGTAGCCGGCCAGCGCCGCGCCGGCCACGATCACGACGTCCGCGCCCTGCTCGACCGCCGCATCCAGGGCCAGGCTGACCTGCAGCACCGATTCCGGCGAACGTGAAACGTAGTCCAGCGCGTTGCCCGGCAGGGCCAGGATGCCGGCGCAGCGCGACGCCACTCCCAATTGGCGGATCTGCTCGCGCAGCATGCCGGGCCAGCGCCGCCCCACCGTGACGATGGCGTAGCGGTCCCCGCGTTGCATGGCGGTCATGATGGAAGCCTCCGCCATGCCCACGACGGGCACGCCCAGGCGCTCGCGCACCGCGCCGATGCCCGGCTCGCCGAAACAGGCAAGCAGGCAGGCGTCGAACGGGGCGCTCGCCTGCCCCGCCTCCCGTTCCACGAGCTCGAGCACGGCATGGGCGGAAATGGCCGCTTCCGCCCGGCTGGCGATGTAGGCGGGGCCGAAGCCGGCGGTCACGGCATGAATCCGGGCGGCATCGCCGAAGAAGATTTCGGCCTGGGCAGCCAGGCTGCCGGTCAGCGCCGTGGTGGTGTTGCCATTGACCACCAGCAGCCGATAGGGAGCGAGGGCGGGCAACGGACTGACGAGGGCGTGGGGGACTGCGGACATGGTCGGACCTCTGTTCGTGTATACAAACCTGATGCCTCCATTCCGGGGCGATTCACATTTTTGTATAAATATTTGTATACGATTTATGGCGACAATGTACCCCGTGCAGCCTGAACGGCAAGCTATCGCTAACCCTTACCGGTCGTTGTAGTATCCTTGCCAGCACAGAGAGAAATGCGCGCCGGCGCCGAAAGCCGGACAATTCCTACCTACAGAAAAAGCGCGCTGGCATAGGAGCCGACAAGACAATGACATCCCCCGCCCCGCCGGCAGATGCGCCCGCCAGGAAAGACCTGAACCGCAACGAAATCGTATACAAAAATTTGCGCAGGGCCATCATCGAGCAGGCCCTGCTGCCGGGCGACAAGCTGCCCGAAGACATCATCGGCGAGCGTTTCGGGGTCAGCCGCACCATCGTGCGCGGCGTGTTGACGCGGCTGTTCAGCGAGGGGCTGGTGGATCTGCGCCCGAATCGCGGGGCGGCGGTGGCGCGCCCCAGCCTGGAAGAAGCGCACGATATCTTCGAGGCCCGGCGCTGCCTGGAAAGGGACGTCGCCCGCCGGCTGCTGCAGCACGTCACCGAGGCGGGGCTGGCCAGGCTGGAGCAGCACGTGACCCAGGAAGAGGAAGCGCGCCAGCGCAACAGCGCGAATGAATCCATCCGCCTCTCGGGCGAATTCCACATCCTGATGGCCGAACTGTCGGGCAATGCGGTGTATGCGCGCTATGTGAACGAGATCGTGTCGCGCTGCTCGCTGATCCTGGCCCTCTACGGCCGGCCGCATTCCAGCGAATGCGCGGTGAGCGAGCACCGCGAGATCGTCGCCGGCCTGCGCGCGCGCGACGAAACACACGTGCTCCACCTGCTCGAGCACCACCTGGAGGCGGTTACCGCCCGCGCGCTGCTGACCGCGGACGGGTCGGGAGTGCGCGATATCCGCAAGATCCTAGACCGCTACGGCACCTGAACGCGCCTGAACGCGCGCGTGCAAGCGCGGGCCGCCAATGAAAAAGCGCCCGGTCGGGGCGCTTTTTCATTCTGGGGGCCTAGATTTCGCGTTCTTCCGTCTTGAGGTTGTTGTCGCGGGCGAAATCCACGACGAACTTGTAGGCGAGCGGTTCCAGGTCGCGCAAGCGCAGATCGACCACGATCCCGCGCACGCCATCGATCACGACGGGCAGCACATAGGGCGAATAGGTGAGGTGGTTACCGGCACAGCCGGCGGGCCGGAACTGTGCCATTACGCCGGCGAGCCGTTCCGCCCAATCGCTGGGGCGGAAGCGGCTACCGCTTTCGGTAACGCCATGAATTACGAATTGTCTGACGCGAGTTGCCATGAGTTCTTCACTACAGCGCGCCTTTCACGAAAGCCGGATCTTCGGCGTGATCAAACATGCGCCCTGCGCCGCGAATTGTATATGATTGATCCTTTGCTCTCTTTCAAACAGCGCTTTCCCCTGGGAAGCGCGCCTGCGAGAGGGTCCGGTTGAGAGCCTGCCCCGGCTCGACCCGCCATACCCCCAGGAGGATCCGCGATGAGCTCGCCTCTGGCCAATATCTATGCCCGGCTGCCGGTGTCGTTCACGCACGGCCAGGGCGTCTGGCTCTGGGACGCCGAGGGCCGCAAGTACCTGGACGCGCTGGCCGGGATCGGCGTCTCCTGCCTGGGCCACGCGCACCCGAAACTGGTGGCCGCCATCAGCGAGCAGGCCGCCCGCGTCATCCATACCTCGAACATCTACGAAGTCCCCCAGCAGACCGCGCTGGCCGCCCGCCTGACCGAGCTCTCCGGCATGCAGGAGGTCGCGTTCAACAACAGCGGTTCCGAAGCCAACGAGGCCGCGATCAAGCTGGCCCGCTACTACGCCTACCAGCGGGGCAACAAGCACGCCCACATCATCACCATGGACTCGTCCTGGCACGGACGCACCCTGGCCACGCTGGCGGCCACGGGCAGCGACAAGGCGCGCAAGGGCTTCGAACCCCTGCCCTCGGGCTTCATCCAGGTGCCCCACAACCAGCTGGACGCCGTGCGCGCCGCCGGAGACGCCGAGCCGCGCACGGTCGGCGTGCTGCTGGAGGTGCTCCAGGGCGAAGGCGGCATCCGTCCCTCCGACATCGCCTACCTCCAGGCGCTGCGCCGCCTGTGCACGGAGCGCGGCTGGCTGCTGATGATCGACGAGGTCCAGTCCGGCATCGGCCGCACCGGCAAATGGTTTGCCCACCAGTGGGCGGACATCCGCCCCGACGTGATGACCCTGGCCAAGGGCCTGGCGGGCGGCGTGCCGATCGGCGCCATGCTGGCCGCCGGTCCCGCCGCCGGCGTCCTCACCCCGGGCAGCCACGGCACGACCTTCGGCGGCGGCCCCCTGGTCTGCGCGGCCGGGCTCGCGGTGCTGGACGCCCTGGAATCCGAAAAACTGCTGGACAACGCCCATGCCGTGGGCGCCCACCTGAAAGATGCGCTGGCCAGGGAACTGGCCGGCACGCCCGGCGTCGCCGACATCCGCGGCCGCGGCCTGATGCTGGGCATCGAGCTCGCCCGCCCCTGCGGCATCCTGGCCCTGCGCGCCATGGAAGCCGGCCTGCTCATCAACGTCACGCGCGACCGCGTCATCCGCATGCTGCCGCCGCTGATCCTCAACCGGGAAGAGGCCGACCAGATCGTCGCCATCCTGGTTCCCCTCATCCGGGAATTCCTGGCCGAACAACCATAATCAACGCCCCGCCCGGGCCACGAGCCTGGCCGGGCCCCATGACCTGCGACATCACCATGACTCCTCCCACGACTCAAAACGGCCCCTTGCGGCACTTCCTGCAGTTCAAGGACTTCTCGTCCGCCGAGATCGCCTACGTGCTGGACCGCGCGCGCCTGATCAAGGAAAAGTTCAAACGCTATGAGCCCCACATGCCGCTGCACGACCGCACGCTGGCAATGGTGTTCGAAAAGGCCAGCACGCGCACCCGCGTGTCGTTCGAGGCCGGCATGTACCAGATGGGCGGCTCGGTCATCAACCTGACGTCCAACGACTCGCAGCTCGGCCGCTCCGAGCCCATCGAAGACACCGCGCGCGTGATCTCGCGCATGGTCGACATCGTCATGATCCGCACGTTCGAGCAGACCCGCATCGAGCGCTTCGCGTCGCATTCGCGCGTGCCCGTGATCAACGGCCTGACCAACGAATTCCACCCCTGCCAGATCCTGGCGGACATCTTCACCTACATCGAGCACCGCGGCTCCATCGCCGGCAAGACCGTGGCCTGGGTGGGCGACGCCAACAACATGGCCTACACCTGGCTGCAGGCCGCCGAAATGCTGGGGTTCACGCTGCACGTGTCCACGCCGGCCGGCTACGAGCTCGAAGCCTCGCGCATCGGCACGCCATCCGACAAGGTGCTGCGCCAGTTCAAGGATCCCATGGAAGCCTGCAAGGGCGCCCACCTCGTCACCACCGACGTGTGGACCAGCATGGGCTATGAGGCCGAGAACGAGGAACGCCGCGCCGCCTTCGCCGACTGGTGCGTGGACGCGGACATGATGGCCACCGCCGCCGACGACGCGGTGTTCATGCACTGCCTGCCCGCCCACCGCGGCGAGGAAGTCACGGGCGAAGTCATCGACGGCCCGCAAAGCGTCGTCTGGGACGAAGCGGAAAACCGCCTGCACGTGCAGAAGGCGCTGATGGAGTTCCTGCTGCTCGGCCAGGTGTAGGATGGGTGGAGCGCGGCAGTTCCTGGGCAAGAACTCACGTGCTCAACGCGCGAAACCCATGCGGCCGTGGGAGACTGTGTGCCCGGCATCGGCCGAAAAAAAACAGTCTGCCCACGGCCGCATGGGTTTCGCGCGCTGGAGAGCGCTGTTCTAGCTTAAGAACTCTCGCGCTCCACCCATCCTACAAAACTCTGCGGAACATCGTGCGGCGCGTGTTCCTGAACGACGGGCGCACGCGGCTGCTCCAGTCGGTCGCGCGCACCGCCAGCCACGGCGGGCTGCCGAAGGTTTCGCGGGTTCGCAGGTCGTAGCAGGCCAGGTAGCGCGGCGACTCGTCCCGGCATTCGTAGCGCAGCGCCCGCACCGTGCCCGGCACCGCCGCCAGCCCCGGCAGGTGTTCCTGGTCGTACCAGGCGTTCAGGTCCGCCTCGGCCTCGGGCAGCACGTCGGTCTCGACGATGTAGTGCCAGGGCGCGTCGTGCCCCGCCGACGCGCCGGGCAGGTCCAGGGTCCGGTGCAGCACCCGGGCATGCGCTCCCGGCAGCAGCTCGGCCACGCGGGCCTGGATCTCGGGCAGGATCCCCTCGCCCCGCACATAGACATAGGTGTCCTCCACGTCCAGCGCGGCGAACGCGCTCACGCTCGCGCCCGCCAGCCCCTGCGTCAGGCGTTCTCCCAGCTCGCGCATCCGCGTTTCGTCGAAGCGTTCGCCCAGCGACACCAGCAATACCGTTTCCTGCACAGCCCTCTCCTTTCAATGCCCGACGCGCAACGCCACCAGGAAGCGCGACACCATGTTGTAGGCGCCCACCGTCGCCGCCAGTTCGACCAGTTGAGTGTCATCGTAGCGGGCCCGCAGCGGCGCGAACACCTCATCGGGCACCTCGATGTCTCGGGTCATGGCGTCGGTCAGCGCCAGCACCTCGGCCTCGCCCGGCGCCAGCCCCCGCACCTCGGAGGAAGCCGGACCGGCGCGCAGCGCTTCCAGCAGCGCCGGCGGCATGCCGGCGGCCAGCGCGTGCGGCACGTGCGCCTCGAACTCGTAGGGCGCCCGGTTCAGGGTGGCCACGCGCAGGATGATCAGCTCGCGCAGGCGCGGCGGCAGCGAGGTCTTCTGGCGGATGGCGGTCAGCATGGCCTCCCAGCCCTCGACCACGGCGGGACTGTTCAGCAGCACCCGGTACAGCGGCGAAATGCGTCCCCGGGCGGCGGCGATGCGTTCTTCCAGCACGGCCAGTTCACCGCGGGTGCCCGGCACGACGGGCGCGACTCGGCTTGCGCTCATACGTTCACTCCGGACGGATGTTCTTGCGCTGGATCAGCGCGGTCCATTTCTGGCGGTCGGACGCGATCAGCGCAGCCAGCTCCTGCGGACTGCCGGGCGCGGCCTGGGCGCCGAACTTTTCCAGGCGGGCGCGCACGCTCTCCGTTTCCAGCGCGGCGCGCACGGCCTGGTTGAGTTTGGCGATGGTGGCCGGCGGCGTGGCGGCGGGCGCCACGATGCCGTACCAATTGTTGGACTCCACGCCGGCAATGCCCTGCTCGGCCAGCGTCTTGACCTCCGGCAGCAGCGGATGGCGCACCGGCGCGGCGATCCCCAGGGCCTTCAGCTTGCCGCCCTGGATATGGCCGATCAGGCCGGGCACGTCCCCGAAAAAGCCCGAGACCTGGTTGCCCATCACGTCGTTGATGACGGGCGCCGCGCCCTTGTACGGCACGTGCATGACGTTCGCCTTGCTGGCGTCGGCGAACATTTCCAGCGTCAGGTGCGGAATGCTTCCGATGCCCGAAGAGCCGATCGCCACCGACTGCGCGGCCGCCTGCGACTTCTTGACGAAGTCCGCCGCGTCGGCCGCCGGGTTGGACGGATTCACCACGAACACCGTGGCGTTGTTCACCACCTTGGACACCGGCGCAAAATCGCGCGCCGGGTCGTACGGCAGGTCCTTGTACAGCGCCGGGCTGATGGCGACCGCGCCCACGCTGGTCAGGAATAGCACCGAGCCGTCGGCGGGCGCCTTGGCCACGTAGGCCGCGGCGAT
Organism: Achromobacter sp.; assembly: GCF_050285585.1. Classification (GTDB taxonomy): domain Bacteria; phylum Pseudomonadota; class Gammaproteobacteria; order Burkholderiales; family Burkholderiaceae_B; genus Achromobacter. The sequence continues at coordinate 10,283 of NZ_JBLZXF010000022.1, read as the reverse complement.
GTTGCCGTTGGCGCCCGCCTTGTTTTCCACGATGACCTGCTGCTTGAGCTCGCGGCCCAGCTGCTCGGCCAGCACGCGGCCCACCAGATCCACCGGGCCGCCCGGCGGAAAAGCGATGATGAGGCGCACCGGCCCCTCGGCTTGGGCGGCGCCCAGGACGGCCAGGCTCAGCAGGCCGGCCGACAGCATTTTCTTGAACATGATGTCTCCTCGTTTATGGAATGCGCTTATCGTTTGCGCGCCGCCGACTGGCGGCCGCGCGGACCGCCGCCTACTGAAATCCGTACAGCCGCGCCGGGTTGTCCACCAGGATCCGCTGGCGCAGCGCCGCATCCGGGCAGGCCTGGAACAAAAGGTCCACCAATTCGCCGTCGTCGGGCATGTCTCCCGACACATTCGGGTGCGGCCAGTCCGTGCCCCACAGACAGCGCTCGGGCAAGGCCTCCGCCAGGGCGCGCACGAAGGGCAGGCCCTCGGCGTACGGGCGGCGGCCGGACGCGATGCGGTCGATGCCCGATACCTTGACCCAGGCCCGCGGCACCGCGGCCAGGCCGAGCAAGGCGCGCATCGCCGGGGAATCCAGGCCCTCCGCCGCCTTGAGCCGGCCCATGTGGTCGACCACGAATGGCACGGGCAGCGCCTTCAGCCGGGGCAACAGTTCCGGCAGCATCGCGCCGTCCAGATGCAGGCACAGGTGCCAGCCCAGCGGCGCGATCAGCGCCGCCACATGATCGAAAACGGCGGGATCGGGCGCGCCGCCCAGGTGGGGCACGAAATTGAACCGGGCTCCCCGCACACCGCCCTCGTGCAGCCTCCCGACGTCCGCCTCGGTGGCATCCGCCCCCAGCAGCGCCACGCCGCGATAGCGGCCGCCGCTTGCGGCCAGCGCGTGCAGCAAGGCCCGGTGGTCCGAGCCGTGGCAATTCGCCTGCACCAGCACCGCGCGCTCCACGCCCAGGCGTTCATGCAGCGCGGCCATGGCCGCGTAGGGCGCGTCCGGCGGCGTGTAGGACCGGCCCTCGGCATACGGAAACACGTCAGCGGGGCCGAACACGTGGCAATGCGCGTCGCACGCCCCGGGCGGCAGGGTATGGCGGGGACGGGACGGCGATGCAAGCGGAGGACGGCAATCGGGCACGGCGGCTTCCTTAGGGGAAAGCGTCATGGTCCCGGATTGCGGGCCGCCCAACAATGCTATATCTTTGATTTCAGATATAGAAATAATGAATATCCAGTGGACCTGAAGCAGATCGAATACTTCCTGCGGGTGGCGGAGCGGCGCAGCTTCTCCCGCGCCGCCGAAATGCTGGACGTGGCGCAGCCCACGCTCAGCCGCCAGGTCCGCCTGCTGGAACTGGAACTCGGCCAGCACCTGCTGTATCGCAACGGCCGCGGGGCCGAGCCCACCGAGGCCGGCCTGCGCTTCCTGGAGCATGCCCGCGCGCTGCTGACCCTTGCCGAACGCGCCAAGGAAGACCTGCAAAGCCTGCGCGAAACCCCGACCGGGAAAGTCGTGGTGGGTCTGCCGCCCCGCATCGCGCGGGTCCTGACCCCGCCGCTCGTCCAGGCCTTCCGCCATGGCTTTCCCGATGCCTCCATCGCGGTGGCCGAGGGGCTGAGCGCGCAGGTGCGCGAGTGGCTGCTGGCGGGCCGGGTCGACCTGGCCCTGCTCTACGACCCCGCCCCCTCGCCCCAGCTGGCCTACGAATCGCTGTTTCGCGAGGACCTGGTGCTGGTGGCGGCGGCCGGGCACCGCCCGCCCCTGCCCGCGCGGATCGCCGTGGCGCAATTGGGGGACTATCCGCTGGTGGTGCCCAGCTTGCCCAACGCCATCCGCACCCTGGTCGAAAGCGTGTGCCGCGCCCAGGGCGTGCGGCTGACGATCGCCGTCGAAGTGGACGCCGTCCAGACCATCGTCGAACTGGCCGCCCAAGGCGACGCCTACGCGATCCTGCCGCGTTCGGCGGCGCGCGGCCCGGCAGCGGAGCACGAACTGTCCCTGTGCGACATCCACGGTCCGGCCATCACCAACGACCTGGTGCTGGCCAGCGCCCGCCACCGGCCCTCCACGCGCCTGGCCGCGGCGACCGCGCAGCTGATACGCCAGCTGGACGTGCCCGCGCTGTTCGCGCCCCGGGCCGCAGCCCAAAAGGGTTAAAATAGGGCCGATTTTTCTTGTTTGGCGGCTAGCTGCAGTCAAAGTCTGCTGTCAAAGTCCTGTTGGCGTCTCACCTCGAACAATGACCACTATCCTCCCGAACCTTCCGACCGGCCAGAAGGTCGGCATCGCCTTCTCCGGCGGCCTCGACACCAGCGCAGCGCTCCTGTGGATGCGCAACAACGGCGTCGTCCCCTACGCCTACACGGCCAACCTCGGCCAGCCGGACGAATCCGACTACGATGAGATTCCCCGCAAGGCCATGGCTTACGGCGCCGAAAAGGCCCGCCTGATCGACTGCCGCGCGCAACTGGTCGCCGAAGGCATCGCCGCCCTGCAATCGGGCGCGTTCCACATCTCGACCGCCGGCATCACCTACTTCAACACCACGCCCATCGGCCGCGCCGTCACCGGCACGATGCTGGTGGCCGCCATGAAGGAAGACGACGTCAACATCTGGGGCGACGGCAGCACCTTCAAGGGCAACGACATCGAGCGCTTCTACCGCTACGGCCTGCTGACCAACCCGGACCTGAAGATCTACAAGCCCTGGCTCGACCAGCGCTTCATCGATGAGCTCGGCGGCCGTTCGGAAATGTCGGAATACATGCGTCAGGCCGGCTTCGACTACAAGATGTCGGCCGAGAAGGCCTATTCCACCGACTCCAACCTGCTGGGCGCGACCCACGAAGCCAAGGACCTGGAGCACCTGAACTCCGGCATCCGCATCGTCAAGCCGATCATGGGCGTGGCGTTCTGGCGCGACGACGTTGCCGTCAAGGCCGAGGAAGTTACCGTCCGCTTCGAGGAAGGCCAGCCCGTGGCGCTGAACGGCGTGGAATACAGCGACCCGGTCGAGCTGATGCTCGAAGCCAACCGCATTGGCGGCCGCCACGGACTGGGCATGAGCGACCAGATCGAGAACCGCATCATCGAAGCCAAGAGCCGCGGCATCTATGAAGCCCCGGGCCTGGCCCTGCTCTTCATCGCCTACGAGCGCCTGGTCACCGGCATCCACAACGAAGACACGATCGAGCAGTACCGCGAAAGCGGCCGCAAGCTGGGCCGCCTGCTGTACCAGGGCCGCTGGTTCGATCCGCAGGCCATCATGCTGCGCGAAACCGCGCAGCGCTGGGTGGCCCGCGCCATCACCGGCGAAGTCACGATCGAACTGCGCCGCGGCAACGACTACTCGCTGCTGAACACCGAATCGCCCAACCTCACGTACGCGCCCGAGCGCCTGTCCATGGAGAAGGTGGAAAACGCCCCCTTCACCCCGGCGGACCGCATCGGCCAGCTGACCATGCGCAACCTCGACATCGTCGACACGCGCGAGAAGCTGTTCACCTACGTGAAGACGGGCCTGCTGGCCTCGTCGGGCACCTCGCTGCCCCAGCTGAAGGACGCCAACAAGAAGTAATCGCTTCCCTCGAAAAAAGCCCTCCGGAGCTTTCCGCTCCGGAGGGCTTTTTTTGGGGTGCTCCAAGATAAAGCCATTTCGCGGAACGTAGGATGGGTGCAGCGCGAGATCCTCCGCACAAAAATGCCGCCCTCCAACGCGCGAAACCCATGCTGTTGCGAAAGACTGTTTTCAGGCCGCCATCAACCACCGTCTGCTCGCAACAGCATGGGTTCCGCGCGCTGGAGGGCGGTGTTCTGGCTTGAGAACTCTCGCGCTGCACCCATCCTACAGTTCGACCTGCATCCCCATTTCGACGACCCGGTTCGCCGGGATCTTGAAGAACTTGGTGCTGCGGGTGGAATTGCGCGCCATGAAGGAGAACACTGCGCGGCGCCAGCGCCACAGTGCGGGTTTCTTGGCCGCCACCACGGTCTGGCGCGACAGGAAGTACGACGTGCGCATCGGCTCCAGGTCGATTTCCGGATAGGCCTCGGCCACCAGGCGCAGCGCTTCCGGCACGTCGGGATCTTCCTTGAACCCGTAGTTGACCGTGGCCTGCCAACTGGAAGCGCTGATCTTTTGCACCGTGAAGCGCTCTTCGGGCGACACATAGGGCACGTCCGCCACCAGGATGGTCAGGAACAGCACGTGGTCGTGCAGCACCTTGTTGTGCTTCAGGTTGTGCAGCAGCGCCGGCGGCACGTTCCCGGAATTCATCGTCATGAAGATGGCCGTGCCGGGCACGCGGGACGGCGGATACGCTTCCAGCTGCGCCATGAATTCCTTGAGGGGCTGGCGGTCGCGCTGCTGCATCTCGGACAGCAGCCGGCGGCCGCGACGCCACGTCATCATCAGCGTGAACACCACGATCGCCACCACCAGCGGCAGCCAGCCGCCTTCGTGAATCTTGAACACGTTGGCCGAGAACAGCAGCACGTCGAACAGCAGCAGCAGGCCCAGCACCAGGAACCACACCATCCGCTTCACGCCCGTGCTGCCTCGCGGCAGCACCGCGAAAGCCAGCACCGAGGTCGTCAGCATGGTGCCCGTCACCGCGAAACCGTAGGCGGCGGCCAGGTTGTCGGAGTTGCGGAACAGCAGCACCAGGACCAGCACCGCGCACAGCAGCAGCGCGTTGACCTGCGGCAGGTAGATCTGCCCTTTCTCGATGGCCGAGGTGTGCAGGATCTGCATGCGCGGCCAGAAGCCCAGTTGCACCGCCTGGCGGGTCACCGAGTATGCGCCCGAGATGACCGCCTGCGACGCCACGATCGTCGCGATGGTGGCCAGCGCCACCAGGGGCGCCAGCCCCCAGTCGGGAGCCATCATGAAGAACGGATTGCGGATGGCTTCGGGATCGCGCAGCAACAGCGCCCCCTGGCCGAAATAGCACAGCGTCAGCGCCGGCAGCACCATGCTGAACCAGGCCCGGCGGATCGCCGGGCGGCCGAAATGGCCCATGTCCGCGTACAGGGCCTCGGCGCCCGTCAGCGCCAGCACAACGGCGCCCAGCAGCACGAAGCTGATCCAGGGGAACTCGACGATGAAGCGCAGCCCCCACATCGGATTCAGCGCCGCCAGCACCTCCGGCGTCTGCCAGATCTGCCAGCCGCCCAGCGCGGCCAGCGTGCCGAACCAAAGCAGCATCACCGGGCCGAAGAGTTTGCCCATGGCGCCCGTGCCGTGCGACTGGATCACGAACAGCGCCACCAGCACCACCAGCGCGATCGGCACGACCCAGTCGTCGAGCTGGTGCGACACGATGCCGATCCCTTCCAGGGCCGACAGCACGGAAATCGCCGGGGTGATCATGCTGTCGCCATAGAACAGCGCGGCCCCGAAGATCCCCAGCACGATCAGCACCCAGCGCAGCTTGCCTTCGCGAGCGCGCACCGCCAGCTCCAGCAGCGCCAGCGTGCCGCCTTCGCCCCGGTTGTCGGCGCGCAGCACCAGCGTCACATACTTGAACGACACCACCACCATCAGCATCCAGAACAGGATGGACAGCACGCCCAGCAGGTGCGGCGGCTCCAGGTCGGTGTGCACGCTCAGGCCGGTGAGGCAGGCGCGCAGCGTGTACAGGGGGCTGGTCCCGATGTCTCCGTAGACCACGCCCAGGGCCCCCAGGATGAGCGCGGCCCGCGACGATGGCGCATGCGCGCCTGCTGCGTGGGCGCCGCCCGGGGTGGGAGCGCCGACGGTATCCTGGCTCATGATGTGGGTTCTTGACGAGTGAGTTGGGCCCCCTTGCGCGGGCCGGGAAACACAACGGACAGCCGTGTGCCGGAAAAATCGGGGCGGCTGGTGAGCTTCCACCAGGCGCCGTGTGCGTGCGCGATTTCACGCACGATGGCCAGCCCCAGGCCCGAGCCGCCGGCCGTGACCGTCGGCGAACGGTAGAACGCCTCGAACACGCGGTCGCGCTCTTCCGGCGGTATTCCCGGGCCGTCGTCCTCGACGGTCAGGGACGGCGGATTGGCCCCCACGATCAGCGTGATGCGGCCCGTCTCGTTGCCGTAGCGCAGGGCGTTGTCGATCAGGTTGCCCAGCAGTTCCGCCAGCAGCAGGGGATCGGCGTCGATCCAGATGGGCGCGTCCGGCGCCACCAGGTCCAGCTCATAGTGCGCTTCGCGCACGCGGGGAAACCATTCGGCGCCATGCGCCCGGACCCATTCGCACAGGTCGATGCGCACGAAACTGTCCTGCGGGCGGGCGTTGGGATCGGCGCGGGCCAGAACCAGCAGCTGCTGGCCCAGCCGGATCATGCGATCGCTCACCGCCTTGATGCGCTCCGCCCTGGCGCGCACGTCGTCGGGCAGCGGCCGGGCCAGCATCAGTTCCGACTCCAGCCGCAGGCCGGACAAGGGGGTGCGCAACTGGTGCGCCGCATGGCCGATGAAACGCCGCTGGGCCGCCAGCGAGGCGTCCAGGCGCAGCAGCAGGTCATTGGTGTGGGTCACCAGCGGCTCGATCTCCACCGGAACGCCCGCCACCTCCAGCGGTTGCATGTCGTCGATGGAGCGCTGCCGGATCTCCTCGGACAGATGATTCACCGACCGCAGGCCCGAACGCACGCCCTGCACTACCACCCAGGTGAACAGCGCGATCAGCGCGACCTGCCCCACCACCATCAGCCAGAAGAAGTCTTCGAGCATCCAGAGCGACATGTCGATCTTGTGCGTGATGACCCAGGTCGCCGCCAGGTCCAGCAGGACGAGCAGCAGGATGGGCGGCATCAGCCGGACGACCAGATGCCGCGCAAGCGAACGCGAGGGAAGCAAGGGGCGTGAAGCCGGGGGAGCGTTGGGAGTGCGTTCCTGCGTCATGGCGCGATGCCCTTGTCAGGCGATGGGATGCGCTCGGCCGGCATGGGGCGGCCGCCGCCTGGCCGTCAAGCCGTCAGGCCGTTTCGACATCCAGCATGTAGCCGAAGCCGCGCACGGTCTGGATGCTGGCGCCCGTGCCTTCCAGGCGCTTGCGCAAGCGATAGACGTAGACTTCCACGGCGTTTTCGCTGAAATCGGCGTCCCAGGCGGACAGCGAGTTCACGATCTGGCGCTTGGTCACGACGCGGCCCACGCGGGCCATCAGCATTTCAAGCACGGAGAGCTCGCGCACCGACAGCGACAGGCGCTGGCCGTTGGCGCGGACTTCGCGCCCGACGGTGTCGAACACCAGGGGGCCGACCTCGATCAGCGGCTGCGCCTGCCCGGCGCGGCGGCGGCCGAAGGCGCGCACCCGCGCCGCCAACTCGGGCAGTTCGAAAGGCTTGGTAACGTAATCGTCCGCGCCCGCGTCCAGGCCGGCGACGCGGTCGTCGAGGCCGTCGCGGGCGGTGAGGATGAGCACGGGAACCTGGTTGCCGTCCTGGCGCAATTGCCGCAGGACGTCCAGTCCGCTCATGCCGGGCAGGTTGAGGTCGAGCAGCAGGAGGTCATACGGCTGGCCCGCCAGGGCGCCCAGGACACGGTCGCCTTCGGTCAGCCAGTCGACCGCATAACCCTGGTCGGCCAGGAATTCCTGGAGCGCATGGCCCAGGGTGGTGTCGTCTTCGATTACCAGAACTCGCATGCCGCGATTCTAGCGCGATCCCGGCGCAATGGGGGCGCGAAGTGCGCCCCCCGGCCGGAATTCGTTCAGCGCGCGGACGGCGCCGGGGCGGGCCCGGCCGCGGCGGGAGCCGCCTCGCCCGTGGGCGCGCCGCCCGAAGGCGGGGTGGTGACGAACCCGATGCGCGTCATGCCCGAACGGCGCGCGGAAGCCATGACCTTGGCCAGCGTTTCGTAACGGGTGTTCTGATCGGCGCGGATGCGGATCTCGGGTTGCGGCTTGGTGCCGGCGATCGATTTGAACCGGTTGGGAAGGTCGTCGATATTGACCGGTTTTTCATCCCAGAACAGCGCGCCGCCGGCGTCGATGGCCAGGTCGACCGTCTTGGGCTCTTCCTCGATCTGCTCGGCGGCCACCTGGGGCATGTTGATCTTGATCGAATGCGCCAGCAGCGGCGCGGTGATGATGAAGATCACCAGCAGCACCAGCATCACGTCGATCAGGGGCACCATGTTGATCTCGGAGACCGCATGGCTTCCGGATCCCTTGCCCTCGAAGCTGCCAAAGGCCATTATTCGCTCCCGCGTTGGGCGCCGCCATGCTGGCGGCGCAGGGCGCGCACCTTGCCGTCGGACAGCGCGACTTGCTGGCCGGTGGTCAGGAACGCGAAGAGATCATGCGCGAAGGCATCCAGGCGCGACAGGAATACGCGGTTGTTGCGCACGAAGGTGTTGTACGCCAGCACCGCGGGAATGGCAACGGCCAGGCCCAGGCCCGTCATGATCAGCGCCTCGCCCACGGGGCCGGCGATGCGGTTGATCGTCACGCCGTCGGACAGGCCGATGCCGACCAGCGCGTGGTACACGCCCCAGACCGTGCCGAAGAGACCCACGAAAGGCGCCGTCGAGCCCACGGAGGCCAGCACGGTCAGGCCGTTTTCCAGCTTGGCCGTTTCTTCGTCGATGACCTTGCGCATGGTGCGGGTAACGAAGTCGGCGTTGCTGCCCGACTCTTCCAGCTTGGTGGCGCCGAACTTGTTGTGGTGGGCCTGGGCGTGCATGGCATGGCTGGCCAGGTGCGAGAACGGATCGCGCGCGCCGTGCGTCACGATTTCGTTTTCGACCTGTTCGAGGGAGCTGGCATTCCAGAATTTGTTCAGGAAGTCCGCCGCGCGCTTGCGCATGGCGACGTTGCTGGCGGCCTTGACCAGGATCAGGTACCAGGTCACCAGCGACATCAGAATCAGGATGACGAACAGGGTCTTGCCCACGAAGTCGCTCTGCGCGACGAAGTGCAGGAAGCCCATGTCGGGCGTGGCGATGGGCGCGACAGGAGTGGGCGCCGCGGGCAGCGCGGCGGCGGCGCTGTGCAGCGCGTCGGCCGACTGCTGGAGCGCGCCGGCGGCCTGTTGAGTCGCTTCGCCGACCGCCGAGGCGGCTTGCGGAAGCGCGGGCGCGGCGGCGGCGGGCGCAGCGGCGGCAGCCGGCGCGGCCGGGCTGGTAGTCGCCTGCGCCACCAGGGTGGCGCTATGCAGTGCGTTGGACATCTCAGTTCCTCATTACGAAATCGAACGGAATTTTGGCTTTGGCGGGATAGGCCACGCCATTACGGGTATAAGGCTTGAAACGGCCCTTGCGGGCGGCCGCCAGCGCCGACTCGTCCAGGCGCGAGAAGCCCGAGGACGCATCGATGGTTGCGCGTTCGACCAGGCCCTGCGTATTGATCTCCACCAGCACCACCACCCTGCCTTCTTCGCGCATGCGGCGGGAAGCCATGGGGTAATTCGGCATCGGGCGCGCGCCCTGGAATTCGATGCTGGAAACCAGCACAGGCTGATCGGGCGGCGGCCCCTGCTGCGGCCCCTGGGGCGCCTGAGTGCCTTCCGGCGCGCCGCTGGGCGGCGTTTGCTGAGGCGGCGTTTCGGGCTTGACCTCCTGCTTGACCTCTTGCTTGGGCTTGGGCTTGGGTTTCGGCTTGGGTTTCGGTTTGGGCTTGGGCGCCGGCTCCGGCGGCTTTTCAACCACGGGCTCGGGTTCCGGTTCAGGCTCCGGCTTGAGCTCGGGTTCCGGCTCGGGTTCGGGCTCGACTTCGGGTTCCGGTTCGGGCGGCGTTTCCGTGACGGGCTGCGGCACTTCGGGAGCGGGTTCCGCCTTGGCGATCTGGGGGATGGGCGCGTCCACCACGCTCACCATGATCGCCTCGGGTTCTTCCAGCTCGGGACGGCTCTCGGGCGCCATGAAGATGGCGCCGATCACCGCTGCATGAAGCGCGAGAACCGCGAAGCCGGCGGCTGCGCGTATACCGAACGAAGTCCGCGAAGAATTCCAACCGCGTTGAAGACTAGGCATGAATCAGCCAGGATGCATTGACTTATCCGGCCTGCGGGAACAAGACGCGCGCGCCAGGGCGGCGCCGGCTGGCCGGTACAAGCCAATAATAATATCTTAAATGCGAATGATTCGCACGTCCTATTTCGTCTGGAAGAGCGCGGCAATGCTGATCGGGATCAAGCAAGACCGAACTGGGTCGCCCGAAAAAAAGGGACGCGCAAAACAAAAAACCCGCCACGGCGCCGTGTGCGGGTTTTCTGCGGAGTGCGGTGCTTTTGGTGGGTGCTACAGGGGTCGAACCTGTGACCTACGCCTTGTAAGGGCGCCGCTCTACCAACTGAGC
>NZ_JBLZXF010000021.1:0-94278 GCF_050285585.1 Achromobacter sp. | reverse complement strand
GCCGGCCATCTTGGTCATGGTGCTGCCAAGAATGAAATCAAACATGGCGGGGGGCGCCGAGGAGTACTTGACGACCGCGTTGTGTTCGCTGCGCTTGGTCAGTTCCGCATAGACCTCGGGGGTCAGCGCGGTCGGGGCCGCCTTGGCTTCCTTGACCCAGTTGTCGAACCCTTCCTGCGGCATGGCGATGGCCTTGAAGCGCATGCCGGAGAAGCCGGCGCCGCTGTAGTTGGCCGAGATGCCGGCATAGGTGCCGGCTTCGCGCGCGTTCAGGTGCAGCTTGGTCTCCATGCCCGCCATCGAGTAGATCTGGCTGCCCAGCTGGGGGATGAAGAACGAGTTCATGACCGTCGCCGAGGTGATCCGGAAGTTGACCGGAACGTCGACGGGGAAGGCGATCTCGTTGACCGTGGCGATGTCGTACTCGGGGTAGATGAACAGCCACTTCCAATCCAGCGAAACCACCTCGATGGTCACCGGCTTGTGTTCGGACACGAGCGGCTTGTAGGGGTCCAGCGCATGCGTCGAGCGCCAGGTGATCACGGCCAGGATGGCCACGATGATACAAGGGATGGTCCAGACCACGAGTTCGATCGCCGTGGAGTGGGCCCACTTGGGCTGGTAGTCAGCTTTGGTGTTGGATGCGCGGTATTTCCAGGCAAAGGCCAGGATCATGACGATGACCGGAATCACGACGATGAGCATCAGCCCGGTCGTCGTGAACAGCAAAGTCCTTTCCTGGATGCCGATGTCTCCCTTGGGGGAGAGGATTTCCATGTTGCAGCCGCCAAGCAGCATGACCGCGCCGACGCTGAGAATGCGCGTAAGGGTCGCAAGGAGGGGGTGTTTCACGTACAGCCTTGGATGGAAGGTGGAAAATGCTGCGTAGCAGCAGACTGGAATGCTGCTAGGCAGCAACGTCCATCCTATCGGCTTGATTTCGGTCAAGCATGCGACGAATGGTCGCATTGCCTGGGAGGATTCCGCCCCAAGGGGAGCAGATTCAGGGTTTTCCTAGGGGGGCGGAGGGAGGGGGGCGGGTTCCCGGGTGCGACGATATGTCGCACCCGCACATGCGGGGCATGCGACGTTTTGTCGCATCTGCACAAATCAATCCACCAGCACCTCTCGTTCCGGCCCCGGTTTCTTGGCGAGCTTGCGCTGCAGGGAGCGGCGGTGCATGCCCAGCAGGCGGGCGGCGGCCGAAACGTTGCCGCCGGTCTCGTGCAGCGCCTGATGGATGTGCTCCCATTCTAGGCGGTGCAGGGGCGTCATGGTGGTTTCGATTGCAACGGATTCCGGCTTCACCAGACCCAGGGTGCGCAGGATCATCGGCGCGGTGGCCGGCTTGGGCAGGTAGTCGTCGGCGCCGCGCTTGATGGCCTCGACGGCGGTGGCCACGCTGGCGTAGCCGGTAACCAGCAGGATCCGCATGTCCGGGCGCAGGGCGCGCAAGGGACGGATCAGGGTCAGGCCGGAGTCCTCGCCCAGCCGCAGGTCCACCAGTGCGAAGGCGGGGCGGATCTCCTCGGCCACGCGCAGGGCCTCGGCGATGCCGGTGGCGGTGCGGGTTTCCAGGCCGCGTCGCGACAGGCTGCGCTGCAGCGTGCGCACGTACAGCTCGTCGTCGTCGATCAGCAGGCCCAGGTCGGTTGGATTCAGCATGTCAGGTCCCGAGGGGGAGATAAAAGCGGATGCGGGTGCCGCCCCCGTCCGCCGGAGTCATCGTCATTTCGCCGCCGAGCTGTTCGACCGTGGCGTGCGACAGCGCCAGGCCCACGCCCAGCCCTCCCGGCTTGCCGCTGTTGAACAGGCTGGTGGCCGGCAGCAGGGTGTGGTCGGGGTCGAAGCCCCGGCCGTAGTCCCGGACTTCGCCGCGCAAGGCGCCATAGCCATATTCCAGATGCAGGTCCACGCGGGGAGCGTTGGCGGCTTCGCCCGCATCCGCCGCATTGTTCAGCAGCGCCTGCAGCAAATGGGCGATGGCCGGATCGACCCGCAGGCTGCTGGGCAGGGTGCCCGAGCGCTGCAGGTCGATGGTCGGCCGGATCAGGCGCCATTGTCCCACCACGCGGACCAGGTCCACGGCGGTTGGGACCGCCAGATTGCGGATACGTTCCCGGCACAGGGCCAGCAGCTGGCTCAGGGTGGAAACGTCGGCGCGCAGGTCGTCATCCTTGACCTCGGCGGCGATCTCGTCGGCCAGCAGGGTCATGGTCGCGAGCGGCGTGTTCAGTTCATGCGCCATCGCCGCGGCATGAGTGGCCAGCGCGACGATGCCTTCGTTGCGGGTGAAGCGCTCGCGCAGCCTGGCCAGTTCGCGTTCGCGGGCGCGCAGGTCGGAGGCCAGCCGCGTCGAGAACACCAGCACTACCACCACCGAGATCAGGAAGTTGGCGCCCATGCCCCACAGGAGCAGGTTGTGGGTGTTCAGCTCGCCGCGCAGCGGCTGGCCGAAGATGGCGGCCGCCGCGTATCCGGAAATCCCCGCCACGGCCGCCGCCAGCGCCCAGTTGCGCGGCAGCGCCAGGGCGGCCAGCGCGGTCAGGATCAGGAACATCATGCCGAACGGATTGTTGATGCCTCCGCTCCAGCCCACCATCCAGGCAAGCACGGCCATGTCCACGAACAGATGGCCGAAGGCCGTCGCGTGGGACAGGTCGCGGCGGTGGCGCAGCCGCAGGCTGGCATAAACGTTGAAGCCGATCAGCGCGCCCACGCCCAGCCACAGCGGCTCCAGCGGCAGGGCAAGGCCCAGCACGCCGCTGGCCAGCAGGATGGTGGCGGCCTGGCCCGCGATGGCGAGCCAGCGCAGGCTGCAGAGGGTACGCAGGAATGAAAAGGCGGAACTACCGGGCATATCCAGACACAGAGATGCCGGCTTGTCAGCCGGCGGGTCAAGCGCCCGGCTGCGCGGAACGCTGGCATCCTGGGGCGCGGCGCGGCGGGCGCCGGCTGCCGGCGCGCGCTAGGGGCGCCGGCGGCGGATGTGCAGGCATTGTATGGCGAATCGGGGGGCGCCGCCGGCCGCTGGAGGCATGACAGCGTCCCTAATATTTCAGGCGGCTGCGTCAGTGGAGGGCCGAGGCGCCGCTGTGGGCCATGGCGGGCGGCGGATAGTCTTCCTGATCGGACGCCATTTCGCCCTGGACCCGCGCCTGCCGCAGTTCCTGCGCCACCTGCGCCCGGCTCTCCGGCCTGGAAGGGGCGGCCGCGGGCGGGTAGTCTTCCTGGCCGAACGCATAGGTGCCGCTGGCTTTCGCCTGGGCCAGTTCCGCGCTGACCTGGTCCGAGGTCTTGGCGGCGGGGGCGGCGTAGGTGACGCGCCAGTCGCCATAGAGGTCGCGCTGGTATTGCGCGGGCTGGGCCTGGGCGGCCCCGGCGGCGGCGAGGCCGGCGCACAGCAATAAGGTAGAGGCTTTCATGAAACGCTCCTGACAATCAAAGCATGCGGCCGGAGGCCGGCCGCGCCGTCGTCCGCGATGCTGCCCGCGGACGATTTCCGGAATACGCAATGACTGGCCGGGTGCGCCCGGGCGAGGCGAGCCCGGCCTTTTCCATTCGACCCGGCGCCCGGCCCGGCGTTGCGCGCCGGGGGCGCCTGCCGCACGGAAGGTGTTTCAAGCGCGCAGCACAAATGTCATTGCGCTTTCAAGGAAGCGGTTCGCGCGGGGCCTCAGTGGCCGTGGCCGGCCGCGGGCGCGGCCGTCGCGTTCAGGGGCCGCGCCACCGCGTCCACGGCGACGCGCCGCTGCTGGCGCCGGGCATCCTCGACGACCAGCGTCAACGCGACGCGCTCGCCCGGCGCGATCTGGCGCGCCAGGTCGATCAGCATGACGTGGTAACCGCCGGGCTTGAGTTCCACCGCCTGCCCGGCGGGCAGGTCGATGCCGGGCACCTGCCGCATCTTCATCACGTTGTCCTGCATGGCCATTTCATGGATTTCCACGTGCTTGGCGGCCTGGGACTCCACCGCGACGAGCCGGCCCGCGGCGACGGAAGTCAGGCGCATGAAGACGCCGGTGGCATGCTGATTGGGCACGGTGGCGCGGACCCAGGGATCCTCCACCGACAGGGAGGCGTCCTGGGCGGACGCGGCGCCGGCGAACGCGCACAGGGCGAAGGCGGCGGCCAGGGATTTGATCGCGGTTGCTTTCATGATGGATTCCTTTTCGATGAGGGGAGTTCAGAGCACGGTGCGCAGATCGTCCGCGCATTCCTGCGCGCTCTGCTGGTGGCGCAGGGCGATGCGCAGCTTGCCCTGGGCGTCGATGACGTAGGTCAGCGCGGTGTGGTCCATGGTGTAGGACGAGCCGGTGGGCACCTTCTGGTAGAAGACCTTGAACGATTGGGCCGCGGCGCGGGTCTGCTGCGCATCGCCGCGCAGGCCGATGAATCCGGGATCGAAGGCCTGGGTATAGGCGCGCAGGATCTCGGGCGTGTCGCGCTCGGGGTCGACGGTGATGAACAGCACGCGCAGCTTGCCGGCGTCCGCGCCCAGCAGGCTCTTGATCTCGACGGCGCGCGTCAGCGCGGTGGGGCAGATGTCGGGGCATTGCGTGAAGCCGAAGAACAGCATCACGGGATGGCCGCGGTAGTCGGCCAGCCGGCGCGACTGGCCATCGGTGTCCTGCAGCAGGAAGTCGCCGTCCGGCATGCCGGACAGGTCCATGCCGTGCAGCTTCGGGGCTTCGGGGCCGCAGCCCGCGAGGGCTAGCAGGGCGAGGGAAGACAGCAGCAGGCGGCGCCGGGGATCGGGCGCGTGCGGCGGCGCGCCAGCGGACGCGCGCGGGAACAGGGAATACATGAAAACCTCGTCGGTTGACGTATCGGCAAGGCGCGGCGGGCAGGCCGCGCGATCGGACGGAGTCAGGCGAGGAAGGGAGGAGCGCGGGAACCCAGGGGAGGGCCATGGGCGCCTTGCGAGGGCAGGGCGCCGCGCGCGGGCTTGGGCGGCACATGCCGGCCGGCGGCCAGCGCGGGAAGGGAGAGCGCCGCGGCGGGCGCCGGCGTCAGGTGCGCCAGCAGGCCGAAGGGGCACTGCGCGCCCGAGCCGGCGGCATCGTGCCCGGCCTTGTCCTTGCCGTTCGAGGGCAGGGCCAGTTCGAACGACGATAGGTCTCCGGCGGCCGAGCAGAACGTGACCTCCAGGCGGCCGTCATGCAGGGCGCGCGTGTCGGGCATATAGCCGGCCGGAACCAGCGCGCGCAGCGTCAGCGCCAGAAGCGCCAGCCACAGCACGGCCCGGACGCGCGCGGCGCTTCCGAGATGCTGGAGGCGGATCTGGCTGGGCATGGCTGGCATTCTACTCGCGGTCAGGCCTCGGCATCTGGCGCGAAACCGCGAAAATCTTGGTACCCTTGAACGCACTTCATCCAGACTCCCGATCTCAGTGCCCCAGGTTTCAGTGCTTTCCTCGACCGTCCAGACCTTGCCCGTTCCCCTCACGCTCCATGCCTCGCCGGCCATCGGCGCGAGCCGGGCCAACGTCTTCTTGCGCCGGTGGGCCGGCCTCCTGGGGATCGCGCTGCTCGTCCTGCTGTCGGCCTGCGGCACCACCAAGGTCCAGCCCGGCTACTACCGCGTCCAGTCGGGCGACACGCTGACGCAGATCGCGCGCAAGCAGGGCGCGAGCGTGAGCGACCTGGTGCGCTGGAACAGGCTGTCGAACGCCAATTCCATCGAGGTCGGGCAGGTGCTGAGGGTCGAGCCGCCTGCCGGCCAGGCGCGCGCGCCCACGCCCAGCAAGGCCAGGACCAAGGCGCAGTCCGCGCCCAAGTCCACCTCCTCGGCCCGGCGGCGCACGGCGCCTCCGGGCGCGATCTCGCTGGTGTGGCCCGCCCAGGGCAAGGTCACGCGCGGGTACGACGGCTCGGGTTCCAACGGCATCGTCATCAGCAACGCCGCCGGCACGCCGGTGGTGGCGGCGGCGCAGGGCACGGTGGCCTATTCGGGCAGCGGCCTGCGCGGCTACGGCCATCTGGTGATCGTGAAGCACAACGCCAGCTTCCTGAGCATCTATGCCCACAACAGCAAACTGCTGGTCAAGGAAGGTCAGCGCGTGAGCCAGGGGCAGAAGATCGCCGAGATGGGCAACAGCGACAGCAAGCAGGTCGGCTTGTACTTTGAGCTGCGCTATGACGGGCAGGCGGTGGACCCGGCAGGATCCTTGCCGCCCAAGTAGGCCAGGCGCCGTATGGCGGGCATCCGGCATCTGCCTGGCCATGCTGCGCGGACCGGCGCCGCGCCTATACCGGGGCTTCCTGCGTCAGCGTGGAGATGAACGCCGCGGTGCGCGGGTCCGCGGGCTGGGTGAACAGCTGGCGGGAGTCCCCGGATTCGACGACGGTGCCGTCCAACAGGAATACCACTTCGCGCGATACGCTGGCCGCCAGGCGCAGATCGTGCGTGGCCATCAGCATGGTCATGCCTTCCGCGGCCAGTTGGCGCAGCACGTCCACCACTTCGGCCGCCAGGCCAGGGTCCAGCGCCGAGGTCGGCTCGTCGCACAGCAGCACGCGGGGCGCGGGCGCCAGCGCGCGGGCGATGGCCACGCGCTGCTGCTGGCCGCCGGACAGGTTGGCGGGCCAGGCTTCCGCCTTTTCCAGCATGCCGACCTTGCGCAGCAATTCCTCGGCCCGCGCCCGGGCGCGGTCGGCGGGCCATTTCTGCACCGTCAACAGGCCCTCCATGACGTTGCCGATCACCGTCTGGTGCGGGAACAGCTGGAAATTCTGGAACACCATGCCGGTCTGCATGCGCACGCGCTGGATCTGGTCGCGCGCGAGTTTGCGGCCGGGTTCGAACTCCACGCTTTCCGGCCCGATGACCAGCGTGCCGCGGTCGGGCACTTCCAGCAGGTTCACGCAGCGCAGCAGGGTGCTCTTGCCGCTGCCGGACGGGCCGATCAGGGCGGTGACGCTGCCTTCGGCGATGCGCACGTCCACCTGCTTGAGCACGGGGTTGCCGCCGAACGCCTTTTCTATCTTCTCTAGGCGGATCATCGGTTTTTCTCGGAAAACACCGCGTGCTGGCCGAAGCGCCTTTCCAGGCGGACCTGGGCGGCGGACAGGACGGAGCTGAACACCAGGTAGATCAGCGCGGCCTCGGTGTAGAGGATCAACGGTTCATAGGTGACCGCGGCGATGCGCTGCGCGGCCTGGAAGATTTCGGGCACGGTCAGCACCGCGGCCAGCGAGGTGTCCTTCACCAGCGCGATGAAGGAGTTGGACAGAGGCGGCACGGCGACGCGGGCCGCCTGCGGCAGGACGGTGCGGCGCAGCGCCTGCCCGCGCGTCATGCTGAGCGAATAGGCGGCCTCCCACTGGCCCTTGCTGATCGATTCGATGGCGCCGCGGATCACTTCCGAGTTGTAGGCGCCCACGTTGAGCGTGAATCCGATCAGCGCGGCGGGCAGCGGATCCAGCACGATGCCCGCGCTGGGCAGCCCGTAGAAGATCACGAACAGCTGGACCAGCAGCGGCGTGCCGCGTATGAGCCATACGTAGAAGCGCGCGACGGCCACCAGGGGAGCGGGGCCGAACAGCCGTATCAGCGCGACCACGAAGGCCAGCGCCAGGCCCAGCACGAAGGACATCAGCGTCAAGGGGACCGTGAACATCAGCCCCGCCTTCAGCAGGGGCCAGAACGAGTCCGCCATGAGCTGCATCCAGGACGGCACCGTCCACCCGCCGACTTGCGCCAGCAGCCAGTCGGGCAGGAAGGCTTGCAGCCAGGAAGGTGGCGTCATGGGGTCTCCAGCCGCTTATTGCGCCGACAGGTCCGTGCCGAAGTACTTGACCGAGATGGTCTTGTAGGTGCCGTCCGCCTTGATGTCGGCCAGCGCCTTGTTGATGGCGGCCTGCAGCTCGGGATTGCCCTTGCGGATCAGCACGCCCGAGTTGCTGAATTCGGCCGTTTTGTCGGTGGCGGCGATCTTGACCTTGGCGTTCGGCTTCTGCTTCTTGAAGTCGAGGAACGAGAGATTGTCGTTCACGGTGGCCTCGACCCGGCCCGAGGTGAGCAGGTCGATGGCTTCGTTGAAGCCTTGCACGGCGACGACTTCCGCGCCGTGGCTCTGCGCCAGCTTGCCGAAATTGCTGGTCAGCGTGTTGGCGGACTTCTTGCCTTTCAGGTCGTCGAAGGACTTGATGCTGGTGTTGTCGTCGCGCACGATCAGCACCGCGGCCGATGAAATGTACGGATCGGAAAAGTCATACTTGGCGCGGCGCGCGTCGGTGATGCCCACCTGGTTGATCACGGCGTCGTAGCGCTTGGCGTCCAGCCCGGCGATCAGCCCGTCCCATTTGCCCTCGACGAACTGGGCCTTCACGCCCAGCCGTTCGGCGATGGCGCGGCCTATGTCCACGTCGAAACCGGTAAGCTGGCCGGACGCGTCGTGGAAGGTGAAGGGGGCGTAGGTGCCTTCGGTGCCGATCTTGAACACGCCCGCCGATTTGATTTGCTCCAGGCCGGATTGGGCATGGGCGGCGGACAGCGCGGCGACCTGGATGAGGCCGGCGGCAAACAGCGTACGAAAGAGTTTCATGGCGATGCTCCACGGATGGCAGATATCACTGTGGAGAGCATGTGGGCCTGCGATGCCCTCCGGCGTAGCCGCACTCTAACAACGCACCTATTTTTCCACAAAGCATAAGGAATAGTAAAAATATAGCGGCAAGTCATATGGCGTCACTCTCGCCCTGGCGCGGTCCGGCCCGGGTTCATTCATGCGGGACCTTGATGGAGATCGGTGTGGAACAGCGATGGAACAGGCGGGCTTTCATGGTGGCGGCCGCGGGGGCCGCGGCGGCCGGCGCAATGCCGGTCCACGGCGCCAACGGGCCGCGGCGGATGCCGGGCGGAGGCAGCATCACGGACGTGGCGGGCCTGCGCGTGGGGCACTACACGGATACGCGCCGCCCGACGGGCTGCACGGTCATCATCGCCGAAGCCGGCGCGACGGGCGGGGTCGACGTGCGCGGCGCCGCGCCGGGCACGCGCGAAACCGATCTGCTCAATCCCATGAACATGGTGGACAAGGTGCACGCCATCATGCTGGCCGGCGGCAGCGCGTTCGGCCTGGACGCCGCGTCCGGCGTCATGCGCTACCTGGAGGAAAAGAAGATCGGCTTCGACGTGGGCGTCGCGCACGTGCCCATCGTGCCCTCGGCCATCCTGTTCGACCTGGGCGTGGGCGACGCGTCGATCCGGCCCGATGCGGCCGCGGGCTACCAGGCCTGCAAGTCGGCCACGGCCGACGCGCCCGAGGAAGGCAACGTCGGCGCGGGGGCGGGCGCCACGGTAGGCAAGCTGTATGGGCCCAAACGCGCCATGAAGGGCGGCCTGGGCACCGCGTCGCTGACCGTCGCGGGCGTGACCGTCGGGGCCATCGTGGCCGTCAATGCCGTGGGCGATGTGCTGGATCCCTCCAGCGGCCGCATCCTGGCCGGCGCGCGCACGGCCGACGGCAACATGCTGCTGGACACCCGCGCCGCCGTTCTGGCCGGCGATCTGCCCAAGTCGATGCGGGCGGGGGCGGCAACCACGATCGGCGCGGTCGCGACCGACGCCCGGCTGACCAAGGCGCAAGCGCAGAAGATCGCGGGCATGGCGCACGACGGCCTGGCCCGCGCGATCAACCCGATCCACACCATGCTCGATGGCGACACCATCTTCGCGCTGGGCACGGGGGCGTCGGGCAAGAACGCCAACGTCATGCTGCTGGGCGTGATGGCGGCCGAGGCCATGGCGATCGCCGTGCAGCGCGCCATCCTGTCGGCGCGCGCGCTGGAAGGCTATCCGGCCGCCGTGGACTTCATCGCCTGATTGCGCCCGCCGCCTCGCTGACCCGGGACTGTCATGGAAAGCGTCCATGATGGGAGGCGCCGGCGCATGGCCGGAGGGCGGAGGGCGCATGTACGAAGGCGAACGACTCAACGGCGCGACGCATCTGGCCGGCCTGGCGCTGGCCGTGACCGCGTCGGGCGCCTTGATTGCCCGGGCGGCCGAGCTGAACGTGGACACGCGGCAGCTCGTCGGCTGCGCCGTGTTCGCCGCCTCGATGATCGCCGTGTACGCATCGTCGGTGCTGTTCCATTGGTCGCGCGGCCGCCGCAAGGCGATATGGGCGAAGGCCGACCATTGCGCGATCTACCTGTTGATCGCCGGCACCTACACGCCTTTGGCGTTCGGGCCTGTGGAGCACGGCTGGGGCGCCGCCATGGGCGTGGCCATCTGGGTGCTTGCCGCGGTCGGCATCGGCCGCGAGTTGTGGTGGGCGCGCGGCGCCGCTCCCGCCTTGCCGCTCTACCTGGCGATGGGCTGGCTCGGCGTGATGTTCGCCGCGCCGATCGCCGGCGCCCTGTCCTCGGCCGGGCTGACCTGGTTGCTGGCGGGCGCGGGAGTCTATACCGCGGGCACGCTGTTCTACGTGAACGGCAAGCGCTGGCGGCACGCCCACGGCATCTGGCACCTGTTCGTCATGGGCGGCACCGCCTGCCATTTCGTGACCGTGTTCGGCTTCCTGCGCCTCGGCTCGATTTAGGATGAACAGGCCCTAGCGCCAGCCGCCCAGCGGCAGCATGCCGCCGCGGCTTTTTACCTTGCGCATGACGATATGCGAGCACAGGTCGCGCACGCCCGGGATCTTGCTGAGCTTGTCTTCCACGAATTGCGAGAACGCCGCCAGGTTGCGGGTGCGCACCGCCAGTATGTAGTTGGACGCGCCCGTCACGATGCTGGCTTCGGTGATCTCGTCATGCAGCGCGATGCCGGCCAGGAATTCCTCATGCCAGCCCGGGCGCGACTGGTCCAGCGACACGTGGACGATGGCTTCCAGTTCGAAGCCCAGCTTTTCGGCGTCCAGCACGGCGCGGTAGCCCCGGATCAGCCCGGCTTCTTCCAGCGCGCGCACGCGCCTCAGGCAGGCCGATGGCGACAGCGCCACCTGTTCCGCAAGGTCCTGGTTGCTGAGGTGGCCGTTCTCCTGCAGGCGGTAGAGGATCCGCTGGTCTATGGCGTCGATTTGCATGGCGCAATCCAATTTCAAAAAAATCCGTTCTATGCAACCTAATGCGGAAACCTAGGGTAATCCGCGCCCGGATTTGCAATATATCAGCCCGCCGGCGCTGCTAGTATTTATCAGAAAATTGCCCGATGGAGCCGCGATGAAAACCCGTGACGACTGCGTGAACGCCGACCGCCAGGATCCCCTGGCGCCCTTGAAAGACCAATTCGACCTGCCGCCGGGCGTGCTTTACATGGACGGCAATTCGTTGGGGGTGCTGCCCAAGGCCGCCGCCGCCCGCGCCGCCGCCGTCATCGGCCAGGAATGGGGCTCGGGCCTCATCCGCAGCTGGAACACGGCCGGCTGGTTCGACCTGCCCGCCCGCCTGGGCGACAAGCTGGGCAGTCTGCTGGGCGCGCGCGATGGCGAGCTGGTCATCACGGACACGACGTCGCTGAACATTTTCAAGGCACTGGCCGCCGCGCTGCGCATCCAGCAGCAGAAGCAGCCCTCGCGCCGCGTCATCCTGTCCGAACGCGACAACTTCCCCACTGACCTCTACATGATCCAGGGGATGATAGACCTGCTGCAGCAGGGCTACGAAATGCGCCTGATCGACGACGCCCTGCCGCTGGAGGCCGCGCTGGACGATTCCGTGGCGGCGATGCTGCTGTCGCACGTGAACTACCGCAGCGGGCAGATGCACGACATGGCCGCGGTGACCGCGTTGGCGCACGAACGCGGCGCGCTGGCCATCTGGGACCTGGCGCACGCCGCGGGCGCCGTGCCGGTGGACCTGAACGGGGCCGACGCCGACTTCGCCGTGGGCTGCACCTATAAGTATTTGAACGGCGGCCCGGGCTCGCCGGCCTTCATCTGGGTGGCGCCGCGCCACACCAAGGACTTCTGGCAGCCGCTGTCCGGCTGGTGGGGCCACACGCGGCCATTCGACATGGCCGTGGCCTACGAGCCCGCGGGCGGCATCCGCCGCTACCTGTGCGGCACGCAGCCCATCGTGTCGCTGTCGCTGGTGGAGTGCGGTCTGGACGTGGCGCACGCGGCCGACATGGCCGAGGTGCGCAAGAAGTCGCTGGCGCTGGGCGACCTGTTCATTTCGCTGGTCGAGCAGCGTTGCGCGGGCCATCCCCTGACGCTGGTGACCCCGCGCAATCACGCCGAACGCGGCAGCCACGTCAGTTTCCGCCACCCGAACGGCTTCGAAGTGATGCAGGCGCTGATCGCGCGCGGCGTCATCGGCGATTACCGCGAGCCCGAGGTGCTGCGTTTCGGCCTGACGCCGCTGTACTTCGGCTACGCCGACGTGTGGGACGCCGTCGATATCCTGAAGGACGTGCTGGACACGCGCGCCTGGGACAAGCCGGAATTCAGGCAGCGCGCCGCCGTGACCTGACCCCTCGGGCGCCAGCAGATCCCAGCGCGGGCCCGAGCGGCCCTGTATCCAGCAAGAGAGCGCAGTACAAGGAGGAGACAATGCGGCAACAACAGGGGTTCGGCCGGATAGCCGAACGCGAACAGGGACTCAAGCGGCGCTTGACCTCCGGCCAGATGAGCATGATCGCCATTGGCGGGGCCATCGGCACGGGGCTTTTCCTGGGCAGCAAATTCGCCATCGGCTTCGCCGGGCCCAGCGTAATCATCAGCTACGCCATCGGCGGCCTGATCACGCTGCTGCTCATGGGCTGCCTGGCGGAGATGACGGTGGCGCATTCCACCTCGGGCTCCTTCGGCGCCTACGCCGAGCACTACATCGGTCCGCTGGCCGGCTTTCTGGTGCGATACGCATACTGGTCCTGCGTGGTGCTGGCGGTGGGCACCGAAGTCACCGCCGTGGCGGAGTACATGAAACTCTGGTTTCCGGACGTGCCGGGCTGGCAGTGGGTCTGCCTGTTTTCCGCCGCGCTGATCTTCATCAACGCGATGAGCGTCAAGGCGTTCGGCACGGTGGAATACTGGTTTTCGACGATCAAGGTCAGCGCCATCGTGGC
This sequence comes from Achromobacter sp., assembly GCF_050285585.1. Classification (GTDB taxonomy): domain Bacteria; phylum Pseudomonadota; class Gammaproteobacteria; order Burkholderiales; family Burkholderiaceae_B; genus Achromobacter. Next base: position 81,264 of record NZ_JBLZXF010000021.1, on the reverse strand, counting down.
CTTCATCGTCCTGGGCGCCTATGTGGTCCGGGGCAGCCCTCAGTACGGCACGGCGCAGTACACCTCGCACGGCGGATTCTTCCCGAACGGCGTCTGGGGCATGTGGATCGCCGTGGTGATCTCGATCTTCAGCTATCTGAGCGTGGAGATGATCGCGGTGGCGGCGGGCGAGGCCGAGGATCCGGAGCGCGCGGTCAAGCAGGCGTTCCGGGCCACCATCGTCCGCCTGGTGGTGTTCTACCTGCTGACGCTGGCGCTGATCCTGGCCATCGTGCCCTGGGACGAGGCGGGCAAGGGCGGCAGCCCTTTCGTGAAGGTGATGCAGGCGCTGGGCATCCCGGGCGCGGCGGACGTGATCAATTTCATCGTGCTGGTGGCGGCGCTGTCGGCGATGAACAGCCAGCTGTACATCACGACGCGCATGATGTTCAGCCTGTCGCGCGCCGGCCATGCGCCGTCCGCGCTGGGCCGCCTCACGCGCAGCGGCACGCCGCTGAACGCGCTGCTGCTGTCCACTAGCGGGATCGGCATCGCCGCCGTTCTGAACGTGCTGTATCCCGAGACCGCCTTCGCCCTGATGATGGCGATTTCGATGTTCGGCGCGCTGTTCACGTGGATGATGATCTTCGTGACGCATTACTTCTTCCGGCGCCGCTGGGCGCGCGACGGCGGCGCGCCGCTGTCGTTCCGGATGCCGGGCTTCCCGGCGCTGACGCTGCTGGGCGCGGCCGCCATGCTGGCGATTCTGGCGACCACCTATTTCACCAGCGTGTTCAAGATGACCCTGGTGTTCGGCGTGCCCTTTCTGCTGATCCTGGCGGCCGCCTACGGACTGCTGCTGCGCAAGCGCGCCGAGCCCGCGGCCCTGGCCGCCCGCCAGCAGCGTTCCTGAGCGGGCGGCCAGGGGGAAAGAGGAGGCTTCAGGCGCTGGCCAGGCCGGAGGCGCGCTGTTCGGCGGGAGCTTCCTGCGGGGCCGGCGAGAAAACGCGCAGCCGGTGGCCGTCGGGATCCAGGGCCACGAACGTGCGGCCGAAATCCATGTCGGTGGGAGGCTGGAGGATGGGCAGGCCGCGCAGGCTCCAGTCCACGTGGCGGCGGTCCAGCGAATCCGGGTCGGGAACGGTGAACGCCAGTTCGGACGCGCCGCCCCGACCGGCGGCCGCGGGTTCGACGGTGTGGCGCGACCACAGGCCCAGCATCAGCCCGGAGTCCAGCGCGAACAAGGCGAAGGTGGGGGAGCTTTCGACGGGCGGGCGCTGCAGCAGCGCGCTGTAGAACGCGGCGCTGGCCGCCGGCTTGTCAACGTAGAGAATGACGAAATTGGTGTCGGACATGATGCGCTCCTGAAAGGTGACGCGCTCATCTTAGACAGGGGTGCTGTCAGTTTTTGGCAGTAGCCATCAAGCGGATTTCCGGGGCTCGCGATTGATCGCGCGCCACGCTTTCAGCAGCGCGTGCCGGCGCCGGGGATAGCGCGCGCCGGGCACCAGCGTGGCGATGCGGTCGGTGCGGAAATGGCGGAAGTCCTGGCGCAGTTCGCACCAGGCCATCACGATGCGCACGCTGTCGAAAAAGCCCAGCGCGAACGGCCAGATCACGCGCGCGGAGTCGGCGCCATTGTCGTCCCGGTAGGTGATGTCGATTTTCTGTTCGTTGCGGATGGCCTGGCGGATGAGCGACAGGTCCACGCGGTCGACCACGGTGACCGCGCTGGGGCCGACCAGCAGGGGAATGGCGTCCAGCCCGTCGCGCAGTTCCGCGGGCAGCACGGCGCCGATCTTGGCCAGCGCATTGCGCGCGGCCTGCCCGAGCCGGGGATCGGAGCGGTCCGCCACCCAGCGGGTGCCCAGCACCAGGGCTTCGATTTCCTCGGTGCTGAACATCAGCGGCGGCAGCATGAAACCGGGACGCAGGACGTAGCCCAGGCCCGGCTCGCCCTCGATCTCGGCGCCCTGCGATTGCAGGGTGGCGATGTCGCGGTACAGCGTGCGGATGCTGACGCCCAGATCGGCGGCCAACTGGCGCCCGCTGACCGGGCGGCGATGGCAGCGCAAGGTCTGCAGCAGGCCGAGCAGTCTTTCGGTTCGGGACATGGGGAGGAGCGGAAGGCTGGCGATTACGTAATGCTGCCATGAAATGGCAGCATCCGGTATCGCCGCCGCGGCCGCTCCCGGGGCTCAGGTCCCGGCCTTCCTGCCCGTGGCCACGTCGAGCACCGAGCCGTCTTCCAGGCTGATGCGGTAGATCTCGCGAACCACGTTGCCGGCGAAGCCGATCTCGACGATGGACACTTCCTTGAAGGTGGCGGCGATGCCCTCGGGCAGCACGGCATTGAACTTGTCGGCCTCCTGCTTCATGGCGTCCTGCAAGCGCGCGTCGTAGGGCGCCATGCTGTAGACCAGCGTGGTGTGCGGATTGTGCGCGCGCACTTCCTTGCCGTCCTGCATGACGTTCACGCCGCTGACTCCCTGGGTGCGGACAAGGTTCTTGCCCGCGTCGCCCATCTTGGCGTAGACGGGGCCGGTCACGCGCGGCAGCGGGCCGTCGCGCAAGGGCGCCAGGGCCGCGGTGGCCATGGTGTTGTAGCGCATCATGTCCTCGAAGCCCTGGCCGCTCTTGACCACGCCCAGGTCCAGCCACCAGGGACGGCCCGCGCCCTTGGCGGCCTCGGTGGGGTAGAAATTCTTCAAGGTGACCTGCAGCGGGGACGGCGGCTTGGGCAGCGCCTTCAGCATGCGCGCGGGCGTGGCCGGATCGGCGCTGTGGATGTGCACGACCGTCACGTGCGGCATGTTGGGCGTTTCGGCTTCGGTCTTCAGGCCCAGCTTGAGCAGGTCGGCCTTGAGCGTGCCGTTGATCCTGGCGTCCAGCACGGCGTTGACTTCCTGGGGCAGCCGGTAGACCACGCCGTAGGTGGCCTTGTGCTCGCGGAATCCCGGCTGCTCCAGCGCGCTGTTGTCGATGGGCGCCGCGGCCCGCGCGGCGAACGAAGTGGCGAACAGGCCGAGGGCGGCCAGTTGGAAGACGCGCTTGATCATGGAGATTCCTTTTGTTGTGGAGGCCCGCGAGAGGCATCCCTCCCCAGTGTGGCGACCGAGGATGTACCGCGTATTGCACCAGGCAAAAGAATTCCGGTACCAGCCGCCGCATGCCCGATGGCAGCCCGGCGCCGGCCGATATCCGCCTAGCCCAGGAAGACGATGGCGATGATGGCGATGCCCAGCAGCAGGTTCACGCCCACCCAGCGCCGCACGCCGCCCATGGCCTGGCCGCCCGCCGGCCAGTCGGATTTCAGGACGGCCGCGTTCAGCCGCGGGTAGAGAACGAAGCGGATGTAGGCGTAGATGGCCATCATGACGAGCCCCCCGGCGGCCATGAAGGTCCAGCTGCGCGGCATGAAGAAGGCGCCGCCGGTCTGCGCGGCCTGCGAGGCTTCCTGGCCGATCATCGCCGCGCCCGACAGCAGGATGAGCACGATGGCCGCCAGCACGGCGTTCAGGAAGGGCCCCAGCACCGACGCCATGAGGGGCAGGCGGACCGGCGGTTCCAGCCGGGCGGCTGCGGGGCGCAGGAAACAGTGGGCGAACAGCATGCCGCCGACCCAGAGGATCACGGCCATGAGATGGACGAACTTGAGCGCGCTGTAGAGCATGGGGAAACCCGCCTCCTGGGAAGGGCCGCCGGGGCGGCGAAACCTGTCCCCATGATATCCCCGTCAATGCGCGGCGCGCGGGCTTGACCTGGATCAGGGTTTTGCATTTAGAATGAGATTGATTTCTATTTGTAGTAAAGAGTCCAGGAGCCTGTCGTGCCGAATCCCGTGCTCGCTTCGAGCGACGCCGTCCATCTTCTGTATCGCGCGCATCACGGCTGGCTGCATAGCTGGCTGCGCGCCAAGCTGGGGAATGCCTTCGACGCGGCCGATCTGGCGCAGGACACCTTTCTGCGGGTGTTGCGGCATCGCCATGAACTGGATGCGCTGCGCGAGCCGCGCGCCTACCTCACCACCATCGCCAAGCGCCTGCTCATGAACCACCACCGGCGCCGGTCGGTGGAGCAGGCCTACCTGGAAGCCCTGGCCCTGATGCCCGAACCGTTGGCGCCCTCGGCGGAACAGCGCCTGATCATCCTGGAAGCGCTGCAGGAGATCGACGAGATGCTGGCGGGCCTGCCGCTGCGCGCGCGCCAGGCCTTCCTGATGGCGCAACTGGAGGGTCTGAGCCACGGCGAGATCGCGGCCAGGCTCAACGTATCGCTGCGCTCTGTGCACCGCTATATCGCCAGGGGATTCGAACAATGCATCATGGCGGCGATCTGAGCGCCGCGCCCGACGCCGGCGCCGAGCTGCCCGCCGTGGAACGCGGCGTGGCGCGCGAAGCCGCGCGCTGGCTGATGCGCCTGGGTTCGGGCCGCGCCACCGAGGCCGACCGGCGGGCCTGCGACCAGTGGCGCGCCAGCAAGGCCGAGCATGAACATGCCTGGCAGCGCGCGCAGCGCGTGAACGAACGCTTCGGACTGATCCCGCCGGCCCTCGGCATGGCCACTCTGAACCGGCCGGCGCTCAAGAACCGCCGCGCCGCGCTGAAGGCGCTGGCGGCCCTGGTGGCTGCCGGCCCGGCCGCCTGGGCCGCTTGGCGCGCCGATCCCCTGGACTGGGGCGCCGACTACCGCAGCGCGGCGGGGGAACGCCGCGACGTGGCGCTGGCCGACGGCTCCACGCTGCGCATGAATACAGGCAGCGCCGTGGACGTCATGTTCAGCGCCACCGCCCGCATGCTGCGGCTGCGCTCCGGAGAGATCGCCGTGCACGCCGTGGCCGACACCGCCGCGCATCCCCGGCCGTTCGTGGTGCGCACGCGCCTGGGCGATATCGAGGCCCAGGCATCGCGCTTCTGCGTGCGGCAACAGGGAGAGTCCTGCCAGGTCAGTGTGCAGGAAGGGCAGGTCCGGATAAGCCGCCAGGCACATTCCGGCAGCGCCCTCGGCCTGTCGGCGGGAGAGCAGGGCAGCCTCACGGAAGCGGGCATGTCGCCGGCGTCGCCCGCGGATCCGCACGCCAGCGACTGGCTGCGCGGAGTCCTGTACGCCAGCCGCATGCGCCTGGACGCGTTCGCCGCCGAACTCGACCGCTACCGGCCGGGCATCCTGCGCTGCGATCCGGCGGTGGCGCACCTGAGGATCTCGGGCGCTTTCCAGCTGCGCGACACGGACGCGGTCCTGGCTGCCTTGCCGGCGACCTTGCCGGTGCAGGTGCGCTACCGCACGCCGTACTGGGTGACCATCGGGCCGCGCGCCGCGGCCGATGCCTGAAGCCGGCCGGAAATGGCCGCATCGAAAATTCTTTCGTCAAAGCTGTCCGATTTGGAATCCACGCGGGTCATGGTCTGTATAGGCAAACGAATGCCGACACCTTTTGGATCGAAAGGACGACCATGGCTTACCTTCCCGCCGGCCGCGCAAGCGGCTCCCGACCCGCCCGAGGCGCGCAATGCCTGCTGACCCGACTTGCCGCGTCCGTGCATGCGGCGTTCGCCCTTACCGCCCTTGCGGGCGTCGTGCTGCCGGCGTCGGGCGTATGGGCACAGGCTTCGGAGCAGGCGCAGGCCCGCAGCTATCGCATCCCCGCGGGCCCGCTGGCCGAGGCCCTGCCGCGCTTCGCGGACAGCGCGGGCGTGACCGTGCTGTTCGACGCCGCGCTGGTGGGGCAGCGCCGCACGGCGGGGCTCGCCGGAGTCTATTCCGTGAGTGAAGGCTTTTCGCGCTTGCTGGAGGGCAGCGGATTGGGCGTGCGGGAACGCAGCTCCCGGGTCTTCGTCCTGGAGTCGCGGGCGTCCGCCGGCGTGACGCAGCTTGCGCCCGTCAAGGTGGAAGGCGATGGCGCCGTCAGCGCGCCCGCCTGGGAAACCACCACCGACCGCAAGCGCCTGGACGATCTGCAGATCCGGAACTGGAGCGATCTGGGCAAGCGGGCCGAGCCCGGCGTGAGCTTCAACCGGCAGAACAACAGCATCAACATACGCGGTCTGGACCAGGACCGCGTGCTGACACGCGTGGACGGCATCCGCCTGCCATGGCTGGACGACGGCGCGCGCGGCGTGAAGGGCGGGCTGGAGGCCGTGGATTTCAACAGCCTGTCGCGGCTGGACATCGTGCGCGGCGCGGACGCCAGCGGCGGCGGCTCGGGCGCGATCTCCGGCATCGCCGACCTGTACACGCTGGAACCGTCGGACCTGCTCGGCGACGGCAGGGCCTTCGGCGCGCTGGCCAAGACCGACTACGATTCGGCCGACAGCAGCTGGGGCGCCAACGCGGCGCTGGCGGGCCAGATCCGCGACAACACGTTCTGGCTGGTGCAGGCGGGGCTGCGCAACGGCCATGCGCTGGACAACCGGGGCGACGTCGGCGGCTATGGCCCGGCGCGCAGCGAGCCCAGCCCGGAAGACTATGACCAGCGCAGCTTCCTGCTGAAATTGCAGCAGCGCGTCGAAGGCGGCCACCGTTTCGGGCTGACGGGCGAATACTTCAAGCGCAATGCCGACATCGACAGCATGTTCGAGCAGGGCGCCGGCACCAGCTATCTCTATGGCGAGAACGGCACGCGCAAGGAAACCGAACGCGAGCGCGTGTCGTTCGATTACGCCTACAGGGCGCCCGGCGAAGGCGGCCTCATCGATACGGCCACCGCCGTCGTCTATTGGCAGCGCCTGCGGCTCGACAGTTCGCAACGCGGCATCCGCGGCGTCGATTCCCGCGCCTACATCATTCCCAGGGATCCCTTCCGCTACGGCTTCCCCAGCGGCCCCTACGGCCGCAGCAACTCGATCCAGCAGACACTGTTCGGCGCGAACACGGAACTGACCAAGCGCCTGGGCGGCGGGGCCGTGTCGCAGTTGTGGACGGTCGGCGGCGAGTGGTACGGGAACAAGACCGAGCAGAATTCCAGCGGCTACGACAACTGCCCCGCGATCCGCCCGGGCACGCCCGCGCCGTTCGGCCCGCGCGCATGCGACATGCTGCACACCAATCAGGCCGACGTGCCGCAATCCAAGGGCCGCCAGTGGGCCTTGTGGGTGCAGGACGAATTCAGCTTCGCAGACGGCCGCTACACGATCATGCCGGCGCTGCGCTACGATCACTACGAACAGAAGCCGCAATCCACCGCCAGCTACGAGAGCAATCCGAATGCGGGCGGCCTGCCCCCGTCCAATGGCGGCAGCCGTTTCTCGCCCAAGCTGCTCGCCACGTGGAAGGCCCGGGACGAGCTGAGCTTCTACGCGCAATACGCCTACGGCTTCAAGGCGCCCAGCCCGACCCAGCTCTACACCAACTACGGCGGCCCGGGCACCTACCTGCGCGTGGGCAATCCCTACCTGAAGCCCGAAACCAGCAAGGGCTGGGAGCTGGGGGCCAAGATGGGGTCGGACGCGCTGGGGGGCGCGATATCGTTCTTCGACAACCGCTACCAGAATTTCATCGACGGCGATGTGCCGCTGAATGCGGGCTCGCCGCAATGGCAGCCGGGATGGGCGGGCCAGTACCCCCTGGGCGTGACCGGGACCGTGAACCGGGCCAAGGTGCGCATCTACGGCGCGGAGGCGAGCGCGCACTGGAAGTTCTCGCCGGGCTGGCGCACGTGGGGCTCGCTGGCCTGGGCCGTGGGCAAGGATGAAAGCACGGGGCAGTACCTGAACTCCGTGGCGCCGCTGAAAGCGGTGCTGGGGGTGGGCTACAGCCGCGACGTATGGGGCGTGGACGCAATGCTGACCACCGCGCTGCAACGCAACAAGGTCGAGTACCCCGACGCCACTCCCGAGGCGCGCAATCCCGATTTCCAGGCGCCGGGCTACGGCGTGGTGGACCTGATGGGCTATTGGCGTCCCGCGGCGGTGAAGGGATTGCAGGTGCAGGCAGGCGTTTTCAACCTGTTCGACAAGAAATACTGGGAGGCCATCAATGTGCCGACCGCCGGCGCCACCGCGATACCGCGTCCGGTCGATTGGTACACGGAACCGGGGCGCAGCGTCCGCGTCTCACTGACATACCAGTATTGAACCCGCGCCGCCGCCGGCCGGCGGCGGCTTTCGCAACCCGTTTGAACGGCCGGAGGGCCCACCATGAGCAACACCGATTTTTCGTCCCGCGCGCAAGCGCTGCGCGCCCGCAACGAGGCGCTGGCCGCCTCGCAACCCGGGCTGCGCGCCCGTAACCTTGCGCAGGCGCTGGGTGTTTCCGAAGCCGAATGGGTGGCGGCGGGCTGCGGCGGCGTGAAGGCCACCGCCCTGCGCGGCACGCCGCAGGAAATCTTCCGCGAGCTTGGCACGCTGGGCGAAGTCATGGCGCTTACGCGCAACGACTGGTGTGTGCACGAGCGGCATGGCGTGTACGAGGACATCCAGGCCGAAGGGCCCGTCGGCCTGGTGCTGGGGCCGGATATCGACCTGCGGGTGTTCTTCACCGCCTGGAAGTCGGCCTGGGCCGTCGAGCAGGACGGCCGCCACAGCCTGCAGTTCTTCGACGGCGCGGGCGTGGCCGTGCACAAGGTCTACCGTACCGACGCCACCGACGCCGCCGCCTACGACGCGCTGGTGGCGAAGTTCGCGGGCGAGGCCGCATGGCCCGAGACCGCGCCCTATGCCCCGGCCGCCGACGCGGACCGCGTCGAGGACAGCGCGCAGTGGCGCGAAGCCTGGCTGGCCATGCAGGACACCCATGAGTTCTTCCCGCTGCTGCGCAAGTTCAAGGTATCGCGGCTGGCGGCGCTGGCCGCCGCGGGCGAGGACCTGGCGCAGCCGGTGCCCGCGGAATCCGTCGAACGCATGCTGGAATCGGCGGCGCAATCGGGCCTGTCCATCATGTGTTTCGTAGGCAACCGCGGCATGATCCAGATCCATACCGGCCCGGTGCGGCAGTTGCGCCGCACCGGCCCTTGGTACAACGTGCTGGATCCGACATTCAACCTGCACCTGGACACGACGGCGATCGCGTCGGCCTGGGTGGTGAACAAGCCCACCTCCGATGGCTGGGTCACCTCGCTGGAACTGTATTCCGCCACGGGCGAACTCATCGCGCAGTTCTTCGGCGAACGCAAACCCGGCAAACCGGAACTGACGCAGTGGCGCGAACTGATGGCCAGCCTGTGCAGCGCGCCGCTGGCCGCATGAGGACGATGCGATGAAGACATGGCTGGCGATGGCAATCGGATGGATGGCGGCCGTTGCCGCGCACGCGGCGCCGCCCGAACGGGTCGTGACGCTGGGCGGCAGCGTGACCGAGATCGTCTATCAACTGGGGCAGGGCGAGCGCCTGGTGGGGGACGATCTGTCCAGCCTCTACCCCGAGGCGGCGACCCGGCTGCCGCGGGTCGGTTATTACCGCTCGGTGCCGGTGGAGGGCGTGCTGGCGCTGAAGCCCGACCTGGTGCTGGCATCCGAACAGGCCGGTCCGCCCGACGCGCTCAAGCGGCTGGGCGAGGTCGGCGTGCGGGTGGTGACGGTGCCGGATTCGCCGTCCGTCGACTCGCTCAAGGCGCGCATCCGCAACGTGGCGGATGCGCTGGGCGTGGCGCCGGAAGGCGAGCGCATGGTGGAGCGCATCGCGGGCGAGCTCAAGCAGGTCGAGGCGATACCCGTCACCCGGGCGCGCGCCATCCTGCTGATCAACCGCACGGGGGCCCTGCAGGGCGCCGGGCGCGGTACCGCCGCCAACGAAGTGATGGCGATGGCGGGCCTGGTCAACGTGCTCAAGGACCAGCAGGGCTACAAGCCGGTCTCCGCCGAGGCCGTCAGCGCGTTGGCCCCGGACGTGATCGTGGTGACGAAGACTTCGCTCGAAGCCAGCGGCGGAACGGAGAAACTGCTGGCCATGCCGGGCATCGCCTCCACGCCGGCCGCCGCCCGCCAACGCGTGATCGTCATGGACGATCTGCTATTGCTGGGCATGGGCCCGCGCCTGCCGCAGGCGCTGACCGAACTCAAGCGCGAGGCCGCCGGTGCGATGGCGCGCTAGCGCCGGGCGCGTGAAGCCGCCGCTGGCCCTGCTGCTGCTGGGCATGGTCGTGGTGGCCGTGGCGCTGGCCGCCAGCAGCAGCGGGGCGGTCCGGATCCCGCTGCGCGAGCTGCCCTCGCTGCTGTGGGGAACCCCGGACCCCGGCAGCGAACTCTGGCGCAACGTGCTGATCGACATCCGGCTGCCGCGCGTGCTGTTCGCGCTGGTCGCGGGCGCGGCCCTGGCCATTTCGGGCGCGTCCATGCAGGCGCTGTTCCGCAACCCGCTGGCGGAACCGGGCCTGATCGGCATTTCGGCAGGAGGCGCGCTGGGGGCGGTCGGGGCCATCGTCCTGACCTCGGGCGGCTTCTGGATCCTGGCGCCCGCGGCCTTCGCCGGCAGCCTGCTCGCGACCTTCTGCGCCTACGCCCTCGGCCGGCGGGTGCCGGGCGTGGCGGGCCTGCTATTGGCCGGCATCGCGATCAACGCGGTGGCAGGCGCCATGATCGGCCTGTTCACCTTCGTCGCCAACGATGCCCAGCTGCGCGACCTGACATTCTGGAGCATGGGCAGCCTGGCGGGCGCGAACTGGACGCTGCTGGCGTTCCTGGGGCCGTGGATCCTGCTGATGTCGTTGTGGCTCATGGGCCAATGGCGCGTGATGAATGCCTTGCTGCTGGGCGAGCGCGAGGCGCAGCACCTGGGCTATGCGCTCAAGCGGGTGCGCGCCAGGCTGGTGCTGGCGTGCGCCCTGATCGTGGGGCCGCTGGTAGCGGCCACGGGCGGCATTGCGTTCGTGGGCCTGGTGGTGCCGCACCTGGTGCGCATGACGCTGGGCGCCAACCATCGCTGGCTGCTGCCTGCCTGCGTGCTCGGCGGGGCGCTGGCCCTGGCGCTGGCGGACTGGCTGTCGCGGGTCGCGGTCGTTCCGGCCGAGTTGCCGATCGGGCTGGTCACCAGTCTGGTGGGAGGGCCGTTTTTCCTGTGGCTGCTGGCGCGCGGAAGGAGGCATGGATGATGCTGGCCGCCGAGAACCTGACATTGGCGCGCGGAGGCAGCCGCATTCTCGAACAGGTGTCGCTGGCGCTGCGCCCGGGGGAGGTCGTGGGCCTGCTGGGAGCCAACGGCGCGGGCAAGTCCACGCTGCTGGGCGCGCTGTCCTCCGAATTGGCGCCCGAGGGCGGCCGCGTGACGCTCGGAGACGCCGATCTGGCGCAGTTGCCGCATCGAGAACAGGCGCGGCGCCGCGCGGTGCTGCCGCAGAAGCCCGGGCTTACCTTCGACCTGGACGTGCGCGAGGTGGTGGCGATGGGCGCCTACCCGTTCCCGGAGCTGTCGCCGGCCGCCGTGGACGGCCTGGTGGAGCAGGCGCTGGGGCAGGCGGACGTGAAACACCTGCGGGCCCGGCGCTATCCCGAATTGTCGGGCGGCGAGCAGCAGCGCGTGCAGTTCGCCCGCGTGCTGGTGCAATGCAACGCGGCGCGCGCCCCGCGCGAGCCGCGCTACCTGTTGCTGGACGAACCCACCGCCAGCCTGGACCCCAAGCACCAGGGCGATCTGCTGCGGGCGGCGGCGGAACTGGCGCATGCGGGCGATACCGGCGTACTGGTCATCCTGCACGACATGAACCTGGCCGCGCGCTGGTGCGACCGCCTGTTGCTGCTGTGCGGGGGAAGGGCCATCGCCGCGGGCACGCCGGCAGAGGTCCTGACGCCCGGCAATCTGTACCTGGCGTATGGAATCGACGCGCAGGTCATCGCTCATCCGCTGCAGGCGGGGCGCCTGCTGGTAGTCATGGCGTGACGCGGGGCGCGGCGCCGGTAAAATGGCGGGAACGCATTTTTCACCCACCATTGCACAGGACTCCGTGTCATGCCTACTTTTGACGTCGTCTCCGAAGTCGACAAACACGAACTCACCAACGCCGTCGACCAGGCCAACCGCGAACTGTCCACCCGCTTCGACTTCAAGGGCACCGACGCGAAGTTCGAACTGGAAGGCTTCGTCGTGACGCAGGTCGCGTCCAGCGCGTTCCAGCTCAAGCAGATGCTGGACATCCTGCGCGGCCGCCTGTCGGCCCGCGGCATCGACGTGCGCTGCCTGGACGTGGCCGATCCCCTGGAGAACCTGGGCGGCGCGCGCCAGAAAGTCACCATCAAGCAAGGCATCGAGCAGCCGGTGGCCAAGAAGCTCATCGCCGCCATCAAGAACGCCAAGCTCAAGGTGGAATCGCAGATCAACGGCGACAAGCTGCGCATCAGCGGCAAGAAGCGCGACGACCTGCAGGCGGCCATCGCGCTGCTGAAGAAAACCGACGTGGACCTGCCCCTGCAGTTCGAGAATTTCCGCGACTGATACCGGAAAATATCCGGCGCGCCCCGCCCGAGACCGGTTCCATTCATGGGACATTCCAGCGAACTGCTGCTGATCGTCGAGCTGGCGCGCGCCGGCGGCATGTCCGCGGCGGCGCGCGAACTGGGCGTTACGCCGGCCGCGGTCAGCAAGCGGCTGGCCCAGATCGAGGCGCGCCTGGGCGTGCGGCTGGTCAACCGCAGCACGCGGCGGCTCAGCCTGACGGCCGAAGGCGAGGTCTACCTGGAGAGCGCCCGCCGCATCCTGGACGAAATCGAGGACCTGGACCAGCTGATCGCCAGCCGCCAGGCCAGTCCTCGCGGCCTTCTGAAGGTCAACGCTCCGCTGGGATTCGGCCGCAGCTACATCGCGCCCGCCATCGCGGAATTCGCCCAAAAGTATCCCGAGGTATCGCTGCAGCTGCAATTGACCGACAGTCCGGCGGATTTCGTGCAGGACGCCTTCGACGTGGCCGTGCGTTTTGGCGATTTGCCGGACACGCGCCTGATCGCCCGCAAGATCGCGCCCAACCGGCGCCTGGTCTGCGCCTCGCCGGGCTACCTGAAAGCCCATGGCGTGCCGGCCGCGCCGCACGACCTGGCCCGTCACCAATGCATCGTGCTCCGGCAGAACGAGGCGGCCTACGGGCTGTGGCGCTTCACCAAGGGACGGCGCAGCGAAACCGTGAAGGTGCGGGGCAGCCTCAGCAGCAACGACGGCGAGGTCACGCTGACGTGGGGGCTGGCGGGCCTGGGCATCCTGCAGCGCGCCGAGTGGGATCTGGCGCGCTATCTGCGCAGCGGCCGGCTGGTGCGGGTGCTCGAGGACTATGCCTTGCCGCAGGCCGACATCTACGCCGTCTTTCCGGAACGGCACCACCTTTCCATCAAGGTGCGCGTGTTCGTGGATTTCCTCGTCGGGTACTTCCAGAAAGGCGCGGAAGGCCAGTGGTGACCGGGGCCCCGGCTCAGGCTGTCCACAGGTGCTGCGCGGCATAGGCGCGCCAGGGCCGCCAGGCCTCTGCGCGGGCCAGCAATTGAGCGGGCGTGTACTCGCGGGACTCCAGGCGCTCCAGCGCGCGGATCAACCCGATGTCGGCCGCTGGGAAGGCGTCCGGCTCGCGCAATTGGCGCAGGGCGATGTACTGCGCCGTCCATTCCCCGATGCCGCGGATCGCCCGCAAGCGCAGCACGGATTCGGCCAGCCCGCTGCCGGCGTCGAACAGATGCCTGTCGGCGACCGCCGCCGCGGCCACCGCCGACAGCGTCGCGGCGCGGCTGCGCGGCATGCCCAGGGAAGCCAGTTCCGCGCCGGCGACGGCTTCGGCCAGCGGAAAGACATGCGTCAGGCTGCCGTCGGGTTGCGCCATGGGGGCGCCGTGCGCGGCGACCAGCTTGCCGGCCAGGCGGATCGCGGCGGCAACGGTGATCTGCTGGCCCAGCACCGCGCGCATCGCCAACTCGAAGCCATCCCATGCGCCCGGCACGCGCAGCCCCGGCCTGGCCCGGATCAGCGACGTCAGGACCGGATCGCTGGAAAACTGCGCGGCGATGGCGACCGGGTCGCTGGCCAGGTCGAACACGCGGCGCAGGCGGGCGATGATGGCGGGCAAGGCCTGCAGCCTTGGAAAGCGCACGACGGCCTGCAGCGCGTCGCCCGCGCCCGGCCGCACCGTCACGGTGCCCTGGTGGCCGTCCAGGCCGATCGTGCGCGCATAAGTGTCGTCCGTGACCCGTTCGATGCCGGGAATGGCCCGCAGCCGCAGGAAGTCCAGCATGGCGCTCCAATCGTAGGGAGGACGGTAGCGCAGCAGCAGCTTGATCTCCCCTTCCTGCTGGGCGGACACCTCTGGTTTCGCGGAGCGGCGCAGCGCGCCCGGCGCGCGCCCGAAGAGGTCGTGGAAGATCTCGTTGAAGCGGCGGATGCTGCCGAAGCCCGAGGCGAAGGCGATCTCCGCCATGGGCAGGCGGCTTTCATGGATCAGCTGCTTGGCGAGCAGCACGCGCCGCGTCTGGGCGACGGCCACGGGCGAGGCGCCCAGATGCTGGCGGAACAGGCGCCGCAACTGGCGTTCGCCCACGCCCAGGCGCTGCGCCAGCGCGTCCACGCCGTCTTCGTCCAGCGCGCCCAGTTCGATCAGCTGCAGCGCGCGCGACACGCTGTCGGGCAGCTCGTGCCCGGGGCCGAGCGCCGGCGCGGTTTCGGGCCGGCAGCGCAGGCAGGGATGGTAGCCCGCCTCTTGCGCCGCGGCCGCCGTCGTGTAGAACGTGACGTTCTTCGAGAGCGGCGTGCGCGCCGGGCAGACCGGCCGGCAATAGATGCGCGTGGTCTTGACGGCGGTGAAGAAACGGCCGTCGTAACGGGCGTCGCGCACTTGGATGGCGCTGTAGCAGGCGTCGTGGTTCAGGTCCATGCGTTGATGCTAACGCCGGCGGGTTCATGGGATCTAGCGGTTTTCGGACAATGTTGTGCCGGACGCATTCCTGTCCGAAAACCGCCAGCGGCACACCGCGGCCGGGTCTATATTGCGCAGGTCGATGTCACAGCCGGAGCCGCCGCCATGTCCATTCCAACCCAGATATTCTTCCTGGAACGGGTGTCCACGCCCATCGGCCGGATGCTGATCCTCAGCGACGACCGGCGGCGCCTGCGCGCGGTGGATTGGGAGGATTTCGAGACGCGCATGCACAGGCTGCTGCGCACGCAATACCGCAAGCAGGCCATCGAACTGCGCGACGCCGCGCAGGCCTCGCCCGCCCGGCGCGCGCTCGAGGCATATTTCGATGGCGAGGTCCATGCGATCGACTCCCTGGAGGTGGCTACCGGCGGCACCGATTTCCAGCGCCAGGTATGGCGGGCGCTGCGGGGCATCGCGGGCGGCGAGCCCATCACGTATGGCGGGCTTGCGGACCGCATCGCGCGTCCCAAGGCGGTGCGCGCTGTGGGACTGGCCAACGGCGCGAACCCCATCGGCATCGTCGTGCCCTGCCATCGCGTGGTGGGCGCCGATGCCTCCCTGACCGGCTATGGCGGCGGCCTGCATCGCAAGCGCTGGCTGCTGGATCACGAAGATCGGTGGCGCGCGCGGCGCCTTGCCGACGCCGAGGCGGCATGAGCCGCCCGGCGCCGACGGGCGCGGGCGAGCGCGTTTTTCGCAGCCGGTCGCGAATTGAAAATTCTTGTGACAGGGTTGAATGACTTTGTAGCGAGTCAGGCATCGGGCGGGCATATCATGCGTCCCCTCATAGCAACCCGCAACAGGAAATGAAAATGCTTATGTCGCGCCCCTTGCGCATGTCCGCCGTTCTGGCCGTCACGCTGGCGCTCGCCGCGTGCGGCGACGATAGCGCCAAGAAGGAGGCGAAGGCGGCCGAGCCGACCACCGCTCAGGCCGAGATCATCAAGTACAACCAGTACGTCGATGCCGCCAACGGCATCAGCACGTCCTTCGAGGAAGCGCTGGACCGCTACCAGGCCTATGCGGCGCCGAAGCTGAAGGAAGGAAAGCCCATCAAGGACTTCGTGATCAGCAACGATTCCGCCATCCTGCGCACCAAGGAAAAGCTCGACAACGCGCTGGCGATGAAGGCGCCGATTCCCGAGATCGACGCGCCCGCCAAGGCGTTCTCGGATGCGCTGGGCAAATTGGCGCCGCTGAGCAACGAGTTGCAGAACTACTCCGCGGCCAAGACCTTCCTGTCGGACGGCGGCGCGCTGGCGCGCGAGAAGAGTCCCGCCTACGTCGCGGCGCTGACCGACGCCGTCAAGGCGGAAAGCGCCTTCTATCGCGGCATTTCCGTGAAGGACACGGCCAACACCAAGGAAGCCTTCGAGAAGGCCGAGAAGGGCTCGGTGGCCTACTACCGCGCCGGCCTCGTCTATTACGGCAAGTCCACCATGGACCGGGCGTCGGGCATCTTCGACGGCACGGGCCTGGGCGCCGACCAGGACGCCTTCAAGCAAGAGCTGGACAAGATGAATGAAATGGCCCTGGGCTTCGACAAGAAGACGCGCGAGGCCGATCCCAAGGGCTGCAGCGGCACGATGATGCAGGTCAACAGCTTCCTGGCCTCGGGCCGCAAGGTGCTGGAGAACACGAACAACGGCCGCTACAAGGAAGATGCCGAGCGCACGGGCGCGTTCAAGATGATGCGCCCCACGATCGTGGAGGATGCCCACAGCCTGCGCCAGGACTTCAACAACCTGATTTCCAATCTGAACGTGGGCCGCTGCTGATCGAGCCGGGCCCGCGGCGGTCTTGCCCCTCCGCCTTCGCAACCGAAACGGCGCCCCTTGCGGGCGCCGTTCTTTTGCGCGAGGACGCGCCATCTTCAACTCCAGGTAAAAGTAGTTTTGAATTCCGCTGCGGTCGTGACGCGACCGCCTCGGTACAGTGCCGACAGACCCTCACCAGCAAGGAGCCTTGTCGGCACATGAAGACTTATCGCATCGCAACCATCCCCGGCGACGGCATCGGCAAGGAAGTGATTCCCGCCGGGCGGCGGATCATGGAAGAACTGGCGGGGCAGGGCGGCCTGCGGTTCGAGTTCCAGGATTTCGACTGGGGCGGCGACTACTACCGCAAGCACGGCGCGATGATGCCCGCCGACGGGCTGGACGCGCTGCGCGACAAGGACGCGATCCTGTTCGGCTCCGCCGGCGATCCGCACATCGCAGACCACATCACGCTGTGGGGCCTGAGGCTGAAGATCTGCCAAGGCTTCGATCAGTACGCCAACGTGCGCCCGACGCGCATCCTGCCGGGCATCGACGCGCCGCTCAAGCGCTGCGGGCCGGAGCAGCTCGACTGGGTGATCGTGCGCGAGAATTCCGAGGGCGAGTATTCGGGCGTGGGCGGCCGGGTGCACCAGGGCCATCCCATCGAGGCCGCCACGGACGTGTCCATCATGACCCGCGCCGGCGTGGAGCGCATCCTGCGCTTCGCCTTCAAGCTGGCGCAATCGCGGCCGCGCAAGCTGCTGACGGTGATCACGAAATCCAACGCGCAGCGCCACGCCATGGTGATGTGGGACGAGATCGCGCTGCAGGTCAGCCGCGAATTTCCCGACGTCGCCTGGGACAAGGAATTGGTCGACGCCGCCACGGCCCGCATGGTGAACCGTCCGGCATCGCTGGACACCATTGTCGCCACCAATCTGCACGCAGACATCCTCAGCGATCTGGCCGCGGCGCTGGCGGGCAGCCTGGGCATCGCGCCCACCGGCAACATCGATCCCGAGCGCCGCTACCCGTCCATGTTCGAACCGATCCACGGTTCCGCCTTCGACATCATGGGCAAGGGGCTGGCGAATCCGGTGGGCACCTTCTGGTCCGTGGTCATGCTGTTGGAGCACCTGGGCGAGACCCAGGCGGCGGCCCGGCTGATGCAGGCGATCGAAAGCGTGACCGCGGATCCGGCGCTGCACACGGGCGACCTGGGCGGCCGCGCGACCACCGCACAGGTCACGGAGGCGGTCTGCGCGAAGCTGGCCGCGCTGGCGCCGGCGAAGGCGGCCTAGCCGTGTTGCGGGACGGGGCGCAGACCTTCTCCCGCGCCGCCTCGCGGCAAGAACAAGAAGCGAAATCCATTCGTATCCAGGAGACAACCATGCATCAGAAAGCCGTTTCCGCGCGCGCCTTGGCGCTCGCCTGCCTGTTCAGCCTCTCCTTCGCGGGCGGGGCGTCGGCGCAGTCCTATCCTGCGCGGCCGATCAACCTGGTCGTGCCCTTTCCGGCGGGCGGAACCACGGACGTCCTGGCCCGCGCGCTGGGACAGGAACTGGCCAAGAGCCTGGGCCAGCCGGTGGTGGTGGAGAACAAGCCCGGAGCGGGGTCGACGCTGGGCGCGGACTACGTGGCAAAAGCGGCGCCCGACGGCTATACCCTGCTGATGGGCGCGGTGCACCATACGATCGCCACCAGCGTCTACAAGAGCCTGCACTACGATTTCCAGAAGGACTTCGCGCCGGTCACCACCGTAGCCCTGGTGCCCAACGTGCTGGTGGTGAACCCCAGGCTGGACGCCAAGGACGTGCAGGGGCTGCTGGCGATGGCGCGGGCAGCGCCCGGCAAGCTCACCTACGGATCGAATGGCATGGGCACCGGCCAGCACCTGATCGGCTCGCAGTTCGAAAAGGAGGGCCACGTGAAACTGCTGCACGTGCCCTACAAGGGCAGCGGCCCCCTGACCACCGACCTGCTGGGCGGCCAGATCGACATGTCGTTCGATACGGTGACGCCGGTGCTTGCGCACATCCAGAGCGGCAAGCTGCGGGCGTTGGCCGTGACCACGAACAAGCGCTCGGCGGCGCTGCCCGACGTGCCCACGATGGAAGAGGCGGGCCTGAAGCCGTTCGACATGGGCACGTGGTTCGGCGTGCTGGCGCCGGCCGCCGCGCCCAAGGACGTGGTCGACCGGCTTAACGCGGAAATGGTGAAGATCATCCGCTCGCCGGATTTCTCGCGGCGGATGGCGGAGATCGGCGCAGTGCCCATCGGCGACAGCCCGGCCGAAATGAAGGCCCGGATCGGCGCCGATACCGAGAACTACGCCAAGCTGGTCAAGGACGCCAAGGTGGCCATCAACTGAGCGTCACGCCCGTATCCAGCCGCGGGCGATCGGCAGGGCCAGCACCTTGCGATACAGGCCTAGTACGGCCGCGGTCAGCGGAGCGCCCGCGCGGCTCCATACCGGCAAGGCGATGCCCGCGGCAAGCGGCGCCAGCGCCAGCCCGCCGGCAATGTCCAGGGGGAAGTGCACGCCGAGGTAGACCCGCGACGCGCCGACCAGCGCGGCCAGCGCCAGGGCGGTCCAGCCCAGGCCGGCCCAGCGCCGGTCGAAGATCAGCGTGAAGGCCAGGGTGGCGATGATGATGGTGTGGTTGCTGGGGAAGGACGAGGTCGCGGCATGCGGGAAGAAGGCGTGTCCCAGCCCGATGACGAACGGGCGGGGATGCGGCCACAGCGCGCCGCACAAGTAGCTGGCGAACAATGCCAGCGCGATGCCGGCCAGCGCCTTAAGCGCCAGGTTGCGCTGCGCGTCGCCGCCCCACAGCCAGGCCGCGGCCAGCGCGCAGGGAACGAACAGGATCAGCCTGTTGGCCACCAGCATGGCGGCGTGGATCCGCCATACGGGCGAGCCGGGATCGGCGTTGGCCAGGAGAAAAAGGGACTGGTTGAGGCTTTCCAGGAAATTCATGACACGTCATTGCGGCGTAACAAACCAATAGCCGCGATGGTAATGAGGATTCCCGTCAGTCCGCTTACAAAATGCGCCGAATCCCGTGGTTTTACTTCTGGATGCGTTTACCCTGCGCGTCGATCACGGCCTCGCCGTCTTCCTTGGTGAAGGCGCCTTGCTGAGGCGCCGGAAGAATGTCCAGCACGAGTTCCGAGGGGCGGCACAGGCGGGCGCCCAGCGGCGTCGAAACGAAGGGGCGGTTCAGCAGAATGGGATGCTGTTCGATGGCGTCGAGCAGCGCGTCGTCGGAGAGGGAGGCGTCGTCCAGCCCCAATTCCTGGTAGGGCGTTCCTTTTTCGCGCAGGGCGTCGCGCACGCCAATGCCGGCCCGTTTGAACAGCGCCTTCAGCGTTTCGCGCGACGGCGGGGTTTCCAGGTACAGCACCACGTCGGGCTCGATACCGGCGTTGCGGATCATGGCCAGGGTGTTGCGGGAGGTGCCGCACTTGGGGTTGTGATAGATGGTTACGTCGGACATGGAGGCTCCTCTTTCCGGTGAATCGTCTTGCGAGGCAATGAGCATAGTGCATCCGCGCCCGCGCTTCAGGCGCGCAGCTTTTTTCCCAGGCGCCGCCAGCCGATGACCACACCGGTCAGGCTGAGCGCCGCGCCGCCCAGGCTGAGGAAGATCAGCAGGGCGTCCCAGAGCGGGCGGCGGGCCAGCAGTCCGGTCCAGTCCCAACTGTGCAGAAAGGCGAACAGCCAGCGGCTGGCGCGGGCGCCGCGATCCTGGCGCCCCAGGATCCGGCCCGTCTTCGGATCCAGGTACACCCAGGTCGCTTGCGGGTCGCCGAAAGTCAGACGCCAGGCCGGCAGCGGTTTTTCGATATGCCCCAGCATGGCGTGCGCATCGCGCGCATAGTAGTAGAGGTCATAGGCGTTCAGCACCTCGATGCCGCGCAACGGCGCGCCGGGCAGCAGGCGCGCAGCCGCGTCGCGCAACGCGGCCTCGTCGAAGACATATGGCGCCGCGTCGCGGGCGGACAGCACTTGCGGCGCGCCGGGCCCGCTGCGCGCCAGCACTAGGCCGCGGCCGTCCACGCGGGTCCAGGTCAGTTCGCGGGGCGGAGCGGGCAGGGCCGCGATCAGCGTCCGGGGCGGGGCCAGGGCCGAGGCGGTTCCGGGTTCGCCGGCGTACGCGGAGAGCGCAAGCGGCGCGGCGTTGCCGGTAAAGAGTTTCCACGGATTCATCGACATCAGCCCGCTGAAGATCCAGGTGATGGTGATAAGGGCGAAGAACAGGCCGCTGAGGTGGTGCCAGCGCATCATGGACTCGCGGTACGGCGAGCGGCTGCCGCTCGCGTATGGGCGCGAGAAGCGCCAGCGCAGCACGCCGACGACCGTGCCCGTGAGCGCGACCGTCACCCCGGCCACGGACAGCCATACGACGATGTCGTGCCACCAGGGGTCCAGCGCGTTGCCGCGGAACGGGTACAGCCAATGGATCCACGCGCCGGCGTAATTCCACAGGCGTTCGGATCGCGTGGCGTCCAGCACCACCATGCCGGTGGCGGAGGACACGTACAGGCGCGTGCGCGCCGGGTCGTCCATGTCCACCCTGTGCAGCGGGCGGTCCGGGTCGAGCGCGCGCGAATGGGTGTAGGCGTCCTCGTCCACGGTGCCGCCGTAGCGCGCCGCATATTGCCCGCCGAACCAGGCCGCCGCCGTGGCCCGGGCCGCCGACGCGTCGGCGGCGGGCAGGAGCGCGCCGGTGGCGGCGTCCACCACCTTGGGCGCCTGGCGCTTGCTTCCGGGCACCACGTAGACGGGCGCGCCGCCGCGCGCGGCGGCCAGGCTGAGGCCGGACGCGTCGCTGGCGCCCGCCGCCGCGAGGGCCTGGGCCGGCGTCACGGCGATGGCCGCCGCATCCAGCGGGGCCAGATGGGCCAGCCGCTCCTGCTGCGCGAGCTTCGGGTAGCCCACATACATCATGACCATGCCGGAGAGAAACCACATGGCGAAGAACAGGCACAGCACCACGCCGGCCCAGCGGTGCGTGAGGTAGAGCCAGCGCTTTGCGCGGGCGGAAAGCGGCGGGGCGGCGGCCCGGCTTGCGGTCGAACGGGAAGTGCTGGCGCTCATGGAAACTCTCGGGTAGCGGACCGGCATGCGCGCGGCGGCTCGCGCGAAGCGGAGCGGATGCGGGCGCAGGAGGCCGACGGGATCATGCCGGCGTCCAGGCGCGCGGCGATCGGGGTTCGGCGGGGACCCGGCCGTTCCGCCTGCGGGCGGCCGGCCGCGTCGGGTCAAGCCGCGGGAGGGCCGCGCGGCCGGGCCGCGCTCCAGGCGTGGAGGGATTGCGTCGCGGAGAAGAACAGCGGCGGATAGCTGGCGCTGCGGGCGGGCGGGACCGGCAGCACCGGGACGGGAGCGGGCAGGATGCCCGCGCCCGCTTGCGGGTTGCGGCAGAACGGGCAATGCTGGCCGTCGCCGTGCGCGCCGTCCTGGCCTGCGCCATGGTCGTCGCCGCGCACATCCAGGGTCACCCGGGCCGCGCCTTCGGCCGCGCAGTACTCGACACTGATGCGCTGGCTCGTCCCGCCTTCGTGGGCCATGCCCAGCGCGTGCGCCAGCGAAGGCGCAAGCGACGCCCACAGGACGGCGGCGAGCGCGATCCAGAGGGCCGGGCGGGTCAGGAAGCTTGCGGAGCGCATGGCCGACGATTATATCGGAGCGGCCCGGCCGGTCCCTATACCGACAGGTGCCGCCGCACGTCTTCCCCGTCGATGTCGCCGCGGCCGCCGCGCGCCACCACCTCGCCGCGCGACAGCACCACGAACTGGTCCGCCAGCTCGCGGGCGAAGTCGAAGTACTGCTCGCACAGCAGGATGGCGATGTCGCCGCGCCGCCGCAGCATGTGGATGACGCGGGCGATGTCCTTGATGATGGACGGCTGGATGCCTTCCGTGGGCTCGTCCAGGATGATGAGCCTGGGCTCGGCCACCAGCGCCCGCGCGATCGCCAGTTGCTGCTGCTGCCCGCCGGACAGGTCGCCGCCGCGGCGCGACAGCATGTCCGCGAGCACCGGGAACAGCTCGAACACTTCTTCCTTGATGCGCCGCGCGCGGGCGGCCGGCTTGGAGGCCATGCCCATCAGGATGTTCTCCTGCACCGTAAGGCGGGCGAAGATGTCGCGGCCCTGCGGCACGTAGGCCATGCCGCGCGCGGCGCGCTGGTGCGGCGCCAGCCGCGTGATGTCTTCGCCGCCCAGGGCGATGTGGCCGCGCGCCACCGGCAGCACGCCCATCAGGCATTTGAGCAGCGTGGTCTTGCCCACGCCGTTGCGGCCCAGCAGCGCCAGGCACTCGCCCTGCCGCAAGGACAGCGATACGCCGCGCAAGGTGTGGCTGCCGCCGTAGTATTGGTCGATCGCGTTCACGTCCAGCATGTCAGCGCCCCAGATAGACTTCGATGACCCGCGGATCGGCCTGGACCTTGCTCATCGGCCCTTCGGCCAGGACCGAGCCCTCGTGCAGCACCGTGACCTTGCCGCCGCCGGCGATCTGGTTGACGAAGTCCATGTCGTGCTCCACGACCATCAGCGAATGGCGCCCGCGCAATTCGTTCAGCAGTTCGCCGGTGCGTTCGGTCTCGGCGTCCGTCATCCCGGCCACGGGCTCGTCCAGCAGCAGCAACTGCGGCTCCTGCATCAGCAGCATGCCGATCTCCAGCCATTGCTTCTGGCCGTGCGACAGCAGCCCGGCCGGCAGGGCGGCCTCGGGGCGCAGCCGGATCAGATCCAGCGTCTCGCCTATCTTGTCGGCCTGTTCGCCGCTCAGGCGGGAGAACAGCGTGGGACGCACGCGCTTGTCGGTCTTCATCGCGAGCTCCAGGTTCTCGAAGACGGTGTGCTGTTCGAACACGGTGGGGCGCTGGAACTTCCGCCCGATGCCGGCATGCGCGATCTGGGCTTCGTTCAGCGTGGTCAGGTCGATGCTCTGACCAAAGTAGGCGGTGCCCGACGCGGGGCGCGTCTTGCCCGTGATCACGTCCATCATCGTGGTCTTGCCCGCGCCATTGGGTCCGATGATGCAGCGCAGCTCGCCCACGCCGATGTCCAGCGTCAGGTCATTGAGCGCCTTGAAGCCGTCGAAGCTGACCGTGATGCCTTCCAGGTAGAGAATGGCGCCGTGGCTGGTGTCCAGGCCGCCGGGACTGACGCGGCCGTAGCCGGCCTCGCCGCTGGGACCGCCTTCCAGCATGGCGGATTCGGTGTGCGTGCTCGTCATGCCTTTGTCTCCTGGAACCGGGCGGCGAGGCGGCGCGCCAGGCCGACGATGCCGGCGGGCAGGAACAGCGTCACCAGCACGAAGATGAGGCCCAGCGCGTACAGCCAGAACTCCGGCAGCACGCTCGTGAACCAGGTCTTCAGGCCGTTGACCGCGCCTGCGCCGATGATGGGGCCGACCAGCGTGCCGCGCCCGCCGGTGGCGACCCAGATCACCATTTCGATGGAGGTCTCGGTGGACATTTCGCTGGGGTTGATGATGCCGACCTGGGGCACGTAGAGCGCGCCCGCGACGCCGCAGAGCACGGCCGAAAGCGTCCATACGAACAGCTTGAAGCCCAGCGGGTCGTAGCCGATGAAGCGCAGGCGGCTTTCGGAATCGCGCACGGCGGTCAGCACCCGGCCCAGCTTGCTCTGCGTGACCGCGCGCGCCAGGACCAGCGCGCCGGCCAGCGCCGCCAGCGTGATCCAGTACAGCGCCGCGCGCGTGCCGGGCGCGGTGATGTCGAAGCCCAGGATGCGCTTGAAGTCGGTGAAG
Source organism: Achromobacter sp. (assembly GCF_050285585.1). Classification (GTDB taxonomy): domain Bacteria; phylum Pseudomonadota; class Gammaproteobacteria; order Burkholderiales; family Burkholderiaceae_B; genus Achromobacter. Next base: position 56,922 of record NZ_JBLZXF010000021.1, on the reverse strand, counting down.
CCGTTGTTGCCGCCGAAACCGGTGTCGTTGCGGAAGAACAGCAGCATCGCGGCGAAGGTCAGCGCCTGCGTGATGATGGAGAAGTACACGCCCTTGATGCGCGAACGGAAGGCGAAGTAGCCGAACACGAAGGCCAGCAGGCCGGGCACCAGCACGACGAGCAGCATGGCATACCAGAAGTGCTCGGTGAAGGACCAGTACCAGGGGTAGGCCTTCCAGTCCAGGAACACCATGAAGTCCGGCAGGTCGCTCTGGTAGACGCCGTCGCGGCCGATGGCGCGCATCAGATACATGCCGTGCGCGTAGCCGCCCAGCGCGAAGAACAGGCCATGGCCCAGCGACAGGATGCCGGCGTAGCCCCACACCAGGTCCAGCGCCAGCGCCGCCATGGCGTAGCACATGAATTTGCCCAGCAGGGCCACCGCGTAGGCGGAAACGTGCAGCGCGTGGCCTGGCGGAAACGCCAGGTTGAGCAGCGGCAGCAGGGCCAGCGCGGCGGCCCCCGCGCCCAGGGCGGCCCAGGCCCGGCCCGAATACAGCGGGCGGCGCGCCAGGAGGCGCAGATCGGTCAGCGCGGTCTGTTTCATTCGACGCTCCGGCCGCGCGGGGCGAACAGGCCTTGCGGCCGCTTCTGCACGAACAGCACGATGAGCGCCAGGATGGTGATCTTGGCCATGACGGCTCCGGCGTAGGGTTCCAGGAATTTGTTGACGCCGCCCAGGCCCAGCGCGGCGATGACGGTGCCGGCCAGCTGGCCCACGCCGCCCAGCACCACCACCATGAAGGAATCCACGATGTAGGCGCGGCCCAGGTCCGGCCCGACATTGCCCAGCTGGGATAGCGCCACGCCCGCGAGCCCGGCGATGCCCGAGCCCAGTCCGAAGGCCAGCATGTCCACGCGGCCGGTGGGCACGCCCACGCAATCGGCCATGCGGCGGTTCTGCGTGATGGCGCGCACGAACAGGCCCAGGCGGGTGTGGTTCAACAGCGCCCAGACGAGGAACACGACGAAGAGCGCGAAGCCGATGATCACGAGGCGGTTGTAGGTCAGCACCAGGCCGTCCAGCACCGTGATGCCGCCGGACATCCAGCCGGGGTTGCCCACTTCCACGTTCTGCGCGCCAAACAGCGTGCGCACGCCCTGCATCAGCATCAGGCTGATTCCCCAGGTGGCCAGCAGCGTTTCCAGCGGCCGGCCGTAGAGCCAGCGGATGACGGTGCGCTCCAGCGCCATGCCCACCAGCGCGGTGACGATGAAGGCCAGCGGCAGCGCGGCCAGCACGTACCAGTCCATCCAGCCCGGCAGCCAGGCGCGGAACAGCGCCTGCGCCACATAGGTCACGTAGGCGCCGATCATCAGCAGTTCGCCGTGCGCCATGTTGATGACGCCCATCAGGCCGAACGTGATGGCCAGGCCGAGGGCGGCAAGCAGCAGGACGCTGCCCAGGCTGATGCCGTAGAAGAGATTTCCGGCCCACGCTATCGTCGCCAGGTGGCGGTCGATCCGCCGCAGCGCGTGGGTCGCTGCCTCGCGCACTGCCGCGTCCGGTTCGGCCTGGGGACCGTCGGATTGCCGCGCGATCGCGGCCAGCGTCGGGCGGAAGGCGGGGTTGCCGGTGCGGCCCAGCAGTTCGACCGCGTGGCGGCGCACCGCGGGGTCGGCGCTCTTGAGTTCCAGGTTGGCGACCGCGATCTCCAGCGCGGCGCGCACCTCGTCGTGCTTTTCGGCCGCCAGCGCCTTTTCCAGCATCGGCAGGCGCGCGGGGTCGCCCGCCTGCTGCAGCCTGCGGGCGGCGGCCAGGCGTTCGCGGGCATCGGCGGAGTACAGGCGCAAACCCGCCAGCGCCGCTTCGATGGCCCGCCGCAGCCGGTTGTTGATGCCGATGGCGCCCGCGTCCGCGGGCAGATCGACGGCGGCGCCCGTGGCGGGGTCGGTGGCGCGCGCGCCGTCGCCGATCAGCACGCGGCCGTCGGCCGTTGCGTAGAGCTGCTCATTGCCCAGCGCCTGCAAGACCGCCGCGCCGCCGGGGTCGGGCAGCAGGCCCAGCGCGGCAATCGCCCGCAGCTTGGCGTCCGTGTCGTCGCCGGCCAGCGGCGCGAGCAGCGCCGGGTCGATGCCGGCCGCAGGCGCCGGCGCGCTCAGCAGCGGCATGGCCAGCAGCCAGCCCAGCAGGAAACGGCGCAGGAAGTGTGCGATTGCCGCGATGCGCATGGCTACAGGCCCTGTTTGCTTTCGTTGCCGGCGATATACGGACTCCAGGGCTGGGCGCGGATCGGGCCCTTGCTCTTCCACACCACGTTGAACTGGCCGTCCGCCCGGATCTCGCCGATGTAGACCGGCTTGTGCAAGTGGTGATTGGTTTTGTCCATTTCGATGGTGTAGCCGTCGGGCGCGTCGAACTTCTGTCCGCCCATGCTGGCGATCACCTTGTCGACGTCGGTGCTCTTGGCCTGTTCGACTGCCTGTTTCCACATATGGATGCCGATGTAGGTGGCTTCCATGGGGTCGTTGGTCACGACCGTGCCGGCATTGGGGAGGTTCTTGGCCTGGGCGTAGGCCTTCCACTTCTTGATGAAGTCCTGGTTCACGGGGTTCTTGATCGATTCGAAATAGTTCCACGCGGCCAGGTGCCCCACCAGCGGCTTGGTGTCGACGCCGCGCAGCTCTTCCTCGCCGACCGAGAACGCCACCACCGGCACGTCGGTGGCCTTCAGGCCGGCATTGCCCAGTTCTTTGTAGAAGGGCACATTGGAATCGCCATTGATGGTGGATACCACCGCCGTCTTGCCGCCCGTGGCGAACTTCTTGATGTTGGCCACGATGGTCTGGTAGTCCGAATGGCCGAAGGGCGTATAGACCTCGTCGATGTCGCTGTCCTTCACGCCCTTGGCGTGCAGGAAGGCGCGCAGGATCTTGTTGGTGGTTCGCGGGTAGACGTAGTCCGTGCCCAGCAGCACGAAGCGCTTCGCGCCGCCGCCGTCCTCGCTCATCAGGTATTCGACGGCGGGAATCGCTTGCTGGTTGGGCGCGGCGCCGGTATAGAACACGTTCTTCTCCAGCTCCTCGCCTTCGTATTGCACGGGATAGAAAAGCAGGCCGTTCAGCTCCTTGAACACGGGCAGCACGGACTTGCGCGATACCGAGGTCCAGCAGCCGAAGACCACCGCGACCTTGTCCTGGGACAGGAGCTGTCGCGATTTTTCGGCGAACAGCGGCCAGTTCGAGGCAGGATCCACCACCACGGGTTCGAGCTTCTTGCCCAGCACGCCGCCGTTGGCGTTGATCTCTTCGATGGCCATCAGGGCAACGTCTTTCAGCGACGTCTCCGAGATGGCCATCGTGCCCGACAGGGAATGCAGGATGCCGACCTTGATGGTGTCTGCGGCGGCGTGTACCTGCGGCATCCAGCCGGACATGGCCAACAGGCTCACGGCGGTCAGTTGCTTGAGGGCTAGTCTGCGTTTCATGATGACTCCTGAATGGAATGCGCCGGCCCGGCCGGCGGGAACGATCTGAGCAACACTCGACAACGCAGGACTTCAAAGCAAAACCCGTGCCAACCGCGGCGCAACGCGCGGTCCACCATATAAAGGGGAGGCAGCGGGGCGCGGGCGGCCATGCGCCGCGCGGGCGGCGGCGAGGATCAAGCTGGTGCCGCACGCACAACATGGGTGCGGGGAATGCCCGCTGTCGGTGCGGGCGTCCGGCCCGCGCGCGGCACGCCGGCGGCGCGCGACGCGGGGTTCAGAGGGAGAGAAGGGGGCGCGGCGGACATGGCACGCCGATTGCTTGGGAATCCGTACTTGTATACAAGAAAGGATTCCAGCATGAACGCCGTGGCAACGCAGAAGGGCCCCAGGGGGTGGACGATCGCGCAGTGGCAGGCCGCCTATCGCGAAGAAGGCGCGACGCCCGAAACGCTATTGGCCGCATGGGCCGAGCGCGGCGACCCCTCGGACCATGCCTGGATCAGCCGCCTGGACGGCGCAGCGCTTGCGCGGCAGCTGGAGGCGCTGAGCGGCCGGCTCGCGTCCGTGGACGGCGACCTGGCGCGCCTGCCGCTGTATGGCGTTCCCTTCGCCATCAAGGACAACATCGATGCCGCCGGCTGGCCCACCACCGCTGCCTGCCCGGAATTCGCCTATGTGCCCGACGAGGACGCCACCGTCGTGCGCCGTCTGCGCGCGGCGGGCGCCATCCTGGTGGGCAAGACCAACCTGGACCAGTTCGCCACCGGGCTGGTGGGCACGCGTTCGCCGCTGGGCGCGGTGGCCAACGCCTTCAAGCCGGAGTACATCAGCGGCGGGTCCAGTTCCGGTTCCGCGTCCGTGGTGGCGCGCGGCCTGGCGGCGTTCTCGCTGGGCACGGATACCGCGGGCTCGGGCCGCGTGCCGGCCGGTTTCAACAATATCGTCGGCCTGAAGCCCACCCGGGGCTGGCTGAGCACGGCGGGCGTGGTGCCGGCATGCCGCACGCTGGATTGCGTGTCGGTATTCGCGCTGACGGTGGACGACGCCGAGCTCGTGGCGGGCATCGCGGGCGGCTACGACGAGCGCGATCCCTATTCGCGGCCGCGGCCGGCCGACGCCGCGCGTCGCTGGCCCGAGGCCCCCAGGCTGGCCGTCCCCGCGCAACTGGAATTCTTCGGCGATGCGCAAGCGGCGGCCGCTTTTGAAGAGGCCGTGCGCGCCTTGCGCGAGGATGGCGCGACCGTGGAGGCGATCGATTTCGCGCCTTTCGGCGAGCTGGCCGCCTTGCTGTATTCGGGGCCCTGGGTGGCCGAGCGCTTCGCCGCGGTGGAAAGCTTGTGGAGCAGGATGCCGGACGCCATACACCCGGTAGTGCGCGGCATCGTCGAGCAGGCGTCGCGCTACAGCGCGCTGGACGCGTTCAAGGCCGAGTACCGGCGCGCGGAGCTGTCGCGGCGGATCCAGCGGTCGCTGGAGGGATTCGACGCGCTGGTCGTGCCGACCGCGCCATCCATCTACACCATCGCCCAATTGCAGGCCGATCCCGTCGAGCTGAACTCGCGGCTGGGCGTCTATACCAACTTCGCCAACCTGGCGGACCTGTCGGCGCTGGCCGTGCCCGCGGGCATGCGCGAGGACGGCCTGCCCGCGGGTATCACGCTGATCGGCCCGGCCTGGCAGGACGCCGCGCTGGCGCGGTTCGGGCGCCGGTGGCAGGCCCGCCGCGGCCTGCCGCTGGGCGCGACCGGCGCGCCCCTGCCCCCGCTGGGCTCCGGGCCTGACGGGACCTCGGATTCCGTGCGGGTGTCGGTCGTGGGCGCGCACCTCACCGGCATGCCGCTGAACCACCAGCTGACTTCGCGCGGCGCCGTGTTCGTCGAGAAGACGCGGACCGCGGGCGATTACCGGCTGTACGCGCTGGCCAATACCGCGCCGCCCAAGCCTGGGCTGGTGAAGTCGGCGGCGGGCGCGCCCATCGAGGTCGAGTTATGGGACGTGCCGCTGTCGGCCTTCGGCGCTTTCGTGGCCGAGATCCCCGCGCCGCTGGGCATAGGCACGCTGGAGCTGGAGGACGGCCGCCTGGTCAAGGGCTTCATCTGCGAACCGCGCGGCCTGGACGGCGCGCGCGACATCACCGCGTTCGGCGGCTGGCGGGCCTACCTGGCCAGCCTCGACGCCTCGCCCCGCTAATCCGCCAGACACCAGACACTCCAGGGAGCCGAACCGTGTTCGATACCGTTCTGATCGCCAACCGCGGCGAAATCGCCGTCCGCGCCATCCGCAGCCTCAAGCGCCTGGGCATCCGCAGCGTGGCCGTCTATTCCGATCCGGACCGCAACGCGGCGCACGTGCGCGCGGCGGACGTGGCCGTGGCGCTGGGCGGCGAAAAAGCGGCCGACAGCTATCTGCGCATGGACCTGCTGCTGGCCGCTGCGCGCGAGCACGGCGCCCAGGCCATCTATCCCGGCTACGGCTTTCTGTCCGAGAGCGCCGAATTCGCCCAGGCGTGCGAGGCGGCGGGCATCGCGTTCGTGGGTCCCACGCCTCTCCAGATCCGCGAATTCGGATTGAAGCACCGTGCCCGCGAACTGGCCGCCGCGGCCGGCGTGCCGATGACGCCCGGCACCGGCCTGCTGTCCAGCCTGGGCGAGGCCCTGTCGCAGGCCGAGCGCATCGGCTATCCGGTGATGCTCAAGAGCACGGCGGGCGGCGGAGGCATAGGTCTGTCGCGCTGCGATAACGAGGCCGAACTGACGGTGGCTTTCGACAGCGTGCAGCGCATGGGCGAGCACTTTTTCCATGATGGCGGCGCCTTCCTGGAACGCTATGTGGACAACGCCCGCCACGTCGAGGTGCAGATCTTCGGCGACGGCGCCGGCCGCGTGCTGGCGCTGGGCGAACGGGACTGCTCGGTGCAGCGACGCAACCAGAAAGTCATCGAGGAAACGCCCGCGCCGTTGCTGCCCGCCGCCACGCGCGCGGCGCTGCACGCGGCGGCCGTGCAGCTGGGAGCTTCGGTCAACTACCGCTCGGCCGGCACGGTGGAGTTCATCTACGACCCCGCGCGCGATAGTTTCTACTTCCTGGAGGTGAACACCCGCCTGCAGGTCGAGCATCCGGTGACGGAGGAAGTCACCGGCCTGGACCTGGTGGAATGCATGCTGCGCGTGGCCGCGGGCGAGCCGCTGGACTTCGCCGCCATGTCGCGCGCGCCGCAGGGCGCTTCGATCGAAGTGCGGCTGTATGCCGAAGATCCGCTGCGCCAGTTCCAGCCGTCGCCGGGTGTGCTGACGGAGGTTTGCTTTCCGGATGGCGTGCGGGTGGACGGCTGGGTCGAGACCGGGACCGAAGTGCCGGCCTTCTACGACCCGCTGCTGGCCAAGCTGATCGTGCGCGCGGACACGCGCGAGGCCGCGCTGGACAAGCTGTCCGACGCGCTGGCCAGGACGCGCTTGCACGGTATCGCCACCAACCTGGACTATCTGCGGCAGATCGCGGCCGACGCGCGTTTTCGCGCCGGCGAGATTTCCACGCGCTTCCTGGAAGGCTTCGCCTATCGGCCTTTGGCGATCGAGGTGCTGGAGGCCGGCACCTATACCAGCGTGCAGGATTATCCGGGGCGCACCGGGTACTGGGACATCGGCGTGCCGCCATCCGGGCCCATGGACGACTATGCGTTCCGCATGGCCAACCGCATCGTCGGCAACGCGCCCGACGCGGCGGGAATCGAGACGACCCTGGCGGGGCCCACCCTGCGTTTCCATGGAGACGCCGTGGTGGCGCTGACGGGCGCGGTATGCGCGGCTACGTTAGACGGCGAACCGGTGCCGATGTGGCAGCCGGTTGCCGTGCGCTCCGGCCAGGTGCTCGCCACCGGCCGGGCGCTGTCGGGCTGCCGCAGCTACCTGGCCGTGCGCAACGGTCTGGACGTGCCCGTCTACCTCGGCAGCCGCTCGACGTTCGCGCTGGGCCAGTTCGGCGGTCATGCAGGCCGCACGCTGCGCGTGGGCGACATGCTGCCCCTGGTGCGCCCGGAGCTGCCGGACGCGAACGCGGCCCCGCCCGCCACGGCGCCGCGGGCCGCGCCGGCGGCGCTGATTCCCGCCTACGGCGACACCTGGGAAATCGGTGTGCTTTACGGACCGCATGGGGCGCCGGACTTCTTCCGGCCCGAAGCCATGGATGCCTTCTTCGCCGCCGATTGGGAAGTGCACTACAACTCCAACCGGCTGGGCGTGCGGTTGATCGGCCCCAAACCCCAATGGGCGCGCGAGGACGGCGGCGAGGCCGGCTTGCATCCGTCCAATATCCACGACTGCGAATACGCCATCGGCAGCATCAACTTTACGGGCGACAGCCCCGTCATCCTGACGCGCGACGGCCCCAGTCTGGGCGGCTTCGTCTGCCCCGCGACCATTGCGCGCGCGGAGCTGTGGAAGGTCGGCCAGGTCAAGCCCGGCGACCGCATCCGTTTCGTGCGCATCGACTACGCGCGGGCCGTGGCGATGGAGCAGGCGCAGGAGCGCAGCGTGGCGGAACTGGCGGCCGTGACGCCCGCGACGACCGGCGCGTCACCGGCGCCCGCGACCGTGTCCGAGGCCATCGTGGCGGCCTTGCCGGCCGAGGGCGGCCGTCCGTCGGTGTCGTACCGGCAAGCGGGCGACGGCTACCTGCTGCTGGAGTACGGAGAGAATGTGCTGGACCTGGCGCTGCGCATGCGCATCCACCTGCTGATGGAGGCGCTGCATGCCGATCCGGTGGCCGGCGTGCTGGAGCTGTCGCCGGGCGTGCGTTCGCTGCAGATCCGCTACGACAGTAGCGTCATCGCCCAGGACCGCCTGATCGGCCGCCTGCTGGAGATCGAGGCGGGCCTGGCCGACGTGGCCAACCTGAAGGTGCCCACGCGGGTCGTGCACCTGCCCATGGCTTTCGAGGATTCGGCCACGTTGGGCGCCGTGCGGCGTTACCAGGAGACCGTGCGCGCGAGCGCGCCCTGGCTGCCGAATAACGTGGACTTCATCCGGCGCATCAACGGCCTGGCCCGGCGCGAGGACGTGCGCCGCATCGTCTTCGACGCCAGCTATCTCGTTATGGGCCTGGGCGACGTCTACCTGGGCGCGCCTTGCGCGGTGCCCATCGATCCGCGCCATCGCCTGCTGACCTCCAAGTACAACCCTGCGCGCACCTACACGGCGGAGGGCACGGTGGGCATAGGCGGGGTCTACATGTGCATCTATGGCATGGATTCTCCCGGCGGCTATCAACTGGTCGGCCGCACCTTGCCGATCTGGAACAAGTTCCTGAAGAATCCGGCATTCCAGGACGGCAAGCCCTGGCTGCTGCGCTTTTTCGATCAGGTGCGCTTCTATCCGGTCGCCGAGGCCGAACTGGAGCGCCTGCGCGAGGATTTCCGCGCGGGCCGCGCCACCGTGCGCATAGAGGAGGAAGTGTTCGACTTCGCGGCCCACCGGCGCTTCCTGGAGGAGCAGGCGGACAGCATTGCCGCGTTCCAGACGCGCCAGAAGTCCGCCTTCGACGCCGAGGCCGCGCTATGGAAAACCGAGGCGCCCGCTGTGGAACCCGAGGCTCCGATGTCAGAGACGGACGCCGAACTGCGCGACGGCGAGCGCCTGATCAGCGCCGATATGTGCGGCAATATCTGGAAGATTCCGGTGCGGGTCGGGCAGAGCGTTTCGGCCGGCGATACGCTGGTGGTCGTCGAGGCCATGAAGATGGAGCTGTCTGTCATCGCGCCCGCGTCGGGCATCGTCACCGCGATCCGCTGCACGCCCGGCAAGCCGGTGAACGCCGGCGATCCATTGATCGTGCTGGCCGAAGACGCTGCCTGCGCCGTGGCCGGATGATGGCCCGGGAATCTGCGCGGATCGGCCCGTCCATCCGGCAGGCGCCGGTCCTCGCCGGCTCGCTGGCGGACCAGGTCTACCTGCGCATGAAGGACGACCTGTTCGATTTCCGCATGCTGCCGGGCGAACGTTTCACCGAGGCTGACCTGGCGGCGCGGCTGGGGGTCAGCCGCACGCCGGTCCGGGTAGGGCTGGCGCGGCTGGAACGCGAGGGCTTCGTGCTGGCGCAGTCGCGCAGCGGCTGGCAGGTGCGGCCCTTCGACCTCGAGCGTTTCGAGGCGTTGTACGACGTGCGCGTGGTGCTGGAGCAGGCGGCCGTGGAAAAGCTGTGCGCGCGCGAGCGGATGGACGAGGTGGGCATGCTGGGCGCGCTCGCGGATGTGTGGCTGGCGCCGCCCGCGCAGCGCATCCTGGACGGCCGCCTGGTGGCGCAATTGGACGAGGCCTTCCATTGCTCGCTCGTCGCCGCCGCGGGCAACCCCGAGATGGCGCAGATCCACCGCGACGTGACCGAGAAAATCCGCATCGTGCGGCGCCTGGATTTCACCAAGGATTTCCGCGTGGACGCCACCTACGAAGAGCACGCGGCCATCCTGCGCGCGGTGCTGGCGCGCCGGGCCGGCGAGGCCTCGCGCATGCTGCGCTCCCACATCGGCATGAGCAAGGCCGAGGTCCGCAGGATCACGCTGCACATGCTGCACGAGGCGAAGGAGCGGGGCAGGCTCCTCCCCCCAACTCACCCCTGCAACTGCCGGTAGACTTCCTGCGAGACGCGCTGCAATTCCTCCCGGCTGACCGCGCCGGACAGCGCGTAGCCGAACGTTCCCTCGACCCAATAGAAGACGCGGACGGGCCCTTCCTGGGTGAACTGGAACGCCGTCTGTTCGCCCGCCGCCTCGCGCGTGACGTACAGCGTCAGCCGCTGTCCGTCGGCGGCGCCATACATGAAGAGCGCGACCGGCCCCGCTCCGCCGGGCAGCAGGCGGCCGCCCATCAGTTCGTAGCCGGCCTGGGACAGGGAAGGCGCGCGCACGGGCGCGCCCATGCGCTTGGTCAGCCAGGTCACCAGGCCTTTTTCGTTGTCGACCCCGACTTCCACGGGGCGGCCCATGTCGGGCGCGTAGACCGCGTGCGCGATGGCGGCGCGCTGCGCATAGCCGCCCGCCGCGCGGTCCGGCGCGGCGGTGGCCAGCACCGCCTGCAGATGGCGCGCGTCCATCGCGCCGCGGACGGTCCAGGCCAGGCTCGCGCTGGCTGCCGCGACCGCCACGCCGGCGGCCAGGGCGCGCCAGGGCCAGCGGCGCGCGGGCGGCGCCAGCGGCAGCCGCAGGGGCAGCGGCTCGTCCAGCACCGGGTCCAGCAGGGCGTGCAGCGCGCGCCGCTGTTCCTTCCAGGCGTCCACGCGTGTCTGGTCATGCGGATGGGAGGCGAGAAATGCCTCGACTTCGGCGTGGCGCGCCGGCGGCAACTGGCCGTCGGCGTAGCCATGCAGGTCGGCTTCGGTAATGGGGGTGCCCGTGGCGGGCGCCGGGTGGAGGCGTATGTCGTTCATGTCATTTCACGCGGTGGAGCCGGTTGCCGGCATCGCGCCCCTGCATCAGCGCGCCCAGTTTTTCGCGGGCGCGCGACAGGCGCGACATAACCGTGCCCATCGGCACGTCCAGTATCTGGGCGGTTTCCTGATAGGACAGGTCTTCCACGCACACCAGCAGCAGGACTTCCCGCTGCTCGGCGGGCAGGGCTTGCAGGCAGCGGTCCAGGTCACGCACCTCCAGGTGGTCCGCCTGGGTGGCGCGAACCGGCACGTCGGGCAGTTCGCCCGCGGCGGTCTGGTCCGCCCGCCGGTTGGCGGAGCGCATCCCGTCGATGAAATGGTTGTGCATGATGCCGAACATCCAGGCGCGCAGTTCTCCGCGCCGCTGCCAGCGCGAATAACGGCTCCATGCGCGCTCCAGCGTGTCCTGTACCAGGTCGTCGGCCCGATGGGGGTCGCCCGTCAGCCCGCGGGCATAGCGCCGCAGGCTGGGGATGCAGGCCAGTATCAGGGCTTCGTCTTCGGCGCGCATGGTGTACGGCGTGGGCGGAGCCGGATCAGGGCTTGGCCACGTGCCAGACTTCCTTGAAGTTGTCGCCGGTCTTGTCGCCAGCCTTGGCGTCCTTGGCATACGTGTACAGCGGCTTGCCCTTGCTGGCCCATTGCTTGGAGCCGTCGTCGCGGGTGATGACGGTCATGTCGCCCATGGGCTTGGCGTCGGCGCCGGCCATGACGGGCGGCCAGATCTTGGCGCACTGGTCGTTGCAGGCGCTCTTGCCGCCCGAGTCCTTGTCGAAGGTATAGAGCGTCATGCCGGCGCTGTTGACCAGGATGCCATTCTGGGTCTTGACTGCCTGGGCGTGGACGCCGGCCGAGAACAGGGCGGCGGAGCTTAGGGCCAGGGCTGCGGCGATGTGTTTGCGCATGGTGTGCCTCGCGGATAGGGAAAGTTTGGGGGACTGCCTCCAACAGACGCTGCCGGCCCTTGAGTTATTCCCGTTCCACGGCAAAAAATTCCGAAGGCGGGAAAACGCCCGGTCAGGCGGCCGGCGGGGCCATGCCGGGCCGGTAACGCATTTCGGTTTCCTGTTCCTTTTCCTCGACGGGGGTGAAACCCAGGGATTCGTAGAGCCGGCGGGCGGGATTGCCCTGCAGCACGCTCAGGGTGACGGACGCTCCCCGCGCGTCGGCTTGCTCCAGCAACGCGGACAGCAGGCGCCGCCCCAGGCCTTGGCCCTGGAAGGCGGGGGCGATCTGGATCTGCACGACGCGCCAGTCGGCGGCCTCCCGCGACGCCTTGAACAGCCCCGCAGGACGGCCATCCGCCCAGACGATGTGCGCGTCCTCGAAGCGGTGACGGATCCGCGCCAGGTGGTGTTCATCGTCGTCCCGCGCGCCGGCGCGCCGCAGGTGTTCGGTCATGGTGGCCTTGCGCAGGGCAAGCAGGAAGGGAAGGTCGTCCTCGGTGGCGGGCCGCAGCGTCAGGGCAGGAGATGTCATGGAAGCATTGCCGGTGGATGGTCGGCGGACGGTCGGATCCGTCCGTCGATCAAGTTTATAGAACCGGCGGGCGGAAGTCGCAAAGGGGGAACATCGCCATTGGCGGTCTTGCCAGGCGCGATAGGTGGAATGGGGCCAGTCCTCCGGCCGATCTGCGTAGCCGTGCTTGACCGGATTGAAGTGGACATAGTTGATGCAGGCGGCCAGTTCTGCTTCGCCGCGCACGGCATGTTCCCAATACCGTCTTTGCCAGATTCCGCGTTCGCCGCGACCCGCCCGGCCGGCGGCCGCAAAGGGCCCGAGCCGGGGTAGCGCGCGCGAGAACCGGGTCTTGATGCGGCGCCAGCGGTTCGGGTAGTCGCTATCGCCTTCCGGCAAGCGCCAGACCATGTGGAGATGGTCCGGCATGATGACGGCGGCCAGAATGGAAAACGGCGCGAGCCGCTGCTCGGCGCGCACGCAGGCCTTCAGCAGCGCGGCGCGCTGCACCAAATGCTGGCTTCCGCGCTCGTGCACCGCCACGGTAAAAAATAAGTGCCGCCTGGCAGGTAAAGGCGCCTGTACGCAGTCATCCCGACTCCTCCATGAATCAGGCAGCATAGGTTTCCGCGCGCGACGTCGGTACCGGCTGATGACGCAAAGGTCCACCGTGGATGACCGAGGGGATTGATGGGTTACGCGCGCTTGGGGGTTGGGTGCTTCTTTAGCGTGTCTCGCGCTGCACCCATCCTACGGTTCGTCGGGTACTGCGCGGAAACAGGGTGGCAAGAATCGCGGCGTCGAATGTGCGTAAGCCATCATGTCTTTCGCGATTCCTGACATGGCTGCATTGCCAGATGGGTTGCGCGCGCTTGGGGGTTGGGTGCTTCTTTAGCGTGTCTCGCGCTGCACCCATCCTACGGTTCGTCGGGTACTGCGCGGAAACAGGGTGGCAAGAATCGCGGCGTCGAATGTGCGTAAGCCATCATGTCTTTCGCGATTCCTGACATGGCTGCATTGCCAGATGGGTTACGCGCGCTTGGGGGCTGGGTGCTTCTTTAGCGTGTCTTGCGCCATATCCATCCCACGATCTGTAGGATGGGTGTAGCGCGAAAAGATCGTGGCAAGAACCAGCCGTCGAACGCGCGCAACCCATCAGCCCTCGAACAAGGCCAGCGGTTCAGGGCCGAAATGCTTGAGGTTGGGGAAGACCAGGGCCAGGTCGCTGCGGCTGGCGCCGAACCAACCGCCCAGCGCCGCGCCGAGCTGGTCCACGGCAAGCGTGGGCAGCAGCCGCCCGTTGTCGACGAAGCCGGGACCGTCCCGGGCGATCTCGGGATGCTGGCCGTAATAGCGGCCGCCCTTGACCGCGCCGCCCAGTACGAAATGATGCGAGCCCCAGCCGTGATCGGACCCGTTTCCGTTCGATCCGAGCGTGCGGCCGAATTCCGACGCGGTGAATGTCGTGACGCGGTCCGCCACGCCCATCGCGGACAGCGCATGCTGGAAGGCGGCCAGCGACTGGCCCAGTTCGCGCAGCAGCGCCGGGTGGGTGTCGTTCAGGCCGGCGTGGTTGTCGTAGCCGTTCTGCGAGACGAAGAACACCTGGCGCCGCGCCCCGAGCGCCTGCCGGGCGCCGATGATGCGGGCCACGATCTTCAGTTGCTGGGCCAGGGGCGACGAAAAGTCCCCGGGCACCGCCACGTCGGCCAGGGCGGCCCGCAGCTTCGCGTCGGCGTCGATGGACTGCGCGGCGATGCGCGACAGCTCGCGCTCCATCAGGTGCTCGCGCGGCTGGGTGATCAGCTTGCGCAGCAGCGCGGTGCAGTCGCTGGAGCCATACATATCGCGCGTCAGCAGTTCCATGCGGGTCGACCCGTGGATGCCGACGCGGTAGCCCGCGACCTGGCGGCCGGCGAGCAGCACGGTGCTGCCGCCCGCCGTGATGCCCGTGAACGTGCGTTGCGCATTGGCGCTGGCGAACAGATCCGTCAGCCGGCCCGCCCAGCCGGATGACGCGCCCTCCGGCGCCAGCGCCTGCCAGTACGATTGCTGGTCGTTGTGCGAGAACAGCTTGGGTGGCAGGGGCACGCGGGCGCCGATGTATTCGGCCTTCGTCGTCGGCACGACCAGCGGGCCGATATTCAGCAGCACCGCCATGTCGCCGGCCTCGTACAGGGGCTTGAGCGGCGCCAGGGACGGCGCCAGCGCGAATTGCGCTCCGCCCGCGGCGGCCTCCTTGCCGCGCAGGACCGTCGCCTGCAAGGCATCGCGCGCGAGCGCGATGTCGCCGCGCGCCTGGGCATAGGCCCGGTACGCCGCGGCATCGTAGGGGACCACGGAGTTGTAGGGATCGTTGCCGCCATACAGGAACACGCAGACCAGCGCCTTGTAGTCGCCCGGCGCGGACTGCGCCGCCGCGGCGCCCAGCGCCGCCAGGTTCAGCGCCAGCGGCGCAGCCGCGTGGCTCGCGCCCAGCGCGCACGCGCGCAGCAGGAATTCGCGACGGGAGGAGCCTTTCATCGTCGGGCCGCGGTTCATTTCTGCACCAGGTATTCGGGGCTGGCGGCGACCAGCGTGATGGCGGCGCGCACCCGGTCGCGGGGGCGTTCGGGCGGGATCGAGGACACGGCTTGGGCGATCGCGGCGGCGGTCTGGCCGGAGAACGCGTCGCCCGCCAACAGCAGCGCAACCCGCGCCACCAGCGCCGCCGGGTCGCGCGCCAGGGCGATCTCGGCCGTATACGGGGTCTGCAGGTCTTCCCAGCCGCGGTCGACATAGATCGCCAGGAAGTTCAGGTAGCCGGCAACGCTGGTTTCGTCGGTGATCTGCAGTTCGGGCGCCACCAGGTTCCGGCGCGCCAGCTCCGTCACCGGGGGCACGTAGCGCGGACGGAAGAAGTTGAAGACGCTGGCCGAGCGCATGGGGCTCTGGGCCAGCCGTATCGTGTTGTCGGTGGTGTCGGGCATGGCCCAGGCGCCGTTGACGGACCGGGCGCCGAAAGCCCTGGCCCATCCCGAAAAGCGCAGGATGGGCTCGCGCACCTTGCCCCAGTCCGGCGCGGCCAGGTCCGGATTGCGCGCCTCGGGATCCAGCAGGATGGCGCGCACCACGGCCTTCAGGTTGCCGCGCCTGCCCGCGCCGTCGTCGTCGAAGGCGGCCGCTACGCGTCCGACGTAGGCAGGGCTGGGGTTGCTGGTGACGAGCCGCTGGATCAGTTGCGTGCCGATGAAGGGCCCCACGTTCGGATGCGCGCTGATGACTTCGACGGCGCGCTTGAGCGAGAGGTGGCCGTCGGTACCCGCGGGAATGACGGCGCCCAGGAAGCGCTTCTCGGCCATCGAGTGCAGCGCGTTGTTCAGCGCCATCGGCCGGCGATGGAACTCCACATCCGTTTCCGGGCCGTTGATGTCCCAGCCGGTGAAGACCTTGGCCAGCCCCTGCACGTCCGCGTTGGAATAGGTTTCCACGGGCGCGCCGTTGACCATCCTGACCGAGCCGTCCGGCTCCAGCTCCAGCAGGCCGATGCTGAACAGCTGCATGATTTCGCGGGCGTAGTTCTCGTCGGGATGGCGGCCCGTCTTGGGGTCTTCCTTGCGATTGCCGCGGTAGGTCAGCATGCAGCCCATGGACAGGTTCTGGCTGACCGCCGCCAGCAACTCCTCGTAGTTGCCCAGGGCGTGCTCGGCCAGCAGGTCCATGAATCCCGCCGCGCCGAAAAGCGGCCACGATGCGGTGATCGAGGACACCCCCACCACGAAGATCTCCGACAGCGAGAACGCCACCCGCGTGCGCACCTGGTCCGGGGCGCTGATGAACTTGCGCCACAGGGTGGATTCCAGCGGCGCGTTGATGCCGTTGCCCTTGAACTCCTCGGTGTTCTTCCCTTGCTGCAGCAGCCAGTCGAAGTGCGTCTGCGACGGCGCGAGCGCCAGCTGCGCGTCCAGCCATGCCGCGTATCCGTCGCGCACCACGGCGTCGATGTCGGCGGGCGTGGGGCCGAAGGTCGCCTGCGCCAGGAAGCGCGAGGCCTGGCCCGGGGTGGGGCGGCCTAAGGTGGAAGCAGAAGGAGCAGCGGACTGCGGCGCAGCCGCTGACGGCGTAGCGGACATGCGCAGGCACCTCGTCGAATGCGAAAACCTACGGTACTGAAGCCCCGGGCGGGCTTCAATACCGTCATTCGGATGAGGGACTAGTCCGAAAGCGTGAGCGTCAGACCGAGCGCGTGATGCCGCCGTCGATGCGGATGTTCTGGCCGGTGATGTAGGAAGAGGCGTCGGACGCCAGGAAGGCGATCAGATCCGCGACTTCCTCGGCCGTGCCGTAGCGGCCCATCGGGATCCGGACGCGGCGGTCCTCCTTTTCGGGCAGGCTGTCGATGAAGCCCGGCAGCACGTTGTTGATCCGCACATTGTGTTCGGCGTACTCGTCCGCGAAGACTTTCGTGAAGGCGGCCAGCCCGGCGCGGAACACGCCCGAGGTGGGGAACAGCGCCTCGGGCTCGAAGGTGGCGTAGGTGGAAATATTGACGATGGCGCCGTGCTTCTGCTGCTTCATGACCGGCGCCACCAGGCGCGCGATGCGCACGACGTTCAGCAGGTAGAACTCCATGCCCAGGTGCCAATCGTCGTCGCTGATGTCGAGCAGCGGACCCTTGGGGCCGTGGCCGGCGCTGTTGACCACCGCGTCCACGCGGCCCCATTTCTGCAGGGTGGCGTCCACCAGCCGGGACAGGTCGTCGGGAGAGCGGTTGGAGCCCGTGATGCCCAACCCGCCCAGCTCCCGGGCCAGGGCCTCGCCCTTGCCGGAGGACGACAATATGGCCACGTGGAAGCCGTCGGCCGCCAGCTTGCGCGCCGCCGCCGCACCCATGCCGCTGCCGCCAGCGGTGACGATCGCCACTTTTTCCGTGCTCATGCTCGCTCCTGTGTCTGATGCTCTGGATCGGCCATTGTAGGGGCGCGTCCCGAGCGCGGCGGCGGTTCCCGAGCCGCAGGCAGGGCTTCCGGAGGGGGACTAGGGCGCGGCGCCGACGCGCCAGACCACGTTGCCCACGTCGTCGGCCACCAGCAGGCCGCCCTGGCGGTCGATGGCCACGCCGACCGGCCGGCCCTGGGCCTCCCCGCTTTCGTTCAGGAAGCCCGTCAGCACGTCGCGCGCGGGGCCGTTGGGAGCCTCCTTGCCGAAGGGCACGAAGATGACCTTGTAGCCGCTGCGCGGATCGCGGTTCCAGGAGCCGTGCTGGCCCACGAACATGCCGTGGACGAAGGGCTCGGGCAGCTTGGCGCCGTCCGACCAGGCCAGCCCCAGCGACGCGGTATGCGGCCCCAGCGCGTAATCGGGCACGATGGCGCGCGCCACGAGGTCGGGCCGTTGCGGCTTGACGCGCGTATCGACGTGCTGGCCGAAGTAGCTGTAGGGCCAGCCGTAGAAACCGCCGTCGCGCACCGACGTCATGTAGTCGGGCACGAGGTCGCTGCCCAGTTCGTCGCGCTCGTTCACCGCGGTCCAGAGCGTTTTGCCGTCCGGCGCCCAGGCCATGCCCACGGGATTGCGCAGCCCCGTTGCGTACAGCCGCTTGGCGCCGGTGGATACGTCGATTTCCCAGATGGCGGCCCGGCCTTCTTCGATCTCCATGCCGTTTTCGGCCACGTTGCTGTTGGATCCCACGGACACGTACAACTTGCCGCCGTCCGGGCTGGCAAGCAGGTTCTTGGTCCAATGGTGGTTGATGCCGGCGGGCAGGTCCGTGACCTTCTCGCCGGGCGAGTCGATGCGGGTCTGCCCGGCTTCATAGGGGAAGCGCAGCACGGCGTCCGCATTGGCCACATAAAGGCGGTTGCCGATGAGCGCCATGCCGAAGGGCGAATTCAGGCCGTCCAGCAGCACGTGGCGGGTTTCCGCGACGCCGTCGTGATCGGCGTCGCGCAGCAGCGTAATTCGGTTCGCGCTGGCCGTCCTGGCGCCGGCCCGCTTCATCGCCAGGCCGGCGACCCATGCCTTCAGCCCGCCCGAGGCCGATTCCGGCTTGGGCGGCGCATTCGTCTCGGCCACCAGCACGTCGCCATTGGGCAGCACGTACAGCCAGCGCGGGTGATCCAGGCCGGCGGCAAACGCGGTCACCTCCATGCCGCCAGCGGCCACCGGGTGAGCGCCGGCGGGCCAGCCGACCGCCTTGGCAGTCTTGACGGTGGGGATCAGGGTGGGGGTGGGAGCGGGGATCTGCGGCGAGGGGCCCATGCCCGCCTCGACGGGCAGCCTGGCCATTTCGCCGCAGGCGCTGAGCGTGGCCAGCGCAAGGCCGGCCGCGGCCGCGATACGTAGGATCTGCATGATGCGACTCCGGGACGATGTCCCATCATACCTACTCACGCGGGCCGGAGCCCGTCCGGGCTCAATCGTCGAAGCGGCTGCGGGTCACGGCGCCGGTTTGCGGGTCGACGTAAAGCTTGACGCGCTGGCCTTGCGGATCGTAGGCCTTGACCTCGTAGCCATGCTTGCTGGAACGTTCGATCTCGGAGATGTTGCGGTAGCCGGCCGCTTCCATCTTGTCGTAGACCTGGCGGATCGTCAGCATCGGGGCGGCGGGGGCAGTGGCGGCAGGAGCCGGGGCCTGGGGCGCCGTGGCCTGCGCGAAGGCCGGAGCGCCCATGGCCAGGGCCGAGCCGCCGACCGCCAGGATTGCCAGGGTTTTCTGAATGCGCGTCATCATGGATATCTCCTAGGGTTTGACTGAGTGGACAAGGCCGCTTTCACGACCCTGGGGCCATTATTGGGGCCGGCGCATGAACTGATTCTGAAGCCGCCGTTCATGCCGGGTTCATCCGTTGCGCGGTATAAAACGTGTTCGATCCATCCCCGTTTAAAGAGAGGCCCGGCCTTGCGCGACCGTGGAAAACGAATATCTTGGCATGGGCGGCGCGGCTTCATCCTGCCGGCCTGCGCGCTGGCGTTCGCGCTGGCAGCGGGGCCGGTGGCCGGCCTGGCCGGCGAAAGCGACCACGAGCGCGCGCGCCAGGCGCTAGAGGCGGGCAAGGTGCTGCCGCTGGGGGCGGTGCTGGATATCGTCGAGCGCGATTTCCCCGGCCAGGTGGTCAAAGTCGAATTCGAAGAGGATGACGACGAGTTCATCTACGAGATCCGGGTGCTGCAAAGCGGCGGCAGCATCCTCAAGCTGAAGATAGACGCGCGCGACGGCACGTTGCTGGGGATCAAGGGCCGCGACATCAAATTCAAGGGCAAGCCCTGATGCGCATACTCGTGGTTGAAGACGAACCCACGCTGGCCGGCCAGCTCGCCGAGGCGCTGCGCGCCGCCGGCTACACCGTGGACGCCGCCGCCGACGGCGAATCGGCGCGATACCTGGGGGATGTGGAAACGTTCGACGCGGTGGTGCTGGACCTGGGCCTGCCCGTGATGGACGGCCTGACCGTCCTGAAGGCCTGGCGGGCCGGCGGGCGCAACATGCCCGTGCTGATTCTCACCGCGCGCGACAACTGGCACGAGAAGGTGGCGGGCATCGACGCCGGCGCGGACGATTACCTGACCAAGCCGTTCCACATGGAAGAGCTGTTGGCGCGGGTGCGCGCGCTGTTGCGCCGCAGCACCGCGCACGCCAGCGCCGAGTGGCGTTGCGGCCCGCTGGTGCTGGATACGCGCCAGGCCAGGGCCAGCGTCGACGGGCGGCCGCTAGCGCTGACCAGCCATGAGTTCAAAGTGCTGGCGGTGCTCATGCAGCGCGCCGGCGAGGTCGTGTCGCGCAGCGAGCTCACCGAGCACATCTACGCGCAGGATTTCGACCGCGACTCCAACACCATCGAAGTCTTCATCGGCCGCCTGCGCAAGAAGTTGCCGCCGGACACGATCGAGACCGTGCGCGGCCTGGGCTACCGCCTGGCGGCCCGCGGGTGACGCCGATGCGGCGCGCGGCGGGTTCGTTGCGGCTGCGGCTGCTGGCCGGCACGCTGGCCTGGATCCTCGCGTCGGTGGCGCTGGCGGGCTGGGGGCTGGCCAGCCTGTTCCGGCAGCACATCACCCAGCAGCTGCAGGCGGAACTGACGCTGCACCTGAACCAGCTCACCGCGGCGGTCAACATCGGCCCGGACGGGCGGCCCGCGGTCGCCCCGCCCTTGAGTGATCCACGGCTGGAGCAGCCCTTGTCCGGCCTGTACTGGCAGATCGACCGGCTGCCCGAGAACGGGCGGCCGGCGGCGTTCGGCGTGGCGCGCTCGCGGTCCCTGTGGGACCAGACGCTGGAGGCGCCGCTGCCGTCGGAAAGCGAGGGCGACCAGGTCCACGACATCGCCGGGCCGGCCGGGCGCAAGCTGGCCGTGCTGGCGCGCGTGCTGAAGCCGGCGGAAGAGAACGCGGCGCCGCTGCGCCTGCTGGTGGCCGCCGACCGCGCCGTGCTGGCCGAACCCATCGGGCGTTTCAACCATATGCTGGCGATCGCGCTGGGGGCGCTGGCGGCCGGCCTGACGCTTGCCGCCGTGGTGCAGGTGCTGATCGGCCTGCGGCCGCTGGCCCGCCTGCGGCGGCAGCTGGCGGCGCAGAACGCGGGCGACAGCAGCCGCATCGAGGGCAGGTTTCCCAGTGAAATCCAGCCGCTGGTCGATGACTTCAACAAGGTGCTGGCGATGAACGCCGAGATCGTGCAGCGGGCGCGCACGCAGGCCGGCAACCTGGCGCACGCGGTGAAGACCCCGCTGGCCATCCTGTCCAATGCCGCCGCGCGCGAGGAAGGTCCGCTTGCGGGCCTGGTGCGCGAGCAGGTCGGCATGGCGAACCGCCAGATCGACTACCACCTGGCGCGCGCCCGGGCCGCCGCGTCCTCCGGCGCCGCGGACGGGCGCACGCCCCTGGCGGAAACGGCGCAAGGGTTGTTGCGGGTGGTCCGGCGCCTGTATGCCCAGCGCGATCTGCGCATCGGCGGCGCGGATATCGCGCCCGGCCTGGTGTTCCGAGGCGAACAGCAGGATCTGCAGGAAATGCTGGGCAATCTGCTGGACAATGCCTGCAAATGGGCGGCCGGACAAGTGCAGGTCACGGCGGAGCAGGACGGGCCGGGGCGCTTGCTGATCCATGTCGATGACGACGGGCCGGGCATCGAAGATCACGAGCGCGAACGTATCTTTCTGCGCGGCGTGCGCATGGACGAGCAGCGTCCGGGTTCGGGCCTGGGGCTGGACATCGTGCGCGACCTGGCCGGCACGTATGGCGGCGAGGTGCGCGCGGCGCGTTCCCCGCTGGGCGGGCTCCGGGTGTCGTTGCGGCTGCCGGCCGCCTAGGCGGCCCCGCCTGGGCGGCCCCGCCTTACTTCACCAGGGTGACCGGCACCTCGGCGAGTTGCAGCACCTGGTTGGCGGCGGAGCCGATCAGGATGTTCGCCAGCGAACCGTTGCCGCGCGTGCCCATGACGATGCGCGCGCAGCCGTGGTCGCGCGCATAGCCGGCGATTTCGGTCGCCACGTGGCCGAGGGCGACGTGGCTGGCGTAGTCGGTGCCGGTCACGTCGAGCAGCTTGCGCGCCTCTTCCGTGGCTTCCCGGCCTTCGCGGATGTAGAAATCATCGATCATGTCCTGCGTGATCAGCCGGGACAGGCCGGCCCGGCCCTGCACGGGCGTCTGGACGTTCAGGATGTGGACGCGCGCGGATCCGGCGCCCTGGGCAAGCTGGCGCGCATACAGGACGGCGCGGTTGGCATTGTCGGAGCCGTCGACGGGGACCAGGATGTTCAGCATGGTTGCTCCTCGATGCGTTACTTGACCAGGGTGACGGGCAATTCCGTCAGGTGCAGGACGCGGGTCGCGACGGAGCCCAGGAACCAGGACGATACGGAACCCAGGCCGCGCGAGCCCATGTAGATCTCGTCCGCCTCGCATTCATTGGCGACCCGGACGATGGTGTCCGCCGCCGCCCCCACTTCGACGCGGGCCTGGAAGGGCACGCCGGCCTCGGTCAGCAGGGCGCTGGCGGCCTGGAGGGCGGCCTGGCCTTCTTCCTGGTGATAGGCGTCGATTTCCGCCTGGGACAGGCCGCGGCCTATCTTGCCCGCTTGCAGGGGGATCTGGACGGTCAGGAGCTCCACGCGCTCGACCGGATCGTAGCGGCGGGCGTCGAGCAGGGCTTTGACGGCATGGGTGGACTGCTGAGAGCCGTCCACGGGGATCAGGATGCGTTTCACGAGCGTCTCCTTGGGCGCGCCGCGGAAGCGGCGTTGTCCACTGTATCCCAATTATTCGCCGAATCCGGCCAGCGCGAAATGCGCAGAATCAAATCCGCGGCCTGTCAGCGCCAGCGTTCGGCCAGGATCTCCGCGTGCAGGGGGCGGCCGAGCAGGCGGCTGGCCTGGCGGGCCAGGGCATCGGCGGCGCCGCTGGTCTCCAGCCGCAGCTGGCCGGGGCCGTCGGCGCGCAGCAGCCCGCGCTCCTGCAATTGGTGGCGCAGCCGGCGCGCCACGGGAACGCCGATTTCCAGCAGCGGCACGCCGGGGCCGGCCGCCGCCTGGATCGCGTCGCGCAGGAAGGGAAAATGCGTGCATCCCAGCACCAGCACGTCCGCGCCGGCTTCCCGCAGTTCCGAGACGGGGGCGCGCACGGCGGCCTCGGCTTCGGGGCCGTCCAGCACGCCCTGTTCCACCAGCCTCACCCACTCGGGGCAGGGCTTGAACAGGATGCGGACCTCCGGGGCCTCGCGCCGGACCAGGGCGGCGAACTTGGGGCTGGCCAGGGTGCCCGTGGTGGCGAACACGCCCACCACGCCGCTGTGGGTCAGGTGCGCCGCCGGCTTGATGGCGGGCTCCACCCCGATGATGGCCAGTCCGGGATGGCGCTGGCGCAGCTGCGCGATGGCCGCGGCGGTTGCCGTGTTGCAGGCCACCACCATGGCCTTGGCCCCGCGCGACACGAAATAGTCGGCCAGCACGCAGGCGCGGCGCTCCACGTAATCCCGCGTCTTTTCGCCATAGGGCACATGGGCGGAATCGGCCACGTAGAGCAGGGATTCGCGGGGCAGGGCGTCGCCGATGGCGCGCAGCACGCTCAGGCCGCCGACGCCGGAGTCGTAGATGCCTATGGGGGATTCGGAAAGCATGGAAGGAATGCGGATTGCGGGTGTCCGGCAGTGTAGCGCCAGGGCGGCGGGCGCCGCTCAACCCTGGGCCAGCGATTCCTGCCGGTGCTGGCGGGCTTCCTCGATCAGCCTGCGTGCCGCCCCGGACAGGGGCGCGTCGCGCCAGATCAGGTTCAGGGGAGCCCGCAGCTCCGTGGGCTGGCTCACGCTGACGTAGACCACGCCCTCGATATTTACGCGGCGCAGCGACGCCGGCACCAGGGATACGCCCAGGCCCGCCGCCACCAGGCTCAGCGTGGACAGCATGCGCGGCGCCTCCTGGGCGACGCGCGGGCTGAAGCCGGCGGCGCCGCAGGCGGTGATGATGGCGTCGTAGAGGCCGGGGCCGCTGTGGCGGCGGTAGAGGATCAGGGATTCGTCCGCGAGTTCGGCCAGCGCGATGCGTTTGCGCGCGCGCCCCTTGACGGCCGGATGGTCGGCGGGAAACGCGGCCAGCATGGTTTCCTCCAGCACCGTTTCGACCACCACGCCGCGGTCGGGGCCGTAGGCGCCGCGGATGAAGGCCACGTCCACCCGGCCCTCGCTGACGTCTTCCATCAATTCGCCGGTGCTGCTTTCCTCCAGCACCAGGCGCACGTTCGGCGCGCTTTCGCGGAAGCGCCGGATCACGGAAGGCACGAAGGGATGGAAGGCGGCCGATCCCGTGAATCCGACGGTCAGGCGCCCGGCCTCGCCCAGCGATACGCGGCGCACGCCTTCCACCGCCTGTTCCGTCAGCGCGATGATGTTGCGCGCGTCGTCCAGCAGCGCGCGGCCGCTTTCGGTCAGTTCCATGCCGCGCGGCAGGCGGTGGAACAGCGTGACCCCCAATTCCTGCTCCAGCACGCGGATCTGCTGGGAAAGCGGCGGCTGGCGGATGCCCAGCCGCGCTGCCGCCTTGGTCAGGTGGGATTCCTCGGCCACGGCCACGAAGTAGCGCAGCAGGCGCAAGTCTACGGATGCCATATGTAATCGATATGGTTTATGAATAGGCCATATATTAGACATTATCTTGGTGGAGGAGTAGCCTGCAATCTCTTTGTCCACCCCCGAATACCCCCAACGTGTCCGCTCCCACGCGCCGGCCCCGCCGGCGGCACAAGACGCCCGCGCCGCTTCCGGACGCGGGTCGCCCGGGGACGGCGCGGCCATAAAAACGATGAACGCAGTACCTTCCTCCCCCGAGGCCGGGCTCCGGCCTCCGCCCACTTGCGGGCAATTGTTCTACGGCTTTCTCATGCTGGGCCTGACCGCCTTCGGCGGCGCGCTGCCGCTGGCGCGCCGCATGGTCGTCGAAAAGCACCGCTGGCTCAGCGGCCCGGAGTTCACCGACCTGCTGGGACTGTGCCAGTTCCTGCCCGGCGGCAACATCATCAACCTGTCGGTGGCGCTGGGCATGAAGTTCCGCGGCCCGCGGGGCGCCTTCGCGGCGCTGATGGGCCTGATCCTGGCGCCATCGGCCATCGTGGTCCTGCTGGGCATGGTGTACGACCGGTTCCAGAACGATCCGCACATCCAGCACCTGTTCGCCGGCCTGGCGGCCGCGGCGGCGGGGCTGCTGATCTCGATGGCGGTGAAGATCGGCGCCCCGGTGCTCAAGCGCCGCGACTGGCTGGCGGGCGTGGTGGCCACGGTCTGTTTCATCGCCATTGCAGTGCTGCGGATCCCGCTGCTGCCCACCATGGCCGTGCTGACGCCCCTGAGCATCCTGGCGGTCTGGAGGCAACGCCGATGATCCATACCCTGATTGCCCTGGCCCTGATCTTCTCCGAGCTGTCCGTGCTGGCCTTCGGCGGCGGCAACACGATCCTGCCCGAGATGCAGCGCCAGGTGGTGGAGGTGCACGGCTGGATGACGGCGGCGGATTTCTCCGCGCTGTTCGCCCTGGGGCAGGCCGCTCCGGGTCCCAACCTCATGGTGGTCAC
Source organism: Achromobacter sp. (assembly GCF_050285585.1). Lineage (GTDB taxonomy): Bacteria > Pseudomonadota > Gammaproteobacteria > Burkholderiales > Burkholderiaceae_B > Achromobacter. The sequence goes on along the minus strand of NZ_JBLZXF010000021.1, from coordinate 31,539 downwards.
GCTGGTCGGCTGGCATGTGGCCGGCGGCCTGGGCATGCTGGTCACCACCATCGCGAAGTTCGGCCCGTCCTCGGTCATCACGGTCATTGCCCTGGGGCTGTGGGAGCGTTTCAAGGACCGCCCGTGGCGCAGCGTCATCCAGGCCGGCATCTTCCCGATGACGGTGGGGCTGGTGGCCGCCAGCGCGGCGCTCATTACCGAGGCGTCGGTGCATACCTGGCTGCTGGGCGCCATTACCGCCGTGGTCGCGCTGCTGGGCAGCGCCACCCGCATCCATCCCCTGTGGCTGTTGTTCGGCGGCGCGCTGGCCGGTTTGCTCGGCATCGGTTAGGGTAGGGCCTTCAACCCGGAAAAGAGCCTCGCGGGCGCAATGCCCGGGGGGCGCCGAGCGCAGGAGCCCCCCATGCCGCCGCTCAAGGACTTCGAGCCCGAGACCTCCGCCCCATCCGCCGGCAGCCTGCCGTTCTTCCACGCGCATCGGCGCCTCGTGCTGTGCGCGGGCCTGCTGCTCGTCACCGCCGCCGGCCTGTACGCGGCCGGGTTGCCGCTGATGCTGGCGCTGCTGCTGGGATTCGACGCGGGCGCGCTCGTCTTCCTGGTGGCGACGGCCCGCGTATTCGGCCGGACCAGCGCCGAGTCCATGCGCCGCCATGCGCAGGAGCAGGACGTCGGGCGCTCCGGCGTGCTGTGGAGCAGCGTGGCGCTGTCCTGCATGGTGATGATGGCCTTGTGGGTCGAGCTGCGAGGCGAAGGCGGCGCGGGCAGCGCGATCGCCATGCTGGCCGCGGCCGCGACCATCATCCTGTCGTGGCTCTACATGAACATGATCTTCGCGCTGCATTACGCCCATGGCTATTACGGCCACCGCAACGCCATGCACAAGGGGCTGGACTTCCCGGGCACGGAAGAGCCCGACTACTGGGATTTCGCCTATTTCGCGCTGGTGCTGGGCATGACGTTCCAGGTATCGGACGTGCAGATCGTGAACCGCCGGCTGCGCCGCACCGCCCTGACCCACAGCGTCATCGCTTTCTTCTTCAACGTGTTCATCATCGCCATCAGCGTAAACGTGGCGGCGGGAAGGGTGTAGCCGGGCGCGGGCGGGAAGCCCGCGCCGGGGCTACGCGGCAGCCAGGCGCCAGAGCGACGTGACTTCTTTCGAGCGCGCCGCGTACAGCGGGTCGGAAGAATCCTTGGCGCGTCCGTGCGTGGGGCGGGTATCGAGCCGGTCCACCACGCGCAGGCCTGCCTGGCGGAACATTTCCAGGAGTTGTTCGCGGCTGCGCAGGCCCAGATGCTCGGCCAGGTCGGACAGAATCAGCCAGCCTTCGCCTGCGGGCGCGAGATGCGCGGCAAGCCCGCCGAGAAAGCCGCGCAGCATGCGGCTGTCGGGGTCGTAGACGGCATGTTCCACCGGCGAGCTGGGGCGCGCCGGAAGCCAGGGCGGATTGCAGACGATCAGCGATGCCCGGCCTTGCGGATACAGGTCGGCCTGCGCAAGCTCCACCTTGTCTTCGAGGCCGAGGCGTTCCAGGTTGTCCCGGGCGCAGGCCAGCGCGCGGGCATCCTGGTCCGTGCCCACGACCCGCTTGAGGCCGCGCCGCGCCAGCACGGCCGCCAGCACGCCGGTACCCGTGCCGATATCGAAGGCGGTGTCCCCGGGCGGCAGCGGCGCGCGCGCCACCAGCTCCACGTATTCGCCGCGCACAGGCGAGAACACGCCGTAATGGGGATGGATCCGGGCGCTCAGCGCCGGAATCTCCACGCCCTTCTTGCGCCATTCGAAGGCGCCGATCAGGCCCAGGAGCTCCCGCAGGGACGCCACATACGGCTCGGGGGCGGGGCCGTGGGCCGCTTCGCAGGCCTGCCGCGCGTCGGGCGCGCGGCGCAGGGGGATGCCGTGGCCGGCGTCGAAGGGGATCAGCAGCATGCCGAGGATGCGCGCGCGCTGCGACTGGATCTGGCGGTGCTGGTTGAAGGCGTCCAGCAGCGTGGCCACGGGCTTGCGGGGCCGTTTGTCGACGCGGCGCGTCATGGCCTGCAGCAGCTGCCGCGCATTCTGGAAGTCGCCGCGCCACAGCAGCCCGACGCCTTCGCAGGCCTGGCGGTACGCCATGTCCGCGGTGAGGGTGTCGTCCGCGAGCACGACGCGCTTGGGCGGCGCGGCGCCGCTTTCGGAGCGCCAGCGCGCGGCGCGCGGGGTCTGGTTTTCTTCCCAGCGGATCTCAGGAAGGGTCAACGTGTCGCTCCGGTTCGGGGCGCGCGGGGCAGGGAATTCATTCGGGAGGCAAGGAAAAAGGGCGCGGGTTGCCAATGTAGCAGTTTCGCCTTTTTCCGCGCCGTGTCGGCTACTGCGCCCGGGCGAGCGGCGTGAGGCGCTGGCGGTTCTGCGTGACCGCTTCCAGGACCAGGGGGTGCAGGCATTCCTCGCCGGCGTCGCCATCGGGCCGCTGCGCCAGGAAACCGAGCAGCTCGTTGCGCATGCGCGGCTCCCAGAACTTGTGGATGTGGTTGGCCACGCCTTCCAGCGCTTCCTGCCGGTCGGGCATCGCTTCGAAGAACTGGCCGATGCGATTGGCCATGCGGATGAGATTGCCGATTTCCATGCTTGCGTGAGATCCGGTTCAGGTAGTGATGCGTTCAGGGTGGGAGTACAGCGTGGCGTCGTCCCCGCGCAGGAAGCCGAGCAGGGTCACGTTGGCCTCGTTCGCCAGGCGGATCGCCAGCGAGGTGGGCGCGGACACCGCGGCAAGCACCCTGATCCCGGCCGACGCCGTTTTCTGCACCATCTCGAAACTGGCCCGGCTGGACACGGCGACGATGCCGTCGCCCGCGCGCGCGCCTTGGCGCGCCAGCGCCCCGATGAGCTTGTCCAATGCATTGTGGCGGCCCACGTCCTCGCGCGCCAGCGTCATCGTTGCGTCGGTCCAGCCCGCGGCATGCGTGGCGCCGGTAAGGTCGTGCAGCGCCTGGAGCGCGCGGATGTCGCGCATGGCGGCCAGCACGGTCTGGAAGCCCACGGGAGCGTTGTTGGCGACGGGCGCCACGGGCCGCAGCACCTCGGGCAGCGTTTCCACGCCGCACAGGCCGCAACCCGTGCGGCCGGCCATGGCGCGCCGCCGCGATCTCAGCCGGACTTCGCAGGCGGTGGAGATTTCCACCTGGACCACGATGCCGCCGGGCTGCGGCAGCAGGTCGATGCCGCGCACGTCGCCGATGCCCGAGACAATGCCTTCGGACAGGGCGAAGCCCAGCGCGAAGTCCTCGAGATCGGCGGGCGTCGCCAGCATGGTGGCGTGGCTGATGCCGTTGAACTCGAGCGCCACCGGCGTTTCCAGGGCAACGTAATCGGCTTCGGAACCGGGCGCGATGGCTCCCGCGCGCAGGCGGGTTACCTGGACCTGCGCGCAGTCGGAGCGGGATGAAGGCGGTGGCGGGGGCATCGATGCGTCTTGGCGGTTTTGTCCGGCGGTCATTTCCCGGTGAGCGCCGCTTCGCTCTCGCGTTCCCGTTCACGCAGGAGCTTTTGCTGGATGTCGGCAAAGCGCGACCATTGGCGCTGCCATTCCGAGGGCTGGGAAACGCGCGTGACCTGTACGGCGGTCACCTTGTACTCGGGGCAGTTGGTCGCCCAGTCGGAACTGTCGGTGGTGACGACGTTGGCGCCGGATTCCGGGAAGTGGAACGTCGTGTATACCACGCCCGGCTGCACCCGGTCGGTCAGGGTTGCGCGCAGCACGGTCTCGCCCGCGCGGCTCTGCACGCCGACCCAGTCCCCGTCGCGCACGCCGCGGTCCTCGGCGTCCTGCGGATGCAGCTCCAGCAGATCCTCGCCATGCCACACCACGTTGGGCGTGCGCCGGGTCTGCGCGCCCACGTTGTATTGGGACAGGATGCGGCCCGTCGTCAGCAGCAGCGGGAAGCGGCGCGTGCTGCGCTCGTCGGTGGGCACGTACTTGGTGATCATGAACCTGCCTTTGCCGCGGACGAATTCGTCGATGTGCATGATGGGCGTGCCTTCCGGCGCTTCCTCGTTGCACGGCCATTGCAGGCTGCCCAGCCTGTCCAGCTTGTCGTAGCTGACGCCGGCGAAGGTCGGGGTCAGGCGGGCGATCTCGTCCATGATCTCGCTGGGGTGGCGGTAGTCCATGGGATAGCCCAGCGCGTTGGAAAGCGCCACCGTCACTTCCCAGTCGGACTTGCCGTTCTTGGGCTCCATCACCTTGCGCACGCGCGAGATGCGGCGCTCGGCGTTGGTGAAGGTGCCGTCCTTCTCCAGGAACGAGGAGCCGGGCAGGAACACGTGCGCGTACTTCGCCGTTTCGTTCAGGAACAGGTCCTGCACCACGATGCACTCCATGGCCGCCAGCGAGGCCGCCACGTGCTGGGTGTTGGGGTCGGACTGCACGATGTCCTCGCCCTGGCAGTACAGGCCCTTGAACGAGCCGGCCAGCGCGGCATCGAACATGTTGGGGATGCGCAGGCCGGGCTCGGGCTGCAGGGTCACGCCCCAGTCACGCTCGAACTGGCCGCGCACCGCGTCGTCGGAAATGTGGCGGTAGCCCGGCAGTTCGTGCGGGAAGGAACCCATGTCGCAGGAGCCCTGCACATTGTTCTGTCCGCGCAGCGGATTCACGCCCACGCCTTCGCGGCCGACGTTGCCGGTGGCCATCGCCAGGTTGGCGATGGCCATGACCGTGGTGGAGCCCTGGCTGTGCTCGGTCACGCCCAGGCCGTAATAGATGGAGCCATTTCCGCCGGTGGCATACAGGCGCGCCGCGCCGCGCACGGCCTGCGCGGGCACGCCGGTTATTTCCTCCATGGCTTCGGGCGAGTTCTCGGGCAGCGACACGAAGTCGCGCCATTGCCTGAACGACTTTGCTTCGCAGCGCCCGGCCACGAAGGCCTCGTCGATCAGGCCTTCGGTGGCGATCACGTGCGCCATCGAGGACAGCAGCGCGGTGTTGGTTCCCGGCCGCACCTGCAGGTGGAAATCGGCTTTGATGTGCGGCGAATTCACGAGTTCGATTCGGCGCGGATCGATCACGATCAGGCGGGCGCCCTGGCGCAGGCGGCGCTTCAGGCGCGAGGCGAACACCGGGTGGCCGCTACTGGGGTTGGCGCCCATCACGATGACCACGTCGGTGTGCATGACCGAATCGAACGTCTGCGTGCCGGCGGATTCGCCCAGCGTCTGCTTCAGACCGTAGCCGGTGGGCGAGTGGCAGACCCGCGCGCAGGTATCGACGTTGTTCGTGCCGAAGGCGGCGCGCACCAGCTTCTGCACCAGCCAGGTCTCTTCGTTGGTGCAGCGCGAGGACGTGATGCCGCCGACCGCGTCGCGGCCATGCCGGGCCTGGATGCGCCGGAATTCGGAAGCCGCGTAGCCGATGGCCTCGTCCCAGGACACTTCCTTCCACGGATCGGTGATGCGCTTGCGGATCATGGGTTTGAGCACGCGCTCTTTGTGCGTGGCGTAGCCCCAGGCGAAGCGGCCCTTCACGCAGGAGTGGCCGCGATTGGCCTGGCCGTCCTTCCAGGGCACCATGCGCACCACTTCCTGGCCCTTCATCTCCGCCTTGAAGCCGCAGCCCACGCCGCAATAGGCGCAGGTGGTCACGACCGAGTGCTCGGCCTGGCCCATCATGATGACGGTCTTTTCCTGCAGGGTGGACGTCGGGCAGGCCTGCACGCAGGCGCCGCAGGACACGCATTCGCTGTCCAGGAACGGCTGGTCCTGGCCTGCCGATACCCGTGATTCGAAGCCCTTGCCGGAGATCGTCAGCGCGAACGTCCCCTGGGTTTCCTCGCAGGCGCGCACGCAGCGGTTGCAGACGATGCACTTGGACGGGTCGTAGGTGAAGTAGGGGTTGGATTCGTCCTTGGCGTCCTGCAGATGGTTGGCGCCATCGTAACCGTAGCGCACGTTGCGCAGGCCCACCACGCCCGCCATGTCCTGCAGCTCGCAGTCGCCGTTGGCCGGACAGGTCAGGCAGTCCAGCGGATGATCGGAGATGTAGAGCTCCATGACGCCGCGGCGCAGGTCGCGCAGCTTCGGCGTCTCGGTGTGAACGATCATGCCGTCCTCGGCCGGGGTGGTGCACGAGGCGGGGTAGCCGCGCCGGCCGTCGATCTGCACCAGGCAGAGCCGGCACGAGCCGAAGGCTTCCAGGCTGTCCGTGGCGCACAGCTTGGGGATGTTGATGCCCGCTTCCGCGGCCGCGCGCATCAGCGAGGTGCCGGCCGGCACCGTGATGGCCTGGCCGTCTATGGTGAGGGTGACGGTCTCGGCGGACTCGCGCGCCGGTGTGCCCATGTCGCGATCGCGCTTGATGACGGTTTCTAGCATGGCGGTCTCGGGTTCAGGCCGCGTGCGCGGCAGGCTGGGAGGATTCGATGCCGAAATCCTGCGGAAAGTGGTTCAGCGCGGACAGCACGGGGTAGGGCGCCATGCCCCCCAGCGCGCACAGCGAACCGGCCATCATCGTGTCGCAGAGGTCGCGCAGCAGATGCACCTGCTGCGCGCGGGCGGGCCCGCCCGCGGCGATCTTGTCGATGGTTTCCACGCCGCGGGTGGATCCTATGCGGCAGGGCGTGCACTTGCCGCAGGATTCGATGGCGCAGAATTCCATCGCATAGCGCGCCATGCGCGCCATGTCGACCGTGTCGTCGAAGGCCACCAGCCCGCCGTGGCCGATCATGGCCGAGATCTGGACATAGGCTTCGTAGTCCAGCGGCACGTCCCATTGCGATTCCGGCAGGTAGGCGCCGAGCGGGCCGCCGACCTGCACCGCGCGCAGCGGGCGGCCCGAGGCGCTGCCGCCGCCGAAGCCGTACAGCAGGTCGCGCAGGGTCAGGCCGAACGCCTTTTCCACCAGCCCGCCGTGTTTGAGATTGCCGGCCAGCTGGAAGGGCAGGGTGCCGTGCGAACGGCCCACGCCGTAGTCGCGGTAGTAGGCGGCGCCCTTGGCCAGGATGATGGGCACGGTGGCCAGCGAAATCACGTTGTTGATGACCGTGGGTTTGCCGAACAGGCCCGAGACGGCGGGCAGCGGGGGCTTGGCGCGGACCACGCCGCGCCTGCCCTCGATGCTCCCCAGCAGGGATGTTTCCTCGCCGCAGATATACGCGCCCGCGCCTACGCGCACCTCCAGGTCGAAGCGGCGGCCGCTGCCGTGCACGTCGCCGCCAAGCCAGCCCACGCTGCGGGCCCGCACGATGGCGGCCTCCAGCGTGTCGATGGCCTGCGGGTACTCCGAGCGCACGTAGATGTAGCCGTAGGTCGCGCCCACCGCCAGGCCGGCGATGGTCATGCCTTCGATCAGCACGTAGGGGTCGCCTTCCATCAGCAAGCGGTCGGCGAACGTGCCCGAGTCGCCCTCGTCCGCGTTGCAGACGATGTACTTCCGGCTGGCGGAAGCCGCGGCCACGGTCTTCCACTTGATGCCGGTCGGGAACGCCGCGCCGCCGCGGCCGCGCAGGCCGGAGGTCACCAGTTCGTCGATGATCTGGCCGGGCTCCATGGCCAGCGCCCGCTTGAGCCCCTGCAGGCCGCCGTGCGCGGCATAGTCCTGCAGCGACAGCGGGTCGGTCACGCCGACGCGCGCGAAGGTCAGGCGTTCCTGGTGCTTCAGGTAGGGGATTTCCTCGGTCGGGCCCAGGCGCAGCGGATGCGCGCCGTCCGCCAGCCAGCCGGCGTCGAACAGCCCGGCGAGGTCCTCGGGCTGCACGGGCCCGTAGGCGATGCGGCCCTGCGGCGTGCCGATTTCCACCAGGGGCTCCAGCCAGAGCAGGCCGCGCGATCCATTGCGCACGATCTGCACGGGCAGGCCGCGCTCGTCGGCGATGCGCTCGATATCGCGAGCCACCGTGTCCGCGTCCATGGCCAGGGCCGCGGCGTCGCGCGGCACGTAGATGACGATGGGGGGGCTCATGACGTGCCCTCCAGCGCGCGGGCCAGCAGGCGGTCCAGCTTTTCGGGCGTGACGCGGGCCACGGGGCGGCCGTCCAGCATGACGGCGGGCGACTGGGCGCACAGGCCCAGGCAGTACACCGGCTCCAGCGAGAAATTGCCGTCGGCCGAATGGGCATGGAAATCGCAGCCCAGCGCCGCGCGCGCGTGGTCGGCCAGGCGTTCGCCGCCCATGGCCTGGCAGGATTCCGCGCGGCAGACCTCCAGCTTGTGCGACGCCGGCGGTTCGCTGCGGAAATGCGGATAGAAGGTGATGACGCCGTGGACCTCGGCGCGGGACAGGTTCAGGGCCTCGGCGATCGTCTGGACCGCCGAGGCCGGGATACAGCCCAATTCGTGCTGCACGGCGTGCAGCACGGGAAGCAGCGGCCCCGGCAGGTCTTTCAGCCGGGACAGAATGCGGGCGGTCGCGGCGATGGCCGGTGCGGGGGACGCCTGGGCCGCGTCCAGGGCCATCTGGCCGCCCCGGGCGCCGCCGCTGGACGCCAGATCGGATGTTGCCTCGCGCGGTTGCACGTCGGTCTCCTCCTGTAGTGCTGGTGTGCGGGCCGGGGTGCTGTTTTGAATTTATATGTTTTTAAAAGCATATAAATCACCTGGCTTCCGTGTGATTTGTGTACTCTATATAGCTAAGTGAACGTCTTCAATAAGAAATAAATGACATATAAGTTCCGCATCGGTCTGCGTCCGCAATGGATGCTGGGCGGGGACGGCCCGGCGGCCGTGCCCCTGCAGGACATGCTGGCGCTGCTGGCGGCCATCGACGCCACGGGCAATATCGCCGGCGCCTGCCGGGCCTGCGGGCTGTCCTACCGGCATGCCTGGGGCGTGCTGCGGCGGTTCGAGGGCATCTTCGGCACGCAGCTGCTCATCACCAACCGCCGCCAGGGCACCCAGCTGGCGCCGTTCGCGCAGCGCCTGCTGTGGGCCAACCGGCGCATCGAGGCGCGCCTCATGCCCACCCTGGAAAGCATGGCCTCGGAGTTGCAGGAAGAGCTCGAGCGCCTGTTGCCCGAGAGCGGTCCGCACCTGCGGCTGCATGCCAGCCACGGTTTCGCGGTGGAATCGCTGATGCAGCACATGGGCAGCCGCAAGCCCGGCCTGGAGCTGCGCTACCGCACCGCCAGCGAGGCGCTGGCCTCTCTCGAGCGCCGCGAATGCGACCTGGCGGGCTTCCAGGTGCCGCTGGGCGATTTCGAGTCGCCCATCATGGAGCGCTACGCGCAATGGCTGCATGCGGACGAAAACGTGCTCATCCACCTGGCGGTGCGCAACACCGGCCTGTTCGTCACCGCCGGCAACCCCAAGGGCATACGGGGCATGGCGGACCTGGCGCGCCCCGACGTGCGCTTCGTCAATCGCCAGATCGGTTCCAGCACCCGCCACCTGGTCGAGCTGATGCTGGACCGCGCGGGGGTGTCGACCGGCGAGGTCCAGGGCTACGACACCAACGAATTCACCCATATGGCCATCGCCGCGCACATCGCCAGCGGCATGGCGGACACGGGGATGGGCGTGGAGACGGCCGCCTGCCGGTTCGGGCTGGACTTCATTGCGCTCGTGCGCGAGCGCTATTTCTTCGCCATCCGCAAGTCGGCGCTCGAAACTCCCGCCATGCGCGACCTGCTGTCCATCATGCGCAGTCCGGACTACGTCGGCTATGTCGGGCAACTGGCGGGTTACGACGCCCGCGACACCGGGCGCCTGCAAACCCTCGAAGAAGCCTTCCCATCGGCGGCGGGCGCCGGGATATGATGTTCCCATGAGCAAAGTGATACTCCTTGCCGATCACCGGGCCGGCCGCCCGGCCCCCGCCGCGCCCGGGGAATTGCCGCCCGAGGGCCAGCCCGCGCTGGACCTGCGCGCGCGGCCCCTGCGCGACCTGCGGATATCGGTCACGGACCGCTGCAATTTCCGCTGCACGTATTGCATGCCGCGCGAAGTGTTCGACAGCAGCTATACCTTCATGCCGCATTCGGCGCTGCTCTCGTTCGAGGAGATCAGCCGCCTGGCGGGCATCTTCACCCGTCTCGGCGTGGAAAAGATCCGCCTCACCGGCGGCGAGCCGCTGCTGCGCAAGCACCTGGAGAACCTGGTGGGCCTGCTGGCCGGCTTGCGCACGCCGCAGGGCCGTCCGCTGGATCTCACCCTGACCACCAACGGCAGCGTGCTGGCCCGCAAGGCCGCCGACCTCGCGCGGGCGGGGCTCACGCGGGTCACGGTCAGCCTGGACGCGCTGGATCCCGCCATGTTCCAGGGCATGAGCGACAGCGGCTTCACGCCGGACGACGTGCTGCGCGGCATCGACGCCGCGGCCGAGGCCGGCCTGGCACCGGTGAAGGTGAACATGGTGGTGCGCCGCGGCCTGAACGACGGCCAGATCCTGCCCATGGCCGCGCGCTTCCGCAACACCGACCACATCCTGCGCTTCATCGAATACATGGACGTGGGCAATACCAACGGCTGGAACCTGGCCGAAGTGGTGCCCAGCCAGGAAGTGCTGGACCGCGTCGGCGCGGCCTATCCGATCGAGCCCATCGCGGACGGCGAGATGGGGCGCGTGGCCGAACGCTGGCGCTACACGGACGGCGGCGGCGAAATCGGCGTCATTTCCAGCGTCACGCACGCATTCTGCGGCGGCTGTACGCGCGCGCGCCTGTCGCCCGAGGGCAAGCTTTTCCTGTGCCTGTTCGCGCACGAAGGGTACGACCTGCGGGCGCCGCTGCGCGAGGGCGCCAGCGACGACGAACTGGCGCGCATCCTGGCGGGCATCTGGGGCGGGCGCGGCGACAACTACTCCGAACAGCGCGGCCGCAACATGGCGGACCCGTCGCGCAAGATCGAAATGAGCTACATCGGCGGCTGACGCCGCCTGCGCGGCCGATCCGGGCGCTCGCGGGCCCGGCGGCCGAACGCTACGCCAGCCAGTGGCGCAGGTCGTAGTAGGGAACCCGGTCGTTGTCGTGCACCGGCACGCCCGCCGGAAGGCGGGCCAGCCCGGTTGCCCAGGGCAGCGAGCTGATCACGCCCGATCCCTGGTGGACATACGGCACCAGCTCGGCGCCGCCATCCTCCGCCGGGCGGCGCTGCACGCGCAGGAATTCCTCGCGAGCGTCCTGGCGAGGCTGTTCGGTGCGCAGCGGCAGGTGGCTGATCGGCGGAAACAGCGTTTCGCGGCCCTGCATGCGCCGCACCAGCGGCGACACCAGCATGGCGAACACCGCGTAGGCGGAGACCGGATTGCCAGGCAGGCTGACCACGGGCTTGCCGTCGATCTTCGCCAGCGCCACCGGCTTGCCCGGCTTCATGCGCACCTTCCACAACGACAGCTCGCCGCCCAGCGCGGCCAGGGCGGGCTTGACCAGATCGCGTTCGCCGACCGACACGCCGCCCACGGTCAGCACCAGGTCGCAGTCCGCCAGGAGCGTCTTGAAGGCCGCCAACAGGTCTTCCTCGGTGTCGCGCGCATGCAGCACGTGCACGGGCAGGGCGCCCATGCCGCGCGCGAGCACGGCCAGCATCGGCCCGTTGGAATTGTAGATCTGCTCCGTCGCGCGAGGCTGGCCGGGCAGGACCAGTTCGTCGCCGGTGGTCAGGATGCCCATGCGCAATTGCCCGAACACCGGCACGCTGGCCAGGCCCTGCGAGGCCAGCAGCGCCACGTGCGCGGCCTCCAGCAGCGTGCCCGCGGCCAGCAGCGGCGAGCCGGCCATGGTGTCTTCGCCGCGGCGGCGGATGTACAGGTCGGATTCGGGCTGGCGGGAGATTTCCACGTGGCCGTCGGCTTCCACGGCGTCTTCCTGCATGACGACGGTGTCCGCGCCCGCGGGAATCAGGCTGCCCGTGAACAGCCGGATGGCATGACCCGGCTTGAGCGGTTCCGGCATGTCGCCGGCATAGCAGCGTTGCTGGATGGGCAGGCGGACGCCGGGCCCCCAGTCGGCCATGCGCAGCGCGTAGCCGTCCATCGAGCTGTTGTCGGCCGGAGGGATATCCACGGTCGCCTGGAGATCGGCGGCCAGCACGCGGCCGGCGGCGTCGGCCAGGCGGACTTCCTCGCTGCGTTGCAGCGGACCCGCGGCGTTGGCCAGCAGGGTCTGGGCTTGATCGAAATCCAGCATGGGTCAGTTGCCTTCTTCGCGGTTCTTGAATTGCGTGGCGAAATTGCAGGGGCGGTGGCGGCTGTCCAGCTGTTCGCGGAGAATCTGTTCCCAGGCCGTTTCGCAGGCGTTGTTGGAGCCGGGCAGGCAAAAGACGAGCTTGCGGTTGGCCGAGCCCGCGAAGGCGCCCGACTGGATGGCCGAGCTGCCGATCTCCGCGTGGGAGAGCTGGCGGAACAGTTCGCCGAAACCGGGGACTTCGTAATCCAGCAGGGGCAGGATCGCCGCCTGCGTCTGGTCGCGGGGAGCGAAGCCGGTGCCGCCGGTCGTGATGATGACCTGGACCTCCGGGTCGGCGATCCATTCGCTCAGGATGCGGCGGATCTGGTAGAGATCGTGCTTGACGATGTCGCGCCGCACGCATTGGTGGCCCGCGCGCGCCAGGTTCTGGGCGAGCAGGTTGCCGGAGGTGTCGTCGCCCGCGCTGCGGGTGTCGCTGACCGTCAGCACTGCGCAGGCCAGCGAAACGGGGCTTTCGTCGCTCATGGATGCTCCTTCTTTGCCGTGGAGGATTTTTTGCCGCTGGGCCGCCCCGAGGCAAGAACGGCGCCCTCGGGGGGCAGCACGCGCGTCGCGCGCGGCGTGGGGGCCTTTTCATCCCAGGACTGCGTGCGGTCCTGGTCGGATTGGCGTTGTTCCACCCAGAAGCTGTCGCCGCCCGCGAGGGTCTCGCGCTTCCAGAAGGGGGCCCGGGTCTTGAGCGCGTCGATGATGTATTCGCAGCCGCGGAAAGCGTCGCCCCGATGGGCGCTGGCCGCCGCCACGAAGACGATCTGGGCGTTGCGGGGCAGCGCGCCCACGCGGTGCACGATCACCGTGCCGTCGAGATTCCAGCGGGCGCGGGCGGTCGCGGCGATCTCTTCGAGCTCGCGTTCGCACATGCCGGGATAGTGTTCGAGAAAGAGCGTGTCGGTGGGGGTGTCGGGCGAGTAGTCGCGCACATAGCCCACGAACGTGACGATGCCGCCCACGCCCGGCCCGGCGCTTTCCCGCAGCGCGGCCGTGAGCGCGGCGCCGTCGAAATCGGCTTCCTGGACGCTGATCATGGCGTTCACCCTCCGGTGACGGGTTCGAATACCGCGACCTCGTCGCCCGCGCGGATGGGGGCGGACGGCTTGGCGTGGGTCTGGTTGATGGCCAGCTTCAGGCGCGCGGCGGGAGCCAGCTGGGGATAGCGTTCGCCCAGGGCGGCAAGCAGCTGCGCGCCCGTGGAATCTTCTTCCAGGGGCCAGGCCTCGGAGCGCTTGCCGACCAATTCGGCCACGCGCGCGAAATAGAGAAGATTAATCGTTGCGCCACTCACCGCTTTTTCCTCCCGCCTTGTACTTGAGGCGAACTTGCTCGATCACGATGCCCTTGTCGGCAGCCTTGCACATATCGTAGATGGTCAGCGCGGCCACGCTGCAGGCCGTCATGGCTTCCATTTCCACGCCCGTTTTATAGCTGGTGCGGCAGGTGGCCAGGATGTCGATCCGGTGGGCGGCGTCGTCCAGCGCGAACTCGATGCCGACGAAGGACAGCGGCAGGCTATGGCACAGCGGGATCAGCTCCGCGCAGCGCTTGGCGGCCAATATGGCGGCCACGCGCGCGGTGTTGAGGACCTCGCCTTTGCCCTGGCCCGGCTGGGTCAGCAGGCCGTAGGCCACGGCGTTCATGCGTATCCCGGCGGTGGCGATCGCCACGCGTTCGGTGTCCGACTTGGCGATGACGTCGACCATGCGGACCTGGCCGGCTTCATCCAGGTGGCTCAAGGTGGGGGTGGACGTGGACATGGGAATCAGGAGCGAGAATTGTTAATGTTTGAAAAGAGCGGCCCCGGCTGGCCGGGCAAGGCCGCTGATACGCCTATGATAGACGAGCGGTGCAGGGGGCGCGATAATCGCGCCTGTAGTCATTAGAAGGACGGGATCGCACGGCCTTCAATTCGTATCAGGAGACGTGCAATGCCCTTGCGGATGCCTAAGCTTCGGTTGACACGCCGGGTCGGCAAAATTCTTCTGGGCATTGCGGCATTCATACTGGTCCTCTTCGGCGTCGCTGCCTGGCAAGTCCCCAAGATACTGGGCAACGTCCTGACCCAGGACGTCTCCAAAATGATCGGCCGCGACGTCTCCGTCGGCAAGATCACCTTCAATCCGTTCACGCTGACCATCCGCGCGCGCGACCTGGCCGTGGCCCAGCCCGGCTCGCAGACGCCGCTGCTCACATTGGCCGAACTGGATGCCAGCGCCGCCTGGACCTCGCTGTTCTGGTTTGCGCCCGTCGTCGACCGCCTGACGCTGCGCGAGCCTAACATCGCCATCGTGCGCGAGGACGTCACCCGCTTCAATTTCTCTGATATTGAGCAACGCGTGGCCGAATTGGCGGCCGCCAAGCCCGAGGAGCCGCCCAAGCCGGACGAAGGGCTGCCCCGCTTCTCGCTGAACAACATGGTGATCGAGAACGGCTCCATCACGCTGGACGACAAGGTCACCGGCCGCAAGCAGGTCGTGGACGAGCTCGGCGTGGGCGTGCCCTTCATTTCGACCTTCGGCTACGCCACCGACATCGACGTGCAGCCTCGCCTGCATCTGCGCATCAACGGCAGCCCCTTCGACCTGACCGGCGTGGCCCGTCCTTTCGACGTGGTGCCTTCGTCCACGTTGCAGGTCGCGTTCGACGGCCTGCAGCTCGAGAAATGGGCGGACGTCTGGCCCATGCCCCTGCCGTTCAAGCTCGAAAGCGCGCTGCTGGATTCCAATCTGCAGGTCGTGTTCGAGCAGCCCAAGGATGCGCCGCCCAAGATCCGGGTCGTCGGCGACCTGGGGCTGCGCCGTTTCGACCTGCGCGACACCTCCGGACAGGGCCTGGCCGCATGGAGCGCGCTGACCGTCACCCGGCTGGAGCTCGAACCGATAGCGCGCCGCGTCTACGTGGGCGAGGTGGGCCTCTGGGCGCCGCAGATCCACGTGCGGCGCTACGCCAACGAGCATCTGAACTGGCAGGACGTGGTCGCGCAGCTGAAGCAGCTGGGCGGCGTCGAACCCACCGCCACGCCCGTGGCGGACAAGCTCCGCAAGGCCAGCGGCCTGGATCCCAGGAAGGCGACGGACCAGGCGGCTGTCGCGGGCGCCGCGCCGGCCTCCGCGCAGGCCGGCGCGGCGGACCCTGCGGCCGCTCCCGCCGGCGGGGCCGCTCCTGTTCCTGCTCCGGCGGATCCCGCGGCGGGCGCCGGCGCTCCCGCGGCGCCCGCCGAGCCCGCTCCCGCCGCCGCGCCCGAGGACTGGAAAGTGGCGCTGGACGCCTTCAACCTGCACGAGGGCGAGGTCTACGTCACCGATGCGATCAGCAAGCTGGACTACGTCATGACCGGCCTGGCCGCCACGGTCGAAGGCGTGGCCCTGCCGCAGGTGAAGGACGAGCCCATCAATCTGTGGCTGACCATGGACAACAGCACCGACGGGGGCTGGCTGCGCGCCAAGGGCCCGCTGGTCCTGAAGCCGCTGTCGCTGGAATTGGGCGTGCGCCTGGGCAACATCGCGCTGGCGCCCCTGGCTCCGGCCGTGCGCAGCGCGGCGCCGATCTCGCTGCTCGATGGCCGGCTGGGCGCGACGGCGCAAGTGCATGTGCGCGAGGCCAAGGGCGCCGTGGACGCGTCCGCGACCGCGGTCCAGGCAGACCTGACCCAGTTCAAGGCGCGCGATGAATCCCTCAAGCCCGCGCTGGACATCGCGCTGCAAAGCCTGCGCGTGACCGCCGACCGCCTTGCCATGGGGCCGGGGCAGAGCAACTTCACCCTGGCGGCGGCGGGCATCCAGGGCAACGGCAAGCTGGACCTCAAGGGCGCCTTCACGCCGCAGCCGCTGACGGTGAAGACGTCCGTGGACCTGTCCGAGCTGAACGTCGCCTCTTTCGCGCCGTACGCGGCCTCCAGCCTGAACGCCACGGTGCGCGCCGTGACGCTGGGCGCCAAAGGCAATGCGGAGTTCGCGGCCGCGGCCGGCAACGCGCCGATGAAGGCCAGCTGGAAGGGCGGCGTCGAGGTCACGGGCGTGGACCTCCAGGACCGCGTCAACAACGACGACTTCCTGAACTGGAAACGGCTGGGCTTCTCGGGCATGGACATCTCGGTGGCGGGCGACAAGATCGGCGCCAGGCTGGGCGACATCGCGCTGGAAGACTTCTACGGCCGCGTGCTGCTCAATGCCCAAGGTCGCCTGAACGTCATGGACCTGGTGGCGGCGCCGGGCCAGGCGGGCGGCTCCATCACGCAGGACACGCAGACGCCGGGCCGCCGCAGCGCGCCGCCCGCGGAGCCCGCCGCCAAGAGCGGATCCAGCGCCATGCCGGACATCGCGGTCAACAGCGTCACCCTGAAGCGCGGCCGCATGACCTTCACCGATCGCTTCGTGAAGCCCAACTACGTGGCGGAACTGTCCAGCGTCGAGGGTTCGATCACGGCGGTCTCGTCCACCAATCCCCAGCCCGCCAAGGTTAAGGTCACGGGCCGCGTCTACACGACGGCGCCCCTGTCGATCAGCGGCATCGTGCAGCCGTTCGCCAAGTACCTGTCGCTGGACCTGAAGGCCTCGGCCAAGGGCGTGGACCTGCCGCGCTTCAATACCTATTCCGCCAAGTACGTGGGCTATCCCATCAAGCGCGGCAAGCTGTCGGTCGATCTGGAATACAAGATCAAGGACCGGGCGCTGCAGGCCTCCAACCACGTCGTGCTCAACCAGCTGACCTTCGGCGACAAGACGAACAGCCCCGACGCGACCAAGCTGCCCGTGCTGCTGGCGGTGGCCCTGCTGAAGGATTCGCGCGGCAATATCGACATCAATCTGCCGATTTCCGGATCGCTGGACGACCCGGAGTTCTCGGTGGGCGGTATCGTGGTCCGCGTGCTGATGAATCTGGTGGTCAAGGCCGTGACCTCGCCTTTCAGCCTGCTGGCCTCGGCCTTCGGCGGCGGCGAGGAACTGTCCTACGTCGAATTCGCGCCCGGCAGCGCGGCCTTGACGGAAGACAGCGTGCAGCGCATCGACACGCTGACCAAGGCCCTTCTGGACCGTCCCGCGCTGAAGATGGACATCAGCGGCCGCGCCGATCCCAAGACCGACATGGAAGGCCTGCGCCAGGCCTGGGTCGACAACCAGATCCGCGCCGCCAAGGCGGCCGACACCGCCCCGCGGGGCAAGAAGCCGAATCCGGCCGGGGTCCAGGTATCGGCCGCCGAGCGCGCCAAGTACCTGGAAGAGGTCTACGACGATACGGACATCAAGGACAAGCCGCGCAATTTCATCGGCATGGCCAAGTCCGTGCCGGCGGAGCAGATGGAGGAGATGCTGCGCAGCGTGGCGCCCGTCGGCGAAGAGCAGTTGCGGCAATTGGCGGATGCCCGCGCGCAGGCGGTTTATGAGAAGCTGCAAGCCCAGGAAGGACTCGCGGAACGGGTGTTCATCGTTGCGCCGCAACTGGACGCGGATGGCATCAAGGACGAGGGGCAGCCCTCGCGCGTGGACTTCTCCCTGAAGTGAACCAGGCTGGCCGCGGGGGCGTTCGGACGCCCCTGGCCGGCCTTTGCCAGGAGACGCTCGATGAAAGACCAGGACGCGCAGTTCGACAGCCTGCTTCCGCCCCTGAAGCTGGACCGGCGGGGCTTCATTGCCACTTCGGTGGCGGCCGGATTTTCGCTGGCGGCCGGCCAGGCCGTGGCGCAGACGGCCATTTCCACGAATGCCGACGGCCTCGTGGCCGGCAAGATCGACATCCCCGCCCCGGACGGCAAGATCCCCGCCTACCGCGCGGCGCCGCAGGGCAAGAAGAACCTGCCCACGCTGCTGGTGGTGTCGGAGATATTCGGAGTGCATGAATATATCCAGGACGTATGCCGGCGGCTGGCCCACCTGGGCTATCTGGCCGTTGCGCCCGAACTGTTCGCCCGCCAGGGCGATCCCTCCCAATACACCGATATTCCCAAGCTCCAGGCGGAAATCATCGGCAAGGTGCCCGACGCCCAGGTCCAGGGCGATCTGGACGCCACCGCGGCGTGGGCCGCCGCCAACGGCGGGGACCCCGGCAAGCTGGGCATACTGGGTTTCTGCTGGGGCGGCCGCCAGGTCTGGCTATACGCCGCGCACAATCCCAAGCTGAAAGCGGGCGCGGCCTGGTACGGCCAACTGGCCGGCGAGCCGAGCGAACTGAAGCCCAAGTCCGTGCTCAGCCTGGTGAACGAGCTGAAGGCTCCCGTGCTGGGGGCCTATGGCGGCAAGGACGCGGGCATCTCGCAGGCCGATGTCGATCGCATGCGGATCGCGCTTGCCCAGGGGCCCGCAGCGGCCAAGGCGTCCCGGATCGATGTCTATCCGGACGCGCCGCATGCGTTCCATGCGGATTACCGGCCGTCGTACCGCAAGGCGGAGGCGGAACAGGCCTGGACCCGCATGCTCGACTGGTTCAAGCAGAAGGGCTTGTAGGAGCGGGGCTTTGCGTGCGGCCCGGCGCCTGGCGTTGCAAGACTCGGCGCCAGGCTAGTTGGCATCCTCTCCGGGCAAGCCGTCATTGACCTCCGCCAACGCCTTTTTCATGTCCTCGTAATCCATCACGCGTTCGTTCTGGAAGCCGCCCAGGACGCCCCGGCAGCCGTCCACGCCGGAGCGCTTCATCTCGTCCATCATCGTCTTGCCCTCGGCCTGCCCCTTCTTGAACAGCGCGTCATAGCCGCCCGCGGCAAATCCGTATTCCCGGGCGTACTGGAGCAGGTTCTTGCGGGCAGTGGCCTGATGTTGGGCGAGGTCGGGCTCGGAGGCGCCGCAGGCGCGGGCCGCGCCATTGGACGCGCCCGCGGCCGTGACGAAGGAGTCGTACTGGATCTGTTCGCTGGCATCGGGGGCCGCCCAGGCTGGAGCGGCTGCGCCCAGCATCCAGGCCAGGCCGGTCAGTATCTTGCGCATCGGTGAATCTCCGCTTGGCGCCCGCGCCCCTGTCGGCGGCGTCCGCGGGCAAGGATTTCCAACCCAAGATTATGGCAACCTGCCGTTTCGAGGCCATGAGAGGGCGGTGTGGAGTCGTTTCAGACTGTGCATCTTCTTTTCCCGGCTCCCGTCCCGCAGCAGGGCGGCCGCGCAGGAACTATGATGGAGCCTGTGGGGCCATCCTGCCCCAATGCATTGCCCCTCACACCCTGGAGATTCACATGACGATCAAAGTCGGCGACCGCGTGCCGGACGGCACCCTGACCGAATTCATCGAAACCGAAACCGCCGGCTGCTCGCTGGGCCCCAATGCGTTCCAGGTCGCCGACCTGGCCCGTGGCAAGACCATCGCGCTGTTTGCCGTGCCCGGCGCCTTCACGCCCACCTGCTCGGCCAAGCATCTGCCGGGCTACGTGGAGCAGGCCGCGGCCCTGAAGGCCAAGGGCGTCGATGAAATCTGGTGCGTGTCCGTCAATGATGCGTTCGTCATGGGCGCGTGGGGCCGTGAACAGAAGACCGACGGCAAGGTCCGCATGCTGGCCGACGGCTCCGCGCTGTGGACCCAGGCGCTGGGCCTGGAGCTGGACCTGGTCCAGCGCGGCATGGGCGTGCGTTCGCAGCGCTACTCGGCGCTGATCGTCGACGGCGTGGTCAAGCAGCTGAACGTCGAAGCGCCTGGCAAGTTCGAAGTCAGCGACGCCGCCACGATGCTGTCGCAAGTCTGATTCCACGCAGTTCCTGTTTTACCGCTCAGCGCTGCGGGCCGCCATGGCGGCCCGCAGCGCTGCCGCCAGCAGCGGTTGCCGACGCCATGCTTGCCACGCTCTCTTCATTCTCCTCGCTGTATTTCGCGACCCTGCTGATGCTGATCGGCACGGGTCTTTTCAATACCTATATGGGGCTCCGGCTGACGGCGCAGTCCGTCAGCGAAGTGTGGATCGGCGCGCTGATCGCCGGCTACTACCTCGGCCTCGTGTGCGGCGCGCGCCTCGGCCACCGGCTGATCATCCGCGTGGGCCACATCCGTGCATTCGTGGCCTGCGCCGCCATCGCCACCAGCATGATCCTGGCCCAGACGCTGGTCGAATCGATGCCGCTGTGGCTGGTGTTCCGCGTCATTTCCGGCATCGTCATGGTGACCGAGTTCATGGTGATCGAGAGCTGGCTCAACGAGCAGACCGAAAACCACCAGCGCGGACGCGTCTTCTCCGTCTACATGGTCGTGTCCGGCCTGGGCACGGTGCTGGGGCAGCTTGCCCTGACCGCGTACGCCACGCTGGACCTGCGTCCGTTGACGCTGGTGGCGATGTGCCTGGTGCTGTGCCTGGTGCCCATCGCCGTCACGGCGCGTTCCCACCCGCCCACGCCGCTGCCGGCGCCGCTGGACATCCGTTTCTTCATGCGGCGGGTGCCGCTGTCGATGACGGTGCTGTTCGTGGCGGGCAATCTTTCAGGCGCGTTCTATGGCCTGGCCGCCGTGTATGCCGCCAAGCACGGCCTGTCCACCTCGCAGGCGGCCATCTTCGTGGCCGCCGCCGTGACGGCCGGCCTGCTGTCGCAGTGGCCCATGGGCTGGCTGTCCGACCGCATCAACCGGGCCGGCCTGATCCGCTTCAATGCCTTGCTGCTGGTGCTGCTGCCTGCCGTCATGTGGGGCTGGATCGCGTTGCCGTACTGGGCCCTGGTCGCCATGTCCTGCGTCTTCGGCGTGCTGCAGTTCACGCTATATCCGCTGGGGGCGGCGTTCGCCAATGACCACGTCGAATCCGAGCGCCGCGTCAGCCTGTCGGCCGTGCTGCTCATGACCTACGGCGTGGGCGCCTGCGTGGGCCCCATGATCGCGGGCGTGCTGATGTCGCTGGCCGGTCCCAGCATGTACTACGTGTTCACCTCGGCCTGCGCCGTGATCCTGGTCTGGCACGTGCGTCCCACCCGCGTTACCGGCGCGCACCAGGTGGAAGAGGCGCCGACGCACTTCGTGCCCATGCCCGACACCCTGCAAAGCTCGCCCGCCGCGGCGGTGCTGGATCCCCGCGTGGATCCCGAGAACGACATCGCCATGGAAATGGCGCAGCCCGATCCCGCGAGCGTCGCCCCGGTTGCCGAAACCGTGCCCGCGCAGGCCGCCGAGAACGAAGACGAGGCCGACGCGGGGCGCGAGGCCCGCACCGGCACCTGAGCCGCCGGTGGCGCCTTTACCAGGGCGCCATCAGCACTATGGCGGCCAGGGCCAGCGCGATGCCCAGCGCGTTCAGGCGCGACAACGGTTCGCGGAAGGCCAGCGCGCCGACCAGCGTGCCCAGCGTGATCACTCCCATGTTCATCGATGCGAATACCAGCGCGGGATGTTCGGGCAGCGATTGGTGGGCGCGGATATAGGTCAGGATATTGCCGAAGTTCGCCAGCCCCAGCGCCACGCCGGCGGCCAGGTGCCTGGGTTGGCATCGCACCCGGCGCAGCAGCAGGTAGGCCAGCATCAGCAGTCCCGCGAGGACGAACGCCAGGAGCAGACCGCCCGCGAACGCCGTGCCCGCGCGCGCCACTTGCTTGAACAGAATGTCGATGAGGCCGTAGCCCAGCCAGACCGCCAGCGGCCAGGCCCAGGCCGCGCGGCCGCCGCCGGCCTCGCCGCCCACAGTGGACGAAGCCGCCGGGGCGGCGCGGCGCAGCAGGCAATACAGCGCGCCGGCGGCCAGCGCGGTCGCGGCCAGCTTGCGGCCGCTGGGCGGCTCGCCGAACAGCAGGAACGCCGCCAACAGCGGAATGAACAGCGACAGGCGCTGCGCGGCGTCGCTGCGCACGATGCCGGCATGGCGCACGGCCGCCGCCATGGCCAGGAACACGCTGGGCAGCAGGACGCCCAGCGCGGCCAGAACCATCCAGGGTGTCCTCGGCGCGAGCAGGCCGCCCGGATCCGGCCGCAGCACGGCCCAGCAGAGGAGGGCGGCCACCAGGTAGTTCATGGCGATGGCCTGCCGCACGTCGACCTGCCAGCGCCGGGCCAGCTTCAGCAGCACGGCCACCGTGACGCTGCAGGCGACGCTGGCAAGCAGGTAGAGCAGGCCGGGGGTCAGCGGCACGTCGCGGCATCCGTCACGTGTTGCGCGGCGTCGATCCGCATGCCCAGGCGCGCCAGCAGGCGCTGGTCGGCTTCCATCTGCGGATTGGCGGTGGTGAGCAATGCGTCGCCGTAGAACATGGAATTGGCGCCCGCCATGAAGCACAGGGCCTGCAGCGCGTCGTCCATGGCCTCGCGGCCGGCCGACAGCCGCACCGCGGCGCGCGGCATGGCGATCCGGGCGACCGCGATCGTGCGCACGAATTCGAAGGGGTCCAGCGCTTCCACGCCGGCCAGCGGCGTGCCTTCCACCTGGACGAGATTGTTGATCGGCACGGATTCGGGGTAGGGCTCCATGCTGGCCAGCTGGGCGATCAGGCCCGCGCGCTCGCGCCGCGATTCGCCCATGCCGACGATGCCGCCGCAGCACACGCTGATGCCCGCGTCGCGCACGCGGTCCAGCGTGTCCAGGCGATCCTGGTAGGTGCGGGTGGAAATGATCTTGCCGTAGAACTCGGGCGAGGTGTCCAGGTTGTGGTTGTAGTAGTCCAGGCCGGCCTCTTTGAGCTGTTCGGCCTGCCCGTCGCGCAGCATGCCCAGGGTGACGCAGGTTTCCAGGCCCAGCGCCTTGACGGCGCTGACCATCTCGGCCACGGCATCCAGATGATGCGGCTTGGGGCTGCGCCAGGCGGCGCCCATGCAGAAGCGCTGCGCGCCGCCGGCCTGCGCGGCGCGCGCCGCCGCCACCACGTCTTCCAGCGGCATGAGCTTGTCCGCGTCCAGGCCGGTGTCGTAGTGCGAGGACTGCGGGCAGTAGGCGCAATCCTCGGGACAGCCCCCGGTCTTGATCGACAGCAGGCTGGACAGCTGGATGGCGTTCGGATCGAAATGGGCGCGGTGCGTCTGCTGGGCGCGGAAAACCAGGTCCATGAACGGCATCTCGTAGAGCGCCATGATGTCGGCGGCGGTCCAGGCGGGCGCGGCCGCCGGTTTGGCGGGCGTCGGAACGGGGATGTAGGCGGTCTGCATGAACGGGCTCCTGTCGGTCTTGCGGAATCGAGCGGCTTGCTGGGCAAGGGCTGGATCGGCGGATCGTAAGAAGCTGCGCGCGGTTTGTGCAATGCAGGTGGTATTGCGGAATTTGGAGCTATGTAGCCGTGTGTTTCGCCGAACTTGGTGAATTTTAGCGTCCACCGATCGCTAACTCGGCCTTATCTTCGGCGACGCCGCTGGCCTGGATATTTTGAATCAAATTGTAAAAATCCGGGTTCAGCCGGGATGGCTCTTTTCGCCCTTGCGGGCGGCCTCGCGGCCGGTTATGCCGCGATCGCGCGCCCAGACGATGGCGGCGCTGCGGCGGTGCACGCCGATCTTGCTGTAGATCGTGGCCACGTGATTGCGCACGGTGTTGCGCGAGAGTTTCAGGTGCCGGGCGATGCCGTCGTCGTCGTGGCCCTGGCACATCAGCCCCAGGACTTCGCGTTCGCGCGAGGTGAGCTGGGCGAGTTCCGCGGCGTCGAGCGTGGCCGGCGCGGGCTGGCGCAATTGCGCCAGCTTTTCGATGATGCCGCGGCTGAACCAGGAGGTGTCCTGCATGACGGCCTCGATGGCCGTCAGCAGCTCGGTCTCGGAGCGCTTGCGCTCGGTGATGTCCTGCATCACCACCAGCGCTCGAGGCAGGCCGCCGATCGTGATCGAGGCGGCCGATACCAGGCAATCCAATTGTCCGCCGTCGCGCGTGATCAGCGCAGCCTCCCGGTTGCGGACGCTTTCCCCGCGTTTCAGGCTCGCGGCGATGTCTTCGCCGGCAGGCAGGCCCAGTTCCGGCAGGGGCAGTCCGGCGCAGGCCTCGACGCTGGCGCCGATGGCCGCCGCGAAGGCGTCGTTGGCTTCCTGCACATGAAGATCGTCGGCTTCGCACAGCGCCATCGGCGCGGGCGCCTGGCGAAAGGCCTTCGAGAAGCGTTCTTCGCTGTCCCGCAAGGCCAGCTCGGCCCGCCTGCGCGCGTCCATGTCGATGAAGGTGAACAGCATGCAGGGCACGCCGTCCAGGTCGACCGGCTGTCCTGACGCGACCACGCATTTTTCGCCGCCGCGCGCGAGTCTCACCACGCCCTCGCGCGGGGGAATGGCCAATCCCTGGTTGAGGCGGGCGATCGCGAGCTCCTTGTCGTCGCCGCCGCCAAGCAGGTCGAGTTCGCGGGCGGATCTGCCCAGCACGGCCTCGCGCGTCCAGCCGGTCATTTCCAGGAAACCGGCGTTCGCTCTCATGCAGCGCAGATCGTGCAGCCGGCACAGCAAGGCGGGGACGGGGTTGGCATCGAAGGCGCGTTCGATGCCTTCGCCGGGATCGGCGCGCCCGGTCTGGTCGTGCAGGATCAGCACCCGGTAGCCCGCGCCGTCGCCGCTTTGCAGGCTCAGGCCGCTCGCGCGCACGCGCCGCACGAATTCCTTGTCGTCCTTGCGCGCCAGGTCCAGCAGCAGGTCTTCGAACGGTTCGGCCGCCGCCAGGCGGTCCAGCGGATATTGGCGGGCGGGCACCCGGTGGTGGTTGCGATGGGAGAGGGTGTAGCGCTTGCGGTAGCCCGAAGGCGTGTCACCAAGGTCTTCCAGCTTGTCGGTGCCGTGGAGGCCGAGAGCGCTGGCATTGGCCCAGGCGATGGTGCCATCCGCTTCCAGCAGGATGATGCCTTCGTTCAAGCCGGCGACGATGCTTTGCAGGTGCGGGTGGCGTGCATGGGGGGCGGTGGCGTTCTCGGTCACGTAGTCCTCTTCATTTCGCAGGCACGAACGCAAAGAATGAAGGCGGGCTGTTCCGCTGTCCAGATGGCGAAACGGACGAGTCTGAGCGTAGGGGGGCTCGCATCCTGCTGCGGTCCGGGTCCGACAATGGGATAGTCTTGTTGCGGCCCTAGGCGAGGAGGTCCGGAATTTAATATACTTAAAAAATATTAACGATCGCTGCGGGGAGCTTCCCAGCTTCCGCGAGGCGCGCTCGACTCTCGCAGGATCCCGGTCACTATCTCCATGAATCACTCCCCTCCCATCGTCAAGACGCGCGCGACCGAAGCCGCCTACGACGCGATCGAGCAAATGATCGCCACGCTCAAGCTCGAGCCCAATCAGCCTATCGTGGAAAGCGACCTGATCCAGCTCACCGGCCTGGGCCGCACGCCGATCCGCGAGGCGTTGATGCGTCTGGTCGCCAGCGGTCTGATCGAACAGCAGCCGCGTCGCGGCCTGCGCGTGAGCGAGATCCGCATCGCAGAGCACCTGATCCTGATCGAAACCCGCCGGGTGCTGGAGCGCCTGATCGCCATGTCCTCGGCGCGCCGCGCCACGCCGGAGCAGCGCGCCAAGCTGCTTCAGCATGCGCACGACATGGTCGACGCGGCCGGGCGCGGAGACCTGGCCGGCTACATGCACGCCGACCAGGCCCTGGACAGGGTCAATCACGAAGCCAGCCGCAATCCCTACGCGGTGCAGGCGATCATTCCCATGATCATCCAGTGCCGGCGTTTCTGGTATGCCTTCCAGCACGAAGGCGATCTGGAGCGCGGCGCGCAGTGCCACCTGATGGAGGCCGAAGGCATCCACGCCAATGACCCCGAGCGGGCCATGGCGGGCGCGGATGCATTGATGAGCTACCTGACGGAATTCACCCACACGGTAATCGAGGGGTGAGGGGCGGCGCGGGCCTGCCGGGCCCGCGCCGCGCGAAGCTCAGTTCACATACCAGATGGTCTTGACCTGCTGGTATTGATCCAGCGCTTCCAGCCCGTTGTCGCGGCCGCCGAAGCCCGACTGCTTGTAGCCGCCGAACGGCGTGCTGATGTCGCCCTCCGAGAAGCCGTTGACCGACACGGTGCCGGCCTGGATGGCCCGCGCCACGCGTTGCGCGCGGCGCACGTCTCGGGTGTACAGCGAGGCCGCCAGGCCATACTGGCTGTTGTTGGCCAGTTCGATGGCCTCGGCCTCGGTCTCGAACGGCGTCACCGCCAGGATCGGGCCGAAGACCTCTTCCTGGAACAGCCGCGAGTCCGCCGTCACGGCGTCGAAGATCGTCGGTTCGACGTACCAGCCGCTGCCGAGTTCCGCGTGGATGCGTCCGCCGTGCGCCAGGCGGGCGCCGTCGGCGGCCGCGCCTTCGAGGAAACCGCGCACTTTGTCGAAATGCGCGCGCTCGATCATCGGGCCGATCTTCACGTCGGCCTCGGTGGGCAGGCCCACTTTCCATTCCGACAGGCGCTGGCGAAGGCGGTCGAGCAGGGCGTCCTTGATCCCTGCCTGGACGATCAGGCGCGAACCGCAACTGCAGTTCTCGCCCATGTTCCAGAAGGCCGCGGCGAGCACGTGATCGACCAGGCCGTCCAGGTCGGCGTCGTCGAAAATCACCTGGGGGCTCTTGCCGCCGCATTCCAGCACGATTTCCTTGAGATTGCTCTCGGCCGAATACTTGAGGAAATATCGCCCCACCTCGGTCGAACCCGTGAACGACACCACGTCCACCCCCATGTGGCGGCCGATGGCCTGGCCGACGGTTTCGCCCAAGCCGGTGACCAATATCAGGGCGCCCGCCGGGATGCCGGCCTGATGGGCGAGCTGGGTCATGCGGTAGGCGCTCAGGGAGGTCAGCTCGGCCGGCTTGACGATGACCGAGTTGCCCGCGGCCAGCGCCGGGGCCACCTTCCAGGCATACATCTGCGCGGGGAAATTCCACGGCAGCACGGCGCCCACCACGCCTATGGGTTCCTTCACGATCAGGCCCAGCGCGTCGGGACCGGTCGGCGATATGCGTCCGAAGCACTTGTCCACGGCTTCCGCGTACCAGCGGAACGTGTCCAGCGTGGCCGGCATGTCGGTATTCAGGCACTCGGTGATGGGCTTGCCGGCGTCCACGCAATCCAGCGCCGCCAGTTCCTCGGCATGCTCGGCCAGCAGGTCCGCCCAGGCCAGCATGATGCGCTTGCGTTCGGCCGGCGCCAGGCCCGACCACTCGCCCGATTTGAAGCTCGCGCGAGCGGCCTGCACGGCGCGGTCCACGTCGGCCGCCGTGCCGGCTTCGATCGAACCGATCGCGCTATTGTCGATGGGCGTCGTGTTTTCGAGGCGGGCGCCCGGCGACGCATGGCCGGGAATCAGGTGGCCCGCCCACAGCCGCCCGGCGCGGGCTTGCTCGAATATCTGCTCTTTGGCTTGCGGCATGACGATTCCCCTATCCCTGGTAGGCATCGAGCATGGCCAGGAAGGCGCGCTCGTCCTCGGCCGACAAGGGCGCCAGCGGCAGGCGCACCGTCCCTGCGTCGACGCCATGCCTGCGGCAGCCGAGCTTGGCCTTCTGGTTGTAGTCGCCGGATTCCATCGCCTGGATCACCGGGTACATGCCGCTCATCAGCGCGCGGACGTCATCCCAGCGTTGTTCGGCGGCCGCCTTGACCATCGCCGCCTGCTCTGCGGGGAACACATTGGCCCCGCCGCTGATCCAGCTGCGCACGCCCCAGAACAGGAAATCGGCGGCCATGTCGTCGGAGCCGCTGATGATCTGGAAATCCGGAATGCGGGCCTGGATCAGCGCGAGCGCGCGGTTGAAGTTGCCGCTGCTTTCCTTGATGCCGATGATGTTCGGGATGCGGGCCAGTTCGGCCACCGTTTCCACCGCGATCTGCACGCCGATGCGGGCCGGGAAGTCGTACAGGATGATGGGCAGGGGCGTGGCGGCCGCCACGGTGCGGAAATGCTGCAGGATGCCGGCCTGCTCGGGCAGGCTGTACGGCGGGGCGGTCAGCATCAGGCCTTCATAGCCCAGCTCCCGGGCCTGATGGGCGTTGCGGATCGCCTCGGGCGTGGAAAGCGCGTTGATGCCGGCGATCAGCGTGATGCGTCCGCTTGCGGCTTGCGCCACCGTGCGCAGCACCAGTTCGCGCTCGGCGTCGTCAAGGGCGTAGAACTCGCCGGTCGTGCCGCAGGCCACGATGCCGGCCACGCCCGCCTCCACAAAGCGTTCCACCAGGCGCCGCAGGGCGTCGGCATTCACGCGGCCGTCCGCGCCGAACGGCGTCACGATGGGTACCAGGACTCCTTCGATATTCATACGTCTTCCTATTGCAGAAAAAGCGCCCGTGTCACCGGGCAAAAGCGAGGCCGCGCGGGCCCGCAAACCAGGTCGTTCAGAACCCTACGATGCGCTGCGGCAGCCAGGTGGCCAGGGCGGGGAACAGCGCCACGATCGCCAGCGTCACGAACTGCACCAGGATGAAGGGCACCACGCCCCGGCATACCTGGCCGTACTTCATGTCCGGCGGGGCGATCGATAGCAGGTAGAAAATCGACGAAGCCATGGGCGGCGTCAGGTAGCTGGTCTGGATCACGATGATCACCAGCGTGCCGAACCAGATCGGATCGACGCCCGCGGCCGTCAGGACGGGCAGGAACAGCGGCACGCAGATCAGCACGTTGGCGGTCCAGTCCAGGACGAAGCCCAGGAGGAAAACGATGCACAGGAACAGGACCAGGGTGCCGTTCACGCCCAGGCCCAGGTCCGACGTCAGGCCCTGGATCAGGCGCGACCCGCCATTGGCGGCGAAGATGCCGGTGAACATGATGCCGCCGGCGACGATCAGCAGGATCATGGCTGAAATGCGGACCGTGATCGCCAGCGATTCGCGCATCATCGACAGGCTGAACTGGCCGTAGCAGATGCACAGGATCAAGGCGCCGACGGCGCCCACGGCGGCGGCTTCGGTCGGCGAGGCGATACCGGCCATCAGCGAGCCCAGCACGGCGAAGATCAGCAGCATCGTGGGCACGAGCCCGCTCAGCGTGATGCGCAGTTTGGCCGCCAGCGGCAATCGCATGTCCTCGGCGTCGGCGGGCGGGCCTTTCCTGGGGTTCAGCACGCAGACGCCGATGATGTACAGGACGAACAGCCCCACCATGATCAGGCCGGGGAACAGCATGGCGGCGAACAGTTCGCCGACCGAGACCTGCGCCAGCGAGGCATACACCACTGCCACCACGGACGGCGGAATCATCGTGCCCAGCGAGCCGCCGGCGCAGATGGTTCCCGCGATCAGCGAGTTGTCGTAGCGAAAGCGCTGCATCGCCGGGATGGCCATCAGCCCCACCATGACCTCGACCGCGCCGACCACGCCGGCGGCCGCCGCAAAGGTCGCGCCCATGGCGATGGTCGCCACGGCCAGGCCGCCCGGCAGGCGCCCCAGCCAGAGCTGCATGGTGCGGAACAGGCGCGCCGCGATGCCCGAGCGCTCCAGGATCGCGCCCATCAGCACGAACATGGGGATCGCGGACAGGATGTAATTGGTGGCGGCAGAGTAAAGCCCGCCATAGAGCTGGTTGAAGACGTTCCCGCCGAAGGCGAACCAGCCGCCGATGAGGGCGGGAATGATCAGGGAAAGGGAAACCGGGATGCCCAGGAAGATCAGCAGGAACATCCCCGGGAACATCAGGGCTGCGACAGTCGGATTCATCAATGTTCCTTCGCGGCGGGGGAGGGCCGGCCGGCAAAGGCGCGCAGGCCCTCGGCCGCGAGTTGCAGGGTCATCGCGATCAGGCCGATCGCGATCAGCAGGTAGAAAGGCCACATCAGCGGCGCCCAGGGGCTGACCGTCTCGACCTCGTGGCGCACCCAGGCGCGCCAGGTGTGCGCGACGGCGATCGAGGACAGCACGCCGAACAGCGGCGCCAGGACCAGCAGGTAGGCGATGCCCTGGACCGCGTTGTTGAAGCGGGCGGGCAGGCGGTTGCGCAGCACATCGATGCGGATGTGGGCGTCTTCCCGCAGGACATAGGCCATGCCCAGCAGGAACACCGCGCCGTTGCTCATATAGGCGATGTCGAACGCCCACACCGTCGGCGCATCGAACACGTAGCGCGCGAAGACTTCGTACACCATCGCCAGGGTCAGCACTGCCGCCGATGCGCTGGCCAGCAGGGAAGCGAATCGGGACACACCGTTGGCAAACCGGGCCAGGACATCGAGCATGATCGCCTTCCTCGCCGCGCGTCAGTTGCGAACCAGGTAGCCGCTCTCGGCCTTCCAGCGCTCGTGATAGGCCTGGTAGTCAGCCAGCACCTCGGCCATGTCCGGCTTGCCGGCGGCCTTTTGCGCTGCGGCCGTCTTGCGCATCCAATCGTTGCCCGCATCGGAAAGCTGCTTCACGAATTCGGGGCCGAGCGTGATGATCTCGTTGCGGCCGCTGCGGTACTTCGCCATGGCCTTCATGTCGGCGTCGTAGAAGTAGTCCAGCCCTTGTTGCGTCGTGAGTTCCGCGGCGGCCTCGATCAGCGGCTTCAGGTCGGCGGGCACCTTGTCCCAGGTCTCCTTCTTCACCACCACTTCCCACATGAACGTGGGCTGGTGCACGCCCGGGACCACGATGTACTTGGCTGCCTGGTGGAAGCCTTCGGGCATGTTGGCCGAAGGCGGCGCCCATTCCACGGCGTCCACGCCCTTGCGCTGCAGCAGGGTGTAGGTTTCGCCCGGCGGCACCACGGTCGGCACCGCGCCGAAGTAGTCGCGCATCACCTCCGCCCAAGGGCCGGAAGTGCGGTATTTGAGGTTCTTCAGGTCTTCGGCGTTGCGGATCGGCTTGTTGGCGTGCGCCATGATCTCGGACGAACCGATGCCCACGATCATGGTCTTCAGGCCCTGGCCGGCGCGCAGCTTTTCAAGCCGCTGCTTGCCGCCGCCTTCGTAGAGCCAGGCCTTGTAGGCATCGGGGCCCATGCCGCCGGGGAAGCCCGAGAAGATGGCGTTTTCCGGGTTCTGGTTGACCAGGTAACTGGAGGTGGAATGGCCGGCCTCGACCACGCCGTCCTGCACCGCATCGAACACTTTCAGCGCCGGCACGATCACGCCCGCGCCAAACGGCTGGATCTCCACCCGTCCGCCGCTCAGCGTCTTGGCGTTGGCGGCAAAGCGCTCGAGGAAATTCTTGTAGAAGGGCGATCCTTCCGGAACCGATGTCGGGACTCGCCAGGTGACCTCCGCCGCGGCGGCGGAGCTGGCGGCGCATGCCGAGATGACAGTGGCGGCCAATACGCGGATCAATGTTTTCATGTTTTCCCCTTGTGGATGTGGAAATCGAACCGGTCTTTGCGGCGACAGTCTAATATCCATTAAATATATTAACAACATATTTAAGGGTAAGCCCTAGGCGTGGGCAAAGGGGGGCTTGCGGAAAGGGGGGGATTGCGCGGGGCGTGGCCGCGCGGGAAGGCGGCGGGCGGGCGGCCTGCGCGGGGCAGGGCCAGAAATGACAAAAGCCCTGTAAGCAATGGCTCACAAGGCTTCCTATGATCTTTGGCGGAGCGGACGGGGCTCGAACCCGCGACCCCCGGCGTGACAGGCCGGTATTCTAACCAACTGAACTACCG
>NZ_JBLZXF010000020.1:0-94887 GCF_050285585.1 Achromobacter sp. | reverse complement strand
GCCCGATTCGCCCACGAACATGTGGTGCGCCTCTTCGGTCAGCATGAACTTGGTGGTGCGCGCCAGCGGGTCGAAGCCCGACTCCGCCAAGGCGCACAGCTGGAACTTGCCGTCACGGTCGGTGAAATACGTGAACATGTAGAACGCCAGCCAGTCAGGCGTCTTTTCATTGAACGCGCCCAGGATCCGCGGATTGTCGGCATCCCCCGAACTGCGCTGCAGCAGCGCGTCGGCCTCTTCGCGGCCGTCGCGGCCGAAGTAGCGGTGCAGCAGGTAGACCATGGCCCAGAGATGGCGGCCTTCCTCTACGTTGATCTGGAACAGGTTGCGCAGGTCGTACTGCGACGGCGCGGTCAGCCCCAGGTGGCGCTGCTGCTCGATCGAGGCCGGCTCGGTATCGCCCTGCGTCACGATGATGCGGCGCAGGTTGGCGCGGTGCTCGCCCGGCACGTCCTGCCAGGCGTCGCGTCCCATGTTCTCGCCGAAATGGATCTTGCGCTGGCCGTCCTGCGGCGCCAGGAAGATGCCCCAGCGGTAGTCGGGCATCTTCACGTGGTCGAAATGCGCCCAGCCGTCGGGCTGCACGCTGACCGCCGTACGCAGGTAGACGTCGAAGCCATGCGAACCGTCGGGCCCCATGTCCTGCCACCACTGCAGGTAATTGGGCTGCCAATGCTCCAACGCGCGCTGCAGCGTGCGGTCGCCGGCAAGATTGACGTTATTGGGGATCTTGTCGGTGTAATTGATTCCGGACATTGTCTCGCTCCTGTTTGTTGGGTCAGACCCGGTTCCAGTCGAATGCGGCCTGCTCGCCCTTGCCGTAGAGCTTGAGCGCGCCCTTGTCGCCGGCTGCGTTCGGGCGGTTGAATATCCAGTTCTGCCAGGCGGTCAGGCGGCCGAAGATCCGGGTCTCCATCGTTTCCCTGCCGCCGAAGCGCAGGTTGGCTTCCAGGCCCGTCAATGCGTCGGGCGACAGGGCGCGGCGCTCTTCCAGCATCATGCGCACCTCGTCGTCCCAATCGATGCTGTCGGGCGCGAAGGTGACCAGCCCCAGTTCCAGGGCCTCGGCCGCGGCCAGCCGCTGGCCCGCGCGCGCGCGAATGGCCTCCAGGGGGCCGCTCTCTTCATGGAAGCGGCGTTGCAGGCGGCTCTGGCCATTGACCAGCGGATAAGCGCCGAAATTGCGGTCGCCCACGACGATCTGCGCGGGCGCCGATTCGTCCTCGTTGTCCAGCATGTAGCTGCGGTCGGCGGCCAGCGCCACTTCGAGCAGGGTGCCGGCGAAGCAGGAGCCCGGCTCGATCAGCGCGAACAGGCTGCGGGACGTGACGTCCAGGCGCGCCAGCGTGCGGCGCAGCATGCCGGCCGTTTCGCGCACGAACCAATGGCCCGAGTGCCGCTCCAACGCGGCGTCGGCTGCCAGGACGCGGTCCGCCTCGCCTTCGGTCTTGAAAATCCAGGTGCCGATATCCAGCTCGTTCGTGCGCATGGACAGGATCGCGTCATCCAGTTCGCGCGCCATCTGCAGCGGCCACCAGGCCGCCCCGGCCGCCAGGATGTCCGCGAGCTCGGTTTGCACATCGGCCTCGGGCGCGCGCAGCGTCCAGGTGGCTTGGCGCTTTTCGCGGTCGATCCGGATGTCCACGTAGCGGTAGGACAGGCTGTCCGCGCTTTCCGCGCGCTGCACGGGCGTCAGCGCGACGCCCTGCTCGCCCGCCGGCCGGTCGCTGCCCTGCGCCAGCGCCTGGGCGCGTTCGCGCACGGCCGCTTCGAAACGGGCGGGCTTGGCCACCTCGTCCACCAGCCGCCAGTCCTTGGCGCGCTGGCCCCGCACGCCTTCCACCAAGGTGCAGAAGATGTCGGCGTGATCGTGGCGCACGCGGCGCTTGTCGGTCACGCGGGTCAGGCCGCCGGTGCCCGGCAGCACCCCCAGGAGCGGCACCTCGGGCAGCGCCACGGAGGAAGAACGGTCGTCGATCAGCACGATCTCGTCGCAGGCCAGCGCCAGCTCGTAGCCGCCCCCGGCGCAGGCCCCGTTGAGCGCGGCGATGAACTTCAGGCCACTATGGCGGCTGGAATCCTCGATGCCGTTACGGGTCTCGTTGGTGAACTTGCAGAAGTTCACCTTCCAGGCATGCGAGGACAGGCCCAGCATGAAGATATTGGCGCCCGAACAGAAGATGCGCTCTTTCATGCTGGTCACGACCACCGCGCGCACTTCGGGATGCTCGAAGCGGATGCGCTGCAAGGCGTCGTGCAGTTCGATGTCGACGCCCAGGTCGTAGGAATTCAGCTTCAGCTTGTAGCCGGGCCGCAGGCCGCCGTCCTCGGCGACGTCCATCGCCAGCGTGGCGATCGCGCCGTCGAACGTCAGGCGCCAATGGCGGTACTGCCCGGGATCGGTCCGGAAATCCACCCGGTTGAGTGTGCTGCTCATCTGTGTCTCCTCGTACGCCACAACAGGAAAAATACTGCACAACATGAATTATTATGCAGATTACTGGCGAAAAAAATCCCCGTCAAGCGGGGATATGCAAAAAAACTTCCTGTTGGCGGCGCCGAGCCCGCTACAGCGGAAGGCCGCAAGCCTTGCGCACCTGCGTGCGCAGGCCCGCGAAGCTCTCCTTCACGTCCAGGTTGCTCGTGACCCAGGTCAGGTCGGCCTTGGCATAGAAGGCCTCGCGTCCCGCCAGGATGCGCTTCAGATCGGCCATCGCCTCGTTGTTGCCCGACATGGGGCGGAAGTCGCCTTGCGCCATGACGCGGCCCATATGTTCTTCAGGGGTGGCGCGCAGCCATACCGTATAGCAATGCGCCAGCAGCAGGTTCAGCGTCGCCGGCTCGGACACCAGGCCGCCCGGCGTGGCCAGGACCATTTCCGGGTAGATCTGCACGGCCTCTTCCAGCGCCCGCCGTTCGTAGCGGCGATAGGCATTGGGGCCGTACAGATTGTGGATCTCCAGGATGCTGCATCCCGCCACCCGCTCGATCTCGCGGTTCAGCTCCACGAAGGGGTAGCCCAGGTCGTCCGCCAGCATCTGGCCCAGCGTGGACTTGCCCGCGCCCCGCAGGCCGATCAGCGCCACCCGCTGGGTGCGGTTGGGTCTTTGCGCGCCCGCCCCCACGCCGAACAGCTGGGTCAGCGCCTCGCGCGCGCGCTGCAGGTCGGACTCCGTCCGGCCGCTGAGCAATTCCCTGATCAGCAGCCAATCCGGCGATTCCGTGGTGACATCGCCGACCAGCTCGGCCAGCGCGCAATTGAAGGCCTTGGCGATCTGCAGCAGCACGAGGATCGACGCATTGCCCACCCCATGCTCAAGATTCGCCAGGTGGCGCTCCGACACGCCGGTCACCTGCGACAGGCTCTTGCGGGTCATCCCGCGTATGGCCCGCAGGCGGCGCACCCGCTCGCCCAATGCCACGAGAAAAGCCTCCCGCCGAGGTTCGGATGGCGCCGCGTCTAGCGCTTGATTCATGTTCTGGCTGACTCCGCAAAAACCCTGATAGTCATCGATTTATGCACTATAGTGCTTGACCCAAATCAATGGAAGCACTATTTTTCCTCAAATGAATTCAACTGCCGGTCAGATGCACGAAAACAGCAGTGGAGTGCATTTCGCTTCAAAAGCGCCGACAAGTGTAAAGGAGGAGCCCCGGTGAGCACGCCAGATCGATTCCATGCCCTGATGCGCGACGTCGCGCGCCTGACGGCCGGCCACAGCCTGGACGCTGGCCTGCAGGCCAAGCTGAACCTCGAGGCCGGCCCGCGCAGCGCGCTGTTCCAGGACATCTTCGCCGCCTGTAGGCAGGGCGTGGCCGACGGCTGGATGTGCAGCCGCGAGGGCGGCGGCATCCGCTACGGCCGCGTCATCAAGCCCGCGCCCGACCTGGCCGACTGCTCGGTGGACGTCGTGGACATGGACAGCCTCGCCGGCCCCCAGCATGCGCATCCCAATGGCGAGATCGACATGATCATGCCGCTCACCGAAGGCGCCCGCTTCGACGGCCACGGCGCCGGCTGGCTGGTCTACGGCCCGGGCAGCGCGCATCGCCCGACCGTGACCGGCGGCCGCGCGCTGGTGCTGTACCTGCTGCCCGGCGGCGCCATCGATTTCGCCCGTCCCTAGCGCCCGCCGACGCCACCGCTTTCCAGAAAAACACAGGCGCGGCATCCGCCCACCAGGACACCAGGAGACAACCGTGAACATCTGTCCCGCCGAACTCAATTTCGCCAGCCACCTGGCGGCGCTCAATGCCCCGCGCGCCGCCAAGCCCGCCTATATCGACGACACGCGCCAGCTCACCTATGGCGAGCTGGCGGAGCGGGTGGCCCGCCTGGGCGGCGCCTTGCGCAACCTGGGCCTGCGGCGCGAGGAGCGCATCCTGCTGCTCATGCAGGACACGGCAGACTGGCCCGTCGTGTTTCTGGGCGCGTTGCACGCCGGCGTGGTCCCCGTCGCCGTCAACACCCTGCTGACCGCCGACGACTATGCATACATCATCGGGCACAGCCGCGTGCGGGCGGTGTTCGTCTCGGGCGCCCTGCTGCCCACCGTGCAGGCCGCGTTGAAGCAGGCGGGCGCCGACGTGGAGCACCTGGTCGTGTCCCAGCCCGCGGGCCCTCTGCCGGCCGGCGCGTTCGAGCTCGAAGCCCTGCTGGCATCCGCGCCGCTCGCGCCCGCCGTGCGCACGCTGTCCGACGAAATCGCCTTCTGGCTGTATTCCTCCGGCTCCACCGGCAAGCCGAAGGGGGTGGTCCACACCCACGGCAACCTGTGGCACACCGCCGAACTCTATGCCAAGCCGGTGCTCGGCATCCGCGAAGACGATGTCGTGTTCTCGGCCGCCAAGCTCTTCTTCGCCTACGGCCTGGGCAACGGCCTGACCTTTCCCTTGTCGGTCGGCGCAACCGTCATCCTGATGAGCGAACGCCCGACGCCCCAAGCCGTCTTCGCGCGCCTCACGCGGCACCGGCCGACGGTGTTCTACGGCGTGCCCACGCTTTACGCCAGCATGCTGGCCTCGCCCGAGCTGCCGCCACGCGAGCAGGTCGGCCTGCGCGTCTGTACGTCGGCCGGCGAAGCCCTGCCCCGGGACATCGGCGAACGCTTCACGCGGCATTTCGGCTGCGACATCCTGGACGGGATCGGCTCCACCGAAATGCTGCACATCTTCATTTCCAACCAGGCCGGGCAATTGCGCTACGGCACCACCGGCAAGCCCGTGCCCGGATACGAAGTGCAGCTGCGGGACGAAAACGGGGCGCCCGTGGAGCCTGGCGCCATCGGCGACCTCTACATCAAGGGGCCGAGCGCGGCCCTGATGTACTGGAACAACCGCGACAAGACGCGCCAATGCTTCCTGGGCGACTGGCTCAAGAGCGGCGACAAATACACCTGCGACGCCGACGGCTACTACACCTACGCAGGCCGCAGCGACGACATGATCAAGGTCAGCGGACAGTATGTTTCGCCCGTGGAGGTCGAGAACATCCTGGTGCAGCATGAAGCGGTGCTGGAAGCCGCCGTGATCGGCGTGCCGGATCACGACGGGCTGGTGAAGACCAAGGCCTACGTGGTGCTGCGCCCGGGCTTCGAGCCCGACGCCCGGACCGGCGCCGCGCTGCAGACCTACGTGAAGCAACACCTGGCTCCCTTCAAATATCCGCGCCAGATCGACTTCACCGACGAACTGCCCAAGACCGCCACCGGGAAGATCCAGCGGTTCCGGCTCCGGCAGCTGGAAGAGGCCTCGCTATGAACCGCCCCGCCGCGCCCGGGACCGTCTACGCCGACGTCCATGCGCTGGGGCGCGACATGCGCCTGGA
The DNA here is from genome assembly GCF_050285585.1 of Achromobacter sp. Classification (GTDB taxonomy): domain Bacteria; phylum Pseudomonadota; class Gammaproteobacteria; order Burkholderiales; family Burkholderiaceae_B; genus Achromobacter. Next base: position 89,060 of record NZ_JBLZXF010000020.1, on the reverse strand, counting down.
ATGCCTGTGGATAGACGCCCCGCGCCCCGGGGCCCCGCTGCTGGTCTTCCTGCACGAAGGGCTGGGATCCGTGTCCATGTGGAAGGACTGGCCGCGGCAGCTGTGCGTAGCGGCCGGATGCCGCGGGCTGGTGTATTCGCGCTATGGCTACGGCCAATCGACGCCGCGGCCGCCGCGGGAAAAATGGCCGACTGACTTCATGCACGGCCAGGCGCGCGAAGCGCTGCCGGCCCTGTTCCGCGCGCTGGGCGTGGATGCCCGGCAAGACAAGCCGGTGCTCTTCGGCCACAGCGACGGCGGCTCGATCGCCCTGCTGTACGCGGCGATGCATCCGGACGCCGTCTCCGGCGTCGTGGCCGCCGCTCCGCACATTTTCATCGAAGACGTGACGCTATCCAGCATCGAGCAGGCCCGGCGCGCCTACCGGGAGACGGACCTGCGCGCCCGGCTGGGCCGCCATCACGCGGATGCGGATTCCGCCTTCTGGGGCTGGAACGACGTCTGGCTCGATCCCGCATTCCGCGACTGGAACATCGAGGAATACCTGGCCCGGATCGCCTGTCCCGTGCTGGCCATCCAGGGCGTGGACGACGAATACGGCACGCTCGCGCAGATACGCGGCATACGCCGCCTCGCGCCCCAGACCGAATTGCTCGAGATCCCGGACTGCCGCCATTCGCCGCACAAGGACCAGCCCGCCCGCGTCATCCAGGCCGTCGCCGCTTTCGTCGGCGGATTGGAAAAACCCCGCTGACCCCGCGTCGGCCCATAACAAGCACGGAGACAAACCATGAACCACGTCCTGACCCGGACCGCGCTCGCCGCGACCCTGATGCTCGCCGCCGGTGGCGCGCAAGCGGCCGACAAGCTCAAGGTCGGCTTCATGCTGCCCTACAGCGGCACCTACGCAGCGCTCGGCAACGCCATCGAGAATGGCTTCAAGCTGTATGTCTCCGAACAGGGCGGCAAGCTGGGCGGGCGTGAAATCGAGTACTTCAAGGTGGACGACGAATCCAACCCGGCCAAGGCGGCCGAGAACGCGAACCGCCTGATCAAGCGCGACCAGGTCGACGTGCTGATCGGCACGGTGCACTCGGGGGTGGCGATGGCCCTGGCCAAGGCGGCCAAGGACGCCGACACCACCCTGATCGTCACGAACGCCGGCGCCAACGCCATTACCGGCCCGCTCTGCGGCCCCGGCATCTTCCGCACCTCGTTCACCAACTGGCAACCCGCCTACGCCATGGGCCCGGTCGCGCACGGCAAGGGCCACAAGACGGCGGTCACCATTACCTGGAAGTACGCCGCGGGCGACGAAGCCATCGGAGGCTTCAAGGAAGGCTTCGAGAAGGCAGGCGGCAAGGTCGTGAAGGAACTGAGCCTGCCCTTCCCCAACGTGGAATTCCAGCCGCTCCTGACCGAGATCGCCGCGCTCAAGCCCGATATGGTGTTCACCTTCTTCGCCGGCGGCGGCGCCGTCAAGTTCGTGCAGGACTACCACGCCGCGGGCCTGGACAAGCGCATTCCGCTGTACGGCTCGGGCTTCCTCACCGACGGCACGCTGCAGGCCCAGGGCGAATCCGCCCAGGGCCTGCTCACCACCCTGCACTATGCGGACGGCCTGAACACGCCTCGCGACAACGCCTTCCGCGCCGACTACGCCAAGGCCTACAAGGCGCAGCCGGACGTCTATGCGGTGCAGGGCTACGACGCCGCGCAGCTGATGCAATCGGGCCTGGCCGCGGTGCAGGGCGATGTCGGCAAAAAGGACGAGTTCCGCAAGGCCATGCGCGGCGCCACCGTGGACAGTCCGCGGGGCCCGTTCACGCTGTCGGCCGCCGGCAACCCCGTGCAGGACATCTACCTGCGCCGCGTCGATGGCCTGGAGAACAAGGTCGTGGAGGTCGCGGTGAAAAAGCTCGCCGACCCAGCCCGCGGCTGCAAGCTCTGATCCGCACCCGCCACAGGGAGGTCCCATGGACTTCAGCATCCTGCTCATCCAGAGCCTGAACGCCTTCCAGTACGGCCTGCTGCTGTTCCTCGTGGCCAGCGGACTGACGCTGATCTTCGGCATCATGGGCATCATCAACCTCGCCCACGGCAGCTTCTACATGATCGGCGCATACATGGCTTTCGCGCTGGGGCCGGCGGTGGACAGATGGCTGGGCGGCGGTTTCCTGGCCACGCTGGCCGTGTGCGTGGCCGCCGCCGCGGGGCTGGGCTATCTGCTGGAGGCAGCCTTCTTCAGTTTCCTGTACCGGCGCAATCACCTGCAACAGGTGCTGATGACCTACGGCCTGATCCTGGTCTTCGAAGAGCTGCGCAGCATCCTCGTGGGCAACGACGTGCACGGCGTCCCCCTGCCCTCGTGGCTGCAGGGCAGCGTTTCCCTGGGCGGCGTCATGACCTATCCGGTGTACCGGCTGTTCATCTCGGCCGTCGGCATCGCGGTGGCGCTGCTGCTGTACTGGGTCATCTCGCGCACCCGGCTGGGCATGATGCTGCGGGCCGGCTCCAGCAACCGCGAAATGACCGCCTCGCTCGGCATCGACGTCAACAGGCTCTACCGCCTGGTGTTCGCGGCGGGCGTGGCGCTGGCGGCGCTGGCCGGCAGCATCGCCGCGCCCGTCTCGTCCGTCTATCCCGGCATGGGCAATGGCGTGCTCATCATCTGTTTCGTGGTCGTCGTGATCGGCGGCATCGGCTCGGTGCGCGGCGCGTTCCTGGCCGCGATGCTGGTGGGCGTCGTCGAGACCTTCGGACAGGTGCTGTTCCCCGCCGCGGCGGGGGTGCTGGTGTACCTGCTGATGGCGTTCATTCTTCTTTGCAAGCCCGAAGGGCTGTTCAAGCAGGGCTGAACATGTTGAACCGACTCTTTCCCGTCGCGGTGCTGCTGGCCCTGGCCGCCTTTTCCTGGAGCGGCAGCGACTACTACACGGGCCTGGCGATCAAGCTCATGATCTATGCGATCTTCGCGCTCAGCCTGCAATTGCTGGTGGGCGGCGCGGGGCTGGTCAGCCTGGGCCATGCCGCTTTTTTCGGCATCGGCGCCTATGTCGCGGCGCTGCTGTCGCCCGAATCCGAGGCGGGGAGCCTGTGGCTGCTGCTGCCGGCCGCGGTGCTGGCCGCGGCGGCCTACGCCGCCGTGACGGGCGCGCTGGCGCTGCGCACGCGCGGCGTGTATTTCATCATGGTCACGCTGGCCTTTTCGCAGATGGCGTACTACGTGTTCCACGATACGGAGATCGGCGGCGGCAGCGACGGCATCTACCTGTATTTCCGGCCCGAACCGTCGCTGGGCGGCTGGCTGCCTGTCGACCTGGCAAATGCCCGCAGTTTCTACTTCTTCGTGCTGGCCTGGCTGGCGGCGGCCTGGGGCTTCCTGGCCCTGTTGCGGCGCTCGCCGTTCGGCGCGGCGCTGGCCGGCATCCGCATAAACGAACAGCGCATGCGCGCCGCCGGCTACTCGACCTATCCCTACAAGCTCGCCGCCTACGTGATCGGCGCCGCGCTGGCCGGCATTGCCGGCTTCCTGTTCGCGCTGAAGGACGGGTTCGTCACGCCCGAGCTGCTGGCCTGGGAGCAATCCGGCCTGGTCCTGCTGATGGTGATCCTGGGCGGCATGGGCAGCCTGGGCGGCGCGATCCTGGGCACCGTGGCGCTGGTGCTGCTCCAGGAGCTGTTCCAGTCGCAGGCCCTGTTCGGCGACTATGCGCGCCACTGGCACCTGCCTCTGGGCATCGCCATCATCGCGCTCGTGGCCCTGCTGCCCAACGGGCTGGCCGGGCTGCCCGCGCAGTTGCGCCAGCGCCGCAGCGCCCGCGCCGCCACGACGCCGGACGCCACGGCCAGCCGCCAGCCCGCTCCCGCGCGCCTGCCCATCCAGGGAGAGCCCCATGTCTGAAGTCTTGCTTGCCGCCAGCGCCGTCACGCGCCGCTTCGGCGGTCTGACGGCCGTCAACGGCGTGTCGCTGGATCTGCGGCGCGGCCAGGTGCATGCCGTCATCGGCACCAACGGCGCGGGCAAGTCCACGCTGATCAACATCCTGTCGGGCGAGCTGGCGCCCAGCAGCGGCCAGGTCGTGCTGGACGGACGCGACGTCACCGCATGGCCCCAGCCAGAACGGGCGCGCGCCGGCCTGGGGCGCAGCTACCAGCGCTCGACCATCTTTCCCGAATTGAGCGTGTTCGAGAACTGCAGGCTGGCTGCCCAGGCCCGGCGCCAGCGCTTCTGGCGCTGGTGGCGGCCCGCCTCCGACTGCCGCCGCAGCGCCGAACTCGCTCGGCACGCGCTGGACTGCGCCGGGCTGGCCGACGACGCGGCGCGCGAGGCCGGGCTGCTGCCCCACGGCCGCAAGCGCCAGCTCGAAATCGCCATGTGCCTGGCTGGCGAACCGCAGGTGCTGCTGCTGGACGAACCGCTGGCCGGCATGGGCCCCGAGGAAACCGACCGCATCCTGACGCTTTTGCAGGCGCTGAAACCCGGCCATGCCATCCTGCTGGTCGAACACGACATGGACGCCGTCTTCCGCGTGGCCGAAACGATCACCGTCATGGTCAACGGCACCGCCATCGCCAGCGGCGCGCCCCGGGAAATCCGCGCCAACCCCGAAGTACGGACCGCCTACCTGGGCGACGAGATGCCGGGAGACGGCCAATGAATACGCTGATCGAGACCGGCGGCCTGCATGTCTACTACGGCGCCAGCCACGTGCTGCGCGGCATCGACATGCATATCGCGCCCGGCGAATCCGTGGGCCTGGTCGGCCGTAACGGCATGGGCAAGACCACCCTGATACGCAGCCTGGTCGGGCAGGTGCAAAGCGCGCGCGGCAGCGTGCGCGTCGACGGCCTCGACTGCACGCGCGCGCGGCCGCATGCGATCGCACGGCTGGGCGTGGCCTACGTGCCTGAAGGCCGCGGCATCTTTCCCAACCTGAACGTGCGCGAAAACCTGCTGGTGGCCGCGCGCCCGGGCAGAATGGGCCGCTGCGACTGGACGTACGACCGCGTGCTGGATACGTTCCCGCGCCTGCGGGAACGGCTGGGCCACGGCGGCCAACAGCTCTCGGGCGGGGAACAGCAAATGCTGGCCATCGGCCGGGCGCTGATGACCAATCCCGAGCTGCTGATCCTGGACGAAGCCACCGAAGGGCTCGCGCCGCTGATCGTGGCCGAAATCTGGAAGATCATCCGCCAGATCCGCGCCAGCGGCATGTCCACCCTGATCGTGGACCGCAACTACCGCGCGGTCCTGGAACACACCGACCGCTGCCTGGTCATGGAGAAGGGCCTGATCGTGCAGGATGGCGATAGTGCCGCGCTGGCCCGCCAGCCCGAGCAATTGACCAGGCATCTGGGCGTGTAGCCCACGGCGCGCGTTCGGATCAGCCTCGGGCCGCCTCCAGCACGCTCACCGCTTCGCCGTCCAGGGCGACGCACACCTCGGCGCCCTGGCGCAGGCCTGGGTCTCGCCCCGCGCCGGCGACGCACTCCAGGTACAGCGGGGTGCCGCGAGGGGTGCGCAGCAGATAGTTCAGCAGGTTTCCCCCATAGCCGACAGCCTCCACTTTGGCGGGCAGGCCCGGCTGCCCCGCCGGCGCCAGCCGCAGCTTGTGCGGCCGCACCACGAGGCTCACGCTATCGCCTGCGGCGCATGCCGGCGCGGGGCCGGGGACGCGGATGACACCCCCCTCGTAATCCACCGCCACGCCGTCCTGCCCTGCTGAGCGGACAGTGCCCCGCAGCACGTTGCTGCGGCCCAGGAACTCGGCCACGAACAGGCTTGCGGGCCGTTCGTAGAGCTCCGACGGCGAACCGATCTGCGCGATGCGGCCCTGGTTGAAAATGACGATGCGATCGGACATCGACAGCGCTTCTTCCTGATCATGCGTGACATACAGGAATGAGGCGCCCGATTCCTTGTTCAGCTTGCGCAGCTCCCATTGCAGATCGGCGCGCAGCTTCTTGTCCAGCGCCGACAGGGGTTCGTCCAGCAGCAGCGCGTCGGGCCGGTAGACCAAGGCGCGGGCCAGCGCCACGCGCTGCTGCTGCCCCCCGGAAAGCTGCCTGGGATAGCGTCCGGCGTATGCTCCAAGCTGCACCTGCTCCAATGCCGCCCGCGCGCGAACGCGCGCTTCGCCGCTGGCCACTCCGCGTATAGACAGCGGAAACCTGACGTTCTGCTCCACGGTCATATGGGGAAACAGCGCATAGCCCTGGAACACCATGCCGAACCCCCGGTCCTCGGGCGGACGGCGGGTGATCGGAGCGCCGCGGTGGAAAATCTCGCCGGCCGTCGGCGTGACGAAGCCGGCGATCGACATCAGGGTCGTCGTCTTGCCGGATCCCGACGGGCCCAGCAACGTCAGGAATTCTCCCGGGGCCAGCGAAAAATCGATGCCGTCCAACGCCGCCGTCGAACCGAAGAGCTTGCGCAGCCCCTGCACGCGCAAGAGCGGCGCAGCCGAAGATAGAACTGAATTCATGAGGACTCCCGCTTTTCTTTCCGGTGCGCGAGCAGGCGCTCGACGCACAGGCAGATGAAGGTGATCAAGATCATCAGGGTGGCCACGGCCGCGATCGTGGGGTCCACGTTCTCGTTGATTCCATCCCACATCGCCCGCGGCAGCAGGTAGACGTTGCGCGTCGTGATGAACAGCAGGACAACCAGCTCGTCCCAGGACACGATGAACGCGAAAATGGCCCCCGAGACGATGCCGGGGCGAATGCCGGGCAGCGTGATGCGTGACAGCACCTGTAAGGGCCGCGCGCCCATCGAGCGCGCGGCCTGCTCCAGCCGCGGATCGAAATTTGCCAGCGCGGAACCGACCGACACGAAGACGAAAGGCGTCGCCGCGACCACATGGGCGAGCACCACGCCCATGTAGGTGTCGAGCAGCCCCAGGTCGATATACAGGCGGTAGTACGCCAGCGCCCCCACGATGGTGGGCACGATGAGGGGCAGCAAAGCCAGCATGCGCACCAGGCCTCCGAGCCGCGCGCCCAGCTTCCAGGCGCCTATCGCGGCCGCGCAGCCCAGGCAGGTCGCGGCCAGCGTAGACACCGCGGACACGGCAATGCTCTGCAGCAGGCTTTCGCGCCAGACCGGGCTTTCCACCAGTTGCCGGTAATGCTGCAGCGACCATGAATCCGCCGGAAACGACAGATAGCTGCGGTCGGTGAACGACACGGGAATCACCACCAGCGCCGGCAGGAACAGATATGCCAGCACCAGCGCCGCACACACTGCCGCGCCCGCGAACCACCACGATGGACGTATGCTCATGGCGCACCGAACAGGGAAGGAACGCGCACGCAGCGCGACATCAGGACCAGGCTCAGCACCACCGCCGCAAGCAAGGCGCTGGCGAATGCCGTGGAGATCCCCCAGTTCATGGTTTCGCTGATTCCGAACTCGATGTACTGGGCCACCATCACGGTCTTGCCGCCGCCCAGCAGGGCCGGAGTGATGAAGAAACCAAGGCAGAAAATGAACACGAGCACCGCCGCCGCCAGCACGCCGGGCAGGGACAGCGGCAGGTACACACGCAGAAACGTGCGCACGGGCCCGGCTCCCAGCGCGCGGGAGGCCGCCATCAGGGAACGGTCCATACCCAGCATATTGGTCAGCATCGGCAACACGGCGTACGGGATCATGTAATGCACCATGCCGATCAGCACGCCGGTTTCGTTGCGCAGGAGGGCCAGCGGCCGGTCGGCCATTCCCAGCGCCATGAGCGTTGCGTTGACCACCCCTTCCCTGGACAACAGCAACACCCAGGCGAACGCCCGGACCAGCACCGACAGCCAAAACGGCACCAGCAGGCAGATCGTCATCCAGCTCCGCACATGCGCAGGCACATTGGCCATGACGTAGGCCACGACGTAGCCCAGCACCAGGGCGATCAAGGTCGTCCAGATGCATATCCTGGCGGTGGTCGCCATGATCTTGAGATAGAGCGGCTGAGTGAACAGCGCCACGTAATTGCCGATGCCGGGCGCGGGCTCCGTGAAGCTGATCGCCAGGATGCGCAAGACCGGCAGCAGGAACAGCCCGCCGACCAGCAACACCACGGGCAAGACCAGCGCGATGGGTAGCGAACGCTGCATGATTCAGTCCTCCTCGGGCAGTTCATCCGTCCAGGACGCAAGCGGCGACCGGAACGCGACGCGCCCGCCGACTAGCGTCGCGCGCACTTCCGTTGCGCGGATCGCGTCGGCGGGGATGTCGTACAGGTTCCGGTCCAGCACGATCAGATCGGCCAGCTTGCCCGGGGCCAGCGTGCCCTTGGACCCGGCCTGGCGCTCGGCGATGGCGGGATTGACGGTGTAGCAACGCATGGCTTCGTCCACCGAGATCGCTTGCGCGGCGCCGATCTCGGCGCCCGACGCGGTCTTGCGCGTAACCATGGACCACATGCCGAGAAACGGATTGCGGTCGCAGACCGGAGCGTCCGAATGCCCGCAGACCAGCACGCCCCTGTCCAGCATGTCGCGATGGGGCCAAAGCCAGGGCCAATCGGAGGCGGGCCGATTGCGCAAATAGGCGTCGCCCAGGTTGTAGGCGAAACCGGCCGCGGAAGAGTCGATCACGCCCAGCCGCGCCATGCGCTGCTGAATGGAAGGCGGCGCGCAACAGCAATGCTCGATGCGCGGGGGGACGGCGCCGGGATGGGCGGCCATTGCCGTCTCGAACGCGTCCAGCGCGAAATCGATGCCGCGGTCGCCGTTTCCGGTCGCGGCGGCCTGCAGGCCCGCGCCCATGACGCGGCCGACCTTGAATGCGAGTTCGTCGGCCGAGAAGTTCACGTCGCCGAACTCGGGCGGCTCCCCCGTGGCGCCGGCATGCGCCGCATAAGGCTGATAGTACGCGGCGGTGCGGCCGCTGGTGCTGCCGTCCGATCCGTACTCGACGCCAAGCAGGTGCAGGTACGCGTCGCCGTCGCCGAATCGGGCGCCGGACAGCAGGACCTCGTCCACCAAAGCCTCGTCACGCCCGTTGAGCATCATGCCCACGCGCACCCGCAAGCCGCCCTGGCGATGCAGGCGCCGATAGGCCTGCATCGCCAGGCCGCTGGTCAGTGCATTGTGCACGCTGGTGATGCCCAGTCTGGCCATCTCGCCGAAGATCGCCGGGTACCCGTCCAGATAATCTTCGACCCGGTCGCCCGCCGCGATATGCGTGGTGAACGCGAACACGCCCCGGCCGCGCGCCATGCCCGCCTGCTCGTTCAGGCAATGCTCTGGCACCGCGCGTGCCAGGCCGCTGGCCTTCAAGGCGACGAAGGCGGCCAGGCTGCCCACGCCGACCTGCGCGTCGCGGCGCAGCAGGAAGACCGCGCGCCCTGGCGCTGCCGCATCCAGCGCCGAGCGCAAGGGATAACCGCCGATATCGTTTTCGTCGAGGCGGAAACCCAGGTACCAGGCGCCGGCGGGCGCCTTGCGATGAAACGCCGCAATGCGTTCGAGCAGAACGGCCTGGGCCCCGATTCCCGAGAGGTCGTCCCAGCGCCCCGCCTTCACGGCCTGCCCATCCGGATGGCAATGGCTGTCGTTGATGCCCGGCATGGCGAACGCTCCCTCCAGGCCGATCCGAACGGTGCCAGGGCCCGCGAGCGCCAGGCAATCAGCGTCGCTCCCTGCCCCGATGACCCGGCCGCCGTGTATTGCCAGCGCCTGCACCACGCCCAGGGACGCGTCCAGCGTGGCGATGCGGCCGCCATGCAACACCATATCCGCGTATGCGCTCATGTTGCCCGCTCAACCGGTGATCACTTTGACGTACTCGTTATAGATGCGGTCCTGGTTCTCGCCGTGCCAGCTTGCATTGGCCACGATCTGCTGCCGGAAATTGTCGTCGTCGGTCGGATTGTCCTTGCGCAGTTCCGGCGGCACCAGCGCGCTGGCGGCAGGATTGGCGGGGCCATTGCCCATGAGCCGCAGCAATTCGATCTGGCTCTCCGGCGACTGCGTGGAGGCGATGAAGTCGAATACCTTGCGCCCCGCGGGATTGCCCTTGGGCACCAGCCAGCCCGCCGGGATAAGGATGCCCTGGTTCCAGGTGAAATCGATGCTGGAGCCGGGCTCCCGGCGCATCACCACGGCGCGGGTGTGCCACACCAGGCCCATCGTGGCTTCGCCCTGCCGCAACAGCTGCTGGCTCTCCGCCCCCGTCTTCCAGAAAATGGCGTGTTCCTTGATCGCGGCGATCTTCTCCAGCGCGCGCTTTTCATCGATGGGATAAATCTTGCTGGCGTCCGCGGGCACGCCATCGGCCATCAGCGCGGCCTCCAGCGAGGCCAGCACGCGGTCCGGCAGGATGCGAGTGCCGGGAAAGTCCTTGGTGTTCCAGAAGTCGGCCCAGGTTCTGGGCGCGCGGTCTCCAAAGGCCTGCTTGTCGTAGGCCAGGACAAAGCTGTAGATGAAATGCGAAATTCCGTATTCGCTGCTGAAGCCCGGGCGGACCTTGTTGCGGTCCACGATCGAATAATCGATCGGCTCCAGATAGCCTCGCTTGCCCAGCGAATGCGCGGCCGCGAGATTGGCGTCGCATACGTCCCACACCACGTTCCTGGATTCCACCATAGTGCGGATCTTGCCGAAGGAAGGCCCGGTTCCGTCGAACTCCACTTTGGTGCCCGTGGCCTTTTCAAATGGCTTGCCCCAGACGATGGGCTGGTGCTTGATGGCGTCTCCGCCCCAGTTGCAGACAACGATCTTCCCTGCATCCGCGCGCGCGCGGCGCACCGGCAGCATGGCCCCCGCGCCAACGGCGCCCAACAAGCCCAGAAGCTGGCGCCGGCGCGCGGAAGACAGCGTGGGATCGCTCAGCGCAAGGCGCGCCGCATCGGTCATGCAAGGGTCTTGCGTGGGCATCTTCATCTGCAGGCTCCGGAAGGAATCGAAGGAGCAGGCATGATGACGACGCGATTTCTTTCATGCAATATATGAGTTTTGCACCTATCCGGGCTTCCCCCTAGGCCCTTCCCTCATGAGCCCTCGCGCGCATCTCGGCCTGAGCAGATCCCACGAATTGCGCGAACCCAGTTTCGCGCAGCTGGGCGTCTTCAATGCAATCATGATTTCAGGTTCCGTGTCGCGCGCGGCAAAGCTGCTGGGCATGACGCAATCGGCCGCCAGCAAAATGCTGCGGCAACTGGAGGATGACACGGGCCTGGCGCTGTTCGAACGCACCCACCAGCGCCTCGTTCCGACACCGCAGGCGCTGCAACTGCACGAGAGCGTCGAACATCTCTACGGCTCTTACGGCGTGGTCCAGCGGCTGATCGGCAGCCTCGCCAATCCCGATCATGGCAACGTGACCGTGGCCGCCATTCCCACGCAGGCCGCGACCTTTCTTCCCGAAGCCGTGAAGCGGCTGCGGGAAAGGCATCCCGGCATCACCGTCACGCTGGAAATACTGGCCAACCAGCCCATTGTCGAGCGCGTGCTGAACGGGCAGGCGGATTTCGGCCTGGTGCATGACATCACCGCGTCGCCCGACACCCACAACGAAGACCTCGGGCCGCAGCACCTGGTTTGCGTGGCGGCGCGCGGTCACCGCTTTGCCAGCCAGGAACAGGTCACCGCGCAGGACCTCAAGTCGGAGACTTTCCTGTCCTACGGGCCGCAAACGAATTTCGGAAGCTTCCTGGAAATCGCGTTCACCGAAGCGGGCCTGCACATGCCGGTATCGGTGGAGGTCACCTCATCGGCGGCGCTGCTGGCGCTGATACGCGCCGGCGTAGGGGTAGGCCTGGTGGAACCCGCGGCAATCGCCCCCTTTCCCCTGAATCAGTTCGTGATCAGGCCGTTTCGTCCCAGCCTGCTCATTCACTCGCGCATCGTGCGTTCGCGCATACGGCCGCTGACGCGCCACGCGGAATTACTGCTGGAAGAATACCGCGCCGTCGTCACCGCGCCCCAGCCCGGGTACTTCCTGAGCTGAGGCGCGGCGCCATTCAAATCACCGCTTCGATCAGGAACGGTCCGCGGCGCTTCAGCCCTTCCTGCAGCGCGCGCGCGAATCCTTCCACCGTATCCACGCTGACGGCTTCCACGCCCATGCCGCGCGCAAGATGCGTCCAGTCCAGGTGGGGCTCTTGCAGGTCCAGCATGCGGCGCGCGTTGCGGCCGGGCTCCTGCACGCCCACGTTCTTCATTTCGCCGTGCAGCGTGGCGTAGGACCGGTTGGCCAGGATCACCGTGAGGCAATCGAGGTTCTCGCGCGCCTGCGTCCACAGCGCCTGCAGGGTGTACATGCCGCTGCCGTCGGCCTGCAGCGTGACGACTTTGCGGTCCGGGCAGGCCACCGCGGCGCCGGTCGCCAACGGCAGGCCGATACCGATGGCGCCGCCGGTCAGCATCAGCCAGTCGTGCGGCGCGCTGCTGGCGCTGTAGATGGGAAACTCGCGGCCCTGGGTAATGGATTCGTCGCACACGATGGTCTGCTCGGGCAGCATGTGCGCGACCAGGATGTTCACGGCCGCGCCGGTCAGCTTTCCGGATTGGGGCACGTCGTAGCTGGCGGCGGGCGCCGCCAGGCGCGGCGCGTCCGCCGCGATGCCCAGTTCATCGGCCAGCCATTCCAGCGCATGCGCCAGGTCCTGCTCCGCGGTGGCCAGCACGACCTGGTTGCAATCGGTGGGGGCGAGCAGGCTGGGTTTGCCCGGATAGGCAAAGAAGCCGACCGGCGACTTCGCGCCCACCAGCACCAGATGCCGGACGTCTTTCAGCTTGGCCACGGCCATGTCGATCGGATAGGGCAGGCGGTCGACCGGCGTGCGGGAGCCGCCGCGCTCGATGCGGCGGTTCGACGTTTCCGACACCAGGCGCGCGCCGGTGGCGCGCGCGATGCGGCCAGCGGCGTTGAGGGCGCGCTCGCGCAGCGCCGCGCCGCCCAGCATCAGGGTCACGACTTCGCCGGAACGGATCGCGGCCGCGGCGGCGCGCACCGCCTCCGCCGTGGTCTGGGTCAGCGGCGCAGCCGGGGCCAGCACAGGCTGGGCCGCGCTCTCGGGCAGCTCGGTCCAGGCCGTATCGGCCGGCAGGATCAGCGTGGCGATATTGCCCGGCGACTGGCGCGCCACGCCGACGGCCTCGGCCGCGTCGGCGGACAGCGCGGCGGCCGTCATCGTGCGCTTGACCCAGTGCGACATCGGACGCGCCACGCCTTCGACATCGCTGGTCAGCGGCGCGTCGTATTGGACGTGGTAGGTGGCATGGTCGCCCACGATGTTGACCATGGGCGTGCGCGCGCGCTTGGCGTTGTGCAGGTTGGCCAGGCCATTGCCCAGGCCCGGCCCCAGGTGCAGCAAGGTGGCGGCCGGCTTGTCGGCCATGCGCGCATAGCCGTCGGCCGCGCCCGTCACCACGCCTTCGAACAAGCCCAGCACGCAACGCATTTTGGGCTTGCGATCCAGGGCCGCCACAAAGTGCATTTCCGAGGTGCCCGGATTCGCAAAGCAAACGTCCACATCGTTGGCAAGCAAGGTGTCGCAAAGGCTGTCGGCGCCGTTCATCGTGTTTCCCTAGTCGTTATCAATGGCTTGCGGGCGCGCCATCGCGGCCGCGTGATGGACATCATAGGTAGCCCGGGCGGGGCGGGGTAGAACCATTTTCGCTTGCGCGCATGGAACCATTCCCGCGCATTCCGCCTGCCGGAACAAAGCGGCGAACCGCCCTGCGCGGAAGCGGCCTGCAAGGGACGGCCGCCCGCGCTCAAGCCAGTATCTGCCCCAGGAACGCCTGCGCCCGCTCGGAACGCGGCGCGCGGAAGAAATTATCCGGCGTGTCCGCTTCCACGATCGCGCCCTGGTCCATGAACACGACCCGGTCGCCCACTTCGCGCGCGAAACCCATTTCGTGCGTCACGCACACCATGGTCATGCCATCCCGCGCCAGCGCGACCATGGTGTCCAGCACTTCCTTGACCATTTCCGGGTCCAGCGCGGAAGTGGGCTCGTCGAACAGCATGATCTTGGGTTGCATGCAGAGGGCCCGCGCGATCGCCACGCGCTGCTTCTGGCCGCCCGACAACTGGCCCGGGTACTTGGCCGCGTGTTGCGGGATCTTGACGCGTTCCAGATAGTCCATCGCGCAGGATTCGGCCTGCGCCTGCGGCACGCCCTTGACCAGCATCGGCGCCAGCGTGCAGTTCTCCAGCACGGTCAGGTGCGGGAACAGGTTGAAATGCTGGAACACCATCCCGACCTCGGCGCGGATGCGCTCGATGTTCTTCACGTCTTCGTTGAGCTCTATGCCGTCGACGACGATGCGGCCTTTCTGATGCTCCTCCAACCGGTTCAGGAGCCGTATGGTGGTGGACTTGCCGGAACCGGACGGGCCGCAGAGGATCAGCTTTTCCCCGGGCAGCACATCCAGCTCGAGATCGTCCAGCACCTGGAAATCGCCATACCATTTGCACACGCCCTGCATCGTGATGATCGGGGCGGAAGCGTTCAATCCATCCATCGCGTCAGGCCTTCGAAATATCGTGGTTTTCGCCGGCGCCGCTCCAGTAGCCCGGCACGGTCAGGCGCTTTTCGGAACGGCGGAACACATACGACAGGACGCTGCACATGGCGAAGTAGATGACGCCCACCATCGTGTAGACCGTCAGCGCCTGGAACGTGGCCCCGGCCAGCATCTCGCCCGCCCGCATCAGTTCATAGACGCTGATGACGGCGACCAGCGAGGTTTCCTTGATCAGCACCAGCGCATAGTTGCCCAGGGCCGGAAACACCGTGCGCAACGCCTGCGGCAGGACGATGCGGCGCAAACGCTGCACCTTGCGCAGCCCCAGCGCGCGGGCCGCCTCGTACTGGCCCGTGTCCACCGACTGTATGCCGCTTCTGAAGAGTTCGGCCAGATAGGCGCCGAAATTGAGGGTCAGGCCGAGCACGCCGGCGACGAAGCCGTTGATCACCACGCCCATTTCCGGCAGGCCGTAGTAGATGTAGAACAGCTGCAGCAGCAGCGGCGTGCCCCGTATCACGTCGATGTAGAACCGCGCCACCCGGCTCAGCACCGGAGAGGGCGAAAGACGGCAAAGACAGACGACCAGGCCCAGCGCCACCGCCAGGAAAGCCGAAGTGAAAAACAGCGCCAGGGTCCAGACCGTGCCCTCGGCCAGGGGAGTCAGGTACATGCGCAGGGTAGCGAGATCCAAGACGTGCTCCTTGTCCTTGCGGTTGCGGGCTTACTTGCTGATCAGGTCCGGCACGCCCCACTTCTGTCCGATGGCGGCGAGTTCGCCGTTCTTCTTCATCTCGGCCAGCGCCGCGTTGACCGCCTCCAGCAGCGCCGTATTGCCCTTTTGCACGGCCATGCCCACCTGCCACTTGCGCTGGGGCTGATAGCCCGTATCGAGCTTCACGCCCGGAATGTTCTTGGTCTTGATCTGATAGACGATGCTGGGCGGATCCACGATGCCCAGATCGATGCGGCCCGCGCGCACGTCGGCCAGCAGCGTGGAGTAGTCCTGGTAGGTGGAGACCTTGGTGCCGGGCATGTCCTTGATCATGTTGAACTGCACCGAGTCCACCAGCACGCCGACGCGCCTGCCCTTCATGTCCTCGAACTTGCCGTATTTCCTGTCGGCCTTGTCGCTGACCACGACGCCCTCGCCCCATTCGTAGACCGGCGCGGAAAAATCGATGGCCTTGGCGCGCTCCTCCGTGATGAACAGCGGCGCGGACATGACATCGGCGCGGCCGGAGGTCAGGGTCGGGATCAGGCCGGAGAACGGCACGTCGGACAGCTTGTCCGCAACCTTCAGGTGCTTGGCCACGGCTGCCGCCACGTCCACCATGATGCCTTCCAGCTGGTTGGATTTC
Organism: Achromobacter sp.; assembly: GCF_050285585.1. Taxonomy (GTDB): domain Bacteria; phylum Pseudomonadota; class Gammaproteobacteria; order Burkholderiales; family Burkholderiaceae_B; genus Achromobacter. The sequence goes on along the minus strand of NZ_JBLZXF010000020.1, from coordinate 73,221 downwards.
GGATTTTTGAAGCCGTGCGGCGGCGCCGATGCGGTCGTGACGACGTTGAGGGTCCTGTCCGAGCGGACTTCGTCCAGCGTGCGCGCCTGCGCGCCGGATTGAATGAGCAGGCCGGCCGCCGCCAAGCCCAGCAGGATGGATGTGAGCTTCATCGTTTTTCCCCTTGGATGAAATTGGATGGCAAGGTCTCGCCGGCTCAGGCCGGGCGCCCCTGCGGGTACTGCTGCACTGCCGCCGCCGCCAACGCGCAGAATTCCTGCATGACGGTGGCCGCCAGGAAGGCCGTGGCGCCCTGCACGTCCTGCGGCGGCGACACGGTGTTGACGTCGAACGCCACGAAGTTCAGGCCCGCGAGCTGGCGCAGCAGCGCCAGCCCTTCCTTGGGAGAGAGCCCACCCCACTCCGGCGTGCAGACGCCCGGCGCGCAGGAGGGGTCGAAGATGTCCATGTCGAAGCACAGGTAGACCGGCCGCTGGCCGATGCGCCGCTTGATGTCGGCAAGCGCGGCCTGCTGGTCGCGGTCGAAATCCTCGTAGGGCACGATCGTGTAGCCCACCTCTCGGCCGAACTCCAGCACGCCCGGCATGAACGAGCTTCCGCGCGTGCCCACGTGGAAGCTGGAGGCCACGTCCAGCAGGCCCTCTTCCGCCGCCCGCGTGAACGTGGTGGCCGTGTTGTAGCCGGGGATGGGATAGGTGTCGGTGTGCGAATCGAAATGCAGCACGACGAAATCCGGATGGCGCCGCGCCACCGCGCGCAGCTGCGGCAGCGTTACCGCACCATCGCCGCCCATGGAAATGGGAATCGCGCCCCGGTCGAGGATGGCGCCGATGCCGGCCTCGATCAGCGGATAGGACGCCTCGGGATCGCCCGGATGGCAGGCGACGTTGCCCACGTCGATGGCGCGCAGGAACTCGGGCGGATTGTCGATGCCGTTGCGGCGAAAGATGTCGACGGGGCGCAATAGCCTCGATTGCTCACGGATGGCGTCCGGCCCCTGGCGCGACCCCACGCGGAACGGATGCGTGCCGCAATCGAAGGGGATGCCCACCACGCAGGCTCGCGCCTCGCCGGTTCCTGCGGCGCGGACGGACGGCAGGCCCATGAATCCCGACACGGGATGGAAACAGACTTCGGCTGACTGCTGCACAACACGGCTCCTGTGCGGCGCCCGGCTCGTACATCGCCGAGCTATTTAGATTCGACTGAATCGCTATGCGATACGCTTATGGCGAAATAAGAGTATCAAGCACGAGCACAGGCCGCCAATTAGGGAGTTTCCCCTAAAGGCTGGAAAATTAGTTGAGTGAATTTATCGGAATTAGAGGCTCTCGGCTTCCATCGGCGCGCCGCGCAAGGCGCCTCCCGGAGGCTCCATTTCGTAGAATGGGCGCGTGCGGCCCAGGGTGCGCGACGCGCTGATGGCGTGCGCGGTTTCCATGACCTGCGGGCCGAATACCGCTTGCGCCTGTTCGAACGACCAGCGGCTGGACGGCACCGACACGTTCACCGCCCCCACCGGCGTGCCCCCGGCGTCCAGCACGGCGGCGCTGACCGTGATGTCGCCCGGATAGAACTCGCCATTGGAGCGCGCATAGCCATGGCGCCGCGCGAATTCCAGTTCCGCCAGCAAGGCGTCCATGTCCGTGATCGTTCCCACCGTGTATGCCTTGCGGTCGCAGCGCTCCAGCAGGCCGCGCGCCACGGAAGCGTCCAGCCTGGCCAGCACCGCGCGGCCCGCCGCCGTGCAATACAGAGGCAGCCGCATGCCTACCGGCATGTTCACGAACATCTCTTTGTGGGTCGCGAACCGCGCGACATAGACCATGTCCAGGCCATCGGGCTCGGCCAGGCTGCAGGTTTCCTGGCTGTTGCGGTTCAGCATGTGCAAAAAGGGATTGCCCCCCAGCACCAGCGGGCTGGTCTGCACATACTTCATGCCCAGTTCCAGGGACCACGGCGCCAGCGAGAACTTCTTGCTGCCCGGGTCCTTGCGCAAATAGCCCAGTGTCCAGAGCGTATGGGCAAACCTCTGGACGGAGCTCTTGCTCAGGCCGGTCGCGTCGGCCAGCTCCGGCAAGGTCATGGCCGGCTGCCCCTCGCTGAACGCCCGCAGGACGGAAACGCCGCGCGCCAGCGCGGTGATGTACAGGGGAGAGTCCTCGGCGTTTCGGGTCGGTATCATGGCGCAGCGCGTCCGATGGGAAAGCGCATAGCGTACCGTATTACGGTGCGCTCATATCGCACCGCGAATCGGGGGCGTCAAGGGATGCGCCGACGCCCGCCTGCCCGCGTCCGATGGCCAAAAAAAGCCCAGGCGCGAGCCTGGGCCGTTCGTCACGCCCGCGAGCGCTTCAACGTATCGGCCACGGGTACATGGCGCCGCCCTTGCTCCACAGCGCGTTCGTGCCGCGCTGCAGGCCCAGCTTGCTGTCCTTGCCGACGTTGCGGTCGAAGACCTCGCCATAGTTGCCCACGGCCTTGATCGCGTTGTAGGCCCACTTTTCGTCCAGGCCCATGTTCTTGCCAGCGCCCGGGGTCACGCCGAGGATGCGCGAAATATTGGGGTTTTTGCTCTTGAGCATCTCGTCCACGTTCTTTTGCGTGATGCCGTATTCCTCGGCCTCCATCAGCGCAAACAGCGTCCAGCGCACGATGCCCAGCCAGTTTTCATCGCCCTGCCGGACCATCGGGCCGAGCGGTTCCTTGGAGAAGCGTTCCGGCAGGATTTCGTAGTCGTCGGGGTTGGCGACCTGCGTGGCCCGCACGGCGGCAAGTTGCGAAGAGTCGTCGGTGAACGCATCGCAGCGGCCGGACTCGAAGGCGCGCACGACTTCGGTCACCTTGTCGATCACGACGGGCTTGAATTCGATGTTGTTCGCGCGGAACCAATCCGCCAGGTTGAGTTCGGTGGTGGTGCCCGGCTGCACGCAGACCGTGGCGCCGTTGAGTTCCTTGGCGCTCTTGACGCCCAGCTTCTTGCTCACCAGGATGCCCTGGCCGTCATAGAAGCTGGCGGCGACGGCCGACAGGCCCAGCGACGTATCGCGCGTCTGCGTCAGCGTGACGGTGCGCAGCAGCACGTCCACTTCGCCCGATTGCAGCGCGGTGAAGCGCTGCTGGGTGGACAGCGCGGTCCCCTTGAATTTGGTCGGATCACCGAACACGGCCGCGGCGACGGCGCGGCAGATGTCCACGTCCATGCCTTCCCATTCGCCCTTGCTGTTCGTCGCCGAGAAGCCCGAGACCCCGTCGGTCAGGCCGCATTGGACGAACCCCTTTTTCTTAACCGCGTCCAGGGTGGGACCCGCCACCGCCGCCTGCGACGCGCAAGCCAGGGCAAGGGCACTGGCTGCAAACAAGATGGACCGCTTCATTATTGCCTCTCCTGAGATGGATGCCGCGCCGGCTTGTAAGCCGGCTGCGTTTGAAACCAGGCCCAGCTTTACAGGGCCGGCCGCCAGATTAAGCGATGTCCACGGCGTGAACAACGCGACGCGGCCTAGTGGAAACCCGAGGGAAACGCCGGCCCGCGGGCGAGTTTTCCCGTTGTCCGGTGATCGAACTTTATCGCCCGGCCGCGCGGCGCGCACGTCTTTGCCCGCGTGCCATACTTTTTTCGCGCTCTGGCCGTTCGCAGCCACAGCCGCCACCGCTAAAAAAAGGGCGCGCCATCGATGCACGGACGCGCATCCCTAGACGGCCGATTCATGGAGGAGACAGATTCCATGGCATATGCAAGCAAATCGCGGCTTCGCCGCCACACCCTGAAGACCCTGTTGTGCGCGGTCCTGACCGCCGCGGGACTGGCCGCCGGCCCCGCCCAAGCGGCGGACGACTGGCCGAACAAGCCCATCAAGATCATCGTCCCCTACACGCCCGGCGGATCGACCGACATCGTCACCCGCATCGTGATGGAAAAGCTGGGGCCGCGCCTGAAGCAGACCATCGTCGTGGAAAACCGGCCGGGCGCCAACAGCAGCGTGGGTTCGGCCATGGCCGCCAAGGCGGAGCCGGACGGCTACACCTTCCTGTCCATGCTGCCGGCCTACATCATCAACTTCCATCTGTACAAGCTGGCCTACAGCCCGGCCGACCTGACGCCTGTGGTGCAGATGGCCGACCTGCCGCTGTTCCTGTTCGTTGCCGAAGACCTGCCGGTGAAAACCGTGGCGGACCTGGTCGCCTACGCCCGCAAGAATCCGGACAAGCTCACCTACGCCTCCAGCGGCAACGGGTCCAGCGCGCACCTGACCGGCGCCGACTTCGCCCTGCAAAGCAAGATCACAATGACGCACGTGGCCTACAAGGGCAGCGCTCCCATCCTGACCGATCTGCTGGGCGGGCGCGTATCCATGGTGTTCGACCCTATCCTGGTGCCGATGCAATACGTAAAGCAGAACCGCCTGAAGGCGCTGGCGTTCACCGGCAAGGAGCGCTGGCCGACCGAACCCGACATCCCCACCATGGAGGAGGCCGGCCTGCCCGGCTTCGTCACCGGCTCCTGGGCCGGGCTGATGGCGCCGGCGAACACGCCCAAGCCCATCATCGAACGCATGGCGCGCGAGATCAGCGAAATCGTCAAGGAACCCGATGTCAGGCAGAAATTCCTGGACGCGGGCTTCCTGCCCGCGGGCGGCACCACCGAACAATTCGCGGCGCTGATGAAGAAGGACTCGGCGCGCTACGCCGAAATCATCAAACAGGCGCACATCACCGTGAACTGAATGCGGCGGGCGCGCCCGCCGCGCCCGCCCCTGACGGGATCCACCATGATCGACAAGTTTTTCGACACTCCCGAGGCGGCCGTCTCCGACATCCACGACGGGGCCACCGTGCTGGTCGGCGGTTTCGGCGGAGCGGGCATGCCCACGGAGTTGATCCATGCCCTGATCGAACAAGGCGCGCGCGAGCTCACCGTCGTCAGCAACAACGCGGGCAACCACGAGACCGGCCTGGCCGCGCTGATCAAGGCGGGGCGCGTGCGCAAGGTGATCTGCTCGTTTCCCAAGGCCTCGCATTCCTGGGTCTTCGACGGCCTGTACCGCGAGGGCCGCATCGAACTCGAATGCGTGCCCCAGGGCACCATCGCCGAACGGCTGCGGGCGGCCGGCGCCGGGCTGGGCGGCTTCTTCACGCCCACCGCCTACGGCACGGAACTCGCGCAGGGCAAGGAGACCCGCATCATCGACGGCCGCGGCCATGTCTTCGAGCGGCCCCTGCACGGCGATTTCGCGCTGGTGAAGGCGGACCTGGCCGACCGCTGGGGCAACCTCACCTACAACAAGAGCGCGCGCAACTTCGGGCCCATCATGTGCATGGCGGCCAAGGTCGCGATCGCGCAGGTGCGGGCCAAGGTGGCGCTGGGCGAATTGCCGCCCGAGGCCATCGTCACGCCCGGCATCTTCGTCAAGCGCGTCACCCAGGTGGCCAACGCCGCCTTCTCCAGCTGAGGAAGCCCATATGTTCCAACCCCTGACCCGCGAGGCCATGGCGCGCCGCCTGGCGCTGGACATCCCCGACGGCAGCTATGTCAACCTGGGCATTGGCATGCCCGTGCTGGTGGCCGCTCACCTGCCGCCCGGCCGTGAAATCGTGCTGCACAGCGAAAACGGCATTCTGGGCATGGGTCCTCCGCCGCCGGAAGCGGACCTCGACCTGGACCTGATCAACGCCGGCAAGCAGCCCGTGACCCTGCTTGAAGGCGGCTCGTACTTCCACCACGCGGATTCGTTCGCCATGATGCGGGGCGGCCATCTGGACATCTGCGTCATGGGCGGAATGCAGGTGGCCGCCAACGGGGACCTGGCCAACTGGTCGCTCGGCCGGGAGGGCGAAGCGCCCGCCGTGGGCGGCGCGATGGACCTGGCCGTGGGCGCGCGCAGCGTCTACATCATGATGGAGCACAACGCCAAGAACGGCGACCCGAAGATCGTCGAGCGCTGCGCCTATCCGCTGACGGGCGCGGGCGTGGTGGACCGCATCTATACCGACCTGGCCGTTATCGACGTGACGCCCGATGGATTGCGGGTCCGGGATATGATCGACGGCATGACCCTGAAAGAACTGCAGGCGCGCACCGGCGCGCCTCTGCGCGCGGACTGATGCGGCCCAATCTTCCCCCTCCCGGCTACGCCGCGCCGCTGGCGGCGGAAGACCATCCCGACCAGCTGCGCGGAGATCCGGACTACATGCTCACGCTGGCCCGCGGCCTGCACGTGATCCGCGCCTTCGGCACGCGCCGCCAGCCGCAGACGGCCGCCGAACTGAGCCGGCGCGCGGGCCTGCCCCGCGCCGTCGTGCAGCGCTGCCTGCACACGCTCATCCTGCTGGGCATGGCCGAGCAGCACGACCGGCTGTATGTGCTGACGCCCCGCATCCTGGGCCTGGGCTATGCTTACTTTTCGTCGACGCCGTTCGTATCGCTGGCGCAGCCCGTGCTGGAAGAACTCAGCGCCACCGTGAACGAAACCTGCGCGCTGGCCATCATGGAAGGCCACGAAATGCTGTACCTGGCCCGCTCCGAGGTCCACCGCCTGCTGGCCACCTCGATGGGCCTGGGCAGCAGGCTGCCGGCCTACTGCACGTCCATCGGGCGCGTGCTGCTCGCGCAGTTGCCGGAGCCCGCCCTCGCCCGCTACTTCGCCGCGACCGAACTGCAACCCTATACCGAATTCACCGTGATCGCCGAGGACAAGCTGCGCGCCGAACTCGCCCGCATCCGGGAGCAGGACTACGCGGTCGTCGACCAGGAACTGGAATTGAACGTGCGCGCCATCTCGGTGGCCGTGCGTTCGGCCAGCGGCAAGGCCTGCGGCGCGGTAAACGTCAGCGTGAAGGCCGCCAGGGTGCCGTTGAACCGGCTGACGGAGGAATTCCTGCCGCCCTTGCGGCAGGCCGTGGAACGGATAGGGGAATTCCTGGCGGCGTGACGCCCCTTCCTACAGGTCCGTCGTATCGAGGGTGAAGGCGGCGGCGGCGCGGCCGATGCGGTCGTTGACGGCGTGCCAGTCGTCGGTGGCGGGCGGCGCCTGCACGATGATACGGGCGTAGCCCTGCTTGTCCAGGTCGCGCAGCAGGCCGTACAGCGCCTGCGCGTAGCGCGCCGGGTCCGCCGGCACGGGCTGCCATTGCACGCGCGGGTCCAGGACGGCCGGCGCGTCGCCATAGGCGACCACGACCACCCGGCCCTGCGGCAGGTCGCGGCCCTGCTCCACATCATGAAGCCGCTCATCCGTGGCCAGCTCCAACGCGGTGCGCGGCGCGTAGTGCGCCTTCAGCGTGCCCGAGGCGCGCGGCGCCGCGGCGTCCGGGGCGAACACCTGCACGCCCAGCACGGCTTCGATCTGCGCGGCGCTGATGTGGCCGGGACGCAGCAGCACCGGGCCCGCCCCCCGGTCCAGGCGCGACAGGTCGAGGATGGTGGATTCGATGCCGACCTCGGATGCCCCCCCTTCCAGCACGGGCATGCCGGCCGCGACTTCCTCGGGGAATTCGCTGCGCACGTGCTCGGCGCGCGTGGGCGACACCTGGCCGAATTTGTTGGCCGACGGCGCGGCCACGCCGCCCTGCCCGTTCGGCTTGCCGGCCGCGAAGGCCGCCAGCAGCGCCTGCGCCACCGGGTGCGAGGGGCAGCGGATGCCGATGCTGTCCTGGCCGCCGCTTACCGTATCGGCGATGTGCGGCGCGCGCTTGAGGATCAGGGTCAGGGGGCCGGGCCAGAAGGCGTCGATCAGCAGGCGCGCCTCGGGCGGCACCTCCGCCGCCCAGTACGACACGTCGCCTTGCGGCGCGATGTGCACGATGACGGGATGGTTGGAGGGCCGGCCCTTGGCCGCGTAGATCCTGGCCACCGCTTGCGGGTTTTCCGCGTCCGCGCCCAGGCCATAGACGGTCTCGGTGGGAAAGGCGGCCAGTTCGCCGTCCAGCAGGCGCTGGGCGGCTTGGGCGATCTCCGCCGCGCTGGCGGAATCCGAGGACTGGTGGGAATTCATCGAAGCCGCGCTTACTCGGGAGCCTGCATGCCCAGCGCCGCCGCCACGCGCGCGGCGTCGTCGCGCGCTTGCTGCAAGGTGGGCGCCACGATGGTGACGTGGCCCATCTTGCGGCCGCGGCGCGCTTCGCGCTTGCCGTACAGGTGAAGCTTGGCCGTGGGCACCGCCAGGGCCGCGGCCCAATCGGGTTCGCGCTGCGTCGTGGCCGTGGCCGACGGATACCAGATGTCGCCCAGGATGTTCAGCATGACCGCGGGCGCCAGCAGATCCGTGCCGCCCAGCGGCAGGCCGGCCATGGCGCGCGCCTGCTGCTCGAACTGGCTGGAGAGGCAGGCGTCCATCGTGTAGTGGCCGCTGTTGTGCGGACGCGGCGCGATTTCGTTGACGATCAGGCTGCCGTCCTTGAGCACGAAGAACTCCACGCACAGCACGCCGTGGTAACCCAGGCCCTGCGCGATGGACTGAGCCGCCTGCGTGGCGCGGGCCTGGCGCTCGGCATGGGCCGCGTCCTGCTGGACCGGCGCGGCGGTGGAAACCGCCAGGATGCCGTCGCGGTGCACATTGCGCGCCACGGGGAACACCAAGCTGGCGCCGTCGAAGCCGCGCGCGAGCACCACCGAGATCTCGTAGTCCAGCGGCATCAACGCTTCCAGCACGCAAGCCACGCCGCCGAATTCGGCGAACGCAGCCAGCGCCTCGTCGCGCGTGGCGATGCGGGCCTGGCCCTTGCCGTCGTAGCCCAGGCGGGCCACTTTCAAGATGCCGGGGAACAGACCGTCCGGCGCGGCGCGCAGGTCGGCCTCGCTGCGGATGGCCGCATGCGGCGCCACGGGGATGCCCTGCGAGGCGATGAAGGTCTTTTCGGCGATGCGGTCCTGCACGATGGCCACGGCGTCGCCCGCCGGGCTCACGCGGCAGCGCGTGGCGAGCGTGCGCAGGCTGTCGGCGGGCACGTTCTCGAATTCGGTCGTCACGGCCTGACAGGTCTGCGCGAGGCGCGCCAGCCCGTCCTCGTCGTCGTAGGCGGCCTGGATATGCAGGTCGGCCACCATGCCCGCCGGGCACTCGGCCGCCGGATCCAGCACCGCGACCTTGTAGCCCAGGCTTTGCGCCGCGTGGCAGAACATGCGGCCCAGCTGGCCGCCTCCCAGCATGCCCAGCCAGCCGCCGGGCGCGATCATGAAAGCAGTGGATTGGGTCATTCTGATCAAGCCTCGGGCGGAACCTTCATGTCGCGCGCGGCCTGCGTCTGGCGGGCGCGGAACGCCACCAGCTTCTTGTGCAGGCCGGCATCCGTGCCCGCCAGCGTGGCGATCACGTGCAGCGCCGCGTTGGCGGCCCCGGCTTCGCCGATCGCGAAGGTGGCCACCGGCACGCCCTTGGGCATCTGCACAATGGAGAGCAGCGAGTCTTCGCCACGCAGGTACTTGGACGGCACCGGCACGCCGAACACCGGCACTTCGGTCAGCGCCGCCATCATGCCCGGCAGATGCGCCGCGCCGCCTGCGCCGGCGATGATGCCGCGCAGGCCGCGCTCATGCGCGGCGGCGCCGTACTCGGCCATGTCCTGCGGCATGCGATGCGCGGAAATCACGCGCGCCTCGTACGGCACGCCGAAGTCCTCCAGCATGGTGACGGCGTTCTTCATGACCTCCCAATCGCTGGAAGAACCCATAATCACGCCCACCACAGGGGTGGCCTCGGCGGCTGCGGAAGTCTTGGCTGTCATAACCGGTGTCTGAAGTTGAGACCGCGGCGCGGGGCCGCGGAGAGTCGGAGGACCGCGGAACCAGGCCGCGAAACCGGGTATTTTAACCGGGAGGACGCGCGGCTACCGCGCGGCGCCGGAATCCAGCCACAGATAGCCGGTGGGATCGTCCGGGCAGGGCCCGAAGCCGCATTCCAGCGTGGTGCTGCCGACGTTGGCCAGCGTGGCGATGAAAAACAGGGCCATGACCAGGACGCCCAGCACCGACACCGGCTTTTTCAGCATGCTGTCGCCCCACTTGCGGTCGGCCGACAGCATGACCGCGCAGAATGCGATGATGGCTACGAAGGCGATGAACGCCCAGGTATAGAAGTGCAGGCCCAGGAACGGGGCGCCGTAACCGGGATCCCCGGGCGCGATGTGCAGGAGCACCTGCCGGCCCGAGGCCAGCATGCCGCCCAGCGCGGCCGCGATGCTCATCGCGTAGTGCATGGGAGATGGGCCCAGCCGCAGGTTCAGCAGGAAACCCACGCCCGCGAGGATCAGCGCCACGCGCTGCAGCAGGCACAGGGGGCACGGCAGCTCGCCATAGGCGAACTGCCAGAAGAACGCCATGCCCAGGGCCGTGGTGACTCCCAGCAACGCCAGGCCGTTCAGGATGCGCGAGCCGCGCGCGGGATTGCGGGAGAAGATCATCGCCCGGCCCTTAGAACGACAGCGCCAGGGGGCTGGTCATGTGGTATTGGCACCAGGCGGCGAAGATCGCCAGGGTGAGCAGCCAGAAGGTCACGCAGGGGCGGCGCTTTCCAAGCATCCCGAACCCCACTGCGACCAGGCCGGTCAGGAAAGGCAACATCATTACCATGCGTAGCGCTCCTTTCTGGGACGTCCCGATACAAGCAGCCGAAAAGTATAACGTAACAATACGCAATAAATGTTATCGAATACCCGGAGCGCCGCCCATCCGCCTGCGCAGACGCGAAAAAAAAACCGCCCGATACGAGCGGTTTTCTCTTGCCTCGGGGACGCCCGGTCAGGCGACCAGGCGATCCAGGGCTTCGCGGTACTTGGCGGCCGTCTTTTCCAGGACGTCCCGGGGCAGGCGCGGCGCGGGCGGCGTCTTGTCCCAGGTCTGGGTTTCCAGCCAGTCGCGCACGAACTGCTTGTCGAACGACGGGGGGCTGATGCCCACGCGGTAGCCGTCGGCGGGCCAGAAGCGCGAGGAATCGGGCGTCAGCACTTCGTCCATCAGGTACAGCGTGCCGTCGTCGTCCAGCCCGAATTCGAACTTGGTGTCGGCGATGATGATGCCCTTGGTGGCCGCGAACTTCGACGCCTCGGTGTAGAGCTTGAGCGTCACGTCGCGGATGCGCTCGGCCATTTCCTGGCCGACTTCCTTGACCACGTGCGCGAAGTCCACGTTTTCGTCGTGCATGCCGAATTCGGCCTTGGCCGCCGGCGTGAAAATGGGTTCCGGCAGCTGGCTGGCCTGCTGCAGCCCGGCGGGCAGCTTGATGCCGCAGACCGAGCCCGTGGCCTGGTAGTCCTTCCAGCCCGAACCGATCAGATAGCCGCGGGCGACCGCCTCGACCAGGATGGGCTTCAGGCGCTTGACGACGACGGCGCGGCCGCGCACCTGGTCCACTTCGTCCGGGGCCACCACGTCTTCGGGCTTTACGCCCGTGGAATGGTTCGGCAGGATGTGGGCCAGCTTCTGCAGCCAGAATTCGGTCAGCTCGGTCAGCACCTGCCCCTTGCCGGGGATGGGGTCGTCGAGGATCACGTCGAAGGCGGAGATGCGATCCGACGCGACGATCAGCAACTTGTCGTCGCCCACCGCGTACATATCGCGCACCTTACCGCGGCCCAGCAGCGGCAAGGACTTGATGCTGGATTGATGCAAAGCAGAAGTCACGGGAAATGGCCTATGGCAATAATGAAGATTCCCGCCTCGGGCAGGCGCCAGGGCGGGAAGTAGAACGGAATCCGGGAACCGCGGGCAGGGCCGGCGCGGGGCGCGGTCCTGCAAAGCGCATAGGTTACTGCAAATGGGCCGGGTTTGCCGGACTCCCGGCCGGGCCGGGGCCGGCCCGCCCTCCCCCTCGACGCCGCCCGGCGCCCGGGTTAGGCTGTCGTTTCACCGAGTCCGGAGACAGAGCCGTATGCAGGATGCTTCCCTCAAACGCAGCACCCACGCCGACGCGCAGGTGCACTTGACCGGCGGCTGCCAGTGCGGCGCCATCCGCTACGCCATCACCGACGAGCCTATTTCGGCCGCCACCTGTCATTGCCGGGACTGCCAGTATTCCAGCGGCGGCGCCCCGGCCCACGCATTGATCTTCCCCGCCGGCTCCATCACTCTTTTGCGCGGCCAGGCCAAGGAACACCGCTACCGCGGGGATTCGGGCCACACGGTCATGCGCAGCTTCTGCGCGGACTGCGGCACGCCGCTGTTCGGCAGCTCGGCCGGCATGGGCTACGAAGTGCTGCGGGCAGGCTCGCTGGACGATCCCGAAGCCTTCCGCGCCCGGGTCAGCCTCTGGACCGGCTCGGCCCCGTCGTGGCACCACGTGGACCGCAGCGTGCCGCACTTTCCCCGCAATTCCCCGGCCTCCTAGCGAAAACGCGCCAGGCCGCCCGGGCAAAAAAAAGCGGGTCCGCAAGGACCCGCCCTTTTCATCCGTGGCCCCGGCAGCCGGGGCCCGACGATGCTTACTGGACCACCTGGGCCAGCTTGCCCGAGGCGTACTGGGCGGCGATTTCGGTCAGCGGCAGCGCCTTGATCTTGCTGGCGTTGCCGGCGGTGCCGAACTGCGTGTAGCGGGCGACACAGATGGCCTTGGCGGCGGCGCGGGCCGGCTTCAGGTATTCGCGCGGGTCGAACTTCTCCGGGTTTTCGGCGAAGAAGCGGCGGATCGCGCCCGTCATGGCCAGGCGGATATCGGTGTCGATATTGATCTTGCGCACGCCGTACTTGATGGCTTCCTGGATTTCCTCGACGGGCACGCCGTAGGTTTCCTTCATGTTGCCGCCGAATTCGCGGATCTCGGCCAGCAGTTCCTGCGGCACGCTGGAGCTGCCGTGCATCACCAGGTGGGTGTTGGGCAGGCGGGCGTGGATTTCCTTGATGCGGGAGATCGACAGGATGTCGCCGGTGGGCTTGCGCGTGAACTTGTAGGCGCCGTGGCTGGTGCCGATGGCGATGGCCAGCGCGTCGAGCTGGGTCTTGCGCACGAAGTCGGCGGCCTGCTCCGGATCCGTCAGCAGCTGGTCCATGGTGAGCTTGCCGTCGGCGCCGTGGCCGTCTTCCTTGTCGCCCTGCATGGTTTCCAGCGAGCCCAGGCAGCCCAGTTCGCCTTCGACCGTCACGCCCAGCTTGTGGGCGATGTCCACGACCTTCTTGGTCACGTCCACGTTGTAGTCGTAGTCGGCGATGGTCTTGCCGTCTTCCTTGAGCGAGCCGTCCATCATGACGCTGGAGAAGCCCAGGTCGATGGCGCCCTGGCAGATCTTGGGCGACTGGCCGTGGTCCTGGTGCATGACCACGGGGATGTGCGGATAGGATTCCACGGCGGCCTGGATCAGGTACTTCAGGAAGCCTTCGCCCGCGTACTTGCGCGCGCCGGCCGAGGCCTGCATGATCACCGGGCTGTCGGTCTCCGCAGCGGCTTCCATGATGGCCTGGACCTGCTCCAGGTTGTTGACGTTGAAAGCGGGAATGCCGTAGCCGTGCTCGGCGGCGTGGTCGAGCAACTGGCGCATGGAGACTAGGGCCATGAGTGGTCCTCCTTAGGTACTGTCTATTGAAAGATGGTTGAAGTCCTGCTGAGTGGGGTGATTTTACGGGGGATTCGCCGAAAGGTCTTGCAACCGGCGGTATCCAGGCCATTCGGGTTGCGCCGAAGGTTGCAAACCGCCCCGGCGCCTCCCTCCGGACGGAGGATGGCGCGGCGGGGCGGCGGCCCGTCCCCTAGCGCGCGGCCGGGACGGCGATCCGCCCGGCCCAGGGCTGGGCGGCCTCCATCTGGGCGGAAAGGGCCAGCACCACGTCTTCCCGGCCGTAGCGGCCGACCACCTGCACGCCCACGGGCAAGCCGGCGTCCGTCCAGGCCAGCGGCAGGCTGGCGGCGGGCTGGCCCGAGGCGTTGAACGCCGCCGAGAAGGTTCCGTAAGTGGCCACCTGGCGGCGGAAATCCAGGAACGACCCCCTTGCGGTGGACAGTTCGCCCAGCTTCAGGGGCAACTGGGTCAGCGTGGGGGACAGGATCGCGTCGTACCCCTCCATGTACCCTTCCAGAATGCGCCCGATGGCGTGGAAACGGTTCACGCTGCCGATGTACTGGGCGGCGGGCAGTGTCTTGCCGTACTCATAGCCCTGGCGCAGGGCGGGTTCCAGGTCGTCGTCGCGCAAGGCCTGTCCCGTCAGGCCGAGGCGGGTATCGACCGTGAGCACGATATTGCCCGCGAGCACGTTGGCGTGCGCCAGCACAAACGCTTCGTACTCGATGTCCGGCGGCGCGGCGTCGACGACCTCGTGCCCGAGGTCCCGGCACAGGGCGGCGGCGCGCTCCACGGCCGCGACGCACTCCGGAGCAACCGGCACGCCGTTCCAGGCGCTTCGCCACAGGGCGATGCGCAGCCGCCGCGGCGGCTCATCCAGGCCCTTGAGATACGAGGCCGGCGCCGGCGGCGCGGCATAGGGCGCCCCGGGCTCGTAGCCGGCGATGGCGTCCAGCGCCGCCGCCGTGTCCCGCACGGACCGCGACAGCACGCCATCGGTCGCCAGGCCGCCCCAGCCTTCGCCGCGGAACGGCCCCATCGGCACGCGCCCGCGCGAGACCTTCAAGCCATAGACGCCGCAACAGGCCGCGGGAATCCGTATCGATCCGCCTCCGTCGCTGCCGTGGGCCAGCGGAACGATGCCCGCGGCCACCGCGGCGGCCGCGCCGCCGCTGGATCCGCCCGACGAGCGCGCCGGGTCCCAGGGATTGCGCGTCGGCCCGCCGTTGCGGGCAGCCTCGGTGGTGGGCGCCATGCAGAATTCCGGCACGGTCGTGCGCGCAAAGGGAATCAGGCCGGCGGCCTCGAAACGGTCGGCCAGCGTAGCGTTGCGCGCGTAGCCGGTGCCGTCGAGCAGGCGCGACCCCAGGCTGGACGGGAACCGCGTGTGCGCCAGCCCGGAATCCTTGAGCAGGAACGGAATGGCGCCGAACGCGCCTCTGGGCCGCCACCCGCGGGCCACCTCCAGGGATTCCTCGAAACGCTCATAGCACAAGGCGTTGAGCGCCGGCGCGCGCTCCTGCGCGAGCCTGATGGCGCAGGCCATCAGGCTTTCCGGGCTGACTTCGCGCCGCGCCAGCAGGCCGGCCAACGCCAGCCCGTCCAACGCCTGATACTCGGTGTCATGCATACTGCTTGCTCCTAGAGGGGTCGTCCTGCGCCGCCAGGTCGGGCTTGTTCCAGGACTGGCCCGGCACCGACTCGATCAAACGGCGCGTGTATTCGTGTTGGGGGTGATAGAAAATCGTGGCCGCGCGGTCCAGCTCCACGAGCTGCCCTTGCCGCATCACCGCGATGCGGTCGCAGATCTGGGCCGCGACCCGCAGGTCGTGGGTAATGAACAGCACGGACAGGTCGAACTGCCCGCTCACGGTCTTGAGCAGGTCCAGCACCTGGGCCTGGATGGAAACGTCCAGCGCCGAGACGGCCTCGTCGGCCACCAGCAGCCGCGGCTTGAGCGCCAGCGCCCGGGCGATGCCGATCCGTTGGCGCTGGCCGCCCGAGAACTGGTGCGGATAGCGGTCGCCGGCGTCGCCGCCCAGCCCCACGAGCGCCAGCAGTTCGCGCGCTTCGCGCAGGGCTGTCTTGCGGCTTTCGCCGAAGGCGATGGGACCTTGCGCCACGGCTTCGACGACCCGGTGGCGGGGATTGAGCGAGGCATACGGATCCTGGAACACCATCTGGATCTGGCGCCGGTACGGGCGGAAGTCGCGCGGTTTCATGCCCACCAGCTCGCGTCCGTCCATGCGCACGCTGCCGCGGTCGGGCGGTATCAGGCCGATCAGGGCGCGCCCCAGGGTCGATTTGCCCGAACCGGATTCGCCGACCAGGCCCAGGGTCTCGCCCTGGCGTATCTCCAGCGAGATGTCGCGCAAGGCGTCGACGCGGCGGCCGCCGGTGGCGAAGGTCTTGCACAGCTTTTCCACCACCATCAGGGGCGCCGCCGCCGCGGCCTCGCCCTTGCCTTCGGGCTTGTGCGGGACGGCGGCGATCAACTGGCGGGTGTATGGATGCTGCGGGCGGTTCAGCACGTCGTCCGCCGTGCCGGCCTCCACCACCTCGCCCTTGCGCATCACCACGATGCGGTCGGCGATATCGGCCACCACGCCGAAGTCGTGCGTGATGAAAATGACGCCAATGCCCATGCGCCGCTGGATATCCTTGATCAGATTCAGGATCTGCGCCTGCGTCGTGACGTCCAGCGCGGTCGTGGGCTCGTCGGCGATCAGGATGTCCGGCTCCAGCGCCAGCGCCATGGCGATCACCACGCGCTGCCGCTGCCCGCCGGACAACTGGAAGGGATAGGCGTCGTACATGGCCTGCGGATCCGGCAGCAGCACCTGGCCGAACAGGTCCAGCACGCGCTGCTTGCGCGCGGCGGCGCCCAGATCGGTATGGCGTTCGAGCACTTCGTCCACCTGCCGGCCCACGCGCATGATGGGATTCAGGGCCGTCATGGGCTCCTGGAACACCATGCCGAAGCACTTGCCGCGCAGCCCGTGCCAATCCACGGCCGGCAGGCCGACCAGGTCGCGTCCGCCATACAGGATCCGGCCCTGGGTGACATTCAACTGATCGGCGGGCAGCAGCCCCATGATGGCGTGCGCCGTCACCGACTTGCCGGAGCCCGATTCGCCCACCACGCACAGGATTTCGTTGCGGCCCACGGTATAGGAAACGCCCCGCACCACGGTCGGACCGCCATGCGCGGCGGCCACGCTCAAGTCACTGATTTCAAGCAGCGCGCTCATTGCGTCGCCCTCCTGCGGGCCAGTTTGGGATTGAGGGCGTCGTTCAGGGCTTCGCCGATCAGGTTCAGCGACAGCACCGTCAGCAGGATCGCCACGCCCGGGAACACGCTCATCCACCAGGCGTCGCGCAGCACGCTGCGCGACGCGCCGATGATGTAGCCCCAGGTCATGGCGTTGGGGTCGCCCAGGCCCAGGAAGCTCAGCGCCGATTCCAGCAGGATCGAGCTGGCGATCATCAGCGACCCCGACACGATGACGGGCGACAGGCTGTTGGGCAGGATCTGCGTCAGGATGATGCGCAGGTTCGACTGCCCCGCCAGCATCGCCGCCTGCACGAACTCGCGGTTCTTCAAGCTCATGAACTCCGCTCGCACCAGGCGCGCCAGCGGCGGCCAGGACACCACCGCGATCGCGAATATCACCGTGCCCATATTGGGCGTCAGGATGGCCACCAGCACCACCGCCAGGAAAAAGCTGGGAATGGTCTGGAACAATTCGATGAAGCCCACGATGGCCTGGTCCACGCGCCCGCCGTAGAAGCCGGCCAGCGCGCCTACCGTGATGCCCAGCAGAATCGAGACCGCCGTCGACACCGCCGCCAGCACCAGCGTGATGCGCGAACCGTAGGCGATGCCGGTCGCGATGTCGCGGCCCAGCGTGTCGGTGCCCAGCACGGCCCCTTCCGACAGGGGCGGCATGAACGGGCCGTTGATGATGTCCCAGGGGCTGTCCGGGAAGACCCAGCTGGCGGTGACGGCCATCAGCGTCACCAGGCCCAGCACGATCAGGCCCATGATGCCGCCCTTGTTGCGGCAGAACGATTGCATGAATGCTTTCATTTGAGTTCGATCCTGGGATCCGCCACCGTGTACAGAATGTCGGTGATGAGGTTGACCACGACCACGATCAGGGAGGCCATGAAGAACACGCCGAGCAGCACGCTGTAGTCGCGCTGGATCAACGCGTCGAAGGCCAGGCGCCCGATGCCGGGCCAGGCAAAGACCGTTTCCACCAGCAGCGATCCGCCGATCAGTCCGCCCGCCTGGATGCCGGCATAGGTAATGACGGGCAGCAGCGCGTTGCGCAATACATGGCGGACGATCACGGTGCGTTCGGACAGCCCCTTGGCGCGGGCGGTCTTCACGAAATCCAGCTGGCTGATCTCCAGGATCGAGGCGCGTGTCAGCCGGGCATAGACGGCCATATAGAACATGCCCAGGGTCAGCGCCGGCAGCAGCAGGTGCTTGGCCACGTCGGCCACGCGGGCCAGGCCGGTCAGATTGGCGCCTACGCTTTCGTAGCCGAAGGCGGGCAGCCATTCCAGATTCACCGAAAACAGCAGGACCAGCATCAGCCCCACCCAGAACAGCGGCGTGGCGTAGGCCAGCATGGACAAGGTGGTGATGACGGTATCGCCCCATTTCCCGACCCGCAGCGCGGCCTGCGTGCCCAGGCTGACCCCGGCCAGCAGCGCGAACGCGAAGGCGGACAAGGTCAGCAGCAGGGTCGCCGGCAGGTGCTGCAGAATCAGGCTGGCCACCGGCGCCTGTTGGCGATAGGAGTACCCGAGGTCGAACGTGGCAACGTTCTTGAGGTATTGGCCGAGCTGCGTCGAAATCGGCTTGTCCAGCCCGAACTCCTGACGCAGCTTGGCGATGAACTCGGCATCCACCGCGCCGGACTGGCCGGCCAGGATCTCGGCGGGATCGCCGGGCGCCGCCCGCACCAGGAAGAAGTTGAAGAGCGCGATCATCAGCAGAACCAGGACGCTCTTGACCACCCGGTTCGCCAGGAACTTGGCGATCTTCTTCATTCTTTGGACAACCAGGTTTCGCTTTGCGTATCCACCACGCCCAGCGCCGTCGTCACCGCGTTGTGCACGCGCTTGTTCAGCAGCGTCGAGTAATTGGTGTCCGCGAGCCAGAGCACCGGCACGTCTTCCACAAGGATTTTCTGCACTTCGCTGTACAGCTTCTGGCGCTCTTCATCGGTGGCGGCCATGGCGGCGGCATTGAACAGCTCGTCGACCTTCGGGTTGTTGTACTGCGAGGTATTGCTGAACATCAGTCCCTTCTTGATGTTGCTGCCCAGATAGGTGCGCGAGACGCCGATCGCCGGGTCGCCGTACTGGAACACGCCATTGGCGCCCATGTCGAAGTCCCAGTTGCCGACGCGGCTGGTCCAGCCGCCGACGTCCGTGTTCTCCAGCGTGACCGCCACGCCGATCTTGGCCAGGTTCTGCTTGATGTATTCGGCGACGCGACGCGGCATCTCGCCGTAGGGCAAGGGAATCAGGCCGACGGTGGCGCGCACGCCCTTGGCGTCGGGCTTCAGGCCCATCTCGTCCAGCAGCGCGACGGCCTTCTTCGGATCGTAGGGATAAGGCCTGACGTTGGCGTCGTAGAAGCGCGTGTTGTGGTGGATGGGGCCGGTGGCCACGGTGCCCGAACCGAACATGATCTTGTCGACGATGAACTGGCGGTTGATGCCGTACATCAGGGCCTGGCGGAACCGCTTGTCCGAAAAGGGCTGGCGGCCGCCGTTCAGCTCTATCCACTGCATCGTGGACCAGTATTCGTAGCCCTTGCGGGTCTGGCTGATCGTGGGCAGCTTGGCCACGCGCGGGACGTCCACCGGCTCGATGTCCTGCAGCCAGGCCTGCAATACCGTTCCCTGCTCCAGCGCCACGCGGCGCGAGGCGGAATCGGGGATCACGCGGTAGGTGATGCCGTCCAGGTAGGGGCGCCCTTCCTTCCAATAGTGTTCGTTCTTGACCAGCTCGATGTACGAGCCGCGTTCCCAGTGCTTGAACTTGAACGGGCCCGTGCCGACCGGCGCGTTGTTGTGCGGATTCTGCGCCAGGGGCGTATCCACGTCGTACAGATGCTTGGGCAGTATCGCGCCGCCGCCGATGTCCATGGCATACAGGAAGGCGGAGTACGGCTGCTTCAGCTTGAACACCACGGTCTGCGCGTCCGGCGCCGACACTTCCCGCACGTTGGTCATCAGCGTCCGCGTGCGCGGCGTGTTGGCCAGGATCTTGGTGTAGGTGAACACCACGTCGTCGGAGGAGAACGGCTTGCCGTCGTGCCACTGCACCTTGGGCTGCAGATGGAAGGTGTACGTCAGCCGGTCATCGGATATCTCCCAGGACCGGGCCAGGCTGGGCTGGGGCTTGAGATCGAAGGAATAGGTCAGCAGGCTTTCGAAAATCTTGCCGGCCACCAGCTGGGTGCCGGCGACCTGCTGCACGGCCACGTTCAAAGTGGGAGGTTCCGGGCTCAGGATGGCGGTCAGGACGCCGCCGTATTGCGGCGTTTCTTCGGCATGCGCCGAAGGCGCGGCGAAGGCGAGCAGGCTGGCGGCGGCCAGCGCGCAGCGCGCCACGGCGCGCCGGGCGTGGAAGGATTTCATGGCAGGGTTCCGTATGAGGGAGGAAAACCGCGGACGGGCTCAGGCTTGCAGCGGTTCGACGCCGCACCAGTCATGGATGAAGAGCGCCAGCGAAGTCGCGACGCGCACCATGCTGTCCACCGATACGCATTCGTTGAAGCCGTGCACGTTCTGCACCTTGGGGCCGTAGCAGGTCACCGGCACATCCATCATCAGCCGGAAATGGCGCCCGTCCGTGGTGGCCGTCAGCGCGGTCGGCTGAGGCAATTCGCCGGCAACGCGGCGATGGGCGTCGGCCAGCAGTTGCATGGCGGGCACGTCCAGGTCGTACTCGCAGCCCGGCGCGTGGAAACCTTCGTAGCGGATGTCGATGCGCACGTCGCTATCGGTCAGATCCGCCTCGACGGCGCGTATCCGCGCTTCCACCAGCTGCTTGGCCTCGTCGATGCTCATGTCCGGATAGCAGGCGATGCGCATGCCCAGCGTGCAAACGCTGGGCACGGACGAATTCCAATCCCCGGCATGGATCTGGCCCAGATTGAAGTTGATGGGATGCGGGTGCTCGCGGTACGCGGGATGCCTGTTTTCAGGCAGGTTCCATTCGTGCTCCAACTGCTTCATGGCGTCGACGATGCGCAAGCCGGTTTCCACCGGGTTGATCCCGGTGGTCATGTAGGCCGCGTGCGCGGGCCGGCCCACGACATCCACGTACATCCAGAACACGCCCAGCTGCGCGCTCATCATGCGTTCATGCGTCGGCTCGGGAATCACGACCGCGTCGAACGCGCTGAGCTTGGCCGCGGCGATGGCGCTTTGCAGCGCCGATACGGTGGCCAGCGTGCCGTTGCCGGTGTTTTCCTCTTCCAGCACGCCGTTGAAGCCGACCGCGCCGGCCGGCTGCACGCCCAGGTCGCGCAGCGCCTTGAATGCCGCCAGCGCGCACACGATGCCCGCCTTCATGTCGCCCGCGCCGCGCCCATACAGCCAGCCGTCGCGCAATTCGCCGTCGAACGGCGCCGGGTCCCAGAGTTCATGCGGCCCCGTGGGCACCACGTCCAGGTGGCCGTTGAACAGCACGGCGCGGCCGCCCGGGCCGCGCGGCTCGTGGCGCGCCAGGACGTTGTAGCGGCCGCCGTCCGGGCAGCAGGCGGGCGAATAGAGCGGCAGGCTCTTGAGTTCCTCGGTGCGAAGCGCGATGCGTTCCGAGGCCAGTCCCAAGTCCGACAGCGCCCCTTCCAGGAACTCGGCGGCGGACGTTTCCTGGCCCGGCAGGCTGCGGCACTGCACGAACCCGGTCAGCGTGTCGGTCATGTACTGGCGAAGGTTGCCCACGGCGTTGGCGATACGGTCCTGATCCAGGCTGGCTGCTGCGACGGCACTCATGGCGCTTTCCTTATCGAGGTTGAAATCGTAAATAACATAAGTATCAATATTTGATACTTAGATATCTATATTTGTCATGATAGAGTTCGCGAATGCGCGGAACAAGACGGCGGCCATGAGTGATTTCCCTAGCCCTGCCGGAAATCGCCTGCCGCTACATTGCGTATCCCGCTGGCGGCAGCGCGCGCCGGCGCCCGCCGCACAGACCAAGAAAATCGGAGTAGATGAAGATGGCCACGACCGAGACCCGGTTCAACCAATCCCTGGCGAAAGGCTTCGGCATCCTGGAAGCCTTCTCGAACCACCCGGGCCCGCTCAGCCTGAACGAACTGACGGAACTGTCGGGACTGGACCGCAGCTCGACCCAGCGGATGCTGCACACCCTCGTGGCGCTGGGCTACCTGGAACGAGGCAGCAACCAGCGCGGCTACGTACTCGGCAAGAAGATCCTGGACCGCACCTTCGACTTCCTGCGCAGCCACCCCTTGCTGGAACGCGCGACGCCCATCCTGGAACAGCTCCAGCAGGAATGCGGGGAACGCGTGGACCTGAGCCTGTTCGACGACCTGAGCATCGTCTATGCGCTGCGCCGCCAGACCAAGCGGCAGACCTTCTACGCCACGCTGGTCGGCCGGCGCATGCCTACGTTCTCGTCCTCGGGCGGCCGCGCCATCATGTCGCACCTGCCGGACGCGGAGGTCGACGACATTCTCGCGCGCAGCGATCTGCGGCCCCTGACGCCCAAGACCATCACCGACCCGGAACGGATACGCGAGCGCGTGCGGGAAGCCCGCATACAGGGCTACGCCATCTGCCTGGAAGAAAGCATGGTGGGCGAGATCGTGCTGGCCAGCGCAGTCGTCGACCATAGCGGCCGCCCCTTGGCGGCCATCCACATCTCCGGCCTGCTCGCCGAATGGACGCTGGACTCTTTTTCGCAGCGTTTCAGCTCGCTGGCGATCTCGGCCGCGCGCGCGCTCAGCGGCCGCCCCAACCGCAACTGAACCCCCGGTTCCCGGGGTAATCCCTAGCGCCGGCCGCCTTGCGCGGCCGCGCTCCCTGCTGCACCATTACCATTTTGGATTCTTAAGTATCAATATTTGATACTTAAGATTTAACAAATGGCGGTCCATGGCAGGCCACGGCGCCGCCGTCCGAGGAGGTTTGCCTTGAAGTGCAATATCGTCCGCCGCGCCCTCGTGCACGGGCTGCTGGCCGCGGCCGCCACCGCCGCCTTCCCCGCCGGCGCCGCCGCCCCGTCCGGTTCCCAGCCGCAGTATGGCGGCGTCCTGACCGCCATCCTGAACCCGGAACCGCCCAACCTGAACGTGGCGATGCAGCAGGTAGGCACCACGCAGATGGTGGCCGGCAAAGTCTACGAAAGCCTGTTGACCTACTCCTTCGATCTCAAGCCCCAGCCCAGCCTGGCCAAGTCCTGGGACGTGTCGCCGGACCAGCTGACCTATACGTTCCATCTGCAGCCCAAGGCGCAATGGCACGACGGCAAGCCCTTCACGTCCGCCGACGTGGTGTTCACCTATACGAAGATCCTGGCCAACACGCCGCGCACGCGCTCGCTGATGCGCTATATCGAGGACATATCGGCGCCCGACGAGCACACCGTGGTCTTCCGCCTGAAGGAACGCTACTCGGCCTTTCTGTATGCCTTCGACATCGGCGGCGGCGTCATCCTGCCCAAGCATCTGTACGACGTGGATACGCCCCTGGCGCAGAATCCGCACAACAACGCGCCGGTCGGCACGGGCCCGTTCAAGTTCAAGCGCTGGGAACGCGGCTCCTACATCGAGCTGGTCAAGAACGAACACTATTGGAAGGAAGGGCGCCCCTACCTGGACGGCATCACCTATCGCGTCATCCCGGACGCCGCCTCGCGCCGCCTGGCGCTGGAACAGCGCACGGTGCAGCAAGCCTGGCTGCAGGACATCGAGCCCTTCGATATCCCGCGCGTGTCCAAGCTCGCGCACATCAACGCCACGCAGAAAGGCTACGAATACTGGTCCACGCTGCACTGGATCGAAATGAACGAGGCGCGCAAGCCGATGGACGACAAGCGCTTCCGCCAGGCCGTGATGTACGCGATCGACCGCGAATTCATCGCCAAGCGCATCATGTTCGGCATGGGCACGGTGTCCACCGGGCCGTTCCACCGCAACACCCGCTTCTACGATCCCAACATCAAGCAGTACCCCTACGATCCGAAGAAGGCCGTCGCGCTGCTGGATGAGATGGGCCTGAAGCCCGACGCCAAGGGCGTGCGCGTGAAGCTGGGCCTGATCCCCAACCCCTACGGCGAAATGCAGCGCCGGATCGCCGAATACACCAAGCAAAGCCTGGGCAAGGTCGGCATCGTCATCGACATCGAGAACACCGATGTCGGCGGCTGGACCACGCGCATGGGAAATTGGGACTTCGACATGGCCTACAACGGCGTGTTCCAGTACGGCGACCCGGCGATCGGCGTGTCGCGCACCTATGTCAGCAGCAACATCAAGAAAGGGCTGGCCTTCACCAACACCTCCCAGTACCGCAACCCCAAGGTGGACGAACTGTTCGACCAGGCCGCCACCGCGCCCACCGACGAGGAACGCCAGCGCCTGTACACCGAAGTGCAGAAGATCCTGGCGGAAGATGTGCCGCTGGCGTGGATCGACGACACCAACTACTCCACCTTTCTGGACAAGCGCGTGCACGACGCCATCACCACGGGCCTGGGCGCCGTGGACACGTACGCCGACGCCTGGCTGGAGCCCAAGTAGCGCGGCGGTTGCGGGCGCCTCACGCGGGCGCCCGCCCCGGGAGCGCCTACGGCCTGCCCGCGTGCGGCACGTCCACTCGCGTCATCAGGATCCGGCCCTCCGGCCTGGCCCGGCGGTTGGCTTCGATGAAGTCCGGCGCCGCCGCCATGAACAGGCTGCGGCCGTCCGGCCCGCCCAGGGCGGCGGCGAAGATGCCGAATTCGCCGGTGTCGATCTGCTCCAGTATCTTGCCGCCGCGCGCCACGCGCACGATACGCTTGCCGATGGCATCGGCCACCCACAACGCCCCTTCGGCGTCCAGCGCGCCGCCGTCGGGTCCGATGGCCGACGCCGCGATCAGGACGCCCAGGTCGTCGCTGTCCGGCAGCGCGCCGAAGTTGGCCCAATCCCGCCGCGGCCCCAGGCCGCCGTCGGCCAGGATGTCGAATTCGGAAATGCGGTTGGCGAAAGTCTCGTTGACGATCATGGTCCTGCCGTCCGGCGTAATGAAGGAACCGTTCGGAAAGCACAGCCCGTCGGCCACTACCTGGACGGCGCCGTCGGGATCCACCCGTACGATCGTCGTATTGCGGACCGGCGCGCCGGCCATGATGTCGAAGCCGAAGTTGCCCACATAGGCCCGGCCCCGCTCATCCACCACCATGTCGTTGACGTGGCCGCCGGTCAGGGCGGACAGGTCCGCGTGCACGGCCAGCGTGCCGTCGGGCTCCCGGCGCAGCAGCCGGCGGTCCTTCATGGAGGAGATGAGGAGGCGGCCGTCCGGCAGCCAGCCGAGCCCCGACGGCTGCTGCGGCACCTCGCAGATCCGCTCCACCTTGCCTTCCAGGTCCACGGCGATGACCTGCCCGGTATAGAAGTCCGACGCCCACAGGCGGTCCTCGTGCCAGCGCAGTCCCTCCAGATAGGTGTATCCGGACGCCAGCACCGATAGTTCGCGTTTCAGCATTGCCTGTCTCCTTTTTTTGTCTCCGGCGGCCAATTCTGGCATGACCGGGCGCGGCCGTGCCTCGGTTCCAAATTGATACAAATCCGCCGCCGGCCGGCCCGCGGGGCGCAGGCTGCCCAACGCGGCATATCCACGGCTTGCTGACAACTGCCTGTCAGGTTGGCGGCGTTAACATCGCGCCCCGAGGGTAAACCCGCAATCCCGGGACCGCCCCGGCATGTCTGTCACCCGACCCGCCTGCCCGCTCCATGCCGGCGGACCCGGCCCCCCGCGAGGCCAGGCACAGGGTCGCCGTTTTTCCGTTTTGATCATGAACACTAAGAAGCTGACGCGTTATATCGGCATCGCCATGGTGCTGGGCATCGTGGTGGGCTATTTCTGCCACAAGTACGCGCAGAACGAACAGGAGGCGGCGCATATCGCCTCGTACTTCAGCCTCCTCACCGACATCTTCCTGCGCATGATCAAGATGATCATCGCGCCGCTGGTCTTCGCCACCCTGGTGACCGGCCTGGCGAGCATGAGCGACGCCAGCGCGGTGGGCCGCATCGGCATGCGGGCGATGATCTGGTTCATCGCCGCCTCGGCCATTTCGCTGCTGCTGGGCCTGGCGCTGGTCAACATTTTCCAGCCGGGCGCGCACATGAACATGACGCTGCCGGACGTCGGCGCGTCCTCCGGCCTGAAGACGGGCGATTTCACGCTGAAGGCCTTCATCACGCACGTGTTCCCCCGGAGCATCGCGGAGGCCATGTCCGACAACGAGATCCTGCAGATCCTGGTGTTCTCGCTATTCTTCGGCGCCGCGCTGTCGTTCATCCGCGGCAAGGGCCACAACACGCTCTACAACATGATCGACGAACTCGCCAAGATCATGTTCCGGGTGACCGATTACGTCATGCGCTTCGCGCCGATCGGCGTGTTCGCCGCCATGGCCGCCGCGATCACGACCGAGGGGCTGGGCGTGCTGGTCAGCTACGGTAAGCTGATCGGCGAGTTCTACCTGGGCCTGGCGCTGCTGTGGGCGGTCCTGTTCACGGTCGGGTACCTGTTCCTGGGCAAATCCACCTTCCGCCTGGGCGGCCTGATCAAGGAGCCCACGCTGCTCGCCTTCTCGACGGCCAGCAGCGAATCCGCCTATCCCAAGACGATCGAGGCGCTCACGCGCTTCGGCGTGCCCAAGCGCATCTCGGGCTTCGTCCTGCCCCTGGGCTATTCCTTCAATCTGGACGGCTCGATGATGTACCAGTCCTTCGCGGTGCTGTTCATCGCCCAGGCCTACAACATCCAGATGAGCCTCACGCAGCAGCTGACGCTGCTGCTGGTGCTGATGGTGACCAGCAAGGGCATGGCCGGCGTGGCCCGCGCCTCGCTGGTCGTCGTGGCGGCGACGCTGCCGATGTTCCATCTGCCAGAAGGCGGCCTGCTGCTGATCATGGGCATCGACCAGTTCTTCGACATGGGCCGCACGGCCACCAACGTCGTGGGCAACAGTCTGGCCACCGCCGTCATCTCGAAGCTGGAAGGCGAACAGGAAACTCCCGCCGACGAGCCGGTTGGCGATGCGCCGGACGAGGCCCCGGCGGGCCAGCCCGCCAACCAGCGCGCGTAAAAAAAACGGGCCGCCAGGCCCGTTTTCATGGGGGTGTTCCGCCTTGACCGGCGGAATCGCCGGGAGCAACATATAAGCCCTTTGCCCGACTTACCGGCGCGCCTCGCCAGCGCTCCGCGCGCCGCCCGCAAGCCATGATCTCCAAACGCCTGCGCCGCACCCTGGCGGCCATCGCACTGAGCGCCGCCGCGCCCGCCTCATACGCCTGGACACGCATTTCCTGCGACCTCGGCGGCACCGTGGCCAACCTGCCGATACAGCTGCGGCAATACCGCATCGACGGCACGGAAATCACCCAGCTCATGTTCAGGCTCAAGGTCCGCCACGCGGACATCCCCGACGGCGCCCGCGCCGATACCGATTGCACAGAGTTCATCGACCGCGAGATCGACGTGACGCTGGCCAATGCCGGCGCCGGAACGGTGCGCAAGGGCAAGCCCCTGAAGCTGCGGTACCGCTACGACGATTCGCTGGGCCAGGCCCAGGCCACCCGCTTCGAACTGGCCCGCTAGGGCCTGCCCCGGCGGACCGGGCCGGCCCGCGGGTCTGTTTGCGCTAGTCGTTCACCGAGCAGGACACCGGCGCGCCGTCTTCGAACTCCACGTCGTACGTGTGCACCGGGTCCCAGGGCAGCGTGAACCACAGTTCATAGCCGTCGCCATCCTCGTCGAACAGCCACAAGGCGCGCAGCACGGCCTTTTCCGCCATGGCTTCGGCGGTTTCCTCCTGCAGCAGCTGGCTGTCGTCCAGGCCGAGCTTCTTGTAGTGCTCGTAGGAATAGTTGTCGAGCAGGAAATCCGCGGCGGCGAGGATCTGCTCGTCAAGGTTGTCGATGATCGCCTTGACCACCTTGGAAGCGCCGCTGCCCGGCTCCTCGCCGTCGGTCTGGACCATGACGTGGATGGGAGGACGCCCCTCGCCGGCGGCGACGTTTTCGGCCGCCCACAGATCGGGTTCCTCGGGATCCTGGGTGAAATTGATTCGTGCCATTGCGCGCTCCGGGAAAAGGGGCGCCGCCCGCGGGAAATCGCGGCAGCGCTCTTGCCGCCATTTAACCAGATGCGCGGCGCGCCGTCCGCGCATGGCCGGGATATTTCAGACGCGCTCCAGCGGCAGGTGCGGCAAGGCGGGCAGCGCGACGCGGATGGAATCGCCCGCCCTCACCTCGCCTCCCTCGATCACGATGCCCATGACGCCCGCCCGGCGCATCAGGCTGCCGTCCGGGTGGCGGCCCAGCACGGCGGCGGTCAGGCCCTTCTGATAGTTGTCCAACTGTGCGCAGGGATTGCGCAGCCCGGTGATCTCCACGACCGCGCCCGCGCCGATGTACAGCCGCGCGCCCCGCGGCAAGCCCAGCAGGTCGATGCCGCGGGTCGTGATGTTCTCGCCCATCGTGCCTTCCGCCACGTTGAAGCCGGCGAGCTGGAGTTCGTCGTGCAGCTCGCCCTGGATCAGGTGCACCTGCCGCAGATTGGGCTGCGTCGGATCCGCCTTGACGCGGGAGCGGTGCTTGACGGTCACGCCGAGGTGGGCGTCGCCCTCCACGCCCAGCCCCCCCAGCAACGTGATCGCGGGCACGACCGGCTTGCTGAATGAATGGGCCGCGCTGCGCGCCACTGCGGTCACGATGGGACTCATCACGCTTCTCCAGGAATCGCCTCAGGCCGCCAGGCCCTGCGGCTCGGCCGCCCGGGCCTCGGCCAGACGCAAGGGCGCGTAGTGTGTCGAGAATACCAGGCGACCCGCCGACCAGGTGTGGCTGATCAGGGGCTGGCCGCCCACCTGCGCCACCGCCACCAGATCCGCGCGCATCCCCGGCGCGATGCGGCCGCGGTCCGACAGGCCGCAAGCCAGTGCCGGGTTCAAGGTGACCAGCGCGGCCGCCTGCGACAGCGTCAGGTCGGTCTGCGCCTCCACCGCGAAGGCGGCGGCGATCAGTGTGGATGGCTGGTAGTCCGAGCAAAGGCAGCTCGCCACGCCCGCCCGGACGGCATCGATCGCTCGCATGGAGCCGCTCTGGCTCTGGCCGCGCAGCACGTTGGGCGCGCCCAGGATGGTGGGCAGGCCGCAGGACACGGCGGCGCGCGCGGTATCCAGCGTGATGGGGAACTCGCTCATCGCCACGCCCAGGTTGCGCATGGTGGCGATGCGGTGGATCGAATCGTCGTCATGGCTGGCCGTCGGGATGCCCAGCCCCTGGGCGTGGGACAGCAGCGCCTCCACCCGCGCCACCGCGCCGTCCTTCGCGCGGGTCTTGGCCTCCGCGGCTTCCTCGGCCTGCTCGCGACTCATCGCATGGTTGCCCATCATGTATTGCAGATAGGATTCCAGGGTCTTGAACTGCCCCTGGCCCGGCGAATGGTCCATCACGGACAGCAGGTCCACCGCGCCCTCGTCCATCAAGGCGCGCAGCACGTCCACGGACGTGGCGTCGGTGACCTCATAGCGGCAGTGCACGCGGTTGTCGACCAGACTGTGCCGGCGGAACGCGCGCACCGTGCGCACCACTTCCGCCGCCGTCTGGTTGTTGCGCACGCCCCACTCGCTATTGGCGAACGAGAGCGCGTGATAGGGCGTGGTGATGCCCGCCGCGGCATTGCGGCGGTCCACCTGCGCCACGGCGAAGTCCAGCGGAAAGAGCACGCGGGAGCGTGGCTCGGCCTCTTTCTCGATCGCATCGCAATGCAGGTCGATCAGGCCCGGCATCAGGGTCTGGCCGCCGAGATCGATTTCGCGGTCGGCGCGCGCGCCGGCCGGCTCGATCGCCACGATGCGGCCGTCGTCGATCAGCACGGCGCTGTCCTCCAGGACGCGATCGGGCATCACCACGCGGGCATGGGTCAGGTAGGTGCTATGCATCGTCAGGCCTCCATATCGGCGGCGACCGCCAGCGCGGGGCGCAGCGTGAGGATCTGGGTGGCGACGGCGTCGCGCACCTCCTCGTCGTGGAAGATCCCCAGCAGGCACCGCCCCTGGGCGCGGGCCTCGTGGATCAGCTCGATCACCACCTTGCGGTTGTCGGCATCCAGGGACGCGGTGGGCTCGTCCAGCAGCAGGATGGGATGGCGGGCGATGAAGCCGCGCGCGATGTTCACGCGCTGCTGTTCGCCGCCCGAGAAGGTGGCCGGGGCCAGGCCCCAGAGGCGGGCCGGCACGTTCAGGCGCTGCAGCAGCGCGGCGGCCCGCGCCCGGGCTTCCTCGGCATCCATGCCGCAGGCCCGCAGCGGCTCCGCCACCACGTCCAGCGCCGCCACGCGCGGGATCACCCTCAGGAACTGGCTGACATAGCCGATCACGTCCCGCCGCAACGCCAGGATGCGTTGCTCGGACGCGCCCACCAGCTCGGCCCATCCATCCCCGGCGCGCACGCGGATGCTGCCCTCGGTCGCCAGATAATTGCCGTAGAGGCAGCGCAGCAGCGTGCTCTTGCCGGTGCCGGACGGCCCCGCCAGCACCAGGCAGTCGCCGGCCGAGGCGTCGAAGTCGACCGCCTCCAGCACCGGCAGCCGCATTCCGCCCTGGTTATGCAGGGTGAACATCTTTCCGAGGCCCCGCGCCTCGATCATGGGAGTCGTTGCGCGCATGGTCAGCTCTGCAAAATGGAAGACACCAGCAATTGGGTGTAGGGATGCTGCGGATCGTCGAGGATCTGGTCGGTCAGCCCGCTTTCCACGACTTCGCCGCCGCGCATGACCAGGGTCCGGTGCGCCAGCAGACGCGCCACGGCCAGGTCGTGGGTGACGACGATGGCGGCCAGGCCCAGGTCGGTCACCAGCTGACGCAGCAGGTCCAGCAGGCGCGCCTGCACCGATACGTCGAGCGACGCCGTGGGCTCGTCCATGAACACCAGGCGGGGGTGCGTCACCAGGTTGCGGGCGATCTGCAGGCGCTGCTGCATGCCGCCCGAGAAAGACACGGGCGTATCGTCCAGGCGGCCGGCATCGATCTCCATCTTCTGCAGCCAGTTCCCGGCCACCCGGCGCAGGTCGCCGTAATGACGGTCCCCGACCGCCATGAGGCGTTCCGCGATGTTGGCTCCCGCGCTGACCTGCATGCGCAGCCCGTCCCGGGCGTTCTGCCGCACGAAGCCCCAATCGGTGCGCGACAGCAGGCGCAGGCGCGCGCCCTGCAGCGCCGCCAGGTCCGTGAAGCCCTGGTCCCGCGTGTCGTACCAGACGCTGCCCGCGTCCGGCCGCGTCTGGTACGACGCCGCCGACAGCAGCGTGCTCTTGCCGGAGCCGGACTCGCCGACCACGCATAGCACTTCGCCGGGATAGAGGTCGAAACTGACGTTGCGGCAGCCATGCACGCCGTCCCAGGTGCGCGTCATGTTCCGCACGGAAAGCAAAGGTTGGGCGTTCATGCTGCGGCCTCGTTCGGGGATTGGCCGGGACGCTGCCGCGCCTGGCGATCGTTGCAGTATTCGGTGTCCGAGCAGACATAGCGGCGCGTGCCTGCATCGTCCAGGATGATTTCATCCAGGTAGCTTTCGCGCGAGCCGCACAGATCGCAGCACTCGGACCAGGTTTCCACACGGAAGGGATGGTCCTCGAAATCCAGGCTCTTCACGCGGGTGTAGGGCGGCACCGCGTAGACGCGCTTCTCGCGGCCCGCCCCGAACAGCATCAGCGCGGGGCTGCCGTCCAGCTTGGGATTGTCGAACTTCGGAATCGGCGAGGGCCGCATCATGTAGCGGTCGTTCACGATGACGGGATAGTCGTACGTGGTGGCGATGTGGCCGTGCTGCGCGATGTCTTCGTACAGTTTGACGTGCATGCCGCCGTATTCGGCCAGCGCGTGCATGGTGCGCGTTTCGGTTTCGCTGGGTTCGAGCCAGCGCAGCGGTTCCGGTATGGGCACCTGGAACACCATGACCTGCCCCTCCGAAAGCGGCGTTTCGGGCACGCGGTGGCGCGTCTGCACGATGGTGGCCGCGCGCGTGGATTCCGTCGTCGTCACGCCGGTGACGCGGCCGAAGAAGCGACGGATGTTGATGGCGTTGGTGGTGTCGTCGGAGCCCTGGTCGATCACCTTGAGCACGTCGTCGCGCCCGATGATGGAGGCGGTGACCTGGATCCCGCCCGTGCCCCAGCCGTAGGGCAGCGGCATTTCGCGGCTGCCGAACGGCACCTGGTAGCCGGGAATGGCCACCGCCTTGAGCAGTGCCCGGCGCAGCATGCGCTTGGTGGATTCGTCCAGGTAGGCGAAGTTGTAGTGGTCGTCGCGTTCGACCGTTGCGCGTTGCGTCGTCATGGGGAGACCGCCTCGTCCATCAGTTCGTTACGGGCCGCTTCGGGCGCGCGCTCGGCGCGCATGCGGCGCAGCAGTTCCAGGTTGGCCTGGAAGTCCACGTAATGCGGCAGCTTCAAGTGCTGCACGAAGCCCGACGCCTCGACGTTGTCGCTGTGGTAGAGCACGAACTCGTGGTCGTTGGCCGGGGAGTCGGCGCGTTCGCCCAATTCGCCCGCCTTCAGGGCGCGGTCCACCAGCGCCATCGACATGGACTTGCGTTCGCCATAGCCGAACGTCAGCCCGTAGCCACGGGTGAACTTCGGCCCTTCCTCTGCGTTGCCCGCGAACTGGCTCACCATCTGGCATTCGGTAACCTCGATCTCACCCACGGTGACGGCGAAGCCCAGTTCCTCGATGTGCATCTCCACTTCCAGCGAACCGTAGCGGATCTCGGCCGCGAAGGGGTGCGTGTTGCCGTAGCCGCGCTGCGTGGAATATCCCATCGACAGCAGAAAGCCCTCATCGGCGCGCGCGAGGTTCTGCAGGCGGGCCGCGCGCGAGGCGGGAAAGTCCAGCGGCTGGCGGGTCAGGTCGAAAGGTTCGGGATCGCCTTCCGGCACCGGCTCGGCGTCGATCAAGTCGTCTTGCGCCAGCAGATCCGTCACGCGCGGCATGGCGCTGTCCAGCGCCTCCTCGCCGGCGGGCAGCGCGTCGGCCTCGCGCTGCGCCAGCAACGAAAAGTCCAGCAGGCGCTGGGTGTAATCGTAGGTCGGGCCCAGGATCTGACCGCCGGGCACGTCCTTGAACGTGGACGAGATCCGGCGCCGCAGGCGCATGCGGCCCGTGTCGATCGGCTGCGTATAGCCGTAGCGCGACAAGGTCGTGCGATAGGCGCGCAGCAGGAACACGGCCTCGATCACATCGCCCGCCGCCTGCTTGAGGGCAAGCGCCGCCAGCTGCGGGTCGTAGAGCGAGCCTTCGGCCATGACGCGGGACACGGCCAGCGGCATCTGTTCGCGGATCTGGTCCAGACTCAGTTCGGGGACGTCGCGGTCGCCGCGCCGGTAGTCGTCCAGCATGCGGTAGGAATTGAGGATGGCGCGCTCGCCCCCTTTTACGGCTACGTACATATCAGCTCTCCAGTCGCGCGCTGCGCGGCAGCCCGCAAATCCGCCGGCCGTGCGTCAGGAAGACGTCGACGCCCAGCGGGAACCGTTGGTGATTGATGCGCCATTCGCGCCAGAAGCCCGCCGGCAGCCCGGCCGCGGCCAGGGTCTGCCGCGTCTGAATGCCCGGACCGCTAAGGACGGCCTCGGGCCCCGATTCCAGGGACTCGACCTCGATCAGCAGGGTGGTCGATTGATCCGGATAGGCGGGATCGCCCGGGTGGCAGGACGCGAGCGCGGGCGCGGCGAAGCCGGCGGGCACTGCCGCGTAGCGGGCCAGCGAAGGGGAAGGCACGATGGGGCAGCCGCAGTGAAAGCGCAGGAACGCGAGCGCATCCGCGCTCACGCCGTCGGGCAGCCACAGCGGCGTGTCCACGTCCGCCAGCGTCAGCAACAAGGCGGTCATGGCCGGCGACAGGCCTGCCGGCACGCCGCTGCCGGCCGTTATCTCGTATACGCGCCCCGGATGGGCCAGCGCATTCAGCGCAGCCCGGAACGTGGCCTGCGCGTCGTCGACCGGATCCGCGAAGCCGGGAAGCAGCGTCCGGCCCGATGCCGCGGCCGCCATGATTAACGGTTCCATATCAGTCCTCGCCTCGCACCATCGTGAAGAACTCCACCTTGGTCTGCGCCGCCACGCGGGCCTGGCGCTCGATCTTTTCGGCGTGCTGGCGCGCCAGCGGCTCGATAAGCCGGGCCTGCACCGTTTCATGCCACTCGGGCAGCTGCAGCAAGGCGTCGGCCACGGCGGCCTGTTCCGCGTGGCGCAGCGAGCGGCCCTGCACATACGCCACGCCGACCACGCCCTCGCCCATCGTCACCGCGCAACGTGTCACGGTCATTTCGCCCAGATTGAACCGGGCGCCGGTGCCGCCGCTGCGGGCTCGCACCATGGCCATGCCGGTCTGGGCCGGCCGCAACGTCTGGTGCGCGGGAACGCCGGTCAATGCGCAGAACGCGCCGTCCAGCTCGCCGGGGTCCGCCAGCGACAACACGCGCATCCAGGCCGCGCGCCGGGCGTCGGGCGCATCCCGTCCTGCCTGTGGGTGATCCATTCTTTTCCTCTAAACGTCTAGACGACCGGATGGAGTATGATCGCTTCGAAATGCAAGTTCAACAGTCTGGCGTGAATTTTTGATGACAGCCGCGGGCGTCTTTCCGGCGGCCGCGGCATCGGGCACAATCGGGGCCATTCTTGACGAGCGGATATGACAGCACGAGCGCACCCCATGGTTGAAAGAGGTTCAGGAATCGCCGTCTGGCGGCAAATCGGCGAATCGCTGGCGGACGACATCCGCAACAAGCTCTACGCGGCGGGAGAACAGCTGCCGTCCGAACCCGAGCTTGCCGCCAAGTTCTCGGTCAACCGCCACACGATACGGCGCGCCATGGGCGAGCTCGAACAAAGCGGCCTGGTCAGGATCGAACAGGGCCGCGGCACATTCGTCCAGGAACACGCCATCGACTACGCCATCGGCAAGCGCACGCGCTTTTCCGAGAACCTGCGCAGCCAGGGCATGCTGGGCCACCAGGAGGTGCTGGGCAGCCAGTCGCTGCGCGCGGCCGAAATCGCCAAGCACCTGGGGCTGGCCCGCGGCGCGGCCCTGCTGCGCGTGCAAATCGTCGGCAAGGCCGAGAACCGCCCCATCAGCGCCTCGGAGCACTACTTCGACGAAAAGCGCTTCCCCGATTTCGCGGAACGGCTGGCCGCCATGCGCTCCATCTCCAAGGTCTACGCGCACTACGGCATCGGCGACTACACGCGCAAGTGGTCGCGCATCACGGCCGTCCTGCCCTCGCCCGAAATCGCCCGCATGCTGGGCCAGCCCAAGACCCGCCCCATCCTCCAGGTCGAAGCGCTGAACGTGGACCAGGACGGCGCCCCCCTGCAATACAGCATCGCCCGCTTCGTCGGCGATCTGGTGCAGCTCATGGTGACGGACGAAAGCTAAGCGGAAAACGCAACGCCGCCCGCGCGGCCTGGCGCGGCGGCGTTGCAAAAGCGCCGCAAGCCTCGCCAACTCATCTAGACATCTGGTTGTAATCCAATCCCGCTACCGTCGCAGCATGAACATACGCACGCAAGCCCCCTCGCCCCTGGCCGGTGTCACAGGCCAGCGCATCCTGACGCCGCGCGGCGTCCAACATGCCAGCCTGCGCTTCCATGGAGGGCGGATCGACGACCCCGCCGCCGCCTCGGCGCGGGGCGCATCGTGGTTCGACGCCGGAGACCTGCTGGTGCTTCCCGGCATCGTGGACTTGCACGGCGACGCCTTCGAACGCGCCATCATGCCCCGGCCCAGCGTGACCTTCCCCTACGAGGGCGCCCTGTTCGACGTGGACCGCCAGTTGCTGGCCAACGGCATCACCACGGAATTCCACGGCGTCACGCTGTCCTGGGAGGGCGGGCTGCGCGGCGAGGGCTACGCCGAACGCATGTTCGACTCCCTGGAGAGAATGCGCCCCATCATGGGCGCGCGGCACTATGTGCACCTGCGCTTCGAGACGCACCACGTCGGCGGCCTGGACATCGCCCAGCAATGGATACGCAGCGGGCGCGTCCGCTTCCTGGCCCTCAACGACCACCTGCCCAGCATGGCGCGCCGCCTGGGCGACGACCGCAAGCTCATGCAGTACGCCCACCGCGCGGAATGCGATCTGGACGTCTTCCAGGACCGCATCCGCGCCGCCATGGCCGCGGCGGATTCCGTGGCCGACGCCATGCGCGAGCTGACCGCCTGCGCCCGCGATGCCGGCCTGCGGGTGGCATCGCATGACGATCCGGACGCGGCCACGCGCCGCTACTACCACCAGCTGGGTTGCGGCGTGGCGGAATTCCCGCTGACCCGCGATGCCGCCGGCGTTGCGCGCGACCTGGGAAATTCCGTCGTGTTCGGCGCGCCCAACGTCGTGCGCGGCGGCAGCCACACCGGCGCCCCCAGCGCCACGGAGATGGTCCGCGCAGGCCTGTGCGACGTCCTGACCTCCGACTACTACTACCCCGCCCCGCTCAGCGCGGCCCTGAAGCTGGCCGCCGACGGCGTGCTGCCGCTGGCGCAGGCATGGGAGCTGGTGTCGCTGAATCCCGCGCGCGCCGCCGGCCTCGATGATCGCGGCGCCCTGGCGCCGGGCCTGATCGCCGATGCGATCGTGGTGGACGACCAGGTGCCGGGGCTGCCCCGGGTATGCGCGGCCATCGTCGGCGGCGAATTGCGTTACGCCAGCCGGGCCTTCGGCGACGGCCACGACCAGCTCATGGCGGCCTGACC
The DNA here is from genome assembly GCF_050285585.1 of Achromobacter sp. Classification (GTDB taxonomy): domain Bacteria; phylum Pseudomonadota; class Gammaproteobacteria; order Burkholderiales; family Burkholderiaceae_B; genus Achromobacter. Next base: position 36,710 of record NZ_JBLZXF010000020.1, on the reverse strand, counting down.
ATGGCGCTTGCCCACCGTTACGCCCTGTACCTGGCGCCCACCGGCCCCTGGCTCGAACACGGCAGCCGCTGGCTGGGCCGCTGCGCGGAGACCGGCCAGATGCTGGCCCCGCTGCCCGGCCAGGCCGAATACCCGCGAGAATGGACGCAGGCGCCCCGCCACTACGGCCTGCATGCGACCCTGAAGCCGCCGTTCCGCCTGCGCCCCGGCGCTCGCCCCCAGGACGTGGACGCGGCCGCGCGCCGGCTGGCCGCGGGCGGCCGCCCGTTCACCCTGGCGCTGGAATGCGAGCCGCTGCGCGGCTTCCTGGCGTGGCGCATCGCGGACGCCGACACGGCCGGCCGCGCACGCATCCAGGCCCTGGCCGACGCGGCCGTGCGCGACCTCGATCCCCTGCGCGCCCCGCCCACGCCCGAGGAAACCGCGCGCCGCCAGCCGCAATCGCTCACGCCCGAGCAGCAGGCCATGCTGGCGCGCTGGGGCTACCCCTATGTGTTCGACACGTACACGTTCCACATCACGCTGACGGGCAAGCTCGACGCCGAGGCCTTGGCGCGGGCGCGGGCCGGCATCGCGGCCTTCGCCGATCCGCTGCGCGGACGGGCGATGGAGGTCCCGGGCGTCAGCGTCTATGTGCAGGCGGCGCCGGGCGCCGACTTCGTCGCGGCGCGGCACTACCGTTTCGACGGCGCGTGCGTGGACGCCGCCGGCGCCGCCTGCCTGCAAGGGCCTGCCGCCGCATGAACGCCTACGCACCCGCCGGCGGCGCGCGCCTCATCTATCTGATGGGCGCCTCGGGCAGCGGCAAGGACACGTTGCTGCGCCTGCTGCGCGCCCATCTGCGCGGCGACGAACCCGTGCTGGTGGCGCACCGCTACATTACCCGCGACAGCGGCGACAGCGAAGACGCGCTGCGCCTCACCGATGAGGAATTCGGCCGCCGCGCCGCGCTGGGCTGTTTCGCGCTGCGCTGGAGCAGCCATGGCCTGCACTATGGCATCGGCATCGAGATAGACGCCTGGCTCTCCTGCGGCGCGGCGGTCATCATCAACGGATCGCGCGCGCACCTGGAACAGGCCCACGCCCGCTATCCGGAGCTGACCGCGGTAGAGATCACTGTCGCCCCCGCCCTGCTCGCCCGCCGGCTGGCGGGGCGCGGCCGCGAAAACGCGGAACAGATCGCGCAACGGCTGTCGCGCGCGACACAGGCCTTCCCGGTGCCGCAACGCTGCCGGCTGCTGCGGGTCAGCAACGACGCCGCGCCTGAAACCGCGGCAGCGGCGTTGCTGGACATCGCGCGCGCAAAACTCGCCGCCTAGGGCCTGTTCAATCGGATCCGGCCGCGCGGCCGCCCCAAGGCGAGGCCGCGTCGCCGCAGAGGTCCAGCAGGATGTCGGAGAAATACGCCTCGGCCGCGAGCGGCTGCTCGCGCTTGCGCCGGATCAGGTTGATCGGCGGCAGCTCCCAGCCGAAGTCCCAGGGCACCATCCCCAATTTGCCCCGCTGGCACAACTCCCGCGCGATTTCTTCGGGCACCACGGAGACGAAGGTCTCGTTCATGGTCAGCATTCCTTCGATCACGTCCGTCGAGTAGGCCTCCAGCACGGGAGATGGCGGGCTGAGCGCTTCGCGGATGAAATGCTCCGCGATCAGCTGCCGCGTGGGGGTATTGGCCGCCGGCAGCACCCAATCCATCGCCGCCACCGCCGCCCAGTCCGGCCGGCGCCTCGCCAGCCGCTGGGCCAGCCTGCCGTGCGCGATCAGCCGCGGCCGCTGGCGGTACAGCGCGCGGTGGATGAGATCCTCTTGCGCCGCCATCGGCGTGGCGCGGCTGATGATGCAGTCCAGTTCGTGCTGGCGCAGCATGGGAACGAGATGATCGGTCGTGGCGCGGTGCAGGCTCAGCGTCACCCCATGGCGCTGGTGCAGGCGGCTGATCGCCGCCGTCAGCAAGGCGCTGGACACGTACGGCACCACGCCCACGTGCAGGTGCGCCGAACGGCCGGCATGCAGGGCCTCGACTTCCCGAGCCCACAGATCCAGGTCGCTCAGCATATGGCGCGCGCGCACCAGGGCCAGGCTGCCCAGGGAAGTGGGCTGCAGGCCGCGCCCCGTGCGCATGAACAGCGGGGCCCCGAATATGTCCTCGAGCTCGGCCAGGGCCTTCGTGACCGCCGGCTGGCTGATGCCCGTGGCGGCGGCCACGCGCGTCAGCGATCCGTGCCTGGCGATGTTGAGCAGCAGCGCAAGGTGACGATGCTTCAAGCGATTGGCGAGGCGGGCCGCATCCCAGTTCACGAACTTCCCCATAACCAGTTGGTTATTGAATTATGCCAACAAACATAAAACCAGTTATTTCACGACCCTATACTGCAGGCATCCCCCTGCCCGATATCGCACTATGAGCCCCTCCTTCACCACCCGTCCCGAAATACGCGGCACGTTCGGCGTGGTTTCCTCCACCCACTGGCTCGCCTCGCAAGTCGCCATGAGCGTGCTGGAACGCGGCGGCAATGCCTATGACGCGGCCGTGGCCGGCGGATTCACCCTGCAGATCGTGGAGCCCCACCTGAACGGCCCCGGCGGCGAAGTGCCCATCCTGTTCTGGAGCGAACGCGAGCGGCGCATGCGTGCCCTCTGCGGCCAGGGCCCCGCGCCGGCGCTGGCCACGCCGGCCTATTTCCGCGGCCTGGGCCTGGACCTGGTGCCCGGCATCGGCCTGTTGCCCGCCACCGTGCCCGGCGCCTTCGGCGCCTGGCTGACCCTGTTGCGGGACTATGGCACCTGGGAGCTGTCCGACGTGCTGCGCCCCGCCATCGACTATGCGCGCAATGGCTTTCCGCTGGTGCCGCGCATCTCCCAGGCCATTCTTGCCGTGCAGGCGCTATTCCGCGACGAATGGACCAGTTCGCGCGATGTCTGGCTGCCCGGCGGCCGGGTGCCGGCCCCCGACACGCTGTTCCGCACGCCCGCGATCGCGGCCACCTATACCCGCCTGCTGGACGAAGCCCACGCCGCCAGCGCCGACCGCCGCGGCCGCATCGAAGCCGCGCTGGACGCCTGGTACCGCGGCTTCGTCGCCGACGAAATCGATGCCTACTACAGCGGTGAAGCGGTGCGCGACACCACTGGCCAGCGCAACCGCGGCCTGCTGCGCAAATCGGACCTGGCGGACTGGCGCGCCACCTACGACGATCCCCTCACCGTGGATTATGGCCGCTATACCGTGGCCAAATGCGGCGTCTGGTCGCAGGGCCCCGTCCATCTGCAACAGCTGGCCATGCTGCGCCACCTTGGCCTGGACGGGCTGGACCCGTTGTCCCCGGCGTTCGTGCACCGCGTCGCCGAAGCGGCCAAGCTGGCCTTCGCCGATCGCTGCGCCTGGTACGGCGACCCCGCCTTCGTGCAGGTGCCGCTGGCGGAATTGCTGAGCGACGCCTACGCCCGCTCGCGCGCGGCCGGCATCGGCGAACACGCCTCCCGCCTGCTGCAACCGGGCAACCCCGGCGGCCGGGCTCCGCGGCTGCCGGATCTGGACGCCGCGGTCCGTACCCTGGCGGCTTCCGACACCCGCTTCGGCGTGGGCGAGCCGACCTTCGCGGCGCTGCCGCCCGTCTCGGAATGGGCCGCGCGCGAACTGTTCGTGGGCGACACCTGCCAGATCGACGTCATCGACCGCGACGGCAACATGGTGGCCGCCACGCCGTCGGGCGGCTGGCTGTCGTCCAGCCCCGTCGTGCCGGGACTTGGCTTCCCCCTCACCACCCGCCTGCAGATGACCTGGCTGGACGACGGCGTGCCGGGGCAGCTGCAGCCCGGCAAGCGGCCGTGCACCACGCTGTCTCCGGGCCTGGCGTTGCGGGACGGCCAGCCTTACATGGCCTTCGGCACGCCCGGCGGCGACCAGCAGGATCAGTGGACGGTAGCGTTCTTCCTGCGCCACGCGATGGGCATGAACCTGCAGGAAGCCATAGACGCGCCCTCCTGGCACATCGATCACTTCCCGGGATCGTTCTGGCCGCGCGCGCAGACGCTGAACCGGCTGACCGTGGAATCGCGCATGCCCGCCGCCACGCTGGAGGCGCTCCGCGCCGCCGGCCATGAGGTCAAGGTGGGGCCCGACTGGTCGGAAGGCCGCATCAGCGCCTGCACCCGCGAACCCGCGGCCGGCGGCGGCCTGTTGCTGCGCGCCGGCGCCAATCCCCGCGGCATGCAAGGGTATGCCGTCGGCCGATAAATCCGTTTCGTTCCAGCCGGCGCACAGACTGGCATTTGCACAAGGGGTACCAACCATGACACTGCGATTCAAACGACTGCTGCGCGCATGCGCCCTGGGCCTGGCGCTCGCCGCGCCCGCCGCCTCCCACGCCGCCTGGCCCGAGAAGCCGATCACGCTGATCGTGCCCTGGGCCGCGGGCGGTTCCACGGACATCCTGGCGCGCATGCTGTCCGAGGGCCTGACCCAGTCTCTCGGCCAGTCCGTCATCGTCGAGAACCGTTCGGGGGCGTCCGGCAACATTGGCACCGCCTTCGTCGCCCGCTCCAAGCCCGACGGCTATACGCTGCTGGTGGGCTCCATGAGCACGCACACGATGAACCAGGCGCTCTATTCCAATATGCCGTTCGACGGCGTGAAAGACTTCACGCCCATCGCAGAACTCGCGCTGGTCACCAACACCATGGTGGTGCACCCCTCCGTGCCGGCCGCCAACGTCAAGGAATTCATCGCCTACCTGAAGGCGCATCCGGACACCGTGACCTATGCGTCGGCGGGCCAGGGCTCCACCAACCATCTCAGCGCCGCGCTCTTCGAGAAGGCCGCCGGCGTGAAGATGACCCACATTCCGTACCGCGGCGGCGCGCCGGCGGTCATGGACACGGTGGCCGGCCGCACGCAGGTGCTGTTCAGCGCCGGCACGCAGACCCTGCCGCACGTGCAGACGGGCAAGCTCAAGCTGCTGGCCGTCACCGAGGAGTCGCGTTCGCCCCTGCTGCCCGACGTGCCCACCGTGGCGGAAACGCTGCCCGGCTATGAACTGTCGGTCTGGTATGGCGCGTTCGGCCCGGCCGGCATGCCGCCCGAGCTGACCGCCCGGCTCAATCGCGAGATCAACCTGATCCTCAAGCGCCCCGACGTCATCAAGAAAATGGCCGACATGGGCGTGCTGCTGACCGAGACCACGCCCGGGCAATTCGGCCAGATCCTGGCGCGCGACGCGGACAAGTACGGCAAGCTGATCAAAGAGCTGGGGATCACGGCCGAATGAGCGCAGCGTCCTCCCCGACCCCGGCGCTGGCCGCGGTGCAGGCCATCGCCCGGGCCTATGCCGCCGCCGACCCGGCGGCCGCTTTCCACGCCATCGACGACTACTCGCGCGCCTCGCTGGCGCATGCCTTGTGCACGATCAACCGCTATGACGCCGGCGCCATGCGGGTCGTGCGGCTGTACAGCTCCAATCCCGAAGCCTATCCGCCCGGCGGCAGCAAGGACAAGGCCGGCACGGCCTGGGGCCGCCACGTCCTGCTGGAGCGGCGCGTGTTCATCGGCGAAGGCGAGGACGCGATCCGCGAGTTCTTCGACGACCACCGCGCGATCCGCGAACTGGGGTTGCGGTCGGTCGTCAACGTGCCGGTGGTCTACGGCGAGACCTGTCTGGGCACCGTCAATTTCCTGATGCCGCGCGCCGAGGTGTCGGATAACGACGTCCATGCCGCGCGCCTGGCGGGCCTGCTGGCGCTGCCTGCCTTCCAGGAACTGGCTCGGCAGCGATGATGCCGCCGGGGCCCCGGCCCCGGCATCTTTGCGCTCAGATCAGCGCGCTGCGGATCCGCGATGACATCATGTCGATCACCACGACGAAAGCGACGATGATGATCATGACGGCGCAGGTTTCCGCGTAGCGAAAGCTGCGGATGATCTCCCACAGCACGGTTCCGATCCCGCCGGCGCCGACGATGCCGACCACCGAGGCCGAGCGCACGTTCGATTCGAAGCGATACAGCGAGTACGAAATCCACAAGGGCAGCACCTGCGGGATCACGCCGTAGACGATTTCCTCCAGGGCGTTCGCGCCGGTCGCGCGCACGCCTTCGACCGGGCGCGGGTCGATCGCCTCGACGGCCTCCGAAAAAAGCTTGGCCAGCACGCCCGTGGTGTGCACCCACAACGCCAGCACGCCGGCGAAGGGCCCCAGGCCCACCGCGACGATGAACAGCATGGCGAACACCATTTCGTTGATGGCGCGGCAGGCGTCCATCAGCCGGCGCATGGGCTGGTAGACCCAGGCGGGCACCATGTTCGACGAGCACAGCAACCCCAGCGGCACCGCTACCACGATGGCCAGGAACGTGCCCCAGACGGCGATCTGCACGGTCACGACCATCTCGTCGAGATACATGCGCCAATCGCGGAAGTTCGGCGGAAAGAAGTCCGCCGCGAACTGGGCCATGTTGCCCGAGTCGCGCAGCAGGTCCAGGGGCCGCATGTCCGCGCCCTTCCACGACATGACGAGCAACGCCAGCACGACGGCCCAGACGAGTAGGACCGGCAGCGACGAGCGCGGCGCGGAGGGAAGACGGGAGGTCTGCATGGCTAGGTTCATAGAGACGGACGATAGGCGGGAAGGTTTGCGGTCGCGCGGACGCCGGCGCGTCGGGCGACGCGCCGGCGCAAGCCGCGCTTACTGCTTGGAGGACGGCTGGCCCAGGCTGGCCAGCTTGCTGTCGAGGTCGGCCAGCTGCTTCTGCTTTTCGGCCTGGCCCAGGGTGGAGTCGGCTTCTACCTTGGCCTTCTCGCGCGCCAGCTCGATCTGGCGGATGGGAACCAGCTGCTGGTTGTCCGAGGCGCGGAAGCCCTGATAGGTCAGCGCCTTCAGGTTGGCCATTTCGCGCTCGGCGTCCTTGCCCTTCCCGTAGTTCACAAAGAAGTCGCGGATGCGGACCTTCAGGTCGGCCGGCAGGTCGGTGCGCATGACGAGCGGATCCGCCGGGATCAGCGGCGACTTCCACAGCACGCGCACGCTGTCGTTGGCGTCCTTGCCCGTGTTCAGGCGATAACGCTCCAGCGCCTCGGTATTGTTGACGGCCACGTCCACCTGCTTGTTGATGACCGACAGCAGATTGGTTTCGTGGTTGCTGGCGCGCACCGTCTTGAAGAAGGTCTTGGGTTCGATCTTGTTGGCGGCCCACAGGTAGTAGCCCGGGACGGCGGTGCCCGAGGTGGAGTTGGGATCGCCGGCGCCATAGCTCAGCTTGCCGCCGCGCTTGAGCACGTCGTCCAGGGTCTTGAGGTCGCTGTCTTTGTTGACGATCAGCAGCGACCAGTAGCCCGGATTGCCGTCCTTGTCGATGACGGACGCGAACACCTCGCCCTGGGCGCGGTCCACCGCCTCGATCGCGGACTTGTTGCCGAACCAGCCCATCTGCACCTTGTTGAAGCGCATGCCTTCGATGATGCCCGCGTAGTCGGACGCGAAGAACGGCTTGACCGGCACGCCGATCGCGCGGCTCAGGTCATCGATGACGGGCTGCCACACCGACTTCAGGTTGGTCGACGACTCCGTCGAGATGATGCCGAAGTTCAGCGTCTTGGCGTCCTGGGCGTGGACCTGCGTGGACAGGGCCGCGGCGGCGACCAGGGTGAAAAAGGTTCTGCGTAGCATGGAAGGCTCCGGGGAGGAAAAGGGCGGGGAATCAGGCGGCGTGCGCCAGGTGGGACAGGGACGCGACGCTCGGCGCGTCCTGCGCCTGCGTCTCGTATTCGGGGAGCAGTTCGCCCAGGTCTGCGCCATACAGCTCGCGCAGCATCGACGGGGTCAGGGCCGCAGACGGGCCGTCGTAGACCACCTTGCCGTGGCGCAGGGCCACCACGCGCGGGCAGTAGCGCAGCGCGACGTCTACCTGGTGCAGCGATACCACCACCGCCACCTTGCGGCCGCGGTTGATCTGGGCCAGCGTGTCCATCACGCGGCGCGACGACTCCGGATCCAGCGACGCGATGGGCTCATCGGCCAGGATGACGCGGGCATTCTGCACCAGCGTGCGGGCGATGGCCGCGCGCTGCTGCTGCCCTCCGGACAGCGTGGAGGCGCGTTGAAATGCGTAGTCGTCTATACCAACCTGGGCAAGCGCGTCCAGGCCCTGGCGGACCTCGGCGCGCAGGAACCAGCGCGTCAGGCTGCGCCACAGCGGCACGCGCGGCAGCAAACCGGTCAGGACGTTGGTGATGACGGGCAGGCGGCCCACCAGGTTGAACTGCTGGAAAACAAAACCGATGCCGGCGCGCGCGCTACGCACGTCGCGGCTCATGCGGCCGTTGCGCTGGATCAGGCGGCCGTTGACCGCCACGCTGCCCACATCGCCGGCGACGAAGCCCGCCAGATGGCGCAGCAGCGTGGACTTGCCCGAGCCCGAGGCGCCCAGCAGGGCGACCATCTCGCCGTCGGCCACCTGCAGGTCCACGCCGTCCAGCGCCTTGGCGCCCGCATGGAAGCTTTTGCTCAGCCCTTGCACTTCGATGGCGTAAGTCATAGTCGAATCCCCGAGGGTTTGGTCATTGCCGCATTCTGTTTTCACGGCATGACAGCACGATGACCCGGGAATTGAATGGTTCGGCCGAAATCGGGGGCGCCGCAATGCGCTGAAAGACATTCGTCATAAAAGCGGGCCCCCCCGCCGCGCGCGCCGCGGGTATATTGAAGCTATTCCCCAACAGCCAGGCGTTCATCATGATCAAAGGTTCCTGCCTGTGCGGCCGCATTGCGTACGAGATCACCGGCCCGCTCACCAACGCCCTCAACTGCCACTGCACCATGTGCCGCAAATCGCACGGCGCGGCCTTCCGCAGCCGCGCCACGGTCCAGTCCAAGGACTTCGCCTGGACGCGGGGAGAAAACCACGTCACCTGGTATTGCTCGTCTCCGGGCAGCTATCGCGGTTTCTGCGAAGCCTGCGGCACGCCCCTGCTGAGCCGTTTCGACCAGACTCCCGACGTTTACGGCCTGCCGCTGGGCGCGCTGGACGACGACCCGGGCGTGAAGCCGGCCGCGCATTGCCACGTGGCCAGCAAGGCCCCCTGGTTCGACATCACCGACGACCTGCCGCAATACCCCGACGCCTACGGCGCGTTGGAAGAGCACCGCCCGCAGGCCGTTACATAAAAACTCAACCAACTGGTTGAATCTCAGCGGCGGCGGATTTATATTCAACCTTATGGTTGAATCAATGCCCTCCCCCGTCCTCGATGCCGTTTTTCGCGCGCTGGCCGATCCCACGCGGCGCGACATGCTGCGCAGCCTGACGCAGGGCGACCAGACCATCGGCGAGCTGGCCGCGCCCTACAGCATGAGCTTCGCGGGCGCCTCCAAGCACGTGCAGGCCCTGGAACGCGCCGGCCTCGTCCGGCGTTCCATCCGCGGCCGCACGCATGTCTGCAGCCTCAACCCCGAGCCCATGGCCGAGGCGATGCAATGGCTGCGTTTCTATGAGCAATTCTGGTCGGGCAGGCTGGGCGCGCTGGAAGCCGCGCTCGCCGCCAGCCGGTCCCCGGCCGCGTCCCCAGGAGAACAGCATGAGTGATCACGGCGTCGTCCTCGACCCCACCTCCATCCGTTTCACCCGCATACTGCCCGCCAGCGTCGAGGAAGTCTGGGCCTTCCTGACCGAGTCGGAAAAACGCGGCCGCTGGCTGGCCTCCGGCGACATGGACCTGCGCGAAGGCGGCGGCGTCACGCTGCGTTTCGTGCATGCCGACCTGTCTTCCGTGGATGAGCCCGTCCCCGACGCCTACAAGCCCTATGAAGGCGGCGTCACTACGCAGGGCGTGATCACCCGCTGCGAACCGCCGCGCCTGCTTGCATTCACGTGGGGCGGCTCGCCCGGCCATCCTTCCGAAGTCACGTTCGAGCTTTCCCCGCAGGGCCAGGAGACCCGCCTGGTCCTGACCCACCGCAAGCTCGCCTCGCGCGATGACGTGGTGGACGTGGCCGGCGGCTGGCATGTGCACCTGGGCGTGCTGGAAGCCCGCCTGGCCGGCCGCGCTCCCGGGCCGTTCTGGTCCGTCCTCGGCCGGGTGGAAAGCGAATACCAGGCGAGGATCCCTCCCCGCTAGAGTCGTCCAGCAGCAACTATCATGGCGCGGCGGCGGATAAATACTGGCTAATCATTGCGCTTTGCAGTAACATAAGTCCGTGATTTCTCCGCGAAAACCGGGCTTCGGTCATTCTGCGTCGCCAACCTGTAACGCCTCAGGGCAATACGATGAGGCCCCTTCGGGACGCGTCCGGAATTCAAGGACGAAGCCTGCCGCCGCAAGAGGCGTCGCCGCACCAAGCGCAGCGCCATCCGGCACTGCAATAAACGTTCCACCCGCTTCTTCCGGCGACGCGCGCGTAGCGCGCCGCCGCGACCAAGCCGCGCATCGCGCGCACATTGCCCTCGCGGCGCGAGTATCCGTCATTTCAGACATCCGCTTGGGATGCGTTGGCCCCTTACCCGCGCCTGCCCGGACGTTTTACGTTCAAACCGCTGGACCTGGTTATTTGAGTCCAACGCGCTTGCCGCCCTGCGGCGAGCCATGCCGCCGGCATGGCTGCGCGTATTGATAGGAGTAGAAAATGGCTAAAGAAGAACTCATCGAATTGGATGGCATCGTTGACGAAGTGCTGCCCGATAGCCGCTACCGCGTGAAGCTGGACAACGGCATCGAAGTCGGCGCCTATGCCTCCGGCCGCATCCGCAAGCACCGCATCCGCATCCTGGCCGGCGACCGCGTCACCCTGGAAATGTCGCCGTACGACCTGACCAAGGGCCGCATCAACTTCCGCCACAAGGACGAGCGCGCGCCCTCCACGCCGCGCCCCCAGCAGTACCGCCGCTGAGCCAGGGCGACACAGGGCCGGCGCCGCGCCGGCTCCCTGCCCCGCTCGCGGGCCTTAAGCGCCACGGCAATATGCCGTTATGCGTGGAGCGCCCGCATCCGGACGAATGGCGCCTCCCCACGCGCGACTCCCGCGGAACGCGCACGATGCAAGATGGACCTGACAGAAGAGTTGCAAGCAGCCGCTGACGAGCTTGCCCTGGCGCGGAGGCGATTCGCGAAGGGCGAGGAAGGCCTGCGCCTGCTCCACCAGTCGCGCGAGGCGTTCATCAACAGCCTGCGCAACACCGGCCTGACCTACGCCGAGGCCAAGACCAAGTACGACAACTGCCTGGACGAACAGGAAGCCCAGCAGCTTCACGTGCGGCAGCAGATGGAATATGCCGAACGCGTGCACCAGCACGTGCTGCACCGGATCGCGCTGCAGGCCGCGCCCGCCTGAGGCGCGGCCTCGGTGGAATCAGGGCTTGAAGGCCCCGATGAAAATGGCGGGATCCACGCGGGCGTCGTTCAGGCTGACGTTCCAGTGCAGGTGCGGGCCGGTTGCCCGTCCCGTCGCCCCCACCTTGCCCACCAAACCGCCGCGCGGCAGTTCGTCGCCGACTTTCACGTCGATCGCCGACATGTGGCAGAACATGCTGACGAAGCCCTGGCCGTGGTCCAGGAACACCGTCTTGCCGTTGAAGAAGTAATCCCCCACCAGCACGACAACGCCGGCGGCCGGCGCCTTGATCGGCGTGCCCGCGGGCACGGCGAAATCCAGCCCCGAGTGCGGGTTGCGTTCCTGGCCATTGAAGAAGCGCCGCAAGCCGAACGGGCTCGACAGCCGCCCGCCGCTCACCGGCCGGTCCAAGAGCAGGTTGCTCGGCGTGACCCCGGCCCGGTAGCCACGGTTGGCCGCGCTTTGCTCGGCCATCTCGCGCTCGATGCGCTTCAGGTCGTCAGGATTCGGCTCGACCTGGCGCTGGTTCTTCAGCGTGATGCGCTGCGCCGCGTATTCCTTGCTTCCGACCTTGAAGGACAGCTTGCGCTGGCCTTGCGCATCCGTAACCGACACCTGCTGCTCGCCCGGCTTCACGCTCAGCGGAATGCCGACCACGGCGATCCACTGCCTGCCCTCTTCGCGCACGACCAGGACACGCCGCCCCAGGTACGTGACCTCCGGGGCGCGTTCGGCATCGCCCAGGCCCAGGACCGCGACGCCGCCCGGCACGGGAAAGCTGAGCTTGCGCGTGAGATAGCCTTCCTGCTGCGCCAGGACGGGCAGCCCCAGGCTGGCGGCCGCGGCGGCCAGGCCCAGCCGCAACACGTCGCGACGGCGGAACATGGCGCTTACAGGCACAGGTTCGCCGGCTCGATGATGCTCTGGTCGCGGCGGGCGATGCGCGTGGACAGGCGCGTTTCGGTCTTGCCCTTCCAATGGGTGGTGGTCAGCACGGCCTCCACGCCCATGCTGTCCTGCATGATCAGCTCGAAGCCGTTGCGCACCGCCTGCCGCTCGAAATTCACGCCCAGGTTCTTCCAGGATTCCGCCACGCAGTTCGTGTAATCCTCGGCCGAACGCTGGGTGGAGCCGTAGAAGACGGGATCGCGATCGCGCACGTCTTTGACGTTGGCGCAAGCCGTCAGCGCGGCCAGGACGGTGAGGGACAGGGCGGTACGGACCTTCATGGCGGTGGAACTCTCGATCGGGTGGAAACAGGAAAAGCGCGGCCAACTATAGCGCAGCGCGCGGGCCTGGGCCTGCGGCCGCTAGGCCCGGGGCGCGCGCCGGGCCGATTTGGGCCGGAACGCCTCGATGACCTCCGGGCGGGTTTCGGCATAGGGCCCGCCGATCAGATCGATGCAATAGGGAATGGCGGCGAACAGGCCCGGCACCAGCACCGCGCCGTCTTCCGCCTTCAATCCTTCCAGCGTTTCCCGGATGGATTTCGGCTGGCCGGGCAGGTTCACGATAAGCGCGGCGTGGTCCGCCGTTTCCCGGATGACGGCGACCTGGCGCGACAGGATGGCAGTGGGCACGAAGCGCAGGCTGATCTGACGCATTTGCTCGCCGAAACCCGGCATTTCCTTGGTGCCGACGGCAAGCGTCGCCTCGGGCGTGACGTCGCGCCGCGCGGGACCGGTGCCGCCCGTGGTCAGCACCAGGTCGCAGCCGCAACCGTCCACCAGTTCGATCAATGCCTCGGAAATCCGGGCGGGCTCGTCGGGGATCAAGCGGTCGACCGCCTGCCAGGGCGTGGCCAGCGCGCCGCCCAGCCATTCCCGCAGCGCGGGCAGGCCCTGGTCCTGGTAGGCGCCGCTCGAGGCGCGATCGGAAACGGACACCAGTCCCACGATCAATTCATCGGGATGGCTGCGGACGATACGGGTGGAGGTCATGGTTGCGGAATCGTGGAATTGGACGGTGGGACGCCGCGACCGCGGCGTGTGGCGCGGTCAATCATGGAAATCCAGAAGATGCCCGCAAGGACGATGCTATCGCATTCTTTCCCCCGGGAAATGGCGGCCGCCTCCGCCATCCGCGCGATCCGCGCTGTGGCGAAAAAGCGAATCGGCCATGGCCCCGCTTTTCCGCGCTTGTTCCGGCCCTGGCCGCTCGCTAACATCCGCTAACAATCCGACCCGCGAGCAAGGCATCCGCGCTTTTTTTGGTTCTCCAGAATGAACACTCTCACCCTCCGGCAGCATGCGCTGGCGGCGGCGCTGGCCCTGGCCGCCGCCGCGGCCGCCGGATGGGGCGCCCTGCATTCGCTGGCCTTGAAGACGGAACCCGTGCCCGCGGCCGCCCCGGGCCTCTACATCCCCAATCTCGGCAATACGCTGCACGAGCAGACCCGCAACCTGTCTCGCCTGAGCCAGGCCCTGCGCACGGGAGACCGCCTGGTCATCCTGGGTTCGTCGGAGCTGACCAGCAACGACCTGCGCTTCGTGCCCTACCGCTACCTGGCCGACGAGTTGCAGATGCCGGTGCTGGCCTATGGCCATTCCGGTTTCCAGTCCCTGGGCATGCAGCTCGTGCTGGCGGCGCTGGCCGACGACCTCTCGCCGGCCTCCCGCGTGGTCGTCATGCTGTCGCCCGGCTGGTTCGATGGCGAGGGCGGCCTGGGCCCGGACGAATTCAAGGAGCACGCCAATCCGCTGCTGCCCAGACTGCTCAGGCAGCCCGAAGGCCGGGCCGAAGTGCTGCGCTGGCTGCAAGCCAAGGGCGACGCGGGCGTCGCCTGGTCGATGGCCGCCGAGCAGGCCTATGTATTCCGCCAGCGCGTGGTCGACCTGTGGACGCCAGCCCACGCGGCTCCCGCCCCGGAACGGGAGCGCGAGGGGCCGGCCGCCGCCGCCCGCGTCGTGGACTGGGACGCCCTGGCCGAACAGGCCCAGGGCGCGGAGCAAGCCCTGATGGCGGGCAACTCCTACGCGGTGCGCGACGATTTTTTCCAGAAATACCTGCGGACCGTACCCGAGGGCGGCAAGACGGCCTACCTGCCGCAGCCGCTGACCGGCCGCGACGAACTGCGCGAGCTGACCGCCCTGATGGCGCTGCTGCGCCAGCGCGGCGTGGACGCGCTGTTCGTCATGCAGCCGCTGCACCCCATGGTGTTCAAGGACCTGGACCGCTTCGCGCCGATTCAGCGCGAGGTCGCGGCGCTGTGCAGGCGCTACGCCATGCGCTGCATGGATATGTACGGCGCGCCCTTCGAAGTGGGCACGCTGCGCGACGTGCAGCACCTGGGGGAACTGGGCTGGCTGCGCGTCAACCAGCGGATCGCCGAAGTTTTCCGGCCGTGAAGGGGACGGATCCCATGAAAAGAACCTTGTGGCTTTGCCTGCTGTACCTGGGCCTGCTGGCGGTCATGCTGATCCAGGCCGACACATCGGCCAACCTGGGCAAACCGATGGAAATCGAGTTCCAGTATTCGAAGTTCTAAGGCCGGCCGGACCCCTCATTTGGTAGCCGCACGCAACCAGTGACAGGTCACAAATCTGCAATAATCAGCGTCTCGCCGGAACCTCGCCCCGCCTCCATGTTCGACCTCTTCCACGGCCTAGACCTTTGGGTAGGCCTCAGTCTTGTCTTGGCCTTGACGTTCGTCCTGGCCTTTGAATTCATCAACGGATTCCACGACACGGCCAACGCCGTGGCAACGGTCATTTACACCAAGGCCATGCCGCCGCACCTCGCGGTCGTGCTGTCGGGCATTTTCAATTTCCTGGGCGTGCTGCTCGGCGGCGTGGGCGTGGCCTACGCCATCGTCCACCTGCTGCCGGTGGAACTGCTGATCAACGTGGACACAGGACGAGGGCTGGCCATGGTGTTCGCCATGCTGGCCGCGGCCATCGCCTGGAATCTGGGCACCTGGTACTTCGGCATTCCCGCCTCCAGCTCGCACACGCTGATCGGCTCGATCCTGGGCGTGGGCCTGGCCAACGCGCTGATTACCGACCTGCCGCTGGCGGACGGCGTCAATTGGGGCAAGGCCATAGACATCGGCCTGTCGCTGGTGGTGTCGCCCGTGGCCGGCTTCCTGGTGGCGGGCGGATTGCTTTTGGTGCTCCGGCGCTGGCTGCCGCTGTCGAAAATGCACAAGACGCCCGAACAGCGCCGCGCTCTCGACAACAAGAAGCATCCGCCATTCTGGAACCGGCTGATCCTGGTGCTGTCCGCGATGGGCGTGAGCTTCGTCCACGGCTCCAACGACGGCCAGAAAGGCATCGGCCTGATCATGCTCGTGCTGATCGGCATCGTGCCCGCCAACTTCGTGCTGGACACCAGCAGCACCACGTACCAGATCGAGCGCACCCGCGACGCCGCCAATCACCTGAACGTGTTCTACCAGCGCAACGAGGCGATGCTGGGCGACTACCTGGCGCTCAAGCGCTACGACTCGACCACCGAGCTGCCCCGCAACTTCCGCTGCGATCCCGAACTGACCATGCCGACCATCGCGGCGCTGCAGGCCGATTTGCAAGGCGTGTCCAACTACGCCGACCTGTCCGCCGAGAAGCGCATCTCCGTGCGCCGCTACCTGCTCTGCCTGGACGATACGGCCAAGAAGGTGGCCCGCGTCGAAGGGCTGCCGGCGCGCGAACGCGCGGACCTCCAGCGCCTGCGCGCCGACCTGACGGCCACCACCGAGTACGCGCCCTTCTGGGTGATCGTTGCGGTCGCCCTGGCCCTGGGCGCGGGCACCATGGTCGGCTGGCGCCGCGTGGTGCTGACGGTGGGCGAGAAAATCGGCAAGCAGGGCATGACGTATGCCCAGGGCATGTCCGCGCAGGTGACCGCCATGGGCGCCATCGGGCTGGCCAATGTATTCAGCCTGCCGGTTTCCACCACGCACGTCCTGTCCTCGGGCGTGGCCGGCACGATGGTGGCCAACAAGACCGGCCTGCATGGCGGCACGGTGCGCAACATCCTGATGGCCTGGGTGCTGACCCTGCCCGCTTCGATGCTGCTGGCGGCCGGGCTGTTCTGGATCGGCGTGCAGATCGCGGGCTGACGCCCCTGCCCTGGCCGCGCGGGCAATCCGCGCGGCGGGTGCAACACTCTGGCTACCGCGCCGGCCTTACGCGGGAAGCGGCCTGCGTCTACCATGGCGCCATGACGGCTCCCAATCCCACCCTGCATTACATCTTCGATCCGCTCTGCGGCTGGTGCTACGGCGCCGCGCCGCTGCTGGCGTCCGCGCGCGCCATCGTCGGCCTGGACATCGCGCTCCACGGAGGCGGCATGATGGCGGGCGGCAACCGCCGGCCGGTGACCGAATCGCTGCGCCGCTACGTCATGCCGCACGACGAACGCATCGCCAGCCTGACGGGCCAGCCCTTCGGCGAGGACTACTTCAACGGGCTGTTGCGCGACACCGGCGCCGTGTTCGATTCCGAACCGCCCATCACGGCCATCCTGGCGGCGCAAGCGCTGGGCGGCCGCGGGCCGGATCTGCTCCAACGCATCCAGCGCGCGCACTACGTGCAAGGCCTGCGCGTCGCGGACCCCGCCGTGCTGTCGGCCCTGGCGGCCGATATCGGGCTGGACGGCGCGGCCTTCGACGCCGCCTACGCGGCGGTCCGGGGCGCTGAAACCGCGTCGCACATCGCGGCCAGCCGGCAGCTGCTGGCCCGGCTCGGAGGCACGGGCTTCCCCACCCTGGCGCTGGAACGCGGCGGCGCCTATGAACGGCTGGAGCCGTCCCGCTACCTGGGCCGCGCCGGGCAATGGCAGGCGGACCTGCGGGCCCGCATCGCCGCCTAGGGCCTGTTCACCCTAGGCCGCCAAGGCCAGCAGCACCCCATAGCCCGCCATCCCCAGGAGCACGGCGACACCCGTGTTGCCGACCAGCCGCGCCGCCACGGCGGTCACGACGAGACCTCCGGCGTATGGCCCGATCCGGGCGGCCTGCTCGCCGGCCTCCAGCAGATCGGGCACGATCACCGCAGCGGCGATCCCCGCCAGCAATGAAGGCCCGAGCGCGGCCAGCGCCGACCCCTCCCGCGACAGATGGCGCAGCAGGCGGCTGCGCTCGGACAGCATGAACGGCAGCGCGCGGGTCAGGTAGGTGATCACGGCCATGGCGACCACGGCGCCCCAGAAACCCAGGCCGTCGGTATTCATGCGGACCTCCTCAAGCGGTATGCGATGCAGCCGATGACGGCACCGGCCAGGATGGCGGCGCTGGTGTGCCCCATGGCGGCCACGACGCCGGCCCCGGCCACTGCGGCCACGATGGGCAGGCCCATGCCGCGCTTGGCGCTCTGGCAGACCAGGGCCATGAACAGCGCCGGCAGCGCGAAGCGCATCACCTGCGACAGCATCGGATAGTGGCGTTCCAGCCCGTCGCCGGCGTAGACGCCGACCGCGGTGCCGGCGATCCAGGTCAGCCAGGCGCCAAGCCCCAGCGCGGTCATCCAGCCCTGTCGGCGCGCGGGATCCACGGCCTGCAGGCGGTTGAACGCCGTGGCGAATACCTCGTCCGTCAGGAGGAACGCGATTTTCAGGCGGCCGCGCAGGCCGGCGGGCAGGAAACGGGAGAGCAGCGGGCCGTACAGCAGGTGGCGGGCATTGAGCAGCGAGCACAGCGCCACCACCCACAGCCATGGCGTGCCCGCCTTGATGGAGGCCAGCAGCAGGAACTGGCTGGCGCCGGCGTAGACCAGCACGGAGATCAGGACGACTTGCAGCGGCGCCAGGCCGGCCGCCATGCCGGCGATGCCGAAGGTCACGGCCACCGGGAAGTAGCCGATCATGACGGGCAGGCAGGATTTCAGGCCGTCGATGCGGGCGCCAGCGAGAGCGGGCGCCGGGGCGGATGAGGACTCCAAGGTTCTTTCGCTTGTTCGGTGTTGCGGCAAGCGCCTAGTTTACTCATCCGCCGGGCGCGGCTAGGTCTCGTCGGCGCCCAGCACGCGCAGTTGCGCCTTCAGGCGCCGGACCTCCTGGCTCAGGTCCAGGATCAGCGCCGCCGCGTCCAGGCTGGCGCCGAAATCCCGCTCCAGGCGCCGCGCGTCCAACGCGCGCTGCAGATCCACGCTGTAGAACCGCCAATCCGCCGGCCGGCGTCCGCTGGCATTGACGATGCCCACTTCGACCAGCCGGACGATCCATTCCACTTCCTGGCCGCAGGCGCGGGCCAGGTCGTCGGCGCTCAGGGGTTGCGTCTTGCCCACGACGGTGGCGCTGGTGATGACAAGCTTCTTCATGATCAGACCCCCATGTGGCGCCGCGGGTTGAAAGGCAGGTCCTGCTGCAGCTTCCGGTAGGCGGCCTTGGCGGCCTCGCTGTCGGCCGGCGGCAGCACGAGATCCAGCACCAGATACAGGTCGCCCGCCGGATCGCCCGGAATTCCGCGTCCGCGCAGCCGCAGCTTGCGGCCGTTGCCGGAACCCGGCGGGATGGTGACCTCGACGGTGCCGCCCGGGGTGGGCGACTTGACGCTGGCGCCCAGCGCGGCCTCCCAGGGCGCCACGGGCAGCGTCATGTACAGGTCGCGGCCGTCGACCCGGTACTGCGGATGCGGCTTGAAGCGGATCTCCAGGTAGAGGTCGCCGTTCTCGCCCCCGCCGTATCCGGGCATGCCCTGGCCCGCCAGGCGGATGAATTGCCCTTCCCGCACGCCGGCGGGGATCTTCACGCTGAGCGTGCGGGTCTGCATCTGCGGGCGGCCCTGGTCGTCGATCTTCATCGAACGCAGGCTGATGTCGCGCGTGGCGCCCTTGAGCGCGTCTTCCAGGTCCACTTCGATCGCGGCATGGTGGTCTTCGCCGCGCGCGCGGAACTCCTGCTGTTGCGCCCCGCCGTGGCGGCCACGGCCGCGGCCGCCGAACAGCGAGGAGAAGAACTCGCTGAACTGCGCCTCTTCGCCCGGGGCCGCGCCCCGATGAAACTCGAAGCCTTCGTCCCAGCCAGGCGGCGGCTGGAAGCCGCCCCCTGGCGACACGCCCTCGGCCAGATTGTCGTAGGCCAGGCGCTTTTCCTGGTCGCGCAGCACGTCGTAGGCTTCGTTGACGTCGCGCATGCGTGTTTCGGCGTCCTTTTCCTTGCTGACGTCGGGATGATATTTGCGGGCGAGCTTGCGGTAGGCGCGCCGGATCTCGTCTTCCGAAGCGCCCCGCTCCACCCCTAGAATGCCGTAATAGTCCTTGAACTCCATGTTCCGCCCTTTGCAAGGGTTGCGGCCGCCCTGGATCGCTCCTGGATTCGGCCTTGAATATCAAGAAGATAGGGGTTGCGGACCGTTTTTTCAATGCGCCTTGCCAAGCCGGGCGCATCGCGCATAATGTCCGGTTGCCGCGGCGGCCGCTGCCGCGCCGAACGAATACGAACGAACAGGAACGATCGTGCTGGAAATCATCGACGCCGACTTCAACGACCCCGAACACGGCCGCCAGGTGCTGGCCATGCTGGACGAATACGCCAGCGGCCCCATGGGCGGCGGCGCCCCGCTATCCGGCTACGCGCGGCAGCACCTCATCGCCGAGCTGGCCCGCCGCCCCACGGCCCACGCGCTGCTGGCCCGGGTCGACGGGGAGCCTGCCGGCGTGGCGATCTACCTCGAAGGCTTTTCCACCTTCGCCTGCCGCCCGCTGGTCAATCTGCATGACCTGGGCGTGTCTCCCCGGTTCCAGGGCCTGGGCGTGGGCAAGGCCCTGCTGTCCGCGCTCGAAGACCGGGCGCGCCGGCTCGGCTGCTGCAAGATCACGCTGGAAGTGCTGGAAGGCAATGCCGTCGCCCAAGGGCTGTACCGCAAGCTCGGCTTCGAAGGCTATGCGCTGGACGACGCCACCGGCCGCGCCATGTTCTGGCAGAAGAAGCTGCCGGCCTGAGCCGCGCGGTATCCATTTTTCGCCGGGCGGCTTCGCCCGGACCACAACGCAGGATCGACCATGAAAATGAACAATATCCCCTTCGGCACCACCGACTGGGCCGACGTGGAACGCACCGAACACGCCGGCGAAACCGGCATGGCCTATTGGCGGACCCGGCAGTTCGGCGATTTGCGGGTGCGGATGGTGGAATACACCCCCGGCTACCTGGCCGATCACTGGTGCAGCAAGGGGCACATTCTTTTCTGCCTGGAAGGCGAGCTGCACACCGAACTCGAGGACGGCCGGCAGTTCGTCCTGACACCCGGCATGAGCTACCAGGTCGCGGATCAGGCCGAGCCGCATCGTTCCTCCACCGCCACGGGGGCCAAGCTCTTCATCGTGGATTGACGCCCCCGCGCGACACGCGGGCGGCAGTTGCGTTACGCTTGACCCATGCGGGGCCTCGCGCCGCGACGCCCCGCCGCCTATCACCCGCCTGATCGGAGACCACACTTGGGCGCCCCGCTTACGCTATTCGTCGATTCCCTGTTTCTCAGCCCCTACGCCATGTCGGCCTACGTGGCGCTGACCGAAAAGCAGCTGCCGTTCGAGGTGCGCCCGATCGACCTCGAAGTCGGCGAGCAGCGCATGCAGCCCTACCAGGCGCGCGCGCTGACATCCAGGGTGCCCGCCTTGACGCACCAGGATTTCCACCTGACCGAATCCAGCGCCATCGCCGAATACCTGGACGAGGCCTTTCCCGCGCCTGGGCACACGGCCCTGTATCCGCGGGATCTCCGCGCGCGCGCCCGCGCCCGGCAATTGCAGGCCTGGCTGCGCAGCGACCTGGCCGCCCTGCGCCAGGAGCGCCCCACCGAAACCGTGTTCTATGGCGCCGCCGGGCAGCCGCTATCCGACGCCGCGCATGCCGCCGCGGCCAAGCTCGTGCGGGTGGCGGAAAGCCTGGTGGGCGGGGGCCGGGCCTGTCTGTTCGACGAATGGTGCATCGCGGACACGGACCTGGCGGTCATGCTCAAGCGCCTGTCCCAGGACGATCTGCCGGAACCCTTGCGCGCCTACGCCGACGGCCAGTGGCAGCGCCCATCGGTCCAGAAATGGCTGGAGCACAACGCCGCCGCCCGATCCTGATCCCGGCTCACTTGCGCGGAGGGCCCGATGCAGCTGCTGGACCATGTTTCCATCACCGTGCCCGACCTGGGTCCGGCCCGTCCCTTCTACGACGCCGTCATGCGGGCGCTGGGCGCCGACAAGGTCTATGACCGCCCCGATGCGCTCGGCTACGGCGAGCGCTGCGGCCCCGGCGGCAACCAGCATAGCTATCTATCCGTGTTCGCCACCGGCGCGGCCGTCGACACCGCCGCCGGCGCGCGCCGCCACTGGTGCTTCAAGGCGCCCAGCCGCGCCGCGGTGGACGCCTTCCATGCCGCCGGCCTGGCGCATGGCGGGCGCGACGAAGGCGCGCCGGGCCCGCGCGAACACTACCATCCGCAGTACTACGCCGCGTTCCTGCTGGACCCGGCCGGCAACCGGATCGAAGCCGTGTGCCACGATCCGGCGTGAACCCGCCAGCGCCAGCGGAACCGGAATGCAAATAGGGACGGGTAAAACCGGCCGGCTTGACGGAGATCAGCCCCTCTGATGTTGCAGCGCAACATCAGTTGCGGTGTAATGGTGAGGTCAACCTGGCCGGTTCCACTCGGGATCGGCCTGGCGGCTACCGCCGCCGGAAGCTACTACAAGGAGATCGCCATGGCCGGATCCGGCAACGATCGCGTCCCCGCGCCGTCCTTCAACCCCTGGACGGCCGCCTACGAATACGCAGTGGACGCCTGGCAGCGCGGCGTGCTTTACGCCGACGTCATGCGCCAGCGCGGCAATCAATATCACGAACACATGGCCAAGCGCGCGCCCAACGTGCTGAGCATGGAGTTCGAGCTGGTGCTGGACGGCCGCTGCCTGCCGCGCCCCGTCAACTACGGCCTGCTGCGCATCAAGCCGCCCGCGGGCGTGGAAACGGATCCGATCAAGCGCCCCTTCCTCGTCGTGGACCCGCGCGCCGGGCACGGCCCCGGCATCGGCGGCTTCAAGCCCGAAAGCGAAATCGGCGTGGCGGTGCGCGCCGGCCATCCCTGCTACTTCGCGACCTTCCTGCCGCAGCCCATGCCCACGCAGACCGTCGAAGACGTGATGATGGCCGAGGCCCGGTTCCTGGAAGAAATCATCGCCCTGCACCCCAATGCCGAAGGCAAGCCCGTGGTGGTCGCCAATTGCCAGGCGGGCTGGCAGATCATGATGACCGCCGCGGTCCGCCCCGAGCTCTTCGGCCCGATCATCGTCGCCGGCGCCCCCCTTTCCTATTGGGCCGGCTGGCGCGGCATGAACCCCATGCGCTATGCCGGCGGCCTGCTGGGCGGCAGCTGGCTCACGGCGATGACCAGC
The DNA here is from genome assembly GCF_050285585.1 of Achromobacter sp. Taxonomy (GTDB): domain Bacteria; phylum Pseudomonadota; class Gammaproteobacteria; order Burkholderiales; family Burkholderiaceae_B; genus Achromobacter. The sequence continues at coordinate 14,071 of NZ_JBLZXF010000020.1, read as the reverse complement.
GACCTGGGCGACGGCAAGTTCGACGGCGCCTGGCTGGTGCAGAACTTCGAGAACCTCAATCCCGCGAACACGCTGTGGTCCAAGCAGTACAACCTGTACTCCAAGGTGGACACCGAATCCGCCCGCTACCTGAGCTTCGAGAAATGGTGGGGGGGCCACGTGTTCCTGAACGGCCCCGAGATCCAGTACATCGTCGACAACCTGTTCGTCGGCAACCGTCTGGCGACGGCCGGCCTGGTGACGTCCGACGGCATCCGCATCGACCTGCGCAACATCCGTTCGCCCATCGTGGTGTTCTGCTCCAAGGGCGACAACATCACGCCTCCGCCGCAGGCGCTGGGCTGGATCCCCGATCTCTACCAGGACGAGGCCGAAGTGCTGGCCCACGGCCAGACCATCGTCTACGCCGTGCACGAGAGCATCGGCCACCTGGGCATCTTCGTGTCCGGCAGCGTCGCCCGCAAGGAACACCAGGAGTTCACGTCGAACATCGACATGATCGACGTGCTGCCGCCGGGCATCTACCAGGCCGAGATCGCCGACAAGACGCCGGACACGCAGAACGCCGACCTGGCCTATGGCAACTACGTCCTGTCGTTCGAACAACGCAGCCTGGACGACGTGCGCGCCATCGTGGACCGCAAGGAAGAAGACGACCGCCGCTTCGCCGCCGTGGCCCGGATCTCCGACATCAACCTGGGCATGTACCGCAGCTTCGTGCAGCCCTGGGTGCGCGCCATGGTGACGCCGCAATCCGCGGAATGGGCGCAGCGCCTGCATCCCCTGCGCCTGCCCTATGAGCTGATCTCGGACCGCAACCCCGTGATCGCGCCGATCGCCCAGGTGGCGGAACAGGTGCGCGAACACCGCCAGCCCGTATCGCCCTCCAACCCGTTCCTGCTGGCGCAGGAAATGTTCTCCAACCTGATCGAGACCAGCCTGAACATCTGGCAGGAATTGCGCGATTCGGCGGACGAACGCACCTTCATGGGGGTCTACGGCTCGCCCCTGGTCCAGGACATGGCCGGGCTGGGCGCGCGTTCCGGCCCGCCGCGCAAGCACCCGGGCGTGTCGCCCGAGCATCATCGCTTCATGGAAGAGCGCGCGGCCGAACTGCGTTCCCTGCTGCAGGAAGGCGGCCTGCGCGTCGCCGCGATCCGGATGCTGTTGTACGTGTCCGGCGCCGAAGGCGGCCTGGACGAGCGCAGCTTCGCGCTGATCCGCAAGATGCGCGCGGAATCCGACAATGCCCTGACCCTGCAGGAATTCAAGGACGTCACCCGCGACCAGGCCCTGATGATGACGTTGGATTCGGCCGCCGCCATCCAGGCCATGCCGCGCCTGCTGGAAGACTCTCCGTCCGCCGCCATCCGCGAAACGCTGGACACCATGAAGCGCGTGCTGGAAGCCGCCGAACCGCTGAGCGAGGCCGCGCGCGAAAGCCTGGGCGAAATGGAACGGATCTTCGAATCCGCCGAGCGCCGCGCGCAGAAGCGCGAACAGGCGCTGGCGCCCGCGCCGGCCAGGACGGCGGCCCGCAGGCCCGCGCGGGCGGCCGCCTCCAAGACCCCGCAAGCCGCCGTCACGGCCAAGGCCGTGACGGCGGCCTCGCCCTCCGGCGCCAAGCGCGGCGCCGCCAAGGCTCCGGCGCGCGCCGCGCGCAAATCCACCAAGGCGGCCTCCTGATGACCCTGCCCGCGTCCACGCATTACGACAAGCTCATCGCCCGCGCCCAGACGCTGGCGCCCGCCCATTGCGCCATCGCCCACCCCTGCGACGAACCTTCGCTGTCCGCCGCCCTGCAGGCCCGGGATCTGGGGCTGCTGCAGCCGATCCTGGTGGGCCCCGAGCTCAAGATCCGCGCGACGGCCGCCCAGCACGGGCTGGAGCTGGGCAACGCCCGCATCGTCGACGCGCCGCACAGCCACGCGGCCGCCGAGAGCGCGGTCGCCCTGGTGCGCAGCGGAGAGGCCTCCCTGCTGATGAAGGGCAGCCTGCATACCGACGAGCTCATGCATGAAGTGGTGGCGCGCGACACCGGGCTGCGCAGCGGCCGGCGCATCAGCCACGTGTTCATCATGGAGGTTCCCACCTACGCGGAGCCGCTGTTCATTACCGATGCCGCCATCAACATCTTCCCCGACCTGGAAACCAAGGCCGACATCATCCGCAACGTGATCGACCTGCACCACGGCCTGGGCCTGGGCGAGCCTCGCGTGGCCATCCTGTCCGCGGTGGAACAGGTGACGCCCAGCATTCCGGGCACCATCGAGGCCGCGGCGCTGTGCAAGATGGCCGATCGCGGCCAGATAAGCGGCGGCCTGCTGGACGGCCCGCTGGCGCTGGACAACGCCATCAGCCCCGATGCCGCCCGCATCAAGGGCATCCGTTCTCCGGTCGCCGGGATCGCGCAGGTGCTGGTGGTGCCGGACCTGGAAGCCGGCAACATGCTGGCCAAGAACCTGACCTTCCTGGCCAATGCGGAAGCGGCGGGCATCGTGCTGGGCGCGCGCGTGCCCATCATCCTGACGAGCCGCGCCGACAGCCCGCGATCGCGCCTGGCCTCCTGCGCGGTGGCCGCCATCTACGCGCACCATCTCAGCCTGGAACAGGCCCGTCCGCTCGCCTGATGCCGGCCCCTATCCGCTGACCCGACTTGTCCCAATCCGGAATCACAGCGCCATGACCGACACCATCCTCGTCATCAACGCCGGCAGTTCCAGCATCAAGTTCTACCTGTACGACATCGACGGCGCGCAGGAACTGGCCCCTCGCCTGGGAGGCCAGCTCGAAGGCATCGGCACGCCTCACCCCAGGCTGCGGGTGCGCGACGCGGCGGGCCAGACCCTGGTGGAGCGCGAAATCTCGCCCAGCCACGCGCCCGACGTGCCCAACGCCCAGGAAGTGGTCGGCACCTGGCTGAGCGGCCACCTAGGCGGGGCGCCGCTGGCCGTGGGGCACCGCGTGGTGCACGGCGGCCCCGATCTGGCGGAGCCGGTCCTGGTGGACGACGACATCCTGGCCAAGCTCGACACCTTCACGCCGCTGGCGCCGCTGCACCAGCCGAACAACCTGGCGCCGATCCGCGTGATCCGCGAACGCCGGCCCTGGATTCCCCAGGTGGCGTGCTTCGACACCGCCTTCCACCGCAGCCACTCCGACCTGGCCGACCGCTACGCGCTGCCGGAGCGCCTGTACCAGGAGGGCGTGCGCCGCTATGGTTTCCACGGTCTGTCCTACGAATACATCGCGCAGCGCCTGCGCCAGGCGCTGCCGGACATCGCCATGGGCAAGATCATCGCCGCGCACCTGGGTTCGGGGGTGTCCGCCTGCGCCATGCACCACGGCAAGAGCGTGGACAGCACCATGGGGTTCACGGCGCTGGAAGGACTGCCCATGGGCACCCGCCCAGGCCGCCTGGATCCGGGCATCGTGCTCTGGATGATGGAACGCGGCATGAGCCACGACGAAATCGAGCACATGCTGTATCACGACTGCGGCATGAAGGGCCTGTCGGGCATCAGCAACGATATGCGCGAACTGCTGGCCAGCGAGGCGCCGTCGGCCCGGCTCGCGCTGCAGTATTTCGCGTGGCGCGTGGCCGAGGGCATGATCGGCCTGGCCTGCGCCATGAACGGCGTCGATGCCATCGTCTTCACCGCCGGCGTCGGCGAGAACTCCGCCGAAATCCGCCAGGCGATCAGCGAACATTGGGGCTGGCTGGGCATCAAGCTGGACCCGGAGCGCAACGGCCGCCACGGTCCGCGCATCTCCAGCGACGACAGCCGCATCGGCGTCTACGTGGTGCGCACCAATGAAGAATTGATCATCGCCCAGCATACGCTGGCGCTGGTGAAGCCGCGATGAGCCTGCAAAGGCCTTACGGGGTGAACAGGCCCTAGCCCAGCGTGGGCGGCGCCGCCTGGCGCCAGCGCTCGATGGCCTCGACCGCCTGCTCGGGGCTGCCGAAAATCTTGTCGCGCCCGATCTTCTTCACCAGGCCGGACCGTTCCAGCGCCGTGCGGAACTGGCCATGCCCGCCGGCGACCAGCAGGGTCATGCCGCGGGCGTCCAGTTCGCGCTTGAGTTCGTACAGGGCCTCGACCGCGTCGGCGTCGGCCTGGGTCATGGCCTCGGCGTCCAGCACGAACCACTGCGCGCCGGCCGCCTGGTCCATCACTTCGCGCGCGCGGCGGCGGAACGCGTCGGCATTGAAGAACCACACGGACGACTCGAAGAGCCAGATCACCGTCCCCGGCACCGGCTGCGCGTCGGGATTCAGGTGCAGCTTGCCCAACACCGATTCGCCGGGCAACCGGCCCAGCAGCGCATCGCGCGGATTGCCCGACACATACATCGCGTACAGCAGCGTGGCGCCCACCGACACCGCCACCCCCTGCAGCACGCCGAAACCGATGACGCCCACGGCCGCCAGGATGCCGAAGGCGAGTTCGATGCGCGAGATGCGGGCCAGGCGCAGGAAAGCCTTGCCGTCGAACAGGCTGACGGCTGCCAACAGCAAAATGGCCGACAGGACGGCTTGCGGCAGCCAGTAGAGCGGCGCGCTCAGCAGGCCCACCACGATCGCCAGCGCGGCCGCGGCGCTGACGCTGACCAGTGGCGACGATCCGCCAGCCACCAGCCCGACCGCGGTACGCGAATCGGCGCCGGTCACCACGAACCCCTGGAACAGGCCGGCCGCCACATTGGCCGCGCCGAAGCCCACCAGCTCGCGGTTGGGGTCGACGTGCTCGCCCGTGCGCGCGGCAAAGCTGCGCGCCGTCACGATGCCGCTGGAAAAACTCACGACGAGCACCCCGGCCGCGCCCATCAGGATGCCGTCCACGCCCTCCAGCCGCACCGGCAGGCTCAGCGACGGCAAGCCGGCGGGCACCTCGCCCACGACCGCGATGCCCAGGCCGGGAAAGTCGAAGATCCACGACACCAGGCAGGAGCCCGCCACCAGCAGAATGGGACCGGGCAGGTTCGGCCGCCTGCGCTTGAGCACCACCAGCAGCAGGCAGGACGCCACGCCCAGGATGAGCGTGGGGATCCGGATTTCGGGCAGGCGGCGCGACAGCTCGAGGAAAGGATGCACCAGGCCGCTGTTGCGCAGCCCCACTCCCGTCAGGCCGCTCAGTTGGGAAATGGCCAGGGTGACCGCCACCCCGGCCATATAGCCGATGAGGACGGGGCGCGACAGCAGGTTGGCCAGCACGCCCAGGCGCAGGACGCGGGCGATCAGGCAGCCGGCGCCCACGGTCAGGGCGATGCCCGTCGCCGCCACCAGGCGGTCTTCGGGCATGCTGAGCGCCATCCCGGTGAGGGTGGCCGCGATCAGGGTGCAGGTCGCCGTGTCGGGCCCGACGATCAGCGTGCGCGAGGAGCCGAACACCGCGTAGCCCAGCATGCCGGCGATGGCGGCCCACAGGCCCGCGACAGGCGGCACTCCCATCATGGCGGCATAGGCCAGCCCCACCGGCAGCGCCACGGCCGCCACGCTCAGCCCGGCCAGGACGTCGCGCCGCGCCGATTCCCGGGTGATGCCCCGGAGGTTGTTCAGGCCAGGAAACAGGCGTAGGTTCATGATGCTGCGGGCGTATCGGGGTAGCGGGATTCCGCAAGGCGCGCGGAGTGTGCGCCAAGCCTACACCAAGCCCGCGCGTTGCAGATGCGCCGGATCGGGCCGCCGCGATGAATATTCCTTAAGGGAATCAACTTTCTTCAATATTTATCCCTTTTCGGAAGCGAGATCATTGCGTAGAGTCGCCTGCATAAGAAAAGCGGCGCTCCGCCGCATCCGTAGACCAAATCGGCCCCCGCCCGCGCAAGCGCATCCGGCGGACCACGGGCCCGCACTCCTGGAGACCCCATGCACATCGCCTTCCTGCGCCGCGCCGGCGGCGCGCTCGCGCTGGCCGCGCTGGCCGCCGCCATCGCCCCCGCCGCTTCCGCGCAACCCTACCCGGACCGTCCGATCAAGCTGGTCGTGCCATGGCCGCCGGGCGGCGCCACCGACGCGCTGGGCCGCATGCTGGCGCAGCGCCTGACCGAGAAGCTGGGCCAGACCGTCATCGTGGACAACAAGGCCGGCGCGGGCGGCAATATCGGCACCGCCGCCTTCGTGCGCGAAAAGGCCGATGGCTACACGCTGCTGATGGCCACCAGCTCCACCAACGCCGCCAACCCCCACCTTTATTCGCGGCTAGGCTTCGACCCGGCCAAGGATTTCGCGCCGGTCGCCTTCGTGGCCGAAATTCCCAACATCCTGGAAGTGCCCAGGAAATCGAGTTTCCGCTCTGCCGCCGACCTGATCGCCGCGGCGAAGGCCGAGCCCGGCAAGCTGAACTATGGTTCCGGCGGCGTCGGCTCATCGCAGCACCTGGCGGGCTCGATGTTCAAGCACCTGACTGGCGTCGACGTGCTGCACATTCCGTACAAAGGCAGCGGCCCGGCGGTGTCGGACCTGATGGCGGGCCAGGTGGACATGATGCTGGACACCGGCTCCCTGGCCCAGGTACAGGCCGGCGCCTTGCGCGCGCTGGCCGTCGCCTCGCGCCAGCGGCTGCCCGCGTTGCCGGACGTGCCCACCTTCGCCGAGGCGGGCGTGCCCGGCATGTATGCATCCGCCTGGTACGGCATCGTGGCGCCCGCCGGCACGCCGGCTGACGTGGTCCAGCGCCTGAACAAGGAAATCAACGCCGCGGTCGCCGATCCCGCGATGAAGAAACGGATGGAAGGCATGGGCGCGCTGGTGCCGGACGGCCAGACGCCCGAAGCCTTCGGCGCGTTCATACAGTCGGAGATCGCGCGCTATGCGGACATCGTGAAGATGTCCGGCGCGAAGATGGAGTGATGAAGGATTGCGCCGCGCCCAAGCGAGGCAGCTAGCCCCGCAGGGACGCGGCGTGGGGGCTCCCTCACCCCGCGCGTTCTTCCAGCACGGCCACGGCGGGCAGGGTCTTGCCTTCCAGGAACTCCAGGAACGCGCCGCCGCCGGTCGAGATGTAGCCGACCTGCTCGCTGATGCCGTACTTGGCGATGGCGGCCAGCGTGTCGCCGCCGCCGGCGATCGAGAAGCCTTCCGATTCGGCGATGGCGCGCGCCACCACTTCCGTGCCGTTGGCGAACTGATCGAATTCGAACACGCCCACCGGGCCATTCCAGACGATGGTGCCGGCCTTCTTCAGGATCTCGGCCAGTTGCGCCGCGGTCTTGGGACCGATGTCCAGGATCATGTCGTCGTCGGCCACCTCGCCGGCGGCCTTGACGGTCGCCTCGGCGTCCGCGCCGAAGGACTTGGCGCACACCACGTCGACGGGGATCGGCACCGCCGCGCCGCGCTGCTTCATGATGTCGATCACGGCGCGCGCCTGGTCGACCTGGTCGGGCTCGGCCAGCGATTTGCCGATAGACAGCCCGGCCGCCAGCATGAAGGTGTTGGCGATGCCGCCGCCCACGACCAGCTGGTCGACCTTGTCGGCCAGCGATTGCAGGATGGACAGCTTAGTCGACACCTTGGAGCCGCCCACGATGGCGACGAGCGGGCGCTTCGGCTCGTTCAGGGCACGGCCCAGCGCTTCCAGCTCGGCTTCCAGCAAGGGGCCGGCGCAGGCCACGGGCGCGAAGCGCGCGATGCCGTGCGTGGTGGCCTCGGCCCGGTGGGCCGTGCCGAACGCGTCATTGACATAGACGTCGCACAGCGCGGCCATCTTCCTGGCCAGCGCCTCGTCATCCTTCTTTTCGCCGACGTTCACGCGGCAGTTTTCGAGCAGCACGACCTGCCCGTGATCGACCTGGACGCCGTCGACCCAGTCGCGCACGAGTTGCACGGGCATGCCCAGCAGCTCGGACAGGCGCTGGCCGACCTTGGCCAGCGAGTCGGCGTCGGTCAGCACGCCTTCCTTCGGACGGCCGAGGTGGGAGGTGACCATGACGGCGGCGCCGGCATCCAGCGCCAGGCGGATACCGGGCACCGAGGCGCGGATGCGGGTGTCTTCGCTGATGCGGCCGGCGTCGTCGAACGGCACGTTCAGGTCGGCGCGGATGAACACGCGCTTGCCGGACAGGGCGCCGGACTTGGCCAGCGCGGACAGAGTGTTGACCTTGGACATATTTGGATTCCTACGATGGGCGTACAAAGGGGACGAACCCATTTTCCGCATGCGCGGAAAACAAATCCGTCCCCTCTATGGACTAGCCGTGTTGCTTACTTGGCCGACATCAGCGCGACGGTGGTGTCGAGCATGCGGTTCGAGAAGCCCCACTCGTTGTCGTACCAGGACGAGACCTTGACCAGGCGGCCCGAGACCTTGGTCAGCGACGCGTCAACGGTGCTGGAGGCCGGGTTGTGGTTGTAGTCCACCGAGACCAGGGGTTCGGTGTTGTAGTCCAGGATGCCCTTGAGCTCGCCTTCCGAGGCGGCCTTCAGGATGCCGTTCACTTCTTCGGCGGTCGTGTCGCGGCTGGCCACGAACGACAGGTCGACCAGCGACACGTTGATGGTCGGGACGCGGATGGCGTAGCCGTCCAGCTTGCCGTTCAGTTCCGGCAGGACCAGGCCCACGGCGGCGGCGGCGCCGGTCTTCGTGGGGATCATGCTCATCGTGGCCGAACGCGCGCGGCGCAGGTCTTCGTGGTAGACGTCGGTCAGGACCTGGTCGTTGGTGTAGGCGTGAACGGTCGTCATCAGGCCGTTTTCCAGGCCCAGCTTGTCGTTCAGCGGCTTGACCAGCGGGGCCAGGCAGTTGGTGGTGCACGACGCGTTCGAGATGACCGTGTCGGTCGACTTGAGCACATTGTGGTTCACGCCGTAGACGATGGTGGCGTCCACGTCCTTGCCGCCCGGGGCCGAGATGATGACCTTCTTGGCGCCGCCCTTGATGTGCGCGCCAGCCTTTTCCTTGGTCGTGAAGAAGCCCGTGCACTCCAGCACCACGTCGACCTTCAGCTCGCCCCAGGGCAGTTCGGCCGGGTTGCGGTTGGCCAGCACGCGGATCTTGTCGCCGTTGACGACCATGAAGTCGCCGTCGACTTCGACGGTGCCCGGGAACTTGCCGTGGGCGGTGTCGTAGCGCGTCAGGTGCGCGTTCGTCTTGGGATCGCCCAGGTCGTTGATGGCGACGATTTCGATATCGTGCTTCTTGCCACCTTCGTAGTGGGCACGCAGGATGTTGCGGCCGATGCGACCGTAACCGTTGATGGCGACGCGAATGGTCATGACTAAGCTCCTTTTTTACAAAACTTGCTTGACGGTCTCGGCCACCTTGTCGGCGGTCAGCCCGAAGAACTTGAACAGGGCGCCGGCCGGCGCGGACTCGCCGTAGCGGTCGATGCCGACCACGGCGCCTTCCAGGCCCACGTACTTGTGCCAGAAGGCGGTGACGCCGGCCTCGACGGCCACGCGCGGCAGGCCCTTGGGCAGCACGGACTGCTTCCAGGCGGCGTCCTGGCGGTCGAACACGTCGGTGCTGGGCATGGAGACCACGCGCACGGCGATGCCCTCCTTGGCCAGCAACGCCTGCGCGTCCAGCGCGATGGCGACTTCCGAGCCGGTGGCGATGATGACGGCGCGCGCGCCTTCGGCGTCGCGCAGCACATAGCCCCCGCGGGCGATGGCTTCGACGGTGGCGGCGTCGCGCTGCACGAACGGCAGGTTCTGGCGCGACAGCAGCAGGGCCGTCGGGCCGCCATCATGCACGTCCATGCCGATGCTGGTCGGGCGCGTCACGGCCGCGTTCCAGGCCACGGCGGTTTCGGCGGTATCGCACGGGCGCCACAGCGACAGGTTGGGGATCAGGCGCAGGCTGGCGGCGTGTTCGATGGACTGGTGGGTGGGGCCGTCTTCGCCCAGGCCGATCGAGTCGTGGGTGAACACGTGCACCACGCGCTGCTTCATCAGCGCGGCCATGCGGATGGCGTTGCGCGAGTAGTCGGAGAAGGTCAGGAACGTGCCGCCGAACGGCAGGTAGCCGCCATGCAGCGCCACGCCGTTCATGATGGCGGCCATGCCGAATTCGCGCACGCCGTAGTTGATGTGGCGGCCGAACTGGATGCCCTGCTCGCCCGCGCGGACGGCGGCGACGCCCTTCCAGTCGGTGAAGTTGGAGCCGGTCAGGTCGGCCGAGCCGCCCAGCATTTCCGGCAGCGCGGCGGCCAGCGCCGTGATGGCGAACTGCGAAGCCTTGCGGGTAGCCACGGTTTCGGCCTTTTCCAGCGTGGCGTTCAGGAACGCCTGGAACTGATCGGCGTAGCCGGCGGGCAGTTCGCCCTTCATGCGGCGCGCGAACTCGGCGGCCTCGGCGGGGAATTCGGCGGCATAGGCGTCGAAGGCGGATTGCCACTCGGCCTGGGCCGCGGCGCCCTTCTGGCGGCCGTCCCAGCCGTTGTAGACGTCTTGCGGAATCTGGAAGGGTTCCGAAGACCAGCCCAGCGCGGCGCGGGTAGCGGCGATCTCGTCCTTGCCCAGCGGCGCGCCGTGCACGTTGTGCGTGCCCGCCATGTTGGGCGAGCCCTTGCCGATGACGGTGCGGCAGACGATGAGCGTGGGCTTGGCGGACTGCGACTTGGCCTGCCTGATGGCCGCGTCGACGGCGGCGACGTCATGGCCGTCCACGCCGCGGATCACGTTCCAGCCGTAGCCTTCGAAGCGCTTGGCGGTGTCGTCGGCGAACCAGTGCTCGACGTGGCCGTCGATGGAAATGCCGTTGTCGTCATACAGCACGACCAGCTTGCCCAGCTTCAGCGTGCCGGCCAGCGAGCACACTTCGTGGGAGATGCCTTCCATCAGGCAGCCGTCGCCGGTGAAGGCGTAGGTGTGGTGGTCGACGATGGTGTGGCCGGGCTTGTTGAACTCGGCGGCCAGCAGCGCTTCCGCCAGCGCCATGCCCACGGCATTGCCCAGGCCCTGGCCCAAAGGGCCGGTGGTGGTTTCCACGCCCGGCGTGATGCCCACTTCGGGGTGGCCCGGCGTCTTGGAGTGCAGCTGGCGGAAATTCTTCAGTTCTTCGATGGGCAGGTCGTAGCCCGTCAGGTGCAGCAGGGCGTAGATCAGCATCGAGCCGTGGCCGTTGGACAGCACGAAGCGGTCGCGGTTGGCCCAGGCGGGATCCTTGGGGTTGTGGCGCAGGTTGCCGATCCAGAGGGCCTGGGCGATTTCCGCCATGCCCATGGGAGCGCCCGGGTGCCCGGAGTTCGCTTGTTGCACGGCATCCATCGCGAGGGCGCGGATGGCATCCGCCAAGGCAAGTTTAGGGGCGGTCGGATTGCTCATTCGGAAGGCTCTTTGAAGCTGGCATGCCTAGAGAAAATAGGGCCAGTTAAGTAGGTTGCGAAGCAAGGGATTTTAGCATCCAGGGGTTTCCCTCAGGCCATCGGCCGAAAGGCCGGTCCGGCAGCGGCTTCCGACGGCATAATAAGGTCCCCGCGCCGCCCCCGCCGCGCGGGCCTGCAGCCACTCTTTGCCATAACGCAACGCCCATGTCCGCCCCCCGCTTCTTTTGCGAAATCCCCCTCGCCGCCGGCACCCGCGTGCCCCTGCCGGATGCCCTTGCCCACCACGCGCTGCGGGTGCTCCGCCTGCGCGACGGCGAGGCCCTCACGCTGTTCAACGGCCGCGGCGGCGAATATCCCGCGGTGCTGGAGGTGGAAGGCAAGGCCGGCTATGCCCGCTTGGGCGACTTTTCGCCCCGCGAGGCCGAGCTGGCCGGCAGCGTCACCCTGGTCCAGGGGCTGCCATCCGGGGACAAGATGGACTGGGTCGTCGAGAAGGCCGTGGAACTGGGAGCTGCGCGGGTCTGCCCGGTCGCGGCGCAGCGCAGCGTATTGCAATTGTCGGGGCTGCGGCTCGAAAAACGCGTGGCGCACTGGCAGCGCATCGCGCAGTCCGCCAGCGAACAATGCGGCCGCAACCGGCTGATGGCCGTGGACGCGCCCCGCACGCTGGCGGAATGGCTGGCGCAGCCGGAGGCCGGGCTGCGCCTGATGTGCCATCCGGAAGCGCAGGACGATCTTGCCGCCCGGCTGCGGTCCGCCCCCGGCCTGCAGGCGCTGACCCTGCTGGTGGGTCCGGAAGGCGGATGGTCCGACAGGGAATTGGCGCTGGCCCGCGAGGCCGGGGTTCAGGCCGTGCGCTTCGGCCCCCGGGTGCTGCGCACCGAGACAGCCGGGCTGGCCCTGCTATCGGCCGCCAGCGCCCTGCTGGGCTGGTAGGCCGCTCAGCTATTTTCGCCGTAGGGCGCGGCGGCGACTCCCGGCTCGGGATCGGGATGCTTGCCGGCGTGCTCGATGACGTACGCAAAGACGCGGCCGTTCTCGCGCGCAAAATCGGACGCATCGGAGCAGACGGTTTCAATGAGGGCGGCGTCTTCTTCCAGCGCCGGATCTCCGGAATGCAGCTTGTACAGCCACAGCACCACGCCGATCTTGTGGTCCAGCACCGTGTCGCAGAGGCAGTCGTACAGCGCGTCGAGATTGCCGCCGAAGTACTCGGGAAAGTCCACCGCCTTGACGATGGCGCGCAACACCGCCGAACGGCTGCGGGCAGGATCGCAGTTGGCGACGAACAGGGGCAGGCCGAGCTCATGCGCGGCGTCCACCACGGCCTTTTTATCCAGCCCTTCGCCGGCCAGCGCACCGCCGCGCAGCAGCTGCCGCTGCAAAGTAGATTGGCCATTGCGCGTCATGCCTGAGCCTCCTTGAAAAAGGCGATCACTTCGTCGTTACGCTGCATCGTATCGGCATAACCCAGTTCAATCAATCGCTTGGTGTAGCTGGATTCGAACAGGAGGTAGGACATCAGCGATCCGCCCCCCGGACGGCTTGGATCGGACGATACACCGAGTACGCGGAAAAGGGCACGGGCCTGGGCCGGCATGTCCTGCAAATGCTCCAGCGCCATCAGGTCCAGCGACTGGCTGGGAGTGATCGTCAGGACGTCGATGCGGCGCACGCCGGTGGTGGAATCGCCCTCTCCGGTCAAGGCCATCAAGGAGTTCATCCGCTGCAGGCGCTCGACGTCGATCGACAGGCCGTCCAGGAATATGCTGGCCAGCGCATGTCCGCCCACCTGGGCCAGGGACGGATAAGGCGGAGAGTCCTCGCGGTTCTCGGGATGAGTGTCGTCCCGGAAGCCGGTGCCGATCACCAGCACCCGATGCGCGCCCAGGTGTATGGCGGGGCTGATCGGCGCGAGCTGGCGCATCGAGCCGTCGCCGCACCACTCGCCCTTGCCGTGCACCTGCACCTGCCGGGCGGGGAAGACGAAGGGGATGGCGGACGACGCCATCAGGTGATCGATGCCGATCGGCGTGGGAATGGCCAGGCGCAGATAGCGGTGCCAGGGCTCGATGGGCGTATGCGCCTGATAGAAGGTCAAGTGCTCGCCGCTGGTATAGCCAGAGGCCGTGATCGCCAGCGCGGACAGGGCGCCGCTCTCCAGGTTGGACCTCAAGTGCTGAAAATCCAGCACCCGGCCCAGCAGGGCCTCCATGGGACTGTTGTCCAGCAGGGACGTAGGCCGCTTGCGCGTCAGCCCCGAATACATCCAGCCCAGCGACAGCAGGCCCAGCCAGCGGCCGCCGGTGCGTAGCATGCCGGGGGTGTCGGCCCGGTAGATCATGTCGGTATTCAGCGAGGACCACAGGCGCCGGATGCGCCTCACTCCCAGATGCGGCCGGTCTGCCCGGCACGCCAGCGCCGCGGCGTTGATGGCGCCCGCCGAGGTGCCGCAGATGATGTGGAACGGATTCTGGAAACGGGAATGCCAGTCCGGATCCAGCAGTTCCATGATGGCGCTGAGCACGCCCACCTGGTAGGCGGCGCGGGCGCCGCCTCCGGTCAGGACCAGGCCGGTCGGCGTGCGCGGGCACGCCGGACCGGCCGGCCTTACTTCAACGCGGTGTGTTGACATCGACGACCGTCATCGCGGTCATGTTGACGATGCGGCGCACGGTGGAGCTGGAGGTCAAGATGTGCACGGGCGCGTTCGCGCCCAGCAGGAACGGACCCACCGCCACGTTGCCGCCCGCCGCCGTCTTGAGCAGGTTGTAGGCAATGTTGCCGGAATCCACGT
>NZ_JBLZXF010000019.1:0-101052 GCF_050285585.1 Achromobacter sp. | reverse complement strand
CATGCAATGAATGCTTGCCTGGCCCCACGACCCGGAAACCGCCCGAATCGCGAAGGAGCGAGACTATAGCACAACTTTCGACAAGCAAAGCGGCCCCGCCAGCTCGGCCCCTGCCTACTCTATATAGAGACAGATTAAAGAGGACAACCCGAGCGGGCGGGGCCGCAGTGGCGGCGCTCGCAATTCGCTACCAGCGCAAATAGTTCACATCGCGAAGCCGCATCAGTTCACGATTCACGCTGGCTTCGTTGATCAGCCAATGAGGAGCCCCGACGTCCTGCAGCATATGCTCGTCCAGATCTCCCGCCAGATTGCGCAGTTGCGCCATGTTGCGGTACTGGCGGTAGACGGACCATAGCCTTTTGAAGAAACCGTTGCCCAAGGGCGCCACGGCCATTTCCTGGATTTCCCGGCCGGACGGGCCCACGACGCTGCCGGCCGGCCACGGAGACGGTTGCCGTCCCACGGGTAGCGACGGCAACGAAACGGAAGATGAGGAACAAGTTTGCGCTGGCATGACGGGCTCCGGATGGGATAGGCGTTTGGTAAGCGTAATAGCCCAACCACCCGATGAAAATCGAATTGTTCTGGGGTTATCGGTAAGCTATGATGACCAATAAATCTTCTATCGGTTTTCCGCCATGCGCTTGCCTCTGAACACGCTTCCCGCTTTCCGGGCGGTCGCCGAGCTGCAGAACCTGCGCGCGGCGGCTGAACGGCTGCACTTGACTCACAGCGCCGTCAGCCAGCAGATCAAGGGATTGGAAGAACAGCTGGGTTTTCCCCTGTTCGAACGCAGCGGGCGCGGCATCGTCCTGAACAGCGCTGGCGCCGCCCTGCTTTGCGCCGTCCAGGGCGCCTTGACGCAATTGGATGAAGGGGTGCTTGCGGCGTCCGCGATGGCAAGGGGCAATGAGCAGCGCCTGAGAGTGTCGGCATTGCCTTCTTTCGCGCAGCGCTGGCTGTTGCCCCGCATGGCCCGCTGGCGTGCGCGCCATCCCGGCCTGGCGCTGGAGATCGATTCCTCGCAGCAAGTCGTCGACCTGCTGCGCGACGGTTTCCACGCGGCGTTGCGTTTCGGCCGGGGCCCCTGGGCCGGAGTCGAGTCGGAGCCCCTGTTCGACATGCCCTTGCCGCTGATCGTCCTGGCGTCGCCGGAGACGGCCGCCGCGCTTCCCGACTGCTCGCCCGAAACCCTTGCGCGCCAGCCCCTGCTGGGTGACCGCGAAGTCTGGCAGCACTGGTTCAATGCCGCGGGGCTGCGCATCCCGGTCACACCGGTCGCTTCGTTCAACGATGCGGGCATGATGCTGCAGGCCGCCGAACAGGGGCTGGGCATCACGCTGGGACGCGAATTGCTCGCGGCGGACGCGCTATGCGCCGGACGGCTGGTGCAAGTCTCTACGGTGAGCGTCCATTACGAGCAGGCGCAGACGTACCACCTGGTCTATCGCCCCAGCCTGCGCGACTGGGAACCGCTGGTTGCATTGAAGCAATGGCTGCGCGACGAACTGGAGCTGTCCCGCCGCAGCCTGGTCACCTCCGGGCCCGACGCCGGGGATGAATCGCAGGGACGATAGCGGCGGCTTCGGCCGCCGCGGACCGCCGCTCAGGCGACCTTGCGCGCGACCGGCGCCGAAGGCTGCATGGAGTCCGTTTCATTGAACCGCTGGTGCCACGAAAAGGCTTCCTCGAGCAGATGCGGGGTCTGCCCGCCGCGTTCGCAGGCGCGGTCGAAGTAGTCCTGCAGCGCATCGCGGTAGGACGGGTGCACGCAATTGCGGATGATGGCGCGAGCCCGTTCGCGGGGCGCCAGGCCGCGCAGATCCGCCAGCCCGCACTCGGTGACCAGCACGTCCACGTCATGCTCGGTGTGATCCACATGGGACACCATGGGCACCACGCTGGAAATATCGCCGTTCTTGGCCATAGCCTTCGATACGAAAATCGCAAGATGCGCATTGCGCGCGAAGTCTCCCGATCCGCCGATGCCGTTCATCATGTGGGTGCCGCCCACGTGGGTGGAGTTCACGTTGCCGTAGATGTCGAATTCCAGCGCGGTATTGATGGCGATGACGCCCAAGCGGCGGACAATCTCCGGCGCGTTGCTGATTTCCTGCGGGCGCAGCACGATACGCTCGCGATAGTGCTCCATGTTCGCCAGGATCTTTTCGTAGACGGGCTTGGACACCGTGATGGAGGACGCCGACGCGAATGCCAGCTTGCCCTGGTCCAGTAGCTCGATGGCGCTGTCCTGCAGCACTTCCGAGTACATCGTCAGTTTGTCGAAACTGGAAGACTCGAATCCGTGCAGCACGGCATTGGCGATGGTGCCGATGCCGGCCTGTAGCGGCAGCAGGGAATTGGTCAGGCGGCCCGCGTCGACCTCGCGCCGCAGGAAAGCGTTGATGTGGCCGGCGATGGCGTTGGTCTCGTCATCGGGGGGCAAGGCGTTGGACGGACTGTCCGGTTCGTGCGTGATGACGATGGCCGCGATCCTGGAGGGATCCACCTCGATGAACGGCTGGCCGATGCGCTGGTCGGCGGATACCAGACCGATAGGCTGGCGCGCCGGCCTGTCGGCGGGCACGTAGATGTCGTGCAAGCCTTCGATGGCGGCGGGCACGCCCAGATTCAACTCGATGATGATCTTGTCGGCCTGTTGCGCGAACGAGGCAGAATTTCCCACGGACATCGTCGGCACGATGGCACCGTTCTCGGTGATCGCCGCCGCCTCGATGATGGCCACGTCGATCGGACCGATGTGGCCCGCGCGCAGTTGTTCGACCGTTTCCGACAGGTGCTGGTCAATGAAGGCGATTCCACCCTCGTTGATCTTGCGGCGCAGCGTGGTATCCACCTGGAACGGCATGCGGCGCGCCAGGGCGTTGGCCTGCGCAAGCATTTTGTCGGTGTCGTGACCCAGTGACGCGCCGGTGATCAGCGTAATGGAGAGCGGATCGCGCTCGGCGCGCGCCGCCAGCGCCGCCGGCACCGACTTACAGTCGCCGGCGCGGGTAAAGCCGCTCATTCCGACGGTCATGCCGTCCTGAACCAGCAAAGCCGCCTGTTCGGCGGACGTTATCTTGGCGCGCAGCCCAGGGTGGCGGATACGGTCGAGATGCATGGTGTCTCCAGATTCAAGGGCCAACGGCTCGCGGCGGGGCGCGGCGATATGCCGCCTCTGCGCCCAGGCGCCGTCTGACGCGGCGTTTCCCGAGGTCCCGAGGGCGGTCATGCCGCCGCCGGGACGAATTTTCGGCAGTATAGGAAGGCCCGTCCAAATCTCGTAATGACTTAAAATCATCCATATCAGTCGTTTTTTTCATCATTTGCTAGTTTGTCGCGCGCCGCGCGGAGGAGATTGGCGCCATGGACGTGCGCGCGTTGCGGTATTTCGTGGAAACCGTCAGGCATGCCAGCTTCACCCAGGCGGCCAAAGCGCTGTTCGTGACGCAATCGACCGTCAGCAAGATGATCCGGCAACTGGAAGAGGAAGCGGGCACCCCGTTGCTGATCCGCGATGGCCACACCGCCCGCCCCACCGACACGGGGCGGGTCATGTACCAGCGCGGCTTGCAGGTGCTGGAAACGATGCGCCAGCTGTCCGAAGAGTTGCGCCAGACCGCCGACCTGCGCCGCGGCGCGCTGGAGGTCGGCATTCCGCCCATGATCAACCTGCTGTTCACCCCGGTGGTAAAGCGCTTTCGCGAACGGCATCCCGGCATACACCTGACCTTGCGCGAAGGCACCGGACAGGCGGTAGAGGGCCTGGTCGCGAGCGGTGAACTGGAAGTGGGCGCCACCATCCTGCCGATCGCGCCCGACGGCGGGCTGGCCGCCCAGCCCTTCGGCAGCTATCCCATATGGGTCATCGGCCCGCCAGACGCGCCCTGGGCTGGCAAGACCTCGCTGCCGCTGAGCGCGTTGCGCGATGCGCGGCTCCTGATCCCCACGGACGACTTCGCCATCACTCGCCGCCTGCGGCAAGCCTTCGCCGATGCGGGCTTCCAGCCCGGCATCGCGGCCCAGAGCGCCCATTGGGACTTCCTGGTCGCCATGGCATCCGCCGGCCTGGGCGTAGCGCTGCTCCCCGAACCGTTGATGCAGCGGATGAAAACGCGCGGCCTGAGCACCGCGAAACTGGCCAAATCGGGCATGCAGTGGGAAGTGGGCCACATCTGGCAGCAATCGGGATACCTGTCCTTCGCCGCCCGCGCCTGGCTGGCGGTGTGCGACGAGGTGCTAGGGAAACCCCAAAAAGCGCCCGCCCGGGGCCTCTCGCGCTAGCCTGAGTTGAATCCAAACGTTGGCCTCGTAAACTTGGGTTGCGGACAACGGCACCGTCCCCTCCGCGCGGGGGCCCCGGCTTTGATCCGACCCCGTTTCATATCCCCGCGCAGCGGCGATTTGACGACAATCGCGCGCCGATTCTAATGGGGCCATAGCACCAGTTTTTGTTGCAACGGGCGGGACGGCGGCTTGTTATGCTGCCGCCTCGAATGCGAGTCCCTCGCCCAAGAACATGACATCGATAACCCATTCCCTACCCTTGCGGACTTGCCGCAAGCGTCCTTCGCTCGCCGCGCTGGCCGCGGCATTGCTGCTGGCGCTGTTCCTGATCCCCGCGTTCGCGGCGCAGCCGCCCACCCCGGCCGACACGGAAGCCATGCTGACCGCGGCGCGCAAGCAGATCGACGATATCCGCAAGCAAGTCGCCGACGAAACCGACGACGCCGCGCTGCTTCAGCAGCGCGGCGACGCGCTCGACATCCAGTCCAAGGCGGACGCGGCGGCCGAAGCGCTGGCGCCGCAATTGGCCAGCGTGGCGGCCAAACTGAGCGAATTGGGCACGCCGCCGGAAGGCGCCAAGGAAGCGCCCGACGTGGCCGCGCAGCGCACGCAGCTCGAAAAGAGCAACCGGGCGCTGGACGCGCAGATCAAGCTGGCCAGACTGCTGTCCGTGGACGCCGGCCAGGCCGCGGAACAGATATCGGCGCAACGCCGCACGCAGTTCCAGGCGCGGCTGGGCGAGCGGCGGGATTCCTTCCTTTCCAATCCGTTCTGGACGGAGTTCCGGGAAGAATTCCCGCGCGATCTCGAACGCCTGGAAGCCCTGGGCGATGATCTTGCGGCCGCGGTGAAGCAGACGCCCAAATGGGGGTGGCTGCTGCTGTCCGCGGCTGCCGTGCTGGCCATCGCCCTGCGCGTCTGGATCGGCCGCATCCTGCTGCGCCTGACCGCTACGCGGGTCCCGCCCGGCCGCCTGCGGCGCTCCTTCCTGGCGGTCACGCACGTGGCGCTGGCCGTGGCCACGCCCGGCGTCATCGCGCTGCTCATCCATATCGGGCTGGACTGGAATTCCCAGCTGACCGACAACACCGCATCGCTGCTGGCCAACCTGGTGGCGACTGTCTGTTTCGGCGGGTATGTGTCGGGGCTGGGCTATGCCCTTCTGTCCTCGAACCGGCCGTCGTGGCGCCTCCCTCCGATCAGCGACATCGTGGCCGCGCGGCTGCGCTGGCTGCCCGGCGTGCTGGGCGTGCTCGTGGTGATGATCTGGCTGGCCGAGCGCCTGCCCGTGCTGCTGAACGCCAGCCTGACCACGACGATCACGCTGACCGGCATCGTCGCCGTCATGACCATGGCGATGATCGGCGCCGTGCTGGCGATCAGCCGCCGCCTGCGCCGGCAAGCCATGCAGGAAAACGATAGCCCCATTCCTTTCTGGCTGTCGTTGCTGCTGACCGCCATCTGGACCGTGCTGATCCTGAGCCTCGCCAGCCTGTTGGCCGGCTACGTCGCGTTCGGCAGCTTCCTCGTCAAGCAGGTGCTCTGGACGCTGATCGTGCTGGCCTCCGCCTACCTGGCCTCGACGCTGATCGAGGATGGATTCGGCACGTTGCTGGGCTCGTCTCATCGCGATGGAGGGGAGCATGAGGCCCCCAGCATGCGCGACCAGGCGGCGGTGCTGCTGTCGGGCGTCGGAAGGGTCGCGGTCGGGCTGCTTGCCATCACCCTGCTTTTGGCCCCCTTCGGCGAAGCGCCAATGGACCTGGTGCAACGCTTCGATCAATTGCGCAAGGGCCTGGCCATCGGCGAGGCCCAGATCCGTCCCGGCGCCGTCCTGCAGGCGCTGCTGGTGCTGGGGCTGTCGCTGCTCAGCGTGAAGATGCTGAAGCGCTGGCTGTCCAACCGCTATCTGCCCACGACCGAGCTGGATCCGGGCATGCAGCTGTCGGCCGCCACGCTCTTCGGCTATGCCGGTTTCGTGATTGCCGTCGCCCTGTCGCTATCCGCTGCCGGCATCGGCCTGGAACGCGTGGCATGGATCGCCAGCGCGCTGTCAGTGGGTATCGGTTTCGGCCTGCAGGCGGTCGTCCAGAATTTCGTTTCCGGCCTGATCCTGCTGGCCGAGCGGCCGGTCAAGGTCGGCGACTGGGTATCGCTGGGCGGCGTGGAGGGCGACATCCTGCGCATCAATGTTCGGGCGACGGAAATCCAGATGGGAGACCGTTCGACCGTGATCGTTCCGAATTCGGAATTCGTCACCAAGACCGTGCGCAACGTCACCCGCTCCAATCCGCTGGGGCTGGTGCAGATCAAGTTGCCCATGCCGCTGTCCATCGACGCCGAGCACGTGCGCGAACTGATGCTCCAGGCCTTCGCCGATCACGAAGACGTGCTGGACGCGCCGGCGCCCAACGTGTTCCTCGATGGCATTGAAGGCGGCCACCTGGTCTTCAATGCCAAGGGCTATGTGTCTTCCCCGCGCGCGGCCTACGGGGTGCGCAGCGCCCTGCTGTTCACCGTGCTCAAGCGGCTGCACGACGCGGGGCTGGAGGTGTCGTCGCCGCCCACCATGCTGCTCGCCTCGGCCCCACAGCTGCCGGCGGTTCCGGAGGCGGCTCCCGCCGCGGTCCCGCCGCCGGCCGCGCCCGCGCGGTAGCGTTCCATGGCCGGACAGGGCGTCCGGCCTCAACCCGGAGAGTACAGGTCGGCGAACGTCTGCCTGTCGTAGCGGGGGTTGCGCAGCGGCGGCGACGCGAGCGCGGCGCTCTGCGCCGAGCGCACGGGATAGGCCTGCGCGGTGGGCGTCTCCGCCAGCACCGGCGCCGATGGCGGCGCGACCTGCGCAACCGCGTTTCCGTCGAAGCGATGATCCGCCGTGGTCAGCGCGGGATTGGTGCATAGCCCCTGCGCCACCAGCGCGGCCTTGGTGCGGTCGTCGGTCTGGCACAGAATGTCGATAGCGGCGGTTTCCAGGCGGCGGGCGCGGTCGGCGTCCTTGGTGGAAGCGGCGGCCTGCATCGTGCGCTCGAAGTTGCGCCGCAAGCTGCACTTTTGATCCTCGATCGGGATCGCGAGATTCATGCCGAAACCGACGACGGAGCCTCCTCCTCCCGCCGACACCATGCAGCTATCGGATGAGAACGAGCCGTAGAAGCTCTGGCCGCCCACCGGCGGCGCGGTCCGCAAGGTGCCGGATCCGCTATTGCTGGAGTTGAAGGTAATGCCCTGGTTGTTGCCCGCATTGGTCGAACCCGATGACGCCGAGGTCGTGGCGCTGGAACTGCTGGTCTGGGCGCTGGCGGAAAACGCCGCCAGCGACAGGGAAATGGCAAACACAATGGTCTTCATGATGTCCCCTCGCCCGGACGGCCGAAGCCGTCCGGATAATTGGGTCAGTGATTGAACCCCGCGACATGGCCCACCGCGCCAATGCCGTGTATCGACCCGAACGCGCCTACATTCACCGCATGGAACGAACCCGTGGCCGACGCGTTCGTGTCCGTCTTGGCGAACGTTGCGCCGCCGTTGGCGATGCTGTCGCCCACCATGATGGGCGCGTTGCCCGACACGCTGCCATATGACTCGCTATTGGCGTATTGACGCGTACTGGTGACGACTTGCGTGCCATCGCGGCTGAAGGTGCCGCCGACTTCCGCGATGCCGCCGGTGCTGCCGAACGACGTCTGGCTGGACGAACCGTAGCCATTGATCTGCGTGGCCACCACCGAACTGCCGGTGGAAACCGATGACGCGGTGCCGTTGATGGCGCCGGCGTGGCCCGTCACGGACCCGCCGACCGGGCCGGTGGCGTAGGCCGTGGCGGCAAACAAGGACAACGCGGCGACTGCTGCGAGCTTTTTCATTTGAGCTCCTCCTGCTCCGTACTTGCACGGATACCTGGTTGCCGGCGACCGACCGGCGCGGACCGTTACCTCCCCAGCCCTCCGGACAATGACGAAAGGCGTGGGACTTTCGTATTGGTACGGAATGATTGCGCCGTCCTAGGCACATCGATATCGGCTAAACGGCCGACCGGATCCAGGTGGACGAGCAAGAGCAGTAACAAGTCCGGCCAAATATGCGGACAACGCGCGCGGGACCGTTCATACGGACGAAGCGCAACGAGCGGGAGGAAACGCGCGGGCGAAGGAACTCAACTCAACGGATGGGAACGGCGGCCCGCGACTCGGGCAACTTCCCTAGCGCGCCCGAGCGATCCTGACGGCGCCGAATTTTGCAAGCCTGTCAAAAGGCTGAATGAGGATTTTTCGGCCATACTATTCCGGCCGCCGGGCGCTACCCGGCCCCACTCGTCGTACGGAGACAGAATCATGATCCAGGAGATTGCCAGCATCCATGTCCGCGAAGGGCAGGAGGCGTTGTTCGAAGCCGGCGTCGCGCAGGCCAGGCCGCTGTTCCTGCGCGCCCGCGGATGCCACGGCATGGAGCTGTACCGCAGCATCGAGCAGCCGCAGCGCTATACGCTGGTCGTGGAATGGGAAACCGTGGAGAACCACATGGTGGATTTCCGCGAGTCCACCGATTTCCAGGAATGGCGCAAGCTGGTGGCGGGATTTTTCGTCGAGCCGCCGCAGGTGCATCACGAGCAGAAAGTGCTTTGAAGCCTAGGGAATATCGGGCGGATCGTCGTACTTGCGCGCGCTGCCGCGAAAACGGTCCGCCGGATATTTCCGCGCATTCTTCACCATCTTGCCGGCCACGGCCTCGGCGATATCGATGCCCAGCTGGTCCGCCAGCGCGACCAGGTACATCTGCACGTCGGCGATTTCGTCCGCCGCGTCGGCCAGCCGCTCGGGCGGCATGCTGCGCGACTCGGCTTCGGTCAGCCACTGGAACAGCGACACCAGTTCCCCCGCCTCGCCGGCCAGGGCCATGGCCAGGTTCTTGGGCGAATGATAGGGCTGCCAATCCCGCTCCGCCGTGAACTGGCGGACGGCCAATCTGATCTGTTCCAGGTCGGACATCCGGCCTCCTGACAGGAAATGAACGCTTCAGGCCGCGCCGAGCCGCTCGCTGGCCGCAAGCGCCACGGCGACCGTGGTGCGCACGTCGGCCAACGCCCGGTGAGTGGGGTCCGAGGCGCCGACATGGCGCGCCAGGATCTCCAGCTTGTGCGACGGCAGCTCGGGCCAGGCGCGGCGGGCCAGCGCCAGCGTGCAGTGGGTGGCGTTCGAAAACGGCATCCCGGTCTGGTCCGCGGCGGCCCCCAGAAAGCGCCGGTCGAATGACGCATTGTGGAAAAACACGGGCAGGTCTTCCACGAAATCCAGGAAGGAAGAGAATGCCTGCACCACCGGCACGCCATGGCGATCGACTTCCGCTTGCGTGATGCCGGTCAAGCGCGTGATGAAGGACGGAACGGGGCCGCGCGTGCGCACCACCTGCGTGTATTCCCGCTCCATCGCGCCGGACGCGTCCACGCGCACCGCGGCGAATTCCAGGATCTCGCAGGTGGCGGTGGACAGGCCGGTGGTTTCCAGGTCGGCCACGATAAAGGGGCCGCGCAATGCCTGCAGCGCTTCGGCCAGGGCCTCGGCGCCGGCCTTGCGGCCCGCCGCCGCGCGAACGGGCGTCGCGCGCGTGCGCCGATAGAAAAACGTCACGGCGCTACTCCGCCGGCCGCAACGGCGCGAAACGAGGCGAGCCGTTGGCCAATTGACCGAAGAACAGCGCCGCGGGGCGCACCCACAGCCCGCGCTCGTGAGGCCAGAGGTGCTCGTACACCACCATGGACTCCTCGGTTTCGGAATGACGGGCGGTGCCCACGTAGAGGTACAGGCCGCCTTTGTAGTGGCGGTGCGAGGCTAGAGCCAGGGCTTCGGATTCGGTCATGGACGGTTGCCGCAAATGGCGCGGCCCGGGCGGGATGGTTCCTGCCCGGGCCTGCGGGTTCAGACAATACCGTCTTTATAGCGCATCGGACCGCGCCCCCGGGGACGGCCGCGCTCAAGCCGCGTCCAGTTCGCGATAGCGGCGAAAGATGCCCTCCCCGAAAGGCAGACGCCTGCCGCTTTCGAAATAGGGCTGCAATTCCGCCAGCGCGGCCACGCGCGCGTGCAGCGCCATGACGTTCGGATAGCCCGCGGCCAGCGTGGCCATGCGCTTGGGAAAGGCATAGAGCAGGCCGTCGACCAGATGGAACAAGGACAGGTCCACATAGGTCCAGCCCTTGCCGCCGGCCAGCCAGGCATCCTGCCCGTCCAGCACCGATTCGAAGTACCCCAGGAATTTGGGCATCCGTTCTTCGCGGAAGCTGCGCGCGCGGCGTGCCGCCTCTTCCTTCTGATCTTCGTAGTATTCGCTGGCGGAGATGGGATGATGGGTGTCGTGCGCTTCGGCCACCATGTCGGCGATGGTGAGCTGGAGCTGGTTCACCCACAGGCGTCCTTCCTGCGACTCCGGCGCCAGGCCGTGCTTTTCACCCAGGAACAGCAGGATGTTGGCGGTCTGCGCCAGCGTCATCTTTCCCGCCACGAGGTAAGGCGGAGCGAACGGCGGGTGCCTGCGGCGGGAACTCAGGTTCTCGACCAGGGCGTTTTCGTCCGCGCTCTGCTCGCGCGCGCAATCGCGGTACGGAATGCCTCCCGCTTCCAGCGCCAGGCGCACGAACTCTCCACGTCCGGGAATGCCGTCCCAATACCAAAGGTCGTAAGTCATGCTGTCTCCTTCTGTCGATGAAGGCTAAGCCGGGAATACGCTGATCTCGCCTCCGTGTCCGGCGGCCGGCGCGCCGCGGGCCTGCTGGTACTGCCTGGGGGACAGGCCGAAATGCGCGCGGAAGTCGCGCGAAAAATGCGCGCCATCCGCAAACCCGCAGTCAAGCGCAATCTGGGTGATGCTGCAAGGATTGTTCAATAACAGCCAGCTGCCGTATTCCAGCCGCAACTGGCGCTGGAAAGCCATGGGCGACATGCCGGTGGCCACGCGGAACGCGCGCTCGAGCTGCCTGCGCCCCACCCCGACGTACCGAGCGATCGCGTCCAGCGGAGGCGGACTGTCGATGCGCTGTTCCATGAAATGCGCGGCCTGGCGGACCCGCAGGTCCTGGATGCCCGACAGATCCGTGTGGAAATGCGCCTGCGGCACGCGGCCCGGCCGCACCCCCTGGAGCATCATGTGCCGCACGGCCTGCTGCGCCTTGTCGCGCCCGCAGTGCCGGGCCACCAGGTACAGCCCGAGATCGATGGCGGCGGTGGATCCGGCGCAGGAGATCAGGTCGCCCTCGTCCACGAACAGCCGGTCCACGACCACGCGCGTCTGGGGAAACCGTTCGCGGAAGGTATCCAGCACGTTCCAGTGCACACAGACCGTGCGCGGGCCGATCACGTCCGCCTGCGCCAGCGCGAACGTGCCCGTGCAGATGCCCAGCAGGCGGACGCGTTGCGCGGCCGCCTGCCGCAGCCAGTCGCGCAGCCGCTCGGGCATGCGCTCATTGAAATAATCGTTGCCGCCGCAAACGGCCACGTAGTCGAACTGCGACAGGTCGTCGGGCAGGCTGTCGGCCACGTCGATGGTCAGGCCCGCGCTCGAGCGGCGCGGCTTGCCGTCCCAGCTCATGACGCGCCATGCCGTGTGGATCTGGCGGCTGCGCCCGCCATGGTCGCCAGCCAGCCGCAAGACATCCACCAGGCCCGCGAAGGCGGCCAGCGTGAACTGGTCGAGCAACACGATGCCGATGGTCAGCGCGGGTTTCCCCTGGGCGGGCTCGTGAAAGCCGTCTCCATAGGGAAACGGCGCGGGCGCGGCGGGCGTTGCGGTATCCATGTCGCAATTATTCAAGTTTATGTCCCGCGCCTTCAAGCTGGTTTTCCCTGGGATCGCCCAAGATTCGCTTGTGGCACCGTATGCGCGCCCTCCGGGACGCGCCGAAACGGGCCGATAAATTCACAAGGGGATTCCGACATGGCAACACTTACCCGCAACGCCGTCCGCGCCGCCCTGCTGGGCGCCGGACTGCTCGTGGCCAGCCAGGCGCTGGCGCAACAGCAGAAAATCACCGTCGCCTGGTACGGCGGCAACTGGGGCGACGCCTTCCGCACCTGCGTCGCCGACCCCTACACCAAGGCGACGGGCGTCGCCGTGGTGCCGGAGGTAGGCACTTCCACCACGACGCTGGCGAAGCTGCAGCAGCAACAGGGCGCGCCCACGATCGACGTCGCCTGGATGGACGGCGGCATCAGCGAACTGGCCGCCGAGGCCGGCGTACTGGATACGCTCGATCCCGGCGCCATTCCCAACATGACGAACGTCATCGACCAGGGCCTGTATCGCAACGGCGGCGCGGCCTATGCCGTCAGTTCCGGCTACTACTCGCTGGGCATCGCCTACAACACCAAGGACGTGCCGCAGCCGCCGGCCAGCTGGAAGGACCTGTGGAAGCCCGAATATGCGGGCGCCGTGGCCATTCCCTCGCCGGCGAACTCGTCCGGCGTGCCGTTCGTCTTCTTCCTTGCCCGGGTATTCTCCGTCGATCCTTCCAACCTGGCGCCGCTCTACGCCAAGCTCGCCAGCCTAGACACGGCGCTGTTCTTCGACAGTTCCGGCGCCGCCACCAATGCCTACCAGAGCGGCGAGGCCATCATCGGCGCGCATTTCAACGTCGGCGCCTGGGACCTGATCGACAAGGGACTGCCCATCGGCTTCGCCGTGCCCAAGGAAGGCGCCTGGGCCACCGACGCGCGCCTGCACCTGGTCAAGGGCGCGCCGAACAAGGCCGCCGCGCAGAAATTCATAGACACCGCGCTGACCCGTGAGGCCGCGGCCTGCCTGGCCACGCGCCTCTACCTGGGCCCGGCGGTCAAGGACGTCCAGGTGCCGAAGGATGTCGCCCGCAAGCTGCCGTGGGGCGCGGACGGCTCGGTCAAGAACCTCAGCCTGTTCGACTGGAACATCATCAACAGCCGCCGCGCCGAGGTCACGGACGCCTGGAACCGCCAGGTTGCCCGCAAGCGCTAGACCGGGGCCGAACATGTCCGCATTGCTTACCATCGACGGCGTATCGATGCGCTTTGGCGCCTATCAGGCGCTGGACCGCATCGACCTGGAAGTCCAGCAGGGGGAATTCGTGGCGCTGCTGGGCCCCAGCGGCTGCGGCAAGACCACCCTGCTGCGTTCGATCGCCGGATTCCTGAAGCCCGAATCCGGCCGCATTCTGATCGAGGGCCAGGACATCAGCCGTCTGGCCGCCCATCACCGGCCGCTGAACACGGTCTTCCAGAACTACGCCCTGTTCCCGCACATGAGCGTGCTGGAAAACGTGGCCTACGGGCCCCGCCGCCACGGCGCCTCCCGGCCCGAGGCCGCGGCGCGCGCCCGCTCGGCGCTGGACATGGTGGGCCTGGCGGACTTCGGCCCGCGCTATCCCCGCGAGATGTCCGGCGGGCAGCAGCAACGCGTGGCGCTGGCCCGCGCCATCGTGAACCAGCCCAAGCTGCTGTTGCTGGACGAACCCCTCTCCGCGCTGGACCTGAAGCTGCGCAAGCGCATGCAATTGGAACTCAAGCACCTGCAAGCCAGACTGGGCATCGCCTTCATCTTCGTCACGCACGACCAGGAAGAGGCGATGACCATGGCCGACAAGGTGGTGGTGATGCACGCGGGCAAAATCGAGCAGGTGGGAATGGGCACCGATATCTATCGGCAGCCCGCCACGCGTTTCGTGGCCGAGTTCATCGGCGAGGCGAACTTCCTGGCCTATTCCGCCCCGGGCGACGGCACGCTGCTGCTGGAAGCCCAGGGGCTGCGCGTGCCGCTGCGCGGCAACGCCGCGTCCGCGCGCGGCGTTGCCGTCCTGCGCCCGGAAGACCTGCGCGTGGGCGGCGACGCCGCCGGGGCCAGCCTGACCGGCACGGTTACCGACGTGATCAATGTGGGCAGCCACAGCATGATCCACGTGGACATCGGCGGGCAGACCCTGGTAGCCCGCCACGGCGGCATCGCGCCGTCGGGCCTCGGCCCGGGCGCCGTCGCCGCCCTGGCGTTCGAACCGGAAAGCCTGCATCTGATCGGTGAGCGGCCATGAACGCCCGCGCCTGGCAATCGCCCTGCCTGCTGCTGGCGGCACCGGTCCTGTTCTTTGCCGCCTTTTTCCTGGCGCCGCTCGCCGTGGTCGCGTTGGCGAGCTTCACGGGCGGCCCTGACGGCTTGACCCTGACCGCGCAGCAGTACGTGCGCGTGCTGGCCGACCAGTATCACTGGGACGTCATCCTGGTGACCTTCCGGCTGGCCCTCTTCACCACGGTCGCCTGCGTGATCCTGGGCTATCCCCTGGCCTGGTATCTGGTGCGCGTGGTGCGCTGGAAGGCCTGGCGCCGATTCTGCGTGATCCTGCTGGTGGTGCCGCTGTTCACCAGCAACATCGTGCGGGCCTTCGGATGGATGGTGCTGCTGGGCCGCAACGGCCTGGTCAACCAGGCCTTGGTGGGAATGGGCGCGGCGGACCGCCCCATGCGTTTCATCGGCACGGAAACCGGCATCCTGATCGGCATGGTCTACGTGCTGCTGCCTTTCGTGGTGCTGGCCGTGGGCAACGCGCTGGCCCGCGTCGATCCCGCCTGCGAACAGGCCTCCGCCGACCTGGGCGCCAGCCCCGCGGCCACCTTCTTCCACATCACCTGGCCGCTGACGCTGCCTGGCGTGGTGTCGGGCGCCATCATCGTGTTCACGCTCGCCGTCAGCGCCTACGTCACGCCCGCCCTGCTGTCGGGCGGACGCGTGTCGGTGCTGTCGATGCTGATCTTCCAGCAGTACAGCACGGTGTTCGACTTTCACTATGGCGGCGCGCTGAGCATGGTGTTGCTGGTGTTCACCCTGATCCTGGTCGCGCTGGCGAACCGCGCCGCCGTCCTGCCTGGAGCCGCGCGATGATTCTTCGCCACCTGATCCGCCTGCTCGCGCTCGGCGTGCTCGTCTACCTGTCCCTGCCGCTCGTGGTCATCCTGGGCTCCTCGTTCACCGCCACACCCTATCTGGCCTTCCCGCCACAGGGCTGGACGCTGGAGTGGTACCGCACGCTGCTGACCGAAGCCGGCTACGTCGCCTCATTCACGACCAGCACGGTGCTGGCGCTGGCAGCCACCGCCGTGGCGGTGCTGCTGACGGTGCCGGCCGCGCTGGCACTGGCGCGGTACGAGTTTCCGGGCAAGGCCGCCTTGACCTCCGTGCTGATGTCGCCGCTGGTGCTGCCTCATATCGTCCTGGGCGCGGCCCTGCTGCAATACGGGGCCTACTTCGGCCTGACGCGCAGCTTCCTGTCCCTGCTGATCGGGCACATCGTCATCATCGCGCCATTCGTGCTGCGTTCCACGCTGACGCTGCTCACGCCGGAACAGCGCGCGCTGGAAGAAGCCTCCGCGGACCTGGGAGCCAATCCCTGGACCACGTTCTTCCTGGTGGTGCTGCCGCAGATCCGGCCCGGCATCGTCACCGGCTCGATCTTCGCGTTCATCTCTTCCTGGATCAACGTGGAGCTGTCCATCTTCAACACCACGGCGGACCTGAACACGATCCCCGTGAAGCTCTTCAACTATGTGCAATACACGATAGATCCGACCATCGCGGCCGTATCGGGCGCCACGATCGCGGCCGCGGTGATCGCCATCGTCATCCTGGATTTGACCGTCGGGCTGGACATGCTGTCCGAACGCGGCAAATAACCTTTCCTCTCTTCCCTACTTGTCTGGAGCCACAGTCATGCGCAAGCAAGACGCGTTCGATGTCATCTATACCCATACCGAAGGCGAGCCCCTGTGCATCGTGCACAGCGGCATTCCCTACCCCGCCGGATCCACCATCCTGGAGAAACGGGCGTTCCTGGAACAGAACTACGACTGGCTGCGCAAGGCCCTGATGCGCGAGCCCCGCGGACACAAGGACATGTTCGGCGTCTTCCTCACGCCTCCATCCAGCCCCGATTACGACGCCGGCCTGATCTACATCGACGGCACCGAGTACTCGCACATGTGCGGCCACGGCACGATCGCCGTCAGCATGGCCATGGTCGCCCACGGCCTGGTCGCGCGCGGCAAGGACGGCATCACCAAGATCCGCTTCGAAACGACGGCCGGGCTGGTAGTGTCGGAAGTGGCGTCCGAAGGCGACAACGTGCTGTGGACGCGCTTCGAGAACGTGCCGGCCTATGTCGCCGCTCAGGACATCCCCGTGGAACTGCCCGGCTACGGCAAGCTGTCGGCCGACATCGTCTGGGGTGGCAACTACTTCGGCATCGTGGACCTGTCCGGCTGCGACCTTCGGATCTCGCCGGACAACGGCACCGAGCTGTCGCGCATGGGCCTGATCGTGCGCGACCAGCTCAACGCGCGCCAGCGCATCCAGCACCCGACCGAAGCGCACATCAACAACCTGAACTTCATCACCTTCTGGCACCAGCCGACCATCGAGGGCGCGTTCTACAAGAACGTGCACGTGTTCAGCGCCGGCCAGCTGGACCGCTCGCCTGGCGGCACCGGCACCAGCGCGATGATGGCCATGTTCGAGGCGCGAGGGAAAATGGGCATGAACCAGCCGATCAAGTCGGAAGGCCTGCTGGGCAGCGGCGTGTTCGAGGGCTGCCTGCTGGGCGAAGTGGATCTGAACGGCACCCGGGCCGTGCGGCCGACGGTCAAGGGCACGGCCAGCATCCTGGGCACGGCGCGCTGGGTCATCGACAAGAACGATCCGGTGGGCGCGGGTTTCCTGATCCGCTGAGGCGCCGACGCGTTGCCGGCGCAGGCGACCCGGGAAAGGCCTGCGCATGGCGAAGGCCGCTACCCGGGCGCCTGACGCTAGGCCGCGGCGTCCTCCAGGATCATCTCCGCCCCGCGCTCGGCCACCATCATGACGGCCGCCTGCGTATTGCCCGACACCATCTTCGGCATGACGGAAGCGTCCACCACGCGCAGGCCCGACAGGCCATTCACGCGCAGGCGCGGGTCGGTGACCGCCGCGGCGTCCGAGCCCATGCGGCAGGTGCCGATGGGATGGTAGATGGTCTGGCCGTTGCGCCGCGCGAAATCCAGCCATTCGTCGTAGCTTTCCACGCCCGAGCCGGGACTGACCTCCGCCTCCACGTAGGGCCGCAGCGCCGGCTGGCCGACGATGCGCCGCGCCACCTGCATGCCGCCCACGAGACTGTCGCGGTCCACCTGGGCGGACAGGAAGTTCGGACGGATCGACGGCCCGGTCAACGGATCGGCGGATTTGATGTGGATGGATCCGACCGATTCGGGCCGCAGTTGCGCCACGCCGATCGTCATGCCGGGATGCCGGTCCAGGATGCGCTCCGCCGCGTTCGCGTAGCTGGCGTGCACGAAGAAGTACTGCACGTCGGGCGCGGGCAGGTCCGGCGCGCTTTTCACGAAACCGTGCACCAGCCCCGTGCCCAGGGTCAGGATGCCCTTGCGGCTCGCGTAGTAGCGGGCCACCTGCCGGGCCAGCCGCCATCCGCGCGACATCTCGTTCAGCGTCACCGTCCCTTTCACCCGCCAGTTCATCCGCGTGGCGAAGTGGTCAATGTAGTTCTCGCCCACCTGCGCCTGCGCATGCACCAAGGGAATTCCGAAGGACTGCAGCAGGGCCGGATTGCCCACGCCGGACAGTTCCAGCAGTTGCGGCGACTGCACCGCGCCAAGGCACAGCAGCGTCTCGCGCGCCGCCCGCGCCGTCCGCTCCTGCCCGTTCTGCCGGTAGGCCACGCCCACGCAGCGCTTGCCTTCGAAGACCAGCCGCGTCACGTGCGCTCCGCATTCGACGCGCAGGTTCTTGCGGCCTGACGCCGGGCGCAGATAACCGTCCACCACGCTCCACCGCCGGCCCCGGTGCTGCAGCACCTGGTAGTAGCCGACGCCTTCCTGACTGCCGCTGTTGTAGTCGGGGTTCAGCGGCTGGCCGTCTTCCTGCGCGGCGCGCAGGAACGCGTCCGACACCGGAAAACGTTCAGCCACTTCTTCCAGTCGCATGGGACCGGACTTGCCGCGGCCTTCGCCGCCCCGTTCGTAGTGTTCGATCTTGCGGAACAGGCGCTCGGCCTGCGCGTAGCCCCAACCGGTGGCGCCGGCGGCCTCCCAGCCGTCATAGTCCCGAGGCTGGCCGCGCACGTAGATCATGCCGTTGATCAGCGTCGACCCACCCACGCCCTTGCCCCGGGGCACGGCGATCGTGCGGCCGTATACATTGTCCTCGGGTTCGGTGGCGAAGCGCCAGTTGTAGTCCGGGTTCACCAGGAGCTTGGAAAAGCCCGCCGGGATGGAGATCCACATGCTGCGCGCTTCGTGCCCCGCCTCCAGCATCAGCACACGGTGCCTGCCGTCCGCGCTCAACCGGTTGGCCAGGATGCAGCCGGCCGTGCCGCCGCCCGCGATGATGAAATCGTAGTCGTCCATGGTTTTCCAGAGTCCGTTACGGCTGCGGGGCCCTACTCGGCGCCGGCCACGCCCAGCATCTGCGCCATCAGTTCGATCTGGCATGCCAGCATCGGCGCGCCGTAGTGCACCTTGCAGCCCCGGGCCTGCGCCGCCAGCAGCAGCGCGGTATCGCGCGGCTGCATGATGACTTCGCATACCAGCTGGTCCGGCGTCAGCCGGCTGGCATCCAGCGGCAGCGCGTCGTCGGGTTTCATGCCCAGCGACGTGCCGTTGACCACCAGGTCGTGCCCCGAAGGATCGGCCGTGCCGATGGCGATGGCGGCGCCCGGATGCAGGGACAGGATCCGCGCCTTCAGGTCCTCCGCCTTGGCCACCGTGCGATTGGCGATGGTCAGCGTCGACACGCCGGCCTGGACCAGGGCGAAGCCGATCGCATTGGCCGCGCCGCCCGCCCCCGCCAGATAGGCGCTTTTCCCTTCCAGCGATACTCCTGCCGTCTGCAGGCCGCGCACGAAGCCCTCGCCGTCCAGCATGTGCGCCACCAAGCGGCCGTCGGCCTCGCGGCGCACCACGTTCGCGGCGCCGATCTTGCGGGCCACCGGGGTCGCATCATCGACCAGTTCCAGAATGGCCGTCTTGTGCGGGATGGTGACGATGACGCCTCTCAGGTTGTCCAGCCGCCGCAGCCCTTCGACCGCGGCCGCCAGGCCTTCCGGCCGGACGTGCAACGGCACGCAGACGCCGTCGAAGCCGATCCTGGCGAAATGCTCGTTCATGCGCTGCGGCGTCTTCACGTGATGGATGGGATCGGCCAGGATGCCGAACAGGCGGGTGTTTCCGCTGATTTCCTTCATGTCATTCTCCGTCGTTCAGGCCTTGAGCCATTCACGCGCCACCTCGCCGATGCCGGCGGCATCCAGCTTGTAGTGCGCATAGAGGGTCGTGGGAGGCGCGATCAGGCTGTATTCGTCGTAGATGCCGTGACGGCGCAGGCGGGTGCCGGCGCCTGCGTCGGCCAGCACTTCGGCCACGGCCGAACCCAGCCCGCCCAGCACGTTGTGCTCTTCCACCGTCAACAGCATGCGGGAACTCCCCGCGGCCGCGAGCACGGCGTCCCGGTCCAGCGGCTTGATGGTCGGCATGTCGATCACCCCCACGGACAGCCCTTCTCCGCGCAACTGCTCGGCGGCGGCGAGCGCAGCATGCACGGTGATGCCGCAGGCGATGATGTTCAGGTCGCCGCCCATGGAATGGACGATGGCGCGGCCGAATTCGAAAGGCGCGCCGTCCTCATAGACCTGCGGATCGCGCCCGCGCCCGATGCGGAAGTAAATGGGTTCGGGCCAGTCCACCGAGGCCTTGATCGCGGAAGCCAGCTGCGGCCCGTCGGCCGGCGACACGACCGTCAGGCCAGCCAGGGCGCGCATCGTCGAAATGTCCTCGGTGGCGTGGTGCGAGGTGCCGTAGAAGCCCAGGCTGATGCCGGTGTGATGACCGATCAGCCGCACGGGCAGCTTGGTGTAAGCCACGTCCATGCGGATCTGTTCGCAGCACAGCAGGCCCAGGAAAGAGGCGAAGGTCGCGACGAACGGCATCATGCCGGTGGTCGCCAGGCCGGCCGCCGCCGACACCATGTTCTGCTCGGAAATGCCGAACTGGATATAGCGGTCGGGATGGGCCTGCGCGAAGCGATTCAGGCCGTTGGAGTACTGCAGGTCGGCCGAGCCGGCCACCACGGGATGGCCCTGCGCGGCCAGCTCGATCAGCGCGTCCGAAAGATAGGAAAGCCCGGGGTTCACCGCGTTCAGCGCGCGGTACTGCCAGGAATCGGGGGAAAGCGTCTGTGCGTGTGCCATTCAGATCTCGCGGGACATGATTTCGTCGATGGCGCCTTGCGCGTCTTGCGGCGCCAGATAGCCCAGGTGCCAGCCCGGTTCGGTCTCCATGAAGGAAACGCCCTTGCCCTTGACCGTCCTGGCGATCACGCAGGCCGGCTGCTCGCGCCCCTGGTCGGCGCGCAGACGGCGCAGCAGCGCGGTCAGTTCGCTCAGGTTGTGGCCGTCGACCTCGTGCACTTCCCAGCCGAACGCGCGCCATTTTTCCCGCAGGGACTCGACGCCCATCACGTCGTCCACCTTGCCGTCCAGCTGGTAGCCGTTGCGGTCGACGATCGCGATCAGGCGCGACAGGCGGTTGTGCGCCGCGAACAGGGCCGCCTCCCAGACCTGCCCTTCCTGCATCTCGCCGTCGCCCAGCATCACGAACACGTTGAAGTCGCGCCCGCTCATGCGGCCGCCGACCGCCATGCCCACGCCGTTGGACAGGGCATGGCCGATGGAGCCGGAACTGAAATCGACGCCCGGGACCTTGGTCATGTCGGGATGGTCGCCCAGCGGGCTGCCCAGGCGGGTGTACCCGTCCAGCAGTTCACGATCGATGAAGCCGTGATCCGCCAGCACCGGGAACAGGCCGACGGCCGCGTGCCCCTTGCCCATCAGGAAGCGGTCGCGGTCGGGCCACTGGGGCTCGCCCGGGCGCAGCCGCATGACGTCGTAGTACAGCGCGGCGAAGATTTCCGCGCACGAGAACACCGAGCTGTAGTGCCCGACCTTGGCGATCTCGATCAGCCTGATTGTCTCCAACCGGATAAAGCGGGCCTTTTCCCGCAATAGCCGGAGCTCCTCATCCGAGGGAGCCTCCCTTTCCTGGCGCATGGCGTCTCCTGCCGTTGTTAGGATATATGATATATAATATACCCATTGAGCTTGAATTGGCCATGGCGGGCTAGAATTCATCCCGAATCCGCCCTATCCATCAATACAGCAAGCCAGCAACCCCTATGTCGAGCCTTAAACCGGTAAAGAAAGAGAACCTCTCCGTCAGGGTCTACAACGAAATCCGCAATGCCCTGATCAACGGGCAGTACGAACCCGGAGAGCGCCTCATCATTGGTGAGCTTGCCCAGGAAATGGGCGTTTCCATCACGCCCGTGCGCGAGGCCATCTTCCGGCTCATCAGCGAGCAGGGCCTGGAAATGCAGGCGGCCACCGCGGTCTACGTGCCCTACGTCAATTCGGAGAAGCTGCGCGAGATCCAACAGATCCGCTTCCACCTGGAAGGCATGGGCGCGGCCGAGGCGGCGCAGAACATCACGCGCAAGCAGCTGGACAACCTGATCGCCCTGCAGCGGGATTTCATTTCCTGCACTTCCACGGACCCCAAGCGCGCCAGCTACCTGAACCGGAAGTTCCACTTCGCCATCCTGGAAGCCAGCAACAAGCCCATCCTGCGCAACACGGTGGAATCGTTCTGGGTGATTACCGGTCCCATCCTCAAGGTGTTCCACGTCAAGACGTCGGGGCTGGACTACTCGCAAGACGAACACCGCCACGAGGCGGTGCTCCAGGCCCTGGAAGCGCGCGATTCCGAAGCGGCCAGGCAAGCCATCCAGGCCGACTTGGTCTGGGGCGGCAAAATCATGATCGATTGGCTGGTCGAGCGCGAAAAGGAACTCGACTACCGTCCTCCCCAGTCCCGCAAATAGGAAGATCCGATGCTGAAGATTTTTGGCGCCCCCGGCCGCTACATCCAGGGGGCCGGCGCCCTGGACACCCTGGGCCAGTACGCAGCCCTGTTCGGCCGCCGCGCCGCCCTGGTCATCGACAGCTATGTCCATGGCGTGCTGGGGCCAAGAATCGAAGCGCTCTGCGCGGCCCACCAGGTGGCGCTCGTTCCTCTGCTCGTCGAAGGCGACCTGACGCCGGAGGTCATCGCGAACTTGCGCGCGCAAGCGGCGCCGGCCGGCGTGGACATGGTGATCGCGGTCGGCGGCGGTAAATCGCTGGACGCCGGCAAGGCGGTCGCCAAATCCACGCACTGCCACCTGATTACCGTGCCCACCGTCGCGTCCAACGACGCGCCGACCAGCAAGAACTATGTTCTGTACGACGCCCATCACAACCTCCTGGCGGTGGAGCACATGCTGTTCAACCCCACGATCGTGCTGGTGGATACTGCCGTCATCGCCACCGCGCCCGCGCATTTCTTCCGCGCGGGCCTGGGCGACGCGATCTCGAAGAAGTTCGAGGCCGAGCAGTGCCAGCGCAACGGCGGCAGGAACATGTACGACGGCGCGCCCCCGCTCACCGCGCAGTTCATCGCCGACGGTTGCCTGCGCACGCTGCTGGCCGACGGCGCTGACGCGGTGGCGGCGGCCGGCAGCGGCCAGCCCACGCCAGCGTTCGAGCGCGTGGTGGAAGCAATGATCCTCATGAGCGGTCTCGGTTTCGAAAGCGGCGGTCTGTCCATCGCCCATGCCTTGACGCGCGGGCTGCCCAAGATCCCTGGCCTGGCCACCTCGCCGCATGGCCTGCAGGTCGCCCTCGGCCTGTTGGTGCAGCTGGATCTGGAGCAGCGCGCCGACGGCATGCTGGCCGACCTGACGCAGTGGTACGCCCAGGTGGGGTTGCCCACTACCCTGCGCGCGCTGGGCGCCGCCGGCACGCCGTCCGACGCGGACCTGGCGCTGGCCGCGGAACTGAGCCTGAAGGCCCGGCACGCCGCCAACTTCGATCGCGCGCTGGACACCGGCGCCCTGGCGGCCGCCCTGCGCCGCCACGCATGACCCTTCGGCGGCCGGCGGGGCCAGCGCCCCGGCCTGCCCGCCGCGGCGCCGTCAGAACGCGACGTTGTCCCCGCCCTTGAGGCCCAGCTTCGCGCGCGCTTCGTCCGGGGTGGCGATCTCCAGGTTCAAGGCTTCCAGGATCGTGCGGATGCGTTCCACCTGGATGCGGTTCGATTCGGCCATCTTGCCCGGACCGATCCACAGCGAATCCTCCAGCCCCACGCGCACGTTCGATCCCATTGCGGCGCCGATGGTCGCCAACTGCATCTGCGCGCGGCCGGCGCCCAGGATCGACCACTCGTATTCGTCGCCGAACAGACGGTCCGCCGTGCGCTTCATGTGCATCAGGTCTTCCGGATGCGGGCCGATGCCGCCCAGGATGCCGAACACCGATTGAATGAAAGGCGGCGACTTCACCAGGCCGCGGTCCACGAAGTGGGCCAGGTTGTACAGGTGGCTGATGTCGTAGCACTCGAACTCGAAGCGCGTGCCGTTGGCGTTGCCCAGCGTCAGGATGGATTCGATGTCCTGGTAGGTATTGCGGAAGATCAGCGAACGGCTGTTTTCGAGATGCTCGCGCTCCCAGTCGTGCTTGAACTCCTTGAAGCGGCCCAGCATGGGAAAGAGACCGAAGTTCATCGATCCCATGTTCAGCGACGCCAGTTCCGGCTTGAAGGTGGTGGCGGGGCGCATGCGCTCTTCCACCGTCATATGCGGACTGCCCCCGGTGGTGATGTTGATGATGGCGTCCGTTTCATTCTTGATGCGCTCCAGGAACGGCTTGAACAAGGCGGGGTCCTGGGAAGGCTTGCCGGTCTGCGGATCGCGGGCGTGCAGGTGCAGCACCGCGGCCCCCGCCTGGGCCGCGCCGATGGCCGCTTCGGCGATCTCGTCGGCCGTGACCGGCAGGTGCGGGGACATGCTGGGAGTATGGATGGCGCCCGTCACGGCGCAGGTGATGATGACTTTCTGTTTGGGCTTAGCCATTGTCGTCTCCGTTGGTTTGCTTGTGGCGCATCAGGCGCATCAGCTTTTCATCGCGCCAGAAGCGGCGCTTGGCAAGATCATCGGCGGGCAGCAGGGAACGCCGTTCGTCCGACAGCGCATCCACCAGGGCGCCCTCCCACGCGACGCATTCTCGCTGGGTGGCGCCGATGGACTTGTACAGGCCGCCATAGCGCGCGCAATAATCGGCAATGCCGCCGGGCGCGTTGAGGTCTATGGTTTCGAACGGCCCCATGAACGACCAGCGCAGGCCCAGGCCGTCCTTCACGGTCGCATCGATGTCCTCTGCGCTGGCGATGCCCTCGCTGACGAGCCGGAAAGCCTCGTGCAGCAGCGCGCCCTGCAGGCGATTGAGAACGAATCCTTCGATTTCCCGCTTGACCAGCACGGGTTTCTGGCCGATGCCCGCCATCACGGCACGCGCGCCGTCCAGCGCTTCCTGGCTGGTCCAGGGCGCCGGACACAGCTCCACGACCGGGATGAGATAAGGGGGATTGACCGGATGCGCCACCAGGCAACGGTGCCTGCCCGGCAGGTGCTCGGTGAACTGGCTGGCCGGGATGCTGGAAGTGGAGCTGCCGATGATGGCCTGCGGGTCGGCCGCGGCGTCCAGTTGCGAGAACAGCGCGCGCTTGATTTCCAGCTTCTCCGGGGAGTTTTCCTGGATGTAGCTCGCGCCCTTCAAGGCCGCCTCCAGGCTGCCCGCGGCCTGGACGCGCTCGATGACGGCGTCCGCGCCCGCCAGCAGCCCCTGGCTTTCCAGTTCGATCAGTTGCTGCCGTATCAGGCCCCGGGCTTCGGCCAGCATGGAGGCGTTGACGTCGTATAGCCGCACGTCCCAGCCCATGCGGGCGAATACGATGGCCCATCCCTGCCCGATCAGGCCCGTACCGACGATGGCGGCGCAGCGCGCCGGTTCGACGGCGCCCATCAGTAGAGCTTCTGCGTGAAGCCG
Organism: Achromobacter sp.; assembly: GCF_050285585.1. Lineage (GTDB taxonomy): Bacteria > Pseudomonadota > Gammaproteobacteria > Burkholderiales > Burkholderiaceae_B > Achromobacter. Next base: position 75,794 of record NZ_JBLZXF010000019.1, on the reverse strand, counting down.
TCCACCACGATGGCCTGCCCCGTCACGCTGCGGGCGGCCTCGCTGGCGTTGAACAGCACCATGTTGGCGATATCGCGCGCCGTGACCATGCGGCCGAGCACGGCCTGGTTTTCGTAATGCGCGGCGATTTCCTCCACCGGGCGGCCCAGCGTGTCCGCCTTGGCCGCGATGACGGCGCGGATGCGCGGCCCCTCGACGGCGCCTGGAAGGATGGCGTTGACGCGGATGCCATGGGCGCCCAGCTCGATCGCCAGCGATTTCGTGAACCCGATCACCGCCCACTTGGAGGCCGAATACACGGAACGCCCGGCGAAGCCAAGGTGCCCGGCTGCCGAGGACAGGTTGATCATCACACCCGCCTTGGACTCCTTGAGCAGGGCGATCGCCTGCCGCGCGCATAGGAACTGCCCCGTGATATTGACGGCCAGCGTCCGGTCCCAATCGGCCTTGGAGAGGGTCTCGACATAGCCGGTGGGGCCCGCCACGCCCGCGTTGTTGACGAGGATGTCGAGCCCGCCCAGTTGCTGCCGGACCGCCGCGAACAACGCTGCCACGCTGCCTTCGTCCGACACATCGGCGACGGCCGTATGCACGCCCGGCAATTCCGCCGGCAGCGCGGCCAGACGGGCTTCGTTCACGTCGCACACGAACACCGTGGCGCCCGCGTGGTGGAACACCTTGGCCATTTCCAGGCCCAGCCCATCCGCGCCGGCGGTGATCAGCACCCTTTTGCCGGCGAAATCCACTTCCTCGAACATGCGTCTGTCTCCTAGATTCTTATGAAAAGCGCGTGTTTGATGATATACGATATATGAAAAAACCAAGCGCTTTCCAACTCCATCAGCAATGATTCCGCTCATCGGATGACGCCATCGGATAGAGGGAAAGCACCCATCGTTAACCCTGATAATCGCCCGCTAAGTCTTTATTCATGCGGCTTTAGGGAATTCCCCGATTCTTTGGGTTACGACCCCAACTAGAATCCAAGGCGGGGTTTTCTACCCGGCCGGCAGATATATCATATATTTAAAAAAGACAGGCAATGTAAGAGCCTGCATCCCATACCGACAAAGGAGCGTAGACAGTGTTCAAGTTCAACAAAATTGTTTTGGCGCTGGGCGTGTGCAGCGCGCTGGCGGCCGGCAACGCGGCGGCAGACATGAAGGTGGGCGCCCTCTTTCCGTTCAGCGGCGCGCTCGCGCTCCTCGGCCAGGAGAGCTATCGCGGCCTGGAACTGGCCGTCAACGAGATCAACGCCGCCGGCGGCGTCAACGGCGAGAAGATCGAAATCATCAAGGCCGACGCCGTCGATCCGACGCAGGCCGTGTCCGAAACCAAGCGCCTGATCTCGTCCAACGTGGTCGGCGTCTTCGGCAGCTACGCATCGGGCATCTCGTATGCCGCCTCGCCCGTCACGGAGCTGGCCGGCGTGCCGTATTTCGAGCTGGGCGCCACCGCGCACAAGATCACCACGCGCGGCTACAAGTACCTGTTCCGCAGCAATCCCAATACGGCGCTGTACGGCGTTTCGGTGGTGAACGCCCTGCACGACACTATCGCGCCCGGCATGGGCCTGAATCCCAAAGACATCAAGATCGGCATCATCCACGAAGACGGCCCGTACGGCACGGACGTGGCGGCCACCGAGAAAAAGCGCGCCCAGGAACTGGGCTACACCGTGGCCGAGGTGCTGCCCTACTCCGCCAAGGCGGTCGATTTGTCTTCGCTGATCCTGCGTCTGAAGGGCTCGAAGGTCGACGTGGTGCTGCAGACGGCCTACCAGAACGACGCCATCCTGTTCTTCAGCCAGGCGCGCGCCGCGGGCTTCAAGCCCAAGGTGATCATCGGCGCGGGCGGCGGCTATTCGCTGGCCGACACGGCCAAGGCGGTGGGCGCCGACATGAATGGCGTGTTCGACCTGGACTTCCCCCAGGCCTCCATCAATCCGGCCGGCGCCCCCGGCCTGGACAAGTTCCTGGAAGCCTACAAGGCGACCTACAAGAGCGACCCGCAATCGGGCCACAGCCTGACCAACTACGTCGGCGCCAAGGCCTTCTTCGAAGCCATCGGCAACGCCAAGTCCACGGACAAGGACAAGATCCGCGCCGCGGTCCTGGCCTATAAGAAGCCGGCCGGCCAAACCGCCAACGGCTGGGCCTTCGACTTCGGCGAAGACGGCCAGAACAATGCATCCACGTTCTACGTGATGCAGTGGCAGGACGGCAAGCTCGTCACCATCGCGCCCGGCAACCTCGCACTCGGCAAGCCCGTCTTCAAAAAATAAGCCTAGGCCCGCGCTCGGGCGCTCGGGGGCGCCCGACGTATTCCGAGGTCCGCGCGCCCCGCCCTCGCCGACAGCACGGCGGGGGCGGGGCCGCCACTAAGAGGTTGCAACATGGAACTATTCATTCAACTGGTCATCAACGGCCTGTTGCTGGGCGGCGCGTACACCATCATCAGCCTGGGGCTGACGCTGATCTTCGGCGTGGTGCGCGTCGTGAACTTCGCTCACGGCGAATTCCTGATGATAGGCATGTACCTGGTCTATCTGATCGCCGCGCAGCTTGGCGTCCATCCCTATGCCGGGCTGGTGCCGGTCGCCATCATCCTGTTCGCGCTGGGCGCATTGACGCAGAAAGGCATCATCCAGCCGCTGCTCAACGCCGATCAGCACATCCAGATTTTCGCCACGGTGGGCGTGTCCACCATTCTCCTGAATCTCGCCCTGGTCATTTTCGGTGCCAACGTCTATCGCGCGCCGGTGGAACTGGGCACCAGCGCCATCGACGTCGGCCCGTTCTCCATGGTGACGGGCCAGCTCATCACCTTCGTGGTCGGCCTGAGCCTGGCGGTGCTGCTGCACGTCTTCATGCACCGCACCTATCTGGGCCGCGCGCTGCGGGCCGTGGCGCAACATCGCTACGCCGCTACCCTGATGGGGGTGAACGTCAACAACGTCTACGCCATCGCGTTCGGCCTGGGCACGGCCTTCGTCGGCATCGCCGCGGGCTTGCTGGCGCCGCAGTACCCGGTCTTCCCCACGGTAGGCACGTACTTCGTGCTGACGGCTTTCGTCATCGTCGTGCTGGGAGGGCTCGGCAGCCTGTACGGCGCGGTGGCGGGGTCGATGATCATCGGCATCGTCGACACGCTGGCCGGCTTCTACATCGCTCCCGACCTGAAAGAGGTCGTGTATTTCGGGATCTTTCTCTTGATCCTTGTCTTGCGTCCGAACGGCCTGTTCGGCGTCGGCACCGAGTGATCAGAACAACAAGGAGCGAGACGTGTTTCCCGATTTTCGACATCCCAAAGCTTACGTCAGCCTCATTCTGCTGATCGTGATGTTCCTCGTGCCCGTCGTCATGGGCACGCCTTTCTGGACCAATCTCTTCGTCCTGCTGTTCGTGTTCTCGGCCCTGTCGGTGGCCTGGAACATCGTGGGCGGCTACGCCGGCCAGCTCTCCCTGGGCCATGCTGTGTTCTACGGCATCGGCGGCTACACCGCCACGCTGCTGACGCAGAACTTCGGCATTTCCCCGTGGTTCGGCATGCTGGCGGGCGCCGCGATTTCGGCGGCGGTCGCCATCCTGATCAGCTACCCCACGCTGCGCCTGCGCGGCCCCTTCTTCGCGCTCGCGACCATCGCCATTCTCGAGGTGGTGCGCCTGCTGGTCATCCATGAGGAAAGCTGGACGGGCGGATCCAGCGGCATCAGCCTGCCGCTGAACATCGGCTGGACCTGGATCGTGTTCCGCGAGAAGATCAACTACGTGATCATCGCGTTCGGCCTGTTCCTGCTGGTGACCTGGGTCTCCTGGTACATCCGCAAGTCGCGCATCGGCCATTACCTGATCGCCATCCGGGAACGCGAGGACGCCGCGCTGGCCGTGGGCATCCATACGGTGCGCATGAAGATCATCGCCGCCGTCGTGTCGGCCGTGCTGACCAGCATCATCGGCACGTTCCACATCACCTACCTGACCTTCGTGGATCCCAGCTCGGCGTTTTCCCTGGAACTCTCGATCCAGGTCGCCATGTTCGCCCTGATCGGCGGCCTGGGCACCGTGACCGGCCCGATCGCCGGCACCTTTCTGGTCCTGCCCATCGCCGAACTGGCGCGCGGCTGGCTCAGCAGCGTGGGCAACGGCATGCACGGGCTGATCTATGGCCTGATCCTGGTGGGCGTGGTGCTGACCATCCCGCGCGGCCTGGCGGGCGCCTTCGGGCCCGCCATCGAGCGCTGGCTGGCCCGGCTGCCCTACCTGGGAACGCCCCGCGCCAAGCGCAAGCTGGCGGACGAGCTGCGCCTGCACGGCGCGGTCCGTTCCGAGCAGCCGGTGCTGAAGGCCGACAAGCTGTTCAAGAGCTTCGGCGGCCTGCGCGCCACCAACGACGTGTCGCTGACGCTGAACCAGAACGAGATCCTGGGCATGATCGGGCCGAACGGCGCGGGCAAGACCACGGTGTTCAACCTGCTGTCGGGGTTCCTGTCTCCGGACAAGGGCGGCATATCGATGCTGGACGCACATGGCAACTGGGTCACCTGCAAGACGCCCGACGAGTTCGCGCACCAGGGGCTGGGCCGCACCTTCCAGATCGCCAAGCCGTTCACGGGGCTGACCGTGCTCGAGAACATCATGCTGGGCGCGTTCATCCGCACGTCGGACCGCGACGAGGCCGAGCAGATCGCGCTCAAGGTCGCCGAACAGACCGACCTGGTGAAGTACCTGAACACCGAGGCGCGCAGCCTGACGGTGGGCGGAATGAAACGCCTGGAGGTCGCCCGCGCGCTGGCGATCAAGCCCCGCATCCTGCTGCTGGACGAGGTGATGGCGGGCTTGAACCCGACCGATATCGAGAAATCCATCCAGATGATCCGGCGCATCCGGGATTCGGGGGTGTCGGTGCTGCTCATCGAACACATGATGCAGGCCACCATGGCGCTATCCGACCGCATCATCGTGCTGAACGAAGGCGCCGTGCTGGTCAGCGGCGCGCCCAAGGACGTGGTAGAGAACCCCGCCGTCATCGAAGCCTATTTGGGCAAGGAGTACCAGGATGCTTAAGGTTTCGAACCTGTCCGCCGGATACGGCAAGAGCCAGGTGCTGAACGGACTGAACTTCGAGGTCAACGCCGGCGAGATCGTCACGCTGATCGGCGCCAACGGCGCCGGCAAGACCACCACGCTCAAGGCGCTGTGCGGCGTCATCGGCGCGATGGGAGGCAAGGTTGAATTCGAAGGCCAGGACCTGACCAACCGCAAGCCCTACGACATCGTGGATGCCGGCATCACCATGATCCCCGAGGGCCGTCAGCTGTTCCCGCACTTCACCGTGCGCGACAACCTGCTGATGGGCTCGTACAAGCGAGCGGCCCGCCCCATCGTGCAACGCAAGCTGGACGAGGTGCTGGGCATTTTCCCGCGCGTCAAGGAACGCCTGAACCAGTACGCCGGATCGCTCTCCGGCGGAGAGCAGCAGATGGTGGCGATCGCGCGCGGCATGATGGCCGATCCCAAGCTGCTGGTATTCGACGAACCCTCGCTGGGCCTTTCGCCGCTGCTCGTGCAGCAGATGTTCGACGTTATCCGCAACGTCACCTCGCACGGCGTGACCGTGCTGCTGGTGGAGCAGAACGTGTTCCGCACGCTGCGGCTTGCCGACCGCGGCTACGTGCTGGAGAACGGCGCCATCGTGCGCACGGGAACCGGCGCCGAGCTGCTCAGCGACCCTCACGTGAAGAAGGCCTATCTGGGCCATTGAATCCAAGGAACGATTTTTCATGTCTTTACGCTGCACATTCATAGACCATGGCAAGGGCGGCGCGCCCGATTGCATGCGCATCGCCGACCGCGAAATGGACGCGCCCCTGGGGCGCCAGGTACTGATCGAAGTCGCCTACGCCGGGGTCAACCGCCCCGACGTGCTGCAACGGTCGGGCTCCTACCCGCCGCCTCCCGGCGCCTCGCCCTACCTCGGGCTTGAAGTGTCGGGCACGGTCATCGCCGCCGGCCCCGACGCCACCGCCTGGAAAGTCGGGGACCAGGTCTGCGCGCTGACCCCGGGCGGCGGCTACGCCCAATACTGCCTTGCCGACGAACGCCATTGCCTGCCGGTGCCGCGCGGCCTGGACCTGCTGTCCGCTGCCGCCATACCCGAGAACTACTTCACCGTCTGGACCAACGTGTTCGACCGCGCCCGCCTCGCGGCCGGCGAGCGATTCCTGGTGCACGGCGGCTCCAGCGGCATCGGGTTGACCGCGATCCAGCTGGCGCGCGCCTTCGGCGCCGAGGTCTGGACCACGGTCGGCAACCCGGAAAAAGCGAAAGCCTGCATGGCCGCGGGCGCTCACCACGCGCTGGTGTACCGCGACGTCGATTTCGAGGCCGAGGTGCGCCAAGGCAGCGGCGGGCCGGGCGTGGACGTTATCCTGGACATGGTGGGCGGGGCCTACATCAACAAGAACCTGCGGCTGCTCGCCGTCAATGGCCGGCTGGTGCAGATCGCCTTCCTGGAAGGCAGCAAGGCCGAGATCGACGCCATGCCCATCATGACCAAGCGCCTGCAGTTCACCGGATCGACCCTGCGGCCCAGGTCGGACGAGGACAAGGGAGAGATCGCCCGGTCCCTGGCTGACAAGGTCGTGCCCCTGATGGAGAAGGGGCAATGCCTGCCGTTGATACACGAAGTGTTCCCGCTGGCCGAAGCCGCCCGGGCGCATGCGCTGATGGAGAGCAGCAAGCACATCGGCAAGATCATGCTGAAGGTGGCCGCATGAGCGCGCAGCATGGGGGCACGCCCGGAACCCCGCGCTTCAAGGACCAGGTCGCGATCGTGACCGGCGCCGTCGGCGGCATCGGCTCGGCCATCGTCGAAGGCTTCCTGGCCGAGGGCGGCCGCGTCGGGCTCATCGACTTCAATTCGCAAGGCGGCCAGGCCTACGAAAAGGAGTTGCGCAAACGCGGCCACGACGTCTGCTTCGTGCACGCGGACGTGGCGCGCTTCGAGGAATGCCAGGCCGCCTACGAACGCATCACCCGCGAACTCGGCCCGGCCGCCATCCTGGTGAACAACGTCGGCATCTCGCCGAAAACGGATGGACGCGCGCTGAAAGTGTGGGAAATGCCCCCGAAGGAATGGGAAACCGTGGTTTCGGTGAACCTGAACAGCGTGTTCTACATGACGCACCTGGCCACGCCGCACATGGTCAAGCAGCGCCAGGGCCGCGTGATCAATATGTCTTCGGTGGCCGGCAGGGCATATTGCGATATCGTGGCCGCGCACTACGCGGCGACCAAGGCGGGGCTGATCGGCCTTACGCGCCACTGGGCCGCCGAATTGGGCGAACACCAGGTCACGGTGAACGCCCTGGCTCCGGGCCGCATCAGCACGCCCCTGCTGAAAACCGTGCCCAAGGAGATCAACGACGCCGTGGCGCAGGCGACCGCCTTGCGGCGCCTGGGCACGCCGCAGGAAGTCGCGGACGCCTGCCTGTTCTTCGCGTCGGACCAGGCGCGCTTCGTCACCGGCCAGGTGCTGGACGTGGCCGGCGGATGGCTGATGACCTGAGGCGGTTCAGGGTTGTGCGCCCAGGTGGTACACAACCGTGTCCAGCCGGCTGACGCCCGCGGCCAGGAATTTTGGCTCTTTTTCGAGGATGTCGCGGCGGTCGATGATGCGGGCGGGCGACACCTCCGCGAACATCGCCTGGACCTCGCTATCCACGACGGAAAACGGCGGTCCCGGCATCTCTTCCTGGGGATAATCCAGCGTAATCAGCAATCCCTGGTAGGCAGGCGACAGCTGGCCATAGACATGGCGCACATAGTCGGCGCGCATGGTTTCCGGCAGAGCCACGAGCGCGGCGCGGTCATAGGCGCCGACGCAGTGCGACAGGACTTGCGCGTCCAGCTTGAAGATGTCGCCGCAGATGATCTCGATGTTGCCTGCCACGTAATGCTTGCCGTAGATGGACTGGTGCGTGAGCGGCTTGAGCTCGTTCTCCTGGAAGAACTGCTCCACCGCCAGTTCCGAGAGCTCCACGCCCAGCACCGGATTGCCCTGCGAGGCAAGCCAGATCATGTCCAGCGACTTGCCGCAAAGCGGCACCAGCACCCGGCCTTCCTTGGGCACGCCCAGCGTGGGCCAGTACTTCTGAAGCAGCGGCGTCACCCGCGATTGATGAAAGTGCGTGCGGCCTTCGCGCCACCGCTCCAACCAGAATTCCGCGTCCATACCGAGTCAGCTCCTCCTTGTGAGTCCGCGCCGCGCCGGGTGCTTCGCCCCGTCCTGTTTCCCGCGCTGCGGGTGTAGGGCATTGTAGTCCGCCCCGCTTGCGCGTTCCGCTCCCGCCGGAAGTCGGATATCGTTGCTGCCATGTCCGCAAAACGCCGCTCGCTGTTGATCCTGCCGATTTCCCTGCTATGTGCGCCGCCGCGCGTCGGGGCCGCGCCTCCGGACCGCGCCGCCATCATCCGGCAGGCGTTCAAGACGCCGGCCGCCGCTCTGGCCTACCGGCCCGAGCACGCGGCGCTGATGCGCCTGCTGCGCGTGCTGTGGGTACCCGTGGAATCCGGCGCCCCGGGAATCGAGTTCGAGGACCCGCTGGGCCCGGACTCCCTGTCGATCGCGCGGGCGGCGCTGAAGACGTCCGACGACTCCCAGGCGATCCGGACATTGGCGGAGGTCGGCCTGCTGGTTCCGCGCTACGTCGCAGCCTTGGGCAGGCTCGCGCCAGGCCGCTACGCGCTGCCCGCGGAAATGACGCCGGCTTTCGATTTCCCGGAAAGCGGCGTGGACTCCGGCGGTGGGTTCGCGCTGCGCGAGGAACACCTCACGCTACTGCGCGCAGCCGTTTGGCGGACGGTGGACCGTAACTCAATCGAATCCGTGCTGCGCGAAGGCGCCCGCTACTGGCCCATGCCCTACATCGACGGCAAGCGGCCATATGGCGATAGCAGCTACTACCAGACCGATATGGCGCGGCTGCTGGGAGAGCCCTATTCGGTGGACTCCCAAGGCTATGCCCTTGCCGACCGGGCCAAGGATGCCCGCATGGAAAGGCTGCATCGCGAAACGCTGGCCGCGCTCCAGGTATTCCTGGCGTATTCCTCCCCGCGCGCGCCCACCCGGCCGCTGCGTCGATGACACGCGCTAGACGCGCTGGAGGAATGCGCGGATATCGTCCACGATGGGCACCACGGCCAGCAGCATCAGCATCAACGCCAGGGGCAGCGTGGAGCCGAACCCGAAATGGAAAAATGAATAGGCGCCCGCCACGCCTCCGATGAAGAACAGCGCGACCAGCAGGCCCAGGACGATGAGCTTGGCGCGGTCCGCCCTTACGGGCGCCGCCGCCGTCGGCGTATCGGCCCGGGCCACGTTCCAGTAGAACAGCTTGCCCAGCTCGATGCCGATGTCCGTCACCATGCCGGTGACGTGGGTGGTGCGGATTTCGGACCGCGAGACTTTGGTGATCATCGCGTTCTGCAGACCCATGATGTAGCAAAGCAACATGACGGTGCCCGGCACGTAGAACCAGCGCAGCGTTTCCAGGTTGGCGCCGAGCAGGCCGAAGCCCAGCAGCAGCACGGCCTCGAACAGCAGCGGCAGCGCGTACTCGCTGGCCAGGCGCGAACGGCGACCAAAGTTGATCAGGAAGGCCGAGCTTGCCGCGCCGGCCAGGAAGGACAGCAGCGCCGCCAGCCCTTGCAGGACCACGACCAGCCCGCCCAGTGCCATGTGATCGGCCATCATCGATACGATGCCGGACATGTGCGAGGTGTACTGCTGCACGGCCAGGAAGCCGCCGGCGTTGACCGCGCCGGCGGTAAAAGTCAGGAAATAGGCCAACTGCCGGTTGGCCTGCGGGCTTCGGCTCACCGCCGTGAGCCTGCGCAGGTAAGGAATAGCCACGCGGGTACCTTGAATATATCGCTCGCACCAGGAGCGAGCATTCTAGTCCCCGGGACCGCAAACGAGGCAGGCTGGAACCGTCCTAGACGGCGTTCGCCTCGCTCAGCTGCTTGCGCCGATACTCCCCCTGCCGCACGTGCATCCAGCCGGGGTACTCGGGCGGCAGGGCGCTTACCTCGTCCAGCGCCGCCAGTTCCTCGTCCGTCAGCCGGATGGCGGTGGCGGCGAGGTTGTCGTCCAACTGGTCAACACGCTTGGCGCCGATGATGACGCTGGTCACCACGCGCTGATGCAGCAGCCACGCCAGGGCGACCTGCGCCACGGAGACGCCGCGCGCGTCGGCGATCCTGCGCAGGGCATCGATGCTGTCATAGGCGCGGTCCCGGTCCACCGGCGGGAAGTCGAACGCGGCGCGGCGGCTGCCCTCCTCGGCCTTGCCGTCCCGGCCGTACTTGCCGCTGAGCAGCCCCCCGGCCAGGGGACTCCACACCATCAGCCCCACGCCTTCGCTTTGCAGCATGGGCGCGATCTCACGCTCCAGGTCGCGGCCCGCGATCGTGTAATACGCCTGCAGCGATTCGAAGCGCGCCAGTCCCAGGCGCTCGGCGATGCCCAGCGCCTTCATGATCTGCCATGCCGCCCAGTTCGACACGCCCACGTAGCGGACGTGTCCGTGCTGCACCAGGTTGTCCAGCGCCCGGACCGTTTCCTCGACCGGCGTGGCGGGGTCGAAACCGTGGATCTGGTAAAGATCGATGTGGTCCAGCTGAAGCCGCGACAGGCTCTTCTTGATGCCGTCCATGATATGCGCGCGCGAATTGCCGCGGGCATTGGCGCCGGCGCCCGTCTGGCCGAAGACCTTGGTGGCGATGACCACGTCGTCGCGCGCCACTTTCAGGTCCCGCAGCGCCTGGCCGGTGATGATCTCGGACCGGCCCTCGGAATAGACGTCGGCGGTATCGATGAAATTGACGCCGGCGTCCAGCGCCCGCCCGACCAGACGGTTGGCGTCCTCCTGCTGCAGGCTGCCGATCTTGCTCCACAACTCGCCTTCGCCGCCGAAGGTCATGGTTCCGAGGCATAGTTCCGATACGAACAGGCCGGTGCTTCCGAATTTCTTGTACCGCATGATGGACTCCTTTCAGGGACGCGGCAGGCGGTCTGCCAGCCGGGATCGGGACAGTATGCGTCTCGGAGCCGGCCGGTGCGCTGCTCGATACTGCCCGCTTTTTGCCTGATTCTCCGGCGATACCCCGGAACCGCCGCCGGACGCCCATTCCTCCGATTTTTTTGCCTATTCCTACGCGCCCGGGCGCCATGCCTGTTTGGACGGCCGACTTGGGCCTACACTGGCAATCGCCTAATCCTCTGCTGCCCCGCCGCCGCGCGCGCCGGACGGCACGCGCCCGGAGCCTCCCATGTCCCAGACCCCCATACTTCCCGTCGATCGCGCCGGCCCGCCGGCAACCGCCGAATACGAGCCGGCGCGGCGCGAGTTGCTCTGCACCCTGGAACGCATGACAGGCGATCTGGAGGGATCGCTGGATACGCCCATCGAAGGCCTGTACCTGCACCGCCTATCTCAGCCGACCGGCGCGAAGCCCGGGCTGCAGCGGGCCGCGCTGGCGGTCATCGCGCAGGGCTCCAAGCGCCTGCTCATCGGGGACGAGGCTTTCGAGTACGACCCGTTCCATTACCTGATTTCGTCGGTCGACCTGCCGGTGGTGGCCAAGGTTTCGGTCGCCAGCCCGGAACTGCCCTATCTGGGGCTGCGCCTGGACCTGAACGCCGAAGAGATCACGGAGCTGATCAGCGACGAGAACCTGCCTCCCCTGGTGGCCGCCGAAGCATCGCGCGCCCTCAGCGTGAATCCGCTGGGCGGATCGCTGCTGGACGCGGTGCTGCGCTTGCTGCGCCTGCTGGATACGCCGCGCGACATTCCCATTCTCGCGCCCATGGTCAAGCGCGAGCTGCTGTACCGCCTGTTGATGAACGGCCAGGGCATGGTGCTGCGTCAATCCGTGCTGCAGGACAGCCAGCTCAACCGGGTGGCCAAGGCCATCCGTATCCTGCGGGACAATTACGCGCAGCCGTTGCGGGTCGAGGAGATCGCGCGCGACGTGCACATGAGCGTGTCGTCGCTGCACCACCATTTCAAGCAGGCGACCGCGATGAGCCCGCTGCAGTACCAAAAACATCTGCGCCTGCAGGAAGCGCGCCGGCTCATGCTGACCGACGATGCCGGGGTCGCGCTGGCCGCGCATGCCGTGGGCTATGAAAGCTCGTCGCAATTCAGCCGCGAGTACAGCCGCCTTTTCGGCACGCCGCCGCTGCGCGACAAGCAGCGCTGGAAGGACGAGACCGCCTCGGTGGCCGCCTGAGGCAGATCCCCCCGGCGCCTGCGGGATCTGCCCCCGTCGCAAGCCCCTCAATCCTCGAATACGATGCACATGCCCGGCAGGCCGATGCCATCCAGCGCGGTGGTCCAGGTCTCGCCCGCATGCACGGGGTAGGCCCGGGTAAGCGTGCCGGTGGAAACGAGTTCGCCCGCCTGGATGGCGTCGTCAGCCGGGCGGTCGGCCAGCACGGCCAGCAGATGGGCCAGGACCGCCAGCGGGCTGCCGAGCACGTTGGCGCCGCAGCCCGTTTCGCGCACGACGCCATTGCATGACAGGCCGATCTGGAAACGCGCCAGGCGCTCTGCCAGCCCGGGCCCCAGGCTGGCCGGCTCTTTCGGCGGGCCGATGTACAAAGCCCCATGGAGGGCGTTGTCCGCCACCGTATCCGCGGCCTGGAACCGCCACGCCGGGTAATGCGATTGCACCAGTTCAAAACCGTGCGCGATCCAGTCCACGCAGTCCAGGAGGCGGGCCGGATCGCTCGTTTGCGGCGGCTGGACGCCGAAATGCAACACGACTTCCGGCTCGATGCGCGGCTCGACATAGCGGTCCAGCCGGCAGCGGAATTCGCCTGCATCGTCCTGGACGACCGTATGCGCATAGATCCTGCCCCAGACCGGGAAATCCACCCCCAGCGCGGCCCACATCGCGGGATTGGTAAACCCGATCTTGCGGCCGGCGGCCTGCGCGCCTTCCGCCAGCCGAGCCCGATGGATCCGCGCGGCCACCTCATACGCTTCGTCCAGGCCGAAGCGCGGGTATCTCGCCGAAATCGGGGCGATGGAAGCGGCGTGGTCCTGCGCCGCCTTGATGTCGCGGGCGAGAGCCGCGGGGTCGCAAGCTGGCATGGAGGCTCCTGGAAGTACTCACTGTATCGGGAAAACCGGCTGCCCGGCACGGCTTGCGGGAAGCTGCCATTTTTGGCCATTGCCGTTATATGCTCTTCCCGACGTCCTATTTTCGGAACAGCCGGGAGCCCCTCGCATGCATGACTTGAATGACCTTTATTACTTCGTCCAGGTCGTCAAGAATGGCGGGTTCGCCCCAGCCGGCCGCGCGCTGGACATCCCCAAGTCCCGGCTCAGCCGGCGCATCGCGCTCCTCGAGGACCGGCTGGGAGTGCGGCTCATCCAGCGCTCCACGCGCAGCTTCGCCGTGACCGAACTGGGTCAGGAATACTTCGAGCAGTGCCTGGCGATGCTGGCCGGCGCGGAAGCCGCGCAGGAGGTCATAGACCGCACCCGCGCCGAACCCCAAGGCACGATCCGCATGAGCGCGCCGCCCGCGCTGATCTACTACTTCCTGGGGGACCTGGCCGCGCGATTCATGGTGCAGTGCCCCAAGGTCCACGTGTATCTGAAAAGCTTCAGCCGCCCGGTGGACGTGCTGCGCGAGGGCTTCGATATTGCCGTGCGGGTGCGATTCGGCCCCCTGGAGAGCAGCGACCTTGTCATGAAACCCCTGGGCACGAGCCGCCAGAGCCTCGTGGCCAGCCCGGCGCTGGCAAGCGCCATTGCGCGGCCGAGCGACCCGCAAGCCCTGAGCCAGGGCCCCACTCTGGCGCTGGGCACCGAGCAGAGGGAATCGCATTGGCACCTGGAAGGACCCGACGGTTCGCGCCAGGTCGTGCCGCTCACGCCGCGCCTGGTAACGGACGACATGCTGGCCCTGAAGCAGGCGGCGCTGCGGGGCGTGGGCGTGGTGGCCCTGCCCCTGTTGATGGTCCGCGAGGAACTGGAAGCCGGCACGCTGGTGGACGTGGGCGCCCCCTGGCAGCCCGAATCGGGCAGCGTCCATGCCGTCTTTCCTTCGCGCCGGGGCCTGTTGCCCGGCGTGCGGGACCTGCTGGATTTCATGAGCACGGAATACCAGGAGGTCGCCCGGCGCGAGTATGACGCGCACAAGGGCCACGGCCGCTCCGGGTCGTAGCGGCCGGCGCGCTCATCGTCCGACGGGTAGGACGCAGAAACCTATTTTTCGTGTCTACACAGCGAGATGGGTTGACCCTAGGATGATTGATCCATCCGTCGGATTTGCCCCCCCAGCGCCCAAGACGATCGGCCGCAGGACCTCGATCATCGCGGGCGCCCATTTCCTGGAGAATGCTATGACCAAGCCTTATGTGAAGCTCGACAAGACCCAGGCGGCGGTGCTGCTGGTCGACCACCAGGTAGGCCTGCTGTCGCTGGTCAGGGACTTCCAGCCCGACCAGTTCAAGAACAACGTCCTGGCGTTGGCCGACCTGGCCGACTACTTCAAGCTGCCCACCATCCTGACCACCAGTTTCGAAGATGGCCCCAATGGCCCGCTGGTGCAGGAACTGAAGGACAAGTTCCCCAAGGCGCCCTACATCGCCCGTCCCGGCAACATCAATGCCTGGGACAACGAAGACTTCGTCAAGGCCGTCAAGGCCACGGGCAAGAAACAATTGATCGTCGCGGGCGTCGTCACCGAAGTATGCGTGGCCTTTCCGGCGCTATCGGCGCTGGAGGAAGGCTTCGAGGTGTTCGTCGTCACCGATGCCTCCGGCACTTTCAATGAAGTGACCCGCCACGCCGCCTGGAGCCGCATGGAACAGGCCGGCGCGCAACTGATGAGCTGGTTCGGCGTGGCCTGCGAGTTGCACCGCGACTGGCGCAACGACATCGAGGGCCTGGGGACGCTGTTCTCCAATCACATTCCGGACTACCGCAACCTGATGGCGGCGTACTCGACCGTCAAGGCGGGCAGGTAGCCGGGAAACCCGGACCGGTGGCGCGGGGCGCCGCCGGCCTACTTCTTGCGGACGAACGGGTAGGCCTGCTGCGCCAGGAAGGTGCCCGGCATGTCGTTGTCCAGGATGCCGTAGTTCTCGGGCAGGCGGTTTCGCACCCCGCGCACCGCGGTGCCGAAAAAGTAGTCGATGAACGACAGATGGGCGGCGTAGTTCCTGTCGATCGCCTCGGTATCCGACGAGTGGTGCCAATGGTGGAAATCCGGCGTCACGATGATGTAGCGCAGCCAGCCCCAGGGCAATTTCACATTGGAATGGATCAGCACCGCCTGGAAGCCGACGATGATGATATAGGCGTCCAGCACCGCCTTCGAGAAGCCCAGCGCGAACAGCACGCCCAGCACCGCCACGCGGGTGATCAGCAATTCGACGATATGCAGGCGCGAGCCGGCCAGCCAGTCGAGCGTGCGCGTGCTGTGGTGGACCGCGTGTATGCGCCACAGGAACGGCACCTCGTGATAGGCGCGGTGCGCGGCGTATTGCACCAGGTCCGCCACCAGCACGGCCAGGAACAATTCCACCAGATAGGGCAGCGACACGATCGCCTGTTGCAGGGGCTCGTAGGCTGCCCAGGAAAACAGGCGGTGCACGAAGAAATTGATGCATAGCAGCACCGCCCCCACCGACAGGTGATTGAACAGGAAGTGCTTCATGTCCACCTGCCAGTCCACGCGGAACACCGGCTGGCCGGGGTATAGCGGGAACAGCTTTTCGAAGATGATGAAGACGGTGCTGGAAGCGAGCAGGTCCAGGATGAACCAATCCAGGCCCAGGTAGGGGTGGTTGCCCGTGTTGGACGTGGTCACCACCACGTCGCTGCCGCCGGCGGCCACCGCGCCGCAGACCAGGACGAAGGCCGCGATGTTCAGCCAGCGCTGGCGGCCCAGGACGGTGTTGGCGAGGGCGATCGTGCCGGACACCAGCAGCGCGCTGAACAGCAGGGCCCGCATCGCGTCCACGGAATAGAAGCTGCGCAGCTCCGGCGTCGTGAGGTAGGCCGGAAAATGGAAGGCCAGCACGCCCAGGACGGCCAGGATCGCCAGGAATAGCGCGATCACGCCGCTGATCATCCCCGTGCCGGGGCGGATGCGCCCGTCCTGCTTGAATAGCTCGAAGACCTGCCGGTAAATGGGCGCGCGCTGTTTCATTTCACTGTTATGTGACCACGGGGATGCGAGTGTATCCCCGTGCCCGGACCAATATGTAATCACTCGTCACCAAACAGGACAGAATCCCCAGCCCTGTGGATATCGTTTGCGCCGCATCAACGCGCCTGCCGGCCGCGCCCGGGCGGACGGTTGACAACCGTCCGGCGTTGGCGTGTCATGGTAGCCACAACACAAGGATCTTCTGGCTCACAGCTCTTTCGCAGTACCCGCCAACCGGTTTTTTCAAGAGGCCCTTATGTTCCCTGAATACCGCCAACTCATTACCCGCCTGAAATCCGAGAACGCGCACTTCTCCGCGCTTTTCCAGCGTCACAACGACCTGGACCAGGAAATCAAGAATATGGAGGCCGGCATTCAGCCAGCCTCCGGCAACGAGGTCGAAGTGCTCAAGAAGGAAAAGCTGCAATTGAAGGACAAGCTGTACGGCATCCTGCGCGCGGCGGACCAGGGCGGCAGCTGAGCCTGGCTACATCAATTCCAATCCTGCTCCTTTGACGACCGTGGCGTATTTCGCCATTTCCGCGCGGAAATACGCCACCGTCTGTTCCGGCGGCATCAGCACGATCCTGTTGTTCTGCGCCGCCATCGCCTGCTTCACCTCGGGCGAATTGAAAGCGCGATCCAGCGCGCCATAGATGCGGCGCACCTCGGCGGCGGGAAGCCTTGCCGGGCCCGCCGCAGCGAACCATCCGCCTATTTCGTAATCCCGCAGCCCCTGCTCGCCCAGCGTGGGCAGGTCCGGCAGCGCCGCCATGCGCTCGCTGCCGCATGCGCCCAGGGCCGTCAAGGCGCCGCTCTTTACCTGCGGCAGGACCGAAGGCAGCGACAGGACGCCGAAATCCACCTGCCCGCTCATCAGGTCCGCCATCATCGGCCCGACGCCCTTGTACGGGATGTGCCGGGCTTTCACGCCCGCCTGCTGCACGTACATTTCGGCGGCCAGGTGCAGGATGGTGCCGTTGCCCGACGAGGCATAGTTATAGCGGCCCGGCTCGCCCCGCAGCAGCGCGGTCAGCCCCTGGATGTCCTGTGCCGGGACCTTCTGCGGGTTCGCCACCAGCAGAAAGGGCGTCATTCCCACCATGCTGATCGGCGTGATGTCCGCCAAGGGGTCGAACGGCAGGGACTTGTACACGCTGGGAAAAATGACGTGGTTGTTCGACAGCATGGATAAGGTATAGCCATCCGGCGCCGAACGCACCAGCGCCGACGTGCCGACGATGCCGCCCGCGCCGGGCTGGTTCTCGACCACCACCGTATGGCCCAGGGCCGCCGAAAGCGCCGGCCCCGCCGAGCGCGTGATCGTGTCCACGCCGGAGCCCACGCCCACCGGCAGGATGAACTTCACCGGTCGCTCGCCCTGCGCCCACGACAGGGCCGGCGCGGCCAGCATCGCCGCCCCGAACGCGCCCAGCATCCTTCTGCGGCTCCAACCCGCCCCTTGCTTGTCCATGTCCGTCTCCTTTCTGTTTTATTTCGACGCCCGCGTCCGCGGTGCGTTTCCCTCTGCGGCTCCCGCCCGGGGACCCACTGCGTCACGCCGCCGCGCCCTGCTGCCGCAGCGTGGCGATTTCGGCCGCCGAATAGCCCAGGCTTTCCAGCAATGCATCGGTGTCGGCGCCCAGCACGGGCGGATGCTGCCTGACCCCGAGGCGCTCTCCATCCATCATCAACGGGAATAAGGCCGCGCCCGCCATCTGCCCTGCCCGCTCACCGTCCGGCAAGCGGATATCCGCCAGTCCGCCGGTCGCGCGCAGGTGAGGGTCGTCGTACAGTTCCTCCGGCTTGACGATGGGCGCAAACGGCAGGCCGATGCGCTCGAACACGCTCGCCAGCTCGGCCGCGCCGCGAGGCGCCAGGCGCCTGCGCAACTCGGGCAGCAGCGTGGGCCGCATGCGCACGCGGTCATTGTTCGTCGCCAGGGCGGGATCCCGCTTCAGGTCGTCGAACCCGAAGGCGTCGCAGAAGGTCTGCCATTGCGAATCGCTGACCGCCGCCAGAAATATCTGTTCGCCGTCCTTGACGGTGAACACGTCATACAGGGCCCAGGCCGACACCCGGTCCGGCATCGGCGCGGAAGGCTGTCCCGTGATCGCGTATTGCAGCATGTGCTGGCCGACCAGGAAGACGTTGTTCTCGAATAGCGCCGACTGCACTTCCTGGCCCCGCCCGGTAATGCCGCGCTGGATCAGCGCCGCCATGGCGCCGATCGCGCCGAACATGCCGCCCATGATGTCGTTCACGCTGGTGCCGGCGCGCACCGGATCCCCGGGACGCCCCGTCATGTAGGCCAGCCCGCCCATCATCTGCACCACCTCGTCCAGCGCGGTGCGCATCGCGTAGGGGCCGGGCAGGAAGCCCTTGTGGCTCACGTAGATGAGGCGGGGGTTTTCCTTGGAGAGGGAAGCATAGTCCAGGCCAAGCCTGGCCATCGTGCCGGGACGGAAATTTTCGGCCAACACGTCGGCGCTCGCCGCCAGCCTGCGGGCGGCCTCGGCGCCCGCCGCGCTGCGCAGATCCAGCGCGATGCTCTTCTTGTTGCGGTTGAACATGGGGAAAAATCCCGCCCCCACCCCCAGCAGGTGCCGGGTCCGGTCGCCCTGCACCGGCTCGACCTTGATCACCTCCGCGCCCAGGTCGGCCAGCACCATCCCGCAGGTGGGCCCCATGACCATGTGGGTGAATTCGACCACGCGCAGGCCGGCCAGCGGCAGCGAGCGCGGGGATTGGGGCGAAGAAGCGTCTGGCGTATTGGACATGGAAGGGCTCGGGTGGAATTCGGCGGCGCGCTCAGGCGGCGCGGGAACGCGGGGAGTAGGTCTTGGGCAGGCCGGCGCGCCACAGCGCCCCGTGCAAGGGCTGACCGGGCAGCCACCGGCTCGCGGCGTCGCGCAGCGCCAGCAGGCGGTCCACGTCCACGCCCGTGCCGATGCCCATGCTTTCGAGCATGAACACCAGGTCTTCGGTGCTGACGTTGCCGCTGGCGCCGGGCGCATGCGGACAGCCTCCGATGCCCGCCAGGCAGGCATCGAACCGCGTCACGCCGGTCTCCAGGGCCGCCAGCACATTGGCAAGCCCCAGGCCGCGCGTATCGTGGAAGTGCGCGCAGCAGAGCCGGTCGCCGGCAATGCGGCGCGCCTGCTCGAACAGGCGCCGCACCGCGGCGGGATCCGCGTAGCCCACGGTGTCCGCCAGGCTTACACGGTCGGCGCCCGCGTCCAGCAGGTCCTCCAACAGGCGCAGCACATCGTCGGGGCGCACCTGGCCTTGCAGCGTGCAGCCAAAGGCCGTGCCGACCCCTCCCTCGATCAACGTGGCCGATCCGGCGGCATCGCGCGCGGCGCGGATCTCCCGCAGCATGGCGACCGCTTCTTGCGGCGTCTTGCGCAGATTCGCCACGCTGTGGGCGTGGCTGGCAGACAGCGGCACCAGCATCAGGTCCGCGCCGCTGGACAAGGCCCGCTCGGCGCCCTTCAGATTGGGCACCAGCACCGACACGGACAGGTCCGGCAGGCGCTTGGCGTGGGCGACCAGTTCCTCCGTATCCGCCAGTTGCGGCAACAGGCGGGCAGGCACGAAAGAGCCCACCTCGATTTCACGCTGGCCCGCGGCATAGGCCGCCTCCAGCCATTCGAGCTTGATGGCGGTGGGCAGCACCACCGGCAGGCTTTGCAGGCCGTCGCGCAAGCCCACTTCTCGAACAATGGCTGCGCGGGGATGGGGAGATAGGCAATCGGGTGGCATCGCGGTGTCTGGTCGATCAGGTTGCCGCCAGTTTAGATATTCTCATTCAATCCACAAGCGCTATTAAGGAACGCTTAAAATTCCAAACCGGAACACCACAGGAATCCACCGATCCCATGCGCGACCTGGACATCACGACGCTGCGCCTGTTCATTTCCGTCTGCGAGACCGGCAACATCGCCCGGGCCGGCCAGCATGCCAATATCGTCGGCTCCGCCATCAGCAAGCGACTGGCCCAGCTGGAAGACACCGTGGGCACCAAGCTGCTGACGCGCAAGCGCCGCGGCGTCGAGCCGACCGCGGCGGGCGAAACGCTGCTCGAGCATGCGCGCGCCATCCTGGCCAGCGCGGGACGAGTCGAGCGCGACATGGCCGCGTACGCCAGCGGCGTGAAAGGTCAGGTCCGCATCCTGGCCACGGCGTCCGTCCTGGCCGAATCGCTGGCCGAGGACATCGCGGCGTTCCTGCAAGCCGCGCCCCATCGAAATATCCGCGTGGACATGGAGGAGCGCGTCAGCCACGAGGTGGTGCGCGGCGTCAAGGAAGGCATCGCCAGCCTGGGCATCTGCTGGGACGCCGCCGATTTCCACGGGCTGCATACCCGCCCCTACCGGGGCGACCGGCTTGCCGTGGTCACGGGCCCCGACCACCCCCTGGCCCGGCACGATGAGGTCTGGTTCGAAGAGGCGCTGGAGTACGAGCACGTCAACATGCCCGCCGCCAGCGCCGTGCTGCGGATGCTGCAAGCCGCCGCCAGCCAAATCGGCAAGACGCTGCGGCACCGGGTGACGGTCAGTAATTTCGACTCCGCCTTCCGCGTGGTGCTCGCCGGCCTGGCGATCAGCGTCGCGCCCATGGAAGTGGCCATGCCCTATGCGCTGGCGCATGGATTGCGGGTACTGCCGCTGAAAGACCCGTGGAGCCGCAGGCGCTTCGCGGTCTGCATGCGCGACGAAAAGAGCCTGCCGGCCGCCGCCGGCCTGCTGCTGGAGCATCTGGCGACAGCGGGACGGAAAGGCTTGGACTCGGCGCAAGCGACTGCCCGGGATGATGGTTAGCGTGGCTACATACAGATTAGCGATTTTAGTTTTTCTAATCATTCCATAACGGTTAGCCTGTCGCCCTTTCGCACAAGGGTATCCATGACGACCGCTTTCCTTCCCGGCTTCCTGCTCGGCCTGAGCCTGATCATGGCGATCGGCGCGCAGAACGCCTTCGTCCTGCGCCAGGGATTGCGGCAGGAACATGTCTTCGCCGTCTGCCTGACCTGCGCCCTGTCGGACGCCGTGCTGATCGGGGCGGGCGTGGCCGGGTTCGGACTGGCCGTCGCCACCCTGCCCTGGCTGGATTCCGCCCTGCGCTACGGCGGCGCGGCGTTCCTCTTCCTCTATGCCGCTCGCAGCCTGGGATCCGCGCTGAGCCGCCGCCACGCTAGTCTGGCGCCGTCGTCCCGGGCCGCCGCGGGGCGATGGGCCGCGCTCGCGGCCTGCCTGGCGTTCACCTGGCTCAATCCGCACGTGTACCTGGATACCGTCGTCCTGCTCGGCTCCGTATCCAGCCAGTATGACGGCCACAAGCTGGCCTTCGCGCTGGGCGCGATCTGCGCCTCGTTTACGTTCTTCTTTGCGCTGGGCTATGGCGCGCGCCTGCTGCGGCCCGTCTTTGCCGACCCGCGGGCCTGGAGGGCGCTCGACGCCTTCGTCGCCGCGGCCATGTTCATCATCGGCCTGAAACTGGTGCTCTGACCAGAAAAACGCCCGCTAGCGGCGCTTGCCCGCGCCCTGGCCTTCGGCCAGCCCGGCGGCCGAGGCGTTCATGTAGTCCTTCACGGCGCGCGCGCTTTGCCCAAGCTGCGCCAGTTGGGGTAAAAGTAGCGGCAGCCCCGCGCTCCCCGCCTGGACCACAGCCATGAAGACATACTCCATGACGCAGCCCCGTTCCCTTCCCGGCCAGCCGCGGCGTTTCCAGGCGCCCGACTTCGAGGCGCTGATCGAAGCCGCCGGCGATCTCATCTATACCCTCGACTTCAAAGGGTGTTTCACCTACCTCAACCAGGCGTCCGAACAAGTGCTGGGTTATGAGCCTTGCGCCCTGCTGGGCCGCCCATTCACCGAGATCCTGACCGCGGAGTCCGCGCTGGTCGCGACGCGCCATTACCATCAAGGCTTGCTCGGCCAGGAACGGACGCCATTTTTCGAAGTAGAGGCGCGCCGGCCCGACGGCGGCGTCGTGCATCTGGAAGTGCGCGCCGGCGCGCTGGTCCGGGATGGCGAGATGGTGGGCAGGCAGGGCATCGCCCGGGACATCAACGCGATCAAGGCGCTGCAGACGCTGGTGACGGAAAAGTCGCAGCGCGTGACCCTGCTGGAAGAACGCACGCGCATCGCGATGGCCATGTATGCGCGCATCGCCGAACTGGTCTACGCCGACCCCGGCGCAGGGCCGGCGGGCGGCGAGATGCTGCAGGAAGTACAGCATGCGTTCGATCAGCTCGCGGCCCAGAAGCACGGGCTCTCCGTGGCCGACCTGCGCATCCTCGGTTTGCTGGCGCAAGGGCACTCCAACAGCGAGATCGCGGACATCATCTGCCGCAGCCCGCATACGGTCAAGGACAGTGTCAAGAAGATCATGCAGCGCCTGAACGCGAAGCGGCGCGCCGAAGCCGTGGCCTGCGCCATCAAGCTCGGCCTGATCGCTCCGCCCTCCTGAAGGGCACAAGCGCCGCGATTCCCGCTTTCGGGGGGCCAATACCCCTCGTTGGAGGTCTGCCCCCGAGGACCGCCCGCGGGAATAATCGGCTTGTGCGCCCTCGACGGCGCGCTCGCGTAAACGACAAAGACCACGGAGACACGCATGCTCTATGCACCAGGGCGGTTATGGCGCTTGCGCCGCGCGGTGGGCGCGGCCTTGCTGATCTGCGGACTGACCGCCTGCGCCAGCGGCCGGGAGCCCCGTGCACCGGCCGGTGCGCTGCCGCCCCAGGCGGCGATAGAGGTGGACCGGACACAGTTCCATTCCGAGACTCGCCTACGCGCATGGCAGGAGGACCTGGACCGGCGTGGCCTGCGCGACACGGGTTCGCCTGCGCATGAAGCCTACGTCGACACGCTGCACCAGCGCCTGCGCGAAGCGGGCGTGCCGGAGCTGTACTTCGAACCGGTGACTATGACGCGCTGGGAGGCGCGGCGCTGGTCACTGGAACTGGCCGACGGCACGGACCGAATCCGGACTGCTGGGTATATCCCCTACTCCGGCAGCACCGGCGCGCAGGGCCTGGTGGCGCCGATGCGCTACCTGTCGGCCGGCCAGCACCCGGACCGCGGCGTAGCAGGCAGCATCGTGGTGGTAGAGCTGCCCGAGCCCGCGCTGACCAGCGATTTCTTCCATGCCATGGCGCTATACAAACACGACCCCGCCAACGCACTGCCGCCCGGCGCGCCGTATGCGCGTCCCTACCAGATACTGGAAGCGCTGGTGCAGACGCTGGATGCGCTGCAGGCCGCTGGCGCTGCGGGCGTGGTCGCCGTCCTGGACGAGCCCGCCGATATCGCCGCGGGCCTGTACGCCCCTTACGACCGCGAACTGCGCAAACTGCCCGGCGTATACGTAGACCGCGAGGCCGGCGCGCGCCTGAAAGCGCTGGCGGCGTCCGGCGCCCGGCTGCGCCTGGTGCTGGACGCGCAGGCCGAAGAGGTCGTCACGCGCAACCTGATCGGCATCATTCCCGGCGCCAGCAGCGAACTGACCGTGATCAACAGCCATACCGACGGCACCAACGGCATCGAGGACAACGGCCCCAACGCCATCGTCGACATCGCTCAGTACCTGGCCCGCCTCCCGCGCGAGGCGCTGCCCCGCAGCATCATGATCATGCTCTCCAGCGGCCACTTCGCGGGCGGCGTGGGCATACAAGGCTTCCTGGCCCGGCACCGCGAGGATGGCTTGCGTGGGCGCATCGCCAGCATCGTCACGATCGAACACCTGGGCGCCACGGAATGGCTGCCCGGGCCCGACGGCAGGTTGGCGCCGACCGGCCGCGACGAACCCGCCGCGATCTTCCTACCCCGCATTCCCGCGTTGGTGCGTGCCGCCTCGGCCATGCTGCGCAACGCGCAGGCGGCGCCGGCCTTCGTCATGCCCCCGCTCAATCCGGACGCGGACGGAGGCCCCAACTCGGCCTCATGGCCGGGCGAAGGCCAGTACTTCTGGGGCGGCGCCCGCCTGCCCACGCTCAACTACATCACCGGGCCGGACTACCTGCTGAATTACGGCGTCACCACGGCCGACAAGGTGGACTACGGCCGCATGCGCCGGGAGACCGCCGCCATCACGCAGCTCCTGCTGGACCTTTCGCGCGAGCCCTACGAGGCGCTGCGCGACGAGCAGCCCCCCGCGCCCTGAACGCGCGGGCCTTCCTCGCCCGCTTCCCTGTGCAATGCCCCCGTCGGCCCAGGCGCCGCCGGCCCCGGCGCGTCTGCGCGCCGCCCACGATATGGAGCTCCACATGCCCCCTAATCCCCCGCTTGCGCTCGCCGGCCTGATGATGCGCCAGCCCCTGCTCGTCTCCAGCCTGCTGCGCCATGCCGCCCGCCATTTCGCCACGGTGGAAATCGTGTCGCGCCGCGTGGAGGGCGACGTGCACCGCTACACCTATGCCGACTGCCACAGGCGCTGTCAGCGACTGGCCCATGCGCTGGCGGCGCTGGGCGTGCGTCCGGGCCAACGCGTGGCGACGCTGGCCTGGAACGGCTACCGGCACCTGGAACTCTATTACGCCGTGTCCGGCACCGGGTCCGTGGTCCACACCGTCAACCCCAGGCTGCACGCCGACCAGATCGCCTACCTGCTCAACCACGCGGACGACCAATACGTATTTTTCGACGTGGGCTTCCTTCCCCTCCTGGAAGCGGTGGCGGCGCGATGCCCCGGCGTGCGAGGCTATGTCGCCCTATGCGGCCGCGAGGACATGCCGTCCTCCGCCGCCCTGCCCGATCTGCTGTGCTACGAGGATCTGCTGGCCGCCCAGCCGGAAACCTACGACTGGCCGGCGCTGGACGAAGAATCCGCCTGCGGCCTGTGCTATACGTCCGGCACCACGGGCCAGCCCAAGGGCGTGCTGTACTCGCACCGGTCCACGGTGCTGCACGCTTACGCGGTGGCGCTGCCCGACGCGCTCAATCTGTCCTCGCGCACGGTGGTGCTGCCTGCCGTGCCCATGTTCCACGTCAATGCGTGGGGCATACCTTATGCCGCCCCGCTCGCCGGCTGCAAGCTGGTGCTGCCCGGCCCCGCGCTGGACGGCGCCTCGCTGCATGCGCTGATCAAGGACGAAGGCGTAACGTCGGCGGCCGGCGTGCCGACCGTGTGGCTGGGCCTGCTCGCCCACGCGGAACGCAACAGCCTGATCCTGTCGGGCTTGCGCCACGCGGTCATCGGCGGGGCCGCGTGTCCGCCCGCGTTGCTGCGCAGCCTGCGCGACGGCCATGGCGTGGAAGTGCTGCACGCCTGGGGCATGACGGAACTGTCGCCGCTGGGCACGACCGCCGTGGTCCAGCGCAGGCATCTCGCGCTGCCGGAAGACAAGCGGCTGGCCATCCTGGGCAAACAGGGGCACGCCGTCTTCGGCATCGACATGAAGATCACGGACGGACGCGGCGACGAGTTGCCCTGGGACGGCAAAACCCGGGGCGAGCTGCTGGTGCGCGGCCCCTGGGTGATGGAGCGCTACTTCGGCGAGGACTATGGCGCCGGAACCGCCGGCGCGGGTTGGTTCGCCACCGGCGACGTGGCCACGATAGACGCGGACGGCTACATGCAGATCGTCGACCGCAGCAAGGACGTGATCAAGTCGGGCGGGGAATGGATCAGCTCGGTCGAGATCGAGCACGCCGCCATGGAACATCCCGGCGTGCAGCAGGCCGCATGCATCGCCATTGCACATCCCAAATGGGACGAGCGCCCCTTGCTGCTGGTGGTGCCGCGCGACGGCGCGGAGATCGGCAAACAGGAACTGCTGCGCTTCATCGAAGGACGCATCGCTCAGTGGTGGATGCCCGATGACGTGCTGTTCGTGCCGGCCCTGCCGCTGGGCGCCACGGGCAAAGTGCTCAAGAAACAGCTGCGCGAGCAATACGGCGGCTATCGACCTGCGGCCGGCTGATGCTGACAGAACGCCAGGACCGGAAGGGGCAGGCCATGAGAGTGCGCGCCCTGCGGATCGCGGCGATCTTCTGCGCCGCCGCGGCCGGCGCCGACTGCCGCGCAGAACCCGGCCTGACCCTTTATGGCGTCGTGGACGCGGCCCTGAACCTGGTCGACAACGGATCCGCGACGTCCGCCTCCATGAAGTCCGGCATCGTCAGCGGATCGCAGTTCGGCATGCGCGGCACGGAAGACCTGGGCGGGTCGCTGCGCGCCTTTTTCCAGCTCGAAACCAGCTTCGAATCCAATTCCGGCGCCTACAAGCCCTACTTCGGCGACCCGTCTAGCGCCACGCCGCAGGCGCCCAACGGCGTGGTCGGCAAGGGGTTCAACCGCCGCGCGTTCGTCGGCCTGGAAGGCCGCTACGGCATGCTGCAACTGGGCCGCGACTACACGCCGCTGTACTGGGCGGTGCTGGACAGCGATCCGCTGAAACTGGGATCCTACGGGAACATGCAACAGATCGTGCTGTTGTCTGGCACCGGGTCGGACCGGTTCGGGCGCGCCAGCAACGCCGTGTTCTACACGTCGCCCCGCGTCGCCGGGCTGCGGGGCCGGTTGATGGTCAGCCTGGGGCCCGCGGCGGCGCACGGCGCATCACAAGGCTCGCCGCCAGGGCAGCCCCGCAGCGCGAGCCGCATGATCGGCGCATCCCTGGACTACACGCGGGGCGCCCTGACGTTCAACGGCTCCTACCAATTGCTACGCCTGCCCGAAATCGCTGGCTCCCCGCCCGCCTATACCGGCGCCACGGGGCTGCGCCGCGACATGCTGGTCGGGCTCAAGTACACCAGCGGCGACTACACCCTTGCGGGCGGCTATTTCCGGGTGAGCCATCCCGGCCGCAGCGGCGACGGCAGCGATATCTGGGCAGGCGCGTCCTTGCGGTTGGGCGCGGGCGTGCTGGCGTTCAACGTCCAGCACATGCGGCAGGACGTGTCGGGAAGAAGCCGGCCAGGCGAGGCGATGGTGCTGGGCATCAGCTACATCCATGCGCTTTCGCGGCGCGTTTCCCTGTACGCATCCTACGGCATGGTCAACAACGGCGCCGCTGGCGCTTTCTCGCTGCTGTCGAGCGACACCGCAGTCGCGCCGGCGGCGCGCGGCGGGGACATCCGGGCGCTGGGCGTAGGGATGCGCTATGTGTTCTGAGGCCTCGCCCTGGTCTTGCGGGCAAAATGCTTCAAGCCTAAAATTGCCGTTACGTCATACACGGCACGGCGCCGCTCGGCAGTTCCACGGCGCGCCGCTCTCCTCCTGCCGCAAGACCGACAGCCAGAGGGCCGTCCGCACAGGCCGGCCCCAACGTCTCGCCGCGTGGCCGCAAGGCCCGCGGGGTTTCTGTCCGTTCTTGACCTTGAGGAAAGCCATGGCCTTCGATCTTCCCCAAGCGCCCGCGCGCGCCAATTTTCCCGGCGGCGACGCCTACGCCGCGCAAGTGCTTGAGCGCTCCCGCCTCGCCGCCGCAAACCACGGCCTGCACTACCATCCCGACATCCCCTACGACGACGCCACGGGCTGCCGCCTGGACCTCTACGCGCCGAAGGGCGGACGCGAGGGCCTGCCCTGCTTGATCTTCGTGCACGGGGGAGCGTTCTCGCTGGGCTGCAAGGAATGGATGGGATTCATGGCGCCGGCGGTGACGGCGACCCCGGCCCTCTTCATCTCAATCTCGTACCGGCTCGCGCCCGGACATGTCTATCCCGCCGCGGTGCGCGACGTCGCCGCCGCGGTGGACTGGGCCTGGCGCAACGTCACCGCATACGGCGGCGATCCCGAGCGTCTGTTTCTTGGCGGCCACTCCGCAGGCGGCCACCTGGCCAGCCTGGTAGCGCTGGACCGCCGCTGGTTGGACGAACGCGGCCTGCCCGCACGCGTGCTCAAGGGCGCGCTGCCCATCAGCGGCCTGTACGATCTGGACTACGACGGCGGCAGCGCGATCGGCGCCGCAGCGCTCGCCATACGGCGGCGCTTCATTCCGGACGACGCCGACGTGCCGACCGCCTGCCCGATACGGCATGTCGGACCGCAGGCTCCTCCCTTTTATCTCGGCGCAGGCGAACATGATTTGGGCGCGCTCGCCGCCGAAGCGCTCGCCATGCAGGATCTGCTGCGTCAGGCTGGCGTGGCGGCGGCAGCGGAGGTCTATGCAGGCCACGACCACTTCGCCGCCAGCAGCCGCTGCGTGGACGAGGGGCACCCGTGGATCGCGCGGGCGCGCGCCTTCCTGCGCAGCGGCAGCCCGATGTAAAGGCGCGCGCCCGCTCAGGCCTGCGTTTCGCCCTCGTGGCTGCCCATCATGTGGGCGGCGGCCGAACAGAGGACCTGCCGCACCAAATCGGCCTGCCGGTGCGCGCCGGCCTTGCCCAGCACCTGGTTCAACTGGTAGCGCGCGGTGCCCACCGTGATGCGGCGGCTCCGCGCGTATTCCTCCACCGTCTTTCCCGCCACCAGCGCGCTCGCGAGCCTCGCCTCGGCCTCGGTGAGGTCGAACAGCGCGCGCAACGCCGCCACGGGAAACGGGGCGCCGGCCTGCGACTCGTCCACCAGCGATACCAGCACCAGGCCGGCGCCGTCCGCCTGTGGCGCCTCCAGGCGCTGCAGCGCGAGCTGCGTGCGACCCTGCCCGTTCTCCAGCCTCAGGAATACCGGCGCGACGTCCTGCGACGCCTGCGCAAGCGCGCGCGCGAACCGCGGCTGCCCTGCGGCGTCCGCGCAGATCCGTCGGTCGCGCAACAGCAGGCGCCCGCGGCCGTCCAGCCCTTCCCGGGCGCGGCGGTTCGACCAGAACAGCCCGCCAGAACCATCGCACAGCAGCAGCGCACAGGGCCAAGCCTCCAGGTAGCGGCTGACCAGCGAGGACACGCAGCGATCCAGCCCCACCGACTGCGCCAGCGTGGCGGCCTGCAGCAGGTGCGGCGTGAGCTTGCGCAGCCGCTCCATGCGGCGCGGCGAAAAACCGCCTTCGTCGCGCGGATCCTGGTGCACCGCGATGGCCACCCAGCGCGTGCCGCCCATGGGCGCCATGGCCCCCATGAAACGTCCCAGCCCTGCTCGGCGCAATTGCAGATGGAGGCGGTCGCGCACAGGCGCCTCTTCCGGCAAGAAGAGTTCGCCGTCGGTGGCCATTCTGCCCGGCCGTCGCGCCACCCGCTGCAGGCGCCAGGCTTCCAGCCGGGGATTGCGGGCATCGGATACCTCCGCCCGATAGGCATCCATGTCGATGCGCGTGTCGTACGCCCCCCAATAGGGAACGGCGCGCGCGCCCTCCATGTCCAGGCACTGCAGCACGGCGGAATGCGCGCCGACATCGCTGCACAACTGGTCCAGCACGCCGGCCCAGCGGCTCGCGTCCGCGCAGCAGGCATAGAGGTCCAGCAGGAAAGAATCAGATGCTGCGCCGAGAGCCATGGAAGACACCCACACTATCTGAATGAAAAGCGCTCATCGTCCGGCAAGCATGCCGGCACGGCAACTGGGGTTTGCCATGAAACAGGCCCGGCATATCGCATTTGAGAGATGACGCGCCCTCGGCCCGGCTCCCATACTCCATCGCGTGCCCATCCGGGATGGCTACGCCGCCGGATTCCGCGCCGCTCGAGGAGGAGCGGGCGGCGCGGAAGGCACGCCCACTCACCGCCCTTCGAGGGCAGGAAGAACAGGAACCGCCATGAGAGACAACACGGACACGCGGATCGTCGCCGCATTCGCGATGACGCACACACCGGGGCTGGGCAACCAGACCGGGCTTGCGCAGCCGGAGACGCTGCGCCGCATCCTGGACGGCTTCGACATCGTGCGCCGGCAGATCGAGGCCGCCCGGCCCGATGTGATCGTTGCCTTCGTCAACGACCATTTCGACATGTACACGCTGCACGCCATGCCGGGCATGGCCATCGCGCTCGGCGACACTCACTGGGGGCCCACCGAAGCCACGCAGGACTGGATCGGCATGCCGCGCGCGCCGCGCTCCGGCCACGCGGCGCTGGCCCGGGACATCTACCGGGGTGCCGTGGAAGACGGCTTCGAGCTGTTCCGCAGCGAATCGGCTGAACTCGTGCACAACGTGCTGATGCCGGCCAAGTACCTATGGCCCGGCGCCAGCATTCCGGTGGTGCCCATCTTCCTGAACTGCTTCGCGCCCCCCTTACCCACGTGGCGCCGCGCGTACGAACTGGGCGCCAGCGTGCGCAATGTTCTCGACCGGCGGCCGGAGCGCATAGCGCTCATGGCGAGCGGCGGCCTGTCGCACTGGCCTCCCATCACCGTGGACGAAGACGCGCTGGACGATCCGCTGATGCAGCGCGTGCAGCGATGGCAGATCCTGGGCGCGGCCGCCCTGCGCGACGATCCCGGGCTGCCGCTGGCCATACTGCAGCGCGAAGCCGCGATGGCCGCGTCCGGCCGCGAACTCGTCAATGCCGAATGGGACCGGAACATCCTGCAGAAGCTGGCCGCCGGCGATCGCGATTTCCTGTTGTCGCTCACGCACGAGACGGTCCGCGCGCAAGCCGGCCCGGGCGGCGCCGAAATGCTGATGTGGACGGCGCTCATGGGCGCGATGCGCGACGCGCAGGCGGACATCGTGACCTACGAAGCCGTGCCCGAATGGATGGGAGGCGTAGGCGTACTCAGCTACGCGCGCAGCCTGGGCCGCGCCTGAGTGCGGCCACAAGCGCGCGCGCAACGAAAAAGGAGATACACACCATGAGCATGCAAGCCATCATCAGCGGCGGCGGCATCGGCGGGTTGGCCACCGCAGCGGCGCTCGCCCGGCGCGGCTGGGACGTAACCGTCTATGAAAGCCGGCCGGAACTGCGCGTCTCGGGCTCGGGCATTTATCTGTGGTCGAACGGGCTGGCGGCGCTATCCGAGATAGGCGCCTATGAACGCTCCATGCGCAACGCCTTCCTGCCCGAAGGCATCGAGCAGCGCGACCATGCCGGCGAAGTGCTGGTTCCCGCGCTGCTTCCGCCGGGATTGCGCGTGGTCGCGATCGCGCGCAGCGAACTGCACGCGGGCCTGGAGTCGGCCGCGCGCGCGGCCGGCGCGCGCATCGTCACCGGCGCCGAGGTCGTCGAGGCCGACACCGACGGCACCCTGACGTTCGCAAACGGCGACCGCGCAAGAGCCGACCTGGCCATTGGATGCGACGGCGTCTGGTCGCCCGTGCGCCGCGCGCTGGGTCTTGAACAGGTGCACCAGCGAGCCGAGGAAGGCGCGCTGCGGACCATCGTACAGGCGACCCAGGACGAACTGCCACCGGCCGCTCGCGGCAAGTGCGTCGAAATCTGGAATGGCACGCGGCGTCTGCTGATTACCCCCATCAACGCCCGGGAAATCTATCTGGCGCTGACCTGCCGCGAGGACGACGACGCGGCGCGCGACACGCGCGTGCTGCCGTGCTGGCGGGAGGCCTTTCCGGACTGGGCATTCCTGCTCGACCGGATCGCGCATGGCAGCGTGCTCTGGAATGTCTACACCGTGGTGCGGTGCAAGCGCTGGTCCGCTGGCCATGCCTGCGTGCTCGGCGACGCCGCCCATGCCCAGCCGCCCAACCTGGGCCAGGGCGGCGGCATGGCCATGCAGAACGGCCTGGCGCTGGCCGCCTATATGGACAGGGTGAAGGACCGGCGGGACATACCGGAAGCGCTGGGCGCGTGGGAGGCCGCGACACGGCCGCTGACCGAGGAATGCCAGCGCTGGTCCTGCCTGTGGGGCGAACTCGCCAACCTGCCCAACGCCGTGCGTCCGCGCATCGTGCGGGGCGTGTTCAGCGAGCCCTGGGTGTTGTCCAAAGTGACGGTGGCATCCGCCTCCACCCCCATCCGCGCCACCGACTGGCAACCGGCGGCCGCCCGCTGAAGCCTGCGCCCCAGTCAGGGCCTGGCCTTTTCCGGCCGGGGCGGTGCCATGTCCGCCATCCGGGCACAAGAGGAATTCCATGAACATCCGCAATACCATGCCGGCTGCTGCGGCGCCGCTGATCCTGGCTGCGCTGGGCCTGGCCGGGAACGCAGGCGCCACCGAGAACGGCATACCCACCACGGTCAACGGCTTCTATGATTTCGGTGCCGGCATGTCGCCGCCGCCGACGCCGTTCGGAACGATCTCGCTGCGTTCCTCATACAATCATGCCACCGTCCGCAAGAACCAGTACGGCGAGTCGCTGGACGACAACTTCTCGCTCAGCGTCTTCACCGTAAGCGCAGCCTATCTTCGCATGACCCATGCCACGCTGCTGGGCGGCGCCTATGGCTTCGGCATCGTGCAGCCGTTCTTCAAGATGGACGCGGCCTTCGACGTGCCGACGGCCGGGGGGCCGCTGCGATTACGCGGTGAAACCTTCCGGATCGCCGACACTCTGCTGCTGCCCCTAATCCTGCAATGGAATCCCTCGCCGAACCTGCACCTGAATGCGCAGTTCCAAGTGCTGGCCCCAACTGGCGACTATGACAGGAAGCGCCTGGTGAACCCGGGCCTGAACCACTGGGCCTTCTCCCCCATCTTTAACTTCACCTACGTCACCGACAGCGGCTTCGAGGTGTCCTCCAGTTTCGAGGTCGACATCAGCACGCGCAATCAAGCCACCGGCTACCGCAACGGCATCGAGTACCGCCATGAGTTCGCGCTGGGTCAGCACATGGGGCCGTGGACCCTGGGGGTGGGCGGCTATTACAGCCGCCAGTTCACCGACGACGACGCGCCCGGCCTTCAAGGCGGCAACCGTTCGCGGGTGATCGCCCTGGGACCCGCCGTCCATTTCTACAAACCGGGCCTGCCGCCCGTCTGGCTGCACATCTATAAGGAATTCGGCGCGCGCAACCGCGCCGAGGGCTACACGGCAGCGCTGCGCCTGGCCGCGAGCTTCTGAACCGGCAGGCGGCAGCGCGACCAATGATCAGGAACAGGCCCTTGAGCCCAAGCGCGAAGACCACGTTCTGGTGGAGGTTGGCCATGGTCACGCGCGACAGCGCAACAAGAGTGGCCACGTCGATGACCCAGCCGCCGACCGCTAGCGGCGCTTGCCCGCGCCCTGGCCTTCGGCCAGCCCCGCGGCCGAGGCGTTCATGTAGTCCTTCACGGTGCGGTCTTTGTTGAAAATCACGGTCAGCTTCTGCTGATCGTCCATCGCATCGTAATCGCCGTCGTAGAAATAGAACCAGGTCGCGGTCAGCAGGCCGTCCTGGCCGAAATGCTGGGACCGGGGCGGCCCGTAATCCCGGACCATCTCGTCATAGGTGGTGATGTTCAGCTTGATCGCCTGCACCTTCGCTTCCGTGATCAAGTTGCTGGAACCGCTGGCGCATCCCGCCACCACGGCTGCCACGAACAGCAATGACATTCTCATTCGATTCCCCTGGTTTCGTAGGCCGCCGCAAGGCCGGCGCAATTGCGGATTCTAGCGGACATGGCGCGCCCGGGGCTTTCTGGGGCCGGGTCGGCGGCGGTAGCATGTAGTGTCAAAGCAGGAGGCCATATGGAAAACGCCAAGTGGGACTTCCAGATAGAGCGCCCATTCCATGACGATGGGGCGTGGCGCATCGCATACACCCTGATTCCGCTAGCCGGGGGCGCGGAAGAAGAGCGCATCGTCATCGACGAGCGCTACCCTTCGGCCCAGATCGCGATCGACGAGGCCACGCGCCTGGCCCAGATCCATGTCGCGGACCTGAACGGGGACACCGCCGCGTTCGAAAAGCCGACGGAGACCGAAGTGCCGTTCGGCAAGAATCCGCGCTTCTAGCGCGCCAGGCGCTTGGGCCGCTGGCCGTCAAAATAGAAAAGGCTTAGCTCATCATCTGAGCTAAGCCTTTGATTTTATTGGTCGGGGCGGCGGGATTCGAACTCGCGACCCTCTGCTCCCAAAGCAGATGCGCTACCAGGCTGCGCTACGCCCCGAAGGGTGGCAACTATACCAGATACTGGCGGGCAATCCGCGCCCTCCCCGTCTTTGGCCGGGCGCTGCTGGCAGGTCAAGCCCTGATTGACACCTATATATTTCAAGCCTAAATTAAATGCGGCCTTCCGACGGTGTGGGGAAATAGCCGCCAGGGGCTTGCCGCGACGCCTAGTGCCCTGAATCTGCGCGCCGGAGCGTCTGCAGTCCGCCAGCGGGCGCCGCTGGCGCAAACCCAATAAACACTCATCGGGAAACTCATGGCAAACGCCTCCGCTCCATCCGCCTGGGCCACGCCCGCGCGGGCTACCCATACCGTCCTCTTCGTCTGCTGGCTGGCCATCCTGTTCGAAGGCTACGACGTGGGCGTGATGGGCGCCGTCCTGCCCGCGCTGGCCGAAGACAAGGGCTGGGCCCTCAGCCCGATGCAGTTGGGCGTACTGGGCAGCTACGCGCTGGCCGGCATGTTCGTGGGCTCGTTCGCCGTGGGCACGCTGAGCGATCTGCTGGGCCGGCGGCGCATGCTGCTGGCCTGCGTGACCCTGTTCTCCCTGACGATGATCGGCGCAGCCTGGGCACCTACGCCCGGCTGGTTCGGCGCGTTCCGCTTCATCGGCGGCCTGGGGCTGGGCGGCGTGATCCCGGCGGCGGCGGCGCTGACCATCGAGTATTCGCCGCCCGCCAAGCGCGGCTTCAACTATGGGGTGATGTATTCGGGATATTCGCTGGGGATCCTGTGTTCCGCCGCCGTGGCCATGGCCCTGCTCAGCCACTGGGGCTGGCGCACGGTCATTGCGGTGGGCGCCCTGCCCCTGCTGCTGGTGCCGCTACTGGCGCGGCTGCTGCCCGAATCGCTGGAATACCTGCTCGCCAAGGGCGACGAGGCCGGCGCTCGGGCGCAGGCGCAGCGCCTGGGCATCCCCTCGCTGGACGCCTTCCGGCCGCGCGAGGTCGCCGGCGCCAAGTCCACCTGGCGCGACCTGATGGCGGCGGTGTTCGCCCCGCGCCACCTGCGCGCCACCTTGTGCTTCTGGGGCGCCCTGTTCCTGGGCATGATGCTGGTCTACGGCCTGAACACCTGGCTGCCGCAGATCATGCGCAAGAATGGGTACGACCTGGGATCCAGCATTTCCTTCCTGCTGGTGTTCAGCCTGGCCTCGGCCATCGGCGGCCTGGTGCTGGGACGGTTCGCCGACAGGACCGAGCCGCGCAGGATCGTGGCGCTGTTCTACCTGGCCGGCGCCGCCGGCATCTATTGCCTGACCTACAACAACCCGCTGGCCGTGAACTATCTGTGGGTGGCCCTGGCCGGCATCGGCAGCATTTCCTCGTCGCTGATCCTGACCGGCTACCTGGCGGGCTATTACCCGGCCCATGCGCGCGGCGCCGCCACCGGCTGGGCGCTTTCCTTCGCCCGCATCGGCGCGATGAGCGGCCCCATCGTGGGCGGATACCTGGCAGGCCTGCAATTGCCGCTGGCCTGGAATTTCATCGTTTTCTCTTGCGCGGCCATGCTGGCGGCCCTCTTCGTGATCCTGATCCCCCGCCGCTATGCCGGCGATCCTCGGGAACAGGGAACGCGCAGCGGCGCCCAGGCGTTGCAGCGGCCCTGAAGCGACAACGGCGCGCCTCGCTAGGCGCGCCGTCGCCGGACCGCGGACTTCTTCGGCGAATCAGCCGAAACGGCCCGTGATGTAGTCTTCCGTTTCCTTGCGCGCCGGCTTCACGAAGATCTGGTCGGTCTGGCCGAACTCCATCAGCTCGCCCAGGTACATATAGGCGGTGAAGTCCGAGCAGCGGGCTGCCTGCTGCATGTTGTGCGTCACGATGACGACGGTGTAGTCGTTCTTCAGTTCAGCGATCAGCTCTTCGATCTTGGCGGTGGAAATCGGGTCCAGCGCCGAGCACGGCTCGTCCAGCAGCAGCACCTCGGGCTTGATGGCCACGCCGCGCGCAATGCACAGGCGCTGTTGCTGGCCGCCCGACAGGCTGTTGCCATTCTGGTGCAGCTTGTCCTTCACTTCGTTCCACAGGGCCGCCTTGCTCAGCGCCCATTCCACGCGCTCGTCCATTTCGCCCTTGGACAGGCGCTCGAACAGGCGCACGCCGAAGGCGATGTTGTCGTAGATGCTCATGGGGAACGGCGTGGGCTTCTGGAACACCATGCCGACCTTGGCGCGGATCAGCGAGATGTCGGTCTTGGCGGTGAGCAGGTTTTCGCCGTCCAGGATGATCTCGCCCTCGGCGCGCTGGCCGGGATACAGCTCGAACATGCGGTTGAACGTGCGCAGCAGCGTGGACTTGCCGCAGCCCGACGGGCCGATGAAGGCGGTGACCTTCTTCTCCTGGATCGACATGTTCACATTGCGGATCGCATGGAACTTGCCGTAGTAGAAGTTCAGGTTCTTGACCTCGATCTTGTTCTTGACGGCGGTAGCGGTGTTTTCCATTTGGTTTCCCTAGGTCCGGCACGGCGGGCGCGCCGGCAAAGCGATCTTTACTTGCGGAACATGTTGCGGGCAATGATGTTGATGCCCAGCACCAGCAGCGTAATCAGGGTGGCGCCGGCCCAGGCCAGGTCGTTCCAGTCCTTGAAGGGGCTGGCGGCGTATTGGTAGATCACGACCGGCAGGTTGGCCATCGGCGCGTTCATGTTGAAGGACATGAACTGGTTGGATAGCGCGGTGAACAGCAGCGGCGCGGTCTCGCCCGAGATCCGGGCGATGGCCAGCAGCACGCCGGTGATGATGCCGGTCTTGGCGGCGCGGTAGCACACCAGGGTGATCATGCGCCACTTGGGGCAGCCCAGCGCCGCGGCCGCTTCGCGCAGGCTGTTGGGCACCAGCAGCAGCATGTTGTCGGTCGTGCGGACCACCACCGGAATCACCAGGATGGACAGCGCGAGTGCGCCAGCCCAGCCCGAATAATGCCCCACCTGCGCCACGTACACGGCGTAGATGAAAAGGCCGATGATGATGGACGGCGCCGACAGCAGCACGTCATTCAGGAAGCGCGTGGCGGGGGCAAGCCAGCCGCGCTGGCCGTACTCGGCCAGGTAGGTGCCGGCCAGGATGCCGACGGGCGTGCCGATCAGCGTGCCCACGCCGGCCATGACCACGCTGCCGAAGATGGCGTTGACCAGGCCGCCGGCCTGTCCGGGCGGCGGGGTGATCTCGGTGAACAGGGTCAGCGACAGGGCGGGCGCGCCCTTGGTCAGCAGGGTCAGAATGATCCAGAACAGCCAGAACAGCCCGAACGTCAGCGTGCCCAGCGAGATGGTCAGCATGATGCGGTTGACCACGCGGCGCCGGCGGTAGATGCCGTTCTGCATGTTGAGTACGGATACAGCCATGATCTTTTCCTTGTGCGCGCGGCTCGTCAGGTTTTCTTGCCTTCGTTGGCGGAGAGGCGAACCAGCAGCATCTTGGCCAGGGCCAGCACGATGGTCGTGATCAGGAACAGGATCAGGCCCAGTTCCAGCAGCGCCGATTTCTGGATGCCGCCCGCCTCGTTGAATTCATTGGCCAGCGCGGAGGCGATCGAGTTGCCCGGAGAGAACAGCGAACCGGACCATTTGAAGGCGTTGCCGATGACGAAGGTCACGGCCATGGTTTCGCCCAGGGCGCGGCCCAGGCCGAGCATGATGCCGCCGATGACGCCGGACTTCGTGAAGGGCAGAACCACGCGCCACATCACTTCCCAGGTGGTGCTGCCCAGGCCGTATGCCGATTCCTTCAGCATCGTCGGCACCAGTTCGAACACGTCGCGCATGACCGCCGCGATGAACGGGATGATCATGATCGAGAGGATCAGACCGGCCGTGAAGATGCCGATGCCGAAGGGCGGCCCCGCGAAGATGCCGCCGATCACCGGCACGCTGCCCAGCGTGGCGATCAGGAAGGGCTGCACGTACTGCTGGAATACGGGGACGAAGACGAACAGGCCCCACATGCCGTAGATGATGGACGGGATAGCCGCCAGCATTTCCACCGCCGTGCCCAGCGGCCGGCGCAGCCAGGTGGGCGACAGTTCGGTCAGGAAGATGGCGATGCCGAACGACACGGGCACGGCGATGATCAGCGCGATGGCCGAAGTGAGCAGCGTGCCGATGATCGGCACGACGGCGCCATAGTTCTGGTTGACGGGATCCCAATCGTTCAACCACAGGAACGACAGGCCGTACTTGGCCAGCGATTCCCGGCTGCCGTAGATCAGGGACACCAGGATCGCCGCCAGGAGGATGAACACCAGGAAGGCGAACAGGCGCGTCAGGTTCTTGAATAGCGCATCCATCAGCGCGTTGTTGTTTTGCTTCATAGGCGAAGGCGTGCCGGTAGTCACGGAGTCCGCCACGCTGGGCGGAAGCGGCACACTATTATCCATTACCGCGCTCATGGATGGACTTTCCTTAGGAAACCTGGGGGAACATCGGAGTCTTGCCGGGGGACCGCCCCGTCGCTCCGCGATCGGAACTCCGGGGACGGGCATCGATGGGTTGCGCGCGGGGCGCCGGCATTCTTGCCCGGGGCGCCCTCGCGCTACACCCATCCTACTTCCAGACGGCCTTGCCGTCGGCGGCCTTGACCTCGCCCCAGGCGGCGCGGATTTCCTTGGTCACGGCTTCCGGCAGCGGCACGTAGTCCATCGCCTCGGCGGACTTGGCGCCGTTCTTGAATGCCCAGTCGAAGAACTCCAGCACGGCCTTGCCCTGCGCCGGCTTGTCCTGCGACTTGTGGACCAGGATGAAGGTGGCGGCGGTCACGGGCCACGAATCGGCGCCCGGCTCGTCGGTCAGGACCACGCCCATGCCCGGCGCGCTCTTCCAGTCGGCGTTGGCGGCCGCGGCGGCGAACGCCTTTTGCTCGGGCTGGACGAACTTGCCGTCCTTGTTCTGCAGTTGCGTCCAGGCCAGCTTGTTCTGCTTGGCGTAGGCGTATTCGACGTAGCCGATCGAGTTCTTCAGCTGGCCGACGTAGGCGGCGACGCCTTCGTTGCCCTTGCCGCCCTGGCCGGTGGGCCACTTGACGGCCTTGCCTTCGCCGACCTGGGCCTTCCAGTCAGGCGACACCTTGGACAGGTAGTTCGTCCAGCCGAAGGTGGTGCCCGAGCCGTCCGAACGGTGCACGACGATGATGTCGGCCGACGGCAGCTTGAGGTCGGGGTTCAGCGCCTTGATGGCGGCGTCGTCCCACTTCTTGACCTTGCCCAGAAAAATGTCGGCCAGGACCTTGCCCGACAGCTTCAGCTTGCCCGGCTCCACGCCGTCGATATTGACCACGGCAACGGTGCCGCCGATCACGGCCGGGAACTGCAGCAGGCCGTTCTTTTCCAGGTCGGCCGCCTTCATCGGATCGTCCGAGGCGCCGAAGTCGACGGTCTTGGCGATGATCTGCTGCTGGCCGCCGCCCGAACCGATCGACTGGTAGTTCACGGCGTTGTTGGTGGCAGCCTTGTAGTCCGACGCCCACTTGGCGTAGATCGGGTACGGGAACGATGCGCCGGCGCCGGTCACGTCGGCGGCCTGGACGGCGAAGACGGCGGCGCTCAGCGCGACGCCCAGGGAAACTTGTTTGAAGACACGTTTGAACATCTGGGTTCCTTCTGTGCTCGTTGGAGGAGTCTTGGCAGGCTTTGTTACTGCCTGTCTTTCAGCGACCCTCGCATCTTAGAAGTCCAAGATGACAGGATAGTGACAGTCATGATCTGAGGGTGTGCCCCCCCCCCGAAGGCGCCGCGCGCCCTCCCCCAAGGGGGCGCCGGCGGCGGACCGGCGGAGCCGGATCCGCGCAGCCGGGCTTGGAGACGCCTTGCCGCCGATGCCGTTCGCCCTGTAACTGGTCCGTCGCGGGCCTTTAGGGCAGCGGAAACGCACTCCGCGTAGCGGATTGCGGGGACGGGTCTACCGTCGTGGGTAAACGCTGCCCCCCCTTGTCCTGGGAGGGCGTCGTTATACGCCCAGCTTCTGCATCAGGTACTGGTGCACATTGAAGGGCTCGCGGCGGCTCTTGACTCGGGCGTAGTCGCCGTCGGGCTGCTGTTGCCAGGCGAGCTGGTTGTCGCGCAGGGCGTATGTGAAGGCCTCGTCGATCACGCGCTTCTTCAGTGTCTTGTCGTAGATGGGGAACGCGATCTCCACGCGGCGGAAGAAGTTGCGGTCCATCCAGTCGGCCGACGAGAGATAGACGGTTTCCTCGCCGTCGGCGTAGAAATAGAAAACCCGCGAATGCTCCAGGAAGCGGCCCACGATGGAACGCACGCGTATGTTCTCGGACAGGCCCGGCACACCGGCGCGCAAGGCGCACACCCCGCGCACGATCAAGTCGATCTTCACGCCGGCCTGCCCCGCCTTGTAGAGCTCTTCGATGATCTGCTCTTCCAGCAGCGAATTCATCTTCGCCATGATGCGCGACCGCTTGCCGGCCTTGGCCGCCCGGGCCTCAGCGCGGATCAGCGCCACCATGCCGTCGTGCATGGTGAAAGGGGATTGCATCAACGCCTTGAGGGAGCGGCGCGCGCCCAGCCCCGTCAGTTGCGCAAAGACCTTGTCCGTGTCCTCGCACAGCCTCGGATCGGCCGTCAGCAGGCCGAAATCGGTGTACAGGCGCGCCGTGCGCGGATGATAGTTGCCGGTGCCCAAATGGGCATAGCGGCGCAGGCGCCCTTTCTCGCGGCGCAGCACCACGGCCATCTTGGCATGCGTTTTGTGCGCCACCACGCCGTACACCACATGGGCGCCCACCTCTTCCAGCTTGGAAGCCCAGTTGATGTTGGTCTGCTCGTCGAAGCGGGCCATCAGTTCCACCACCACCGTCACTTCTTTCCCGGCGCGCGCGGCGGCCAGCAGGATTTTCATCAGCTCGGAATCCTCGCCGGTGCGGTAAATGGTCTGCTTGATGGCCATCACGTCCGGATCGAGCGCGGCGGCGGTCAGGAAATCGATGACCGGCTGGAACGACTGGTACGGGTGATGCAGCAGCCTGTCCTGCTGGGCCACGGCCTCGAACAGTTCGGCGGGCTTGTCGCCGACCTTGTCGAACGGCGCCGGCACGGGCGCCCGGTAGTCGGGAAACAGCAGGTCCGGCCGCGAGTCCGAGTTGCACAGCTGCATCAGCCGGGACAGGTTCACCGGGCCCGGCACCCGGTAGGTGTCCTCGGGCTTCAGCGAAAATTCGCGCTGCAGGAAGGTTTCCAGTTCGACCGGGGTCAACTTGTCGATCTCAAGGCGGACGGCCGCCCCGAAATTGCGCTGCGACAGCTCGCCCTGCAGGGCGTGGCGCAGGTTGGTGACTTCTTCCTCGTCCACGAACAGATCGCTGTTGCGGGTCACCCGCCACTGGTAGCAGCCCAGCATTTCCAGGCCGGGGAACAGCTCGCCGACGAAGGCGCGCAGCAGCGAAGTCAGCAGGATGTACCCTTCGGGATAGCCCGACAGCTCCTGCGGCATCTTGATCAGGCGAGGCAGCGCCCGCGGCGCCTGCACCACGGCGATGGACGCCTGGCGGCCGAAGGCATCCGCCCCCGACAGCGACACGATGAAATTCAGGCTCTTGTTGTAGACCCGCGGAAACGGATGGGCCGGGTCCAGCCCGATGGGGGTCAGCAGCGGCATGACGTCGCGGTTGAACACCTCGCGCGCCCATTCCTGCTGCTGCGGGTTCCATTCGGACGCGTGGTGCAGGGTGATGCCCTCCGCGTGCATGGCGGGCAGGATCTCGTCGTTGAGCAGGTTGTACTGGCGCCCCACCAGTTCATGGACGGCCTGCTGCACGCTCTCGAACGCCTGGTCCGGCGTCATGCCGTCCGGCCCCACCAGGTTCGGCGACTGCCGCTGCTGCTCTTTCAGGCTGGAAATCCGGATCTCGAAGAACTCGTCCAGGTTGGAGCTGACAATGCACACGTAGCGCAATCGTTCGAGCAGGGGCGTTTTCGGATCCTCCGCCATCGCCAGCACGCGTTCGTTGAATTTCAGCAGCGACAACTCGCGATTCATGAGCAAGGGCTCGGCGGGAGGGCGTGAGGGCATACCGGATTCCATACGTAGGGGGAGCGTGGTGTTTTACTGCAAAAAAGTGACGGTTCCATGACACGACGCCAAGATCGTAGCGTACGCCAAAACCGGGACGTATAGCTGCGGATATATCTTCCCAAGCCCCTGTTCCATAAGAAAAAACCCGCGGCGCGGGGCGCTGTCACATGGGGTCTCTATAATCAGGCCACCTCACAGCCAATATTTCACGAGCCGCATGGATCAACTTCTGGCCGCGGTGGACCTCGGGTCCAACAGCTTTCGCCTCTCCATCGGACGCATCGTTCAACAGGACGGTACGCCCCAGATCTATCAGATCGATCGCCTCAAGGAAACCGTCCGGCTCGCGGCCGGCCTGGACTCCGACAAGAAGCTCGGCGACGACGCCATCGACCGTGCCATCGCCGTGCTCGAACGCTTCGGCGACCGCCTGCGCAGCTTCCACCCCAACCGCGTGCGTGCCGTCGCCACCAACACCTTCCGCGTCGCGCGCAACACCCGGGACTTTCTGCCGCGGGCCGAAGCCGCCCTGGGCTTTCCCATCGAAGTCATCGCCGGCCGTGAAGAGGCCCGCCTGATCTTCTCGGGGGTGATCCATACGCTGCCCCCTTCGCCCAACAAGCGCCTGGTCATCGACATCGGCGGCGGGTCCACCGAAGTCATCATCGGCAAGGGCCACGAACCCTCGCTGATGTCCTCGCTCTACATGGGCTGCGTCAGCTACAGCCGCCAGTTCTTCTCCGACGGCGTCGTGGACGCGCACCAGATGAAGCAGGCGGAACTGGCTGCCAGGCGCGAAATCGAAGTCATCGCCAAGCAATACCGCAAGACGGGCTGGAAAGAGGCCTATGGCTCTTCGGGCACGGCCAAGGCCCTGTTCGCGATCCTGACCGAAAGCCGCTTCTCGGACCGCGGCATCACGCGCGCCGGCCTGACCAAGCTGAAAGACCGCATCGTGCGCTCGGGCCGCGTGATTCCCTCCGAGCTGCCGGGCATCAAGATCGAGCGCGCCGACGTGCTTCCGGGGGGCCTGGCCATCATGAGCGCCCTCTTCGATGAACTCGGCATCGAGGTCATGCACACCGGCGACGGCGCCCTGCGCCTGGGCGTGCTCTACGACCTGCTGGGCCGCGACGACGAACACGACAAGCGCGACGAATCGGTGCGCCAGTTCATGAAGCGCTACCACGTCGACCTCAACCAGGCCCGGCGCGTGCGCCACGCTGCCCTGACCCTGTTCGACACGATGTTCCCCGACGGCCCGGAGCGCGCCGAGCTGCGTCCGGCGCTGGGATGGGCGGCCGACCTGCACGAGGTGGGTCTGTCCATTGCCCACAATGCCTATCACAAGCACACCGCCTACGTACTGGAAAACGCCGACATGCCGGGCTTCTCGCGGGCCGACCAGCAGTTGCTTGCCCTGCTTGCCCTGGGCCACCAGGGCAAGCTGACCAAGCTGGAGCCGCTGGTGCGTTCCCGCGCCCAATGGAAGGCCATCCTCAGCCTGCGCCTGGCCGTGCTGCTGTTCCGCCGCCGCAACGAGATCGAACCGCTGCCGCTGACGGCCTCGGTGCGCGACAACTCCATCGTCGTGCGCATCAACCGTGACTGGCTCGCCCAGCACCCGCTGAGCGACTTCACGCTGCGCGCGGAAGAAGCCGAATGGAACAAGGTGGGGTTTTCGTTCGAACTGCTGGAGTTCTAGGAAGCGGCGCAGGCGGCCGAGCCGCCCGCCGCGCGGCCGGACGCGCCTTGCGCGCCGGCGCTACTAAAAGGGCGAAAGATCCGTTTCGCGGTCCAGCCGCTTGAGTTCCATGCGCAGGGGCCGCGTCGCCCGCCGTACCAGTCTGATCCTCATGCGGCGGAGCAGGCGGCGCATGGCGGTCTCAGCGCGGGGTATTCGCGGCGGCCGGCTGGTCCAGCCCGAAATGGCGGCGGTAGCGCTCGTCCATGCGTTCCATCTTGAGCAGGACCGGGAAATCCGCGGCATTGAAGTCCGGATCCCAGGCGGGTTCGCCGCAGACCTTGGCGCCCAGCTTCAGGTAGCCCTTGATCAACGGAGGCACGCGGGCCGGCAAGGTGCTGTTGAGCTTTTCCACCGGATAACGGTGCAGCGGAGTCACCCGGGGCTCGTCGCCTTGCGGCAGGTGCTTGGAGATGGTGCGCCACACTTCGGCGGCGGTGACGCCGTCGTCGCGCAGGCTCACGCTGGCGCACCCCAGCACGT
Organism: Achromobacter sp.; assembly: GCF_050285585.1. Taxonomy (GTDB): domain Bacteria; phylum Pseudomonadota; class Gammaproteobacteria; order Burkholderiales; family Burkholderiaceae_B; genus Achromobacter. The sequence continues at coordinate 31,440 of NZ_JBLZXF010000019.1, read as the reverse complement.
ACTCGTATCCGCCGCGGCGCAGGTATTCCGCCAGCCCGGACCACAGCAGCATGATGACGCCGCCGCCACGGTAGTCGGCGTGCGTGCAGGACCGGCCGACTTCAACCAGCTCGTCCCGGATCGGTCCGAGGCCGGACAAGTCGAATTCGGACTCCGAATAATATCCGCCCGCCTCGCGCGCCTTTTCGGGCGTCAGGATGCGGTACGTGCCTACGACGCGGCCCGTATCCAGCTCGCGGACCATCAGATGCTCGCAGAACGGATCGAAGCGGTCATGCTCCACGCCGTCCTGGGCATCGGGAAACACCGCGCCCATGTCCTCGGTGAAAACCTCGTAGCGCAGGCGTTGAATCTGCTCGATTTCTTCAGCGGTGCGCGCCAAGCCCACCACCAGCACCTTGGCGGCGGCGCCGGTCCAAGGTTCCGCGGTATTGCGGCTCGGGTTGATGCGTGCTAATTCCAGCATTGCGCGAAGCTCCTAGAGAGTCCAGTCAGTGTGGACGCCCTGTATGTCAAAGACTTGACCAATATGTTACGTGACTATGAAGTTTAGTTCGGCGCAGATCCATTCATTTTGCCCAGATATCGACAATTCTTTACAAACCAATGCTAACTGCTTACAGGCAAAAGGCCACCCATCACGCGCCGGGTGGCCTTTGCCTCACATCAAGAAAGCGGCGGTTTATCCCAGACTGGCAGCCAGTTTCTCCGCGCTGGACACGGCAAGCGCTTCGTCCTCGGCTTCCACCATCAACCGCAGTTTCGGTTCGGTGCCCGACGCGCGGATGAGGATGCGGCCGCGGCCGTTCAGTTCCGCTTCGACGGCCTTGCGCGCCGCGCTCAGGCCGGCATGGGTCTTCCAGTCCTGGCCCGGCGCCAGCGGCACGTTGATCATCTTTTGCGGGTACATGCGCAGGTCGCTCACCCACTCCGCCAATCCGACCGCATTGCGGCGCAGCGCGGTCAGGACCTGCAACGCGGCGACGATGCCGTCGCCGGTCGAATGGCAGTCCAGGCACAGCAAGTGGCCGGAGCTCTCGCCGCCGTACAGCCAGCCGCGCGCCTGCATCTGCTCCAGCACGTAGCGGTCGCCCACGTTGGCGCGCTCGAAGCCCACGCCCAGGCGCTGCATTTCGCGCTCGAAGCCGAAATTGGTCATCAGCGTGCCCACGACGCCATCCACCTTGCCGCGCTGCATGCGCTCGCGGACGATGGCGTACATGAGTTCGTCGCCGTTATAGATGCGGCCGTCGCCGTCCACCATCTGGAGCCGGTCTGCATCGCCGTCGAGCGCGATGCCCAGCTGGGCCCCGCGCGCGCTCACTTCCTTGGCCAGGAGCTCCGGATGCAGCGCGCCCACGCCCTTGTTGATATTGAAGCCGTCGGGATGCACCCCGATGGCATGCACATTGGCGCCCAGTTCGCGGAAGACATGGGGCGCGATGTTGTAGGCGGCGCCGTGGGCGGCGTCCACCACGATCGTCATCCCGTTGAGGTCCAGATCGTTGGGGAAAGTGCTCTTGCAGAACTCGATGTAGCGCCCCTGCGCATCGCCCATGCGGCGGGCGCGGCCCAGGCCTTCCGAACTGACGCAGCCCAGCGGCTCGTCCAGCGCGGCCTCGATGCCCGCCTCGATGTCGTCGGGCAGCTTCATGCCCTGCGCCGAGAAGAACTTGATGCCGTTGTCGTGGTACGGGTTGTGCGAAGCGCTGATGACGATGCCCGCCACCAGGCGCAGGGCCCGCGTCAGGTAGGCCACGGCCGGCGTAGGAACCGGGCCGGCCAGCAGCACGTCGATGCCCGCCGCCGACAGGCCGGCTTCCAGCGCGGACTCCAGCATGTAGCCCGAAATCCGCGTGTCCTTGCCGATCACGACCTGCGGGCGGCTTCCCCCGCGCACGGCGTGCTCGCGCGCCAGCACGCGGCCGGCCGCGTAACCCAGCCTCAGGGCGAACTCGGCGTTGATCACCGGACCGCCAACCTCGCCACGCACGCCGTCGGTACCGAAATATTTACGTCGAATCATGAAGTGATTGCTCCTTGTTCTGCCGCGTGCCATACCTTGAGCGCGTCAACCGTGGCCGCCACATCATGCACACGCACGATGGAAGCGCCACGCGCCACGCAGGCAAGCGCCGCAGCGATGCTGCCGGGCAACCTGCCGCCCACCGGCCGGCCAGTGGCCTGGCCGATCATGGTTTTGCGCGACAGGCCGATCAGCAATGGATAGCCGATGCTGCGCAGGCCGGACAGCCGGCGCAGCAATTGGAAGTTCTGGTCGCCGGTCTTGCCGAAGCCGAAGCCCGGATCGAGCACGATGCGGCGAGGGTCGACCCAGGCCGCGCGCAGCTTGTGCGCCCTGGCCCCCAGGAAAATTCCGATTTCACCGATCAGGTCGGTGTACTCGGGCGGGGTCGCCTGCATGGTGCGGGGCTCGCCCTTCATGTGCATCACGCACAGCCCGCAGCGCGATTGCGCCACCGCCTCGACGGCGCCGGGCTGGCGAAAGCCGTAGATATCGTTGATCATGTCCGCGCCCGCGTCCAGCACGGCCCGCATGACTTCGGGCTTGAAGGTGTCGATGGACAGGGGCACGCCGCAGTCGCGCAGCGCCTCGATCACGGGCAGCAGCCGGGCCAGTTCATCCGCCACCGAAACGGGGTCGGCGCCGGGGCGCGTGGACTCGCCGCCCAGATCCAGGATCTGGGCGCCCTCTTCGATCAGCTGGCGCGCATGCGCCACCGCGGAATCCGTATCGTCATGCTCGCCGCCGTCGGAAAAGGAATCCGGCGTGACGTTGACGATACCCATGACAAGCGGGCGCTCGAGATCAAACTCGAAGCGCCCGCAAAGAAAGTTATTTGCCATAACTCAGGACGAGAGCCCTCAGACAGCGGCAGCCGTATTGCCACCCGCGGCCAGGCCGGTCGGGGGCGTGTCGGAGGTGTCCGACGGCCCCGAGGGCGTCTTCGGGGGACGCGGCGGACGGCCCTCGATGATGTCGTTGATCTGGTCGGCGTCGATGGTTTCCCATTCCAGCAGCGCGGCGGTCATCGCTTCGACCTTGTCGCGGTTGTCTTCCAGGATCTTGCGCGCAACGCCGTACTGCTCGTCGATGATGCGGCGGATCTCGGTGTCCACCTTCTGCATGGTGGCTTCGGACATGTGGGTCGTCTTGGTGACGCTGCGGCCCAGGAACACTTCGCCTTCGTTCTCGGCATAGACCATGGGGCCCAGCTCGTCGGTCATGCCGTAGCGCGTGACGATGTCGCGGGCGATGGCGGTGGCGCGTTCGAAGTCGTTCGAGGCGCCCGTCGTCATCTGGTCCATGAACAGTTCTTCGGCGATGCGGCCGCCGAACAGCACGGCGATGGTGGACAGCAGGCGGCCCTTGTCCATGCTATAGCGGTCGGTCTCGGGCAGTTGCATCGTCACGCCCAGCGCGCGGCCGCGCGGGATGATGGTGACCTTGTGGACCGGGTCGGTCTTGGGCAGCATGCGCGCGACGATCGCGTGGCCGGACTCGTGGTACGCCGTGTTCTTGCGCTCCTCTTCGGGCATGACGATGGAGCGGCGCTCGGCGCCCATGATGATCTTGTCCTTGGCCTTTTCGAAGTCGGACATATCCACCGTGCGGCCGTTGCGGCGGGCGGCGAACAGCGCGGCTTCGTTGACCAGATTGGCCAGGTCGGCGCCGGAGAAGCCCGGGGTGCCGCGCGCGAGGACGGTCGCGTCGACGTTGGGCGACAGCGGGACCTTGCGCATGTGGACCTTCAGGATCTGCTCGCGGCCGCGGATGTCGGGCAGCGGCACCACGACCTGGCGGTCGAAGCGGCCCGGACGCAGCAGCGCCGGATCCAGCACGTCGGGACGGTTGGTGGCGGCGATGACGATGACGCCCTGGCCCGACTCGAAGCCGTCCATTTCCACCAGCATCTGGTTCAGCGTCTGTTCGCGTTCGTCGTTGCCGCCGCCCAGGCCGGCGCCGCGCTGGCGGCCGACCGCGTCGATTTCGTCGATGAAGATGATGCAAGGGGCATGCTTCTTGGCGTTCTCGAACATGTCGCGCACGCGGGCCGCGCCCACGCCGACGAACATCTCAACGAAGTCCGAACCGGAGATGCTGAAGAAAGGAACCTTGGCTTCGCCCGCGATGGCCTTGGCCAGCAGCGTCTTGCCGGTACCCGGGGAGCCGACCATCAGCACGCCGCGCGGGATGCGTCCGCCCAGCTTCTGGAACTTGCTGGGATCGCGCAGGAAGTCGACCAGCTCCTGGACGTCTTCCTTGGCTTCGTCGCAGCCGGCGACGTCGGCGAAGGTGATCTGGTTGGTGTTTTCATCGAGCATGCGGGCGCGCGACTTGCCGAAGCTGAACGCTCCGCCCCTGCCGCCGCCCTGCATCTGCCGCATGAAAAACACCCAGACGCCGATCAGCAGCAGCATGGGGAACCACGAGACGAAGATGCTCATCAGCAGCGATTGCTCTTCGCGCGGCTTGCCCGACACCTGGACGCCGTACTTCAGCAGGTCGGAAACCATCCAGAGGTCGCCCGGGGAGGTGAGCGTGTAGGCGCGGCCCGCGTCGGGCGTGACGTACAGCACGTCGCCCTGGACGTCGACCTTGCGGATGCGTCCCGCCTTGGCGTCGTCCATGAACTGCGTATAGGTCACGCCATCCTGTGTCTGGGCGCGTCCGTCGAACTGTTTGAAGACGGTGAACAGCACGAGGGCTATCACCATCCAGACAGCGACTTTCGAAAATGAATTATTCAAGGTCGATCTCCTGCTTTCGATTCCGACCGGCGACTGCGCACCCGCATATTGCACAGTCACAAGTATGTCAATAGCCCATTCTACCCTGTCAGGCCAGATTGCGTCCTGGGATCCCTGGGCCCCTCTAAGTTTCGTCTGATACGTAAGTTTTCTGGTCGTTGTCTCGGCAGGCGATAGGTTTTTCTTGGCCCCGGGGACCCGGGCTATTTCAGATCGCGCGCAACCAAAAAGGTTTCGGAGGATTTGTCCCGGGACGCCTTTGGCTTGCGTTCGACCACCCGCTTGAAGCGCTGCTTGTAGGACTGCACGATCTGCGAAAAACCGCTGCCGTGGAAGGCCTTGACGATCAGCGCCCCGTTGGGCTTCAAGTGGGCGCAGGCGAATTCCATCGCCAGTTCGCACACATGCTGGATGCGCGCCGAATCGGCGCTCCCCACGCCTGACAAGTTGGGGGCCATGTCCGAAATAACAAGATCGACCGCCCGGGATCCGACCATGTCTTCCAATTGTTTCAAAACCTCATCCTCGCGGAAATCGCCCTGGATGAATTCGACGCCCGCCACCGGCTCCATGGGCAGCAGGTCCAGGGCGATGATGCGGCCGTCCACGACGCCGCCCGGCCCCGCCAGCCGCTCGCGCGCCACCTGGGACCAGCTGCCCGGGGCCGAGCCCAGGTCCACGACCAGGTCGCCCCGGCGCATCAGCTTTTCGGTGTCCAGGATCTCGATGAGCTTGAAGGCGGCGCGGGCCCGATAGCCCTTCTGTTGCGCCAGCTTCACATAGGGATCATTGATGTGCTGGTGAATCCAGTCTTTGGAGAATTTATTCTTGGCCATTACCGTACAATTCCACGCATGCCTATATTAGAACTCACCTCTCGTGAGCGTAGCGACCTTCGGTCCGCCGCTCACCCTCTGCGCCCCGTCGTCCTGATCGGCGACAATGGCCTGACCGATGCCGTGCTCAAGGAAATCGACCTTGCACTGACGTCGCACGGCCTTATCAAGGTGCGCGCCGGCGGCGACGACCGTGAGGCCCGCGAAGCCATGCTGTCGACCATCTGCGACACGCTCTCGTGCGCCCCCGTCCACCACCTGGGCAAGATCCTGATCCTGTTCCGCCCGCTGGCCGGCAATATCAAGCCCGCCCCGCTGGCCGCCCAGGAGCCCGAACGTCCGGCCAAGCGCCGCGCCTCCGAGCCTCACACGCCCAAGAAGCTGGCGGCCGAAGGCAAGACCCTCGCCAAGCGTCCGCGCCGCAGCGAAACCGAAGAGCCGAAGCCCAAGACGCGCTACGTTCCCGCGGACCAGCTCAACAAGAACGGCAAGCCCATGCGGCCCAGCACCAAGAAGACTTCCGCCAGCGGTCACGGCATCCCTCGCCGCGCCGGCAGCGCGCTCAGCTTGCGGGCCGGAGCCCGCAGCGGCACCAGCCGCCGGTCAAAATAGCTTAGGCCCCCACGCTGCGCCTCCGGCTTGCTGCCCCCCAAGGGGGCTGCCATTGCCTTGGGGCGGCCCGGCGGCAATAGTAAACGTAAACGCCAGGTACAAAAACGGGCGCTTTACGCGCCCGGCCCACCATAGCTGTCCGCATTAAACCGCGGAATCCATGCGAACGCACGGCTCGGACTATGGTGTTTTGACAGTTTCCAGCTAACTACCGCGGCGTCAGATGTAACGCACGCCCAACACTTCATACTCGCGAACACCCGCCGGGGCCATGACCTCGACGACGTCGCCTTCACTCTTGCCGATCAGTGCGCGGGCCACCGGGCTCGACACGGAAATCAGGTTCGATTTGATGTCGGCTTCAACGTCGCCGACGATCTGGTACGTCACGCGATCGCCCGAATCCAGGTCTTCGATCTCGACGGTTGCGCCGAATACGGCGCGACCCTCGGCCTCGAGGGCGGTGGGGTCGATCAGGTGGGCATTGGAAAGCGTGCCTTCAAGCTCAGCAATCCGGCCCTCGATAAAGCCTTGGCGCTCGCGAGCAGCATCGTACTCGGCGTTTTCCGACAGATCGCCCTGCGCGCGCGCCTCAGCGATGGCGTTAATCACGGCGGGACGTTCCACGGTTTTCAGCCGCTGGAGCTCTTCTTGCAAGCGCTCGGCCCCGCGCACGGTCAAAGGAATGGCAGACATGTCGTTTCCCAAACAAAAGTAGAAAACGCCCCCGACGGAGCGTTCTCGGTGAAGGTCGCAAAGGCCCGCGCGCGGATGCCGCCGGGTACTTCGATAATGACGGTGCGGCGCGGACGACCAAAACAAAACCCCGGCTCGGGTCGGAACCGGGGCAATCAAGGTCATATTGTGGGCAAAGTCCACCGGAATTGCAAGCCGCTGGAGAAAACGTCGTTTTCGGCGGATTTCGCCGCTGTAACCCGCTAAAACCAGTCATTTTCGCCAACTGTCCTTGCTTTTACGCAAGATGCGGCGGCATTCCCTGCGTACGGCCCGCCCGGCGCCCATTCTTTGTTGCGCCAAAACTACTCGGGGATAACCTTTATTCCGGCAGGCGCCCGGCCGGACGCGAAAGCGCTGGAGAAAATCATCAAAACCAGTATAAAAAACAAAATAGTCAATTAATGACAATTTAATACAAATAATTAATGCGGACGACTTCCCCAGGCTGGCGGCCCGGACCGGGTTCCCGCCGCGGGGTGGGCACTGATGGTTGGCAGTTCTGGCGGGCGCATCGCACAACCACCCGGCGCGACGCCCGCCGCTCCAGCGCGCAGCGGGCGGGCCTGGCCTGGTCCCGCGCGCGACGGAGAGCGTTGAGGAAGGAGAAATGCTCATGCTGGAAAAACTGAAAGTCCGTACGGGAATGCTGCTGGTGCTGGGTTGCTTCGTAATCGCCCTGGCCCTGGCAAGCGGATTGGGTTGGATGAACGCCGAAAGAAGCGTCACCGAGATCAAGGATCTGAACAACGTCGCGGTCCATCAAGTCGATCCTTTGTATGAAGCCAACGCCGCCTTGCTGCGGACACGGCTGGCGCTGGGCGCCGGCATGGCAGCCGTGCAGGCTGGCGCCATGGACCAGGCCACGCAGGCCGGGCAGGAAGCCGCCAGCCAGCTGACGCTGGCCCGCGAGCGGTTCGGCCGCTACATGGCCGTGCCCAAGACGGAGCGGGGCCAGGTCCTGGCCCAGGCCCTGCAGGGACGCTTCACGGAGTACGGCGCGATTCTGGAAGCGCTGGCCTCGGCCGTGAAGGAGCGCTCGCCCGACCAGTACCGGCAGGACGAAGGACGGGTGCGTCAGGCGGACGCGAACTTCATCAAGGACATGCAGGCCTTCCTGGCCCGGGTCGAAGAGCGCAGCAACGGCGTGCTGGCCAGTTCCGAACAGACCTACTCCACCGCGCGGATCTCCGCCGTCGCCCTGGTGTCGGCCGCGCTGCTGCTGACGGTGCTGTGCTGGACGTTCATCCGGCGCGGGGTGCTGCTGCCGCTGCAGGAAGCCGGCAAGCACTTCGACCGGATCGCGTCGGGCGACCTGACCGCGCGGGTGGAAAGCCGTTCCGACAATGAGATCGGCACGCTCTTCGCCGCGCTCAAGCGCATGCAGGAAGGGCTGACCCGCACGGTGACGTCCGTGCGCCACGGCGTGGAGGAGATCAACGTCGGCGCCGCGGAGATCGCGGCCGGCAACGCCAACCTGTCGGTGCGCACGGAAGAGCAGGCCGCGGCGCTGGAAGAGACCGCCTCGACCATGGAAGAGCTGGCCGTCACCGTCAAGCAGAACGCGGAAAACGCCGCCCAGGCCAATCAGCTGGCCGCCGTCAGCATGGACGTTGCGCAGCGCGGCGGCCGGAATGTGGACCAGGTGGTGGCCACCATGCACGGCATTTCGGACAGTTCGCGGCGGATCGCGGACATCGTGTCGGTGATCGACGGCATCGCCTTCCAGACCAATATCCTGGCCCTGAACGCCGCCGTGGAGGCAGCCAGGGCGGGCGAACAGGGCAAGGGCTTCGCGGTGGTCGCCGGCGAAGTGCGCACCCTGGCCCAGCGGGCCGCGCAGGCGGCCAAGGAGATCAAGGCGCTGATCGAGGCCTCGGTGGAGACGGTCGCGGCCGGTTCGGCGCAGGTCACGGCCGCCGGCCAGACCATGCAGGAGATCGTGACCTCGGTGCAGCGCGTGGCCGACATCATGGGCGAGATCTCGGCGGCCTCGGCCCAGCAGGCCGGCGGCATCGACCAGGTCAGCCTGGCGATTACACAGATGGACGAGGTCACGCAGCAGAACGCGGCGCTGGTCGAGGAGGCGTCCGCCGCCGCGTCGGCGATGGAGGAACAGGCCCGGCGCCTGGCGGAGGCCACCGCGGTGTTCAAGACGCACTCCGGACAGGTCATCGAAGCGGCGCCCGCCCCATTGGGCCACGTTGCTCGAGCCACCCGGCTGACCCACTCGTAGGTCCGCCGCCGCCCGGGGGAACGCATCGGCGCTCCCCTCTCGCGGCGCGCGGCTTACTTCCTGCGGCGCAACAAGGCGTACAGGATGATGGCGCCGAAGGTTGCGGTCCCGATACCGCCCAGGGTGAACGTGCCCAGCTTGACGGTGAAGTCGCCCGCCCCGAGCACCAGCGTGACCGCGGCCACGATCAGGTTGCGGTTGTCGCTGAAATCCACCTGGTTGACCACCCAGATGCGCGCGCCGGCGATGGCGATCAGGCCGAACACCACGACCGACATGCCGCCCAGCACAGGCGCGGGTATCGTCTGGATCAAGGCGCCGAATTTGGGCGAGAAGCCCAGGACGATGGCGATTACGGCGGCCACGACGAACACCAGCGTGGAATAGATGCGCGTCACCGCCATCACGCCGATGTTCTCGGCATAGGTCGTGACGCCCGTGCCGCCCACCGCGCCCGACACCATGGTGGCGACCCCGTCGCCCACGAAGGCCCGGCCCAGATAGCGGTCCAGGTCCTGCCCGGTCATGGCGCTGACGGCCTTCACGTGGCCCAGGTTCTCGGCCACCAGGATGATCGCGACCGGCACGATCAGGCCCATGGCCTCGGCCTTGAACACGGGGGCCGCAAAATGCGGCAGGCCGAACCACGCGGCCGCCGAGACCGCGGAGAAGTCGATGGGCTTGCCCAGGCCGAGGCCGTTGGCGAAGACGCCATACACCACGCAGGCCAGGATCATCCCCACCAGGATCAGCAGGCGCTGCACCATGCCCTTGGTGAACACGGCGATGCCGCCCACGCAGAGAATCGTCACCATCGCCATCACGCTGTCGAAGCCCGACGCCCCCATGGCGCCCTTGGCGGCGATGGGCGCGAGGTTCAGGCCGATCACGGCCACCACCGCGCCGGTGACGACGGGCGGCATCAACGTATCGATCCAGTTGGCGCCTCCGCCGGCCCGGGCATTGACGAACCAGACCGCCAGGCCGATCAGCGTATAGGCCAGGCCGCAGGCGATGATGGCGCCCAGCGCCACGCCGATATTGGCGTTCGCGCCCGCGCCCGCGTAGCCGGTCACCGCGATCACGCCGCCGATGAAGGCGAAGCTGGAACCCAGGTAGCTCGGAACCCGCCCGCCCACGAACAGGAAGAAGATCAGCGTGCCGATGCCCGACATCAGGATGGCGACGTTGGGGTCGAAGCCCATGAGCAGCGGCGCCAGCACAGTGGACCCGAACATGGCGACGACGTGCTGCGCGCCCATGGCCACGTTCTTGGGCCAGGACAGTCTTTCGTCGGGCGCGATGATGACGCCGGGCTCGGCGTCGTCCGCCAGGCGCCAGCGCGGAAAATAGGAGTTGGACATGGATTCCCCGGGGAAGTGATTCGAATGGAGGATTCAGGATGCGAGCGGGCGCCAGTGTAAAGGGGGCCGCGAACGGCCGGCAATGCTTAAGTTCTCCGCGGGAATGCCGTATTGGTAGAAACCCCGAAATCCCTGCGGACACTGGAGCAACCATGGCCATCAATTCCATCAGCGGCACCTCCCGGATCAACAGCCTGGCCGACCTGTGGGCCGAGAAAATCCAGGCCAACAAAGAGGCCAGGGACGCTCAATCCTCAGGCGCGTCGGTGACCTCCCAGGACGGTGGGCTGCGGGTCAACAATCCCGGCGGCCTGAAGGTCGGCGGCGCGCAGGCGGCCGAAGAAACCGACAACGACGACGAATTCACCCGCCAGATCAAGGAACTGCAGAAGCAGCTCAAGCGCGTCATGGAGCAGATCGCGCGGGTCAAGGCCAGCGGCATGTCCGCCGAGATGAAGGCCCAGCAGTTGCAGGCGCTCAATGCCCAGGCGCTGCAGATCCAGGGGCAGATCGCCCAGGTCATGGCGCAACAGGCCCGGGCGATGCAGGGCGGCGTGTCCGCCACGGCGTAGCGCGCGCAGGCCGGCCGCGCTGATGGCCCGCATCAAAATTTCTGATTGGACGCATTGCGGACCACACATTAATGTCTCCGGACAAATCAAAAACCACGGAGACAAACCATGCACGCAATGCGTACAGCCCTCGCAGGGGCGCTGCTGGCCGTTTGCGCCGCGCCGGCCCTGGCCGGCACGGTCACGGTGATCACGTCGTTCCCCAAGGACCTGACCCAGGCCTACAAGGCCGCGTTCGAAAAGGCCAATCCCGGCATCACGCTGGAAATCCTGAACAAGAACACCGTGTCGGGCATCGCCTATGTGCGCGAAACGCCTGCCGGCCAACGTCCCGAGGTGTTCTGGGCCAGCGCGCCGGACGCGTTCGAGGTGTTGGGCCGCGACAAGCTGCTGGCCAAGTCGTCCGACGTGGCGAACAAGGACGTGCCGGACAAGATCGGCAACTACCCCATCAACGACCCCGGCGGCATGTACCTGGGACAGGCGCTGGCCGGCTACGGCATCATCTACAACACGCGCTACATCGCCGCGCACAAGCTCCCCGCGCCGGTGGAATGGAAGGACCTGCTGGCCCCTCAGTGGTTCGGCCACGTCGGCATCACGTCGCCGTCGCGCTCGGGCACCATGCACCTGACCGTCGAAACCATTCTGCAGGGCGAAGGCTGGGACGAAGGCTGGAGCACGCTGCTGCGCATGTCGGGCAACAGCAGCGCCGTCACCGAACGCTCGTTCGGCGTGCCGGACGGCGTGAACAACGGGCAGTTCGGCGCCGGCCCGGTCATCGATTTCTTCGGCCTGTCCAGCAAGTATTCCAAATTCCCGGTCGATTTCGTCTACCCGTCGGAAACCGCCATCGTGCCCGCCAACATCGCATTGATCGAGGGCGCGAAGAATACCGAGGAAGGCAAGAAGTTCATCGCCTTCACGCTCAGCCAGGCGGGCCAGGAGCTGCTGCTTGAGCCGAAGATCTCGCGCCTGCCGGTGCTGCCCTACTCCACGCTGGCCGGCAAGATTCCGCCGGGTTACCCGGATCCCGCCGAAATCGCCAAGCGCAGCAAGGTGCAGTTCAACGCCGACCTCTCGCAGACGCGTTACTACGTGGTGCAGTCGCTGTACGACCAGACCGTCACGTTCCGGCTGAAGGAACTGCAGGCGGCCACCAAGGCCATCTACGACGCCGAAGCCAAGCTGGGCGACAAGGCCAAGAGCGGCAAGCCGGCAGAACTCCTGGAGCAGGCCCGCAAGCTGACCTGGGCGCCCCTGGTCGACGGCAAGAAAGCGGCGGATCCGGCCTTCCTGGCCATCTTCGCCGGCAACAAGAAGGACGCCGCCGTGAACCAGCAGATCACCCAGCTGGAAGGCGAGTGGAACGGGCGCGCGCGCGCCAACTACGAAGAGGCCGTGAAACTGGCCAGGCAGGCCGCGGCGCTCTGAACGGCAAGCCCGCGGGCGGCGGGCGGACGGGTCCCGTCCGCCGCCGGCTTCTCCCCGACGCAACGACTTGGAATTCTCGATGAATTATTCGGGCCATTCGCGCCTGCACGCCGGCCCTGTGCTGACGGCGCTCCTGGTGTTCGGTTTTCTGCTGCTGTTCCTGGCCATTCCGGTCGGCACAGTGTTCTACTCCGCCTTCGTGAATGCCGACGGCAGCCTCACGATGGGCCACTTCGGCGCGTTCTTCGGCCAGCCTTTGATGCAGGAGGCGTTCTTCAACAGCCTCTACGTGGCGGGCTGGTCCGCCCTGCTGGCCTCGCTCATCGCGGTGCCGCTGGCCTACTTCACCGTGCGCTTCGACTTCCGCGGCGCGCTGCTGATCCAGACGCTGGGCGTGCTGCCGCTCATCATGCCGCCCTTCGTCGGCGCGGTCGCCATGCAGCTGATCTTCGGCCGCTCCGGCAGCGTCAACCTGCTGTTGCAGGACTGGTTCGGTTTCACGCTGCCCTTCATGGAAGGACTGAACGGCGTAATCTTCGTCGAGGCGCTGCACTATTTCCCGTTCATCCTGATGAACCTGGTCGTGGCGCTGCGCAATATCGACGGGGCAATGGAAGAAGCGGCGTTCAACCTGGGGTCGCGCGGATTCCGCCTGTTCCGTCGCGTGATCTTTCCCCTGGCGCTGCCCGGCTACGTGGCGGGGGCGTCGCTGGTGTTCGTGAAGGTCTTCGACGACCTGGGCACGCCGCTGGTCCTGGGCACCACCAACATGCTGGCGCCGCAGGCCTACCTGCGCATCACCCAGGTAGGGCTGGAGGATCCGCTGGGCTACGTCATCAGCGTCATCATGGTCGCGTTCTCGATCCTTGCGCTGTGGCTGTCGGCGCGGGTGCTCAAGGGCCGGGACTATTCCACCTTGCAGAAAGGCGGCAGCTCCATCCACAAGCGCAAGCTGAATCCGATGGAGAGCGTGCTGGCCTACGGCTGGATCATCCTGGTGCTGCTGCTGGTGCTGTCGCCGCACATGGGGGTGCTGCTGCTGTCCCTGGCAAGCGTCTGGAGCTTCGCGCCGCTGCCTGACGGATATACGCTGGCGCACTATTCCGCCGTGTTCTCCGAATCCCAGGGCATGATCGCCAATACCCTGCTCTATTGCGGCCTGGCCGCGGGCGTGGACGTGATCCTGGGCACGGCCATTGCCTACCTGATGCTGCGGACCCGGCTGCCCGCGCGCCAATGGCTGGACTTCCTGGCCTCCGCCGCGCTCGCGATACCGGGCATCGTGCTGGCCATCGGCTTTCTGCGCACCTTTCGCGGCATCGAGCTGCCGGGAACCGGCACGCTGCTGACCTCGTCGTGGATCATCATCATGATCGCGTATTCGGTCCGCCGGCTGCCATACGCCCTGCGCTCTTGCGTAGCGTCGCTGCAGCAGATAAACATATCGCTGGAAGAGGCGGCGCAGTCGCTGGGCGCGACGCGCATGAGCACGATACGGCGCGTGGTGGTGCCGCTGATGGCGGGCGGCATGCTGGCGGGCTTCGTCACCAGCTTCGTGACGGCCGCGGTCGAACTGTCCGCCACTATCATGCTCGTCACGAAAGACAGCCAGGCGCCCATGAGCTACGGCATCTATCTGTACATGCAAAGCGCCGCGGGCCGCGGCCCCGGCGCCGCGCTCGGCGTCCTGGCGGTGGCCGCGGTCGCCGTCGGCACGTATATCTCGCACCTGCTGGTGGAACGCGCACAGACGCGCCAGCGGCCGGCGCGCCACGAAGGGGAAACGGAATGAAGAAGGTCAGCGTCGAATGCCGCAATATCCGGCTGTCCTATGGCAAGACCGAAGTGCTGAAGGACGTGAACATCAGCATCGAGCCGGGCGAGTTCTTCGCCCTGCTGGGTCCGTCGGGGTCGGGGAAGTCCACCCTGCTGCGTCTCATCGCCGGCTTCAACCGGCATAACGCGGGGCAGCTTCTGGTCGACGGCAAGGACATCAGCGGCACCCCGCCCTGGGACCGCAATATCGGCATGGTGTTCCAGAACTATGCGCTGTGGCCACACATGACGGTCTGGGACAACGTGGCCTTCGGCCTGGTGGAGCGCAAGCTGCCGCGCGCCGATATCCGCTCCAAAGTGGAGGCGGCCCTGGACCTCGTGGGTCTGTCCCAGTATGCCAAGCGCCGCCCCAACCAGCTCTCGGGCGGACAGCAGCAGCGTGTGGCGCTGGCCCGCACCATCGTCATCGAGCCGCAGGTCCTGCTGCTGGACGAGCCCCTGTCCAATCTGGACAAGAAGCTGCGCGTGCAGATGCGCCAGGACCTGCTCAGCCTGCAGCGCAGGCTGGGCATCACGACCATTTTCGTCACGCACGACCAGGAAGAAGCCATGACCACCGCCGACCGCATGGCGGTGCTGGACCACGGCGTCGTGCAGCAGATCGGCGCGCCGAGCACGCTGTTCGACTACCCGGTGAACCGTTTCGTGGCCAACTTCGTCGGCACCATGAACGTGCTGGAAGGCGAAGTGCGCGAGCGCACCAGCGGCAGCGTGGTGCTGGCGGTGGAAGGCGTGGGCGACCTGCACCTGCCGCTCTCCGGCGAAGCCCCGTCGGCGTCACGGCTGGCGGCCAGCTTCCGCCCGCACACGGTGCAGATCGAAATGGCGGACGGACTGGGCGACGCGCGCTATGTCTGGCTGCCGGGCACCGTGGAAAGCAGCGAATTCCTGGGCGAGTTCACCCGCTACCAGGTGCAGATCGGCGAACAGCGCCTGACGGCCGACCAGTCGCACCTGGCCGGGCTGTCGCCCTTCCCGGTGGGCGCGCCCGTATCGATAGGCCTGGAGCCCACCCAGGTGCGCTTGCTGGCGGCCTGAGCCGGCCGCCATGGAAATCTACCAGATCCGCGCCTTCGTCACGGTCGCCCGGCTGGGCAACCTGACGAAGGCGGCCGAGGCGCTGTCGCTGACCCAGCCCGCCGTGACGGCGCAGATCAAGGCGCTGGAACAAAGCCTGGGCGTGGCGCTGTTCGACCGCAGCGGCGGCAGGCTGGCGCTGGCCAAGGCCGGCGAAGTGCTGCTGCCCACCGCGGAATCGCTGCTGGTGCTGGGCGCCCAATTCAAATCGGAGGCCCAGCAATTGCAGGGCAGCCTGCATGGCGCGGTAGAGCTGGGCGTGCCCAGCGAGAAGCCCGACTTCCTGCGGCTGGGCGAACTGGCGTCGGCGGTCACGCAACGCCTGCCCCTGGTGGAGCTGAAGACCCAGACCCATCCCGCCGCCGCCCTGGCGGAACAAGTCAGCACGGGCCGCTTGCCGGCGGCGCTGACCATCGCCTCCAACCCGCCGCGCGGCGTGCTGTGGCAGCCCCTGCGCAGCGTGCGCTACCGCATCGCCCTGCCCAGGGAACACGCTGCCGTGCTCAAGCGCGGCGGCTGGAAGGAAGTGGCGCAGTTGCCGTGGCTGGACGGTCCTTCCGGCAGCCACACCCACCTGCTGCTGCGCGACATGTTCGAACGCCATGGCCTCTCGCCGCGCGTCGTGATGCAGAACGACGACCAGGCCAACCTGGACGCGCTGGTGCGCGCCGGAGCGGGCTGCGCGCTGCTGCGCGAAGAAAATGCGCTGGCGGGCGCGGCCTCCAACGACTTCATCGTCTGGGGCCAGGCGCGCGTCGATGCCGTGCTGGCGTTCATCCTGCCGTACGAGCGCGCTAGCGAACCCGCGCTGGTCGCGTTAAGCTCGATCATTCAAACCATCTGGAAACCGCGCGCGCCCATCGCGTCCGGCCCTGGCCTTATTCCCCCGCATCAAGATCGTAATGACTGAAATCTGGTTCATCCGCCACGGCGAAACCGACTGGAACCGCCAGCGGCGCCTGCAAGGCTGGCAAGACATCCCCCTGAACGAATTCGGCGTCAACCAGGCCAGCCTGCTGGCCGCGCGCATGCGCGAGGAAGCCCGCCATACTCCGATCCACGCGATCTACAGCAGCGACCTGCAGCGCGCCCATGCCACCGCCGTGCCCGTCTCCGAACAGCTGGGCCTGCGCGTCCGGGTGGAACCCGGCATCCGCGAGCGCGGCTTCGGCGTGCTCGAAGGCCTGGACCACGACCGCATCGACGTCCTCGCCCCCGAAGCCGCCGCCGCCTGGAAAAGCCGCGACCCGCTGCGCCCGCTGGACGGCGGCGAAACGCTGGGCCAGTTCCAGTCCCGCGTGATCTCCACCGTCGACGACATCGCCAGCCGCCACGACGACGAACGCATCCTGATGTTCACGCACGGCGGCGTGCTCGACATCATCTGGCGCCACGCCTCGGGCGTCCCGCTGAATGCCCCGCGCGACGCCGCGCTGCTCAACGTCAGCATCAACCGCGTCGGCGTGCAGGGCCGCAAGTGGGAGGTCCTGAATTGGGGCGACGTCAGCCACGTGGACGCCGAAGTCGGCAACGACGTGGTGCCGTAGTATCCGCCAACGTGTGACCCTGCAGGTCTCAAGGACAACTGTTCAACGAGACTTGCGCGGCTTACGCGGCGCATTCCGCGCCAACCGGTCATAGACGGCATTCGGCAGCAACCGCATCAGCTTCGCCACCACTCCCATCTGCCACGGAATCACGGTATAGGAAGTCCCCCGCCCGATCGCCGCATGCGCGCGCTGCGCGAAAGCCTCCGCCTCCATCAGAAATGGCATCGAATACGGATTGTGGGCAGTCATGGCCGTCTTGATGTAGCCCGGCGCGATCGTCACCACCTGGATGCCCTCGCCCGCCAGCTCCAGGCGCAGGCTCTCGCAATACGTCACCACCGCGGACTTCGACGCGCTGTAGGCGCCGGCGCCCGGCAACCCGCGCACCCCCGCCACGCTCGCGATGCCCACCAGCCGCCCCGACTTCGCCGCCCGCATCGGCTCGATAAACGGCTCAAAGGTCGACACCGTCGCCAGCAGATTCGTATCGACGATCGCCTTGAACACCTCGTAGTCCTCGCCATGCTCGGTCAGCGTCCCGGCGCTGATGCCCGCGCTGGCGATGACAATATCCACCCGCCCCTGGCAGAACGCGATGAAGTCCCGGGCCGCGGCATGCAGGGCCTCGCGGTCGCGGACGTCCGCCGCATAGCAGCGGTGCTGCCCGGGCAGGCTGCCGGCCAGTTCCCGCAGCGCCTCCTCGCGCCGGCCCAACAATCCCAGCGTGGCGCCCTTGGCGGCGTATTGCTGCGCCAGGGCGCGCCCCAGCCCGCTGCTGGCGCCGGTAATGAAGACTCTGTCCATGTGCCTGTAGCCCTTTGATCGCGTTGCAAAGAATTAGGGCACGCTTTCGCGTGCCCTACCTTGATGCCGGCTGCCGGTTTAACCGTGCAGGGAGGAGTGCAGTTCCTGCAGCGGATAGACCTGCAGGCCCAGCCCCTGGCGCAGATACTGCATGCCCTCGACCGCGGCGCGCGCGCCGGCGATCGTCGTGAAGAAGGTCACGCGGGCGGCCAGCGCCTGGGTGCGGATGGTGCGCGAGTCGGCGATGGCGTTGCGGCGTTCTTCCACGGTGTTGATGACCAGCGAGATCTCGCCGTTCTTCACCATGTCGACGATGTGCGGACGGCCTTCGGTGACCTTGTTCACCACCTGCACGGGAATGCCGGCGGCCTCGATCTCGGCTGCCGTGCCGCGCGTGGCGACCAGCTTGAAGCCCAGGATGTGCAGGCCGCGCGCCACTTCCACGGCGAGAGGCTTGTCCTGGTTCTTCACGCTGATGAACACCGTGCCGGAATCCGGCAGGCGCACGCCCGCGGCCAGCTGCGACTTCACGAAGGCTTCGCCGAAGCTCATGCCCACGCCCATCACTTCGCCGGTCGACTTCATTTCCGGGCCCAGGATGGTGTCCACGCCCGGGAACTTCACGAACGGGAACACGGCTTCCTTGACCGAGAAGTAAGGCGGCACGACTTCCTTGGTGATGCCCTGCGCCGCCAGCGTCTGGCCGGCCATGGCGCGCGCGGCGATCTTGGCCAGTTGCAGGCCGGTGGCCTTGGACACGTAGGGCACCGTGCGCGAGGCGCGCGGGTTCACTTCCAGCACGTAGACGTCGCCGCCCTGGATGGCGAACTGCACGTTCATCAGGCCGCTGACGTTCAGGGCCTTGGCCATCATCGTGGTCTGGCGCTTGATCTCGGCGATGACGTCCGCCGACAGCGAGTAAGGCGGCAGGCTGCAAGCCGAGTCGCCCGAGTGCACGCCGGCCTGCTCGATGTGTTCCATGACGCCGCCGATGAAGACGGTTTCGCCGTCGGCCAGGCAGTCCACGTCGACTTCGGTGGCGTTGTTCAGGAAGCGGTCCAGCAGCACGGGCGAGTCATTGCTGACCTTCACGGCCTCGCGCATGTAGCGCTCGAGGTCTTGCTGCTCGTGCACGATTTCCATGGCGCGGCCGCCCAGCACGTAGCTGGGACGCACGACCAGCGGGTAGCCGATCTCGGCGGCGTGGGCCAGGGCCTCGCCTTCGGTGCGCGCGGTGCGGTTCGGCGGCTGGCGCAGGCCGAGCTTGTTGAGCAGCTTCTGGAAGCGCTCGCGGTCTTCGGCCACGTCGATGGATTCGGGGCTGGTGCCGATGATGGGCACGCCGTTCGCTTCCAGGGCGCGCGCCAGCTTCAGCGGCGTCTGGCCGCCGTACTGGACGATCATGCCCACCGGGTTTTCCTTGTGGACGATTTCCAGCACGTCTTCGAGCGTGAGCGGTTCGAAGTACAGGCGGTCCGAGGTGTCGTAATCGGTGGACACGGTTTCGGGGTTGCAGTTGACCATGATGGTCTCGTACCCGTCATCGCGCAGCGCCAGCGCCGCGTGCACGCAGCAATAGTCGAACTCGATGCCCTGGCCGATGCGGTTCGGACCGCCGCCCAGCACCACGATCTTCTTGCGGTCGGTGGGAGCGGCCTCGCACTCTTCCTCGTACGTGGAGTACATATAGGCGGTGCGGGTGGCGAATTCGGCGGCGCAGGTGTCCACGCGCTTGTAGACCGGACGCACGTTCAGCTGGTGACGCAGCTTGCGCACTTCCGATTCCACGGTATCCAGCAGGAACGCCAGGCGGCGGTCGGAGAAACCGCGGCGCTTCAGTTCCCACAGCGTGGCGTAGTCCAGGTCGGCCAGCGTCTTCTGTTCCAGCGCGAGCTCGATGTCGACGATTTCCTTGATCTGCGACAGGAACCACGGGTCGATGTGCGTGATGTTGTGCACTTCGTCCAGCGTGAAGCCTTGCGCGAAGGCGTCGCCCACGTACCAGATGCGTTCCGGACCGGGTTCGCCCAGCTCGACCTGCAGCTTTTCGCGGTCGGTGGTCTTCTGGTTCAGGCCGTCGACGCCGACTTCCAGGCCGCGCAGCGCCTTCTGGAACGATTCCTGGAAGGTGCGGCCGATGGCCATGACTTCACCCACGGACTTCATCTGGGTGGTCAGGCGCGCGTCGGCGGTGGGGAATTTCTCGAAGGCGAAACGCGGCACCTTGGTGACCACGTAGTCGATCGACGGTTCGAACGAGGCGGGCGTGGCGCCGCCGGTGATTTCGTTCTTCAGCTCGTCCAGCGTGTAGCCCACGGCCAGGCGCGCGGCGACCTTGGCGATGGGAAAGCCCGTGGCCTTGGACGCCAGCGCCGACGAACGCGACACGCGCGGGTTCATCTCGATGACGATCATGCGGCCGTTCTTGGGATTGACGGCGAACTGCACGTTCGAGCCGCCCGTATCCACGCCGATCTCGCGCAACACCGCGATCGATGCGTTACGCATGATCTGGTATTCCTTGTCGGTCAGCGTCTGGGCCGGCGCCACGGTGATGGAGTCACCGGTGTGCACGCCCATGGGATCCAGGTTCTCGATGGAGCAGACGATGATGCAGTTGTCCGCCTTGTCGCGGACCACTTCCATCTCGAATTCCTTCCAGCCCAGCAACGACTCCTCGATCAGCAGCTCGCTGGTGGGCGAGGCTTCCAGGCCGCGGCGGCAGATGGTTTCGAATTCCTCGGCGTTGTAGGCAATGCCGCCGCCCGAACCGCCCATCGTGAAGCTGGGGCGGATGACTGCCGGGAAGCCGGACGTTCCGACTTCGGCGGCGATGCGGCGCTGCACTTCCCAGGCTTCGTCCATGCTGTGGGCAACGCCCGACTTGGCCGACTCCAGGCCGATGTCGGTCATGGCCTGCTTGAACTTCTGGCGGTCTTCGGCCTTTTCGATGGCGTGCTCGTTGGCGCCGATCAGTTCCACGTTGTGCTTCTTCAGCACGCCGTGGTGGGCCAGGTCCAGCGCGCAGTTCAGCGCGGTCTGGCCGCCCATGGTGGGCAGCAGCGCATCGGGCTTTTCACGCTCGATGATCTTTTCGACGGCTTGCCAGGTGATGGGCTCGATGTAGGTGACGTCGGCCGTTTCCGGGTCCGTCATGATGGTGGCGGGGTTGCTGTTCACCAGGATGGTGCGGTAACCCTCGGCCTTGAGCGCCTTGCACGCTTGCGCGCCGGAGTAGTCGAATTCGCAGGCCTGCCCGATGATGATGGGGCCGGCGCCGATGATGAGAATGCTTTTTAGGTCTGTACGCTTGGGCATGATGCAATCTTTACTTTTGGCCGGACATCAGGCTGATGAACTTGTCGAACAGCTCCAGGATGTCGTGCGGACCGGGGCTGGCTTCGGGGTGGCCCTGGAAGCAGAAGGCCGGACGGTCGGTGAGCTCGAAGCCCTGCAGCGTGCCGTCGAACAGCGAGACGTGCGTCACGCGCGTGTTGGCCGGCAGGCTGGCCGCGTCGACGGCGAAGCCGTGGTTCTGGCTGGTGATGAACACGCGCTGGGACTGGAGGTCCTGCACGGGATGGTTCGCGCCGTGGTGGCCGGTCTTCATCTTGAGCGTCTTGCCGCCCAGCGCCAGGCCCATGATCTGGTGGCCCAGGCAGATGCCGAACACCGGCAGTTTCTTGTCGAGGAAGGCGCGCGTGGCGTCGATGGCGTAGTCGCAGGGCTCGGGGTCGCCGGGGCCGTTGGACAGGAACACGCCATCCGGGTCGAGCTTGAAGACGTCCTCGGCGCTGGTCTGGGCGGGCACCAGGGTGATGCGGCAGCCGCGGTCGGCCAGCAGGCGCAGGATGTTGGACTTGATGCCGAAGTCGTAGGCGACGACGTGGAACTTGGACTGGTCCGGCGTGGTGAAGCCGGCGCCCAGCTGCCAGGTGCCCTGGGTCCAGTCGGTGCGATCCTTGATGGAGACGACGCGGGCCAGGTCCATGCCGGCCATGCCGGCAAAGCCGCGGGCCAGTTCGACGGCGCGGTCGGCGTCGGTGCCGACGAAAATGCACGCGCCTTGCGCGCCCTTCTCGCGCAGGATACGGGTGAGCTTGCGGGTATCCACGCCGGAAATGGCGACGATGCCCTGCTCGGAGAGGTACTCAGGCAACGATTGCGTGGAACGGAAGTTCGACACGCGGGCGGGACAGTCGCGGACCACCAGGCCAGCGGCATAGACGCGATTGGCTTCCACGTCCTCGGCGTTGACGCCGGTATTGCCGATGTGCGGATAGGTCAACGTGACGATCTGGCCGCTATAGCTGGGATCGGTGAGAATTTCCTGGTACCCGGTCATCGCGGTGTTGAACACCACTTCGGCAACGGTATGGCCAGGCGCACCGATCGACACGCCTCGAAAAATGGTACCGTCCGCCAGAGCCAGAATTGCAGGAGGGAAGCGGTTGATCCCCTCGGGAAAAAGTTGCGGCAGCACAGTAAACCCCGGTTTTAGAATCGATAATCAAACCTTCGGATTATACCTTGAGCGGCCGTTTTTCCCGGGGAACCGCGCCAAATAAGGCCGGAAACGGCGTTTTCGGCTGTTTTCGCGCGCCCCGCATCCCCCCTCCCGCGTCTGGCCGACAGCGGCCTTGCGGGCTCAGTGATACGCTAGGACACCTTCAACCCTAGCCGCTGCGAGCCGTATCGTCCATGTCCAGCCAACTTGACGCCCTGCGCAACCACACCACCGTCGTCGCCGACACGGGGGACTTCGAAGCCATGAAGGCGTTGCGTCCCACCGACGCCACCACCAATCCGTCCCTTATTCTCAAGGCCGTCCAGCAGGACGCCTACCGCCCCCTCCTGGAAAAAACCGCGCGCGATCACCGCGGCGCGCCCACGGCCGAACTCATGGACCGCCTGCTGGTCGCCTTCGGCCGCGCCATCCTGGACATCGTCCCCGGACGGGTGTCCACCGAGGTGGACGCCCGCCTGTCGTTCGATACCCGCGGCACCATCGAACGCGCCCGCAGCCTGATCGCCCTGTACGAGGCCGCCGGCGTGCCGCGCGAACGCGTGCTGATCAAGATCGCCTCGACCTGGGAAGGCATCCAGGCCGCCCGCGCGCTGCAGTCCGAAGGAGTGCGCTGCAACCTGACCCTGCTGTTCTCGCTGCCACAGGCCGTGGCCTGCGCCGACGCGCACGTGCAGCTCATCTCGCCCTTCGTCGGCCGCATCTACGACTGGCACAAGAAATCCGCCGGCGCCTCCTGGGTGGAAGCCGACAATGCGGGCGCGCGCGACCCGGGCGTGCTGTCCGTCACCCGGATCTACCACTATTACAAGCACTTCGGCATTCCCACCGAAATCATGGGCGCGAGCTTCCGCAACGTGGGCCAGATCCTGGCCCTGTCGGGCTGCGACCTGCTGACGATCAGCCCCGACCTGCTGACCAAGCTGGCCGCCACCCCGGGCGACGCCCCGGCGCAATTGCGCGCCGGCGACGCACCCGCCGGCATCGCCCGCATCGGCGCGGACGAAGTAACGTTCCGCACCCTGCTCAACGAGGACGCGATGGCCAGCGAAAAGCTGTCGGAGGGCATCCGCCTGTTCGTGGCGGACGCTGTCAAGCTGGACGCGCTGATCGAGGCGCAGCGCGCTTGACGGGATAAGCCGGACCGGCGCCGGCCACCGGAAGCCGCCTGGCGGCCTACCGGTGGTCGTGCGAATGCACCTGCAACGCTTCCAGGAAGCGCGACACCATGTTGTAGGCCGCGACGGTCGCGGTCAGTTCGACCATCAGCTTGTCGGAACCCATCGCAGCCTTGGCCGCCTGAAACACCGGTTCCGGCACCTGCACGTGGCGCGTCATGGCGTCGGTGTAGGCCAGCACCGCCTTTTCGCGCTCGTCGAAGAGGTTCGATCCCTCCCAGGAGGCAAGCGCATCCAGCTGCGCCTGCGACACCCCCTCCTTGAGGGCGATCGGGGCGTGCTGGTCGGCCTCGTAGGGCGCGCCGTTGATGGCCGCCACCCGCATGATCACCAGTTCCCTCAGGTCGCCAGGCAGGGTACTGAGCTGGCGGATCGACGTCAGGTAATTGAGCCAGCCGCCCGCCACCGCCGGGCTGTGCAGCAGCATCTGGTACAGATGCAGGACGCTGCCGCGCTCGGCGACGATGCGGTCGACCAGGGGCCGCGCTTCAGGATGGGTCAGGTCGGCATAAGGCAGACGGGCCATGGGAACTCCGTAGGAAAGGTGGGACGGCCAGGGCCTGCCCGCGCCGAGCGGGCCCTAGATCTTTTCGGTTTCGCCGGACCGGGGCTGCCATTTCATCAGGCGCTTTTCGCCCACGCCCACGATGCCATCCAGGACCAGCGCGAAAGCGGTCAGCACGATGATGCCCGCGAACACGGTGTTCACGTCGAACGTGCCTTCGGCCTGCAGGATGAGGTAACCCACCCCGCTCGCCGAGCCCAGGTACTCACCCACCACGGCGCCCACGAAGGCCAGGCCCACCGAAGTATGGAGGCTGGAGAACACCCAGCTGGTGGCCGAGGGCAGGTATACGTGGCGCAGCAGCTGGCGCTTGCGCGCGCCCAGCATCCTGGCGTTGTCCAGCAAGGTCGGGCTGACTTCGCGCACTCCCTGATAGACGTTGAAGAAGACGATGAAGAACACCAGCGTCACTGCCAGCGCCACCTTGGACCAGATGCCCAGCCCGAACCACATGCCGAAGATGGGCGCCAGGATGACGCGGGGCATCGAATTGGCGGCCTTGATGTAGGGGTCCAGGATGGCGCTGGCGCCCGGCGACAGGCCCAGCCACAGGCCGAAGCCCAGGCCGGCGATGGTGCCGATGAAAAAGGCCAGCACGGTTTCGGTCAGCGTCACGCCGAGGTGGGTGTAGATGTCCGCGTTGGTGACGAACCAGGCCCAGATGCGGCCCCAGACCTTCAGCGGCTCGCCGAAGAAGAACGCCACCTTCGGATCCCGCGACGCGGCATGCCAGACCAGGAGGATCGCGACGAGCAGCAGCAATTGCCAGAAGCGCAGGCTGGCCGAACCGGGTTTGATAAACGACTTCGACATCTCATCCCTCCAGGGCTCTAGACGCGCTTCTGCTGGGCATAGCCCTTCAGCACTTCTTCGCGCAGCACGCCCCAGATGGCGGCGTGCAGTTCAACGAACCGCGGATCCGCGCGCACCTCCGCCACGTCGCGCGGGCGCGGCAGGTCGATCGCGAATTCGCCGATGGGATGGGTGCCCGGGCCGGCCGCGAGCACGACCACGCGGTCGCTCATGGCGATGGCCTCGTCCAGGTCGTGCGTGATGAAGAGCACGGCCTTGCGCTTGGCCATCCACAGGTCCAGGACCTCGTTCTCCATGAGCTGGCGCGTCTGGATGTCCAACGCGGAAAACGGTTCGTCCATCAGGATGATGTCGGGATCGCGGATCAGGGTCTGGGCGAGCATGGCGCGCTTGCGCATGCCGCCGGACATCTGATGGGGATAGCGGCCTTCGAAGCCGCCCAGGCCGACGCGGCGCATCCATTCGCGGCCGCGCTCCAGCGCTTCGGGGCGCGGCACGCCGGCGAAATCCAGCCCCGCCACCACGTTGTCCAGCGCGCTGCGCCAGGGCAGCAGGGCCTCGCCCTGGAACATGTAGCCCGCCCGCGAATTGATGCCGGACAGGGGCTGCCCGAACACGTTCACCCGGCCCGACGACGGCGCGAGCAGGCCGGCGCTGACATTGAGCAGCGTGGACTTGCCGCAGCCCGTGGGCCCCACCACCGACACGAACTCCCCTGGCGCGATGGCCAGGGAAGTGTCGGCCACGGCGGTATAGCGCTGGCTGCGGTCGTCACGCGAGACGAAGGTGCAACTGATGTTCTCCAGCGAAAGCGCGGCTTCAGCCATTGGGGTACTTCTCGTTGGCGCGGCGCGCGAAATCGTTGGTCCAGACCTTGGACGGGTCGATCTTCGAGCCGTCGAAGTCCGCCTGGTAGGCGGCCAGCGCCTTGAGCGCGGTGGCGGCGCCATCCTCGGGGATCATGCCGTCGGGCGACAGGCCTTCCAGGCTCTTGCCGATGGCGGCCTTGTAGACGGCCGGGTCGCCCAGCAGGTAGGTCTCGGGCACGACCTTGGCGATTTCGTCCGGGCCGGCCTTCTGGATCCATTTGTCGGCGCGCACCATCGCATTGGCGAGCGCCTGGGCGGTATTGGGATTGGCGTCGAGGAAAGCCTGGGGCGCGTAGAGGCAGCCCGCCGGCATGTTGCCGCCGAAGATTTCCTTCGTGTCCTTGAGGGTGCGCGTGTCCACGATGATCTGGATTTCGCCGGGCATCTCCAGCATCGATACCACGGGATCGGTGTTGGAAATGGCGTCGATCTGGCCGCTGCGCAAGGCGGTCACCGCGCCGGCGCCCGCGCCCACGCCGATGATGGACACGTCCGAGGCCTTCAGGCCGTGCTTGGCCAGGAAGAAGCTGACCACCATGTTGGTGGACGAGCCCGGCGCGGTCACGCCGATCTTCTTGCCCTTCAGGTCGGCCGCGCTCTTGTAGTTGGGCAGGTTCTTCTTGGAGACGCCCACGCCGATCATCGGCGCGCGGCCCTGCAGCACGAAGGCGCGGTAGGCCTGCCCCTTGGCCTGCATGGACAGCGTGTGCTCGAACGCGCCGGAGACGATGTCGGCGCTGCCGCCCACCACGGCCTGCAGGGCCTTGGAGCCGCCCGCGAAGTCGGCGATGCTGACATCCAGCCCTTCGTCCTTGAAGTAGCCGCGGGCCTCCGCGATGGACAGGGGGAGATAGTAGATCAGCGGCTTGCCGCCGACTGCGATCTGGACCTTGGTCTTTTCCAGCTTCTGGGCGCGCACGATGGCGGGCGCCATGCCCATGACGCCGGCGGCACCGGCCATCTTGAGCAGATCACGGCGAGTGACTGACATGTGGTTGTCTCCTAATTGTCGGGTCTACCGATAGCGCCGGTCTTCGCCAGTTCGTCGATAGCCGCTGAATCATACCCCAGCGATTTCAGGACTTCCTCGGTATGTTCCCCTAATCCGGGGCCCACCCAACGCGTCTCTCCGGGCGTTTCCGACAGCTTCGGCACGACCGCCGGCAGCTTCACCGGACTGCCGTCGGCGAAGCGGTGCTGCTCGATCATGCGGCGCGCCAGGAATTGCGGATCGCTGAACATGTCGGCCACGCTGTAGATCTTGCCGACCGGCACGTCGGCCCTCTTGAGGATATCCAGCGCCTCTTCGATGCCGCGCCCGCCGCACCATTGCTGGATCGCGCCGTCGATCTCTTCGACCCGCCTGGCGCGGCCGTCGTTGCGCACCAGCCCGGGATCCGACGCCAGGTCGTTCCGGCCGATGGCAAGCATCAAGCGGTGGAAGATCGCGTCGCCATTGCCGGCGATCACGATGTTCTGGCCGTCTCGGGTGGTATAGGTATTGGACGGCACGATGCCGGGCAGCGCGCCGCCCGTGCGTTCGCGCACGACCCCGGCCACGTCGTATTCGGGCACCAGGCTTTCCATCATGTTGAACACGGCCTCGTACAGGGCCACGTCCACCATCTGCCCCTGCCCTGCCCGGCATTCGGCCCCCTGCTTGCCGTTCCAGCGCCCGCCCGTGGCGTCGCGGTGGCGCAGCGCCATCATGGCGCCGATCACGCCATGCAGCGCGGCGATCGAATCGCCGATCGAAATGCCGACCCGCAGCGGCGGCCGGTCCGGATGGCCCGAGACATAGCGCAGGCCGCCCATGGATTCACCGATCGCGCCGAAGCCCGGCTGGTCCTTCATGGGCCCCGTCTGCCCGTAGCCGGACAGGCGCACCATGATGAGCGCGGGATTGACCGCCCGCAGCTGCTCGTAGCCCAGCCCCCACTTCTCGAGCACGCCCGGCCGGTAGTTCTCGACCACCACGTCGGCGTCCAGCGCCAATCGACGGGCGATTTCCCGCGCGCGCGGGTCTTTCAGGTTGAGGGCGATGGACCGCTTGTTGCGGGCCTGCACGGTCCACCACAGGGAATTGCCCTCGTGCAGATGGCGCCAGCTGCGGATGGGATCGCCGCCGCCCGAGCCATCGGGCCCGTGGGGCGTTTCCACCTTGATCACGTCGGCGCCGAATTCGCCGAAGATGCGCGCGGCGAAGGGGCCGGCAATGAGCGTGCCGAGTTCCAGGACTTTCAGTCCGGTCAGCGCTGACATCGTTTGTCTCCTCGCGGTTTTTCTGGGCGGCCTTCGATGCATTGCCGAAGGCTCGTTGCCTGGAATCAGGTGGTCTTGCGCTCCATCAACGCCCAGGCGATCGTGCCCGCATCCACGTACTCGAGCTCGCTGCCGGCCGGCACGCCGCGCGCCAGCCGGGTGACGCGCAAGCCGCGTTCGCCCAGGGCTTCGCCCAGGAAGTGCGCGGTGGTCTCGCCTTCGGCCGTGAAGTTGGTCGCCAGGATGACTTCCTGCACCTCGCCGTCGGTGGCGCGCTTGATCACGCGGTCGAAATCCAGCTCGCGCGGGCCGATGCCCTCCAGCGGCGCAACGCGCCCCATCAGCACGTAGTACAGCCCGCGGTAACCGTGGCTGGACTCGATCATGTTCTGATCGGCCGGGGTTTCGACGATGCACAGCAGCGAGCGGTCGCGCTTGGGATTGCTGCAGGTGCCGCAGACCTCGTCTTCCGAAAAGCTGTTGCAGCGCGCGCAGTGTTTCAAGTCCCGCACCGCGCCCGCCAGCGCCCGGCCCAGCAGGTCCGCGCCTTGCGGATCATGCTGCAGCAGGTGATAGGCCATGCGCCTCGCGGAACGCACGCCCACGCCGGGCAGGCGCCGCAGCGCCTCGATCAGCGACACCAGCGGTTCGGGTTCGGGCAGTAAGGGATCCATTGCGGCCTAAAAAATTAAAGCCTCCACGCCGCGCCTTCGGCTTGCTGCCCCCCAAGGGGGCGCATTTTGCCTTGGGGCGGCCCGGCGGCGAAAAAGCCCCCACGCTACGCCTTCGGCTTGCTGCCCCCCAAGGGGGCGCATTTTGCCTTGGGACGGCCCGGCGGCAAAAAAGCCAGGCTCAGAACGGCAGCTTCATGCCCGGGGGCAGCGGCATGCCGGCGGTGACGGATGCCATCTTTTCCTGGGAGGTCGCCTCGGCCTTGCGCAGCGCGTCGTTGAACGCCGCGGCGACCAGGTCTTCCAGCATGTCCTTGTCGTCGCCCAGCAGCGACGGGTCGATCGCGACGCGCTTGACGTCGTGGCGGCAGGTCATGGTGACCTTGACCAGGCCGCCGCCGGAGGCGCCTTCGACCTGGATCTCGGCCAGCGCGTCCTGCGCCTTCTTCATGTTTTCCTGCATCTGCTGCGCCTGGCGCATCAGGCCGGCCAGTTGTCCTTTCATCATGATCGGTGCTTCCTTGAACGAGGGGAATGAGAGATTGCCGCCGCGTCAGGCGGCAGGGGAATCGACGTGGCGGATGGAGCCGGGAACGACCTGCCCGCCGAAATCGGCCACCAGGGCCTGCACGAAAGGATCGACGGCGACCGCGTCTTCGGCGGCTTGCTGGCGGGCCGCCCGTTCGGCCTGCGCTACGGCGTGCGCCGTGGCGTCGCCCGTGACGCCGACCTCCACGTCCAATCGTATGCCCTGGCCGAAATGCTCGCACAGCACGGTCTGGAGCCGCACCCGGCTTTCGCTTTCGGCCAGCGTCTTGACGGCCACGCGCAGAACGATGGCGTCGCCGTGCACGCCAGCCCATTCGCTTTGGCGCGCCAGTTCCGCGGCCAGGCCGGTGACGGGCAGGCGCGCGGCCAGCTCGGGCCAGCCCGCGGGAGTCATGTCGGCCATGCGCGCGCGCGACGAACGCTTGCGGGCCGGCGCCGGGCCTTCGCGACGGGCGGGCGCGGCCTGAGCCGCGGCAGCGCCCGGCGCGGAGGCCAGGGTTTCGAAATCGTCGTCATCCGGATCCGCGGTGAATCCGTTGTCCGGCGCGAAACCGCCTTCTGCGTCGTACGGGATTTCCTCGTCGACCCAGGACGGCGGGCCGCCGGCATCGGCCGCCGCGGCATCGGCCGCCGCGACATCGGCCGCCGCGACATCGGCCGCCGCGGCATCGGCCGCCGCGACATCGGCCGCCGCGACATCGACAGCCGGCGCGGCGGCAACCGCGGCGGCGGCCGGCGTGACCGCCAGCGCCGCGGAGCCGGTTGCCCTGGGCGCCTCGGGAGCGGCCTGGGGAGCGGTCTGTTCGGCCGGCAGTTCTTCCCAGGGCGGCACGCCGCCGTGCGGGGCCGCCTGGGGGGCTTCCGCTTCGACGGCCGCTTCGGCGGGTTGCGCAGCGGGTTCGGGCCCGGCCGCGGGCGCGGCAGGCGCCTGCGGCACGGACGCCCGGGGAGCCTCGGCCGGCGCGACAGGCGCGGCTTCGGGTTCCGGCGCGGCCTGCTCGGGGGCGGGCATGGTTGCGGGCACGGGAGCGGATGCCACGGCGGGCGCCGGATCGGCAACCTGGCGGGCCGGCGCGGCAGGCGTTTCCAGCGCGGTCTGCGGACCGGCCTCGCCATTGAGCGCCAGCATGCGCAGGCACGCCATGATGAAGCCCGCGTATTCGTCGGGAGCCAGCGTCAGCTCGCCGCGGCTGTGCACCGCCACGGAATAGAACAGTTGCACGGCGTCGGGGTGCAGGGACTGCGCCAGACGCGAGATATCGGCCGCCAGGGGATCCTCGGCCGGGGTGACGCCCGTCACGCGCTGCTCGATGGCCACGCGCGACAGCAGCACGGCCAGGTCAGCCAGCGCGCCGGCGTAGGACAGGCCGCGGATCGCGAGTTCGTCCGCCACCGCCAGCACGCCCTTGGCGTCGCCCGTGGACAGCGCGTCCAGCAGGCGCACGAGATGCCGCTGGTCGATGGTGCCGAGCATGCCGCGCACGGCCTCTTCGGTGAGGTTTCCGGCGCTGTAGGCGATGGCCTGGTCGGTCAGCGACAGGGCGTCGCGCATGGACCCGGAGGCCGCCTGCCCGATCAGCCGCAAGGCCGGCACTTCGAAGCCCACGTCTTCCTGCCCCAGCACGGCCTGCAGGTGCCCGACGATGGAATCGGCCGGCATCTGCTTGAGGTTGAACTGGAGGCAGCGCGATAGCACCGTCACCGGGATCTTCTGCGGGTCGGTCGTGGCCAGGATGAACTTGACGTGGGGCGGCGGCTCTTCCAGCGTCTTGAGCATGGCGTTGAACGCGTGCCCGGTCAGCATGTGGACTTCGTCGATCATGTAGACCTTGAAGCGTCCTGCGCCCGGCGCGTACACCGCCTGCTCCAGCAGCTGGGTCATTTCCTCGACGCCGCGGTTCGAGGCCGCGTCGAGTTCGAGGTAGTCGACAAAGCGCCCCGCGTCGATTTCCGTGCACGCCTGGCACACGCCGCAAGGCTTGGACGTGATGCCTGTTTCGCAGTTGAGCGATTTGGCCAGAATGCGCGAAAGCGTGGTCTTGCCCACGCCCCGGGTTCCGGTGAACAGCCAGGCGTGGTGCAGGCGTTGCGTGTCGAGCGCATGCGTCAGCGCGCGCACCACGTGATCCTGTCCCACGAGGGTATCGAACGATCGCGGCCGCCACTTGCGGGCCAGTAC
>NZ_JBLZXF010000018.1:0-101285 GCF_050285585.1 Achromobacter sp. | reverse complement strand
CAGGCGCTGCCCTACATGGACCGCCTGGACTACGTGTCCATGATGTGCAACGAGCACGCCTACGTCATGGCCATCGAGAAGCTGCTGGGCGTCGAAGCCCCGCTGCGCGCGCAGTACATCCGCGTGATGTTCGACGAGATCACCCGTCTGCTGAATCACCTGATGTCGCTGGGTTCGCACGCGCTGGACGTGGGCGCCATGGCGGTGTTCCTGTACGCCTTCCGCGAGCGCGAAGACCTGATGGACTGCTACGAGGCGGTTTCGGGCGCGCGCATGCACGCGGCCTACTACCGCCCGGGCGGCGTCTACCGCGACCTGCCGGACTCGATGCCGCAATACGGCGCCACCAGCAAGTACCGCGGCGACAAGGAGCTGCGCGCCATGAACGACGCGCGCTCGGGTTCGCTGCTGGACTTCATCGAAGACTTCACCAACCGCTTCCCGGGCTGCGTGGACGAATACGAAACGCTGCTGACCGACAACCGGATCTGGAAGCAGCGCCTGGTCGGCATCGGCGTGGTCGAGCCCGAGCGCGCGAAGGCGCTGGGTTTCACCGGCCCGATGCTGCGCGGCTCCGGCGTGGCCTGGGATCTGCGCAAGACGCAGCCCTACGAAGTCTACGACCTGCTCGATTTCGACATCCCCGTCGGTGTCAACGGCGATTGCTATGACCGCTACCTGGTCCGCGTCGCCGAAATGCGTGAAAGCAACCGCATCATCCGCCAGT
Source organism: Achromobacter sp. (assembly GCF_050285585.1). Classification (GTDB taxonomy): domain Bacteria; phylum Pseudomonadota; class Gammaproteobacteria; order Burkholderiales; family Burkholderiaceae_B; genus Achromobacter. The sequence continues at coordinate 100,558 of NZ_JBLZXF010000018.1, read as the reverse complement.
GCGTGGAGTGGCTGCGCAACAACCCGGGCCCGGTCATGATCGAGAACCACAAGATCGCCCCGCCCAAGCGCACCGCCATGAAGACCAACATGGAAGAGCTGATCCATCACTTCAAGCTCTTCACCGAAGGTTTCCACGTGCCCCCGGGCGAAGCGTACGCCTCGGTCGAGCATCCGAAGGGCGAATTCGGCATCTATCTGGTGTCCGACGGCGCCAACAAGCCCTACCGCCTGAAGATTCGGGCGCCCGGCTTTGTCCACCTGCAATCGCTGGATGAAATGTCGCGCGGCCACATGATCGCCGACGCCGTCACCATCATTGGCACGCAGGACATCGTTTTCGGCGAGATCGATCGCTGATCCGCCCAGACAGTCACGAGCACGCCCGCATAACCCGGATTCAAACTATGCTGCTTTCCGAACAGGCCTACCAGAAAATCGACCGAGAACTCGCGAAGTTCCCGGCCGACCAGCGGCAGTCCGCCATCATGGCCTCGCTTGCCATCGCGCAAGAAGAGAAGGGCTGGTTGGCTACCGAAATCATCGAAGATGTGGCCAACTACATTGGCGTTCCGCCCATCGCGGTCCAGGAAGTCGCCACGTTCTACAACATGTTCGACGTCAAGCCCGTCGGCAAGAACAAGATCGCCGTCTGCACGAACCTGCCCTGTGCCTTGCGCGACGGCGAACGCGCGGGCGATTACCTCAAGCGCAAACTCGGGGTCGATTACCGCGAGACCACCGCCGACGGCCAGTTCACCCTGGTGGAAGGCGAGTGCATGGGCGCTTGCGGCGATTCGCCCGTGCTGATCGTGAACAACAAGCATATGTGCGTGCGCATGACCGAAGAAAAGCTGGACGCGCTGGTCGCGGCCCTCAAGGCGCAAGGAGAGTCGGCATGAACGCGCCCGACCTGTACAAGCAGTTCGCGCAAGGGCTGGATCCCAACCCGCTGAACGACCTGTCCAATTCGATGTGCCTGCACGGCCGGCACATCCAGCCGCAGATCCTGGCCGACGTCGACGGCGCCAACTGGCGCCTGGCCGACTACGTCAAGCGCGGCGGCTACGAAGCCCTGAAGAAGATCCTGACCACCGGCATGAAGCCGGAGGACGTGATCGCCGAAGTCAAGGCGTCGGGCCTGCGCGGCCGCGGCGGCGCAGGCTTCCCGACCGGCCTGAAGTGGAGCTTCATGCCGCGCGCCTTCCCCGGCCAGAAGTACCTGGTCTGCAACTCCGACGAAGGCGAGCCGGGCACGTTCAAGGACCGCGACATCCTGCGCTTCAATCCGCACATCGTGATTGAAGGCATGGCCATCGCGGCCTACGCCATGGGCATCAGCGCCGGCTACAACTACATCCACGGCGAAATCTTCGAAGTCTACGAGCGCTTCGAGGAAGCGCTGGAAGAGGCGCGCGCCGCCGGCTTCCTGGGCGACAAGATCCTGGGTTCCGACTTCAGCTTCCAGCTGCACGCGTTCCATGGCTATGGCGCGTACATCTGCGGCGAAGAAACCGCGCTGCTGGAATCGCTGGAAGGCAAGAAGGGCCAGCCGCGCTTCAAGCCGCCGTTCCCGGCCAGCTTCGGCCTGTACGGCAAGCCCACCACGATCAACAACACCGAAACGTTCGCGGCGGTGCCGTGGATCATCCGCAACAGCGGCCAGGCCTACCTGGAAGTCGGCAAGCCGAACAACGGCGGCACCAAGCTGTTCTCGATCACCGGCGACGTCGAGCGTCCCGGCAACTACGAGATCCCGCTGGGCACCCCGTTCTCGACCCTGCTGGAACTGGCGGGCGGCATGCGCGGCGGCAAGAAGCTGAAGGCGGTCATCCCCGGCGGCTCCAGCGCCCCGGTCCTGCCCGCCGACATCATGATGGAATGCACGATGGACTATGACTCCATCGCCAAGGCGGGCTCGATGCTGGGCTCGGGCGCGGTGATCGTCATGGACGAGACGCGCTGCATGGTGAAGTCGCTGCTGCGACTGTCGTACTTCTATTTCGAGGAAAGCTGCGGCCAGTGCACGCCGTGCCGCGAAGGCACCGGCTGGCTCTACCGCATGGTGCACCGCATCGAGAACGGCCAGGGCCGTCCGGAAGATCTGGACCTCCTGGACAACGTGGCAGGCAACATCATGGGCCGCACCATCTGCGCCCTGGGTGACGCCGCCGCCATGCCCGTCCGTGGCTTCCTCAAGCATTTTCGCGACGAATTCGCGCACCACATCGAGCACAAGTCTTGTGTGGTCCCGCAATATCTGTAGGTCTCAGGAACAGCAATGGTTGAACTAACCGTCGACGGCAACAAGGTCGAAGTGCCCGAAGGCAGCATGGTCATGCATGCCGCCCAGAAAGTCGGGCTTTACGTGCCGCATTTCTGCTACCACAAGAAACTGTCCATCGCGGCCAACTGCCGCATGTGCCTGGTTGAAGTGGAAAAGGCGCCCAAGGCGCTGCCCGCCTGCGCCACGCCCGTGACCAATGGCATGGTCGTCCACACCTGCTCCGAGAAGGCGCGCGCCGCTCAGAAGTCGGTGATGGAATTCTTGCTCATCAATCACCCGCTCGACTGCCCGATCTGCGATCAGGGCGGCGAGTGCCAGCTGCAGGACCTGGCCGTGGGCTACGGCGGCTCTTCCTCGCGTTACCAGGAAGAAAAGCGCGTGGTCTTCCACAAGGACCTGGGCCCGCTGGTTTCCGCCGAGGAAATGAGCCGCTGCATCCACTGCACCCGCTGCGTGCGCTTCGGCCAGGAAATCGCCGGCGTCATGGAACTGGGCATGCTGGGCCGTGGCGAGCACTCCGAGATCACGACCTTCGTCGGCCGCTCGATCGAGTCCGAGCTGTCGGGCAACATGATCGACATCTGTCCGGTGGGCGCGCTGACCTCCAAGCCCTTCCGCTACAGCGCCCGCACCTGGGAACTGGCCCGCCGCCGTTCGGTCAGCCCGCATGACAGCCTGGGCGCCAACCTGGTGGTCCAGGTCAAGGGCGACCGCGTGATGCGCGTGGTGCCGTTCGAAGACGAAGCCATCAACGAATGCTGGATCAGCGACCGCGACCGCTTCTCGTACGAAGGCCTGAACAGCGAAGACCGCCTGTCCGCCCCGATGATCAAGGGCACCGACGGCAAGTGGCAGGAAGCCTCCTGGGCCGACGCCCTGCAGGCCGTGGCCCAAGGCCTGTCGCGCGTGCGTGACAGCTTCGGCGCCGGCCAGATCGGCGCCCTGGCGTCCGAATACGCCACCACCGAGGAATACGCGCTGCTGGGCCGCCTGGTCCGCGCGCTGGGTTCCGAAAACATCGACTTCCGCCTGCGCCAGACCGATCCGTCCTTCGACGCCGCCCTGGCCGGCGCGCCGTGGCTGGGCATGCCGATCGCCGAACTCGACAACCTGGACCGCGTCCTGGTCGTGGGTTCGTTCCTGCGCAAGGACCATCCGCTGATGGCGCAACGCCTGCGCCAGGCCGCCAAGCGCGGCACGCAGATCCTGATGGTCGACAGCGTCGCGGACGATCCGCTGATGCCCGTGGCCGCCCGCATTACCGTGGCTCCCTCCGAACTGGCGCGCGCGCTGGCCGAAGTGGCCGTCGCGCTGGCCCAGGCCAAGGAACAGGCCGTGCCGGCCGAGTTCGCCTCGGTCGCCCCGGGCGAGAACGCCAAGAAGATCGCGGCCAGCCTGGCTTCCGGCGCCAACACCGCCGTGCTGATGGGCAATCTGGCCGTGGCCAGCGCCCAGGCCTCGACCCTGGCCGCCAACGGCCGCGCCGTGGCCGACCTGGCCGGCGGCAAGTTCGGCTTCCTGACCTCCGGCGGCAACACCGTCGGCGGCTACCTGGCCGGCGCGATCCCGGGCAAGGGCGGCAAGAACGCCGCCGCCATGCTGGCCGAGCCGCTGAAGGCCTACGTGGTTCTTCACGCCGAGCCCCTGCTGGATGCCGACAACGGCCAGCAGGCCATCGCCGCGCTGCGCGGCGCGCAATTCGCCGTAGCCCTGACGCCTTACCGTTCGGCCGCCGCCGAGTGGGCCGACGTCATGCTGCCGGTGTCGCCGTTCACCGAAACCTCGGGCACCTTCGTCAACGCGCAAGGCCTGGCCCAGAGCTTCAAGGGCACGGTTGCGCCGTTCGGCCAGACCCGTCCGGCCTGGAAGGTCCTGCGCGTGCTGGGCAATGTGCTGCACCTGGCGGGCTTCGACGACGAAACCTCCGAGTCCGTGCGCGACGCCGTGCTGGCCGGCGGGGTCGAAAGCCGCCTGTCCAACGACATCAAGGCGCCGCTGGGCCTGGGCCAGGCCGGCAGCGGCCTGGAGCGCGTGGCCGACGTGCCGATCTACCGCAGCGATGCGATGGTCCGCCGTTCGGAGCCGCTGCAAGCGGCCCCGGCCTCGAAGAAGCCGGCTGCCGCCATGAACGGCCGCACGCTCACCAGCCTGGGCCTGACGGCCGGCGTCAAGGTGCGCGTGACGGGCGGGCAGGGCGCCGTCGAGCTCGAAACCGTGCAGGATGACGCCGTGGCCGATCGCGCCGTGCGCATCTCGGCAGCCTTTGAAAACACCGCGGCCCTGGGTGGCGCATTCGGTCAAATCAGCGTGGAGCGTGCCTGATGGAATGGCTTAATGTTCTTGAGAGCCAGGGTACGGCACTGCTGGGCCCGACGGTCTGGATGGTCCTCTGGACCCTCATCAAGATTGTGATCATCGCCGTGCCCATCATCCTGTGCGTGGCCTACCTGACGTACTGGGAACGCAAGATGATCGGCGCCATGCACGTGCGCATGGGTCCGAACCGCGTCGGTTTCAAGGGGCTGCTGCAGCCGTTTGCCGACGTGTTCAAGCTGCTGACCAAGGAAGTCGTGGTCCCCAGCCAGGCCAACAAGGTGCTGTTCATCGTGGCCCCCGTGGTCACGCTGATGCCCGCGCTGGCGGCCTGGGCCGTCGTGCCGTTCGGCCCCGACGTCGTGCTGGCCAACGTCAACGCCGGCCTGCTGTACATCATGGCCATCACGTCCATCGGCGTGTACGGCGTGATCGTCGCCGGCTGGGCGTCCAACTCCAAGTACGCGTTCCTGGGCGCGCTGCGCGCCTCGGCCCAGATGCTGTCGTATGAACTGGCCATCGGCTTCGTGCTGGTGACGGTGCTGCTGGTGTCCGGCAGCCTGAACATGTCCGAGATCGTGCATGTGCAGAACCGCGGCTGGTTCGCCGACAAGGGCCTGACGTTCCTGTCCTGGAACTGGCTGCCGCTCTTGCCGCTGTTCGTGATCTACGTGATCTCGGCCGTCGCCGAAACCAACCGCCACCCGTTCGACGTGGTGGAAGGCGAATCGGAAATCGTGGCCGGCCACATGGTCGAATATTCGGGCATGGCCTTCGCGCTGTTCTTCCTGGGCGAATACGCCAACATGATCCTGCTGTCGTGCATGGCGTCGATCATGTTCCTGGGCGGCTGGGCTTCCCCGATCGATATCGCGCCGCTGACCTGGATTCCGGGTTGGATCTGGCTGGGTCTCAAGACGTTCGTCGTGGTCTCGTTGTTCGTGTGGTTCCGCGCGTCGTTCCCGCGCTACCGCTATGACCAGATCATGCGCTTGGGTTGGAAAATCTTCATCCCGCTGACCGGCGTTTGGCTGGTCGTGGTGGCGATCTGGATGCAGACGCCCTGGAACATTTGGCGCTAAGCCGCCAGGCAGAGGCAGGATATGGAAGCGATCAAGGATTTCTTCGGCAGCCTGATGCTGACCGAATTGCTCAAGGGCATGCGCCTGACGGGCAAGTATTTCTTCAAGCGCAAGGTCACCTTGCGCTACCCCCAGGAAAAGACGCCCGCGTCGGCGCGTTTCCGTGGCCTGCACGCGCTGCGCCGCTACCCCAACGGGGAAGAGCGTTGCATCGCGTGCAAGCTGTGCGAAGCGGTGTGCCCGGCACTGGCGATCACCATCGAGTCGGATCAGCGCGATGACGGCACCCGCCGCACCACGCGTTACGACATCGACCTCACCAAGTGCATTTTCTGCGGCTTCTGTGAGGAAAGCTGCCCGGTGGACTCCATCGTGGAAACGCATATCCACGAATACCACGGCGAAAAGCGCGGCGACCTGTATTTCACCAAAGACATGCTGCTCGCCGTGGGCGACCGCTACGAAGCCGAAATCGCCCGCCGCCGGGCCGAAGACGCTCCCTACCGTTGAGCCCAGGGTTCTGATCCATGACTTTTACCACTGTCCTGTTTTACATACTGGCCGCCGTGCTGGTGATCGCGGCGTTCCGCGTGATCACCGCGCGCAGCCCGGTCACCGCCGTCCTCCACTTGATCCTCGCGTTCGCCAACGCGGCCATGCTGTGGATGCTGCTTGGCGCCGAGTTCCTCGCGCTGCTGCTCGTGCTGGTGTACGTGGGCGCCGTGATGGTGCTCTTCCTCTTCGTGGTCATGATGCTCGACATCCGCATGGATACGCTGCGCCAGGGCATGAAGACCTACCTGCCGCTGGGCCTGGTGATCGGCCTGGTCATGGTGCTGGAGATGGCCTTCGTGCTGGGTTCGACCTGGTACGGCGCGGGCCCGCAGGCTCCGGTCGCCGGTGACTACAACAACGCCCGCGCGCTGGGCGAAGCGATGTACACCCAGTACATCTACGCCATTGAAGTGGGCGCCGCGCTGCTGCTGGTCGGCATGGTCGCCGCCATTGCGCTGACCCTGCGCCGCCGCCGCGACGTCAAGTACAACGACCCCGTCGCCGCCGTGCGCGTGCGTGCCAAGGACCGTTTCCGCCTGGTGAGCATGACCGCCCAGAGCGAGCGCGCCCAGTCGCAGATCGGTGCCTCGTCCGCCGCCGCGCACCAAGGAGAACAAAAATGACGCTGACGCTGGCCCACTACCTGATTCTGGGGGCGATCCTGTTCGCCATCGGGATCTTCGGCATCTTCCTGAACCGCCGCAACCTGATCATTCTCCTGATGTCCATCGAGCTCGTGCTCCTGGCCGTCAACATGAACTTCGTGGCGTTCTCCAGCTGGTTCGGCGACACCGCCGGCCAGGTGTTCGTGTTCTTCATCCTGACCGTGGCCGCCGCCGAAGCGGCGATCGGCCTGGCCATCCTGGTGCTGCTGTTCCGCAACCTGAACACGATCAACGTTGACGAACTCGATCGCCTGAAGGGCTGACGGGGTATTGGAAGAAAATGTCTAGCTCACCCAATCTCTACCTGCTCATCGCGCTGGCGCCGCTGGCCGGAGCAATTCTCGCGGGCCTTTTCGGCACCGGGTTCCTTGGCCGTCCCATCGGCCGCCGCGCCTCGCACGTCATCACCATCCTGGGCGTGCTCATCTCCGCCATCGGTTCGGTGGTGGTGCTGGGCGACGTGCTGAACGGCCTGCGCTTTGACGGCGCGGTCTACACCTGGAGCCTGATCGGCCAGACCAAGCTGGAAATCGGCTTCCTGATCGATCCGCTGTCGGCCATGATGATGGTCGTGGTGACCTCCGTGTCGCTGATGGTGCACATCTACACCATCGGCTACATGGCCGACGATCCCGGCTACCAGCGCTTCTTCTCGTACATCTCGCTGTTCACGTTCTCCATGCTGATGCTGGTGATGTCGAACAACATGGTGCAGCTGTTCTTCGGCTGGGAAGCGGTGGGCCTGGTGTCGTACCTGCTGATCGGCTTCTGGTACACGCGTCCCACGGCGATCTTCGCCAACATGAAGGCGTTCCTGATCAACCGCGTCGGCGACTTCGGTTTCGTGCTGGGCATCGGCCTGCTGTTCGCGTATGCCGGCACCATGAACTACGGCGAAGTCTTCGGCCAGGCCGACAAGCTGGCCGCGCTGACGCTGCCCGGTTCCGACTGGATGCTGCTGACGGTCGCCTGCATCTGCCTGTTCATCGGCGCCATGGGCAAATCGGCCCAGGTTCCGCTGCACGCCTGGCTGCCCGACTCGATGGAAGGCCCGACCCCGATCTCCGCGCTGATCCACGCCGCCACCATGGTGACGGCCGGCATCTTCATGGTCGCGCGTTTCTCGCCGCTGTTCGAACTGTCGGACACCGCGCTGTCGTTCATCATCGTGATCGGCGCCATCGGCGCGCTGTTCCTGGGCATCCTGGGCATCATCCAGAACGACATCAAGCGCGTGGTCGCGTACTCCACGCTGTCGCAGCTGGGCTACATGACCGTCGCGCTCGGCGCCTCGGCCTACTCGGTGGCGATCTTCCACCTGATGACCCACGCTTTCTTCAAGGCGCTGCTGTTCCTGGGCGCGGGCTCGGTCATCATCGGCATGCACCATGACCAGGACATCCGCAACATGGGCGGCCTGCGCAAGTACATGCCCATCACCTGGATCACCTTCCTGCTGGGCACGCTGGCGCTCGTCGGCACGCCGTTCTTCTCGGGCTTCTACTCGAAGGAACACATCATCGAGGCCGCCGGCGCCGCGAACGTCTGGGGCGCGAGCTTCGCGTACTACTCGACCCTGATCGGCGTGTTCGTGACCTCGCTGTACTCGTTCCGTGTGTACTTCCTGGTTTTCCACGGCAAGGAACGCTTCGACACGACCGGCCATGGCCACGGCCATGACGACCACCACCACGCGGCCGACGTCGACCAGGAACCGGATGGCCACGGCCATCACGGCACTCCCCATGAGTCGCCCTGGGTGGTCACGCTGCCGCTGGTGCTGCTGGCGATCCCGTCGGTGCTCATCGGCGCCTGGGTGGTCGACCCGATGCTGTTCGGCAAGTTCTTCGACGGCGTCATCAAGGTCCTGCCGCAGCATCCCGCGATGCACGAGCTGCACGAAGAGTGGCACGGCTGGGTGGCCTTCGGCCTGCACGCCTTCCAGACGGTTCCGTTCTGGCTGGTCGTGGCCGGCGCGGTCATCGCCTGGTACTGCTACCTGATCAACCCCAAGGTTCCGGCCAAGATCCAGTCCAGCCTGTCGGGCATCAACAAGGTGCTCGAGAACAAGTACTACGTGGATTGGGTCAACGAGCAGATCATCGCCCGCGGCATGCGCTGCCTGGGCCGTGGCCTGTGGCAGACCGGTGACCGCGGCATCATCGACGGCCTGCTGATCAACGGCAGCGCCCGTGTGGTGGGCTGGGTGGCAGCGATCAGCCGCCACCTGCAGTCCGGCTTCATCTATCACTACGCGTTCGCGATGATCATCGGCATCATGGCGCTGGTGACTTTCTTTGTGCTGATTCCCCAATGATGGCAAGCGAGATGGCATCCAACACTTTCCCCTGGCTCACGCTTGCGATCTTTGTCCCGATCGTATTCGGCCTGCTGGTGCTGGCGGTGGGCCGTGACGACCGTCCCGGTCTGACCCGCGGCCTGTCGCTGATCGGCGCGATCGCCGGTTTCCTGGTCACGATCCCGCTGTACACGGGTTTCGACTCCTCCACGGCCGCCATGCAGTTCGTGGAGAAGGCCTCCTGGATCGAGGCGTTCAACGTCAATTACCACCTGGGCATCGACGGCATCTCGATGTGGTTCGTGCTCCTGACCGCCTTCATCACGATCATCGTGGTGTTGGCGGGCTGGGAAGTGATCACCAGCCGCGTCGCCCAGTACATGGCCGCGTTCCTGATCCTGTCGGGCCTGATGGTGGGCGTGTTCTGCGCGCTGGACGGCATGCTGTTCTACGTGTTCTTCGAGGCCACGCTGATCCCGATGTACATCATCATCGGCGTCTGGGGCGGCCCGAATCGCGTGTATGCGGCGTTCAAGTTCTTCCTGTACACCCTGATGGGCTCGCTGCTGACGCTGGTCGCGTTCATCTACCTGTGGAACGCGTCGGGCGGTTCGTTCGACATCCTGACCTGGCAGCAGACCAAGCTGGGCTATACGCCGCAGATCCTGATCTTCGTGGCCCTGCTGGCGGCCTTCGCAGTGAAGGTCCCGATGTGGCCGGTGCACACGTGGTTGCCCGACGCCCACGTCGAAGCCCCCACGGGCGGCTCCATCGTCCTGGCCGCGATCATGCTGAAGCTGGGCGCTTATGGTTTCCTGCGCTTCTCGCTGCCGATCGCTCCGGATGCCTCGCACAGTCTTGCCGGCCTGATGATCACGCTGTCGCTGATCGCCGTGATCTACATCGGCCTGGTCGCGATCGTCCAGGACGACATGAAGAAGCTGGTGGCCTATTCGTCGGTTGCCCACATGGGCTTCGTGACGCTGGGCTTCTTCATCTTCAACACGGCCGGCGTCGAAGGCGCCATCGTGCAGATGATCTCCCACGGTTTCGTGTCGGGCGCCATGTTCATGTGTATCGGCGTACTCTATGACCGCATGCACTCGCGCCGCATCGCCGACTACGGCGGCGTGGTCAACGTGATGCCGCGCTTCGCCACGTTCTTCATCCTGTTCTCGATGGCCAACAGCGGCCTGCCGGCCACCAGCGGTTTCGTCGGCGAGTTCATGGTGATCATGGGCGCGGTCGAGCACAACTTCTGGATCGGCCTGCTGGCGGCAACCGCCCTGATCCTGGGGGCTTCGTATTCGCTGTGGATGGTCAAGCGCGTGGTCCTGGGCGACGTCGCCAATGACCACGTCCGCGAGCTGACCGATATCAACCGCCGCGAATTCGTGATTCTTGGCGTGATGGCGATCGCCGTGCTGTACATGGGGATCTATCCCAAGCCCTTTACCGACGTGATGCACGTTTCGGTGGAGGCCCTGCTGCAACACGTTGCCGTCTCGAAACTGTAAGACAAGACAATGATGCAATCCCAAATCGATTTCGCCCTGGCGACACCGGAAATCCTCTTGCTGATTTTCGGCCTGGCTATCCTGCTCGTCGACGCGGTCAGCAATCACCCCGAGCGCAAGCCGACGTTCCTGCTGACCATGCTCGTGTTGGGCGTGCTGACCGTCGTGTCGGCGCTGCAATGGAAAAACGGGGTCACGGGTTCGACCTTCAATGGCCTGTACGTCACCGACGAACTGTCGCACCTGCTAAAGATCGCGTCCTACATCGCGGTTGCCGCGACCCTGGTGTACGGCCGCGTCTACGCGCAAGTCCGCGACATGCTCAAGGGCGGCGAGCTCTACGTGCTGACGCTGTTCGCCCTGCTGGGCCAGATGGTGATGATTTCCTCCGGGAACCTGATTTCCATCTACCTGGGCCTGGAGCTGATGTCGCTGGCGCTCTACGCGCTGATCGCGCTGCGCCGCGACAACGTCGTCGCCACCGAAGCCGCCATGAAGTACTTCGTGCTGGGCGCGCTGGCCTCGGGTTTCCTGCTCTACGGCATGTCCATGGTCTACGGCGCCACCGGCCACCTGGACCTGGCCGAAGTCGCCAAGGTCATCGCCGCCGGCAAGGCCGAGAAGCTGGCGCTGGTGTTCGGCATCGTGTTCCTGGTTTCCGGCCTGGCGTTCAAGCTCGGCGCCGTGCCCTTCCACATGTGGGTGCCCGACGTCTACCAGGGTTCGCCCACTGCCGTGACCCTGATCCTGGGCGCCGCGCCCAAGCTGGCCGCCTTTGCCATTACGCTGCGCCTGCTGGTGGACGGCCTGCACGGCCTGGCCGCCGACTGGCAGCCGATGCTGATGATCCTGGCCGTGCTGTCGCTGGCCATCGGCAACCTGACCGCCATCGCGCAGACCAACTTCAAGCGCATGCTGGCCTATTCGACCATCTCGCACATGGGCTTCGTGCTGCTGGGCCTGATGTCGGGCTCGGTCGCGGGCAAGCCGGAGCTGTCGTCCGCCGCCTACGGCGCGTCGCTGTTCTACATGCTCACCTACGTGCTGACCACGCTGGCCAGCTTCGGCATCGTGCTGCTGCTGTCGCGCCAGGGCTTCGAGTGCGAGCAGATCGATGACCTGAAGGGCCTGAACCGCCGCAGCCCGTGGCACGCCGCCATCGTGCTGCTGCTGATGTTCTCGCTGGCCGGCATCCCGCCGCTGGTGGGCTTCTACGCCAAGCTGGCCGTGTTGCAGGCGCTGGTCAGCGCGGGCCACGTGACGCTGGCGGTGATCGCGGTGCTGTTCTCGCTGATCGGCGCGTTCTACTACCTGCGCGTGGTCAAGGTCGTGTACTTCGACGAGCCGGCGGCAGACGCCGCGCCGATGGTGGCCACCGCCGGCCAGCGCGGCATCCTGTCGATCAACGGCGCCCTGATCCTGGTGCTGGGCGTGTTGCCCGGCGGCCTGATGGCGCTGTGCGTGCAGGCCATCCGCAGCTCGCTGAGCCTGTAAGCGGAAAACGGGGACATGAACCAGACCCTGGCGGTATGGCTGCTGATCGCGCTGGCCCTGGTCAGCGCGAATCTGCCGTTCCTGACCGAGCGGGTGTTCGCGGTCATGCCGTGGAAGCGGGGCGGGGCCCTGGCCGTCAAGCCGTTCTGGGTCCGCCTGCTCGAAGTGCTGGTGTTCTACGCAATCGTCGGCGCGCTGGGCTTCGCATTCGAGTCCGCGCTGGGCAACCGGTTTTCCCAGACCTGGGAGTTCTATGCGATTACGCTGAGCCTGTACCTGGTGCTGGCCTATCCGGGGTTCGTGTACCGGTATCTGTTCAAGCGGCATCCGCGCCTGCGGACCTGAGCGGTTTCCGTCCCCGAAAAAACGCCCCTTTGGGGCGTTTTTTCATGGCGGGCATGGGTATGTGCCGGCCAGCCCCGTTGGCGTCGTCTGGGGCCATTCCCACGCGGTCTGGACGTATCCCCGGAGCGCGCGACCCCCAGGCGGTCATGCCGCGCGCCGCGGCGGGCTTGAGCCCCGGGAAAACCCGGGTCGGGGTGTTGTTTTTTCATCTTTTGAAGGGGATTGGCCTATCGATTCAGGTTTCATTCAGCAAGCGGGTTCAGAATCGCAAACGTTAAAAAAACAAGAATCGTTGCTATTCACAATCGGAGAAGCTGGTTTGAAGCCCCAAGACTCGTATTCACTGAATACGCTCACTACCTCGCTGGCCGCCGCCATCGCAGTTCCCGCCCTGTTCATCAGCCCTTACGCTTCCGCCCAGTCCGCTGATGGGGTGACGCAGCTTGCGCCCGTGCGAGTGGAAGGCGAGGGGTCTTCCTACCAGACGACGACCGTGCCGTCGCCGAAAATGACCGCGCCCCTGCTGGATACCCCGCGCACCGTGCAGGTGGTGCCCAAGCAGGTGATCCAGGACCAGTCGGCCTCCACGCTGCAGGACGTGCTGCGCAACTCGCCGGGCATTACCTTCGGCGCGGGCGAGGGCGGCCGTCCGGGCGGCGACCTGCCGATCATCCGCGGCCAGAATTCGGCCGGCAGCATCTTCCTGGACGGCATCCGCGATTCCAGCACGCAGGTGCGCGACACCTTCAACCTGGAAGAGGTGGAAATCATCAAGGGGCCGGACTCCGTGTATTCGGGCCGGGGCGGCGCGGGCGGCAGCATCAACATGATCAGCAAGACGCCCAAGCCCACCGACTTCACGGAAGGCACCGTCCAGGTCGGCACGGACAACAACTACCGCGCAACGATCGACAGCAACTGGCGCCTGGACGAAAAGGCGGCCTTCCGCCTGAACGTGATGGGCAACAAGGGCGACGTGCCGGGCCGCGACAGCGCGGTGGATTTCGAACGCTGGGGCGTCGCGCCTTCGCTGACGCTGGGCGTGGGCACGCCGACGCGCATCACGCTGAGCTACTACCACTACCAAGACGACAGCATGCCCGATTACTCCATTCCGTATGACCCGAAGACGGGTCAGCCGGTGACGGAGACCATGGGCGTGAGCCGCAAGAGCTTCTACGGGCTGACCGGCCGCGACTTCATGAAGACGCGCGACGATGTGGCCACCGTCGACTTCCAGCACGACTTTTCCGACAAGCTGCAGCTGCGCAACGTCTTGCGCTATGGCCGCGGCACGACCGACTTCGCCGCGACGAACCCCGACGACAGCAAGGGCAACGTCCCCAACGGCCTGGTGTACCGCGCGCTCAAGTCGGGCTATTACGTCACCAAGAGCTTTGCCAACCAGACGGACCTGACCGGGGAATTCGAAACCGGCAGCCTGAAGCACTCGTTCGACCTGGGCTTCGAATACAGCAACATCAAGCAGGACAAGGACGGCTATACCCAGACGGGCGTGCCGACCAGCACGACCTGCACGACGGTGTCGGCGATGTGCGCGTCGCTGTGGGATCCCGATCCGGGCACGAACTACCCCGGCCATCTGCAGCGCAACGGCAACCCCGCGCGCTACAACACCGACACCGTCGCGCTTTACGGTTTCGACACGATCAAGTTCAACGAGCAATGGCAAGCCAGCCTGGGCCTGCGCTGGGACAACTACCGCACCAGCGGCAGCAACATCGCCAAGGGCCGCAACGATCCGGCGGGCACGCCGGCGTTCTACAGCACCAGCCGCGAAGACAATCTCTTCAACTACCAGGTCGGGGTGGCGTACAAGCCCGTGCCCAACGGCACGATCTACGCGACCTACGGCACGTCGTCGACGCCGTCGGCCGTCGCCGCCAGCGCGGTCAGCGACGCCGCAACGGCAGTGAGCCAGTCGCTCGAGCCGGAAAAGAGCCGCACGGTCGAATTGGGCACGAAGTGGCAGGTGTTCGATGACCGCCTGACGCTGTCGGCGGCCGCCTTCCAGGACATCCGCAAGAACACCAGCGTCGCCGTGTCGGCCACCGAGACCGAGCAGGTCGGCGAGGCCAAGGTGCGCGGCATCGAACTGGGCTTCTCGGGCAGCATCACGCCCAAGTGGAACGTGTTCGGCGGCTACACCTTCATGGACAGCGAAATGACCAAGGGCGCCTACAACAGCGGCGCCGTCGGCCAGGACCTGCCCAACACCCCGCGCAACGCCTTCAGCCTGTGGACCACCTACAAGGTGCTGCCCAAGCTGACGGTCGGCGGCGGCGCCTACTACGTGGACAAGGTGTACGGCAATTCGGATTCGTCGAAGAACGCCAACGGCACGCCCAAGGCGCGCTGGGTGCCTTCGTACTGGCGCTTCGACGCCATGGCGGCCTACGAATTCAACGAACACGTATCGGCCCAGCTGAACGTGCTGAACATCTTCGACGAGACGTACTACACGAAGGCCTATGCGGCGCACTATGCCGCGCTGGGCACGGGCCGCGCCGCGCTGCTGTCGCTGCGCATGCGCTACTGATCCCGGTCCCGGGAACGGAAAAAGCCACCGCGAGGTGGCTTTCTTTTTTGGGGCGGGAGGGCGTCGGACGCCCGGGAGGCGCCAGGGTAGCGGCGGACGGCTCAGCTTTCGAACCAGTTCAGGACGCCGTCCAGGCCGGACACGTTGAGCGCGTAGCGGGTCTGTTGACGCACCAGCGGCTTGGCGTGGTAGGCGACAGGGAAGCCGGCGGCTCCCAGCATCTTCAGGTCGTTGGCGCCGTCGCCCATGGCGATGATCTGTTCCTGGACCGCGCCGTGCTGCCGGGCGAACGCGCGCAGGTGCGCCTCCTTGGCATCGGCGTCCAGGATGTCTCCCAGTACCTTGCCGGTCAGCACGCCGTTGGAAACTTCCAGGGTGTTGGCATGCGCGCTGTCCAGGTTCAGCCGTTCACGCAGGCGCTCCGTGAAGAAGGTGAAGCCGCCGGAGACCAGGAGCACCTTGATGCCGGCGGCCTGGGCCGTGGAGATCAGGCGCTCGGCGCCTGGGTTCAGGCGCAGTTTTTCCATGTACACCTGTTCCAGCGCCTCGGCCGGCGCGCCTTCGAGCAGGGCGACGCGGCGGCGCAGGCTCTCCGAGAAGTCCTTGATTTCGCCGCGCATCGCGGCTTCGGTGATGGCGGAGACCTTGTCCTTCACGCCGACCACGCCCGCGATCTCGTCGATGCACTCGATGTTGATCAGCGTGGAGTCCATGTCCATGGCCAGCACCTTGCAGCTCGAAAGCGTCAGGCCCGCAGGCACGAATGCGGCGTCGACGCCATGGCGTTCGGCCCAGCGCACGACCTCGGCGCGCGTTTCGTCGTCGTGCTGCACGTCGAGCAGGCGGGCGGCGGTGGCGCTGATGCGCGCGATGCCCTGGGCCTGGGCCAGGGCCGCCAGCTGTTCCGCGTGTTCGACGCTCAAGGCGGGGGATTGGACGACAAGATGATGGGTAGTCATAGAAATTCGAGAGAAGGGTACGGTTACTTCAAGGCGCGCAGCACGGCGCGCACGGCATCGGCGCGGGCCGGAACCTGCGGGGCTTTGATCTCAACCCGCAATTTATCCTGTCCCGCCAGTTTGATGTGGCGCTGTCGCTGGACGAGCTCGATGATCCTGCCGGGATCCACCGAGGTCTTGGCGCCGAACTGCAGCAGCGCCTGCGTTTCGCTGGCGTCGATCTTGACGATGCCCAACGGCTGCGCCGCCAGCCGCAGGCGGTGCGTGGCGAGCAGCGTCTGCGCGGCTTCCGGAAGCTTGCCGAAGCGGTCGATCAGCTCTTCCTGGATGTGGATCAGGTCGTCCTCGTCGCCGGCGTGAGCCAGGCGCTTGTAGATGCCCAGCCGGGCGTGCACGTCGGCGCAATAGTCCGACGGCAGCAAGGCCGGAGCGTGCAGATTGACCTCGCAGGCCAGGTTGAAGGGAGCGTCGAGGTCGGGTTCTTCTCCGGCGCGCAGGGCCCGGACGGCCTCGTTGAGCATCTCGTTGTACATCGAGAAGCCCACTTCCTGGATGTTGCCCGACTGCGAGTCCCCCAGCACCTCGCCCGTGCCCCGGATTTCGAGGTCGTGCATCGCGAGGTAGAAGCCGGATCCCAGTTCTTCCATCGCCTGAATCGCCTCGAGGCGTTTCTTGGCGTTGCTGGTGATCGCGTCTTCGCCCGGCGTCAGCAGGTAGGCGTAGGCCTGGTGGTGAGACCGGCCGACGCGGCCGCGCAACTGGTGCAGCTGGGCCAGGCCGAAGCGGTCGGCCCGGTGGATCACGATGGTGTTGGCGCTGGGAACGTCGATGCCGGTTTCGATGATGGTGGTGCACAGCAGCACGTTATAGCGCTGCTGGTAGAAGCCCTTCATCACCTGTTCCAGCTCGCGCTCGGGCATCTGGCCGTGGGCCACGGCGATACGGGCCTCGGGCACCAGTTCCTCGAGGCGGGCGCGGCGGTTGTGGATGGTCTCGACCTCGTTGTGCAGGAAATAGCATTGGCCGCCGCGCTTGAGTTCGCGCAGAAGGGCCTCGCGCAGGGTGCTGCCGTCCTCGCGCCGGACGAAGGTCTTGATGGCCAGGCGCTTCTGCGGCGCGGTGGCGATGACGGAGAAGTCGCGGATGCCCTCCAGCGACATGCCCAGGGTGCGCGGAATCGGCGTGGCGGTCAGCGTCAGCACGTCGACCTCGGCGCGCAGCGCCTTCAACGCTTCTTTCTGGCGCACGCCGAAGCGGTGCTCTTCGTCGATGATGACCAGGCCCAGGCGCTTGAACTTGACGTCCTTGGACAGGATCTTGTGGGTGCCGATGACGATGTCGACGCGGCCGTCGTTGATGCCCTCGATCGCGGCCGACACTTCCTTGGCCGAGCGGAAGCGCGATAGTTCCACCACCCGCACCGGCCAGTCGGCGAAGCGGTCGGAGAAGGTCTGCGCGTGCTGTTCGGCCAGCAGCGTGGTGGGGCAGAGCAGGGCGACCTGCTTGCCGTTCGCCACCGCCAGGAAGGCGGCGCGCAGGGCGACCTCGGTCTTGCCGAAACCCACGTCGCCGCAGACCAGGCGGTCCATGGGGCGGCCGGAGGTCATGTCGGCGATCACGGCTTCGATGGCGGCAGCCTGGTCGGCCGTTTCCTCGAAGCCGAAACCCTCGGCGAATGCCTGGTAGTCATTCAGCGGCAGGTTGAAGGCATAGCCTTCGCGCGCGGCGCGCTGGGCATACAGCGCCAGCAGTTCCGCCGCCGTGTCGCGCACCTGCTTGGCGGCCTTGCGGCGGGCTTTGTCCCATTGGCCCGAGCCCAGCTGGTGCAGGGGCGCGGCTTCCGGATCGGCTCCGCTGTAGCGGGCGATCACGTGCAGTTGGGATACCGGCACGTAAAGCGTGCTGCCGCTGGCGTATTCGAGATGCAGGAATTCCATCTCGCCTTCGCCCATGTCCATGTTGACCAGGCCGTGGTAGCGGCCGATGCCGTGCTGCGCGTGGACGACGGGATCGCCGGCGCGCAGCTCGGACAGGTCGCGCACCATCGCCTCGACGTTGCTGGCGCGCTCCTGGTCGCGCTTGCCGCGGCGGCCGGTGGCCGCGAGGCCGGGGTACAGATCGTTCTCGGTCAGGAAGACCAGTTCGGCCTGAGGCAGTTGGAAGCCGGCGGACAGCGGCGCCGCGACGATGCCGAAATGCGCGTCTGAAGCCAGGAAGGTTTCGATGGCGTCCGGCTGCGCGTCGGGCGCGATGCCGAATTCGTTCAGCATCTGCACCAGCGTCTCGCGCCGGCCGGCGGAATCCGCGCACAGCAGCACCCGCGTCTGGCTCGTCTGCACCAGGGCGCGGAGCTTGGCGATGGGGTCGTCCGACCGCCGGGCCACGCTGACGTCGGGCGCGGGCCGGAAGTCGGGATGGGGCTGGCCGGCAGCCAGCGACAGGCGGCGGAAGGCCTTCAGGCGGGCATGCAGCGCCTCGCTGTCCAGGAACAGCGCGGACGGGGGCAGCACCGGACGTTCGCGATCGCTCTTCAGGAAGCCGTAGCGGCTGACGGTGTCCTGGTTGAAGCGCTGGATCGCATCGTCGATGTCGCCGACGGTGACGGTGACCGTGCCTTCCGTCAGGTAATCGAAGAGGGTGGCCGTTTCTTCGAAGAAGAGCGGCAGGTAGTACTCGACGCCCGCGAACGGGATGCCGTTGCCGATGTCCTTGTAGGGCAGGGCGCGCGACGGGTCGCCTTCGAAGACTTCGCGGAAACGTGCGCGGAAGCGGGTGCGAGAGTCCTCGTCCATGGGGAACTCGCGACCGGGCAACAGCTGCACTTCGCGCACGGGATACAGGCTGCGCTGCGTATCCACGTCGAAGCTGCGGATGGTCTCGATTTCGTCGTCGAACAGATCCAGGCGGTAGGGCACGGCCGAACCCATCGGGAACAGGTCGATCAGCCCGCCGCGCAGGCAGAATTCGCCCGGCGCCGTCACCTGGGTGACGTGGTTGTAGTTGGCCAGCGTCAGCTGGGCGCGCAGCGCCGCTTCGTTCAGCTTGTCTTTTTGCCTGAAGGAAAAGGTGTAGGCCGCCAGGAACGAGGGCGGAGCCAGCCGGTAGAGCGCCGTCGTGATCGGCACCGTCAGCACGTCCACCGATTTCGTCATCAGCGAATGCAGCGTGTGCAGGCGTTCCGAAATCAGGTCCTGGTGCGGGGAGAATGCGTCGTAGGGCAGCGTTTCCCAGTCGGGGAGCTGCCGCACGCGCAGGTCGGGGGCGAACAGCTGGATCTCTTCCGCCAGGCGCTGGGCCTCGACCGGCTCGGCCGTGAGGATGACCAGGGGCGCGGACGCCTGGCGCGCCAGGTCCGCCAGCAGCCAGGCGTCGCCCGAGCCCGGAGGCCGCGGTTGCGCGTAGCGCGAACCGGGCTTGAGCGCGGACAGAGTGGGGGCCGTCGCGGGGACGGAGGGCGCGGCTGTGGCGGGGAGAATGGGGGCAGGCATCAGGCTGGCAGCAGGCATCAAGCGGAAGATTATAAAATCACCGCACCATGTCTGCCTCCATCATTGCGATCGTGCCCGCAGCGGGCGTCGGCGCCCGCGCCAGCCGGCCCGGGCACGAGACCGTTCCCAAACAATATCGTCCCCTGTCCGGAGAGCCCATGCTGCGCCACGCGGTGCGGGCGCTGCTGGCCGACGACCGGGTGTCCCAGGTGCGCGTGGCGGTGACGCCGGGCGACGGCTGGGTGGATGCGGCGCTGGCGGGGCTGCCCCGCACGGTGTGGCGGGCCTGCGGCGGCGCGACGCGCGCCGATACGGTGGCCGGCGCGCTGGCCGATAGCGGGGCGGGCGACGATACCTGGGTGCTGGTGCACGACGCCGCGCGCCCCGGCTTGCCCGCCGATGCGCTGGGCCGTCTCATCGACGCCTGCCTGGCGGATCCCGTGGGCGGCCTGCTGGCCTTGCCGGTGGCCGATACGGTCAAGTCGGGCCATGGGCGCGTCGAGCGCACGCTCGACCGCAATGGCCTGTGGCAGGCGCAAACCCCGCAGATGTTCCGGGCCGGCGTGCTGCGCGACGCGCTGACGGCGGCCGCCGTGAGCGGCATTGCCGTCACCGACGAAGCGTCGGCCATCGAGGCGGCCGGCTACGCGCCGCTGCTCGTGTCCGGCGCCATGCGCAATTTCAAGGTGACGTGGCCGGATGATTTCGAACTGATGGAAAAATGGCTATGAGCATTCCCTTTCGCGTCGGGCAGGGCTTCGATGTGCACGCGCTGGTCGAGGGCCGGCCGCTGATCATCGGAGGCGTCACGATCCCCCATACGCACGGCCTGCTGGGCCACTCCGATGCGGACGTGCTGCTGCACGCGATCACCGACGCCCTGCTGGGCGGCGCGGGCCTGGGGGATATCGGGCGTCATTTCCCGGACACCGACCCGGCCTTCAAGGGGGCCGACAGCCGCGTGCTGCTGCGCGAGGCCATGGCCCGGGTGCGCAAGGCCGGCTGGGAGCCGGTCAATATCGACGCCACCCTGCACGCGCAGGCTCCCAAGATCGGCCCGCACGCGCCGGCCATGGTGAAGAACATCGCCGCGGACACGGGATTGGCGGAGACCGAGGTCAACATCAAGGCCAAGACAAATGAAGGCCTGGGTTACCTCGGCAGAAAGGAAGGCATAGCGGCGACGGTCGTGGCGCTGCTCGCCCGGGTCTGATCCTGGGATCGGCCCCGGATTCGATCGCCGCCGAAGTGGCAAGAAAAGCAAAAGGGCCCGGTTGGGCCCTTTTTGCCTTGAGAAGGCGGTGCTTTACTTGCCTTGGGCAGTCAGCGCCAGCGCGGCGGCGTTGACCACCGCGGCGATGCGGCCGGCGTCGCGCAGCTGTTCGGTCGACAGGCCGTCGTTCTTCAGGTTCTCGTAGTGCGAGGCCACGCAGAAGTGGCATTTGCCGATGATGGAGGCCGTCAGCGCGAACAGTTCGAAGCGCTTCTTTTCCACGCCGCCATGAGTGGCGTAGGCGTTCATGCGCAGTTGCGCGGGCAGGCTCTTCAACTGGGCGTCGCCGGTCATTTCCACGTAGGGATACCAGGTGTTGTTCATGCCCATGAGGGCCGAGGCGGTCAATGCGGCGTTGGCGTCGGCTTCCGACAGGCCGCTCTTGAAGGCGTCGACCAGCGCCGGGCTGCGCGCGGCGTAGGCGGCGGACAGGGCGGCGCCCACCGCGTCTTCGGGTGCCAGCGTGGAGCGGGCGATCACGGCGTCCAGATTCAGGCGGATGTCCTTGGCCCAATCCGGCAGCTGTTCCTTAATGGTCGTAAGAAATTCCATAGTTTTTACCTATAATCTAGCGCAGTTAAAGCCCAGCGCGGGACCTGCTGGGCAGATCCCTGGCCGGGCTGGAAATTACAGCGTGGCGCCGCCAACCGAACGGTTGCACGGGCACAGCTCGTCGGTTTGCAGGCCGTCGAGCAGACGCAGGACTTCTTCCGGGTTACGGCCGACGTTCAGGTTGTTCACCGAAACGTGCTGGATCGTGTTGTCCGGGTCGACGATGAACGTGGCGCGCAGGGCAACGCCAGCACCCTTTTCACGCACGCCCAGCTGGTCGATCAGGGCGCCGGTGGTGTCGCCGAATTGGTAGTGACCCAGCTTGTTCAGGTCCGGGTGCTCACGGCGCCAGGCCAGCTTGACGAATTCGTTGTCGCTCGAACCGCCCAGCAGGACTGCGTCGCGGTCTTCGAAATCCTTGGCCAGCTTGTTGAAGCCGACGATTTCGGTCGGGCAAACAAACGTGAAGTCTTTCGGGTAGAAGTAGATCACCTTCCACTTGCCGGGGAACGAGCTTTCGGTGATGTCTTCAAACGCCGACACGCCATTTTCTTCGTGCTGGTTGAAGCCGGGCTTGACGCCGGTGACCTTGAAGGGCTCGAGTTTGTCGCCAACAGTTTTCATGTTTACTCCCAGTTGTTGGTGGAATTAAGGCTGTGCCTCAAACCGTAAATTCTACGCTATGGATTATCGTTGTCTAATTGATAATTCCTAAACTTGGCTTTGGGCAGCTCTATCCTGGCGGTCAGGCCGCCTCCCTCGCGGGGAAGCATGCGCAGGGACCCGCCCACGTGCTTGAGGAGCCGCTCGACGATCGCCAGGCCCAGCCCGGCGCCACTGACGCCGGTACGGGCGGCTTCGCCGCGGGAGAAGGGCCGCAGCAGGCGGTCGACATCCTCGGGGGCGATGCCCGGGCCGCGATCGGACACCTCGATCGCGATCATGGCACCGTCGGCTTGCAATGTCATGACCAGATGGGCCATCCCATCGGACGAGCGCCCGTAGCGGCGGGCGTTCTCGATCAGGTTGCTGACGATGCGCTTGAGGTCCAGCGCCGTGATGCGGGCGCGCAGGCCGGGCTCCAGCGAGGCCTCCAGTTCGCCGCCCAGCGAGGCGGTATGGCTGCGTTCGCGTTCGTAGAGCTCGGCCAGCACGGCGGAAATATCCGTGGCCAGCTGCGGCAGCGTGCCGGCCGGCCGCGCGTACTCCATCAATTGGCCGATACTGTGGTCGATCTGGCCCAGGTCTTCGTCGATCGCCTGGCGGGCGTCTTCGGAGACGCCGCTCAGTTCGATCTCCAGCCGCATGCGCGCCAGAGGCGTGCGCAGGTCGTGCGAGATCCCCGCCAGCATCAGCTCGCGGTCCGCCTCGGCCTGCCTGAGGTCCTTGGCCATCCGGTTGAACGAGGCGTTCAGGTCGCGGATTTCGAGCGGGCCCTGCTCGGGCAGGGCGGCGGGCGTCTCGCCCCGGGAGAGTACTTGCGCCGCCCGGGCCAGCCGCGATAGCGGCCGGTTGACGAAGCCCACGCTGACCGCGGCCCCCACCAGGGACAGCAGCAATGCCGTTGCGCCCCAGCCCAGCCATTCGATCCCGCCGGTCAAGCCTATCTGTTCTCGCTCGAAAACGAGCCAGTACAGGTCCTTCTCTATCTGGAAGCTGACCCAGAAGCCGGGCACCTGGTTCACGCCCCAGGCGATCTGCGTCTCCGGGCCGAAGCGCGTGCGGATGTGCTGGGCAACGCGTTGCCAGTAGTCGTCGTCGGGAAGCGCCTCGGCGAAGTCCGTGACTTCGCGCGGGTAGACCTGGATGCCTTCGTTGGTGGCCAGGTCCAGCAGGAGCTTGCTCCGTTCGTCGTTATGGGAATAGATCAGCGCGGTGCGCGTGATATTGACGGCCGTGATCACCCGCTGCGCCATTTGATTGGCGCGCGGTCCCAGCTCCATGCTGAAGAAAACTTGTAGCCACGCGCCCAGGCTCACGAGCATCAGCGCGGCGAGCAACAGGAACGTGCGGCCGAACAAGCCGAGCCGCAATCGAGATGTCAGGTTCCTGAAGGTTCTGCGCAAGCGGGGCACGAGGCTGCGCTCCTGCCCGGGGCGGGCCAGCCGGTCAGCTGCCACCATCCGGCACGAACACGTATCCCAGACCCCAGACGGTCTGGATGAATACGGGCTTGGACGGATTGGGCTCGATCAGCTTGCGCAAACGCGAGATCTGGACGTCGAGGCTGCGATCGAAGGCCTCGTATTCGCGGCCGCGGGCCAGCTCCATGAGTTTGTCGCGCGAGAGCGGGATCTTGGGGTGCCGTGCAAATACCTTGAGCACCGAGAATTCGCCCGTGGTGATGGGCACCTGTTCCCCGTTGCGCGTGAGCGTGCGGGTGGACAGATTCAGCACGTAGGGGCCGAAGGCGATGGATTCGTTCTCCTGGCTGGGAGCGCCGGGGTGTTCCTCGGTGCCGCGGCGGCGCAGGATGGCGTTGATCCGCGCCAGCAGTTCCCGGGGGTTGAACGGCTTGGACAGGTAGTCGTCCGCGCCCATCTCCAGGCCGACGATGCGGTCGATCTCTTCCGCCTTGGCCGTCAGCATGATGATGGGAGTATTGTCATGGCCACCGCGCAGCCGGCGGCAGATGGACAGGCCATCTTCGCCGGGCAGCATCAGATCCAGCACGAGCAGGTCGAAATGCTCGCGTTGCCAGAGTTTGCCCATCTCTTTCGCGTCTTCGGCGACGAAAACGTTGAATCCCTGCTCGGACAGATACCGGCGCAGCAGATCGCGCAAGCGCGGATCATCGTCGACGACGAGGATTTTTCGGGTGGGGGTGGTGTTTTGCGTATTCATGGCCGGAAATGTAACAGTGACAAGAACCAGCGGCTAGTGGGCGTTCACAAGATATTACACATTGCGATCCATCGTTGAAATCCCCCTTACAACCGGGGGCGGAGCCGCGGTATTTCGTACAATCTGCATCTATGGAACTAAACCTGCTGGCCTTGGAAACCTCTTCGTCCCGTTGCGGCGTGGCTCTTTTGCGCGCGGCCGGCGGCCGGCTGGAGGTCAGCGTCAGGGAACACGAGGGCTCCCAGGAGCACGCGGAACGGCTCTTGCCCATGGCCAACGAGCTGCTGGCGGCCTCCGGCCTGACGCCAGGCTCCCTGCACGCGGTGGCTTTCGGCCAGGGGCCGGGCGGCTTCACGGGCCTGCGGGTGGCTTGCGGCGTGGCCCAGGGCATGGGCCTCGGGCTGGGCATTCCCGTATTGCCCATTGTCTCTCATCAGGCGGTCGCCGCACAGGTGGAGTCCACGCCCGGGGACGCGATAGTCGTGGCGCTGGACGCCCGGATGAATGAAGTCTATCTGGCGGTCTACCGCCAGGCGGGCAGTGCGGACGGCGAAATCGCCTGGCAAACGCTGCAGGCGCCGATGCTGATCGCGGCGGCCGAGGTCGTGCCCTGGGCCGCGCATCACCTGTCGGGCTGGTCGGCCGCCGCCGGCCAGCCGCTGGGCGTGCTGCTGGCGGGCGACGCGTGGGATGCCTACGCCGCGGAAATGGCCTATCCCGCGCAGTGGCGCCGCGCCGCCGGCGCGCAGCGGCCGGAAGCGGCCAGCGTGGCCCGTCTTGCGCGGCAGGGCTGGCTGCGCGGCGAAGCCCTGGCTCCCGAGCTGGCCGCGCCGCTCTATGTGCGCGACAAGGTGGCTTTCACCACCGCCGAGCGCATGCTGGGCCAGGGCGGCAACCCCAAGGCTCAGTCCTCGCTGGCGCCCGCGGTTCCCCAGCCCATGACGGACGCGGACCTGGACGAGGTGGTGGCGCTGGAGGCGCACGTGCAGTCCTTTCCCTGGACCCGCGGCAATTTCGCCGACGCCCTGGCGGCCGGCTATGGCGCCTGGGT
Organism: Achromobacter sp.; assembly: GCF_050285585.1. Lineage (GTDB taxonomy): Bacteria > Pseudomonadota > Gammaproteobacteria > Burkholderiales > Burkholderiaceae_B > Achromobacter. Next base: position 75,275 of record NZ_JBLZXF010000018.1, on the reverse strand, counting down.
GCTGCGGCGCGACGGCAAGCTGGCGGGGTTCTGCGTCGTCATGTTCGCCCCGGACGTGGCCCACCTGCTGGTGATCGCCGTGGCCAGGAAACTGCACCGCCAGGGGCTGGGCGGCATTCTCCTCGACTGGTGCGAACAGCAGGCGCGCGAGCGCGGCCTGGAGGGCGTGCTCCTGGAAGTGCGGCCCTCCAACGCGTCCGCCATCAGTTTCTATAAGCGGCACGGCTACCTGCAGATAGGCGTGCGCCGCGGCTACTATCCCGCCGAAAAGGGCGGCCGGGAAGATGCGCTGGTCATGCAGAAGCGCTTTGCGGCCGCCGCCGGAGAAGCCGCATGATGGCGCCTGTCTCTTCCCCCGCGCCGGCCGCTCCCCGGGTCAATCCCCTTCAAAGGATCTGGCTGCGCGAAATCGGCATGGAACGGCTGTGGCTGCGTCCGGCGCCGGCGGCGAGCCGGCCGGCCGCCGAGCCGCAAGTCCCTGTTTCAAAACCCGTTTTTCCGGTATCCGCCCCCGCGGCGGAAGCTCCGCCCGCCGAAGCCCCGCCGGCCCGGCCCGCCGCCGCCCCCGCGGCGCCCGCCGCGGAGCCCGTGCCGGGCCGCCCGGGCATCCCCGCTTCCATCCTGAACCGCAAGGGCCCGCCGCCGCCGCCGCCCCCAAAGGTGGTGGCCGAAGCGGCCGCGCCCGCGCCCATCCCGGTGGCCGAGGCCATCAGGAATTCCAGCCTGGACGAGATGCGCGAGCAGGTCGTGGCGTGCGAGGCTTGCGGCCTGTGCAAGGGCCGCCGCAATGCGGTGTTCGGCCATGGCGGCCAGCCGACGCGCTGGCTGGTGGTGGGCGAGGCTCCCGGCGAGCAAGAGGATCGCCAGGGGCAACCTTTCGTAGGCAGGTCGGGCCAGTTGCTGGACGCGATGCTGTCGGCGGTGTCCATGAGCCGCGAGCGCGACGTTTTCATCACCAATGTCATCAAGTGCCGCCCGCCGGGCAACCGCAATCCCAAGCCCGAGGAGATCGCGGCCTGCAGCCCGTACCTGATGCGGCAGATCGCCCTGCTCAAGCCGGAGCGGATTCTGGTCCTGGGCCGTTTTGCCGCCCAGACGCTGCTGGGCACCGACGCCACGATCGGCAGCCTGCGAGGACGCGTCCATCAGCTGAAGACGGACGAGGGCGTGCAGATACCGGTGGTGGTCAGCTATCACCCGGCCTACCTGCTGCGCAGCCCCGGCGAAAAGGCGCGCGCCTGGCAGGACCTGAAGCTGGCGGCCCGCATGGGCTGAGCCTCCGCCAGGCAAAAAAAAACCGGGCGCAAGCCCGGTTTTTCATTGGAGGATCAATCGCTTAGTGCGAGGAGTCCAGCGCGCGGCCGTGGCCTTCCTGGCCGATTTGCTCGTGCAGCTCGGGGTTGGCCTGCAGGTTGCGTTTGCTCCAGCGCATGAAGACCACCATCAGCACGGCGACCACGGTGCCGAAGATCACGATGATCAGGTTGATCGGCAGCTGCAGCCACAGCAGCAGCGTGTACATGGCCACCATCAGCAGGATGTTGAGCTGTTCGTTGAAGTTCTGCACGGCGATGGAGTGGCCGGCCGACAGCAGGACGTGGCCGCGGTGCTGCAGAAGGGCGTTCATCGGAACCACGAAGAAGCCCGCCAGGCCGCCCGTGATCAGCAGCAGCAGGTAGACGCTCCAGGGCGAATAGACCAGCGGCATCAGCAGCACGACCAGGCCCATGGCCGCGCCCACGGGCAGCACGGAGAGCGCGCGGCGCAGCGGAATGCGGCCGGCCAGGATGGAGCCCACCACCGTGCCCAGCGCGGCCACGCCCATCAGCATCGAGGCCTTGTCCAGCTGGTAGCCCAGGTGGCTGCGGCCCCATTCGATGACGATCAGCTGCAGCGTGGCGCCCGCGCCCCAGAACAGCGTGGTGACGGCCAGCGAGATCTGGCCCAGCTTGTCTTTCCAGAGCACACAGACGTAGCCCCAGAAGGTGCGGACGAGGCGCACGGGGTTTTTCTGCTGCGGCGGGTAGCGCACGTGGGTGTGCGGAATCATCAGGTTGCACAGCGCCGCCAGCAGATAGACGAAAGCGATGACCAGGATCGCCGCCTCGGCGGGGGTATGGACCAGTTTGCCGATGAACGAGTGGTTGAGCAGGGCGGCGGAAACGGACGACGAAATCAGCACGCCGCCCAGCACGGTGCCCAGGATGATGGAGAAGACCGTGAGGCCCTCGATCCAGCTATTGCCCTTGACCAGCATGGCCGGCGGCAGCATTTCGGTCACGATCCCGTACTTGGCGGGGGAGTAGGCCGCGGCGCCGATCCCCACGATGCCGTAGGCCATGCAGACCAGGTAGGTTTGGTATTGCTCGGGGATGCCGATGTTGGCGTAGGAGAACATCAGCATGCAGCCGCCGACCTTCAGCGCGTTCGTGGAGAACATCACGCGCCCCTTGGGGAAGGAGTCGGCCAGGGCTCCGACGAAGGCGGCCAGCACGACGTAGGCCAGCGCGAACGACCATTTCATCATGGGGGCCAACCAGTCGGGGCCGTGCAGTTCCTGTATCAAGGCGATGGCTGCGATGAACAGCGCATTGTCCGCCAATGACGAGAAGGCCTGCGCGGCCATGACCAGATAGAAACCACGTTTCAAGAATGTCCCCGTTCTTCGGCCAGAGCCCGGCCAGTCCGCGTGAAAATTTATGTGTCGTGCCAAAAAGTGTCAGGGAGTATAGCCGGAGCCCAAATGGCGGCCATTGAGCGTTTGCCCGTGGGTTGACGGTTGCTGACGTTTGGGGGCGGACCGGCTGCGGTATCATACGAGCCATATGAGAGCCGGCCCTCGATGGGCCGGTTTGCAATCTGCGCGGCAGGTCCGTTAACGCCTTTCGTTCAACCCACCCCGTCGTCATCGTACTGTGCGTCTTACTCAGCTCAAACTCGCCGGCTTCAAGTCCTTCGTCGATCCCACCGTGATTCCCGTGCCCAGCCAGCTGGTGGGCGTGGTGGGTCCCAATGGCTGCGGAAAGTCGAACATCATCGACGCCGTGCGCTGGGTGCTGGGCGAAGCCAAGGCCTCGGAACTGCGTGGCGAGTCCATGCAGGACGTCATTTTCAACGGTTCCGGCAACCGCAAGCCCGCCGCCCGGGCGTCGGTCGAAATGGTGTTCGACAACAGCGAGGGGCGCGCCGCCGGCCAATGGAGCAGCTACGCGGAAATCGCCGTGCGCCGCGTCCTGACCCGTGACGGCACCAGCAGCTATTTCGTCAACAACCAGCAGGTCCGCCGCCGCGACATCCACGACATCTTCCTGGGCACCGGGCTGGGCGCCCGCGGCTACGCCATCATCGGGCAGGGCATGATCAACCGCCTGATCGAGGCGCGCCCGGAAGAACTGCGGGTATTCCTCGAGGAAGCGGCCGGGGTGTCGCGCTACAAGGAACGGCGCCGGGAAACCGAGAACCGCCTGTCCGACACCCGCGAAAACCTGACCCGCGTCGAAGACATCCTGCGCGAGCTGAACACCCAGCTGGAAAAGCTGGAGGCGCAGGCCGAGGTGGCCACCCGCTACCGCGAGCTCCAGGCCGACGGCGAAAAGAAGCAGCATGCGCTGTGGTTCCTGAAGGAAACCGGGGCGCGCGAGGAGCGGGCCAAGAAGGCCCAGGAAATGGCGCAGGCCCAGAACGAACTGGAAGCCGCCATCGCCGGCCTGCGGGCGGGCGAGGCGGCGCTGGAGTCCAGGCGCCAGGCCCACTACGCCGCCAGCGACGCCGCCCACGCGGCCCAGGGGGCGCTGTACGAAGCCAACGCCCAGGTGAGCCGCCTGGAAGCCGAGATCCGCCACGTGGTGGATTCCCGCAACCGTCTGCAGGCACGCCGCGAGCAGCTGCAGCAGCAGATCGGCGAATGGACCGCCCAGCGCGAGCACTGCACCGAGCAGATCGCCCAGGCCGAGGAAGACCTGGCGGCCGGCGCCGCCCGCACCGAAGAGGCGCGCGCCAAGGCCGAAGATGCCCAGGCCGCCTTGCCGGCGGTGGAGCAGCGCGTGCGCGAAGCCGCCGCCGGGCGCGACGAGATGCGCGCCGCCCTGGCCCGCGTGGAACAGAACCTGGCCCTGGTCGCGCAGACGCAGCGCGACGCGGACCGCCAGATGCAGGCCCTGGAGCAGCGCCGCGAGCGCCTGCAGCAGGAACTGCGCGAATTGCACAGCCCCGATCCGGTCCGCCTCGAGCAACTGGCCGGCGACCGCGTGGCGGGCGAAGACCAGCTCGAGGAAGCCCAGGAAGAACTCGCCGCCCTGGAGGGCCGCGTGCCCGAAGCGGACGCCGAGCGCAGCCGCGCCCAGGCCGCCGCCCAGACCGACGCGCAGAATCTTGCGCGCCTGGAAGCCCGCCTGTCCGCGCTGGTGAAGCTGCAGGAAGACGTGCAGAAGCAGGGGGCGCTGGAGCCCTGGCTCGCCAAGCATGAACTTGCCGGGCTGACCCGGCTGTGGCAGAAGCTGCACGTCGAACCCGGCTGGGAAACCGCCCTGGAAGCCGCCATGCGCGAACGCATGGCATCCATGGAAGTGCGCAGCCTGGACTGGGCCCGGGCCTTCGCCGAGGACGCGCCGCCCGCCCGCCTGGCTTTCTACCAGTTGCCGGCCGCCGCGCCCACGCCGCCCGCTCCGGCCGGGCTGACCCCGCTGGCCAGCCTGCTGCGCATCACCGACCCCGACCTGCGCACGCTGCTCAATGAATGGCTGGACGGTGTCTACACCGCCGCCGACCTGACCCAGGCCCTGTCCATGCGCGCCAGCCTGCCCGCCGGCAGCGCCTGCGTGGTCAAGGCCGGGCACCTGGTGGATGCGCACAGCGTGCGCTTCTACGCGCCCGACTCCGAGCAGGCCGGCCTGCTGGCCCGCCAGCAGGAAATCGAGAACCTGCAGCGCGAGATCAAGGCCCAGCAGCTGATCGCCGACCAGGCGCGCGCCGCGGTGGCCCGCGCCGAGGCCGCGTGGCAGCAGGTGTCCCAGGCCATCGCCCCGGCGCGCCAGCGCGTGGCGGAAGTCACGCGCCGGGTGCACGACATCCAGCTGGAACATTCGCGCCTGCAGCAGCAGGCCGAACAGTCGGGCGAGCGCGCCTCCCGCCTGCGGCAGGACCTGGAGGAAATCAAGGTCCAGGAAGAAGACCTGCGCGCCACCCGCGAGGAAGCCGAGGCCCGTTTCGAGGCGCTGGACGAAGAGCTGGCCGAACACCAGTCCCGCTTCGCCGATGCCGAGATCGACGGCGAGACGCTCGCCGCCCAGGCCGAGGCCGCCCGCGCCGGGCTGCGCGAACTGGAGCGCGCCGCCCAGGAAGCCGAATTCGCCGAACGCAGCATCCAGGTCCGGATCACCGATCTGCAGCGCAACCAGCAATTGGCGGCCGACCAGAGCCAGCGCGCCAGCGTCGAACTGGAGCAATTGCAGGAAGACCTGGCCGAGCTGGACGCGTCGGCTTCCCAGGCCGGCTTGCAGGACGCCCTGGAGGTGCGCGCGGAGCGCGAGGAAGCGCTGTCGCGCGCGCGCCAGGAAATGGACAATCTGGCCGCCTTGCTGCGCGGCGCCGACGAAGACCGCCTGCAACAGGAACAGACGCTGGAGCCGCGGCGCGCCCGCATCATGGAGCTGCAGTTGCAGGAGCAGGCCGCCCGCCTGGCCGAAGAGCAGTTCACGGAACAGTTGAACGCGCGCGAGGTCGACCGCGAGGCCCTCGCGCAGGAACTGGCCAACCAGTCCGACGAATGGCGCCGGGCGAGCTGGCTGCAATCGGAAGTGAGCCGCATTTCCCGCCAGATCGAGTCCCTGGGCTCGGTCAACCTGGCCGCGCTGGACGAACTGAACAGCTCGCGCGAGCGCAAGGGCTTCCTGGATTCGCAGCACCAGGACCTGATGACCGCCATCGAAACCCTCGAAGACGCCATTCGCAAGATCGACCGCGAAACGCGCGAGCTGCTCCAGGAGACCTTCAACGTGGTGAACGGCCACTTCGGCGAGCTGTTCCCCAAGCTGTTCGGGGGCGGGGAAGCCCGGCTGAGCATGACGGGCGAGGAAATCCTCGACGCGGGCGTGCAGGTCATGGCCCAGCCGCCCGGCAAGCGCAACAGCACCATTCACCTGCTGTCGGGCGGCGAAAAGGCGCTGACCGCGACCGCGCTGGTGTTCGCGCTGTTCAAGCTCAACCCGGCCCCGTTCTGCTTGCTGGACGAGGTGGACGCTCCGCTGGACGACGCCAACACGGAACGCTATGCCAATCTGGTCGCCAACATGAGCGAGCAGACCCAGTTCCTGTTCATCTCGCACAACAAGATCGCGATGCAGATGGCCAAGCAACTGATCGGTGTAACCATGCAAGAGCAAGGGGTTTCGCGTATCGTTGCGGTAGACATAGATTCGGCCGTGCAGATGATGGCCTCCGAAGCGGCATAAACCAATATTCAGAAGGGCGCCGGGCGTTTCGGCGCGGGATTGATACATGAGTGATTTGCAGATCGGGCTGATAGCCCTGGGCGTCCTGCTGATACTGCTGGTGCTGGGATTCAACTGGTGGCAGGACCGCCGCGTGCGGCGCAAGATGCAGACGCATTTCCCTGCGTCCGAGCAGGATCCCCTGCTGGGGGCGGGCGCCGCTGCCGCCGGCGCCGCCTCGGGTCCGGCGCCTCGCCGCGAACCCGGCATGGGAGGCGAGGCCCCGCGCGCGCAAGCCGGACAGGCGGCCCCGGTCGATCCGGGCACGGACGCCGACGATGCCGCCGAGCCGGATCCCGCTTGCGAAGTGGTCATCGAGATCAACTTCGCCGAACCGGTGCGCGGCGCCGAGCTGCTGCCCTATATGCAGAGCCTGCGCCACGTGGGCCGCAAGCCCATGCGCGTGTTCGCCGAAACCGACCAGCGCCGCCATCGCGCCCACATCCATGCGGGCGAATCCTACGCCTCGATGCAGCTGGCCGTGCTGCTGGCCAACCGCAGCGGCCCGCTGACCGCCATCGAATGGTCGCAGGCCTGGGCCCGGGCCCAGGACATGGCCGAGCGCTTCGACGCCACCATAGAAGGGCCGGACCAGCAGGCCGTGCTCGAGCAGGGCGCGCGCCTGGACGATACCTGCGCCGCCCTGGATACCCAGGTTGGCCTGACCCTGTTGCTGGGCACGGCCCAGCCCGCCGCCGAGGTGCTGGGCGTGGCGCGCGATGCCGGCTTCGTCCCCGATGGCAACCGCCTGGCCTGGCCGGCGGAGAACGGTGTGGCCCGCTTCACGCTGGCCCGCGCCGACGGCGCGGCGTTCGACGCCGGCATGGGCGGAATCGAACGGCTCTACCTGTTGCTCGACGTGCCGTGCAGCCCCGCGGACAGCCGCGCCTTCGGCCGCATGGTCGACGTGGGCCGCGACCTGGCCGCCCGCCTGCGCGCGGAATTGGTCGACGACCAGGGCAAGCCGCTGGCCGATGGCTCTGAAACGGTCATCGACGAACGGCTGCAAGTGCTGTTCGGCCAGCTGGAGCAGGCGGGCCTGCCCGCCGGCAGCGAACGCGCCCAGCGGGTGTTCGCTTGATGGGGTTCGCCCCAGGAAGCGCTGCGCGCCTCCTCCCAGGGGCGCCGCGGCGGACCGGCGAGGCCGGCTCCGCGCGGCCCCGCGCCCATTCCAGCGTCTCGTGCGCGAGTCGCGAGCCATGGGCGGTCCGCGGTGTTATGGATAACTGATATGAAAGGCTCTTCCGGCGGTGAAAACGCGGCGCAGGCCGCGGCGCGCCTGCGCGCCGAAATCGAACAGCACAACGTCCGCTATTACGTCTACGACGAACCCTCCATTTCGGATGCCGAGTACGACGCCCTGATGCGGGAGCTGCAGGCCCTGGAGGCCGAGCATCCGGAGCTCGTGACGCCCGAATCGCCTACGCAGCGGGTCGGAGCCGCCCCGGTGTCGGCCTTTGGCGCCGTGCGCCATGCCGTGCCCATGCTGTCGCTGGGCAATGCCTTCGACGAGGAAGACGTGGTGGCCTTCGACCGCCGCGTGACGGATACGCTGCGCGGCGCCGGCCTGCTCGGCCCGGCGCAGCAGGCGGACTATTTCTGCGAACTCAAGCTTGATGGGCTGGCCATCAGCCTGCGCTACGAGGACGGCCGCCTGGTGCAGGCCGCCACGCGCGGGGATGGCCAGACCGGCGAAGACGTCACCTCCAATATCCGCACCATCAAGGCGATTCCCCTGCAGCTCACGGGGGCCGCGCCCAAGGTGCTGGAGGTTCGGGGCGAGGTGCTGATGAACCGCGCCGACTTCGAAAAACTGAACCAGGCCCAGGCCAAGCGCGACGAAAAAGTGTTCGTCAATCCGCGTAACGCGGCCGCCGGCAGCCTGCGCCAGCTGGATCCGCGCATCACCGCCAAGCGGCCGTTGCGGTTTTTCGCCTATGGCTGGGGCGAGGTCCATGGCCTGCCGGGTTCGCAGGGCGGCCTGTTTGCCGAGGCTTCGGCGGGCGCGGCCGAAGCCTCGCAATTGCCCGAGAAATCCCATGGCGCGATGCTGGACTGGCTCGCCTCGCTGGGCCTGCCGGTCAACGTGAGGCACAACCACCGGGCCACCGGCGCCGAAGGCCTGATGGCCTTCTACGCCAAGGTCGGCGCGATGCGGGCTGAGCTGCCCTACGACATCGACGGCGTGGTCTACAAGGTGGATTCGCTGCCGGCCCAGAAGGTGCTCGGCTTCGTGGCGCGCGCCCCGCGCTTTGCGCTGGCGCACAAGTTCGCGGCCGAAGAGGCCACCACCACGCTGCTGGACATCGAGGTGCAGGTCGGCCGCACCGGCGCCATCACGCCGGTGGCCCGCCTGAAACCGGTCTTCGTCGGGGGCGTGACCGTCACCAACGCCACGCTGCACAACGAGGACGAGATCCGCCGCAAGGATGTGCGCATCGGCGATACGGTGATCGTGCGTCGCGCGGGCGACGTGATTCCCGAGGTGCTGGCGCCCGTGCTGGAAAAGCGGCCCGGCGACGCCCGGGAGTTCGTCATGCCCACCGCCTGTCCGGTGTGCGGTTCCGCCATCGAACGCCTGGAAGGCGAAACCATCGCGCGCTGCACCGGCGGCCTGTTCTGCGGGGCCCAGCGCAAGCAGACCCTTTGGCACGCGGCCAGCCGCAAGGCGCTGGACATCGAAGGCCTGGGCGAGAAGCTGGTGGATCAACTGGTCGACAGCGGCCGCGTCAAGACGCTGGCGGATCTGTACAGCCTGCGTCCGCTCGAGCTGGTGGGGCTGGACCGCATGGGCCAGAAGTCCGCGGACAACCTCGTGGCCGCGATCGAAAAGGCGCGCACGCCGGGGTTGGCCCGTCTGCTGTTCGCCCTGGGCATCCGCCACGTGGGCGAAACTACCGCCCGCGACGTGGCGCGCCATTTCGGCAGCATCGACGCCATCATGGATGCCGATGAAGAGATGCTGTCGGCCGTGCCCGACGTGGGGCCGGTGGTGGCCGCATCCATCCGCCACTTCTTCGCCGAACAGCACAACCGCGACGTGATCGGGCAGTTGAAGGCGCAGGGCGTGAGCCCGGTGGCCGAAGCGGCCCCGCAAGGCACGACCCTGGCGGGCAAGACCTTCGTGCTGACGGGCACGCTGCCTAACTGGACGCGCGAAGAGGCGTCCATGCACATCCAGGCGGCCGGTGGCAAGGTCAGCGGCTCGGTGTCCAAGAAAACGGCCTACCTGGTGGCGGGCGAGGACGCCGGCAGCAAACTCACCAAGGCCCAGGAACTGGGCGTGACCGTGCTGGACGAAGACGGGCTGAAAGCCCTGCTCGGAATGGCCGGCTGAGGCTGGCTTTCCGGAAATTATTCCTTTCCTCCAAAAAAACTGCCCGCGATGCGGGCAGTTTTTGTTTCGGCGGACAGGCTTACTGGATCTTGGCCTTTTCGCGCAGTTCCTTCTGGTAGTCGGCCAGGGTTTGCTGGCGCAGCATTTCTTCGAGTTGCGTGCGGACCTGGTCGAGCGGCGGGAATTCCACCGGACGGGTGTCGTCGACCATGATGATGTGCCAGCCGAACTGGGTCTGCACCGGCTTGTCGACCAGTTCGCCCTTCTTCAGCTGGGTCACGGCCTGCGCGAACGGCTGGACGTAGTTGGTCGGGGGAGCCCAACCCAGGTCGCCACCCTTCTCGGCGCTGCCGGGGTCCTTCGAGTTCTTCTTGGCCAAGTCGTTGAACTTGCTCTTGTTGCCCTTGATCTGGGCGAGCAGGTCATTGGCCGTCTTCTCGTCTTCGACGAGGATGTGACGGACCTTGTATTCCATCTTGCCGGCCTGTTCCTTCTTGATCTTCTCGTATTCGGCCGTGACCTTGGCTTCCGAGACGGGGTGCTTGGCCAGGTAATCGGCCATCAGGGCGCGGACCAGGATGCCTTGGCGGGCCAGTTCGATTTCGGTCTGGACGTCGGCTTGCTTGGCGATGCCGCTGGATTCGGCGGCCTGCACGAAGATCTGGCGATTGATCATTTCCTGCTTGACCTGCTCGCGCAATTGCGGCGAATCGGTCGCGCCCTGGCTGACCAGCAGCTTGACGAATTGATCCAGGCTCTTCTGCGGAATGGCCTTGCCGTTGACGGTGGCCACGTTCTGGGCAAAAGCCGGCACGGCGATGACGCAGGCCGCAGCCAGCATGACGATGCGTTTCATGAATATCCTTTTACTTTCTATTTGGGAGCCTGGGCGTCAAGCGCAAGCGCATGAATCGGATAAGGGATCAAATCTTGCAAATGATGATACACCAGCCGATGCCGCGCGACGGGGGAGAGCCCCGCAAAGCAAGACGCAACGATGATCACGCGATAGTGGCCGGCGCCGTTTTTACTGCCTTCGTGTCCGGCGTGCAAATGCGAGTCGTCCAGGATGTCCAGGCTGACGGGTTCCAGGGCGGCGAGCCGTTCCCGGATCAGGGCGATGCGGTCGGTGGTGTCTGACATGGCGGTGAATATGAAAGTTCCGGCGCGCGGGCGCCGGCCGGAAGAAGGCGGGGCGGGGGGATCAGGGCTTGCCGGGCGGGGAGTCGGGGCCTGAGGGCGTCTGCTCCTCGGCCTGGATGTGCTTGCCCAGCCACAGCGACTGCCCGATCACGAAGACCACCATCAGGCCCATCAGGCCGAAGGCCTTGAAGCTGACCCACTGCGACTCGGTGAAGTGGCCGGAAAACGCCACGTAGAGATTGAGGGCGCCCGCGATCAGGAAGAATGCGGCCCACACCAGGTTCAGCCGTTCCCAGGCCGCATCCGGCAGCTGGATCTGCTTTTCCATCAGGCGGCGGATCAGGTTGCGGCCGAACAGCAGGCGCGCGAAGACCAGGGCGCCGCCGAACAGCCAGTACAGCACCGTGGGCTTCCATTTGATGAAGACGTCGCTGTGCAGCCAGATCGTCGCGCCGCCGAACACCAGGATGACCGTGAGGTTGATCCAGTGCATGGCCTCGGTGGCGCGGCCGGTGGCCTTCAGCCAGATGATCTGCGCGACGGCCGCGGCCATGGCGACGCCCGTGGCGATGAAAATGTCCGTGTACCGGTAGGCGATGAAGAAAAGGAACAGCGGAAACAGGTCGAACAGAAACTTCTTCATTCAGTCTTCTACGGGTTCAAACGTCATCGACAGGGAGTTGATGCAGTAGCGCAGGCCGGTAGGCTCCGGGCCGTCGGGGAAGACGTGGCCCAGATGCGAGTCGCAGACGTTGCACAGCACTTCGGTGCGGACCATGCCGTGGCTGGTATCCCGTTCCTCGCGGACCTTTTCCGGGTCCAGCGGCTGGAAATAGCTGGGCCAGCCGCAGCCGGCGTCGAATTTGGTGTCGGACGCGAACAGCGCCGTGCCGCAGCCCACGCAGCGGTAGATGCCATGCGAGAACGTATTCCAGTAGCGCCCGGTGAATGCGCGTTCCGTACCCTTTTCGCGGGCGACGACGTATTCTTCGGGGGAAAGCTGGGCACGCCATTCGGCGTCGGATTTGCGTACTTTGTCCATATGAGCTCTTGGAGTCCCGATGCCCGAAATGGTTCGGGCATAATCCCGCCCCATGTTAATCGAGTTTGACCAGGCGGTTGTATCGACGCCCCAGGCGGAAGTGTTGCGCGGGGTGAGCGCGACGCTGGCCGAGCGCCGCGTCGGCATCGTCGGCCCCAATGGCGCCGGCAAGAGCACGCTGGCGCGCCTGGTCAACGGGCTGGTGCTGCCTTCCTCGGGCAGCGTGCGGGTAGGCGGGCTGGATACCCGGCAAGACCTGAAGGCGGTGCGCCGGCAGGTCGGCTTCGTTTTCCAGAACCCCGAAAACCAGATCGTCTTCCCCATTGTGCGCGAAGATCTGGCGTTCGGCCTGAAGCACCTGGCGCCCGACCGCCGGCAGCGCGAGGCCCGCATCGAGGCGCAGCTGGGCAGCCTGGGGGTGGGGCACCTCGCCGACCGGACCAGCCACACCCTGTCGGGCGGCGAACGCCAATTGGTGGCGCTGGCGGCGGTGCTGGTCATGGAGCCCGGGCTCATCGTGTTCGACGAGCCCACCACCCAGCTGGACCTGCGCAACCGCAACCGGGTGCGCGAGGCCATCGCCGGGCTGCCCCACGATGCCATCGTCGTCAGCCACGATCTGGAACTGCTGGAGGACTTCGACCGGGTGCTCGTCGTGCGGGACGGCAATATCGCGGCGGACGATGCTCCGGCCGCCGCCCTGCGCTGGTACCGGGAGCATTGCGCATGATGGAGCCCCTGTATGTGCCGGGCGGCACGCCGCTGCACCGCCTGCCTGCCTGGCTGAAGCTGCTGGCGCTGATCGCGGCGGGGGCGGGGCTTTTCCTGCTGCGCGACCCGCGCTGGCTGGCGCTGGCATGCCTGGCGGCCTGCCTGCTGGTCTGGTCCACGGGCGTGGCCGCGGCCGCGGTCTGGAGGCAGCTCAAGGGGCTCGTCTGGGTGTTGCTGGCCGTGGGCGCCTTCACCGCCTGGTTCCAGGGAGGGATGGCGGCGCTGGCCGTGCTGTTGCGCGTGGGGGCGCTGGTGGGGCTGGCGCTGGCCGTCACCCTGGCCACCCGCACATCCGACCTGATCGCGGTCTGCGAAACGGCGCTGATGCCGCTCCAGCGCGCCGGGCTGGTCGATGCCGGCAAGGTTGCGCTGGCGCTGGCGCTCGCCTTGCGCTTCGTGCCCGAGATCTGGCGCAACTTCCAGGAAATCCGCGAGGCGCAGGCGGCCCGCGGGCTCGGGGCCAATCCTGTCGCGCTCATCGTGCCTTTGATCGTGCTGACCCTGAAAAGGGCCCAGGAAGTCGCCGAAGCCATCGACGCGCGCAGCGCCTGAACACCATCCACCAGCAAGGGGAAAACCCATGAAATCCAGCAACACCGTGCTGATCGCGTTGTTCGCGGCGCTGATCGTCGTCCTCAGTTTGATCCCGCCCATCCCGCTGCCTGCCATTCCGGTGCCCATCACGCTGCAGACCCTGGGGGCCATGCTGGCGGGCGCCATGCTGGGGCCCGCGCGGGGCGCGCTGGCCTGCCTGCTGTACCTGGCGCTGGCGGCCATCGGCCTGCCCGTGCTGCCGGGCGGGCGGGGCGGGTTGGGCGCGTTTCTCGGCCCGACCGGCGGTTTTCTCGTGGGCCTGGTGGCGGGCGCCTTCGTGACGGGCTGGCTGGCCCGCCGGCTGGCCGCAAGGGCCTCCGGCGCGGCCCAGATCGCCGGCTACGCGGCCGCCTGCGTCATTGGCGGCATTGCCGTGGTGTACGCCTTCGGCGTGCCCTGGCTGGCCACGGTCGCCAAGATGGAACTTGCGAAGGCCGCGCTGGCGGTGGCGGTGTTCGTGCCCGGCGATCTGGTCAAGGCATTGGTCGCCGCGTGGGTGGCGTCCAGGGTGGAGCGCGTGTGGCCCATGGTGGGGCGCTGAGGCGGGCGCCCTGGGGCAAGGGAATCCCCCAACTGACGCGCTACGCGCTTTTCTAGTACAAGTTCGCCATTAACGAATGCGTTTGCTGAAACGTGTTTCTTTAGCACATCAGGGATTTACCGGAGTTGCGCGTAGTCATCTGATACTGTTTTAACCCTATAATATTTTTTTCTGTATAACTTTAACTAGGCTCGCTTAGCCTCTGTCGAGGCGCCTCTGAGCCACCACAGGAGACAAAAATATGCGCAAGCACTTCGGCTTGTCCGCGGCGGCTGCCGCTGTTGCCCTGACCTTGCCGCTTCTGGCAAGCGCGCAGGTCAAGGTCGGCGTGACGGTGGCCAGCACCGGCCCCGCCGCGTCGCTGGGTATTCCCGAGCGCAACACCGTGGCGCTCCTGCCCAAGGAAGTGGCCGGCCAGAAGATCGAATGGATCGTCCTGGACGACGCCACCGATACCACGCAAGCCGTCAAGAACTCGCGCAAGCTGGCTTCCGACGACAAGGTCGACGTGCTGATCGGCACTTCCGTCACGCCGGGCTCGCTGGCCATGGTCGACGTGGCCGCGGAAGCCAAGGTCCCGATGATCAGCGTGGCCGCCAGCGCCAAGATCGTCGAACCCGTGGACGAGAAGCGCCGCTGGGTCTTCAAGACTCCGCAGAACGACGCGCTGATGGCGGGCGCCCTGGCTGACGCCATGGCCAAGTCCAAGGTCAAGACGCTGGGCTTCATCGGCTTCGCCGACGCCTACGGCGACGGCTGGCTCGACGTGATGCAGAAGGCCGCCAAGGCCAAGGGCATCGAGATCGTCGCGGTCGAAAAATACAGCCGCACCGACACCAGCGTCACCGGCCAGGTGCTGAAGCTCGTCGGCGCGAAGCCCGACGCCATCCTGATCGCCGGCGCCGGCACCCCGTCCGCGCTGCCGCAGAAGGAACTGAAGGCCCGCAACTACGGCGGCACCATCTACCAGACGCACGGCGCCGCCAACAACGACGTCCTGCGCGTTTGCGGCAAGGATTGCGACGGCATGCTCCTGCCTGCCGGCCCGCTGCTGGTCGCGGCCCAGCTCCCGGACAGCAACCCGGTCAAGAAATCGGCCCTGGCTTACGTGGAAGCCTACGAAAAGGCCAACGGCGCGGGCTCCACCAACACGTTCGGCGGCCATATGTGGGACGCCGGCCAGTTGGTCGTGGCCGCGCTGCCGGTGGCGCTGAAGTCGGGCGCCAAGCCGGGCACGCCGGAATTCCGCGCCGCCATGCGCGACGCCCTGGAAGGCGTGAAGGATCTCGCCGCCTCGCAAGGCGTGTTCAATATGTCGCCGACCGACCATGCCGGCTTTGACGAGCGCTCGCGCGTCATCGTCAAGGTGGAAGGCGGCAAGTGGGTCTACCAGCCCAACCTGTAAATCCACGGGATCGCCCGATCCACGGGTGCACAATGCGGCGGCGCCGGCAAGGCGCACGTCCGCGGCACCCGGGCAATGCTTCGCACCGGCCTTTCCGGCCGGTGTGTCGTATCAGTGCCCCGGACGCGGCCGGGGGCACCAAGAAACCACAAGGTAGTTGTTAGATGGATTCCTCAATTGCGCTAATCCTGCTGCAAGACGGTGTCGTCAACGGCGCCATCTATGCCCTCCTGGGCATGGCCCTGGTGCTGGTATTCGCCGTCACGCGCGTCATTTTCATTCCCCAGGGCGAGTTCGTGGCGTTCGGCGCCCTGACCCTGGCGATGCTGGTGGATGGCAAGGTGCCCGGCACCGCCTACCTGCTGCCGCTGCTGGGCATCGTGTGCCTGGCGCTCGAACTGCTGCGCGCGCTGCGCACCCGCAGCGCCGCCGGCCTGCCCAAAGCCCTGGTGACCTGCGTGGCCCTGCCGCTGGCGCTGCTCTGGCTTACCGTTACCTATGCCGCGCCTGGCAATTCGCTGTGGCTGAACATGCTGCTGACGCTGTTGCTGGTGATCCCGATGGGCCCGATGGTCTATCGCATCGTCTACCAGCCGCTGGCCGAAGCCACCGTGCTGGTCCTGCTGATCGTTTCCGTGGCGGTGCACTTCGCGCTGACCGGCCTGGCCCTGGTGTTCTTCGGCGCCGAAGGCTGGCGCACGCCGGCGTTCGTCAGCGGGCAAGTCGACCTGGGCTTCACCACCTGGTCCGCGCAAAGCCTGTTCGTGGTCGCGACCTGCGCCATCCTGATCCTGGGCCTGTGGCTGTTCTTCGGCAAGACGCTCTACGGCCGGGCCCTGCGCGCCACGGCGGTCAACCGCCGCGGCGCCCGGCTTGTGGGGATCAGCACCACTATGTCCGGCAGCCTGACCTTCACGCTGGCGGTCGCCATCGGCGCCATGTCCGGCATGCTGATCGCGCCCATCACCACGGTCTACTACGACACCGGTTTCCTGATCGGCCTGAAGGGCTTCGTGGGCGCCATCATCGGCGGCCTGGCCAGTTACCCCGTGGCGGCCGCGGGCTCGCTGCTGGTGGGCGTGCTGGAAGCGTTCTCGTCCTTCTGGGCCAGCGCATACAAGGAAGTCATCGTCTTCACCCTGATTATCCCGGTTCTGGTCTGGCGTTCGTTCAGCACCCATCACGTGGACGAAGAGGAATAAACGTCATGAACCGCATTCTGCTTGCCGTCTTCATCGTCGTCCTGGCGGGCCTGCCGATGCTGTCGGCCACGCCCGAGTTCTGGGTGACGCAACTCAACTACATCGGGCTGGCCAGCCTGGTCGTGCTCGGGCTGGTGCTGCTGACCGGCGTGGGCGGTCTGACCTCGTTCGGCCAGGCGGCGTTCGTGGGGCTGGGCGCCTACACCACCGCCTACCTGACCACGCAGTACGACGTATCGCCCTGGCTGGCCCTGCCGGCCGGGCTGGTCCTGACCGCCGTGGTGGCCTACCTGCTGGGCGCCATCACGCTGCGCCTGTCGGGCCATTACCTGCCGCTGGGCACCATCGCCTGGGGCCTGTCGCTGTACTTCCTGTTCGGCAATATCGACTGGCTGGGCAAGCACGACGGCATCGCCGGCATCGAGCCCATCAGCATCTTCGGCGTTTCCCTGGCCAGCGGCCGCCACATCTACTACCTGATCTGGGTATTCGTGCTGCTGGCGCTGTGGGCGACCCGCAACCTGCTGAACTCGCGTCCCGGCCGCGCCATCCGCGCGCTGAAGAGCGGCGCCGGCATGGCCGAGTCCATGGGCGTGAACACGGCTGCCTACAAGGTCGTGATCTTCGTCTGGGCGGCGCTGCTGGCCTGCGTGTCGGGCTGGCTGTACGCGCACATGCAGCGCGCCGTCAGCCCCAGCCCCTTCGGCATCAATTACGGCATCGAATACCTGTTCATGGCCGTGGTGGGCGGGGCGGGCTACGTCTGGGGCGCCTTGCTGGGCTCCAGCGTCATCCTGGTGCTGAAGGACCAGTTGCAGAACCTCCTGCCCAAGCTGCTGGATACCAACGCCAACTTCGAGATGATCGTTTTCGGCGTGCTGCTGATCCTGATGCTGCAATACGCCCGCAACGGCCTGTGGCCCATCCTGGCCGGCTGGTGGGAGAGCATGACGGGCGCCGACGGCTCGCGCCGCAACCTGGCTCCGCCCGCGCAAGCGCCGGCGCTGCCCACGCGCGCGCGTCCGCAGGCCGGCCAGGTGGTGCTGGAAGTGGATGCCATCCGCAAGGAGTTCGGCGGCCTGGTCGCCGTCAACGACATCTCCTTCAAGGTGAGCTCCGGCGAAATCATGGGCCTGATCGGCCCGAACGGCGCCGGCAAGAGCACGACCTTCAACCTGATCAGCGGCGTGCTGCCGGTCACGCGGGGCAAGGTCACCTTCATGGGCGAGCGCATCGACAACCGCTCGGCGCGCGAGATCGCCAAGCTGGGCGTCGGCCGCACCTTCCAGCACGTGCAGCTGCTGCCCAGCATGACCGTGCTGGAGAACGTGGCGCTGGGCGCGCACCTGCGCTCCGACGTCGGCGTCCTGGCGGGCGCCCTGCATTCGGACCGGGCGCGCGAAGCGCAGTTGCTGCACGAGGCCGCCGAGCAGATCAAGCGCGTGGGCCTGGGCGAATACCTGTACGAACAGGCGGGCAACCTGGCGCTGGGCCAGCAGCGCATCCTGGAAATCGCGCGCGCGCTGGCCGCCGACCCGATGCTGCTGTTGCTGGACGAACCCGCCGCCGGCCTGCGCTACAAGGAAAAGCAAGACCTCGCCCGCGTGCTGGAGCAACTGCGCGCCGAGGGTATGAGCATTCTGCTCGTCGAACACGATATGGATTTTGTGATGCGCCTGACCAACCACCTGGTGGTGATGGATTTCGGCACCAAGCTCGCCGAAGGCGTGCCGGCCGACGTGCAAAAGAACCCGGCGGTGCTGGAAGCCTATCTGGGCGGCATCGACGACGACCTGCCCGAAGCGGACCAGGCCAAGCCCGTGTCGGCAGGAGGCGTGTGATGAGCGCGACGCAATCCCCCGTTCTTGAAGTCAGCAAGCTGTCGGCCCGCTACGGCAAGGTCGGCGCGCTGGTGGGCGCCACGCTCACCGTGCCCGCCGGCAGCATCGTTACGGTGATCGGCGCCAACGGCGCCGGCAAATCCACCATGCTGAACGCGATCATGGGTTCCTTGCCGCATACCGGCCATGCGGCCGGCGCGGTGCAATACGCGGGAACCGACGTATCGGGCTGGCAGGTGGAGCGCCGCGTCGCGGCCGGCATGTCGCTGGTGCCCGAACGCCGCGAACTGTTCGGCACCATGTCGGTGGAAGACAACCTGCTGCTGGGCGGCTTCCGCCGTTACCGCGCCCGCGAGAGCGGCTGGCGCGACACGCTGAACGAAGTCTTCGATCTGTTCCCGCGGCTGCGCGAGCGGCGCGGCCAGCAGGCCGGCACGCTGTCGGGAGGCGAGCGCCAGATGCTGGCTGTCGGCCGCGCGCTGATGGCCAAGCCCAACCTGCTGATGCTGGACGAGCCCAGCCTGGGGTTGGCTCCGCGGATCGTGCGCGAGATCTTCCACATCATCGCCCGCCTGCGCGAAACCGGCGTGGCGATCCTGCTCGTCGAGCAGAACGCGCGCGCGGCGCTGCAAGTGGCGGACTACGGCTATGTGCTGGAAACCGGCGAGGTCATCCTGCACGGTCCGGCGCGCGAACTGGCCGGCGACCCGAAGGTCATCGAAAGCTACCTGGGCCTGGGCAAGGGCGGCGAGCAGGCCGAACAGGCCGGGCAGGCCTGAGGCGGCGGGGACGCCACAGCGGCGTCCCCGCCCGCATCTCCTTCACGCGCGGGCTTCAGGCCCGCGCGATCCATTCCATCACCGTTTCCTCTTCCATCGCGGGATCGGAGGTGGACGGCTTGCCCGTTTCCACCCGGCCGGCGAACCGCCGCAGGAAGGCGGGATCTTCCGCCAGGCTCACCGCGAAGTCATACCAGCCGCCGTTGTCGTCCAGCGGCCAGGCGTAGACGGCCTCTAGGCCGGCTTCGAGGGTCTGCGTCGCCGAGGGCCGCCCGTAGGCCTGGTCTTCGATCGTGAACGTACAGGCCTGCGAGCCGGCATTGCGGACGGAAAGGCGCAACCGCGCGCCGCCGCCGTCGTGGCGGGCGCGGACCTCCAGGCCGTGTTGCGCGGGCGCGGTCAGGCGGCCCGCGCAATGGCGGTGAAAGCCGTTGGGGCCCAGTACCCAAAGATCGTAGCGGCCGGCGTCCGCGCCGGCGTCCCAGACGCCCGACAACTGCTTGCCCGCTTCCACCGTATAGCGGCGCGGCCCGCGCTCGAGATGCAGCCGGTCATAGACATGCAGGACCGCGCCGGCGCTGCCGGTGTTGTCGAAATGCAGGGTGACGTGCTGGCCCGCGGCGGCGGCGTTCGCCTGCAGCGCATAGGGCAGGGCCCGCGACGGCCGCGTGCCGGCCTCCTGCCGCGCGGCGCCGGGCCTGGCGGGCGCGGGCGGCGTGACCGTGCCGGGCAGGGCGGCCGCCCGCTCGGCGGCGCGCGCGGTGGGCGGCAGGCCGCGCAGCATGTCTGCATCGTTGGGCGTGGCGAAGTTGAAAATCGAGGTCAGGTCGCCGCAGACCGCCCTGCGCCACGGTGAAATGTTCGGCTCCGTCACGCCGAAACGCCGCTCGATGAAGCGCAGCACCGACGTGTGGTCGAACACCTCGGAATTGACCCAGCCGCCGCGTGTCCAGGGCGACAGCACGTACATGGGCACGCGCGGCCCCAGCCCGTAAACGCCATGCCGGTGCGCGGGGGTATCGTCCTTTTCGACGCCGGTGACGATCTCGTGATATTCCCCGGCCGTATCGACGGTGGAGGCGCCGGCCAGCGCGCCGGAGGAATCGCGCGAAGGCGGCGCGGGCGGCGGCACGTGATCGAAGAACCCGTCGTTCTCGTCGAACATCAGCAGCAGGACCGTCTTGCTCCATACCTCGGGGTTGGCGGTCAGCGCGTCCAGCATCCGCGCGGTGTAATCCGCGCCCTGCGCCGGGCTGGAGGGGCTGGGATGCTCGGAGCCGGCCTTGGTGGCGCAGATCCAGGACACCTGCGGCAGCTTGCCGTCCAGCACGTCCTGGCGCAGCAGGTCCAGGCCGCGCGTGGTCAGGGCCTTTTCCTTCAGCGCGGCAAGCGAACCGGGCACGCCGCGGTAGGCGTCGCGGTAGGCCTTGAAGCCCGCGGTGGGGTTGAGCGAATAGTTGTCCGCCATGTCCTGGTAGATGCGCCAGCTGACGCCGGCCGCTTCCAGCCGTTCCGGGTACGTGGTCCAGGTGTAGCCGCCGGCCGGATCGCCGCCCGACTGTTTGTTGTAAAGATTGCCCAGCGCGGGGCCGTTGCCCCGGCCCAGGCCGTCATTGGTGCCGGTCCACAGGAACAGCCGGTTGGTGTTGGTGCCGCCGGTGAACGAACAGTGGTAGGCATCGCACACGGTGAATGCGCGCGCCATGGCGTACTGGAAGGGCATGTCGCCTTCCGTGAAGTAGGCCATGGAATGGTTTTTCTTGGCGGCCGGCCACGTGCCCATGCGGCCGGCGTCCCAGGCCGCCTGTGCGTTCGACCAGGTGTGCGGCGTGCTGGCTATGCGCATGTACTCGGCCACTTTGCGGGTGTCCGCGTGGAAGGGCAGGACGGTGCGCGGCCCTTCGCCGGCCTGGTCGTTGTATTGCGCCCAGACGGTGCGGTGCGCGCGCTCGGGGCTGTCGGGCACGGGGATGGGGAAGCGGTCGCCGAAGCCGCGCACGCCCGCCAATCCGCCGAAATAATGGTCGAACGAGCGGTTCTCCTGCATGAAGACCACGATGTGCTCCACGTCGCGGATCGTGCCGGTGCGGCGGGCGGCCGGAATCGCGAACGCGCGGCGCAGCGGCGCCGGCATCAGGGCCAGGGCGCTGCCCGCGGCGGCGAGCGTCGCGCTGTTTCGGAGGAAGTCGCGGCGGGTGGGCATGGAATTCCTCCGGGTGGATGCGGGACGGCTTGCGGTTGCCTACCTGCCCGACGGCCAGCGGCCGCCGAGCGCCTGCGTGGCCGAAGCAGCGGCCTCCTGGGCCAGCTTCGACATTTTCTTGACGGCGGCGGGGGAGAAGCGCTCTTTCGGGCCGGACAGGGAAATGGCGCCGCAGATGTCGTCGTCGGGGCCGAACACCGGGCTGGCCACGGCGGCGCAGTTGGGGTCGCGCTCGCCCATGGAAGTCAGGACCAGGCCGGCCTGGGCGGGGGCCTGTCCATCGATCAGGTAAGCGGTGATCAGCTTGCCCGCGGCCCCCTTGTCCAGCGGCAGCAGATCGCCCACGCGAATGCGGTCCAGCGTGGAATGATGGGAGTCCACGCGCAGCAGGCACACGCGCGATTGCGCGTCGTGGTAGACGTGGAACGACGCGCTTTCCGTTCCCTTGTCCACCAGCCCCTGCAGCAGGGGGAGAATGGTTTCCGTCAGGCGGTAGGTGGCCTCATAGGCCCGCCCCAGCTGATGGGCATACGGGCCCAGCGCGTAGCGCCCGTCGGCGCGGCGCACCACCAGGGCTGCCTTTTCAAGCGATGCGATAAGCCGCAAGAGCGTGCTCTTGTAGAACCCCGTGGCCCGGGAAAGGTCGGCAAGCGTGATGGGATCGGTGCGTTGCGCGATGGCCCCGATGATTGCCAGGGCGCGTTCGACGGCGGCGACGCCGTCGGTGGAATTGTCCTGAGTGGGGGTACGGCTCATTGGAATGATAAGGGGTGATTTTGCGGGGGTTCCCTACTCCGCGTCGATCACCCGGCTGATGACCGGGAAATAACGGTTGCCATGTCCCTGGGCCAGCGCCGCATCGAACCAGACATCCACGTTGCGGGCGCCAAGCGCTTGCACGCCGGTCTGTTCCGCCAGGGCCAATGCATAGCGCAGGTCTTTGCGGGCGTAGTCCACCGGGAAGGCTTTTTCGGGAAAATTCCCAGGCAGAATAGCCTTTAAGCCGTGGTTGCGCAACGCGAAGCTATCGGCCGATCCGCGGGTGAAGGTCTCCAGCACGACTTGCGGATCCACCCCGGAACGGCGGGCGATGGCGCGGGCCTCGGACAGGGCGACCACCGTCTCGAACAGCACCATATTGTTCAGGATCTTCACCACCTGGCCGCTGCCGATGGGGCCGCAATGGGTGATTTCGTTGGCGAAGGTGGAGACCAGGGGCTTGACCGCCGCGAAGCTCGATTCAGCGCCGCCGATCATGACGGACAGGGTGCCGGCTTCCGCGGCGGCGCGAGTGCGTGCCACGGGGGCGTCGATGAAGGTCGCTCCCTTCGCCTCGAACTCGCGCGCCAGTTCGCGGGTGACGTCCACCGGCGAAGTGCTCAGGTCCACGATCAGCTGGCCCGCGCGCGCATTCGCCAACAGGCCGTCGGCGGCGCGCGATAGCTGCGCGACGATCTCTCCGGACGGCAGGGACAGGAACACCACTTCGCACTGCTGCATGATCTGCGCGCTGGTCGCCGCCGTCACGCCATGCGGCGCCAGGCGCAGCAAGGGCGCGGGGTCGGTGTCGCAGCCCAGCACCGGCAATCCGCTTTTGACGGCGAGGTTGCGGCATATCGGTTCGCCCATGACGCCCAGGCCAATGAAGCCGACGCGTTGAAATTCAGCCATTTAAGTAGTCTCCGAGAGGAATGTAGGGGGCCGCAGGCGCGGCCGGGAATGGAATGGGGGGGGCCGCGGCTACATGCCGAAGTAGACGCCCTTGGATTGCTGGTAGAGCCGCAGTCCGCTCACGCCCTTTTCGCGGCCGATTCCGCTTTGCTTGAAGCCACCGAAAGGGGTGGAGATCGACAGCTGCTTGTAGGTGTTGATCCACACGCTGCCCGCTTCGAGGCGGCCCGCCACGCGCCACGCGCGGCGGTAGTCGGCCGTCCAGATGCCGGAGGCCAGCCCGTAGGCGCTGTCGTTCGCCTGTTCGATCAGATCTTCCTCGTCGTCGAACGTCAGCGCGCACAGCACGGGCCCGAAGATTTCCTCGCGCACGGCTTGCGCATCGCGCGAGAGCCCGCCCAGCACGGTAGGCCGGTAGAACGCGCCCGCGGCCAGGCCGGCGCCGTCGGGCCGTTCGCCGCCGGTCAGCACCTGCGCGCCTTCGCGCCGGGCGGATTCCACCATGCTCTCGATCTTGCCGCGATGGGCGAATGAGGCGATCGGCCCCATCTGCGCGCCCTCGGCATCGGGCAGGTCGACCTTCAGCTGGGCCGCTCGGGCCACCAGTTTCGCGATGAAGGATTCGGCGATGCCGCGTTGAACGTAGAGCCGAGAGCCGGCCACGCACGATTGCCCGCTGCCCTCGAAAATGCCGCCGATGACCCCTTCGATGGCCGCATCCTGGTCCGCGTCCGCGAACACGATGTGCGGCGACTTTCCGCCAAGCTCCAGGGCGACCGGCATGAGTTTTTCAGCGGCGGCATGCGCGATGGCGCGGCCGCTGCCGGTTCCGCCGGTGAACGACACCATGCGCACGCCCGGGTGCTCGACGAGACGGCGGCCCACGGTCGATCCCAGTCCGGTAACGACGTTGAGGATGCCGGGGGGCAGGCCGGCCTCGAGCGCGATGCGGCCGAGCACCAGGGCGGGGGAGGATGTGACCTCGGAAGGCTTGAGGATCACGGCATTGCCCGCGGCCAGGGCGGGAGCGACCTTCTGCGCTTCCATCGTAAGCGGAGAATTCCACGGCGTGATGGCCACGATGACGCCATACGGTTCGTAGCGCGTCATCGAAAGATAGTTGCCGCGCGGCGGTGTCACTTCCGCCTCCAGCGTTTCGCAGACGCCGGCGTAGTAGCGGAAAGTGGCGGCGGCGCTGGCGACCTGGGCCTTGCACTCTGCCCACACCTTGCCGTTTTCGATCATCTGCAAGCGCGCGAGCACGGATGCATTGGCGTCCATGCCGTCCGCGATGCGGCGCAGGATCGCCGCGCGCTGATGCGGCAGCATGTTGCGCCAGGCCGGCTGGCGCTGGGCCTGCCACGCCGCGTCGACGGCCTGGTCCACCTGGGCGTCGGACGCCGCGCTGATGAGGTAGTTGCGCGCGCCGGTGGCGGGGTTGATGGATTCGAACGCGTTGGAGTCCTGCGCGATCCATTGCCCGCCTATCAGCATGGATTTCAGGGTGTCCGGTGTGTCGGCCATGATGCTCTGCTCCTCTCTTGGTGGCATTTCCCGGATGGATCGCGGGTTCCCGGAAAACACCTGGTCATTGACATGTCTGGTTTGAAAAAATATAAAATAGAATAAGCGTTCTGTCTACTGGAACGATAATAAGTAGGTCCAAACCGAACACAAGAGGAGACATTCCGATGCGATGCAATTGGTTGCGCGCCCTGGCTTGCGCCGCGGTGCTGTTATCCGGAGCGGCACAGGCCGGCCCGTATCCCGAAAAGCCGGTGACGATGGTGGTGCCCTATCCGGCCGGCGGAGCCACCGACGTGGTGGCGCGCGCCGTGGCCGAGAAACTGACGCAGTCGTGGGGGCAGACGGTCATCGTCGAAAACCGCGCCGGCGCGGGAACGACGATCGGGGCCAGCGCGGTGGCGCGCGCGCAGGGCGACGGCTATACGCTGTTCATGACCACGTCGGCGCACACCATCAGCGGCCACCTCTACACCAAGCTCAACTACGATCCCGTCAAGGACTTCGCGCCGATCACGCTGGTCACCAAGGTGCCGCTGGTACTGGTCGTCAACCCATCGGTCCCCGCCAAGAACCTGCAAGAGTTCCTGGCCTATCTGAAGAAGGACGGCGCGGCGGTCAATTTCGCCTCGCCGGGCAACGGCACGGCGCAGCACCTGAGCGGCGAGCTGTTCAAGATCGCCACGCAGTCCGCCATTACCCACGTGCCCTACCGCGGCGATGCGCCCGCCTTTACCGATCTGGCCGGCGGCCAGGTGCAGATGATGCTGGCGACGATCACGTCGGCGCTGCCTTTGATCCAGTCCGGCAAGCTGCGCGCGCTGGCCGTCGCCAATGGCAAGCGCGTGCCGGCGCTGCGCGACGTGCCCACGTTCGCGGAAGCCGGCATGCCCGGCTTCGAGGCGGCGACCTGGTTCGGGCTGCTGGCGCCCTCGTCGCTGCCGCCGGCCCAGGCGCGGCGCATCTACGAGGACGTGTCGAAGATCGTGGCCACGCCGGAGATGCAGGCGCGGATCGAAGGACTGGGAGGAGAGGTCGTCAACAGCACGCCCGAGGCCTTCGCCGCCTTCATGGCTCAAGAGCAGGAGAAGTGGGGGCAGGCCGTCAAGGCTTCGGGCGCCGTCGCGGCGCAATGACCAAGACCGGCCCGTAGTGCCGCGCCCATGCAGCGCGGAGCACGGCGCCGGGATTCAATGGAGGAGACACATCATGCAAGCATCGAAACTGCTGGCCGCGGGGGTATTCGCCCTGTCCGCGATCGTTCCCCTGGCGGCGGGAGCCGCAGGGTATCCCAGCGCACCCGTGAAGCTCGTCGTCGGGTTCAGTCCCGGAAGCACCATCGATACCGTGGCGCGCATCATGGGGGACGCGCTGTCCACCAGGATGGGACAGCCGTTCGTGGTCGAGAACAGGACGGGCGCGAACGGCATGATCGCCGCGCGCGCCGTGATGCAGGCCAAGCCGGACGGCTACACGATCCTGGTCAGCAACTCCAGCTCGATCACGGTCAATCCGCTGCTCTACAAGGATCTCCAGTACGACCCCTTGAAAGACTTCGCGCCGGTGACGACCGTGGTGTCGGTGCCGTTCATTCTCACGATCAATGCCGAGAATCCGCGCGTGTCGGGCGTGCACGACGTCAAGTCGCTCGTCGAACTGGCGCGCCGCAATCCGAACACCATCAGCTACGGGTCGGCCGGCAACGGCAATCTGATGCACCTGGCCGGCGCGCAGCTTGCCACGATGTCGGGGGTGCAGATGCTGCACGTGCCCTACCGCGGCGCCGCGCCCATGGAGGCCGGCCTGATGTCCAAAGAGGTCGACTTCGGCTTCGACACGCTTTCCGGGGTGCCGCTGATCAAGTCGGGGAAGCTCAAGGCGCTCGCCGTCTCCACGGCCGAACGCTGGCACGACCTGCCGGACGTGCCCTCGGTGGCGGAGGTGGGGTACCCGGGGTTCGATATCTCGTTCTGGGTCGGCGTCTTCGCGCCGGCGGGCACGCCGCCCGAGGTGGTCGAGCGCCTGAACAAGGAAATCGCGCTGGCGGCCGAGGATCCCGCCGTGCGCGCCCGCCTGGCGCTGCAAGGCAATCCGTCCACGCAGCCGTCCCCGCAAGCCTTCCGCAAGAAGATCGAGGACGAGCTCAAGCAGAACGAGGCGCTCATCAAGCGCGCCAATATCAAGATCGATTGAGTTCGCGGCCGGTTCCGGATCGGCCGCGGGCAGGAGGGAGAGAAAAGTGTCTTGGGAAAAGGAACTGAGGGAATTGGCGCTGCGCAAGGAGCTGGCGGCGCGGATGGGAGGCGAGGAAAAGGTGCGCCGCCACCGCGAGGGCGGCAAGCTGCCGGTGCGGGAGCGCATTGCGAAGATGGTAGACCCCGACTCGTTCCGCGAGGTCGGCGCGCTGGCGGGCAGCGGGACCTATGACGGGCAGGGCAGGTTGACGGACCTGACTCCGTCCAACCTGCTGATCGGCCGCGCGCGGGTGCAGGGGCGGCCGGTGGTCGTTGCCGCCGACGATTTCACCGTGCGGGGCGGCGCGAACGACGGCGCGGTCGGCGACAAGCTGGTCGAGGCCGAGCGCATGGCGCAGGATCTCCGCTTGCCGTTGCTGCGGATGGTCGATGGCACCGGGGGCGGGGGATCCGTGCGCAACATCGAGATCAAAGGCCACACGCTGCTGCCAAAGCTGCGCATGTGGCCGTTGATGGCGCAGAACCTGGCCACGGTTCCGGTCGTGTCGCTGGCGCTTGGATCGGTGGCGGGCCTGGGCGCCGCCCGCGTGGCGGCCAGCCACTATTCGGTCATGGTGCGGGACACCTCGCAATTGTTCATCGCCGGGCCTCCCGTCGTGGCGCGCCTGGGCCAGAAGCTGGAGAAGAACGAACTTGGCGGCAGCGATATCCATACCCGCAACGGCGTCGTGGACGACGAAGCCGACACGGAAGAGGCCGCGTTCGCGATGGCGCGCCGCTTCCTATCCTATCTGCCCCGGTCGGTGCACGAACTCGCGCCGCGCGGCGAGCCGGGCCAGGGCGCGGCGGACCAGGAATGGCTGCGCGCCGCCGTGCCGGCCGATACGCGGGCCGTCTACAAGATGCGGCCCATCGTCGAGGCGCTCGTGGATCAGGGCTCGTTCATGGAGATCGGCCGGCGCTGGGGCCGGGCCGTGATCACCGGGCTGGCCCGCATCGACGGGTGGCCCGTGGTGGTGTTCGCCAGCGATCCCTATCACTACGGCGGCGGCTGGGACGGCCCGGCCGCCGAGAAGTTCACGCGCCTCCTGGACCTCGCGGAGACGTTCCATCTTCCCGTCGTCAATCTGGTGGACGTCCCGGGGTTCCAGATCGGCCTGCAGGCCGAGAAGACCGGCGCCATGCGCTATGGCGTGCGCGCGCTTACCGCCGTGGCGCAGTCGACCGTGCCCTGGTGCTCGATCATCGTGCGCAAGGCCTTCGGCGTGGCCGCCGGGGGGCACCAGAGCGCGGGGCGCTTCAATTTCCGCTATGCGTGGCCGTCGGCGCAATGGGGGTCGCTGCCCGTGGAGGGCGGGCTGGAGGTGGCCTACAAGGCCGAGATCGAGGCCGCCGCCGATCCTGAAGCCAAGATGGCCGAGATCGAGGCGCGCGTGCGGAGCCTGACCTCGCCATTCCGCAGCGCCGAGGCGTTCGTCGTCGAGGACATCATCGATCCCGCCGCCACCCGCGAAGCGCTGGAGGAGTTCGTCTCGCTGACCGCGCCGCTGCGGGAAACGGGGCCGCGCGCCTTCGGCTACCGCCCTTGATCCGCCGATATGGAACCCTGACATGAAACGAGTGATCGTCGCCAATCGCGGGGCCGTCGCCCGCCGCGTCATCCGCGCCCTGCGCGGGCTCGGCATCGAATCCGTCGCCGTCTATTCCGAGGCCGACCGGGACCTGCCCTATCTGAAGGAGGCGGACCTCGCGATTCCCATCGGCCCGGCGCCCGCCTCGCAAAGCTACCTCGACCAGGCGGCCTTGCTGCGGGTTGCCTCGGAGGCGGACGCCGATGCGCTGCATCCGGGCTATGGCTTCCTGTCCGAGAACGCGGAATTCGCCGAAGCCGTCGAGAGCGCGGGCATGGTCTTTGTCGGACCGTCGCCGCGCTGGATACGCATGCTGGGCCACAAGACCCAGGCACGCGACGCCATGCGCGCGCTGGGTATGCCCATGGCGCCCAGCAGTCCGGTGCTGGGCGCGGATCCGGACGCAGTGAAGCGCGCCGCCGCGGTCCTGGGCTATCCGGTGCTGATCAAGCCCGCGACCGGCGGGGGCGGCATCGGCATGATTCCGCTGCAGGGGCCGGAAGAGGTCGAAGCCGCATGGGCCAGGGCGCGGGTGATCGCCGAACGCAGTTTCGGCGGCTCCGACCTCTATCTGGAAAAGCTCCTGCGCAACCCGCGCCACGTGGAGTTCCAGTTTCTGGCGGACCGCTATGGAAAGGTGCGCAGTATCTTCGAGCGCGACTGCTCCATCCAGCGCCGGCACCAGAAAGTGCTGGAAGAGGCGCCGGCGCCGGGCCTGGACCGTGCCGCGCTGCGGGACATGGCGCAGCGCCTGGAGGGAATGCTGTCGAACCTCGGATACGACGTGATCGGCACCGTCGAGATGCTGTACACGCCCGAGTCCGGCTTCTCGTTCCTGGAGGTCAACACGCGTCTGCAGGTCGAGCACGCCGTGACGGAGGAGGTGACGGGTATCGATCTGGTCGCCGCGCAGCTGCGGCTGGCGGCGGGCGAGCCGATGCGGGACGTCCTGCCCGAACCTCCGCTCCTGGACGGGCACGCGGTGGAGGCGCGTGTCTATGCCGAAGACCCGGTCCGCTTCCTCCCCTCGCCGGGAGTGCTGCGCGAGTTCGGCCTGCCGGCCCTGCCGGGCGTGCGGATCGAAACGGGCTACGCCGAGGGGTGCTGGGTCTCCAGTCATTACGACCCGATGCTGGCCAAGGTGATCGCGCGCGGCGAGAGCCGCGAGCAGGCGCTCGATCTGCTGAAGGCGGCGCTGGAGCAATGCCGGATCGAAGGCCTGAAAACCAATATTCCCTTCGTCCTGCGCGTGCTGGACGATCCCGAATTCCGTGCGCGGCGGGTTTCCACCGGCCTGGCGGAACGCATTCTCGAAGGCGCGCGGGTGGCCGCGCAAGCCGCTTAACTCTGGGAGACGACGATGTTCAAAGTGGAAACGCCCGTGGTGGGCCGGGTTGTGGCGGTAACGGTCAGCCCTGGCCAGCGAGTGGAGGCCGGCGATAGCGTCGCCAAAGTGGAATCGATGAAGATGGAGATTCCGGTCGAGGCCGAACGCGCCGGCACGGTGGCTCGCGTGCTGGTCGCGGAAGGAGACGAAGTGGCCGAAGGCCAGATCGTCGTCGAACTGGAGTGAGGCGGCGATGCTGATAGAAACCGAAAGGCTCGAATCCGGCCGCGTCGCCCTGCTGCGATTGAACCATCCACCGGTCAACAGCCTGGGCGCGGATTTGCGGACGCAGTTGCATGCCGCGATCCAGTCCGCCCTGGAAGACGGCGCCGTGCAGGCGATCGTGCTGGCGGGAGACGGTGATTTCTTTTGCTGCGGGGCGGACATCCGGGAATTCAATACGCCGCTTTCCGGGCGCGAGCCCACGCTGAGGACGCTCATCGAACTGATAGAGCGGGCCGCCAAGCCGGTGGTGGCGGCAATTCATGGCGCCGCGCTGGGCGGCGGCCTGGAGCTGGCGCTGGCCTGCCACTACCGAGTGGCCGGAACGGGCGCGTCGCTGGGCCTGCCGGAGGTGAAGCTGGGAGTGCTGCCCGGGGCGGGAGGCACGCAGCGCCTGCCGCGCCTCGTGGGCGTCGCGCACGCGCTCGACATGATCGCGGGCGGCGACGCCATCGACGCCGTGACGGCGGCGCAATGGGGCCTGGTCGACGAGGTCTGCGCCGGCGAATTGCGCTCCGCGGCCGCGGCCTGCGCGTTGCGGGCCGCGGGCCGCCCCTTGGCCGATCGCGTCGTGGGGGCGAGAACGGTGGCGGCGCCGGAGGACGCGCGCGTATATGAACGTGCGCGCGCGCAGGCCGCCCGCCGTTACCGTGGCTGCGAGGCGCCCCTGGCTTGCGTGGACTGTGTCGAGCGCGCCGCCAGCGCCAGCCTGTCCGAAGGCCTGGCCTACGAGCGCGAGAGATTTCTCGGACTGGTCAACGGCGACCAGTCCAAGGCCTTGCGCCATCTGTTCTTCGCCGAGCGCGCCGCGTTCAAGCTGCCGGCCGGATGGCGGGCCGAATCGTCCATTGCGAAGGTCGGCGTGGTGGGCGCCGGCACCATGGGCGCAGGCATCGCGATGAGCCTGGCCAACGCGGGCCTGGACGTGGTGCTGGTCGAGCGCGACGCCGAGGCGCTCGAGCGCGGCTGGGCGGTCATACGCCGGAACTATGCGGCGACGGCAGCCAAGGGCCGGCTGACGGCGGACCAAGTGGCCGAACGCGAGAGCCGCATCCGCCGCAGCCTGGCGTTCGAGGCGCTCGCCGACGTCGACCTGGCGATCGAGGCGGCTTTCGAAGACATGGCGGTCAAGCGCCAGATCTTCGTGACGCTTGATGAGATCTGTCCGCCGCGAGCGATCCTGGCATCCAACACCTCGCGCCTCGACATCGACGAGATCGCCGCCTGCACCCGGCGGCCGGCGCGCGTGCTGGGCACCCATTTCTTCAGTCCGGCAAACATCATGCGCCTGCTGGAAGTCGTCCAGGGCCGCGAGACCGATGGGGCGGTGATCGCCGCCGTGTTCCGCCTGGCTCGCAGGATGGGAAAGCTGCCCGTACTGGTGGGGGTATGCGACGGCTTCGTCGGCAACCGGATGGTGACGCCCTATACCCGGGAGGCGCATTTCCTGCTGGAGGAGGGCGCGACGCCCGCGCAGGTGGACGGCGCGCTGCAGCGCTTTGGCCTGGCGATGGGGCCATTGCGCATGGCGGACATGGCTGGCCTGGATATCAGTTGGGCGTTTCGCAAGCGCACGGCGCCTGCCCGGCCGGCCCATCAACGCTATTCGCGGGTGGCGGACCAACTGTGCGAGCAGGGCCGCTTCGGCCAGAAGTCCGGCAGGGGGTTCTACCGGTACGAGACCGGCAGCCGCGATCCTGTGGAAGACCCGGAGGTCCTGGCGCTCATCGCGGTCTGCGCGGCGCGGGATGGCATCGAGCGGCGGACGGTGACGGACGAGGAAATCGTGCAGCGGACGATGTACGCCCTGGTCAACGAAGCCGCGCGGATCCTGGAGGAGGGGGTGGCGCGCCGGGCGTCGGATATCGACGTGATCTACGTCAACGGCTATGGCTTTCCTGCGTTTCGGGGCGGCCCTCTGTTCTATGCCGACCGGCAGGGGCTGCCCGCCGTGCTGGACGCGATCAGGGGGTTTCACGCACGGCACGGCGATCTGTGGCAGCCCGCGCCTTTGCTGGAGCAGCTCGTGGCGAGCGGACGTTCGTTCGCCGACCTGTGAGCGGAAGCGGGGCGCCTTGCCGCGCCCGCTTGAAAAAACAATGAGGAGATGAGCATGGAAACAGGAAAGGTGGAGCCCGCGGCTTGCGGCCCGCAAGAACAGTATTTCTCGGCCCTGGCCGACGGATGCTTCCGGATACAGCGCTGCGAGGGCTGCGGCCAGCACCAGTTTTTCCCCCGCGTGCTGTGCGTGCACTGCGGCGCGACGGCGCTCTCGTGGATCGAGCCGGCGGGCACCGGCACGGTCTATTCGGTCAGCCTGGTGCGGCGCAAGCCCGACGCGGGCGGGGACTACAACGTGGCATTGATCGATCTCGACGAGGGCGTCCGGCTGATGAGCCGGATCGACGAGGTTCCCCTGGACCGCCTGCGCATCGGGATGCGCGTGCGGGCCCGCGTGTCGCGCGAAGGCGAGCGCGCGCTGGTGGCGTTCGCTCCTGCGGAGGCCGCATGATGTCGCTGGATTCTTTGCGCGGCAAGGTCGCGATTGCGGGGGTGGGCCATGCCGGGCTGGGCGAGGCCCACGGCTACACCGAGATGGAGGTGCTGGCGCAGGCGGCGGTCCGGGCCGTGGAGGATGCCGGGCTGACCATGCGGGATATCGACGGGCTGGCGACGTGCAGCGCTTCGGCCACGATGTGGAGCATGCCGGTCGCCGAGTATCTGGGGATCCGCCCGAGCTACATCGAGGCCACCATGCTGGGCGGTTCCAGCTTCGTTGCCCACCTGCTGCCTTCGGTGATGGCCCTGGTGTCGGGCCAATGCAATGCGGTGCTGGTCTGCTACGGCAGCACGCAGAAGACCGCCACGTTCGGCAGGAAGGAGGGCGTGAAGGCCCGCAGCCTGCTGGATCCGCAACCTTTCGAACACCCGTATTCACCGATGCAGCCGGTGACCTCCTACGCGCTGGCCGCGGCCCGGCACATGCACCAGTACGGCACGACCCGGGAACAGTTGGCCGAGGTGGCGGTGGCGGCCCGCGCATGGGCCAGGCTGAATCCCGAAGCGGCCATGCGCGATCCGCTGTCTATCGACGACGTGTTGCGCTCGCGCCCGGTTTCCGATCCGCTGACGGTGCGGGATTGCTGCCTGGTGAGCGACGGCGGCGGCGCCTACGTGATGGTTAGGGCCGACCGCGCCCGCCACTTGAAGCAGGCCCCCGTGTACGTGCTGGGCAACGCCACCGCGGTCTGGAACCGGCAGATCTCTTCCATGGCGGATCTGACGGTGACCGCCGCCGTGGAGTCGGGCAAGCGCGCGCTGGACATGGCGGGCGTGACGGTCCGTGACGTGGACGTGGCGGAGCTCTATGACGCCTTCACCATCAATACCCTGCTGTTCCTGGAGGATCTCGGCTTTTGCCGGAAAGGGGAAGGCGGCGCGTTCGTGCAGGGGGGCGGCATCGCGCCCGGCGGGCGCCTGCCCGTGAACACGAACGGAGGAGGGCTGTCCTGCGTCCATCCCGGGATGTACGGGATCTTCCTCGTCATCGAGGCAGTCAGGCAGTTGCGCGCGCAGGCCGGCGAACGCCAGGTGAGCGGCGCGGAGATCGCGCTCGTCCACGGCAACGGTGGCACGCTGTCCAGCCAATCCACCGCGGTGCTGGGCAGCGCGTCCACGCGCTGAGCCGGGATCCTCAACGTCTGGGAGCAAATCATGCTGGACAAAACAGTCGACTCGCTGGAAGCGGCGGTGGCGGGCGTGCCGGATGGCGCGGTGATCCTGATCGGCGGCTTCGGCGCCTCGGGCGTGCCGACGGAACTGATATGCGCGCTGCTCGATCAGGGCGCGCGCGAACTGACCATCGTCAACAACAACGCGGGCAACGGCAAGCGGGGCCTGAGCCAGTTGGTGGAGGCGGGGCGCGTGCGCAAGATGATCTGTTCCTTCGCCCGCTCATCGGACCGCAAGAATCCGAACGCCGCCGCGTTCGCGGAGGCCTATCGCGCGG
Organism: Achromobacter sp.; assembly: GCF_050285585.1. Classification (GTDB taxonomy): domain Bacteria; phylum Pseudomonadota; class Gammaproteobacteria; order Burkholderiales; family Burkholderiaceae_B; genus Achromobacter. The sequence continues at coordinate 41,290 of NZ_JBLZXF010000018.1, read as the reverse complement.
GCAAGGTCGAGCTCGAGTGTGTTCCGCAGGGCACGATGGCCGAGCGCATGCGCGCCGCCGGCGCGGGCCTGGGGCCGTTCTTCACGCCGACCGCCTATGGCACGCCGCTCGCCAAGGGCAAGGAAACCCGCGTGATCGATGGCGTGGGCTACGTTCTGGAGACGCCGTTGAAGGGGGATTTCGCCTTCGTCAAGGCATTGCGGGCGGATCGCTGGGGAAACCTGGTGTACCGCTATGCCGGGCGGAACTTCGCGCCCGTCATGTGCATGGCCGCCACCACGACGGTGGCGCAGGCGGGCGAAATCGTGAGCCTGGGAAGCATTCCTCCCGAGCACGTCATGACGCCGGGAATTTTCGTCAAACGGGTGGTTCAGGGGGGAGACGGGCATGGCATTTGAAAAACTGTCGAGGCAGCAGATTGCGAACCTGGTCGCCTCGGATATTCCGGACGGCGCCTACGTCAATCTCGGTATCGGCATACCGACGCTGGTATCGGCCTTTCTGCCGGCGGACCGGGACGTGATCCTGCACACCGAGAACGGCATCGTGGGCATGGGGCCCGGCGCCCCCGGCGCGCCCTTGGACCTGGACCTGATCAACGCCAGCAAGGAGGCCGTGACCCTGGTTCCCGGCGCATCGATCACGGATCACGTGGTGTCGTTCGCCATGATGCGGGGAGGCCACCTCGACCTCACCGTGCTGGGCGCTTTCCAGGTGTCCGAGCGCGGCGACCTGGCGAACTGGGATACGGGGGCTCCCGACACCATACCGGCCGTGGGCGGCGCCATGGACCTCGTCGCGGGCGCGCGCCAGGTCTACATCACCATGGAGCACGTCGCCAAGGACGGGCAAGCCAAGATCGTCCGCGAGTGCACCTATCCCCTCACGGGGGCGGGCGTGGTGGACCGCATCTATACCGACCTGGCGATCATCGACGTGCTGCCGGAAGGGCTGCGGGTGACCGGGATGGTCGCGGGCTTGGGCTTCGATGCCCTGCAGGCCGTGACCGGCTGTCCGTTGGCGCTTGCCCCCGATTGCCGGATTCTCTAGCGCGAATCGGCCAAGTCCTTGATGCGCCGTGTTGACACGGAAAGTTTTCGATCGATAGAATGTTCTTACAGAAAGAATTAACGTTCTGCTGAAAAGAACAATCAAAAAGAGGGAGACACAATGGAAGTCCCATTCCTTCCCGGTGAAGAGGGCCGCGGCGCGCAACTGGCCGGCCGTTTCCGCCGCCTGGCGCCGTCGTTTTCCCGAGCCAGGGCCGTCCACCTGGACATGCTGGTGAGGTTCGGCGAGCATCCCGTGCTGGTGCGCGTCCGGGACGGGCGCGTGGATTCGGCGGAAACGCCGTCCACGCCGCTTCCATCCTGCGATTTCTCGCTGCGCGCCTCTGAGGAGGCCTGGTTGCGGTTCTGGCAGGCGGTGCCGGCCGCCGGCTGGCACGATATCTTCGCGCTCGGCAAGCGGCGGGCGCTCTCCATCGAAGGCAATCTGCAGCCGCTGATGGCGCACCTGCAATACGTCAAGGATCTGCTGGCGGTGGGCCGGGAGGCGCAAGCATGACGGCCGTCCTGGAACCCATCGTCGGGCGCTACGTGTCGTTCGACATCGCCGGCAGGACCTGCCGCGTCTATTTCGAAGAGGCCGGCAGCGGCATCCCGCTGGTCTGCCTGCACACGGCGGGCGCCGACAGCAGGCAGTACCGGCACATGATGTGCGATCCCGACATCACGTCGCGGTACCGCGTCATCGCCTTCGATCTGCCTTGGCACGGCAAGTCCTACCCTCCGGAAGGCTGGCAGGACGAGGAATACCGCTTGTCGACCGAACGCTACGTCGAGACCATCCTGGCCTTCTGCGACGCGCTGGCCCTGGACCGCCCCGCGCTGATCGGCTGCTCGATCGGCGGCCGCATCGTGCTGCAGCTCGCGCATCGGCACGGGGCGCGCTTCCGGGCCCTGATCGGCGTGGAAGCGGCCGATTTCCAGGAACCCTGGTACGACACGAGCTGGCTGCACCGGGGCGACGTGCACGGCGGCGAGGTCTGCGCCGCCCTGGTCTCGGGCCTCGTCGCGCCGCAATCGCCGGCCGTGCATCGCCACGAGACGCTGTGGCAGTACATGCAGGGCGGGCCTGGCGTGTTCCGCGGCGATCTGTACTTCTATCGCGTGGACGGCGACCTGCGCGGCCGCCTCGACGGCATACGCACGGAACAGTGCCCGCTGTATCTGCTGACGGGCGAATACGACTTTTCCTGCACACCCGAGGACACCTTGCGGACAGCCGCCGGCATCCCCGGCGCGCAGGTCACGATCATGCGCGAATTGGGCCATTTCCCGATGAGCGAGAACCCGCGGCAGTTCCGTGGCTATGTGCTGCCGGTCCTGGACGCCATCGCCCGCCAGTAGGGCGGTCACAACAGACGGGCAGCCATTGCCCGCGCACCCACAGGAGTCATCATGCGTTATCCGATCATTCTGGCCGGCCTCCTGGCCACGGCCGCCCTGCCCACGGCCCAGGCGCAGGAAACCTTGAAGCTTGGCGCGCTGGTCACTTTGTCCGGAGCCGGGGCCGCCTGGGGACAGGGCATGAAGAACGCCGCCGAGGTGGCGGCCGATCAGGTCAACGAGGCCGGCGGGCTGGAGGTCGGCGGCAAGAAGTACCGCGTCCAGGTCGTCGCCTACGATGACAAGTACCAGGCCAACGAGGCGGTCACGGTGGCCAACCGGCTGGTGTTCGAGGACAAGGTCCGATACATCATCGGGCCGGTCGGATCCGCGCCGGTACTGGCCATCCAGCCCATGACCGAGAAGAACAAGGTCATCCTGCTGACGCTCGGGTTCACCGCCAAGGCGCTGTCGGCCGAAAAGCCCTATACGTTCCGTCCCAACGTGACCACCGCCGAAGTCTCGCAGCCGCAGATCGACTGGCTTGTGAAGGCGCAGGGCTTGAAAAAGGTGGGGGCGCTATTCCCCAACGACGAGACCGGACAGCAGATCGCGCTGGACCTGGAAGCCGCCTACAAGAAGGCGGGCGCCGCGCTATCGACGAAGGAATTCTTCGAGCGCGACCGGGTGGACTTCGTGCCCCTGCTGACCCGCATGATGGCGCGCGGCATCGACGCGATCGAGCTTGACGGAAACTCGCCCACCACGGCGGGCCTGATCGTCAAGCAGGCGCGCGAACTCGGGTTCGAGGGCCGCATCGTCCGCACCGGCGGGCCGGCCACGCAGGAGATCGTGAACGTGGCCGGTAAGCAGGCGACGGAAGGCATGTTCGTTCACACGCCGATCGACCCGGACCTGCCCGCGACCAAGGCCTACGCCGAGCGCTACGCGGCCAAGTACAAGCACCCGATGAACGGATTCAGCCCGGCTTTCTACGACGGGACGCTCATGCTGTTCGAGGCGATGCGGCGCGCCGGCACCGTCGAGGACACCGAGCGCGTGCGCGCCGAGATGGAGAAGCTCGACGGCTTCGAGGGATCGATGGGCAAGCTCAGCTGGACCGGCCGGGCCATGTACGGCATCGATCACCAGCTCAATGCGCCGTTCTATGTGGCCGAGGTCAAGGACGGCCGCGAGGCGATCCGCGCGCGCTGCACCGTCGAGGGGTGCCGCTGAGGCGGCGAGGGGGCGATGTGGATTGGAGCATTCTGACGGCGCAGGCCACGATCAACGGCCTGATCGTGGGGCTGTTGTACCTGCTGATGGCGGTAGGGTTCACGCTGGTATTCGGCGTGATGAGGATGGTGAACTTCGCGCACGGCGAGTTCTACATGCTCGGCGCGTTCGGCGCCTATTTCCTGACGACCCAGGCGGGCCTGTCCTTTCTGCCGGCGGTGGCGTTGACCTTCGTCCTGGCCGTGGCGGGCGGCGCGATCCTGGAATGGGGAGTGCTCAAGCCATTCCGGCGCGACGAGCTCAACGGCATGATCGCGACCATCGGCCTGGCGATGATCCTGCAGAACGTCGCCCTGATGTTCTTCGGCCCCGATCCGTTGTCCATGCCGGCGGTGGCGCAGGGCACCGCGCGGTTGGGGAAGGTCGTCATTCCCCTCTCGCGCATCTACGTGGTGGTGTTCGCCTTGCTGGCCTTGGCCATGCTCTACGGATTCCTGCGATTTTCCCGCCCCGGCCGCGCGCTGAGGGCGGTGGTGGAGGATTTCGAGATCGCGGCCATACAGGGTATCCGTTCCCGCATCTACTACCCGCTGGGGTTCGGCCTGGGCGTCGGGCTCGCCGCCGTCGCCGGCGCCTTGATGGCGCCGCTGTTCTCGGTCTCTCCGTTCGTCGGCGCCACGCCGCTGCTCAAGGCATTCATCGTCGTGATCCTGGGCGGACTGGGCAGCATTCCCGGCGCGGCGGTAGCGGGACTGGCGCTCGGACTGGCCGAGAGCTACGGCAGCCTGATGTTTGAAAGCAGCACGGCGGACATGCTGATTTTCGCCATTGTGATCGTGATGCTGGTCGTGCGGCCCAAGGGCTTGCTGGGCCGGGGGGAGGCGTAGGCCATGACCGTACTTTCGCTTGAATCCAGCCCGGCGCGGACCGCGCCGTTGCGCTGGCTGTTATGGGCCGTGCTTGCCGCAGCCGCGGCTGCGCCCTGGTTCGCGGGGCCCTTCGTCCAGCACCTGGCGGTGCTGACCTGTCTCAATGTGCTGATCGTCAATGGCCTGGCGCTGATCGCGCGCTGCGGCCAGCTGTCGCTGGGCCACGCCGCCTTCGTCGCGGTGGGCGCCTATGGCTCGGTGCTGGCGGGGCGGCACCTGGGGCTGGGATTCCTGCCCGCGGCGCTGGTCGGCATCGTGTCGACGGCATTGGTCGCGCTGGCGCTGGGCGCGGTGATCCTGCGCCTGAAGGGCGTGTACTTCGTGCTGGTCACGTTCGCGTTCGGGGAACTCCTCAGGCTGATTCTTCTCGACGGCGCCTCCTGGTCCGGCGGGGCCAATGGCATCGCGGGCATCGAACCCGCCTCGCTGGCCGGGCTGGTGTTCGACTCGCGGGCCCGCTTTTATGGGCTGGCGCTGGCCGTCGCGCTGGGTTCCGTCGCCTTGCTGGGCGCGCTGGCCCGGCGGCCGTTCGGCCATGCGATCGATGCGGTGGCCGAGAATCCGGCATTGGCGGAATCCACCGGCCTGAGCGTGCGCCGCATCCAGCTGTGCGCGTTCGTGGGCGGCTGCGCGCTGGCCGCCGCGGGCGGCGCGCTGCAGGCGCGCTACGTGGGCTATGTGTCGCCGGAATCGTTCAACGCCAGCATCTCCATCGGTTTCATCATCATGCTGGTCATCGGGGGGCGGCGTTCGGTGTGGGGAGGGCTGGTCGGCGCGATGGTGCTCACGCCGCTGCCCGAACTGTTCCGGGGCGCGGTGCAGACCCAGCACATTTTCTATGGCGCCGCCCTGATCCTCATCCTGCGCTTCCTGCCGGCAGGCCTGGCGGGCCTGCCCGGCCCCTGGCAAGCCCGTCGCGGCAAGGAGTCCCAATGAATCAGTCCCTATTGCAGGTCGAGGGCCTGTCTCGCAGCTTCGGCGGCCTGGCGGCCTTGCGCGGCTTGAGCTTCTCGGTCGCCGAAGGCGAGATCGTCGGGCTGATCGGCCCGAACGGAGCGGGCAAGACCACGGCGTTCAACGTCATCAGCGGCACCATGCCGCCCAGCGCCGGCCGGGTGCGCTTCGACGGCCACGACATATCGGGCGGTCCTCCCAGCCGCGTAGTGGTCCGGGGGCTGGCGCGCACGTTCCAGTCCACCTCGACCTATCCGGAGGCCACGGTCGCCGAGAACATCCGGCGCGGCATGTTGTCGCGCATCCGGCATTCGTGGCTGCGCCGGCTTGCGGGGCGCAGCCACGATCTGCTGGACGGCGCGCAGGTCGCGCAGGAGGTCGACCGCCTGCTGGGCCTGCTGGACCTCCATGCCTGGCGAGACTCGCCGGCGGGCTCCCTGGCCTATGGCCTGCAGAAGAAGCTGGGGATCGCGGTGGCGCTTGCCTGCCGTCCCCGGATGCTGCTGCTGGACGAGCCGGCCGCCGGGCTGAACCACGAAGAGTGCAACGAGCTGGGCCGCCTGCTGCGCAGATTGCAATCGGAGGAGGGCCTGACGATGCTTCTGGTGGAGCACCACATGGCGCTGGTCATGGAGCTGTGCCATCGCATCGTCGTCTTGGTGCAGGGGGAGAAAATCGCCGAGGGCGAGCCGCAGGCCATACGGGAGAACCCCGCCGTCGTCGAAGCCTATCTGGGAGCGCCCGATTATGTCCATGCTTGAAGTCCAGGATCTGAATGTGCGCTACGGCCGGCTGGAGGCCGTCCGTGGAGTCAGTTTTTCGGTGGAGCAGGGCCAGATCGTGGCCCTGGTCGGCTCCAACGGCGCCGGCAAGAGTTCCACCTTGAAGGCGCTGATCGGACTGGCGCCGGTGGCGGCCGGCAGGATCCTCCTGGACGGGCGCGACATCGCCAGCCAGGGATCCGCCGCCCGAGTCGCCGGCGGCTTGTCGCTCTCTCCCGAGGGGCGCCGGCTGTTCGGCCGCATGACGGTGCGAGACAACCTGCTGGCCGGCGCCCACGCGGTGCGCCAGCGTTCGGGCGTGCGCAGCAGGCTGGACGAGATCTACGCGTTGTTTCCGCGGGTCCACGAACGCCGGGCCCAGTTGGCGGGATCGCTGTCGGGAGGCGAGCAGCAGATGGTCGCCATCGGGCGCGCGATGATGGCGCAGCCGCGCCTGCTGATGCTCGACGAACCCTCGCTCGGCATTGCGCCGAAGATCGTTGCGGAAATCGCGGGCGCGATCGAGCGCATCAACCGCGACAGCGGCATCGCCATCGTGCTGGTGGAGCAGAATGCGCGGCTTGCGCTGCGTCTGGCCCACCAGGCATACGCGTTCGAGCATGGCGAGGTCGTGCGCAGCGGCACCGGGGCCGATCTGCTGGCGGACCCTTTCGTGCAGAAAGCCTATCTGGGAGTTTGACCGTGAGTGATCGAAAGCCGGAGGCAGCGCCCGAATACGAGGTCTACGCCATCCGCTATGCGCGGATGCCGCGGCGGCGGCGTGACAACTTTCTCGGCGGGGATCCGCATGACGGCGATATGCCGATGGACTTCTTCGTATGGCTGTTGCGCGGACCCGAAGGCATCGTTCTGGTCGACACCGGCTTCAATGCCGATATGGCGCGCAGGCGCCGCCGCGAGCTGATCCAATGCCCCATCGAAGCGCTGGCGCCCCTGGGCGTGCGCCCGGAGGACGTGCAGCACGTGGTGTTGACGCACCTGCACTACGATCATGCGGGCAACCTCGACCGCCTGCCGCGGGCGCGCTTCCACGTGCAGGACGCCGAGATGGAGTACGCCACGGGCCGCTGCATGTGCTTCGAACCGTTGCGGCACGCCTATGCCGTCGAGGACGTGGTTGCGCTGGTCACCCGCGTCTACGAAGACCGGGTCGTGTTCCATGACGGGGATTCGGCGCTTCTGCCGGGCATCGAATTGCTGAAGATCGGCGGCCACACCAAGGGCCTGCAGGCCGTGCGCGTGCGGACGGCGAGGGGGTGGGTGGTGCTGGCGTCGGACGCCAGCCATTATTACGAGAACATGGGGGCGGGCCGCCCCTTTCCCATCGTATACAACACGGCCGAGATGATCTCGGGATACGCCCGGCTGGTCGGCGCGGCGCAATCCGAGGAGCACGTCGTGCCCGGCCACGATCCGGAAGTGCTGGCGCGCTATCCGCGCTGGCGGGACTCGCCGCACGTGGCGGCGCTGCACCTGCCGCCCCGGGAAAGCTGATCCCGGAGCGGCGCGGGCTCGATCAGCGGCGGCCGGTGCTTTCCGCGTACTCCATGTACAGCTTGTGCGCGCGGCGCGCCATCGGGCCGTACTCCAGGGCGCGGTCTTCGACCCGGTTCACGTGCACGACCTTGCCGTAGTTGCCGGACGAGAAGACTTCGTCGGCGGCTTCGATGTCGGCCCGGGTGAGGCTGCGTTCCTGCACGTCGACGCCGTCGGCCTTCAGCAGGGCCAGCACGCGGCGGCGCGTGATGCCGTTCAGGAAAGTGCCGTTGTCCGCCGGCGTGGACACCACGCCGTCCTTGGCGATCCAGAGGTTGCTGGTGGCGAATTCGGCGATGTTGCCGGCGCCGTCCAGCATGATGGCATTGTCGAAGCCCTTCTCCGCCGCCTCGCGGATGGCGCGCTGGCCGTTGGGATACAGGCAGGACGCCTTGGCGTCCGTGGGCGCCATGTTGGGCCAGGACCGCGCGAAGCTGGAGAAGCAGGCGGAAAAGCCCTGGTCGCCGGGCATGGGGACCTTGAACACGTGCAGCACGAACTGCGTCTTGTCGGCGTCAGGCAGCAGGAAGCCGTCGGCGCAGTAGAACATCGGCTTGATGTAGAGCTCGGTGCCCGGCGGGAACTTGGCGACGGCCTGCAGGCACAGAGATTGGATCTCTTCCCAGCCGATCTGGGGCTTCATCAGCATCTTCTCGGCGGAGCGCACCACGCGCTGGCAGTGCAGGTCCAGGTCGGGCGTCAGGCCGCGGAACGCGCGGGCGCCGTCGAAGACCATGCTGGCCATCCAGAAGGCGTGGTCGGCGGGGCCGAGCAGTTTGGGGTTTTCAGTGGTCCAGCGACCGTCGTGCCAGTACAGGGCGTCCATGGTTGTCTTCCTTCGCTTGTATGGGGTGGCGCGTCAGCCGCGCCGAAACGTCAGGATACATGAGCCCGGCCCCACGGCCAGCCGCAGCGGTCTCATTCCTTCGCAAGCGCCGCCTGCACGCGCGTCGCGGCATCGGCGGGCATCCACTGCCGCCAGACTTCGCCGTACTGCCTGAGGAAATAGCGGGCTGCGTCCTCGGGCTCCTTGCCTTCGTTCTCCAGCCAGCCCAGTGTCGCGTCGATGGCGTCCTCCGGCACGGTCAGCCTCGTGAAGAACTCGGCCAGCCGCGGCGCGTCCTTGGCGAAACCGGCGTTCAGGCCGGTCACCACCGGGTTGGGCTTGAACTCGGTGGCCACGGGGCGGGCGCATTTCGGGTCGGTCATGCAGGTGTAGGCCTGCTGGTCGAAGGGGGGCAGCTCCAGCTTGACCAGGTCCAGCGCGCCCACCAGCGAGGTGGGCGTCCAGTAGTAGAAGACGATGTCGCGCTTGCGCTTGTACGCGGAGACGATGGCGGCTTTCTGCGCGGCGCCCGAGCCGGGCGCGAAGAGCGAGTAGTCCCGGTCCAGGCCCAGGGCGCGCAGCAGGTTCTCGTTCAGCGTGCCGCAGGCCCATCCGGCGGGGCAGCCGTAGATGCGGCCGCGCCCCGGATCCTCGGGGTCGGCGAATACGTCCTTGAAGCGCGTCAGATCGGACGCGGCCTTCAGGTCGGGGTGGCGCTCCACGGTGTAGCGCGGCACGTACCAGCCTTCGCCGGCATCGTAGACGTGGCCTACGCCTAGCACCCGGCCGCTGGCGAGCGCCTTCTTCCATGCGCCTTCGATCTGTCCGGGCCAGACTTCGGGCGTGACGTCCACGTCTCCGCGTTGCAGCGCGGCCAGCATGGGCAGCGTCTCGCCGATCTCGACCGAGGTCTTGCAGCCATAGCCATGTTCGAGCACGTAGCGTTCGATGCCCGCCAGCACCAGGTTGGATTCCCAGTTCAGGCCGCTGAAGCGCACCGGGCGGTCGACTTCGCAGACGGGAGAGGGCGACGAGGAGGTTTGCGCCGCCGCAGTGGACGGCGCGGCCGCGGCCAACGCCAGGGCGCAAACGGCGGAGGCGATGTGCAAGTTGCGCATGGTCAGGCACCTGTCTGGTTGGGTGGTTCCATTGTACGGGGCCGCAGGAGCGGGGCAGAAATGCAAACGGGGCCGCAAGTTGCGGCCCCGTCTGTCATTGCGAGACGTCTTCCTAGGCGCGCGCGGCGCGGCGCCGGTCGATGAACGCGCCGATTTCGCCCACGATGCCGCGGCGGAACGCCAGCACGCAGATCACGAAGATTAGGCCGATGACGATCGTGACCGATTCGCCGAGCCGCAGGAACCAGTCCACGCCAGTCACGCTGGCCAGCATCTGGCCGAAGTCGCCCACCTTGTTTTCGAGCAGCACCACGATGAAGGCGCCCAGGATGGGGCCGGTCAGGGTGCCCAGGCCGCCGATCAGCGTCATGAGGATCACCAGGCCGGACATCTGCCAGGTGGCATCCGACAGCGTGGCGGAGACGAACACCAGCGTCTTGGTGGCGCCGGCCAGCCCGGCGATGGCGGCCGACAGCACGAAGGCGAGCAGCTTGAAGCGGTCGACGTCATAGCCCAGCGAGATGGCGCGGGGCTCGTTCTCGCGCAGAGCCTGCAGCACCTGTCCGAAAGGCGAGTGCACCGTGCGCCAGATGATGAAATAGCCCAGGGCGAAAATGCCCATCACCACGTAGTACAGATTCAGGTCCTTGGACAGGTCGACCAGGCCCAGCAGGGAGCCGCGGGGCACGCTTTGCAGGCCGTCTTCGCCGCCGGTGAAATGGGCCTGCAGGAAGAAGAAGAACACCATCTGCGCCAGGGCCAGGGTGATCATGGCGAAGTAGATGCCGCTGCGCCGGATGGCGAGCGCGCCCATGGCCAGGCCCAGCAGCGCCGCCACGGCCACCCCGAAGAGCAGGCCGATCTCGGTGGGGAAGCCCCAGACCTTCATGGCATGCCCGGCCGCGTAGGCCGCGCTGCCCAGGAAGGCCGCATGGCCGAACGACAGGAGTCCGGTGAAGCCCAGCAGGAGGTTGAACGCGCAGGCGAACAGGGCATAACACATGACCTTCATGGCGAAGATCGGATACACCCCGACGAAGGGAAGAATGGCCACCACGATGGCCAGCGCCGCATAGCCCAGGAATTGACGATTCATTTTTCTTTTCCGAACAGCCCGGCCGGGCGGATCAACAGAACGATGGCCATGATGATGAAGACAACCGTGCTGGAGGCTTCGGGCCAGAACACCTTGGTCAGGCCTTCGATGACGCCCAGGCCCAGCCCGGTGACGATGGCGCCCAGGATGGAGCCCATGCCTCCGATCACGACGACCGCGAACACGACGATGATGAGGTTGGAGCCCATCAACGGGGAAATCTGCAGGACGGGCGCGGCAAGCACGCCCGCGAAGCCCGCCAGCGCCACGCCGAAACCATAGGTCAGCGTGATCATGCGCGGCACGTTCACGCCGAAGGCCTCGACCAGCTTCGGGTTTTCGGTGCCCGCGCGCAGCAGCGCGCCAAGCCGGGTGCGCTCGATGACGAACCAGGTGGCCAGGCACACCACGATGGAGGCCGCCACGACCCAGCCGCGGTAGTTCGGCAGGATCATGAAGCCCAGGTTGGTCGCGCCGCGCAGGGCGTCGGGCGTGGGATAGGGCTGGCCCGACACGCCGTAGAAGCTGCGGAACAGCCCCTCGATGAGCAGCGTGAGCCCGAAGGTCAGCAGCAGGCCATACAGATGGTCGAGCTTGTACAGGTGCTTGAGCAGGAGCTTTTCGATGATGATGCCGAACAGCCCGACGACCAGCGGCGCCAGGATCAGCATGATCCAGTAGTTCAACCCGAGGTACGACAGGCCCATCCATGCGATGAACGCGCCCAGCATGTAGAGCGCGCCGTGCGCGAAGTTGATGACGTTCAGCAGCCCGAAGATGACGGCCAGCCCGAGCGACAGCATGGCGTAGAAGGAGCCGTTGACCAGGCCTAGCAATAGCTGGCCGAACAAGGCCTGTATGGGGATGCCGAAAAAGTCAGTCATCTTGTGAAAATCCTGCGCTTACGGAGGGGGGCGAGCGATTCGGGACGCTGCCCGGCGGGTGGCCGGGCAGCGTCGGGGACACGGGGGCTGGATTACTTCTTGACCAGCTTGCAGGTGGACTCGGACAACTTGGTGTAGACCTCGTCGCCGGGCAGCGTCGCCACGACCTTGTAGTAATCCCACGGTCCCTTGGACTCGGCGGGGGTCTTCACCTGCATCAGGTACATGTCATGGATCATGCGGCCGTCTTCGCGCACATAGCCGCCCTGGGCGAAGAAGTCGTTGACCTTGTTCGATTTCATCCACTTCATCACGGCATCGCCATCATCCGTGCCCGTGGCCTTCACGGCGTTCAGGAAGAACGTGGCCGCCGAGTAGTCGCCAGCCTGCAGCATGGAGGGCTTGCGGCCGACCTTGGCCTCGAACTTCTTGGACCAGGCGCGCGAGGCGTCGGATTGATCCCAGTACCAACCGTCGGTCAGGTACATGCCCTGCGTGGCCTGCAGGCCCAGCGAGTGCACGTCGTTGATGAACACCAGCAGGCCGGCCATCTTCATCGTCTTGGTCACGCCGAATTCGTTGGCGGCCTTGATCGAGTTGATGGTGTCGCCGCCGGCGTTGGCCAGGCCCAGGATCTGCGCCTTGGAAGCCTGGGCCTGCAGCAGGAAGGAGGAGAAGTCCGACGCGCCCAGCGGCGCGCGCACCTGGCCCTTGACCTCGCCGCCGGCGGCCTTCACCACGGCGATCGTGTCGCGCTCCAGGGCATGGCCAAAGGCGTAGTCGGCGGTCAGGAAGAACCAGCTCTTGCCGCCGTCCTTCACCACCGCGGAACCGGTGCCGCGCGCCAGCGCCACGGTATCGTAGGCGTAGTGGACGGTGTAGGGCGAGCATTGCGCGTTGGTCAGGTCGGATGCGCCCGCGCCCACCGCGATGAACGGCTTTTTCTTTTCGGCGGCGACCGCGGCCATGGCCAGGCTGGTCGCCGAGTTGGTGCCGGCGACGATGACGTCGACCTTTTGCTGGTCGAACCATTCGCGCGCGCGGGCGGAGGCCACGTCGGCCTTGTTCTGGTGGTCTGCCGACACGACTTCGATCTTCTTGCCGTTGATGGCGCCGCCGGCGTCTTCGATCGCCATGCGGATCGCGTCCAGACCAGCCTTGCCGTCGATGTCGGAATACACGCCCGACATGTCAGTGATGAAGCCGATGCGGATGACATCGTCGGAGATACCTTGCGCGTGGGCGGTTGCCCCAGCAAATCCCAGGCCCGCCAAGGCCAGTGCAGCAGTGATAGTGTGCAGCTTCATGGGATGACTCCTCTTCCCTACGGTGTTGTGTTGCCGGGATTCCGGCGGATGACAGGTTTGTTACACGCCCAGCAATTCGTTGAGCGTGTCCTGTTTTTCTGAAAGTTCTGCGGCTTCGAAGTGTTCGACGATCTGGCCGTGCTCCATGACGTAGAAGCGATCGGCCAGCGGCGCGGCGAAGCGGAAGTTCTGCTCCACCATGACGATGGTGTAGCCGCGCTGCTTGAGTGCCGTGATCATGCGCGCAAGCGCTTGCACGATGACGGGCGCGAGGCCTTCGGAAATCTCGTCGAGCAGCAGCAGATTGGCGCCGGTGCGCAGGATGCGCGCGACGGCCAGCATCTGCTGTTCGCCTCCCGACAGGCGCGTGCCGGGCGAGTTCCGGCGCTCCTGGAGGTTGGGGAACATGTCGTAGATCTCGGCCAGCGACATGCCGCCGCCCAGCGAACCGACGACGGGAGGCAGCAGCAGGTTTTCTTCGCAGGACAGGCTGGCGAAGATGCCGCGTTCCTCGGGGCAGTAGCCCACGCCCAGGTGGGCGATCTTGTAGGTGGGCAGGTCGATGGCTTCGGTGCCGTGGATGCGTACCGAGCCCTTGCGCGATCCCGTCAGGCCCAGGATGGCCCGCAGCGTGGTGGTGCGCCCTGCGCCGTTGCGCCCGAGCAGCGTGACCACTTCTCCCTGTCCGACGCGCATGTCCACGCCGTGCAGGATATGCGATTCCCCGTACCAGGCCTCGAGGCCCGAAATTTCCAGCGCGGGGGTGCTCATGCGTGTGCTCCTTGAAGTTCGCCCTCGGTGGTGCCCATGTAGGCCTGCATCACTGCCGGATGGCGGGAGACTTCGGCGTAGGATCCTTCGGCCAGCACCGAGCCGCGCGCCAGCACGGTGATGGTGTCGGCGATGGAGGACACGACATTCATGTTGTGTTCGACCATGAGGATGGTCCGGCCGGCGCTGACCCGCTTGATCAGTTGCGTGACGCGATCCACGTCTTCGTGGCCCATGCCCTGGGTGGGTTCGTCCAGCAGCATCAGCTCGGGCTCCATCGCCAGCGTGGTGGCGATCTCGAGCGCGCGCTTGCGGCCGTACGGCAGGTTGACGGTGGTCTCGTCGGCGAAGGCGCCAAGGTCCACCTGGTCGAGCAGGGCGCGCGCGGGTTCGTTCAGCGATGCGAGCTGCCTGTCGCTGCTCCAGAATTTGAACGACAGGCCCGTCTTGCGCTGCAGGCCGATGCGCACGTTCTCGAGCACGGACAGGTGAGGAAACACCGCCGAGATCTGGAACGAACGGATGATGCCGCGCCGCGCGATCTGCGCGGGCCGTTCACCGGTGATGTCGATGCCGTTGAACTTGATGCTTCCCGAAGTGGGGGGTAGAAACTTGGTAAGGAGGTTGAAGCATGTGGTCTTGCCCGCGCCGTTAGGCCCGATCAAGGCATGAATCTCGCCTCGCTTGATACGCAAATCGACCCCATTGACCGCGACGAAACCGCGGAATTCCTTCGTGAGGCCTTTTGTCTCCAGGATCGTGTCGTCCATGTTCGCTGCACCAGCGTTGTATTTATTGGTCTGCACCTGCCGTTATCGCGCCAGGCCCCGCGGGGTTCGGAATGCCTGCGGGGTATCGCAGTTTTCCGAAGAGTTGCCGGCGAGTATGCGCACCTATTTATCAAAATTCCATGAGGGTTTGTCATAGGTTTTGCAGTGCGGAAAGGGCAATTGTCGGCAGGCCGACAATGCTTGCGCGGCAGGGGAAGAATGCCTTTCCAGAATGGAAATGCATCGCAGCAATTAGGCGTTGATCGTCATCAACGCGTCACAACTTTTTGCGGGAGGGAAAACCCGGTTTTTCCCTGCGCCGTTGCGGGTGGCGCGCCATGGCGCGCGCGGGTCAGGCGGGAGTTTTCTGCTTGAATTCGCAGAGGTCGGAAATGCCGCACTGGGGGCATTTCGGCTTGCGGGCCACGCAGACATAGCGGCCCAGCAGAATCAGCCAATGATGCGCGTCCTGCATATATTCGCGGGGCACGAACTTTTCGAGTTTCCGTTCGACTTCCAGCACGTTCTTGCCCGGCGCGATTCCCGTGCGGTTGGAGACGCGGAAGATGTGCGTGTCCACGGCCATCGTGGGCTGGCCGAACGCGGTGTTGAGCACCACGTTGGCCGTCTTGCGGCCCACGCCGGGCAAGGCTTCCAGCGCCTCGCGGGTCTGCGGCACTTCGCCGCCGTGCTGCTCGAGCAGGATCTTGCAGGTGGCGATGGCGTTCTTCGCCTTGGTGCGGAAGAGCCCGATGGTCTTGATGTAGTCCGCCAGGCCTTCCTCGCCCAGCGCCAGCAGCCCTTCCGGCGTGCCATGATCCGGGAAGAATTTGCGCGTGGCGATATTGACCGATTTGTCGGTGGCCTGGGCCGACAGCAGCACCGCGATCAGCAGCTGGAACGGGGTGTCGTATTCCAGTTCCGTGGTGGGGTGGGGATTGGCTGCTTGCAGGCGGGCGAAGATTTCTTGTCGTTTGGCGGCGTTCATGGCTGCGTGGCGTTGCGGCGGGCCCGGGCGCGAGCCAGCGCGGATTCGATGGCGGAGCGCTTGCGCTCCTCGTTGCCGGCGTCGGCGGCCGGAGCGGCGGGTTCCGCGGGCGCTTCGGGCGCCATCAGGCGCGCGTTGTCGGCGGCCAGGCGCGCCGTCCGCGCCAGGTGTGCGCGATGGCGCTCGCGGCTGACGGCGGCGTCCTGCGCGCGCCAGGCGCGCCCCGCCGGCACCATCTCGATGCAATCCACCGGACAGGGCGCCACGCACAGGTCGCAGCCGGTGCACCAGTCGTCCAGCACGGTGTGCATATGCTTGTTGGCGCCAACGATGGCGTCCACCGGACAGGCCTGGATGCACAGCGTACAGCCGATGCAATGCGATTCGTCGATGCGGGCCACCCGCAGCGGGCCGGGTTCGCCGCGGTCCGTGTCCAACGGCAGGGCGGGAACGCCGAGCAGGGCGGACAATGCGGCGATGCCTTCCTCGCCGCCGGGCGGGCAGCGGTTGATCGGGGCGGTGGCGCCGGCGATGGCGTCGGCGTAGGGCCGGCAGCCGTCGTATCCGCACTTGGTGCATTGCGTCTGGGGCAGCAAGGCATCGATGCGGTCGGCAAGAGTGCGACAGGACATGATAGGAAACAGAGAACCGTAGGATGGGTGGAGCGCGAGAGTTCTTAAGGCAAGAACACGAATGCCCAACGCGCGTAACCCATGCGGCCGTGGGCAGACCGTGCCCGGCTCCGGCCGGAAAACAGTCTATTGCGACAGCATGGGTTACGCGCGCTGGAGGCCTGGGATCTTGCGAGAAGAATCTCGCGCTTCACCCATCCTACGCAGATTGCCGGATGAATTCGGCAATTTTAGGACAGATCATTTCGCGCCAGCGCCGGCCCGAGAAAATCCCGTAATGGCCGCAGCCGGGCGCCGTGTAATGCATCTTGCGATCGGCCGGGATGTTCTTGCACAGCTTGATGGCGGCGCGCGTCTGGCCTTGCCCCGAAATATCGTCCAGTTCGCCCTCGATGGTGAAGAGGGCGACTTTCTTGATGTCGGCGGGGCGCACCAGCTTGCCTTCGACTTCCCAGGTGCCGTTGGGCAGCTGGAACTCCTGGAACACCATGCGGATCGTGTCCAGGTAGAACTCGGCCGGCATGTCCAGCACGGCGTTGTACTCGTCGTAGAAGCGGCGATGCGCCTCCGCGTCGCTGTCATCTCCGCGCAGCAGGTCCAGGTAGAAGTCGTAGTGCGACTTCATGTGGCGGTCGGGGTTCATGGCCATGAACCCGGCGTGCTGCAGGAAGCCCGGGTAGACCTTGCGGCCGGAGCCCGGATAGCGCGGCGGCACGGGATGGATGACCTGGTTCTCGAACCACGAATAGGGCTTGGTCGTGGCCAGGCGGTTCACCTGCGTGGGCGACTGGCGCGGGTCGATGGGGCCGCCCATCATCACCATGCTGCGCGGCTGGCAGGGATCGTTGGCGGACGCCATCAGGGAAACGGCGGCCAGCACCGGCACCGTGGGCTGGCAGACGGACATGACGTGGACGTCCGGGCCCAGGTGACGGATGAAATCCTGCACGTAGCGCACGTAGTCGTTCAGGTGGAACGGGCCGGCGGACAGCGGCACCATGCGGGCGTCGATCCAGTCCGTCACGTAGACGTCATGGGCGGGCAGCAGGGCGCGCACCGTGTCGCGCAGCAGGGTGGCGTGGTGGCCAGACAGCGGGGCGACCAGCAGGATCTTGGGGTCGCCGCGCCGCGCGTGGCGGATGTCTCGATGGAAGTGCACCAGGCGGCAGAACGGCTTGTCCATCGCCACGGCTTCGGTGACGCGGACGGTCTTGCCGTCGATCTGGGTGGTGGGAAGGTTCCAGGCCGGCTTCTGGTATTCCTTGCCGATGCGCGTCATCAGCTCGTACCCCGCGGCCATCTGGCGCGAGATCGGGGTGTAGGCGAGAGGGCTGTAGGGGCTGGAAAACAGCTGGGAGCCGGCGTCCGTAAATGCAGCGAACGGAGTCAGGAAGGCGCGCTGCATTTCGTGCAATTGATACAGCATTTGGGAAAAGTCCTTCTGGGTCGTGCGTGTGTCCCGATTATTGCCCCCAGGACTAACGATATTTCCAAACAGCCTGAAGAAACGCCGTCAAAAAAGGCAAATATGTTGCTAAAAAACGACCCAATATCCGTTTAGGCACCAGTTTAGGGCGCTTTTTATGCCTTGCAGCGATACCAAATGGCGGATTTATGCACTACGCCGGACGGCGCGGGATCACCAGTAGTTCTCGACCGCCAGATTGCCCGGGATGCCCCGGCGGCCCGGCTTGAAGCCGCGTTCGCCCAGCAGCTTGCGGGCGTCCGCCAGCATGGCCGGATTGCCGCAGAGCATGACCTTGGCATGTTCGGGATCCAGGGGCTGCCCGGCCAATTGCTCCAGGCGGCCGTCGGCGATCAGCGTGGTGAGGCGTTCCTGCGGCATGCCCGGCAGCGGCTCACGCGTGGCGATGGGCAGGTAGATGAGCTTTTGCGGATCCGCGGCGAACATCTCGGCCAGGCCGGGCTGTTCGCGCCACGATTCGATCTCTTCGCGGTAGGCCAGTTCCGCCGCGGTGCGCACGCCATGCACCAGCACGATGCGGCGGTAGGCGCGCCAGACGGCGGGGTCGCGCAGGATGGAAAGATAGGCCGACAGGCCTGTGCCGGACGCCAGCAGCCACAGGTCGCCGCCGGGGGCGAAGCGCTCCAGCGTCAGGAAGCCGTAGGGAGCCTTTTCCACATACAGCGAGTCCCCGGGTTGCAGCCTGGCCATGCGCGGGCTGAACAGCCCTTCGGGGACCACGATGGAATAGAACTCCAGCCAAGGCTCGTGCGGGGCCGAAACCATGGAGTAGGCGCGCCACAGCGTGGGGGTGTCGTCGGAGGAGCCCGCTTCCGGCAGGCCGACACGCGCGAACTGGCCGGGCAGGAAGGTATACGCGTCGTCGCGCGTCACGCGCACGGAGAACAGCTTGTCCGGCACCCAGGTATGGACGTGGGTTACGGTTTGGCGCGTGTATTTGGAGTCGTCGGTCATCGGGGCATCGCGCGATGCCGGCCGCCAGGCGGGGCCGGCGTTCGCCGATTTATCTTTCCAGGTATTGCAGCTTGTCCTGCTTGCCGTTCCAGTCGTCGGCGTCGGGCAGCGGCTTTTTGGCACGGCTGATGCTGGCGAACTCCGGCGAGAGTTCCGCATTCAGGGCGATGAAGTTCATTTGGTCCTGAGGAACGTCTTCCTCGGCGTAGATCGCATTGGCCGGGCATTCCGGGATGCAGACCGCGCAATCGATGCATTCGTCGGGATCGATCACGAGGAAGTTCGGACCCTCACGAAAACAGTCCACCGGGCACACGTCTACGCAGTCGGTGTACTTGCACTTAATACAGTTTTCAGTGACAACGTGGGTCATTCAGGAACTCCGGGATTCGGCGGCTTTAATCTTGTTGCATCGATTTTACCCAATGCCGCGCGGATGTGCCGGTAATACCCGTATTGACATCGTGGCCCTTCGCCCCTAGCGGCGCGCGCTCTATGCTATGGTGTCGCGAAACGAAACGCGCAATCATGATAATTACCTCGCTGCTCGACACCGATCTGTATAAATTCAGCATGATGCAGGTGGTTTTGCATCAGTTCCCCGCTGCCCAGGTCGAGTACCGTTACAAATGCCGTACCCCCGGGGTGGACTTGCGTCCCTATCTGGACGAAATCCGCGAGGAAGTGCACCAGCTGTGCCAGCTGCGGTTCACCGAAGACGAACTTAAATATCTCGGCGGCTTGCGCTTTATCAAAAGCGACTTCGTTGATTTCCTCGAGCTGTTCCACATGCCCGAGCGCTGCATCCATATCGGCGAGGGCGAGGCGCCCGGCGAAATCAGCATCGAGGTCAAGGGGCCGTGGCTGCACACGATTCTTTTCGAGATTCCGGTGCTGGCCATCGTCAACGAGGTCTATTTCCGCAATACGCGCAAGAGTCCGGACTGGGAGGAAGGCCGCAAGCGCCTGCAATCCAAGATGCACCTGGTGCTGGACGATCCCGCGCTGGCGGACTTCCGCGTGGCCGAATACGGCACGCGCCGCCGCTTCTCCAAGGTCTGGCACGAAGAGATCGTGTCCACCATGAAGGCGCAGATGGGCCCGCATTTCGCCGGCACCAGCAACGTGCTGCTCGCCAAGCAGCACGAGGTGCTGCCGCTGGGCACGATGGGCCATGAGTACCTGCAGGCCTGCCAGGCGCTGGGTCCGCGCCTGCGCGATTCGCAAGTGTTCGCGCTGGAGGTCTGGGCCAAGGAATACCGCGGCGACCTGGGCATCGCGCTGTCCGACGTCTATGGCATGGACGCCTTCCTGCGCGATTTCGACATGTATTTCTGCAAGCTGTTCGACGGCGCGCGGCATGACTCCGGCGATCCTTTCGTCTGGGGCGAACGCCTGCTCGAGCACTATCGCAAGAACCGCGTGGATCCGCGGGCCAAGACGCTGGTGTTCTCGGATTCGCTGACGTTCCCGCGCGCCATCGAGCTGGCGCGCCAGTTCTCCGGCCGCTGCAAGGTGTCTTTCGGCATCGGCACCAACCTGACCAACGACCTAGGCCATGAGCCCCTGCAGATCGTCATGAAAATGGTCCGCTGCAACGGACAGCCCGTGGCCAAGGTATCGGATGCGCCGGAAAAGACCATGTGCGACGATCCCGCGTACCTGGCCTACCTGCGCCAAGTCTTCCAGTTGCCCCCCGCCTGAGGGCGGCTCGGGGTAAATTGCGGGTTTCCTGCATTGTTTCACCCAACCCACTCGATCCTAGGGGAATATTCATGAGCAGCATCAAGCGCTTCCACGTCGACAAGCGCCTGTCGGACATGGCCGTGTACAACGGCGTCGCGTACCTGGCGGGCCAGGTGCCGGACGATGCCACGCTGGACATCACCGGCCAGACCGAGCAAGTGCTCGCGACGATCGACCGCCTGCTGGCCGAAGCCGGCACCGACAAGACCAAGATCCTGATGGCCCAGATCTACGTGGCCAACATGAAGGAATTCGACGGCATGAACAAGGCATGGGACGCCTGGGTCGCCGCAGGCAATTCGCCTCCGCGCGCCACGGTCGAAGCCCGCCTCGCCAATCCCGACTACAAGGTCGAGATCGTCGTCACGGCCGCCCTGTAATCCCGGGCTCCCGGCCCCCGGGGAAGGGCGACGCATGGCGCGGCGCTCATCCTCAGAGGGGGCAGGCGCCCGCCGGGGGCTCTTCCGGGCGCCATGCCGTCCGCCCGCCCCCCTCACGCTCACTGCCCCAGCAGCAGCGTTCCCGCCAGCAGCCCCCCCAACTCCTCGCATTTTTCCAGTTCCGCTTGCGCCACCGTCTTGGGCGCCAGGATCTGCTGCGCCGTCTGCGCGCCCATATTGACGATGAGCGGCGGGGACACGGCGTTCAGGCGCCATCCGGTGCATATGCGTTCGGCCTGCCGGGCCGCGCCCGTGCCGTCGCTGCCGGCGCTGATCGCGCAGGCGTAGGGCAGCCCCTGTATCCGGTCCAGCACGGCGTAGTAGTTGCGGTCGAAGAACTCCTTCATTTCGCCGCTCAGCCCCGCCAGGTTTTCGGGGGCGCAGAACAGATAGCCGTGGCTGGCGAGCAGCTCGCCGGCTTCCGCGTCCGAGGCGCGCCGCAGCACGACGCGCAGATCGCTCTCCTGTTCGAGCAGGGCGGCCGCGGAGCGCGCGCCGCGGGCCGCGGCTTCGGCCATCTGGCGCGCGGCGCCGGTGCGGGAATGCCAGACGATCAGCAGCTGTTTCATGCGTAGCGTTCCAGGGGGTCCTGCCGATAGTAGGCCTTCAGCAGTTCGTACCATTGGGGCAGCGCCTGCTGCATGGGATAGGGGTCCACGAAGAAGTGCTCCGAGCTCACCGCGAAGAATTCGGCTTCGTCGGTGGCGGCGTATGGGTCCATCGGCAGCTGGCCATACCAGGCGTCCGCTTCCTCGCTTTCCGGGTCGATGTGCGGCGGGATGGCGGCCTCCACCGCGTCCAGGGCGGCGACGAACCGGTCCAGGCTTTCGTCCAGCACGCGGCGCCAGGTCCGGGCATTCAGTGCGGGATGGGCCGCCAGCGACGGCATCCCGTCCGCGAACCCCGAGCGCAGGTCCAGCTTGTGGGCGAATTCGTGGATGACCACGTTGAAGCCGCCGCCGGAAAGCTGCGCGTCCTCCCAGGACAGGACCAGCGGGCCGCCGTCCCAGGCCTCGCCGGCGGCGTCCTCGATGTACTCGTGCACCACGCCGTCCTCGTCCTGGCGGGAGCGCGGGATGCGGAAGCTGGCCGGATACACGATGATTTCGTCCCAGCCCTCGTACAGTTCCGGCGTCAGGTTCAGGATGGGCAGGCTGGCCTGGGCCGCGATGGACAGGCGCATGAAGTCGGAGACCTCCAGTCCTTGAGCGCCATTGATGTTCTTGCTTGCCAGCAGCCAGGCCGAACGGGCCAGCAATTGGCCGGCCTCGTCGGTGTCCAGCACCGCCAGGAACGGGTGGGCGTCCAGCACCTGCCGCCACAGTTCGGACGAGATGCGGGACTGCATTTCGGCCACCGCGGACGGGCGGGCGCCACGCCCCTTCAGCCAGCGCAACATAAGCTCGGGTTCCTTCCATATGCCGCGGTCCGCGGCGTCTTTCGATGTCAACTGACGCTAGTGTAGAGTGTCGGAATCTCAACCCGAATCGCTTACGTCCGTCATGTCCGCCCCGCCTGTTCTCGACGCGCCTTCGCCCTTCGACGCCGCCTGGCGCCAAGAGGTAGGGGCTGGCCTGGATGCCGGCGGCCTGGCGTTGATCGATCAGGCCGTTGCTTGGGCCGAGCCCCGGTTCGAAGGGCAGCACGCGCTGACCGGCGAACCCCTGGCCGGGCATGGCGCGGGCGTGGTCCGCGTGCTGGCGGCCCTGCATACCGATGCCGCGACGCGGGCGGCCGCCTTGCTGGCCGCGCTGCCCACCGATCTGATGGCGCCCGCGCCGTCCCTGCGCAACGATCCGGTCGCGGCCGCCTTCGGCGCCGAGGTCGCGCGGCTGGTGCATGGCACCCGGGCCTTGCTCCGGTTGGGCGTGGTGGCCCGGCAGGCCAGCGACGCCGAGGCCGAAAGCGGTTCGCAGAAGGAAATGCAGCGCAAGATGCTGCTGGCCATGGCGGCCGATCTGCGCATCGTGCTGATGCGGCTGGCGTCCCGCCTGCGCAGCCTGCGCTGGCACGCCGAGAGCAAGGCGCCATGTTCCACCGCCTTCGCCCGGGAAACCCTGGACCTCTACGCGCCTCTGGCCAACCGTCTGGGCATCTGGCAGATCAAATGGGAAATGGAGGACCTGGCCTTCCGTTTCCTGGAGCCGGAGAAGTACAAGCAGATCGCCCGCCTGCTCGAGGAAAAGCGGGTGGAGCGCGAGGCCTTCATTGCCGGCGCCATCGAGCGCCTGCAGGCGGCGCTGGCCAAGAGCGGCGTCGAGGCCGAGGTCAGCGGCCGGCCCAAGCACATCTACAGCATCTGGAACAAGATGCGCGTGAAAGGCCTGGATTTTTCCCAGATGTACGATCTGCGCGCGCTGCGGGTCATCGTGGACGACGTGCGCGCCTGTTACACCGCGCTGGGCATGGTGCACGAGATGTGGACGCCGATCTCCGAGGAGTTCGACGACTACATCTCCCGGCCCAAGCCCAACGGCTACCGCTCCCTGCACACCGTCGTGACCGACGATGACGGACGTCCGTTCGAAGTGCAGATCCGCACCCGCGAGATGCACCAGTTCGCCGAGTACGGCATGGCCGCGCACTGGCGCTACAAGGAAGCGGGGGCCAAGGGCGGCCAGGTGGCGGCCTCCAGCGAGTACGACCGCCAATTGGCGTGGATGCGCCAGCTGCTGGCCTGGAACACCGATGTCGAGGGCGGCGGCGAGCCCGCCAAGCCGGCCGCCGGCAAGCCTGCTACGGGCAAGGGCCGCAACGCGGCCGCGGCGCCCGCGCACACCGACGAGCGCATCTACGTGCTGACGCCGCAGGCGCGCGTGATCGAGCTGCCGGCAGGCGCGACGCCGGTCGACTTCGCCTATCACCTGCATACCGACCTGGGCCACCGCTGCCGCGGCGCCCGCGTCGACGGGCAGATGGTGCCGCTGCAGACCCGGCTGTCCACCGGCCAGACCGTGGAGATCATCTCCGCCAAGTCCGGAGGGCCGTCGCGCGACTGGCTCAATCCCCAGCTGGGCTTTCTCGCCAGCCCACGGGCCCGCGCCAAGGTGCGCATGTGGTTCAACGCGATCGAGCTCCAGCAGCGCATCACCCAGGGCCAGGCGCTGGTGGAAAAGGAATTGCAGCGCCTGGGCAAGACCGCCGTCAACCTGGAGCAGCTGGCGCAAAACCTGGGCTTCGCGCGCGCCGACGACCTGTACGTGGCGGCCGCCAAGGAAGAGTTCAGCCTGCGGCAGATCGATACGCTGTTCCAGCAGCCGGCTCCCGCCGCCGAGCCGCAGCCGGCCGCGCTGCGCAACGCCAGCGCCGGCAGCGCGGAAAAGAGCGGCAAGAGCGGCGTGCTGGTGGTGGGCGTGGGGTCGCTCCTGACCCAGCTGGCGCGCTGCTGCCGCCCGGCGCCGCCGGACTCCATCGCAGGGTTCGTCACGCGGGGGCGCGGCGTGTCCATCCACCGCAGCGATTGCCACAGCTATCAAGCCTTGGCCGCGCGCGAGCCCGAACGCGTCATCGAAGTGGCGTGGGGCGAGACCTCCGACACGTTCTATCCGGTGGATATCAGCGTGCGCGCGCACGACCGTTCCGGCCTGCTGCGGGACCTGTCCGAAGTCTTTGCCCGGCTGCGCCTGAACGTGGTGGGCGTGAACACGCAGAGCAAGCAGTCGCTCGCCCATATGGTGTTCACGGTGGAGGTGCGGGGCGGCGAATCCCTGTCGCGCGCCCTGGACGCGCTGGCCGAAGTGCCGGGCGTGTCGTCGGCGGCGCGCCGCTGACCCCCCGCGGCGCGCGGGGGGGGGGGCCGGGCTCAGTCGTCCAGCTTGTCGTGCGCGCGCTCGCGCATGTAGAACGAGGCGATCAGGCCCAGCGCGACGCCGAACATGACGTAGTAGGCGGGCGCCATCGGCGAGCCGGTAGTCTTGATCAGCCAGGTTACGATGAACTGGGCGAAGCCGCCGAAGATCATCACGGCCACGTTGTAGGCCAGGGACAGGCCCACCGAGCGCACCCGCGCCGGGAACAGCTCCGCCATCACGGTGCTGAACACGCCGAAGAAGGCCGAGACGAACAGGCAGACGACGACCTGCACCGTCAGCAGGCGGCCGATGGAGGGGGCGTCGGACAGCCAGTAGTACAGCGGGTACAGCACGAGCAGATAGCCGATCAGCGAGCCGATCACGATGGGGCGGCGGCCCAGGCGGTCCGACCAGGCGCCCATGAAGGGCGTCAGCAGTACCATCAGCGCTGCGCCGGCCATCTGCACCAGGAAGGTCTGGTTCAGCGGCAGTTTCAGGATCTGCGTGGAGTACGTCACCAGGTACGTGAAGGTGATGTAGATGGAGACGGTCGCGGTCACGACCAGGCCCACGCCGATCAGCGTTTCGCGCGTATGCGTCTTCAGCATCTGGCCCAGGCTCAGGCGTTGCACGTCGCCGCGCGCGGCCGCCTGGCGCTCTTCTTCCTTGATCTGCTTGAAGGCGTCGGTTTCGTCGATGTTGCGGCGGATGTAGATGGCGATCGGCACGATGACCAGGCCGAAGGCGAAGGGCAGGCGCCATGCCCAGTCGGCGATCTGCTGCGGCGTGAAGAACTCGGTGATGAGGGTGCCGCAGGCGGCGCCGATCAGGAGCGCCAGCATCTGGCCGGCCATCTGCCATGAACCATAGAATCCGCGCCTGCCGTTGGGCGCCATCTCGATCAGCAGCGCCGTGGAGGTGCCGAATTCGCCGCCTGCCGAAAAGCCCTGCAGCAGGCGCGCGATGAGGATGAAGATCGGGGCCAGGATGCCGGCGGCGTGATAGGTGGGGGCGACGGTGATCAGGGCGATGGACACGGCCATGAGCGACGTGACCATCACCATGGCGGCCTTGCGGCCCTTTTTGTCGCCGTACAGGCCCAGGATGATGCCGCCGACCGGGCGCATGAAGAAGCCGACGCCGAAGATGGCGGTGGTCATCAGGATGGCGTTCAGCTCGCTGCCGGGCACGCTGGGGTCGGTGGGGAAGAAGAGCTTCGAGATGATCGGCGTCATGAACGCGAACACCAGGAAGTCATACCATTCGAGGGCATTGCCGATTACTGCCGCCACGATGTTGCGCGTGGGAACTGCCTTGTGCTGCACGGTTTCTCCTTGGGGGTGTTTGGTCGATTCGGCCGACATTCTAGGCGCTTCGCCGGATCCGGGGCCTGTCCGGCCGTCCGAGACGCGGGCGCCGCCTGGCTTTACACTTCTCCTTTTCCCCCACGAGAGTAGTGACATGAACGCGCGCACCTGGCTGGAAACGCTGGTCGGTTTCGACACCACCAGCCGCAATTCCAATCTTGCCCTGATCGAAACCGTCCGCGATTGGCTCAAGGGCCAGGGCGTCGACGCATGGCTGGCGCACAATCCGGAGCGCACCAAGGCCAATCTGTTCGCCACCCTGCCGGCGCAGGACGGCGGCCTGCAGGGCGGGATCGTCCTGTCGGGCCATACCGACGTGGTGCCCGTGGACGGCCAGGACTGGAGCACGGACCCGTTCAAGCTCGTCGAAAAGGACGGCCTGCTCTATGGCCGCGGCAGTTGCGACATGAAGGGCTTCATCGCCGGCTCGCTTGCGATGGTGCCGGAATTCCTGGCCATGCCCCGCAAGAAGCCGATCCACCTGGCGTTTTCCTACGACGAGGAAGTGGGCTGCGCCGGCGCGCCCTACATGCTGGCCGACCTGCACGACCGCGGCATCCGGCCGGAAGGCTGCGTGGTGGGCGAGCCCACGGGCATGCAGGTGGTGGTCGCGCACAAGGGCATCAACCTGTTCCGCTGCAAGGTGCACGGCAAGGCGGCGCATTCGTCCCTGACGCCGCGCGGCTGCAACGCCATCGAGTACGCGGCCCGCCTGATCTGCCGCATCCGGGACCTAGCCGACAGCTTCAAGGCCAATGGCCCGTACGACCAGTTCTACGACGTTCCGTTCTCCACGATGACCACCAACCAGATCCAGGGCGGCATCGCGGTCAACACCATTCCGGAATCCTGCGAATTCAGCTATGAATTCCGCAACCTGCCCGGCATGCAGCCCGACGCGATCCAGGCCGAAGTCGAGAAATACGTGCGCGAAGAGCTCCTGCCGCGCATGAAGGCCGAGTTCGACGGCGCCAGCATCGAGATCGAAACGGGGGCGGCGGCGCCGGCGCTGGAAGCGTCCGAGGAAGCGGCCATCACCCAGCTGGTGCGCGCGCTGACCGAAGATCGCACGACCCGCAAGGTCGCCTACGGCACCGAAGCCGGCCTGTTCCAGGGCATCGGCATCCCCACGGTCGTCTGCGGCCCGGGCCACATCGAACAGGCCCACAAGCCGAACGAATACGTCGCGCTGGACCAGTTGGCCTCGTGCGAGACCTTCCTGCGCCGCCTCGGGCAATCGCTCTGAGGCCGCGTCAGCCGTTTCCGGGCCGGGCGCTTACCCGCGCCCGTGCCCGGCCGCGGCCGGCGTCAGGTAAAATGCCGGGTTGCAAACCGGATTTGCGGACGGCAGAGGCCTGCCGCGATGCCGGGGGAGATGCTTGGTGAAACCTTACGACTTTCCGGATGCCAAGGGCCATTTCGGCCCTTATGGTGGCGTTTTCGTGGCGGAAACGCTGATGCACGCGCTCGACGAGCTGCGCGCGGCCTACGACCGTTATCGTGTCGACCCCGCCTTCCTGGAAGAGTTCAATTACGAACTCAAGCATTTCGTCGGCCGGCCCAGCCCGGTCTACCATGCCCGCCGCTGGTCTGACCAACTGGGCGGCGCCCAGATCTGGTTCAAGCGCGAAGACTTGAACCACACCGGCGCCCACAAGGTGAACAACTGCATCGGCCAGGCCTTGCTGGCCAAGCGCATGGGCAAGCCGCGCGTCATCGCCGAGACCGGCGCCGGCCAGCACGGCGTGGCCACCGCCACCGTGGCGGCCCGCTACGGCATGGAGTGCGTGGTCTACATGGGCAGCGAAGACGTCCGCCGCCAGGCGTCGAACGTCTACCGCATGAAGCTGCTTGGGGCCACGGTCGTTCCGGTCACCTCCGGTTCGTGCACCCTGAAGGACGCGCTGAACGAAGCCATGCGCGACTGGGTCACCAATATCGAGAACACGTTCTACATCATCGGCACGGTAGCGGGCCCCGACCCCTATCCCCGCATGGTGCGCGATTTCCAGACCGTGATCGGCAACGAGTGCCTGACGCAGATGCCCGAAGCCGCCGGCCGCCAGCCCGACTACGTCGTGGCGGCCGTGGGCGGCGGCTCCAATGCCATGGGCATCTTCCATCCCTATATCCCGTACGAAAACGTGCGCCTGATCGGCGTCGAGGCCGCGGGCGAGGGCATGGATACCGGGCGCCACGCCGCATCGCTGGCCGCGGGCCAGGTGGGCGTGCTGCACGGCAACCGCACCTACGTCATGCAGGACGCCGACGGCCAGGTCATCGAAACGCACTCCGTGTCGGCCGGCCTGGATTATCCCGGCGTCGGCCCGGAACATGCCTGGCTGAAGGATTCCGGCCGCGCCGAGTACGTCGGCATCACCGACGACGAAGCCCTGAAGGCCTTCCACGACTGCTGCCGCATCGAAGGCATCATGCCGGCGCTTGAATCGTCGCACGCCATCGCCCAGGCCGTGAAAATGGCGCCCACGCTGCCGCGCGAGGCCATCATCCTGGTCAATTTGTCGGGCCGTGGCGACAAAGATATGCATACCGTCGCCGAAAAGGCCGGTATCGAGCTTTAAGGGCCCGACCATGGCAACTCGCATCGACCGCATCGCCGCCGCTTTCGCGCGCACCGCCGAATCCGGCCGCGCCGCGGCGCTGATCCCCTACATCGCCGCGGGCGATCCGTCCCCCGCGACCACCGTTCCCCTCATGCATGCGCTGGTCGAGGCCGGGGCCGACGTCATCGAGCTCGGCGTGCCGTTCTCCGACCCGATGGCCGACGGTCCCGTCATCCAGCGGGCCGCCGAGCGCGCCATCGCGCAGGGCGTGGGCCTGGCCCGCGTTCTGGAAATGGTGGCCGAGTTCCGCCAGCGCGATACCGCCACGCCGGTCGTGCTGATGGGATACGCCAACCCGATCGAACGCATGGGCCAGGACCAGTTCGCGCGCGACGCCGAAAAGGCGGGCGTGGACGGCGTGCTGGTGGTGGACTATCCGCCCGAAGAGGTCGTGGAATTTGCCGCGACGCTGGGCGAGCATGGCATTGCCCCCATTTTCCTGCTGGCGCCCACGTCCACGGAAGAGCGCATCAAGGCCGTGGCCGGGGTCGCCCGCGGCTATGTGTACTACGTGTCGCTCAAGGGCGTGACGGGCTCGGGCTCGCTGAATACCGATGACGTGGCCGAGCGCGTGGCCGTGATCCGCCGCCACGTGCGCGACATTCCGGTCGGCGTCGGGTTCGGCATCCGCGACGCCGAAAGCGCCCAGCGCGTGGCGCGCGCCGCCGACGCGGTCGTCATCGGCAGCAAGCTGATTGAAACCATGGAGCAGGCGGTGGCGGATGCCCCGGCTGCCCAGAAAACCGATGCCGCAGTCGCCGCCGCCAGCGGCTGGCTGCGCACCATCCGGCAGGCGCTGGATCTAGTGAAACGAGAAAACGCGTCGGCCTGAATGGCGGGCGCGACCTCATACGGGATGAAAAAACAATGAGCTGGATCGAAAAACTCCTGCCTCCTCGCATCAACAAAACCAGCGACAGCGGCGCCCGCCGCGTTCCCGAAGGCCTATGGGTGAAATGCCCGTCGTGCGAATCGGTGCTGTACAGCGAAGACCTGGCCGCCAATCTGCATGTCTGCCCCAAGTGCGACCATCACATGCGCATCGGCGCCCGCGCCCGCATCGATTCGCTGCTCGACATGGAAGGCCGCGTTGAAATCGGCCAGACCACGCGTTCGGTCGATTCACTGAAGTTCAAGGACACGCGCAAGTATCCCGAGCGCCTCCAGGAAGCGGTCAAGCAGACTGGCGAGACCGACGCCCTGGTGGTCATGAGCGGCTCCATCCGTGGCGTGCCGGCGACGCTGGCCTGCTTCGAGTTCGAATTCATGGGCGGCTCCATGGGCTCGGTGGTCGGCGAGCGCTTCGCGCGCGGCGCCCAGGCCGCCCTGGACAACAAGACTTCCTTCATCTGTGTGGCAGCCTCGGGCGGCGCGCGCATGCAGGAAAGCCTGCTGTCGCTGATGCAGATGGCCAAGACGAACGCCATGCTGACGCGCCTGTCCGCGGCCGGCCTGCCGTTCATCAGCGTGCTGACCGACCCCACCATGGGCGGCGTGTCGGCCAGCTTCGCCTTCATGGGCGACGTGGTCATCGCCGAACCCAAGGCGCTGATCGGCTTTGCCGGCCCGCGCGTGATCGAACAGACCGTGCGCGAAAAGCTGCCGGAGGGCTTCCAGCGCGCCGAGTTCCTGTTGCAGAAGGGCGCGATCGACATGGTGGTGGACCGCCGCCAGTTGCGCGAAGAGATCGCCCGCCTGCTGGCGTTGCTGACCAACCAGCCGGCGGACGTGGTTACGGCCTGACGAATCCCTTCCGGTTCCCGGACCAACCGCCGCTAGGCGGCCGGGGCTGGCAGTGGCAATATGCCGTCGGCGGGCCGGGCCCGCCGGCGGCATTTTTCGTCGGGGCGGCCACCGGGAATCCAGGCGCGCCGCGCGAGTTTGTGGCGCTCGTTTTACGGAACAGTGTTTTCCATCCGTGATGTTGCCTGGGTGCGACACAAATCAAGTCGCGTGGCCCGTATTTTGCTATGTTGCGATCTAGAGTTGAAATCTACGGAGTAATTCCAATGCAGTCGACCAAGAAGAAAATGCTGACACGCCTTGTCGGGCTGGCCCTGGCCGCAACCGCGACGGTCGCAAGCGCCCAATCGTCCGATGGCACCCAGGGCGGCGTGAGCCTGCACTACGGCATTGGAGACCACTACCAGCGCCTGACGCTGAACTACGAAACGCCTTCGGTCTGGACCTACCATTTCGGCGGCAACTGGGGCCGCCTGGACCTGACGCCGGAGTTCGGCGCCTCGTACTGGCAGGCGAACGGTTCGCGCTCTCCCGGGCACGTCTGGCAATTCAACGCCATTCCCATGTTCCGCTGGTGGACGGGCGAACGCTTCTACATCGAGGCCGGCATCGGCGCCACGCTCTTCTCCAGCACGCGCTTCGCGGACGAGAACATCAGCACGGCCTTCCAGTTCGGCGATCACGTCGGCCTGGGCTTCCTGGTGACGCCGAACAACCGCATCGGGGTGCGCTACTCGCACTTTTCGAACGCCAGCATCAAGCGCCCCAATCCGGGTCTGGACGTGGTGCAGCTCACCTACACCTACCAGTTCTGAAAAAGCGCAGGCCAACAAAAAAGCCCTCGATCCCGAGGGCTTTTTTATTGGCCGCAGCCCCGCTGCCTTCGGCGGCAGGAATCATTCCCCAACGCTACCGCCTGCTCGGGGGCGTCTTTCCCGGGGAAGAGGCGATGGCAAAAAAAAGCCCCCGCATGGCGGGGGCTTTCCGTGCGGCCAGGCGCCGGCTTAGTGGCGCGTCTCGACCTGAACCAGCGGTTCGTTGGAGACCGGCGCGACCGGCTTGCGCTCGCGGCCGAGGCGGGCCGGCTTGTGCGAGGCCGCAATGCGCAGCTGCGTCTGGGCGTGACGGTCCGGATCGGTTTCGACCCACTGCAGGCCGGCGGCGTTCACCACGTCGTGCAGGGCCTGGGCCTTGGCCGACGGGGCGGCGGCGGGCACCACGATGGGCTGCTGCGCGCTGGCCGAAGCTTCTTCGGCGGGAACCGGGGCGGCAGGCGCCGCGGCAGGAGCCGGGGCCGCGGTTTCCGGCTGGGCCGGCGCGACGACGGGCGTAGCCACGGGTTCGACGGCGGCTGCTTCCACGGGAGCGGCGGGAGCCACGGGCGCGGAAACCTCGCTGGCGGGCTGAACGACGACCGGCTGCATCGCCTCGGGGGCGGGAGCAGCGGCCTGCTCAACCTGGGCGGCGGGCTCGGCGGCCTGCGCTTGCACGGGCTCGGCCTGTTCCTGCGGGGCCTCGGCCGGGGCGGTTTCGGCCTGCTCGACCGGGGCCGGCGCGGCATCTACCGGTTGGGCCTGGCTGGCTTGCTCAGCCTGCACGGGAGCCGCGGCGGGCAGGTCGGCGGCGGCTTCCCGCTGCTCGCCCGCTTCTTCGTCGGCGCTTTCCTCCATCTGCTCGTCGCCGGCGGCCAGGCTGCCTTCTTCCTGGCTGCGACGGCCGCGGCGGCTGCGGCGGCGGCGGCGCTTGCGTTCCGGATCGACGGCGTTCTCGGCGCCTTCGCCGGCCGGAACGGCATCCGCGGCCTGGTCAAGGGCGTCAGCGGCTTCCTGGGGGGCTTCCGGCGCGGGCTGCGCGGTGTCGGGCAGGGCGGTGGCGACCGTCTGGGCCAGCGCGGCGACCATGCTTTCCTGTTCGCTCATCGGCGCATCGGACTGGCCCTCTTCGCGGCGGTTGCGGCCACGGCCGCGGCGGCGATTGCGGCCAGCGCCGGTGTCTTCCCCGGCGGCTTGTTCGGCTTGCTCGGGGCGGTTGGACGCCAGGGCCGACTGAGCGGCCTGGGCGTCGCGCTCGCCGCGGGCCTCGTTGCGGTTGTGCCGTTCGCCGCGTTCCTGGCGTTCGCCTTCGGCGCGACGGCCGCCGCGCACGTGATGGCGGCCGCCTTCGCTGCCTTCCGCGCCTTCGCCGCGCGATTCGCCACGGCGGTTGCGGTTACGGTCCGAACCGTGGCGTTCGCCACGGCGTTCCTGGCCATCGTGGCCAGCGCGGCCCTTGCCGCGGCCGGAGGTGGCGCGCTTGGTGCTGTCTTCCTGCACGGCGGGGGCGGGTTTGGCCGTGTCGGCGCCGCCGGTCAGCCAGCCGACCAGGCGCTTGAACAGGCCGCCCAGGCCGCCGGAGGCGGCCGGCGCGGGCGCGGCGGCCGCGGGAGCCGGCGTCGAAACGGGGGCGGGTTGCGAGGGAGTGATGCCCTTGACCAGCGCTTCCGGACGGGACTTGACTTCATGCTCGCGCGGTTGCCAGGGCGCGTCGGTGGCGGGTGCCTCGACCAGCTCGAAGCTCGTCTTCAGCTCTTCCAGGCGGGGATCGTCGTGGCGCAGGCGCTCGATGTGGTGATGCGGGGTCTCCAGGTGCTTGTTGGGGATCAGCAGCAGGTTGACCTTCAGGCGGGCTTCCATCTTGGTGATGTCGGCGCGCTTTTCGTTCAGCAGGTAGGTGGCGACATCGACCGGCACCTGAGCGTGCACGGCGGCGGTGTTTTCCTTCATCGCCTCTTCCTGCAGCAGGCGCAGCACGTGCAGGGCGCTGGACTCCGCGTCGCGGATCACGCCGGTGCCGTTGCAGCGCGGGCAGGTGATGTGCGAGCCTTCATTCAGGGCGGGACGCAGGCGCTGGCGCGACAGCTCCATCAGGCCGAAGCGGGAAATCTTGCCCATCTGGACGCGGGCGCGGTCGAAATGGAGGGCGTCGCGCAGGCGCTGTTCGACGGCGCGCTGGTTCTTGCTGTCCTCCATGTCGATGAAGTCGATGACGATCAGGCCGCCCAGGTCGCGCAGGCGCAGCTGGCGGGCCACTTCGTCCGCCGCTTCCGAGTTGGTGCGCAGCGCGGTTTCCTCGATGTCGGCGCCGCGGGTGGAGCGGGCCGAATTGACGTCCACGGACACCAGCGCTTCGGTGTGGTCGATGACGATGGCGCCGCCCGAGGGCAACTGCACCGTGCGCGAGTACGCCGTTTCGATCTGGTGTTCGATCTGGAAGCGGGAGAAGAGGGGGATATCGTCGCGGTAGCGTTTGACGCGCTGCACGTTGTCAGGCATCACCACGCTCATGAAGGCGGTGGCCTGGTCGGCGATCTCGTCGGTATCGATGAGGATTTCGCCGATTTCCGGGGAGAAGTAGTCGCGGATGGCTCGGATGACCAGGCTGGATTCCAGATAGATCAGGATGGGCGCGGAGTTGTCGCGCGCGGCGCCGTCGATGGCCGTCCAGAGCTGTAACAGATAGGACAGGTCCCACTGGAGTTCTTCGACGTTGCGGCCGATGCCGGCCGTGCGGGCGATGATGCTCATGCCCTGGGGCAGCTCGAGCTGCTCCATGGTGTCGCGCAGTTCCTGGCGGTCTTCGCCCTCGACGCGGCGCGAAACGCCGCCGCCGCGGGGGTTGTTGGGCATCAGGACCAGGTAGCGGCCGGCGAGCGAGATGAACGTGGTCAGGGCTGCGCCCTTGTTGCCGCGTTCTTCCTTTTCGACCTGGACGATCAGTTCCTGGCCTTCGCGCAGGGCGTCCTGGATGCGGGCGCTGCGGACGTCCACGCCTTCCTTGAAGTAGCTGCGGGCCACTTCCTTGAAAGGCAGGAAACCGTGACGGTCTTCACCGTAGTTGACGAAGCAAGCTTCGAGGCCGGGTTCGATCCGGGTGATGACACCTTTGTAGATGTTGCCTTTGCGTTGTTCGCGGCCGGCAGTCTCGATGTCGAGGTCGATGAGTTTTTGCCCATCGACGATAGCGACGCGTAATTCTTCCTGATGCGTCGCATTGAACAGCATGCGCTTCATGAGAGGGTTTCTCCGTTGTCATGACGCGCCGATATCGGCGCGTGACCTCGGGCCACTCGGGCTGCGGCTGAAGCGGGCAAGAAGATGCGGACCGTACCTGGGCGGCGCCCAGGCGTATCCGCCGCGGGTCAGGCGGGCACGTCGTGCCGTGGGGCACGGGGTTCTGTCAGCAGGAGGGTCAGCTTCACTGAATGTGGTTTGACGGAAAAATTGCTGTGAACGGCAGTTGCGGTCGGATTGGTTGCCTACACGCAGCTGGTGCTTTAAATATGCGACGATTCTTGCAGTGCTTCAGAGCCGCTTGCGGCATGCAACGGACCTGCTGGGACAGCGGGCAAAATGAATGCCACACCACTATCCGGCAGGGCGCGGTTGCGCCGGCGACCAAGAGACCCAGGGACTGAATGAGCAGGCAGTACAATGGCGGCCCACGCGCTCGACGGAGTTGCGTACCGTTGCATCTCTACGTCAGGCGGCTGGTTCAGCCCCTTTAGGCTGTCCCGATTATATGTCGCTTTCCGCAATGCGCAAAGAAACTTCCTCCCCTTCTTCCCCCTCTAAAGCCGCTCCCGCCGTCCGCATGGTGGAGGTGGGCGCCGAGCATGCCGGCCAGCGTCTGGACAATTACCTGGTCAGGCTGTGCAAGGGCGTCCCCAAGACCCATATCTACAAGGCCATCCGCGGCGGCGAGGTGCGGGTAAACAAGGGACGCATCTCGGCGGACTATCGCGTCGCCGAAGGCGATGTCGTGCGCATCCCCCCGTTGCGGCTGCCGGATCCAGGCGCTCCCCGGCCGGTGCCCGGCGCGGAGTTCCCCATCGTGTTCGAAGACGACGCGCTGCTGGTGGTGGACAAGCCCGCCGGCGTGGCGGTGCATGGAGGCAGCGGCGTCTCTTTCGGCGTGATCGAGCAGTTGCGCGCCGCTCGGCCCGGCGCCAAATTCCTGGAACTGGTCCACCGGCTGGACCGGGAGACGTCCGGCCTGCTGATGGTGGCCAAGAAGCGCAGCGCGCTGCTGGCGCTGCATGCCATGTTGCGCGAAGGAAAAGGGGACAAGCACTATCTGGCGCTGGTCGAAGGCGATTGGGTCAACGACCGCCAGCACATCAAGCTGGGTCTGTCCAAATGGACCACGCAATCCGGCGAGCGCCGGGTCAAGGTGGATCCGGACGGGCAGTCGGCGCACACCATCGTCACGCTCAAGCGGCGCTTCGGCGGTTACAGTCTGGTCGACGCCGAACTGCGCACCGGACGCACCCACCAGATCCGGGTGCACCTGGCCGCCAGCGGTTTTCCCATCGTGGGCGACGACAAGTACGGCCACGACGAGGTGCGGGCGCGCTTCGCGCGCCTGGGCTTCGGCCGGATGTTCCTGCATGCCCACCAATTGACCCTGGCCCATCCCCTCACGGGCGAGCCCCTGACGCTTACCGCCGAGCTGCCTCCGGCGTGCGTCAAAATACTGAAACAACTGGAGTCGGTCTGATATGTCGTATTCGCTGGTCGTTTTTGACTGGGATGGCACCCTGATGGATTCCACGCACAGCATCGTGGCCGCCATCCAGGGGGCCTGCCGCGACCTGGACCTGGCGGTGCCCTCGGCATCCGATGCCAGCTGGGTGATCGGTCTGTCCCTGGAAAGCGCCCTGCGGCGGGCCGTGCCGGCGCTCACGCAAGCCATGCTGCCGCGTTTCCTGGAGCGCTATCGCACGCATTACCTGCTGCGCGATCCCGAACTGCGCCTCTTCGAGGGCGTGCAGGAGATGCTGACCGACCTAGCTGGGCAGAACGTGCGCCTGGCCGTCGCGACCGGCAAGAGCCGCGTCGGCCTGACCCGGGCCCTGGCCGCCACCGGCCTGGGGCCGCTCTTCGATGCCACCCGCACCGCCGACGAGACCTTCAGCAAGCCGCATCCCGCGATGCTGCATGAACTGATGCAGGAGCTGGATGTGGCGCCGGACCGGGTGGTGATGATCGGCGATACCTCGCACGACCTGCAGATGGCGGCCAACGCCGGCGTGCATGGACTGGGCGTGACCTACGGCGCGCACACCTTGAAGGAACTCGAGGGGTGCGCTCCCCAGGCCGTGCTCGACAGCGTGCCTGGCGTGCGCGAATGGCTGCTGCCGCGGGTAGTGGCGGGCGCCGAACGGTAGGCCCGGGCCCGCGGGCGCGGAACGTCCGGCTTGCGGGCGGGTCTATAAAGAAATACCCGCAATCTCCGCGCCCCCCGCGGAATATCATGGAGCCCCGCGTCGTCCATGGGTTGCGCGGGGCGTTATTCCGCAGGCGCCGCACCGGAGACCATGATGCTGATACGCAAGCCCGACGATATTCTTCCGTCCGAGATCACCTCCGAGGCCGTCTGGCGCTCGCGCCGCGAGCTGATGCTGCGTGCGGGCCTGGCCGCGGCCGCGGCGGGCCTGCCGGGCTGGGCCGCGCGCAGCGCATTCGCGCAGGATGCCGGCGCATTGTCCGGCAAGGCCAACCCGGGCTTGAGCGTCATGGACAAGCAGACCTCGCTGGCCGACGTCACTTCCTACAATAATTACTACGAGTTCGGCGTCGACAAGGGAGACCCGGCCGCCAATGCGGGCAAGTTGCAGACGCGTCCCTGGGCCGTGAGCGTAGAGGGAGAGGTCGGCAAGCCGCGCACCTTTTCCATCGAGGAGCTGCTCAGGCTGGCTCCCATGGAAGAGCGCGTGTATCGGCTGCGCTGCGTCGAGGGCTGGTCCATGGTCATCCCCTGGGTGGGTTATTCGCTTTCGGTGCTGCTCAAGCAGGTCGAGCCCACCGGCAACGCCAAGTACGTGGAGTTCGTGACCGCGGTGCAGCGCGAAAACATGCCTGGCGTGCGCGCCGCGATCCTGGAGTGGCCGTATGTCGAAGGGCTGCGCATCGACGAGGCGATGCATCCGCTGGCCATGCTGGTTTTCGGCGTCTATGGCAAGGTGCTGCCCAACCAGAACGGGGCTCCGCTCCGGCTGGCCGTGCCCTGGAAATATGGCTTCAAGTCGGCCAAGTCGCTGGTGAAGATCCGCCTGGTGGAAAAAGCGCCCGTTTCGTCATGGATGCAGGCTGCGTCCCAGGAGTACGGCTTTTACGCCAACGTGAATCCCAATGTGCCCCATCCGCGTTGGAGCCAGGCCACGGAACGCCGCATCGGCGAGGACGGCCTGTTCTCGCCCAAGCGCAAGACCCTGATGTTCAATGGTTACGGCGAGCAGGTCGCGTCGCTCTACCAGGGCATGGACCTGAAGGCCAACTACTGAGGCGCCCATGCCCGATGGCATTTCGCAGGCGCCGCCGCGCAAGGTCCCGTTGTCGGCAAAGGCGGTGGGGCGCTTCAAGCCCATCCTGTTCCTGTTGGGGCTGGCGCCGTTCGCGCGCTGGTTCTGGCTGGGCGCCAACGGCGGCCTGACCGCGAACCCGGTCGAATTCCTGACCCGCTCGTCCGGCACCTGGACGCTCGTCTGCCTGCTGGTCACGCTGGCCATCACCCCGCTGCGCCGATTGACCGGGCAGCCGGCCCTGGTGTGCCTGCGGCGCATGTGCGGCCTGTTCGCCTTTTTCTATGGGGTCATGCATTTCATGGCCTGGGTCTGGTGGGACCGCGGCCTGGATCCGGCTGCGATGGTGCGCGATATCGGTGAGCGTCCCTTCATCACGGCGGGATTCGCGGCATTCGTGCTGATGGCCGCGCTGGCGGCCACGTCCACGCAGTGGGCCATGCGCAAGCTGGGCAAGCGCTGGCAAAGCCTGCATCGCGCCGTGTATGCCATAGGGCTGCTGGCGGTGCTGCACTACTGGTGGCACAAGGCCGGCAAGAACGATTTCGCGCAGCCCCTGGCCTACGCCTCCGTCCTGGCTGTGCTGCTGGGCTGGCGCGTGGCGGCGTGGCTGCGCCGCCGCGCCTAGCGGGCCGGCCCGCTACAGCATCGCCAGCATGATGGCGGCGGTTTCCGCGTCCGGCTGGCCATCGTGCAGGGCGGGGCGGTAATGCATCTGGAACGCCGCCAGGGCGTTGATCGTCGCCTTGTCCAGCACGCCGTCCTGCGGGCAGGCATAGCCCAGCCGCTGCAATTGCTGCTGGAACCAGGCGACGTCCGGGATGCCTTGCGATTGCAGCCGGGCCCGGTGCGCGGCCGCGCCGGTCTCGTCGTACCAGCGCCCGATCCCCGCATCCGCCAGGGCCTTCCATGGGAAAAGAGGGCCAGGGTCCACTTTGCGCTGGGGCGCGATGTCGCTGTGGCCCACCACGTTCTCCGGCGCGATGCCGTGGCGTTGGATGATGTCGCGCAGCAGGAGGGTCAGCGCGCGCAGCTGGCGGTCGTTGTAGGCGTGCCACAGGGGTTTGCCGTCGGGGCCGTCCGTCCAGCCGGGGTTGACGACTTCGATGCCGATGGAGGTGCTGTTCATGGCGATGTTGCCGTACCAGGAGCTGGCGCCGGCGTGCCACGCGGCCCGGTTTTCGTCGACCAGGCGGTAGGTTCGGCCGGAATCGGTCACCAGATAGTGGGCGCTGACCTTGCCTTTGGAGAGCAGGTCCAGCGAGCCGGCGTCGTCGACGGTGGTGTAGTGCAGCACGATGGCGCGGACCCGGCTGGACTGGCTGACGGCGGTCACCGAAGTGTCCAGGTCGAGGCCGGCGGGGCCGCGCGCCGCGCATCCCGCCAGGGCTGCCGCGGCCAGCAGCGCGAGGGTCAGGCGGAACATGGTTCAGCGGGCCAGGTAGAGGAACAGCGTAGGCAGCTTGTCGAGCTGGGGCGCCGGCTGCTGCTTCCAGTCGGACACGCTGCGCGTGACGATCCATTCGTCGGCGGTCGTCACCGAGCGGGCCACGCAGAGCCTGGTGTCGCCCTTCAGGCTGGCCAATAGGGTCGCGAACATGGCGGCGTTGCGATAGGGCGTTTCGATCAGCATCTGGGTCTGGTTGTGCCTGGCCGAATGCTGCTCCCAGGCACGCAGCTGCTTGGCGCGCTCCGTGGCGTCCACGGGCGCATAGCCGTGGAACGCGAAGCGCTGGCCGTCCAGTCCGCTCGCCATCAGCGCCAGCAGGATGGAAGAGGGGCCGACCCAGGGTTTGACCGTCATGCCCTGCCTGTGGGCGGCATCCACGACTTTCGCGCCCGGATCCGCGACCGCGGGGCAGCCTGCCTCGGAAACCAGCCCGATTTCCGCCCCGGCCTTGATGGGTTCGAGCCAGGCCTTGATCTGGGCCGCGTCGACCTTGTCGCTGAGAGTGTGGATGGTGATTTCCTGGAGCGGCCGGGCCGTGCCGATCAATTTGAGGAACGCGCGGGCGGTCTTGGCGTTTTCCGCGATATAGGTGTCCAGGCGGCCGGCCAGGGCGCGCGCCTCGGCGGGCAGCCAGCGCTCGGGCGGGGCGTCGCCCAGGCCGACGGGGATCAGGTGCAGGGCGCCGTTCATTGGGGATCCTTCATGCCGGATCGCTGCGGCGCCTTGGGCCTGCGGGGCGGCCGGGCGGCTCATGCGGGCGCTCCCGGCGCGTCCAGCGGATCCAGTCCGAACCGGGCCAGCATGCCGGTCAGCGCGATCAGGGGCAGGCCGATGATGGCGGTCGGGTCGTCGCTCTGGATGCTTTCCATCAGCGCGATTCCCAGGCTTTCCGCCTTGGCGCTGCCTGCGGTATCGTAGGGTTCCTCGGCGCGCAAATAGGCTTCGATCGCCTGGTCGGTCAGCCGGCGGAAACGGCAGCGCGTGACGATGTCGGTTTTTTCCACGCGCTGGCCGTCAGTGACCGCCAGCGCGCTGTGGAATTCCACCACCTGGCCCGACAAGGCCCGCAATTGGGCCAGGGCGCGCGGGAAATTCCCCGGCTTGCCGATGGGCTGCCCGTCCACCGTGGCCACCTGGTCCGAGCCGATCACGATGCTGCCCGGGTGGTTCGCCGCCACGGCCATGGCCTTCGCCACGGACAGCCGCAGGGCCAGGGCCTCGGGGGTTTCGCCGGGTTGTGGCGTTTCGTCCACATCCGGGGAAACGGCGGTAAATGGCAGGCGCAGGCGGGACAGCAATTCTTTGCGGTAGCGTGAGCTGGAGGCGAGGATGAGGCTGGGCTTGAAGGGCATGCGATATTTGACGTTAATACGTAAGTCACAGTATTATCTAACGTTTTGCGGCATTTTTGCAGGAACATCATCATGAACACCAAGGGCTTGGCAGGCGGGAAGCTTGGCAAAAGCGCGGGTGGCCAGGGTGACGGTGAGGGCGCTCGTGCCGCGGGTGCAACGCCGGTGGATGCAAGGCGCATCGACGCGTTCGCTTTTGCCCGGTTGGGCAAGGAAGCGCAGGGTAGCGTGCCGCTCGTACGGCTTACGCGGTTTGTCGACGGGCTGCCCGAGCAGCCTGCCGGCGAAGCCGGCCTTGCGCACTGGTCCGTTCGAGGGGAAGAGGGCAAGTCCGGTCTCCTCGCGGGTCAACCGCTGCTGCATCTACACGTGCGCGCGAATCCGGTGGTCGTGTGCCAGCGGTGCAACGCGCCGTTTGCGTACCCGGTCGACAGCGAAGTCCTGCTGCAGCTGGTCAAGTCCGAAGACGATCTCGATGACGGCTTTGCTTCCGGAGAACATTCCGGCGGCATCGAAGACGAGGGCGACGAAGACGAAGAAGGAAAAGGTTTTGTGTCCAACCTGCCTGAAAAGGTGGTGGGTTCACATCACTTCGATCTGCTGGCCCAGGTCGAAGATGAGCTCATTCTGAGCGTTCCGTATGTGCCCAAGCATGATGTATGCCCGGGCGCGCAGGCCAATGCCGGCGAAGCTCCTCCCGAGGAGCCCGTTGTCAAGCGTCCGTCGCCGTTTGCGGTGCTGGAACAACTGAAGCACAAAGATTGAGATCAACATCGGGC
>NZ_JBLZXF010000017.1:0-108118 GCF_050285585.1 Achromobacter sp. | reverse complement strand
AAAGCTAAAATTTCCGTATATAATGCGCAGCTTCTGTGGTTCGCCCAAGGCTGAACACTGAAGCAGAAAATGGTCAGAAGGGATTTGAAACTCGGGTTTGAAACCCGGACTGTAAAGTTCGGATTGTAAATCCAACTGCACCCTGAGGGCATATATTTAGTTAATGTGTTTTAACTAAATCGATGCAACCAGAGCCGCAGCGTATCACATCATTCTGACAGTATCTCTCAGTGCCCAGGTGGCGGAATTGGTAGACGCGCATGGTTCAGGTCCATGTGCCGCAAGGTGTGGAGGTTCGAGTCCTCTCCTGGGCACCACGGAATTCCAATCAAGACGAAGCATTCCGTCTTGATCGCAACGGCTGAAGAGCCCCGAAAATCGCAAGGTTTTCGGGGCTTTCGCTTTTTCGGCCGCCTCCGCGCCTACCCTCGGCGCCAGGGCACTTTGCGATTCAAATGGTG
The DNA here is from genome assembly GCF_050285585.1 of Achromobacter sp. GTDB lineage: Bacteria > Pseudomonadota > Gammaproteobacteria > Burkholderiales > Burkholderiaceae_B > Achromobacter. The sequence goes on along the minus strand of NZ_JBLZXF010000017.1, from coordinate 107,657 downwards.
CCGCGCATAAAGATCCGCGCCCATCCCCGCGATCTGCCCGTCGATCAGCGCCTCGAACGGTCTGAGCAAGGCATCGAAGTTGCCCGGGGCTTCGATGGCGTTCAGCGCGTGCGTCACGGCCTCGATCGTGGACAAGGCGCCGGGCACGTCGGCATGGCGGACACGGTAGCGCGTGGACAGCCCCGCGGGCAGCATCACGCGCGGCAGGGCCGCCAGCGCGGGATTGATGTGCAGCAGCTTGCGCGCATGCCCCCAGGTGCCGTCCGGGACGATCAACTGTATGGGCATGCCCAGCTCCCGCCCATAGCCTGGCGACAGCACCTCGGCGTCGTCGCCGGGAAACAGCAGGCGCGGCGCATGGCCCGGCTCCGCCCAGTCGTCCGGCGAGAAATGCTCGCCCACCACGCGGCGCGCGCAGGCCAGCCCCAGCACGGCCAGCCGGGCCGTGTTCAAGGCGTGGCGCGCTTCGCTGGGATGCTGAAGCACCACCAGGCGGGTCCGGCAGGAAAGCGAGGGAATCAGCGCGCACAGACAGTGCGATCGGGGGCGCAGGCAGCGCGTGCAAAGAAGGCGAGGCATGGGGCGACACTATATCGAAAGTCGAAAAAAGCCTGCCCATCGAAAAAAATTAAAAAAAAAGCCACACGACTTGCACACTTCAAAAAAAGTGTGCATAATCTCGTTCCTCTGCTGCTGAACACGAAACGACGCAAACGCGAAGTGAAACGCAAGGCGCGGAGGAAGAAGTAAACGAAGCAGTTAAGCCCAGGTGGCGGAATTGGTAGACGCGCATGGTTCAGGTCCATGTGCCGCAAGGTGTGGAGGTTCGAGTCCTCTCCTGGGCACCAATTATTACATCACGAGGTACCTGCGTGATGCGCCAGAAAAACCCCGAATGCGAAAGCGTCCGGGGTTTTTTCTTTGTCCGCGCGCTTTTGCACGGCGCTTCCCCATTCCTTCCATTGATACGCCAGGCCGCGGTCGAGCGGCCCGGCGGGCCAGCGCCCTACTTCAGCACGCGGGTCATGACGACGTGCGGAATGCCGGCCTCGACGAATTCCTCGCCTTCCACCTTGAATCCGTGCGCCTGGTAGAAGCCCGCCGCGTGGGTCTGCGCGTGCAGCACCAGCATGCGGTGGCCATCGCCATGGCCCTGCTCGATCAGGGCGTCCAGCAATTGGCCGCCCACGCCCATTCCGCGGGCCCGCTTGTGGACCGCCATGCGGCCGATATGGCCGTCCGGCAACAAGCGCCCCGTGCCCATGGGCGTGCCGTCGGGGCCGTAAGCCACGGCATGCACCGATACCGCGTCATCGTCGTCCAATTCGATGTCGGGCGGCACCTTCTGTTCGACGACGAACACCTCGTGGCGCACCGAATAAGCGTCCTCCCGCAGGCGGTCCCAGGTTCCCAGGGCGATACGCACCGTTGCTTGTTTGTTGGTCGACATGTCCATCCTCGCGTGCAGCAAATGAATAAAAGAATCCTACGCCCCATTTTCGCAGGGATGAAGATGGCTCAAAAGGGGGTACGATCGCGGCTTGTCCACGCTGTCCGTGCCCCGACATGCCGCCTGCCGCTCCTCCCGCCTGGTTGAAGGCCGCTCCCGCGCTTTTCCTGCTCCTCTGGTCCAGCGGCTTCGTCGTGCTCAAGGTCGGTTTGGCCTACGCCGACCCCATGACATTCCTGGCGCTGCGCTATGCCTGCGTGGTCCTGATCCTGGCGCCCGTGCTGCTGTTCGTGCGCCCGCCGCTGCCGCGCGGCGCCGCCGCCTGGGGCCATCTGGCGATGGTCGGCCTCTTGCTGCAGGCGGGCTATTTCTGCTTCACCTACCTGTCGCTCAAGCAAGGCATGTCGGCCGGCGGAATCGCGTTGATTACCTCGCTGCAGCCCATATTGATCGGCCTGCTGGCGCCGGCGATCGCGCACGAGCGGGTCGACGCCCGGCGCTGGGCCGGTCTGGGCCTGGGCGTATCGGGCGCCGCGCTCGTGATCGTCGCCAAGGCGTCGATCGACGTGCTGTCGCCGCTGGGCCTGCTGTTTGCCGTGAGCGCGCTGCTGTGCATCACCGGCGGCACGCTGTACGAAAAGCGCTTCGGCACGCAGACCCACCCGGTCGCCTCCAACCTGGTGCAGTATGCGGTCGGCCTGGCGGCCACGGCGCCCCTGGCGTTCTGGCTGGAACCGATGCGCATCGAATGGACCGGCCCGCTCTGGGCGTCCCTCGCCTATCTCGTCGTGGGCAATTCGCTGGTGGCCATTACCTTGCTGCTGACCATGATCCGGCACGGCGAAGCCTCGCGGGTGTCCGCGCTGTTCTTCCTGGTTCCGCCCTGCACGGCCGTCATCGCGCTGGCGATCCTCGGCGAACCCATACCCGCGCTGGCGTGGCCGGGCATGGCCCTCGCGGCCTTCGGCATCCTGCTCGTCACGCGCGCGAAGCCCGCGGACGCGCGCTAGAATGAGCGCCCTTCCGCAAACCTATCCATGAACGCCGTCATTACCGCCGCCCTGCCGGTCTTCGCCCTGATCCTGACCGGCTGGCTGGCCGCCCGCTGGCGCATCCTGGGCGCGGCCGCCACCGACGCGCTGAACCGCTATGTCGTCTATCTGTCGCTGCCCGCGCTGCTGTTTCGAGCGATGACGCAGGTGGACCTGGCGCAGACGGCGCACTGGGGCTTCATCGCCGCGTTCGCCGGCGGCATCGCCGCCACGTTCCTGGCGTCGTTCCTGGGAGCCCGGCGCACGCAGGGCGCGCTGACCGACCGCAGCATCCAGGGCCTGGCCGCGTCCTACGCCAACGCGGGCTACATGGGCATCCCGCTATGCCTGGCGCTATTCGGCACGGAAAGCCTGGCGCCCGCCACCTTCACCACCCTGATGACCGCGAGCGTGCTGTTCGGCTTCGCCATCGCGCTCATCGAGTTCGACCGCCAGCAGGCGCCCAGCCTGCGCGCCACCCTGCTCAAGGTGGGGCGGGCCCTGATGCGCAATCCGCTGCTGGCCGCCCCCCTGCTGGGCCTGGGATGGGCCTTTACCGGACTGGCGCTGCCGGAGGGCCTGGACCGCTACGTGTCGCTGCTGGGCGCCTCGGCCAGCCCTTGCGCGCTGGTTACGATCGGGCTGTTCCTGGCGCAGACCGAAACCTCCAGTTCCGGGCCGGGCGTGTTCCGCCTGGTCGCCGGCAAGCTGCTGCTGCAGCCCGCCGTGACCGCGGTGCTGGCCTTCTACGTCTTCCCCATGCCGCCCATGTGGGCCTGGACCGCCGTGCTGATGAGCGCCCTGCCCATCGGCACCGGTCCCTTCATGCTGGCCTCGATGTATGGCCGCGATGCGCGCGTCACCTCGCGCGCCATCCTGGTCAGCACCGTGGCATCGGTGCTGACCGTCAGCCTGCTCGTCGCCTGGGTCAGCGCGCACCCGCTATCCTGAGCCTCATTCCATGCTGCTCGCCGCCGCCATATTCGTTCTCACCATCACCCTGGTCATCTGGCAGCCCAAGGGCCTGTCCATCGGCTGGAGCGCTGTGCTCGGCGCCGGGCTCGCGCTGGCCACCGGCGTGGTCCACCTGGCCGACATCGCCGACGTCTGGCGCATCGTCTGGAACGCCACCGCCACCTTCATCGCCATCATCATCACCAGCCTGATCCTGGACGAGGCCGGCTTCTTCGAATGGTCCGCCCTGCACGTGGCGCGCTGGGGCGGCGGCCGAGGCCGGCTTCTGTTCGTGCTGATCGTCCTCCTGGGCGCGGCGGTTTCCGCGCTGTTCGCCAACGACGGCGCGGCGCTGATCCTCACGCCCATCGTCATGGAGATGCTGGTGGCACTGGGCTTCGGGCCGGGCGCCTCCCTGGCGTTCGTGATGGCCGCGGGCTTCATCGCGGACACGGGCAGCGTCGCGCTCATCGTGTCCAATCTGGTCAACATCGTTTCGGCGGATTTCTTCGGCATCGGTTTCGGCGAATACGCCTCGGTGATGCTGCCCGTGAACCTGATGGCCGTGGCGTCCACACTGGCCGTGCTGCTGCTGTTCTTCCACCGCAGCATCCCGCCGCGCTACGACGTAAGCCAACTGCCCGCGCCCGCCTCCGCCATCCGGGACCTCACCACGTTCCGCGCCGGCTGGGTCGTGCTGGCGCTGCTGCTGGCGAGCTTCTTCATCCTGGAGCCGATGGGCATCCCCGTCAGCGCGATCGCCGCGACCGGCGCGCTGGGCCTGCTGCTGATCGCCGGCCGGCAGCACGTCGTGGGCACGCGGCGCATCATGCGCGAAGCGCCCTGGCACATCGTCATCTTCTCGCTGGGCATGTACCTGGTGGTGTACGGGCTGCGCAACGCCGGGCTGACCGCGCACCTGGCGCAGGTGCTGGACCGCTGCGCGGAATACGGCCTCTGGGGCGCGGCGCTGGGCACGGGCCTCATCACCGCCTTCCTGTCCTCCATCATGAACAACCTGCCGACCGTGCTGGTGGGCGCGCTATCCATCGCGGACACCAGCGCGACAGGGCCGGTCAAGGACGCCATGATCTACGCCAACATCATCGGCAGCGACCTCGGACCCAAGATCACGCCGATCGGCAGCCTGGCGACGCTGCTATGGCTGCACGTGCTGGCGCGCAAGGGCTTGCGCATCACCTGGGGCTATTACTTCCGGGTGGGAATCGTGCTGACCCTGCCCGTGTTGCTGCTGACCCTCGCCGCCCTGGCGTGGCGCTTGCAGTAAGCCTGCCGGCAAGCATCAATATTACTTTTAGTTATTTAAAACGCATAAATTGATGCTTTGAGAGATTTACCGCGCGTCTTAGACTTTTAACCATCCCACGGGTGCGGCCTCGCGCCCGTTTGTATTTCTACGTATCTCCCCTCGGGACTCCCATGAGCACCAACGCCTCGACCCTACCCCTGCCTTCCTCGGCCCTGCCGCCGATCCGCATCAATCGCAAGCCGCTGTGGATCGCCCTGCTGCTGGTGCTGGCCGGCGCGCTGTACCTGAACCAGACCGTCGGCTGGCGCCAGGGCGCGCTGTGGATCGTCGGCGCCCTGCTCGGCGTCACGCTGTACCACGCCTCCTTCGGGTTCACGCAGGCCTGGCGCGTCTTCGTGTCGGACCGCCGCGGCGCCGGATTGCGGGCGCAGATGCTGATGCTGGGCGCAGGCGTGCTGCTCTTCTTCCCCTTCCTGGCCGCGGGCACGCTGTTCGGCCAGCCGGTCAGCGGCTTTGTGTCGCCGCCGGGGGTGTCGGTGGTGCTGGGCGCCTTCCTGTTCGGCATCGGCATGCAGCTGGGAGGCGGCTGCGCCTCGGGCACGCTGTTCGCGGTCGGCGGCGGCAATACCCGCATGCTGGTCACGCTGCTGTTCTTCATCGTCGGCTCCGTCATCGCAACCGCCAACTTCGGCTGGTGGTCCGCCCTGCCCGCGCTTGCGCCCACGTCGCTCATCAAGACCTGGGGACTGGCGCCCGCGCTGGTCGCGAACCTCGCCGTCTTTGCGCTGATCGCCTGGGCCGTCACGGTGCTGGAGAAGCGGCGCCACGGCCACGTGATCTCGTTCGCCTCGCGCACCGCGCGGCCGGGCTCTCTGCTGCAAGGCCCCTGGCCGCTGATCTGGGGCGGCGTGGCGCTGGTCGCGCTGAACTTTCTTACGCTGGCGCTGGCCGGCCGCCCCTGGGGCATCACGTCGGCCTTCGCGCTGTGGGGCGCCAAGGCCCTGGACGCCGTCGGCGGCGACGTGGCCACCTGGGCCTACTGGGCCAAGCAGCCTTCGCTGGCCGCGCCGCTGCGCCAGGACGTCACCACCGTCATGGACATCGGCCTGATGCTGGGCGCGCTCGCCGCCGCCAGCGCCGCCGGCAAGTTCGCCCCCGTCTGGAAGGTGCCGGCCCGCTCGCTGGCCGGCGCGGTCGTCGGCGGCCTGCTGCTGGGCTACGGCGCGCGCCTGGCCTTCGGCTGCAATATCGGCGCCTACTTCAGCGGCATCCTGTCGGGCAGCCTGCACGCCTGGCTGTGGCTGCCGGCCGCCTTCGCGGGCAGCGCCCTCGGCGTGCGGCTGCGCCCCGCTTTCGGCCTGGCGGTCGAGAAAACGCCGCCGGCGTCCAGCTGCTGAGAAACAGTATTCCAGCTACGTCCCCCCATTGCGGGGCCCGTAGCTGGTGTATGGTTGCTCCATCCCGAAATACGGAGATGGACATGAGCTGGATCTTCGGCCGGTACACGGCCTTTCTTTTGACCCTGGCGGGCGCGGCGGTCACCGCCGCCCTGGCCTTCGCAAGCTCGGCCTGGTGGCTGTGGATCGCCATTCCGCTGGCGCTTCTGGGCGCGCTGGGCGCGTATGACCTGATCCAGCCCCGCCATGCCATCCGGCGCAACTATCCGGTCCTGGGCAATCTGCGCTTCCTGTTCGAATTCATCCGCCCCGAGATCCGCCAGTACTTCCTCGAAGACGACACGCAGGCGGCGCCGTTCTCGCGCGCGCAGCGCTCCATCGTCTACCAGCGCGCCAAGCGCGAGATCGACAAGCGCCCCTTCGGCACGCAGGAAGACGTCTACGGCGACCGCTACGAATGGATCAACCATTCCATGTCGCCCTCTCGCATCGACGACACCGACTTCCGCGTCACCGTGGGCGGCCCCGAGTGCACCCAACCCTATTCCATGTCGGCCTTCAACGTATCGGCGATGAGCTTCGGCGCGCTGTCGGCCAACGCCGTGCTGGCCCTGAACGAAGGTGCGCGCCAAGGCAATTTCGCGCACGACACCGGCGAGGGCGGCATCAGCCGCTATCATCGCCAGCCCGGCGGCAGCCTGGTCTGGAACATCGGCTCGGGTTACTTCGGGTGCCGCGACGAACACGGCGCGTTCTCGGAAGAGGCATTCGTCAAGAACGCCTGTACGCCGCAGGTCAAGATGATCGAGATCAAGCTGTCCCAGGGCGCCAAACCCGGGCACGGCGGCATCCTTCCCGCAGGCAAGGTCACGCCCGAGATCGCCGAGGCGCGCGGCGTCGCGCCCTGGCAGGACTGCAATTCGCCCGCCAGCCACTCCGCCTTCGACTCTCCCATCGGCCTGATGAAATTCGTGGCGCGCCTGCGCGAACTGTCGGGCGGCAAGCCGGTGGGGTTCAAGTTCTGCGTGGGCCATCCCTGGGAATGGTTCGCGATCGTCAAGGCCATGCTTGAAACCGGCATCACGCCGGACTTCATCGTGGTGGACGGCGCCGAAGGCGGCACGGGCGCGGCCCCGGTGGAATTCGTCGACCACGTCGGCACGCCCCTGCGCGAAGCGCTGCGCCTGGTCCACAACACCCTGATCGGCGTGAACCTGCGTGACCGCATCAAGCTGGGCGCGTCGGGCAAGGTCATCACGGCCTTCGACATGGCCCGGGTCATGGCCATGGGCGCCGACTGGTGCAACGCGGCGCGCGGCTTCATGTTCGCCATAGGCTGCATCCAGGCCCAGGCCTGCCATACCGGCAAATGCCCCACCGGCGTCACCACGCAGGATCCGCTGCGCCAACGCGCGCTGGTGGTCCCCGACAAGGCGCAGCGCGTGGCCAATTTCCATCGCAATACGCTGCACGCGCTGGCCGAACTGCTGGCCGCGGCCGGCCTGACGCACCCGGGCCAGCTCCGTCCGCATCACATCGCGCGCCGCATTTCGCCCAGCGAGATCCGGCTGCTGTCCGCGCTGTTCCCGGAACTCGCGCCCGGCGAACTGCTGCGCGGCGAATTCCGGCACCAGGTGTTCCGCGCCGGCTGGGCCATGGCGCAGGCCAACTCGTTCCAACCTACCCACGACATCACCACGGCGCTCGCGCAGGAGCATGCCGCCCAGGCCGCGCCGGCGCACGCGTAGGCCGGCCGCGCCTGGGCCGGCCGCGCCTGGCTCAGGCGCGGCTACAGCCAGCGCTCGAACATGCGCGAGAAGAACTCCATGGAGCGGTCGCCCACGCCCCGGGCCTTCCAGGCCTCGGGCGTGATGCGCACCGAATCGGCAACGTCGCGCTGGAACAGCGCCTCCATGTCGGCCGCGAACTCCGGCCCCAGCACCACGGCGTTGATTTCATAGTTCAAGGCGAAGCTGCGCCAATCCATGTTGCTCGATCCGACGGTGGACCATACGCCGTCCACCACCGCGGTCTTGGCGTGCAACAGGGCGTCGCGCCGCTCGTAGAGCTTCACCCCCGCGTCCAGCAGATCGGCGTAATGCGAGCGCCCGGCGTGGAACACCAGCGACGAATCGCTGAAGCCGGGCAGCACCAGGACCACGTCCACCCCGCGCCGCGCCGCCGCCGTCAGGACGTCGATGAAGGCGGGATCCGGAACGAAGTACGCCATGGTGATGTGGATGGACTGCTGCGCGCTCTCGAACGCCGACATCAGCGTCAGGTACACGGTGTAGCCGTCGCTGCGGTCCGGCTGGTTGGCCAGTATCCGCACGCGGGTCGCGCCCGCGGGCGGCGCCACGTACGAGTCGCCGCCCTTGATGGGCTCCTTGGACTGCGATTCCCAGCCCGCGCGGATGACCGCCTCCAGTTGCGCCACCGCGGGGCCTTCGATGCGCAGATGCGTGTCGCGCCAGGGCGCCGCCTTGGCATCGCCGTCCGCCTCCGCGTCCGCCTTTCCGGAGCCTGGCCCCGAACCGGAGCCGGAGCCGGGCGAGGACTCGTACACGCTGCTGACGTTGATGCCTCCCAGGTATCCGACCTTGCCGTCCACCACCAGGACCTTGCGGTGGTTGCGCTGGTTGGGCGACCAGCCGGCGCGGGCGCGGGCCGGGTTGACCGGATTGAAGACCGCCACCTGCACGCCGGCATCGCGCAGGCGCTTGAACAGCGCGTCGGGCGTCTTGAGCGTGCCGACGGCATCGACCATCAGGGAAACCTCGGCCCCGCGGTTGCGCGCCGAGATCAACGCTTCGGCGAAACGCGACCCTTCAGCGTCATCATCGAAAATATAGGTTTCCATGTGGACGTAGCGGCGCGCCTGGCCGATGGAGCGCAACATGGCCTGGTAAGTGCTGGGCCCGTCCGCCAGCAACCTGACACGGTTGCCCGCCACCAGGGGTTCGCCGCTGACCGCCTGTTCGACGGCAAGATGGCGCGCCAGGAAATCGCCCTTGGGCGTTCCCGGCGCCGCGGCGATGCCTTGCCCGCGGCGATAACTGTCCAGCGCGGCGTCGGCGGACAGGTTGGCCTGCGCCTGGCGCTCCTGCCGCTCCTGGGCGTCCGGAACGCTGGCGCAGGCAGCCAGCAGAACGGCGCAGGCCAGCGGCAGCGCGCCGGCCCACCGGCGCGCGCCAGACAGCCACGAAGACACGCCGGGCCCGGGCCGGGCCCGGCGCACAGCCGGAAGCGGCCACATGATGCGATGGCTTAACGCCGGCCGCCCGCCATCAGGCAGCACCCGAGCAACGCGCCGACCAGCGCCGCCACGCCCACCGACTTCCAGGCGTGCTCATGCACGTACTCGTCGGCATAGGCGGAGGCCCGGCGCGCGCGCTCGCGCGCCACGCCCTCCCACTCGCCCGCCGATTCGCGCGCGTCGGCCAGCTGGCGCCGCAGGCGCGCGCGTGCCGCTTCAATTTCGGAGCCCGTGTACGAAGCCGTCGAACGCAGCAGGTCTTCGGTACCCGCCAGCAGTTCCTGGAAGCTGTCGCTTACCCGTTCGCGGTGCAAAGCCATTTCGGCGCGTTGATGCTTTCGATTCATGGTCGCTCCTTGTGATTATTTGGATGGGTCGGGCCTGCCTGCGCGCGCGGCGGCGCGCCATGCCAGGCCACGGCTTTCATTGTGGCCGCCATCCCTCCATGCCGCCCGAGCTTTGGCAACCAGCCGTAATCCGATATTTCAGCGGGGCGGGGTCCTGCCAACGCCCCCCTGGGCCGGCAGCCGCGCCGCTCGCGGCGGCGCGGGCCGCGGCCCCCGCCGGCCCGGCGCGATTTCGTAAAAGTCCATTGCATTCAGCGGCTTAGCGCTTGACACCGCAACCCCAATCGCCGCCACAATAGACCTTTGCAATGCGCTTCACCCCCCTCAAAAAAGGAACTGAACGCATGGTTTCCCCTTCCACGCTGTTTGCCCCCGCCGCCCCGGAATTCATCGCGCAGCACCTGCAGCACCCCAGCCCTGAGCAGATCGAACTGCGCGACGGGTTGATGGACCATCCGGCCCACGTCGATCCCAAGTTCCTGTACGACGCGCTCGGCTCCGCGCTCTTCACCGCCATCACGCAATTGCCGGAGTACTATCCGACACGGTGCGAAGCGGAAATCTTCCAGCGCCACGGCGACGACATCGCCCGCCATATCGGGCCGGTGCAATCGATGATCGACCTGGGCGCGGGCGATTGCGTGAAGGCGGAGCGCCTCTTCCTCAGCCTGCGGCCCAGCCACTACGTCCCCATCGACATATCCGCCGACTATCTCCAGTCCGCGGCGCGCCGGCTGCGGCTTTCGTATCCCGACTTGCGGATTACCGCCATCGGACAGGATTTCTCCCATGCGCTGGAGCTGCCCGACAGCATACCCGCCGAACAGCGCCTGTTCTTCTATCCCGGCTCGAGCATCGGCAACCTGAGCCCCGAGGACGCGCACGCCATGCTGCAGCGCATCCGCGGCCAATGCGAAGGGGGCGGGCTGCTGGTCGGCGTGGACCGCGTCAAGGCCCGGCAGGTGCTGGAGCCCGCCTATGACGACGCGCTGCATCTGACCGCCGCGTTCAACCTGAATCTGCTGCGTCACGTGAACACCGTGCTGGACGCGGATTTCGACGTGGACGACTGGCGCCACGTGGCGCTCTTCAACAGCTCCCGGTCGCGCATCGAAATGCACCTGGAAGCGCAGCGGGCGGTCCGCGTGGCCTGGCCCGGCGGCCAGCGCGAGTTCGGCGCCGGCGAACGCATCCACACCGAGAATTCCTACAAATTCACTCCGCAATCCTTCGCCGGCCTGCTCGCCAGCGCCGGCTATCGCGACGTTGCGCACTGGTCCGATTCCCGCGGCTGGTTCTCTGTTTTCAGCGCTCGCGCCTGACGCGGGCTTTCCCAACACGCCACTGGAGGATCGCCATGGAACCTGCGTGCCTGCTGACCCACCCCGCCACCGGACCGTACGCGGCCGGCCAGGCCGGCCAGCATGACCGGTACGACGCCGTGCGCTCGACCAGCACCGCGCTGGCCGCCCCGCTGAGTCCCGAGGATTGCCAAGTGCAATCCATGCCGGACTGCAGTCCCGTCAAGTGGCATCTGGCGCACACCACCTGGTTCTTCGAGACCTTCCTGCTGACCCGCTTTCATCCGTCCTACGCGGTGTTCCACCCGCAATACCGCATGCTGTTCAATTCCTACTACAACGCCATCGGCGCCAAGCACCCGCGCCCGCAGCGGGGCCTGCTGTCGCGCCCCGCCCTGAGCGAGGTGCTGCAGTACCGCCAGCACGTGGACGGCGCCATGCACGCGCTGATTTCCAGGCTGGGCGGCAACGATCCCGACTTCGATGCGCTGCTGGAGCTCGGCCTGAACCACGAACAGCAGCACCAGGAATTGATCCTGACCGACGTAAAGCACATGCTGTCGGCCAACCCGTTGCGGCCCGCCTACGTGGCGCCCGGCGCGCCCGCCCTGCCCCCGGCCACGCCCGCCGGCTGGACCCGGTACGCCGGCGGCATCACCCGCATCGGCGACGACGGACGCGGCTTCGGGTTCGACAACGAAGGCCCCGCCCATGACGTGCTGCTGGCCCCGTTCCACCTGGCCGACCGCCTGGTGACCCAGCATGAATACCTGGCTTTCATCCGCGACGGCGGCTACAGGCGGCCGGAATTGTGGCTGTCCCTGGGCTGGGACATCGTGTGCTCGCAAGGCTGGCAAGCGCCGCTCTACTGGGAGCGCCAGCGCGACGAGTGGCGCGTCTTCACGTTGCGCGGCCTGCAGGACCTGGAGCTGCAGGCCCCCGTGACGCACGTCAGCTATTTCGAGGCCGACGCCTACGCCCGCTGGGCCCGAGTGCGCCTGCCGCGCGAAGCGGAATGGGAACATGCCGCCCGCCAGTTGCCCGAAGGCGCCCTCAGCGCCCGCGCCAACCTGCTCGAAAACGGCCACCTGGATCCCCGCCCCGCCCCTACGCGCAGCGGCTCCGGCGGCCCCGTGCAGCTCTTCGGCGACGCCTGGGAATGGACAAGCAGCGCCTACGACGCCTACCCCGGCTTCCAGCCCGACGCCGGCGCCGTGGGCGAATACAACGGCAAGTTCATGTGCAACCAATATGTGCTGCGGGGCGGCTCCTGTGCCACGCCCAGGGACCACATCCGCCCCAGCTACCGCAACTTTTTCCCTCCCGAGGCCCGCTGGCAATTCTCGGGCATCCGCCTGGCCCGGGACGCCTGAAGCGCCTGCGGAAATTTTCATTCCCAGCCGCTTGCACATCGGAAAAAGTTCATGCTAGAATTTCGTTCTTCGTTGATCACCACTTGCAACGCAACGGCGAACAACGAAGCAGCGGTAAAAGTAAGACACGCGTGGCGCATTAGCTCAGCCGGTTAGAGCGACGGAATCATAATCCGCAGGTCCCCTGTTCGAATCAGGGATGCGCCACCAGGAATTTGAAAGGCCCTCACTTCGGTGAGGGCCTTTCGCTTTTCCGGCGGCTCCCTTGAAGCGCGCAGGAACAAGAGGCTAGAACGGATACACCACGACCCGGTTCCTGCCCGCGTTCTTGGCCCCGTACAGCGCCCGGTCCGCAAGCTTCATGACCTCATCCGTGTCCGCATCGTCCTCGGGCCAGCGGGCCACGCCGATGGAGATGGTGATATACCCGACCCCCTCGGGCATTTCAGTGACCTCCACGGTCGCGCGGATCCGTTCGGCGACCCGCCGCGCGATGCCCTCGTCGCCGGCCGGCATCAATACCAGGAACTCCTCGCCGCCCACCCGGCATGGCACGTCGCCGGCGCGGATGCTGGCGCGCATCAGGTCGCCGAGCAGGATCAGGACCTTGTCGCCCGCGGCATGGCCGAACGTGTCATTGACACGCTTGAAGTGGTCGATGTCCAGCGCCAGCACGGCAAACGGCTGCCGCGCCGCCCTGAGCCGCGCGACCTCGTCTTCCACGCCGCGCCGGTTCAGGAGCCGCGTCATGGGATCGGTCAGGTTTTCCGTGTTGAGTTCGGTAATCTGACGCTGGTGCTGCGCCAGGGTCGCGCCGACCGCTTCACGCAGCTGCCGCGCCTCGAAGTACCACGGAGAAACGCCGCGCAGCGCGGCGGCGGCCTCTTCGCCATGCAGCTGCATGGCCCGGGCCAGACGGGAAAGCGGCGAGGCAATCCAACGGGCCAGGCCGTAGATCAGCAGCAGCGCCAGCACCGCGGCGGGGATCGAATACAGCAAGGAGCGCCGCAGCAGATCCTGCTGCGGCTCCAGCGTGACCTCTTCCGGCGTCTGCACCACCACGCCCCAGTCGCCGTTGCGCATAGGCGCGTAGCCGGCGAAGAACCGCTTGCCGCGCGTGTTGGTGACCGCCATGGAACCCGCTTCCCCGCGCCCCACCGCGTCGACGACCACGTTGCCGCTTTCGCTCGTCCCTATTCTTTCCTTGTCCTGGTGAACCAGGATTTTCCCGTGGGAATCCACCACATAGACATAGGAACCATCGAGATGGAAATGGACGTTTATCAGGCGGTCCAGTTCGTTGTCCTGCCTGAGGAACATCGCCGCGGCCACCAGGCCCAGGTACTTGCCTTTCGCATCGCGCACGGGTTCGGAGAAAAGAACGCTCGGAAACCCCTTGGCGGACAGGTATGCGGCCGAAACATGGCCTGCGACTTCGCGCTGGTCTATCTCGATGCGATTCAACATGGCGGGCTTTTCGGTGAGTTCCGGCGCCAACGACTCGAAGGCGACGATTCTGTTGGCGCCATCGGCGATAAAGGCCGCCACCACGCCGTCAGACTGCCTGGCGACTCTCGCCGCCTCGGCATCCAGCGCCTCCGTTGAATCCAGCATGGCGGGAATGCGGCTGGCGCTGACCTCCAGCTGCCGCTGGATCGACTCGACATACAGGTCGACCGTCTCCGCCAGCTTGGCGGCGTAAGCCCGATTGGCCTCCAGGGAGCGGGCGATCAATTGGTCCTTTTGAACGATCTGGGCCACGACCAGGGCATTGATGAACGCAATCATCGCCGTTAGTACGGACAGGGCGACGATGAGGACCAAAAACGTAACGCTCGATTTTCTCAAGCAAGCACCCCGCGCCAAGGCGACCAAGTACGAATGTGCTTTCTACCATCTATCGCGCAAAATGCACATCCCGGCATGCATGCCGGCCGGCGCCTGCCTGCCGCCCCGGGGGTGTCGGGCCTCGCGCGGTGCTAGGGCAGTTTCTGCGTATCGCGGCGCCTGCCTCCCCAGGTCGCCGCCAGGCTCGCCACGAATGCGCCGATGAGCATCGACGCGAAGGCCCACAACGCGAACGCGGCAGCGGCCTGGCGCGCGCCGTCCGCGGCCTGCCTGGCCTTCTGCCGGGCCTCGCCGGCCGCCTTCTTCGCTTGCTGGATCGCCTGCTCGACACGCTTTCGCGCCGCGTCGGGCTCGATGCCGGCCTGCGCGGCGACGACGCTTGCCACGTAATCCCGGTCCTCAGGCGTCATCTCGCCCCGTCCCAGGCTGACCGCCACGATGCGGCCCACCTCCGCGCGGGCGCCGGCGCGGTCGCCTGCGGCATCGGGCCGGTCGGTCCGCAGCAGCATGTCGGCAAAATAGTCGCTTGCCTGCTCAGTTGCGCCGCCGGCTCCCGCGGCGGCGGCGGCGGCGGTGGTTGCCGCGGTTGCGGCCCCGGCCGCAGAGGCGCCCGCTTTCGCCACGCCCGAGGCCAGCGAGACGATGGATGCGCCCAACAGCGCCGCGCTGACGACCGCGCTCACGGCCCATACGAGAAAGCCGTGCGCCGTATCTCGGAAATAGACCTCGTCGGCGTGCACATCGACCCACTTGGTGCGCAAGCGGCCCGCGACATAGCCCGCTATCCCGTAGGCCACGATCTGGGTGAACAGCATCCAGGCGACCACGCCGATGCCCACGGCAGGAGCCGGAAGACCTTCGTCCCCCCACGGGGAGACGGACAGGAACCCCAGTCCCGCCCCGCCGGCGAACAGGGCAAGCGATAGCGCCGCGGCGATGACCGCGCCGGCGAACACGGCCGCCCACGAGACGGCGGAAATCGCGGACTCGCGCGGGGGCGCGTCATTGGCGTACGGCTGGCTCAACATCGATGCGTTTTCCATGGACTCTTCCTTGTTCATTGCGAAGAAGCGGCCGCGCTGCGCCGCGACGGGTAAGGGCCTGCATCAATGCCAGAACAGGGCAAGCAGGATGATGATCGGGATGGGGACGCCAAGCAGCCACAACAGAATCGAACGCATGGAAGCCTCCTTGCATGGGCTGCGCATGGCGCGCAGCGGGGTACGTGGCCGTCAAGCCAGATCGATCGTGCGCGGATCGCTCGGATCCGGCCTGGGCGGAACGGGCGGCTCCTCTTCAGGCTCGTCCGGCGGCGGGTTGGGCACGGGCACCGACCCATCGGGCGGCAGATTGCCGGGAAGCGCGGGATCGTCCGGCGGCAGGTCGTCGGGCAGGCCGGGTTCTCTATGCGTGGACTGGGACATGGCGGGTCTCCTCGGTAGGCGCGAAGCGCGCCCCGCCTGCCCAGCAAACCGCGTTCCCGGCGGCGCGGCGCCGCCCGCCTGCGCGCCCGTAAAAAAGCCCTCTTGCGAGGGCTTCGGAACGGATACGGGCCGCCGGCTCAGGGCCTGGGCTTGGATTCCAGGCTTTTCTGGCCGCCATTGCCCAGGAATTCCAGCACGGCGGCCTTTCCGGCGGCGGAGGCCTCGTCCTGGCTGCCATAGCGCTTCTCCGAGTAATTGGTGCTGCGCACATTGCCGGACTCGGGGTCGAACAAGGTGATGATCCAGGCGAACTCGCCGGGCATCAATTGCCTGACCTGCAACGTTGCGCGCGTGCCCGGACGCAATTTCTGCGGCATCTGGCGGCCTCTTCGGTGATTCGACGCCGCCATCGTAGCGCAAACCGGCGGCGGTCACGACACCCTGGGCCGGGCTGGAAATGCTGCATCCGCACATGGCATTCATGCTGCAGACCCCGCGGCAATTACGCCACAAACCATGCGAAGCGCCTGGAAAACCCTAGGGCCCGCCACGCGAATACAGGCGCACAATCATTACAAACATATAGACCGCTCAGCGGCGCCGAATCCCTTTAATCAGGCGAGGACGGAGACAACATGACTCACGTAGCAGTGGTTATCAGCTGTTTGATGGTTATGGGTATCGTCGCGTTGGTGATTCAAACGATTCAAAGCGCGGGGCCCGAGCCCTGGCTGAAAATATCGGCGGCGATCGTCAGTTCCCTGTTCGCTTCGCTTCTGCTGATCCCGCTGGGATACGCGGTCGCGCAATCCTTGCTCTGATCGAGCAACTCCTCTTCATGACGCGCGCGCCCGGGGCTACCCGTTCCGGGCGCTCTTGCCGCGCGTTGCCGCCCAGCAGATCAACGAACCGGCGGTGACCATGGCCACGCCTTGCCAGAACGACGCGGTCAGACGGGTCGAAAGCCACACGGCCGCGAAGAAGGTGGAAAAGACCGGCGTGAAATACGAGGCGGTAGCCAGCAAGGTCAGATTGCCCTTGAGTATTCCCACGTTCCACAGCGCGTAGCCTGCCGCCATGGCCCCGCCGGTCACGCACAGTTCGAGCGTGGCGGGCCCGGTGAACGCCAGCGCGGGCTCCTCGCCAAGCAGGTATTTGGCCCACAGGGCCGCCGCGGTCAGCATGAAAAACAGCGCCACCCCGTTCTTGCCGTCCGCGAACCGGCGCGTCACGTTGCAGTACAGGGCCCAGATAACGGCGCCGCTGAATGCCAGCCCGTAGCTGAGGGGATTGCTGGACACGTTCGCGACGGTGCGTTCCCACGACAAGCCGCCCGAGCCGCCGACCACCCAGACGATACCGCCCAGCGACAGCAGAATGCCGGGCACCACCCAGGCGCGGGCCCGCTGGCCATTGATGAGCATGGCGAGGACCACCGTGAAGCACGGCCAGAGGTAGTTGACGATGCCCAGCTCAATCGCCTGCCCGCGGTTGGCCGCAAAGCCCAGGGAGAGCGACAGGCAGATTTCATACGCGACGAAAAGCAGGCTGCCGACGATGAGGTACGAGCGGGGAAAGGTGCGCAGCCTGGGAAATCCCAGCAGCAGCACCAGGAAGGCGGAGCCTGCCGTATAGATGAGCGCGGCCCCGCCGACGGGGCCGAAGCTCTCGCTGACGCTGCGGATGAGGCCGACCACCGTTCCCCACAGCAGGACCGCCAGCAAACCTAAGGAGGTGGCCGTATTCCGGCCGAAAGAAAATTGCATTACCGTTTCCGATTGTCCGTCGCTGTCCGCGCCTGCCTTTCTGGCGCGGCCCGACGCCAAGCCGGGCAGTTTAGCGAAAAGCCGGGCGCCGCTGGCGTCTCGCAGGCCGGGGGCCGGGGCCGAAAGCGCCTCTGTGCCGCGGCAACGAACAGGGAGAGAAAGCCGCATGACCATATCGATACGCAGATTGAGCGACGTCCTCGCCAGCACGGAATCGGGCCGGCTCTACCGCATAGAAGTCTTCCTGCACGCCGACGGCCCGCACGCCGCGGCGCATCCGTCCGACGC
Source organism: Achromobacter sp. (assembly GCF_050285585.1). GTDB lineage: Bacteria > Pseudomonadota > Gammaproteobacteria > Burkholderiales > Burkholderiaceae_B > Achromobacter. The sequence continues at coordinate 89,952 of NZ_JBLZXF010000017.1, read as the reverse complement.
CGCCCGCTACATCCTCCGGACTTCCGACGGAGAGTGCGTGCTCGCGCTGGACCGCAACCGGTATCGCCTGAAATCGGGGGAAGTCCTCACCGCCCTCGCCCCTCCGGGCCACGAGGCCTGAACGGGCCGCGGCGCTACGCCCCGTCCGACACGACGCGCCGCTTGCCCTCCCCCTTGGCCTTGTAGAGCGCCACGTCGGCGCGCTCCAGCAGTTCCCGCAGGGTCATGCCGGATTGCGGAAACACCGCGACGCCCACGCTGGCCGATACGGCCGCCCGGATACCGGGATAGGGCTGCGACAGGCGCTCCACCAGCGATTGCGCGACCAGCCTCGCGTTCTCCCCGGTGGCGCCGAGCAGCAGCACCGCGAACTCGTCGCCCCCCAGGCGGGCCGCGACGTCCGACACGCGGACCGCTTCGGCCATGCGTTCCGCCGCCTCCTTGAGCACCGCGTCGCCGGCCGCATGGCCGTGCATGTCGTTGACCGACTTGAATCCGTCCAGGTCGATCGCAAGAATCGCGAAGGATTCGCCGCTGCGCTGCGCCACCGCCAGCTCGCGCTGCACCAGTTCGCCGAACAGGACCCGATTGCACAGGCCGGTCAGCGGGTCGTAGTGCGCCAGGTGCTGCGCGTGGGCCAGCATGCGCGAGGCCTGCTGCATCGCGCCGCCCACTTCCGCCACCTCCTTGACCCGCGTGCCGGGCAGTTCCACCGCGCGGCCCTTGCCCAGCGCAAGCGCGGGCACGACCAGGCCCTGCACCGCCGAGGTCAGCCGGTTGGCGAGCCGCAGGGCCAGCCATAGCCCCAGGCCGAAGGCGAACAGGGTGCCCAGGGCGATCCAGGCGATAGAGCGGTACAGGTCCGTCGTCACCAAGGCCATGGGCGCGCCGGCCGCGACGGTCCAGCCCGACAGCGACGACCGGCTGAACGCGGTATAGACGGGCGTGCCTTCCTTCGTGACCGTTTCCAACGATCCCTCGCCTTCCTGCTGCACGGCGCGGGCCAGCGCGGGCACGGCCTTCTGGCCAACGAACTTCGACGTGTCCCTCGTGCGGGCGACGATGGTGCCGGAGCCGTCCAGCACGGCGGCGACCCAGCCGTCCGGCAAGGTCCGCCGGCCCAGCACATTGCCGATGCGCTCGGGCAGGATCCCGACGTTCAGGCTGTAGACGACCTCGCCGCCGCGCACCACCGGCACGCCGAGCGCGATGGTCGGGCCGACGTTGAGCCCGCCAGTGAACAGCCCCGTCAGCACCGGCGCGCGCGTATGGAAGACTCGCGCCAGCTCCGCGGGCGCGCCGCTCATCGGCAAGACATTGCCGAAGGGCACTTCCGTATTGACGAGCTGGCGGCCGTCCTTGTCCGTCAGGACATAATTGTCGACGATCTGGAAGTGCGCGGCTTCGCGCGCGCGTTCATGGAAAGCGGCGAGATCGCCCGCGACGAGATCCGGCGAAGACGCAAGCATTTTCAAGCCGGCCTCGACGCCGGTCAGCTCCCGGTCGAGAATCGCCGCGAGATTGCGCGCCAGGAAAATCGTGTCGCGGAAAATCCGTTCTTTCTGGATGACGTAGCTTTCGTAGACGGCCACCGACGCCACCACCAGCGCGGGCGAAATACAGGCGACGACCAGGGCCAGCAGGCCCGTGCGCATGGAGTAGCGCCGCGGCGCCCGGGCCTGCGCACCAACGACGCTCTGGCCGTCAGCCATGGGCCGGCCCGCCTAGGGCGGCCCTCGCGCTGCGCGACTGCGATCGCACCGACACCGTTGAACTCATGCGCCTCCCGAAACGTCCGGCCCGGCCCGTCGCCGACGCACGAACGGAAGTCAGAAAATATTGCAGAAGCTCGCAATCGCACAATCCGCGACCCGGGTAACCGGCACCGGAGCGGCCGGATCCCGGCGTCCCCAATTTACTCCGAAACCGCGCCCCAGGCCATGGGCTCCGCCTGGGGCATCCCCTGGGACCCGATCCGGCCGCCATGGCCGTAAAGGCTCGTGCCGGCCGCTCATGGCCTGCTCGCGGGTCGGATCGAGCGGATCAACGCCGCCGCCGGACAGGACGGCGAACGCCAGGCCCAAGAAGGCCGCGCCTGCCGGACGCTATTGTTCTTCCAGGTCCGGCGTGCCGGTGAACTGGCTCTTGAGCAGGGTCAGGGCGCCCTTCTCCGCCAGCGCCTCGTTGGGAAAGACGTGCTTGGTGTCTTCCAGTATGGGAAAGCCGAAGACTCGCACCCGGGTGTGGTAGCCCTCCGGGGTCTCGGCGAATTCAATGTCGAAGTTGCGTTCTTCGATCCAGCCCGACCGATGCAGTTTCCATTCCATATGCAACACGCTCCTGATAGGCGAAGTCGACACGAAAGGCCCGTCCCAGGCGGGACCGGGCGCTGCTACACCATACACCCGCGGCCGGATGAACGGATGGCGCGATGGCCATCCAGCCCGCCCGCCGGGGCTATTTCTTCGCGGGCCGGCGCTCCTCGGCAGCGCCGGGGGATGCCTCGGGCAAGGGCGCGAACAGATCCCAGCTCGCCATGAACAGCGCGGCGATCAACGGACCGATCACGAAGCCGTTCAAGCCGAACAAGGCCATGCCGCCCAGCGTGGAGATCAGCACCACGTAATCCGGCATCTTGGTGTCCTTGCCCACCAGGATGGGGCGCAGCACGTTGTCCACCATGCCGATGACCAGCACGCCGAACAGAATCAGCACGACGCCCTTCACGGTGGCGCCCGTCAGCAGGAAATAGATCGCGACCGGCGCCCAGATCAAGCCCGCGCCCACCGCGGGCAGGAGCGACAGAAAGCCCATGATCACCCCCCAGAGCAAGGCGCCCTGGATGGAGAGGATCGAGAAAATGATGCCTCCCAGCGCTCCCTGCGCCGCCGCCACCGCAACGTTGCCCTTCACGGTAGCGCGCACGACAGTGGTGAACTTGCGGAACAGATGTTGTTTGTGCGTGTCGCTCAGGGGCATGGCGCGCTTGAGCCGCGCCGACAGTTGCGGGCCGTCGCGCAGCAGGAAAAACAGCAGGTACAGCATGATGCCGAAGCTGATCACGAACTGGAACGTGTCCTGCCCGATGCTCAGGGCCTGCGTGGCCAGGAACTGGCTCGCCTGCATCGCGCCGGCGCTGAGCTTTTCCTGCAGGCTGGGAATGTCCGCCAGGTCGAAGCGCGCCAGCAGGTCATGCACCGAAGGCGGCAAGGCCGCCATCGCCTGCTGGAAATACGCGCCGAAATTGACCTGCCCGGACTTGATGCTTTGATAGAGGTTCGCGCCCTCGCGCACCAGCGATCCGCTGATGACGACCAAAGGAAGGATCACCAGCAGCAGCACCAGCAGCAGCGTGATCAGCGCCGCCAGATTGCGCCGCCCTCCTATGCGCGGCACCAGGCGGCGCTGCAAGGGGGCAAAGATGATGGCGAGGATGGCGCCCCAGAAAACGGCCCCGTAGAAGGGCCACAGCAACCACCCGAACGCGATGGTGACCGCCACCAGCAGGAGCAGAAAGGTTCTGTAGTGCACGCTGGAAGATTGGCTCATGTTCCGTCCCAGGCACGGCAAGCGCCGCGAGACCCGCATTGTACAAAGCGGCGCCGCGTCAGGGTTCGCCCCGGGCCATGCCCGCCGCCTGCGACACGATGGCGCGGGCGCGTTCCAGGCCGTCCGATTGCGCATTCAGCCCTTGCAGCCGGAGGTTCAGCTCCTGCTGCACGGTCGGCATCGTCACGAGCGTCTGCCCGTCCACGAGAAGGATGTCTTCCTCATGCGCGGCCACGAAATCCGCGACGCCCAGGGCATCGCGCGCAACCGCGTCCATCTTCGAGGCCGCATCCATGAGCTCCGCGGCGGGAGCGGTCACCGCCTCGTCATAGACGCCGTCGTAGACGGGGGCAAGATCCGGCGGCAGCGCCAGGCCGCCCCGCGCCTTGTCCGCCTTGGCGCGCGCATCCTCAAGCTTCGCGGCGTTCTCGGCCAGCGTCTTGCGCGCCTCCTCGAAGCGCGCCCTGCGCTCCACGATGTCGCCCACCGAGCGCAGGGTCTCCACGGCCAGCACGTCCCGCATGGCCACGGCGGACTTGGCCATGGCCTGCTGGAAGTCGACGATCACATCGTAGGCATCGGCATAGTCGCCCACCGCCTCTTTTTCCGGCTTGCTCAGCACGGCGAGAGGCACCAGGGACGCGCTGCTGATCCGGGATTGCAGCAGCTGGATGAACGCCGTGCGTTCCTGCGGCTCCTTGTTGACACAGGCCGCAAGCAACAGCATCGACGCCGTTGCCAGGCCCAGAAGGCAAGCTCGCAGCAATGCCATGCCCATCCTCCTTGCATGCGGGTTTGCGGAAGCGGCGCAGCCCCGTTCCCGGGCGGCCCCACACCCGCAGATTATCCCGAAGCGCCGCGCCGCCGCTGCCGGCGGGCGGAATTTGTTGCCATCGAAGCGTGTTGACACAGGGCGGCTCACGCTTGTGCCGGGCAGGCCATCGCGCACCGGCGCGCCGGATCGAAGCCCGACGCCTCTTCCTGGCGCAGGCGCGCCGCGAGCAGCGCCGGGATCCTGTCCGCCGGCAATTCTGAAAAACCGTGACGCCGGTAAAAAGGCGCATTCCACGGCAGCTCGCGGTCCGTGGTCAGCACCACCGACCGGTAGCCGGCGGCGCGGGCGTGCGCGCGCACCGCGCCCAGCAGGGCCTGCCCCAGGCCGCGCCCCTGCCTCGGCAAGGCCACCGCCATTTCGGCAAGATAGAGATCCCCATCCATCGGCTGGGTGAGCGCGAATCCGGCGGGCAGGCCGTCCTCGGCCTCGGCGATCCACAGCAGGCCTGCCGCCTGCGCCTGCTCCAGCACCATCCGCGGCACGGGATCGTCGGCCGCGGCCCAGGCCATGGGGGTGCCCAGGAATCGCTTCCCGGCGGAACGTTCGATATCGGCCAGGCTGGCCAGGTCGGAGGGAAGTGCTAGTCTGATCATAGGCGTCGAAGTATGCACCATGCGGGCCTGCCGCCCGTTCCCATAAAATGGCGTTTCCGGCTCCCTGGGCCGCCCGTGACACTGCCCTCTTCCCATGACTCAGAATCCTACCCCCGACACCTGGGGCTTCGCCCATCCCGATTGCCGCGGCGCCGCCGCCCTCCTGTTTTTCATGAACGACCTGGCGCGGGTGGTCAACCAGTACCTGGGGCATGGGCAATTGTCGGACGAAGCACTGGCCGATGCGCAAAAGGCAGTCGACGCCTTGCTGGACCGCTACGTGGAAATCCAGGCGGCTCCTGAAGCCTTCGACAACGAACGCATCGGCCTGGCGTTGGAAACGGAGCGCGGGCCCGACGGCCAAATGGGCGCGCAGGTGGCGTTGCGCATGTCTCCGCGCCTGGAAGGCCTGATCATCGAAGCCCAGCGCCAGGCGCGCCCGGCAACGCATTGAAGCCGCATGACGGGGCGGAAATCGCGCGCAAAACTGCCGCCCCTTGCCAAAACTGCCGCCCTTCTTCAATAAAATGCTTGCAAAATACGCGAACTAGCCGTATCATTAATGGTTGAGTGCTTTTTGCGGAAGAACTTTAACGGCTTTCGCTGGCACGGGCATCACGCACAATGAGGTGCGTTAGCACAAGGTGCATCGGCACCGCCCAGCCTCCCGCACTCGACGGCAAGACCGCTATCCACGCCCATTCCCATCAGAAAACAAACCGGCGCGGAACCCGAAACCCGGGCGGTCCTGCAAACAAGCCGCCCTGAAAACCAGCCACGGCTGACGCAAGTTGCGCCCCGCGGCATCGCGGCGCGTCCCGGCAAGAATCCAGGCCCGATCCATTTGCGCCGGAAAACGCATTGTTGCGCCGGCGCGCCACACGCCTGAAACGATGCCACCCCAGACTTGGCGATGGCGTTGCGGCCCGCAGCCTGCGCGAAACATGAGAATGCGCAAAGGGTTCGCGGCTGTTATCGGGTAGTGTCATGGCAAGCTCACGGGCCATGGCAGAACCGGCTTTTCCCATAACTAGAAACCAAGAGAACAAACACCATGAATATCCATTTCACCACCTCGGACCTGATCCGACGTCCCGCCCACACCAAGCTGGACAACATGCCGATCCACGTCGGCGACATCGTCTACCTGAAACCGGTCGATGGCCCGGAAATCCGCGCCACGGTCATTTTCAACGCGCCGATCGACGGCACGACCACCTACACGACCGAAGTCGTGCCCTGCGGCGCGTCCGCGCAGCAGGCCCCGGGCCAGCGCATCCGCTTCCGCCACGAGCACGTGCATCGCATCGAACCGGTGCGCCGCGCCGCCCACTGAACCCGTCCCGCCCCACCCTTTTCCCCGGGCGGCGGGGCGGTTCGCGCGTGATAAAGTCCCTGGAAAACCAGGCCTTGGCGATCCCCACATGCAGAACAATCGTCTCGCGGTCCACATCTGGGACCTCCCCACCCGCTTATTCCATTGGGCGCTCGTCGTCTGTATCGTCGGCGCCTTCGTCAGCGTGAAGCTCGGCGGCCTTTATATGGACTGGCACGTGCGCTTCGGCTGCACGGCGCTGGGCCTGATCCTGTTCCGGCTGCTGTGGGGAATCTTCGGTCCCCGCTACGCGCGCTTCGCGCAGTTCCTGCGCGGCCCGGCCGCCGTGGCCAACTACCTGAAGGGCGGCGCCGCGCCGGCCGGCCACAATCCCCTGGGCGCCCTATCCGTCGTGGCGCTGCTGCTCGTCATCGGATTCCAGGCGGTCAGCGGCCTGTTCACCACCGATGACATCATGACGCAAGGCCCCCTGTTCGGGCACGTCAGCGCGGCCTTCGCCGGCGCCATGACATCCTGGCACAAGCTCAACGAGTGGGTCATCATCGGCCTGGTGGCGCTGCACCTGGCCGCCGTCGCCTGGTATGCGCTGGTGCGCCGCAAGCGGCTGGTGCGCGCGATCATCACCGGCAAGGTCGACGCCAAGGACGTGCCGGCCGGCACGCCGCCCACGCAGGACGGCATCGCCATCTGGCTGCGCGCCCTGGTGCTCGGCGCCTGCGCTACGGGCCTGGTGCTCTGGATCCGGTCGCTGGAGATCGCGGCGGACATGTCTTTTTCCTGACACCGCCCGCCCAGTAAAAAGCCCCTCGTTCGAGGGGCTTTTTTTTCCGCCGGGGCTTACTTCTTCTTGCGGTAAGAGTCGTGGCAGGCCTTGCAGCTTGCGCCGACATCGCCGAACGCGGCGCGCAGCTTGTTCAGGTCGCCGGAGTCGGCGGCGGCCGACAGCTTGACGATATTGTCCTGGAAAGCCTGCTGCTTCTGCTTGAAGCCGGCCGCATCGCTCCAGACTTCCGGACGGGCGTCGCCGCCTTCCGTGCCCGGACCGAATGCCGCCCACGGCAGCGCCGACAGCGTCTTCAGCACTTCCACGTTGGCCTTGATCTGCGCGGCGTCGTAAGGCGCCTGGCCCTTGACCACCGGCGTCATCCGGCCGAAGTGCGAGGCCATCAGCGTCAGCGCCGACTGGCGGTACTTGACCGCATCCTCGGGCTTGGCGAACTGGGCGGAGGCGTTCGTCGCCAGCAACGGCCCAACCGTCATACAGGCCAGCGCGACGAGCGTGGACAACTTCTTCATTGCTATCTCCCGTAAGGTCAAACAAGATGCCGCGCGCGCCGCGCGCGGCAGGGCGACTATACCGCCCGGGCCAAGGCCGCCGCCAGCCCGATGTACGAGCGCGGGGTCATCGCCAGCAAGCGCGCCTTCGGTTCTTCCGGCAGCGCCAGGCCCTGGATGAATTCTCGCAGGCCTTCCTCGGTGATGCCCTTGCCCCGGGTCAAAGCCTTGAGCTGTTCGTAGGGCTGCGGCAGGCCATAGCGGCGCATGACGGTCTGCACCGGTTCGGCCAGCACTTCCCAGCACGCATCGATGTCGGCGTCGATGGCCGTGGCGTTGACCTCGAGCTTGCCCAGGCCGCGCATGCAGGCATCCCAGGCCACCAGGCAATAGCCCAGACCCACGCCGAGGTTGCGCAGCACGGTGGAATCGGTCAGGTCGCGCTGCCAGCGCGAGACCGGCAGCTTGTCGGCCAGGTGGCGCAGCACGGCGTTGGCCAGGCCCAGGTTGCCTTCGGAGTTTTCGAAGTCGATCGGGTTGACCTTGTGCGGCATGGTGGACGAGCCGACCTCGCCCTCTTTCAGGCGCTGCTTGAAGTAGCCCAGGGCCACGTAGCCCCAGATGTCGCGGTCCAGGTCCAGCACGATGATGTTGGCGCGCGTGATGGCGTCGAACAGGGCCGACATCCAGTCATGCGGCTCGATCTGGATCGTGTGGCGGTTCTGGGTCAGGCCCAGGCCGGCCAGCACGCGTTGGCTGAACGCGGGCCAGTCGATCTCGGGGTAGGCTGACAGGTGCGCGTTGTAGTTGCCGGTGGCGCCGTTCAGCTTGGCCAGCGGCTCGACGGCCTCGACGGCGGCGATGGCGCGGTTCAGGCGCGCGGCCACGTTGGCGAATTCCTTGCCCAGCGTCGTCGGACTGGCGGGCTGGCCATGCGTGCGCGACAGCATGGGCTGGTCGGCCTGGGCGATGGCCATTTCATTCAGCTTGGCGGCAAGCTCGCGCAGGCGCGGCACCACGACTTCGTTGCGGGCGCGGGTCAGCATCAGCGCGTGCGAGGTATTGTTGATGTCCTCGGACGTGCAGGCGAAATGGATGAACTCGGCGGCGCGGGCAAGCTCGGCGTCATCCGCCACTTTTTCCTTCAGCCAGTACTCGACGGCCTTGACGTCATGGTTGGTGACGCGTTCGATGTCCTTGATCCGGGCGGCATCCGATTCGGAGAAATCGCGCACCAATTGTTGCAGGCGCGCGCGGGCGGTCTCGGAGAAGGCGGGCAGCTCGGGCAGGCCCGCGTCGGACAGCGCGACCAGCCAGGCCACTTCGACTTCGACGCGGTGCGCCATGAACCCGGCCTCCGACAGCAGGCCGCGCAGCGCGTCGCCCCGGGAAGCGTACCGGCCATCCAATGGCGAAAGGGCGTTGAGTTGACTGAGCTGATCGGCGATTTGCATGGTCTGGAAAAGAAAAAGCGGGGAATGAGCGAATCGGGCGATTTTATCATCCGGAAGCGTGCAACATTGTGGCAAACTGACGAAGATTCCGGCCTGCGGGCGGTCTGACCGCCATGCGGCCTGCTATACTTCGGCCGCTTTCCGACTCCGCTTGTGACTCCATGAAACTGATCGGCTCGCTTACCAGTCCTTACGTGCGCAAAGTGCGTATCGTCATGGCCGAGAAAAAGCTGGACTACCGGCTTGAACTCGAAAACGTCTGGTCCGCCGACACGCAGATCCAAACGTACAACCCGCTGGGCAAGGTTCCGTGCCTGGTCATGGAAGATGGCGGCGCCCTGTTCGATTCGCGCGTCATCGTCGAATATCTGGACACCCTGTCTCCCGTCGCCCGCCTGATTCCTCAGCCGGGACGCGACCGCGCGGCCGTCAAGTGCTGGGAAGCCATCGCCGACGGCCTCCTGGACGCCTGTGTGACCATCGTCAAGGAAAACCAGCGCCCCGAGGCCCAGCGCAGCCCGGAATGGATCGAGCGGCAATATTCCAAGATCCACGCCAGCCTCGACGCCATGAACAAGAGCCTGGGCGAAAACGCCCATTGCATGGGCATCAACTACAGCCTCGCGGACATCGCCGTCGGCTGCGCGCTGGGCTACCTGGACCTGCGCTTCGCCTCGCTCGACTGGCGCGCCAACCACCTCAACCTGGCCCGCCTGTACGACAAGCTGTCCCAGCGCCAATCGTTCATCGACACGATACCGGGATAGGTCCCCCCCGAAGCGCTGCGCGCTTCCCCCCCAGGGAGGCGCCGCTACGGACCGGCGGAGCCGGATCCGTGCGGCCTCGCTTGGCGACACTTCTCTCCGTCGGGCCGTCCTGCCCCACTTGGCCATACCTCTCTCCGTGGATTCGTGCGGCGCTATGCCGGGCCGGCCATGCGGCGCCGCATGGCCATGCCGCTCTCCGTAGAGCCGTGCGGCGCCGTGTTCAAGCGGTGAAGGTTTGCCAGGCCTTGAAGAGCATGTAGGCAGCCAGCGCGAACAGCAGGCACGCGAATACGCGCTTCAGGGTCTGCACCGGCAGGCGATGCGCCATGCGCGCGCCCAGCGGAGCCGTCAGCACGCTGGTGCACACCAGCGCCAGCAGCGCGGGCCAATAGATATAGCCCAGCATGCCCGGCCGCGTTTCGCCCGCGCTCAGGCCCGACGCCACGTAGCCCACGCTGTTGGCCAGCGCAATGGGAAAGCCCAGCGCCGCCGAGGTCGACACGGCGTTGTGCAGGGCTACGTTGCACCAGACCATGAACGGGACCGACAGGAAGCCGCCGCCCGCGCCCACCAGGCCGGACAGGAAACCGATGCCCGCCCCGGCCGCGCTCGTGCCCACGACGCCGGGCATCTGACGGCTGGGCTTGGGCTTCTTGTTGCGCAGCATGCTCCAGCCGGAATACCCGACGAACAGCGCGAAGAACAGCGACAGCCACAGCGTGCTCAGCGCGGCGAACACGGCGCCCCCGGAAAACAGGCCGCCGATGATGATGCCGGGCGCCATCGCCCAGACGATGTTCCATTTGATCGTGCCCCGCTGCTGGTGGGCCCGGACGCTGGAGATCGACGTGAACAGGATCGACGTCATCGACGTGGCGATGGCGGCGTGCACCACCAGTTCGGCGGGCATGCCCTGCCAGGTGAACAGCATCGTCAGGAACGGCACAAGCAGCATGCCGCCGCCGATGCCCAGCAGGCCCGCGGCAAAGCCGACCACGCCGCCCAGCACCAGCAGGCAAATCAACATCGTTACATCCACAACGGTCTCCCTATTTCTTCTTGGTCATGAACAAGGCCCCTGGAGCAGCGCCCCAGGGGCCTTGGAAAAGTGGGCGCCCCATCGGGCGCCTGCCGGCGCATCGCCTACACGATGATGCCGCCTCCCAGGCAAACCTCGCCATCGTAAAGCACGGCGGACTGCCCGGGCGTCACCGCCCACTGCGGCTCTGTGAAGTCCAGCCCGAAGGCCGCGTCCGTGGCGCCGTCGAGACGGCAGGCGGCATCCGCCTGCCGGTAGCGCGTCTTGGCGCCGTACGCGCCGGATGCCGGGGGACGGCCCGCGATCCAGCTGGCGTCCTGCGCCCGCAACGCGTTCGAAAGCAGCCAGGGATGGTCGTGCCCCTGCACCACATACAGCACGTTGCGCTCCAGGTCCTTGCGGGCCACGTACCAGGCCTCGGCCGTGCCGTCCTCGCGCTGCCGCCCCTTCACGCCGCCCACGCCCAGGCCCTTGCGCTGGCCCAGCGTGTAGAAAGACAGCCCTTCGTGGCGGCCGACCGTCGTCCCTTCGGGCGTCATGATCGAGCCGGGTTCGGTGGGCAGATAACGGTTCAGGAACTCCCGGAACGGCCGCTCGCCGATGAAGCAGATCCCCGTGGAATCCTTCTTCGCGGCATTGTGCAGGCCGATCTCGTGCGCGATGCGCCGCACCTCGGTCTTGTGGATTTCGCCCAGCGGAAACAAGGTGCGCGACAACTGCGCCTGGTTCAGGCGATGCAGGAAGTAGCTTTGGTCCTTGGATGCGTCCAGCGCCTTGAGCAACTGGAACTCGGTGCCGCCGCCCGCGGCCGGCACCTCGCGCACCCGCGCGTAGTGGCCGGTGGCGATGCGCTCGGCGCCCAGGGCCATGGCGTGGTCGAGAAAGGCCTTGAACTTGATCTCGGCATTGCAGAGCACGTCGGGATTGGGCGTGCGTCCGGCGGAATACTCGCGCAGGAATTCCGCGAACACGCGGTCCTTGTATTCGGCGGCGAAGTTGACGAACTCGAACTCGACGCCGACAAGATCCGCCACGCTGGCCGCGTCCAGAAGATCCTGGCGCGTAGAGCAGTATTCGGAATCGTCATCGTCTTCCCAGTTCTTCATGAACAGGCCGACGACTTCGTAGCCTTGCTGCTTGAGCAGCCACGCGGTGACCGAAGAATCGACCCCGCCGGACATGCCCACGACAACGCGGCCCTTATTGGATTTTTGATTCATGATGGCGCTATTTTAAATCGGAGCGGGTTTCTTCCTGCGGCTGCGGTTCCGCGGCCCGAGACACTTCCATCAGCCACGTGCGGAACGCCTGCAGCGTAGGCAGGTTGGCCTTCTGTTCGGGATAGCATAGGTAGTAGCCCATGCGCGCACGGATGGGCAGCTGGATGGCGACGGCCAGCTTGCCGTCGCGCAGTTCATCCTCGATCAGGCAGCGCGGTATCAGCGCGACCCCGAAGCCCGCCGCGGCGGCCTGGGACAGCAGCGCGTACTGGTCGAAGCGGGCGCCTTCCAGGCTGCGGCGCGTGTCGCAGCCCGCCTGCTCGAACCAATCGCGCCAGCCTTCCAGGGCCGAAGTGTGGTGCAGCAGCGGATACGCCAGCAGGTCCGCCGGCGAGCTACAGCCGCCCGGAATCAGGCGCGGGCTGCACACCGGCAGGATTTCGCGGCCGACGATGTAGTCCGCCCCGCTGCCCGGCCAGATGCCCTCGCCGAAGCGCACGGCCGCGTCGAGCTCCGGCGTGGAAAAGTCGTAGCCTTGACGGTGCGGCAGGAATTCCACATGGATGTCCGGCCGCAGGCGCATGAAGGCGGTCAGCCGCGGAATCAGCCAGCGCGCCCCGAACGTCGGCATACAGGTCAGGTTGAGCGTGCCTCCCTGCCCCTGGTGCGCGATCAGCTCCACGGTGGCGGCTTCGATCTGGCCGAGGCCGGCCTGGATTTTGGTGAGATAGCTGCGTCCCGCCTCCGTCAGGACCAGGCCTTGCCTGATCCGCAGGAATAGCTCGATGCCGACGAACTCCTCCAGATGTTTCACTTGTTTACTGACCGCGCCCTGCGTCACGCACAGTTCCTGGGCCGCGCGCGTGAAACTGCTGTGCCGCGCGGCGACTTCGAACGCCTGGAGATCCGTTAAAGAGGGACAGAAACGCCGCATAAATATCGTTCCCACGGCAGCCGTGGGCTCCTTGCCCGCTGCGGGGCAGTGCTAAGCCGGGACGGTGGGAAAGACTGGTCCCGCGCCCCGTCCGCGAAACACAAATTGTTTCAGGTTTGGCGGCAAAAACAGCGCCTTGAACGGCCGCCGCCAAAAGAGGCATGAAAAAAATTCATAGCTTACGGAGAAACTTTCGTTTGCGCAAACGGGGCCGCCAGGAAAGAATCGTTGCGTTTGCGTCTGCCTTTGCGCATCCGCTTTCCAATTCATTAGGGGAATCCATGCAACGCCGTAAAGTTGTCCTGGGCCTGTGCGTCGCCGCCGCGACCCTGGCCACGCCGCTCACCTCGGGCATCGCGCACGCTGAAGACGCGTACCCGTCCAAGCCCATCCGCCTGATCGTTCCCTTCCCGCCCGGGGGCACGACCGACATCGTCGGCCGCCTGTTCGCCGACAAGCTGGGCAAGGAACTGGGCCAGACCGTCGTCGTGGAAAACCGCGGCGGCGCCGGCGGTTCGATCGGCAGCGCCTTCGTCGCCAGCAGCGCGCCGGACGGCTACGTCCTGGGCATCGCCACCGTCAGCACGCACGGCATCAACCCGGCCATCTACCCGAACCTGCCGTTCGATGGCGAGAAGGACTTCACGCCCATCTCGAACCTGGCCGCCGTGCCGAACATCATGACCATCAACCCGAAGGTCCAGGCCAAGAACATCGCCGACTTCATCAAGCTGGCCAAGAGCGAGCCGGGCAAGCTGACGTACGCGTCCGCCGGCAACGGGTCGGTCTCGCACATGATGGGCGAACTGTTCAAGATGGCCTCGGGCACCAACCTGATGCACGTTCCGTACCGCGGCGTGGGCCCGGCGCTGAACGACGCGCTGGCCGGCCAGGTCGACGTCATGTATGACAACCTGCCCTCCACGCTGCCGCACGTGCAGTCCGGCCGCCTGATCGCCATGGCCGTCGCCTCGCCCAAGCGCGTGGCGTCCCTGCCCGACGTTCCCACCTTCGCCGAAGCCGGCCTGCCGGCCGTGAACGACGCATCGTGGTTCGGCCTGGTCGCCCCGGCCAAGCTGCCGGCGCCGGTCCTGGCCAAGCTGAACGCCGCCGTCCAGAAGGTCAGCGCCGAAGCCGACGTCAAGACGCGCCTGGAAGCGCTGGGCGCCTCGCCCGCCGCCAACACTTCGGCCGAGTTCGGCGCGCAGATCGCCGCTGAAATCGCCAAGAACAAGCGCATCGCCAAAGAAGCAAACGTGAAGATCGACTGATCGATCTTCGATCCCCGCCGCCCCTCTCCGGGGCGCGGGGATCTCCGATTCACGAACGCACCACCCCCTTATGCGAATTACCCAACCCCTGTCTTACCGGCTCGACCTTCCGCAGCAATATCCCGATTCGGAATCCTCGGCCCCGCTCGTGCTGGACTCTCCGCACAGCGGCACCGCCTACCCTCCCGATTTCGCGGCCGCGGTGGACTTTGGCGCACTGCGCACTGCCGAGGACACCTGGGTTGACGATCTTTGGGGCGACGCCCTCGAGATGGGCGTGCCCATGATCGCCGCGGCCTTCCCGCGCGCCTACATCGACGCCAACCGCGCGCCCGACGAGATCGATGAACTGCTGCTCGACCAGCCCTGGCCCGACGCGCTCAACGCCTCGCCCAAGGTCAAGCTGGGCAAGGGCCTGATCTGGCGCATGCTCGATGACGGCACTCCGCTGTACGACCGCAAGCTGACGGTCGAGGAAGTCCGCCACCGCATCGACGCGTGCTGGAAACCCTATCACGCCGCCCTGGGCCGCGTGCTGGACGACGCTCACCGCAAGTTCGGCAAGGTCTGGCACATCAACTGCCACTCGATGCCCAGCGTAGCCGGCGCCTTCGCCACCGACCGCCCCGGCCTGGTCCACCCCGATTTCGTGCTGGGCGACCGCGACGGCAGCACCAGCGACCCCGCCTTCCGCGAGTTCATCGCCGCCTGGTTGCGCGAGCGCGGCTATAACGTCACCGTGAACGATCCCTACAAGGGCGTGGAACTGGTGCGCGCCTTCGGCCGCCCCCAGGAAGGCCGCCACAGCCTGCAGATCGAGATCAACCGCAAGCTCTACATGGATGAAGTCACGCTGCGTCCATCCGAAAACTACGGCCGCCTGAAGGCCGACCTGCGCGACCTCACCGCCGCGCTCATCACCTGGACTCGCGCGCAAACGGCTTAACGCCGGACGTTTGCGCGCAGTGCCGGCCAGCGGCGTGGTAAGCCTGGCCGGAATAGTGGGCTGAAAAGCCCCAGCCCCATGGTTCGCCATGGGGCTTTTTTTGTGCCCGCCGCGGAGACGACAAGCGCCCACGGCACGTGCGACGCGAGAAGCCCAAACGGCCTTCGCAAGAACAGCCGGCCCGCTTCCGGGGCGCTCCCAAGGCGGGCCAGCCCCCTCGGGGGGCAGCAAGCACGCAAGGCGCGCGCAGCGCCGGAGCCCTCGTCACTCTCCGCAAAAATAGCCGGCCCGCCGCCGGGCCGCCCCAAGGCGGGCCAGCCCCCTTGGGGGGCAGCAAGCGAGCGAAGCGAGTGCGGCGTGGGGGCATATTCCCGTGTATAACTACGACGAACCTTCTGAGGAGAGGCGTAGATGCACATCGGGATACCAAAAGAAACCCGAGACGGGGAAACCCGTGTCGCAGCAACACCGGAGACCGTCAAGAAGTACGTGGGCGGCAAGCACACCGTCGTCGTCGAACGTGGGGCCGGCACCGCCGCCCGCTATCTGGACGACGCCTACGAAGCCGCGGGCGCCACGCTCGGCACAGCCCAGGATGCCCTGGGCGCCGAACTGGTCATGAAGGTTCGCGCGCCGGATTCCACCGAATTGGGGCAAATGAAGCCGGGCACGGTCGTCATCGGCATGCTCGATCCCTTCGACGCCGACGGCCTCGCGCGGATGGCGGCTGCGGGATTGGTCGGATTCGCGCTCGAGGCCGCGCCCCGCATCACTCGGGCCCAAAGCCTGGACGTGCTGTCCTCGCAGGCCAACCTGGCGGGCTACAAGGCCGTGCTGCTGGCCGCTCACCACTACGGGCGCCTGATCCCCATGATGATGACCGCCGCCGGCACGCTGAAGGCCGCTCGCGCCGTTGTGCTGGGCACCGGCGTCGCCGGCCTGCAGGCCATCGCCACGGCCAAGCGGCTGGGCGCCGTGGTGGAGGCCTCGGACGTGCGCCCCGCCGCGCGCGAGCAGGTGGAGTCGCTGGGCGCCAAGTTCATCGACGTGCCCTTCGAGACGGACGAAGAGCGCGAGATCGCGCAAGGCACGGGCGGCTATGCCCGCCCCATGCCGCCCGCATGGATGGCGCGGCAAGCCGCGCTGGTCTCCGAGCGCTGCAAGCAGGCCGACATCGTCATCACGACGGCGCTGATCCCGGGCCGGCCGGCGCCCACGCTGGTTTCCGCGGAAACCGTGGCGGCCATGAAGCCCGGGTCGGTGCTGGTGGACCTTGCCGTCGAACGAGGCGGCAATTGCCCCCTGTCCGAAAAAGGCCTGATCGTGGAAAAGCACGGCGTGACGATCGTCGGACTGACCAACCTGCCGGGCCTGGTCGCGACCGACGCGTCGGCGCTGTATGCGCGCAACATCCTGGATTTCCTGAAGCTCATCATCAATGCCGACGGCGCGCTGGCGATCCAGCGCGAAGATGAAATCGTGGCGGCCTGCCTGGTGTGCGAAGGCGGCAACGTGACGCGGAGAACCTGAACATGGAAGCGATCAACCCCACCCTGATGAACCTCATCATCTTCGTGCTCGCCGTCTATGTCGGCTATCACGTGGTGTGGAACGTCACCCCTGCCCTGCATACGCCGCTGATGGCCGTGACCAACGCCATTTCCGCCATCATCATCGTGGGCGCCATGCTGGCCGCCGCGCTGACCGAAGGCGGGCTCGCGCGCGGCATGGGCGTGTTCGCCGTCGCGCTGGCCGCGGTCAACGTGTTCGGCGGATTCCTCGTCACCCGGCGCATGCTCGAGATGTTCAAGAAAAAGGACAGGAAGCCCGGCAAGGAGGACGCGAAATGATCTCGCTGAACCTCGTCACGCTGCTGTACCTCGTTGCCTCGGTCTGCTTCATCCAGGCGCTCAAGGGCCTGTCCCATCCCACCACCTCGCGCCTGGGCAATCTGTTCGGCATGACGGGCATGGCTATCGCGGTGCTGACCACGGCCGCGCTCATCGTCGGGCTGGCCCGCGACGGCGCCGCCACGATCGGCCTGGGATGGGTGGTGCTGGGCCTGCTGGTGGGCGGCTCCATCGGCACGCTCATGGCCAAGCGCGTGGAAATGACGAAGATGCCCGAACTGGTTGCGTTCATGCACAGCATGATCGGCCTGGCGGCGGTGGCCATCGCCGTCGCCGTGGTGGCGGAACCGCACGCCTTCGGCGTCGCCGCGGCCGGCGCGCCGATACCCACGGGCAACCGTTTCGAGCTGTTCATCGGCACGTTCGTGGGCGCCATTACCTTCTCGGGCTCGGTCATCGCCTTCGGAAAGCTGTCGGGCAAGTACAAGTTCCGGCTGTTCCAGGGCGCGCCCGTGGTGTTTGCGGGCCAGCACATGCTGAACCTGGCGCTGGCGCTGCTGATGTTGGCCTGCGGCATCTGGTTCATGCTCACGCAGGAATGGACGCCCTTCGTCATCATGACCGCCATCGCCTTCGTGCTGGGCGTGCTCATCATCATTCCCATCGGCGGCGCGGACATGCCCGTGGTGGTGTCCATGCTGAACAGCTATTCGGGCTGGGCAGCGGCGGGCATCGGCTTTTCGCTGAACAACCCGATGCTGATCATCGCGGGCTCTCTGGTGGGGTCTTCCGGCGCCATCCTGTCCTACATCATGTGCAAGGCGATGAACCGGTCGTTCTTCAACGTGATCCTGGGCGGCTTCGGCGGCCAGGCCGGCGGCGGCGCGGCGGCGGGCAGCGCCCAGCAGCGCAGCGTCAAGTCGGGCAGCCCCGATGACGCGGCCTTCCTGATGACCAACGCCGAAAGCGTGACCATCGTGCCCGGCTACGGCCTGGCGGTGGCGCGCGCGCAGCACGCGCTGAAGGAACTGGCGGAAAAGCTCACCGAGCGCGGCGTCACGGTCAAGTACGCCATCCACCCGGTGGCCGGGCGCATGCCGGGCCACATGAACGTGCTGCTGGCCGAGGCCGAGGTGCCATACGACCAGGTCTTCGAAATGGAGGACATCAACAGCGAGTTCGGCCAGACCGACGTGGTGCTGGTGCTGGGCGCCAACGACGTGGTCAACCCCGCGGCGAAGAACGACCCGAAATCGCCGATCGCCGGCATGCCCATCCTCGAAGCCTACAAGGCGCGCACCGTAATCGTGAACAAGCGGTCGATGGCGTCGGGCTACGCCGGGCTGGACAACGAGCTCTTCTACATGGACCGCACCATGATGGTTTTCGGCGACGCGAAGAAGGTGCTGGAAGACATGGTCAAGGCGGTGGAATAAGCCCGCCAGGGGGCGCCAGGCGACGGGAAGCTCCGGGGCCCGGCGCCCTCCCCGGCCGCTTCCCGCGTCAAGCTCCCGCGGCGGATTGCAGCCGCTCGTCCACGATCTCGACCCAATGCCGCACGGGCGTATCGGTGCCGCTTTGCAAGTGGCCGATGCAGCCGATGTTGGCGGACAGGATCACGTCCGGCCCGCCAGAGGAAATGGCGCTCAGCTTGCGGTCTCGCAGTTGCAGCGCGATCTCGGGATTCAGCACCGAATAGGCGCCGGCGGAACCGCAGCACAGATGCTTGTCGGCGAATGGCTGCAATTCGAAACCCAGGTCCGCGAGCAATTGTTCCGATAGCGGCCGCAACCCTTGCCAATGCTGCAGGGTGCAGGGCGGGTGGAAGGCCGCCCGCATGCCCGCAGGCAGGCGCGAGCGCAGCTGCGCGGCGTGCGGCGCGACGATCTCGGCCACGTCCTTCACCAGCGCCACGATGTCGGCCGCCTTCCGGGCGTAGGCGGGATCATGCCGCAGGTGATGAGCGTATTCCTTCACCATGGCCCCGCAGCCCGAGGCGTTCATGACGATGGCCTCGACCTTGCCGTCCTGCACCAGCGGCCACCAGGCGTCGACATTGGCGCGCATCTGCGCCAAGGCGGCATCCTGCGCGTCCAGGTGGAAACTGACGGCGCCGCAGCACCCCGCCCCCGGCGCGATGCGCGCGCCGATACCGACGGCGTCCAGCACGCGGATGGTGGCGGCATCGATCGTCGGCATCATGGCGGGCTGCACGCAGCCGGCCAGCATCAGCACCTGCCGGGCGTGCCCGGACACCTGCGGCAGCGCGCCCGCATCGCGGCGCTCCGGCACCTTGCGTTTCAGCGACTCCGGCAACAGCCCGCGCACGGCCTGCCCCAGCCGCATCGCGGGCGCGAATAGCGGCGACATCATGGCCTTGCGCAGCACCGTGCGCTTCGTCCTGTCGCCCCAGGAGCGCGGCACGCGCTCGTCCACGATCTTGCGGCCGATGTCCACCAGGTGCCCGTACTCGACGCCTGACGGACACGTGGTTTCGCAATTGCGGCAGGTCAGGCAACGGTCCAGATGCTGTTGGGTCGACTGCGTGGGCTCGGCGCCCTCCAGCACCTGCTTGATGAGGTAGATGCGCCCGCGCGGGCTGTCCAGTTCGTCGCCCAGCACCTGGTACGTGGGACAGGTGGCCGTGCAGAAGCCGCAATGCACGCAGCGCCTCAGGATGGCGTCGGCCTCGTTGCCCAGATCGGTATCGCGTGCCCAGGATGCCAGATTGGTTTGCATGATGCCTATAGCTCCAGGACCAGGCGGCCGGGATTGAACAGGCCGGCCGGATCGAGCTCTTGTTTGAGCCGGCGCGTGATCGCAGCGATCCCTGGCGCCAGCGGATGGAATACGCCGTCGGCCGGCGGCTTGCCGTGGCCGGCGCGGAACAGCGTCGCATGTCCGCCCAGCCGCGCGGCGGTCTCGCGCAGCATGGCAGCGTCGTGCGCGCCCGACAGCCAACGCTGCCCGCCGCCCCATTCCAGCAAGGTCGGGCCCAGCCCGAGCGCCGCGGCCGTGGGAGGCAAGGCCAGGCGCCACAACGGCTGCCCGGGCGTGAAGAATGCGTGGGTCTGCTCGCGCAGCGACCGCCACCACGCCGCGGCCGCCTCGGGCGCCATCGGCGCGCCGCCGATCGACTGCCGGGCGCTGGCGACCGCCGGAGGAGCGCCCGACAGGCGCACGGCCATCGCGCCTTCCGCCTGGCTGTCTTCGCCGGTCCAGCTGGTGGCCGAAATCGGCAGGGGCTTGCCGCGCCACAGCGCGAAGCTGGCCAGCGCCTGCGCCTGCGTGGCGGGCAGCACCAGCGTCAGCTCCTCCATCGGCCGGGGCGCGACCTTCAGCGACACCTCGAGGATGGCGCCGAAGATGCCGTGCGATCCGGCCAGCAGGCGCGACACGTCGTAGCCGGCCACATTCTTCATGACCTCTCCGCCGAACGAGAGAATGCGCCCTTCCGAATCCAGCAGTTGCGCGCCCAGCACGAAATCCTTCAGCGCGCCGGCGCTCATGCGCCGCGGGCCGGAAAGCCCGGCGGCTACGCAGCCGCCCACCGTGGCCGCCGGCGAGAAATGCGGCGGCTCGAAAGCCAGCATCTGCCCGTTTTCGGCCAGCGCGGCCTCGAGCTCGGCCAGGGGGGTTCCGGCGCGCACCGTCACGACCAGCTCGGATGGGTGATAACTGACGATGCCGCGATAAGGCGTCATGTCCAGCAGGCAATGGCCGTCCTGGGGCGTTACCGGGCGGTAATTGCCATAGAACGCCTTGCTGCCCCCGCCCATCACGAACAGGGGTTTATGGCCGGCGCGGGCCGTCATGACCTGGTCGCACAACTCCGACAGGACGAAATCCATGGGGGATGCGTCCTAGAAACGGGCGAGATCGGGGAAGCGCAACTCGCCCGCATGGACATGCATCTTGCCGTATTCGGCGCAGCGGGCCAGCGTGGGAATGACCTTTTCGGGATTGAGCAGGCACGGCGGGTCGAACGCCCGCTTTACCGCCAGGAACGCGTCGAGTTCTTCGCGAGAGAATTGCACGCACATTTGATTTATCTTCTCCATTCCCACACCGTGCTCTCCGGTCACGGTTCCTCCTACCTGCACGCACAGTTCAAGAATGGCGGCGCCGAATTTTTCGGCGCGCTCCACTTCGTCCGGCTTGTTCGAATCGAACAGGATCAACGGATGCAGATTGCCGTCGCCTGCGTGGAACACGTTGGCGCAGCGCAATCCGAACTCGTCTTCCATCTGCTCGATGGCGCCCAGCACGCGCGCCAGGTGACGGCGCGGAATCGTGCCGTCCATGCAATAGTAATCGGGCGACACTCTCCCTGCGGCCGGGAACGCATTTTTGCGGCCCGCCCAGAACTTCAGGCGCTCGGCCTCGGACGCGGAGACCTGGCAGCGCGTGGCGCCCGCCGCGCGGAACACCGCCTCCATGCGCGCGATCTCATGCTCGACCTCTTCGGGCGTGCCGTCCGATTCGCACAGCAGTATGGCCTGCGCGTCCATGTCGTAGCCCGCGCGCACGAAGGGTTCGACCATATGGGTCGCGCGCCGGTCCATCATTTCCAGGCCGGCGGGGATCATGCCCTGGGCGATGACTTGCGTGACCGCATTGCCGGCGGCCTCGACGCTGGAAAAGCTGGCCATGACGACCTGCGCGCAGGCGGGCTTGGGAATCAGCTTGACGGTCACTTCGGTGACCACGCCCAGCATGCCTTCGGATCCGATGAAGACGGACAGCAGATCCAGCCCGGGCGCGTCCGGCGCTTCCGAACCCAGCTCGACGACCTCCCCGTCGATGGTCACCACGCGCACGCGCAGCACGTTATGCACGGTCAGCCCGTATTTGAGGCAGTGCACTCCGCCCGAGTTCTCGGCGACGTTGCCGCCGATGGAACAGGCGATCTGGCTGGAGGGATCGGGCGCGTAGTAAAGGCCATAGGGCGCGGCGGCCTCCGAGATGGCCAGGTTGCGCACGCCCGGCTGGACGATGGCCGTCGCGCTCGCCAGGTCGATGTGCTTGATGCGATTGAATTTCGACAGGCCGAGAAGCACGCCCCGGCTGTGCGGCATGGCGCCGCCGGACAAGCCGGTGCCGGCGCCGCGCGCGACGATGGGGGCGTTCAGCCGCTTGCAGATGCGCATGACGGCCTGCACCTGCTCTTCGGTTTCGGGCAGGGCCACGACCGCCGGCAGCGCGCGATAGAGGGAAAGGCCGTCGCACTCGTAGGGGCGGGTGTCCTCTTCGCGGAACAGAACGCAGTGCGCGGGCAATGCCGCCGTCAGGGCCTCGACGAGCTGCTGCAAAGAGTAAGGCGCCTGCACTTGTGCCAGGCCGGTTTCGACCAATGAATTCATGACCGCAACAATAGCGCGAGCGCCCGCTATAAGCAGGCCGGGATTTACCCGCATCGGCGGCTCGCTCGCGCCCAGATAAGTAACCAGCCGTAATCGGCGAAGCCGCCCGGCGCCCGGCCGCAGGAAATGCCTCAAAGGGGGCTTTTGCCTCGGGACGGCCCGACCCGGCGCGGCGGCAAAAAAAACCGACGGCTGCCCGTCGGTTCGCGAGGTGAAGGCCGCGCCTTCCTCAGGCCTGCCAGGAGACGATCTTGCCCGGGTTCAGGATGTTGTTCGGATCGAACGCATGCTTGAGGCTGCGCATCAGCGCCAGCGCGTCCTCGCCGTGCTCCTCGGCCATGAACTGCATCTTGTGCAGGCCCACGCCGTGCTCGCCGGTGCACGTGCCGTCTGCCGCGATCGCGCGGCGCACCAGGTTGTGGTTGATGGCTTCGGACTCCTGCCATTCCTCGGCGCTATCGGCGTCGAGCAGCATCAGCACGTGGAAGTTGCCGTCGCCGACATGGCCCACGATGGTGTAGGGGAAGCTGGCGCGGTCCAGTTCCTCGACCGTGTCGCGCACGCAATCCGCCAAGCGCGAGATCGGCACGCACACGTCGGTGGTGCTGGCGCGGCAGCCTGGGCGCAGCTGCAGGCCGGCGAAGTAGGCATTGTGGCGGGCGGTCCAGAGGCGGCTGCGGTCTTCGGGGCGTTCGGCCCATTCGAAGTCCATGCCGCCATGGTCGGCCGTGATCGCCTGGACGGTTTCGGCCTGCTCCTGCACGCCTGCCGGGCTGCCGTGGAATTCGAATACCAGCAGCGGGGTTTCGCGCAGGGTCAGCTTGCTGTGCAGGTTGACGGCGCGCACGCTGGCCGCGTCCATGAACTCGACCCGGGCGACCGGCACGCCCATCTGGATGATTTCGATCACGCTCTGCACCGCGTCGTCGAGCGTAGGGAAGTTGCAGACCGCGGCGGACACCGCCTCGGGCTGCGGATACAGGCGCACCGTCACTTCGGTGATGATCCCCAGCGTGCCTTCGCTGCCCACGAAAATGCGGGTCAGGTCGTAGCCCGCCGACGATTTGCGCGCGCGCCCCGCCGTGCGGACGATGCGCCCATCCGCCGTCACTACCGTCAGCGACATGACGTTCTCGCGCATGGTGCCGTAGCGCACGGCGTTGGTGCCGGAGGCGCGCGTGGCGGCCATGCCGCCCAGGCTGGCGTCGGCGCCGGGGTCGATCGGGAAGAACAGGCCGGTGTCGCGGATCTCTTCGTTGAGCTGCTTGCGCAGCACGCCCGCCTGCACGGTGGCGGTAAGGTCCTCGGCGTTGACCGCCAGCACCTTGTTCATCTGCGAGAGGTCGAGGCTGACGCCGCCCTGGATGGCCAGGATATGGCCTTCCAGCGACGAACCCGCGCCATAGGGAATCAGCGGCACGCGATGCTCGTTGCACAGTTTGGCGACCTCGGCCACCTCTTCGGTCGATTGCGCGAAGACGACGGCGTCCGGGAGCATGGCCGGATAGGGAGACTCGTCGCGGCCGTGGTGCTCGCGCACGGCGGAAGACTCGGACAGGCGGTCGCCAAAGCGCGCGCGCAGGGCATCCAGACAGGCAGCCGGCACCGGGCGGCGCAACGTTTCAGCGTGCAGGGGAGCGTTCATGATCAGCGTGTTCTCGGGTTCGTTAATCCGATTATTCTACGCCGCCGCGCATGCTGCGCCGCACACCGCCATGCGTGGCGATCCGCGGCGCGATCCGCGCATTTACTTGCCGGAGGTCAGCGCGACCCGGCGGCGCTCACGCACGGCGTGGGCCAGGCGCTCGAGCACGGCGACGGAAGCGTCCCAGTCGATGCAGCCGTCGGTGATGCTCTGGCCGTAGACCAGCGGCGTGCCCGGCACCATGTCCTGGCGGCCGCCCAGCAGGTGGCTTTCCACCATGACGCCCACCAGCCGGGCATCGCCCGCTTCCATCTGGCGCGCAACGTCTTCCACCACTTGCGGCTGGTTCTCGGGCTTCTTGCTGCTGTTGGCGTGGCTGGCGTCGATCATGATGCGTTGGGCCAGGCCCGACTTAGCCATGTCCTGGCAGGCGGCATCCACGCTCTGCGCGTCGTAGTTGGGCGTCTTGCCGCCGCGCAGGATGACATGGCAGTCCTCGTTGCCGGCCGTGGACACGATGGCGGAATGCCCGCCCTTGGTCACCGACAGGAAATGGTGCGGCTGCGAAGCCGCTTTGATGGCATCCACCGCGATCTTCACATTGCCGTCCGTGCCGTTCTTGAATCCCACCGGACACGACAGGCCGGAGGCCAGTTCCCGATGCACCTGGCTTTCCGTCGTCCGAGCCCCGATCGCCCCCCAGGAGACCAGATCCGCGATGTATTGCGGGGTAATCATGTCCAGGAATTCGCAGCCCGCGGGCAGCCCCAGGCTATTGATGTCCAGGAGCAGTTCCCGCGCGACGCGCACGCCCTTGTTGATGTCGAAGCTGCCGTCCAGGTCGGGATCGTTGATGAGGCCCTTCCAGCCCACCGTCGTGCGGGGTTTCTCGAAATAGACCCGCATCACGATTTCCAGGTCGGCGCTCAGGCGGTCGCGCACCGGCTTCAGACGTTTCGCATATTCGATGGCCGCGCGCGTATCGTGAATGGAGCAGGGACCGATCACGACGATCATCCGGTCGTCCATGCCATGCAGGATGCGATGCATCGCCTGGCGGGCGGCGAACACGGTATCGGACGCCTCCTTGGTGCAGGCGAACTCGCGCATGACGTGCGCGGGCGGATTCAGTTCTTTGATTTCTCGAATGCGAAGGTCATCGGTATTGTGTGACACGGTACTGCTCCTGGGTTGCCCGCCGTCGGGGACCGTTCCCGAGGGTTTCCTCAACCGGCGGCGCAAAAAAAGCCGCCAGTTCGCTGGCGGCTTTTTTGGGGGGATTCTTTCCAAACTTCAGATTGAGCGCGTCCCTTCCTCCGCCAGCGGCTTCAGAAAACCATAAAAGTAAAAGTAAAAAGCGGGGGACGCGAATTTCATGGGGAATGACTCTAGCACAGTTTTTCGTGCCCGTCATGATTTTTTCGCGGGCGCGGCGCCCCGCGCGCGCAATGGATCGCCTGCGGAAACGACAGACGCGGCAAGAACGGCTAGCCCGCCGCCGGGCTGTCCCAAGGCGGGCCTGCCCCCCCCTCGGGGGGGCAGCTAGCCCGCGCAGCGGGCGCGGCGTGGGGGGCTCACGCCTACGCCGTGCCGCCCACCGTCAGGCCTTCCATCCGAACGGTCGGCATGCCGACGCCCACGGGAACACTCTGGCCATCCTTGCCGCAGGTGCCCACGCCGGAATCCAGCTGCAGGTCGTTGCCGATCATGGTGACCCGGTTCATGGCATCGGGGCCGTTGCCGATCAGGGTCGCGCCCTTGACCGGGTAGGTCACCTTGCCGTTCTCGATCATGTAGGCCTCGGATGCCGAGAAGACGAACTTGCCGTTCGTGATGTCGACCTGGCCGCCGCCGAAATTGACGGCGTACAGCCCGCGCTTGACGGACGACACGATTTCCTCGGCCGGCTTGTCGCCCGCCAGCATGTAGGTGTTGGTCATGCGCGGCATCGGCAGGTGGGCGAACGATTCCCTGCGGCCGTTGCCGGTGGCGGATGTCTTCATGAGCCGCGCATTCAGCGTGTCCTGCATGTAGCCGCGCAGGATGCCGTCCTCGATCAGGACGTTGCGCTGGGTGGCGTTGCCTTCGTCGTCGATGTTGAGCGAACCGCGGCGATCCGGGATCGTGCCGTCGTCCACCACCGTCACCCCCTTGGAGGCCACGCGTTCGCCGATGCGGCCGGAAAACACGCTGGACCCCTTGCGATTGAAGTCGCCTTCCAGCCCGTGGCCGACCGCCTCGTGCAGCAGGATGCCCGGCCAGCCCGAACCGAGCACCACCGTCATCTCGCCTGCCGGCGCGGGACGCGCCTCCAGGTTCACCATGGCTTCGTGGACGGCGCGCTCGACGTAGCCTTGCAGCATCTCGTCCGTGAAGTACGCCAGGCCGAGGCGCCCGCCGCCGCCGGCATGGCCCATTTCGCGGCGGCCGTTGCGTTCGGCGATCACGGTCAGGGACAGGCGCACCAACGGACGCACGTCGGCGGCCAGGCGGCCGTCGCTGCCGGCCACCAGGACCACGTCGTACTCGGCCCCCAGCCCTGCCATGACCTGGATCACGTGCGGATCGCGCGCGCGCGCCATGCGCTCTACCCGTTCGAGCAGGGCCACTTTCTCGGGCGCGCTCAGCGACGCGACCGGATCGATGTCGGCGTACAGGCTGCGGCCGATCTCGGCTTCGACCTGGGCCGCCACTTTCACCTTGCCGGCGCCGCGGCGCGCGATGCCGCGCACCGCGTGGGCGGATGACAGCAGCGCTTCGGGCGACAGCGAATCCGAATACGCGAAGGCGGTTTTCTCGCCGCTCACGGCGCGCACGCCGACGCCCTGGCTGATCGAGAAACTTCCCGTCTTGACTATGCCCTCTTCCAGGCTCCAGCCCTCGCTGCGCGTGTACTGGAAATACAGGTCGGCATAGTCGACCTTGTGCGTGAAGATCTCACCCAGCGCGCGCGCCATGTCCGCCTCCGTCAGCCCCCAGGGGTCTAGCAGCAGCGATTTGGCGGTGGCGAGGGAAGCAATGGCGGGATCGGTGATTTTCATGGGACTCTATTCAGGGGCGGCGGCGCGAAAGCGCGCGCCTGCAATGGCGCTCAAGACCATATCGTAACGCCGACACAGGCCCGGCGTCCCGGCCTCGCCGGAAATCCTTGGCCGCCCCGGCTTGGCGGACGCCCCGGGGAAACGGGGACGTGGATTATCTCCGCAACGATAGATGGGGTCGAAATATTACCTATCAAGTTAAGCAGATTTCCATCGAACCGCCATTTGGGAAATGCTATCCCGCGCGCAGGCGCGCCATTCCGCGCATGCGGGCGGCCGCGCCGGGAGACTATTGCGCGAGCAATTTCGGCACTCGTCATACAACCTGACATAAAAATGAAACCAGAGAGAATGCGCCGCCTGATTATGCGTGCCGGGGCGTTCTCAATGGCCGGGAATCCCGAAAATCGTGGCATCCCGCAATACGGGCGGTCTTTCATGACAAGTCATCAGACTACTTTGCGGAACCCCTCGGTTTACCCACGGTCCAAATTGCGCATTGCGCCATGGGGATTGCGGCTCTCCGTAGTACCCGTCACTCACGATGTGCCGCAAAATCAGGCATTTGCGGAAGCGGCGGGGCACGATCCGTCCGCCTCGTGAACCAATGCCCCATTTGTTTCAAGTTGTCCCAGATATGGGCATACCATTCCCAATAGTTGCTTCCGGCATCGCCTGAAAAAGCGGAAAAGAGCCTTGGCCCTTTTGATACAAAGTAATTAGTCCTAAAACCGGGAAGTCAAGGCGTAATTTCTGTATTATGCGAAGCACAACAAATACACATAACGTCGCCGGCGATTAAAAGCAGTTCCATAATCAGGAATAAACCATGGCCCGAGAAACCTACGCAGCACTGCAAGCAAAGATCGAAAAGGAAATCAACAAGCTACAGAAGAAGGCTGAGATCCTCCAAACCAAGCGCCGCAAGCCCGTGATCTCGTCGATCATCACGTCGATGCGCGAGTACGACATCACGCCCGAGGAGATCATCGCAGCCTATGGCGCCGGCAAGGCCACCCGCGGCGCCGCTGGCGGCCGCCGCAAGGCCAGCCCCGCGGCCCGGCCGGCCAATGCCGCCAAGCGCGCCGTGGCGCCCAAGTACCGCCACCCCCAAACCGGCGAAACCTGGAGCGGCCGCGGCAAGGCGCCCCGCTGGCTGGCCGCTGAAGAAGCCGCCGGCGCCACGCGCGACAGTTTTCTTATCAAAGAATAAAACCTATCTGAAAGTAAGAAATAAATCGGCGCACCAAAATGGTGCGCCGATTTTTATTTATACGGCAGGCGTTCAGGCCGGCCGGAACTTACTGGACGGGAAACTCGATTTCGCGCTCCGCGCCATTATTTCCGGGAAAATTATCAAATATTGCACGCACCAGATAGGGCATGGTGCGCATGAAATCGTCGCGCTCGCTCAGTATGAAAGCCGTTGAACGGTATACCTCGGCGCCGCCGCGCTGTGTATCGTGGATCTGCAGCGTGAGCGAATTGCGCTGGACGACCATGGGCACATCCACCCAGTCCGGCCCCCAGTAGCCATAGCCCGCGCCCCACGGGCGAGGGCCATAAAAACCGCCATAGCCATAGCCGCCGTAGAAATACGGATCATACGGCCGGCGTACCATTACCTGCGTCTGCGTGGTTCCGTAACGGAACGAGACATCGAAACGGCCCTTGGCCCCGGGTTTCGCCTCGACCAGGCCGGTCGGACCGATGCCGGCGCGCACCATATCCTGATAGGACTGATATTCGAGATTATTGTTTTGGGATGGATCGGCGGGCACGAACTGATAGGTTTGCCCCTCCACGCCGGCTGGCCATTGCTGGAAGGACGTCACCCGCGCCGATACCGTGGGAGCGGCGCAGCCCGTCAACGCAAGCGCCCCCAGCACGACGAGCACGCCGGCCCAACGGCCCGCATTGAACATAGACGACCTCGACATTCTGCGACTCCTTCTGCGCGCGACGGCGCATGATACTGAGCTTTGACCGGCCCCGTCCCGAAAAGTTTACGTCAGCTCACAAGGCGCCGGGCGGCGCGGCGGATCCAGCCACTACAATAGGCTCCTCGTTCATACAGGACTGCAATCCCATGCGCACCGACACGCCCGTAACCGTATATCGCAAGGATTACCAGCCCTACCCCTACGACATTCCCGAAGTCGCCCTCGCGTTCGACCTCGCGCCCGACGCCACCGAAGTGCGCAGCGTGATGCAGGTGCGGCGCAAGCCCGGGGCCGGCGCCGACGCCGCCCTGGTCCTCGACGGCGAAGAGCTGGAGCTCGTCTCGGTAGGGGTGGATGGCGCCGCGCTGCCCGCCGACCGCTATCGCCTTTCCGAGCGCCGCCTGGAGATCCATGGCCTGCCGGCCAGCGCCACGGTGGAAATCGTCGGCCGTTGCAAGCCTTCCGCCAATTCCACGCTGATGGGCCTGTACGTGTCCGGCGGCAACTTCTTCACGCAATGCGAGGCCGAGGGCTTCCGCCGCATCACCTGGTTCGCCGACCGCCCCGACGTCATGTCGCGCTACCGCGTGACGCTGCGCGCCCTGCCCGACTACCCGGTGCTCCTGTCCAATGGCAACCTGGTCGCCTCGCGCCAACTGCCGGACGGCCGAAACGAAGTCGAATGGGAAGACCCGTTCCCCAAGCCCTGCTATCTCTTCGCGCTGGTTGCCGGCAAGCTCACCCACCGCGAAACCACCGTGAAGACCGCCAGCGGCCGCGACGTGCTGCTGCAGGTCTATAGCGACCCGGGCTCCGAGACCAAGACGGAATGGGCCCTGGATTCGCTCGTGCGCGCGCTGCGCTGGGACGAAGCCCGCTTCGGCCTGGAGCTGGACCTGGACCGCTTCATGGTGGTTGCCGTCCACGACTTCAACATGGGCGCGATGGAAAACAAGGGCTTGAACATTTTCAACGCCGCCTACGTGCTGGCCGACGCCGACACCGCCACGGATGCCAACTACGAGGGCATCGAATCCGTCATCGGGCACGAGTACTTCCACAACTGGACCGGCAACCGGGTAACCTGCCGCGACTGGTTCCAACTGAGCCTGAAGGAAGGCCTGACGGTCTTCCGCGACCAGGAATTCAGCGCCGACATGATGGCCCATGGCATGGAGGCGGCCGAGGCCGCCAGCGCCCGCGCCGTCAAGCGCATCGACGACGTGGTGGCGCTGCGCGCCGCCCAGTTCCCGGAAGATGCCGGCCCCATAGCCCACCCCATCCGCCCGGAAAGCTACCAGGAGATCGGCAACTTCTACACGGCCACCGTGTACGAAAAGGGCGCCGAGGTCATCCGCATGCAGCACACCCTGCTGGGCGAGGAAGGCTTCCGCGCCGGCATGGACGAGTATTTCCGCCGCCATGACGGCCAGGCCGTCACCTGCGACGACTTCGTCGACGCCATGGAATCCGTCTACGTGCGCCAGCACCCGGACCGCGATCTTTCCGTGTTTCGCCGCTGGTACCGCCAGGCCGGCACGCCGCGCGTGACCGTCAAGCTGGACCACGATGCCGCCGCCCGCCGCTGCACCGTGACGCTTACCCAGGAATGCCCGCCGGTCGGCGTGGAAAAGAAGGCCGGCGCCGACTACGTGAAGGCGCCCTATCACATTCCCTTCGCCATCGGCCTGCTGGACCGCGAGGGCCGGGCGCTGACGCTGCGCCACGAAGGCAAAGCCGGCGAAACCGCCCTGCTGGAATTGACCACGCAAAGCCAGCAATGGGTTTTCGAAGACATCGCCGAGCGCCCCGTGCCGTCGCTGCTGCGCGACTTCTCGGCCCCCGTCATCGTCGAGTACGCCTGGACGAACGAGGAACTCGCCCTGCTCTCGGCTCATGACGGCAACCCCTTCGCCCGCTGGGAAGCCGGCCAGGAATTCGCCACCCGGCAGATCCTGGCGCTGGCCGAGGCCAGCCAGGCCGGCAAGACGCTGCGGGCGGACGCCTCGTTCATCGAAACGTGGCGCGCGCTGCTGACCGACCCCGCCATCGACGCCGCCTACCGCGCCCGCGCCCTGGCCCTGCCTTCGGAGAAGACGCTGGCGGAGCGCATGCGGCAGGTGGATCCGCCCGCCCTCGCCGTGGCTCGCGACTTCCTGCGCGCCGAACTCGGCCGCCAACTGGCCACCGAGTTCCGCCAGGCCTACGAGGCCAACCAGACCCCGGGCGAATACAGCCCCGCTCCGGTTCCGGCCGGCAAGCGCGCCCTGAAGAACCTGGCGCTGAGCCACCTCATGGCGGCGGGCGAGCCCGATGCCCAGGGCCTGGCCGAACAGCTCTATCGTCAGGCGGGCAACATGACGGACAGCATGGCGGCGCTGTCCACCCTGATCAATTTCGGCCAGGGCGAGTTTCCGCGGCAGGCGCTCGCCGCCTTCTACGACAAGTGGCGCGACAACCCTCTGGTAGTGGACAAATGGTTCGCCTTGCAGGCGGCCGCGCGCTCGACCACGGTGCAGGCCGCGCGCGAGCTCATGCAGCATCCCGCCTTCACGCTGCGCAACCCGAACCGCGCCCGCGCGCTGATTTTCCAGTTCTGCCTGAACAACGCCCGGGGCATGCACCATCCGGACGGCTCGGGCTACGCGTTCTGGGCCGAGCAGGTGCTGGCGCTGGACGCGCTCAATCCGGAAATCGCCGCCCGGCTGGCGCGCGCGCTGGACAATTGGTCACGCTTCGTTCCCGCCCTGCGCGCGCCCATGCAGGCCGCGTTGCAGCGGGTGCGGGCGCACGAGGGCTTGTCGCGCAACGTGCAGGAAATCGTATCCAAGGCTTTAGAATTCGCAGCATAGGGAGATCCTTTTGAAACGTAAAACACTGACCCAGTACCTGGTGGAGCAGCAACGCTCCGCCCAAGCCCTTGCGCCGGAAGTGCGACTGCTCATCGAAGTGGTCGCGCGCGCCTGCAAGGCCATCAGCCATGCCGTGAGCAAGGGCGCCCTCGGCGGCGTCCTGGGCAGCCTGGAAAGCGAAAACGTCCAGGGCGAAGTCCAGAAGAAGCTGGACGTGCTGTCCAATGAAATCCTCCTCGAAGCCAATGAATGGGGCGGCCACCTCGCGGCCATGGCGTCGGAGGAAATGGAAACCATCCACCTGATCCCGAACCGCTATCCCAAGGGCGAATACCTGCTGTTGTTCGATCCCCTGGACGGCTCGTCGAACATCGACGTGAACGTCTCGATCGGCACCATCTTCTCGGTGCTGCACGCCCCCCATGACGTGTCGGGCGCCCCCGTGTGCGAACAGGACTTCCTTCAGCCCGGGGACAAGCAGGTCGTGGCCGGGTATGCCGTCTACGGCCCGCAGACCATGCTGGTGCTGACGATCGGCAATGGCGTCGTGGGCTTCACGCTGGACCGCGAAATGGGCTCGTGGGTGCTGACTCACGAGGATATCCGCGTGCCCGAGGACACCAAGGAATTCGCCATCAACATGTCGAACATGCGCCACTGGGCCGCTCCGGTGAAGCGCTATGTCGACGACTGCCTGGCCGGCACCACCGGCCCCCTGGGCAAGGACTACAACATGCGCTGGATCGCCTCGATGGTGGCGGACGTGCATCGCATCCTGACCCGCGGCGGCATCTTCATGTACCCCTGGGACGCCCGCGAGCCCGGCAAGGCCGGCAAGCTGCGCCTGATGTACGAAGCCAATCCCATGAGCTTTCTGATCGAGCAGGCCGGCGGCGCGGCCATCAACGGCGAACAGCGCATCATGTCCATCCAGCCCGAGAAGCTGCACCAGCGCGTGAGCGTGATCCTGGGATCGAAGAACGAGGTGGAGCGCGTTGGCCGCTACCACGCCGAAGCGGCGGACAAACAATAATCCGCCCGCGCTCCGGCGCGAAAAAAGCCCCGGCCGCAAGACTCGGGGCTTTTTCTTGCCTGGAAGGACGGCGGCTACTTGACCTGCTCGATCGACTTCACGTCGTCCTTGTTGATCTGTACCTTCTTGCCGTCCTTGTCGTATTCGTACATGCCGGATTCCTTGTCATACTGGGGCTCGTCGGGCGTCACGGTCGAGCTGCCGTCTCGCTGCTGAATGACCGAGGGGGACGTGCATCCGGCCAGCACTCCGAATCCGGTCACAGCCAGGGCAAGCGTCATGGTCTTCAGGTTCATGGGCGTGTTCTCCGAGTGTGAATGTAGATTCACTGTATCTGACGCGGCCGCCCCATACGTGACGGGTTGTGGTCAAAATGCATGAGAACGTAATCCGTTCGTCCGCGCCCGGAAACGCGCATAACCGCGCTCTGCGCCCGGGGGCGGTTCCGGTCCCGGAAACGAAAAACCCCTCGCGGGCCGGGCCCGCGAGGGGTTGCACACTTACACATGCGGCAAGCGGCCTTTACACCTTGGCGTGAAGCTCGATGAAACGGCGCACTTCGGCCAGGTCGCAGTCCATGATTTCCACGCGCTGCGGCAGGGATTCCAGATCGGCCAGGTTGCCCGGCGGCGTCGCCGGACGGCCCAGCGCCTCCTCGATGGTTTCCGAGAACTTCGCCGGCAAGGCGGTCTCGAGAACCAGCATCGGCACCCCGGGCTCGACGAAATCGCGCGCGACCTTGACGCCATCGGCGGTGTGCGGGTCGATCAGCA
This sequence comes from Achromobacter sp., assembly GCF_050285585.1. Lineage (GTDB taxonomy): Bacteria > Pseudomonadota > Gammaproteobacteria > Burkholderiales > Burkholderiaceae_B > Achromobacter. Next base: position 56,233 of record NZ_JBLZXF010000017.1, on the reverse strand, counting down.
CGCCGGTCTCGTCATATACCGAACGGATCGTGGCCAGGCGGTCTTCGTGGGAGCTGGCGCCCGACACGAAACCGTAGCGGGTCTCGAACTGCGGCTTGAGATCCGAGAGATCGAACGAACCGTCGCGCGCCAGGGACTCCCACAGCGCCTTCACGCGGCCCGCGTCGCGGCCCGCCAGATCGAACACGAAACGCTCGAAGTTCGATGCGCGCGAAATGTCCATGGACGGGCTGGACGTGGCGTAGGTCTGCTCCGCGGGACGCGGGCGATACACGCCCGTGCGGAAAAACTCTTCCAGCACGTTGTTCTCGTTCGTGGCGAGCACCAGCCGGCGAATGGGCAGGCCCATGCTGCGCGCGATGTGGCCCGACAGGATGTTGCCAAAATTGCCCGAGGGCACGGCAAACGAGACTTCCTCGCCCGCCTTGCCGGTGGCGCGCAGCCAGCCGTGGAAGTAATACACCACCTGAGCGGCGATGCGCGCCCAGTTGATGGAGTTCACCGCACCGAGGCGGTACCGGGTCTTGAACGCCAGGTCGCCCGCCAGCGCCTTGACGATGTCCTGCGCTTCGTCGAAGACGCCGCGCACGGCGATGTTATGGATGTTCTCGTCTTGCAGCGAGTACATCTGCGCGCGCTGGAAGGCGCTCATGCGGCCGTGGGGCGACAGCATGAACACGGCCACGCCGCGCTTGCCGCGCAAGGCGTACTCCGCCGCCGAGCCCGTGTCGCCGGAAGTGGCGCCCACGATGTTCAGAGTCGTGCCGCGCTTGCCCAGCACATACTCGAAGACCTGGCCCAGGAACTGCATGGCCATGTCCTTGAACGCCAGTGTCGGCCCCTCGGACAGCCCCAGCAACGACAGCCCGCCGTCCAGGGGACGCAGCGGCACGATGTCTTCGCTGTTGAAGGTCTCTTGCGTGTAGGCGGCGCGGGTCAGGCGGCGCAGGTCGTCCGCCGGGATATCCGTGGCGAACAGCGACAGCACTTCGTACGCCAGGTCGGCGTACGGCAGGCCGCGCCACGATTCGAGCGTCTCGGCCGACACCTGGGGCAGTTGCTCCGGCACGGCCAGGCCGCCGTCCGGCGCCAGGCCTTCCAGCAGGATGTCCGAGAATTGCAGCGGCGTCATGCCGCCGCGGGTGGAGACGTATTTCATGTGAGATTCTCCACTCGCAGGCGCGTCACTTTCGAGCGCACGAACGGCAATGCCTCGATGCGCTCGATCGCCTGATTGACGTTGCCTTCGACCGCCTCATGCGTCAGGAAGATGATGTCCGCGCCGCCGATGTGCGACGGCTGCTGGATCATCGACCCGATCGAAATGGAACGGTCCGCCAGGATGCGGGCGATATCGGCCAGCACGCCGGGCTGGTCGTCCACCCGCAGGCGCAGGTAGTACGAGGTGTTGACCTGCTCGATCGGCAGGATCGGCGTATCCGACATGGCGTCCGGCTGGAAGGCCAGGTGCGGCACGCGGTTGCCCGGATCCGCCGTGTGCAGGCGGGTCACGTCGACCAGGTCCGCCACGACGGCCGAGGCCGTGGGCTCTTCGCCCGCGCCCTGGCCGTAGTACAGGGTGGGACCGACGGCGTCGCCCTTCACGAGCACGGCGTTCATCGCGCCCTCGACATTGGCCAGCAGGCGCTCGGCCGGCACCAGCGCCGGATGCACGCGCAGTTCGATGCCGTCGGCACGCCGCTTGGTGATGCCCAGCAGCTTGATGCGGTAGCCCAGGCGCTCGGCATGCTCGATGTCTTCGGCGGCCAGCTGCGAAATGCCCTCGATGTGCGCGCGATCGAACTGCACCGGCACGCCGAAGGCCAGCGAGGCCAGCAGCGTCAGCTTGTGGGCGGCGTCCACGCCTTCCACGTCGAACGTCGGATCGGCTTCGGCATAGCCCAGGCGCTGCGCCTCGGCCAGCACGTCGGCGAACGGCAGGCCGCGCGAACGCATTTCGGACAGGATGAAGTTGGTGGTGCCGTTGATGATGCCGGCCACCCACTGGATGCGGTTGGCGGTCAGGCCTTCGCGGATCGCCTTGATGATGGGGATGCCGCCGGCGACGGCGGCTTCGAACGTCACCATCACGCCGCGCTCGTGCGCGGCGGCGAAGATCTCGTTGCCGTGCTTGGCCAGCAGGGCCTTGTTCGCGGTCACGACGTGCTTGCCGTTGGCGATGGCTTCCAGCACCAGCTCGCGCGCCAGCGTATCGCCGCCGATGAGTTCGACGACGATGTCGATTTCCGGATCGCGCACCAGGGCGTGGACATCGGTATCGACCAGGATCGAATCGCCGACCCGCGCGCGCGCCTTGGCCACGTCGCGCACGGCGGCGCGGGTCACTTCAATGCGGCGGCCGGCGCGGCGGGCGATTTCTTCCGCGTTGCGCGACAGCACGCTCCAGGTGCCGCCGCCCACCACGCCGAGACCCAGCAGACCGACTTTCATGGGGTTCATCGCGGCGCCCTCTGCGGGCGGGCGTTGAGGGGAATTCATTTCAGTTCTCCATAACTGCTGTGCGACACACTCGACGCAAGAAACGTTGCGCTATCGCGATGCCGCGGATCCGGCTCCGCCGGTCCGCAGGCATGCCCCCTTGAGAGGGGAAGCGCGCAGCGCTGCGGGGATGGGCTCATCCTCTACCGCAGCAATCCGTCCTTGCGGAACATGTCCTTGATGCCGCGCACCGCCTGGCGGGTGCGCTGCTCGTTTTCGATAAGAGCGAAGCGCACGTATTCGTCGCCGTACTCGCCAAAGCCGATCCCGGGGGACACGGCCACTTTCGCATCCGACAGGACGCGCTTGGCAAATTCCAAAGAGCCCATTGCCCTGTAGGGCTCGGGGATCTGCGCCCAGATGTACATGGACGCCTTGGGAATTTCCACATTCCAACCTGCTTCATGCAGGCCGCGCACGAGCACGTCGCGGCGGCTCTGGTATTGCGCCACGATCTCGTTCACGCAATCCTGCGGGCCATCCAGGGCGGCGATGGACGCCACCTGGATCGGCGTGAACGTGCCGTAGTCGTGATAACTCTTGATGCGGGCCAGCGCGTTGACCAGCTCGCGGTTGCCGACCATGTAGCCGATGCGCCATCCTGCCATGTTGTAGCTCTTGCTCATCGTGAAGAACTCGACGGCGACGTCGCGCGCGCCGGGCACCTGCATGATGGACGGGGCCACGTAGCCATCGAAGGTGATGTCGGCGTAGGCCAGGTCGTGCACGACCAGGATGTCGTGCTCCTTGGCCAGCGCCACCACGCGTTCGAAGAACGACAGGTCCACGCACTGGGCGGTCGGGTTGCTGGGAAAGCCCAGCACCATCATCTTGGGCTTCGGGATGGATTCGCGCACGGCGCGCTCGAGTTCCTCGAAGAAATCCACGCCCGGCGTCATGCGCACGGAACGGATGTTGGCGCCGGCGATGACCGCGCCGTAGATGTGGATCGGGTAGCTGGGGTTCGGCACCAGCACGGTGTCGCCGCGGTCCAGCGTGGCCAGCATCAGGTGAGCCAGGCCTTCCTTGGAGCCGATCGTGACGATGGCCTCGGAATCCGGGTCGAACTCGACCGCGTAGCGGCGCTGGTACCAGTCGCAGATCGCCTTGCGCAGGCGGGGGATGCCCTTGGACACCGAATAGCCGTGCGTGGTGGGGCGCGTGGTGGCTTCCACCATCTTGTCGACGATGTGCTTGGGCGTCGCGCCGTCCGGATTGCCCATGGACATATCGATGATGTCTTCGCCCCGCCTACGCGCCGCCATCTTGAGCTCGCCGGTAATGTTGAAAACGTACGGGGGCAAACGCTCAATGCGGGAGAACTTCCTCATGATGGGAATCCTTAGGGGCGAAAAAAATGGGCAAAAAACCAGGGCGCGGTCGCGCGAAGGGGAAAAGGGAGCCTGACGGCCGCCACGCCACAAGATTGCAGCGCAGCAAAACCCTGTAATCTAGCGCAAGGACGCCTAGGCGGCAAATGGGAACAAAACGGGGTCAATTTGCCCCTTTTTTCCCCGGCTGGAACCCGCTCCTTTGGGGGGGCGGCGAAACCGGTCCGCGGCGCGCCCCTGCGCCAGGCCGTGGATACCCTGCAACATGGCGACATGTTGATGCGCTATTATCAGGCACATAAAGCTGGAGTTTTTATTGAAGCTGCATACCGATCCTGCGACGGCCGCCCTGAACACCGTCACCGCCTACGGTGATGGCTATATCGAGGTCAACCAGGTACGTTTTTCCTCGTCGGTCGCGTTCGGCCCCGAGGGCGAAGTTGCCCAATGGCCCGTCGAGTCGCCGGCCGACATCACCCCTACCCTCTTGCTCCAGGCGGCCGGATTGTCCGAGCCCGTCCGTGATCCGCTTGCGTTCCTGGACGAACCGGAGGCCGCCTCCGCGGGCCGCCCCGCGAATGCGCCCGAAGTGCTGCTGGTGGGCACGGGCGGCCGGCAACAGTTCCTGCGCCCCGATGTGCTGCGCCCCCTGCTGGCGATGGGCATCGGCGTCGAGATCATGGACACCCACGCCGCCTCCCGCACCTACAACATCCTGATGGCTGAGGGCCGGCGCGTCGTCGTGGCCCTCATCCCTCCCAACGGAGAATCCCAGCAATGACGCCGACCATAGGCAAGCCCGCCCCGCTGTTCACCGCTGAAAGCACCATAGGTCCGATCAGCCTGGAGCAATGCCAGGGCCGCGCCGTGATCCTGTATTTCTATCCCAAGGACAACACCCCTGGCTGCACCACCGAAAGCCAGGATTTCCGCGACCTGCACGCCGACTTCCTGGCGGCAAGCGCCGTGGTCATTGGCATCTCGCGCGATTCGCTGAAGTCGCACGAGAACTTCAAGGCCAAGTACGAGCTTCCTTTCCCCCTCATCTCCGACGCCGACGAAACCGTGTGCAATCTGTTCGGCGTCATCAAGCAGAAGAACATGTACGGCAAGCAGGTGCGCGGCATCGAACGCAGCACCTTCTTGATCGATGCCTACGGCGTTTTGGTGCAGGAGTGGCGCGGGGTGAAGGTCCCGGGCCACGCGAAGGAAGTCCTGCAAGCCGCGAAGAGCATCGGCTAGCCGCTAGCTCAGGTAGACCCGTCAGGCGCTATAGCCGGCCCACACAGGAGAGTGACGCATATGCCGCTTCCGAAGTTGCCCACCCGTCCCGCAGCCATCCTGACCTTCCCTTCGGGCGAACCCGCCCGAGCGCAGGCCCGCACGACCAAGACCGCCGCTGCGCGGTCCAGTACCCAGGCCGCCCTCGCCGAGGACGACGAGGACGAGCTCGCCGTCCAGCCTGAACTCGAAGGCCTTGCCGCTCCGGCCCGCAAGGCGCAGGTTCCCGTCCCTGCCCGCCAGGTGCCGCCGCCCGCGGCGCCGGCCGTGCGCCCGGCGGCGCGCCAGGCGAAGCCGGCCGCCGCGCCCGCCAAACGCGCCAGGCCGCGCGCCCAGAACGAGCCCCGCAAGCTGTTCGTCCTGGACACGAACGTGCTGCTGCACGATCCCAGTTCCCTGTTCCGATTCGAAGAGCACGACATCTTCCTGCCGATGATGACGCTCGAAGAACTGGACCACCAGAAAAAGGGCATGTCGGAAGTGGCGCGCAACGCGCGCCAGGTCAGCCGTTCGCTGGACGCGCTGGTGCAGGATGCCACCCAGCTCGATGAAGGGCTGGAACTGGCCAAGCTGGGGAACAAGGACGCCACCGGGCGCCTGATGTTCCAGACCACCGCCATCCACAGCACCCTGCCGTCCGACCTGCCCATGGGCAAGGCCGACAACCAGATCCTGGGCGTCGTCCGGGCCCTGCAGGAAAAGTACCCGCAGCGCGAGGTGGTGCTGGTGTCCAAGGACATCAACATGCGCCTGAAGGCGCGCGCCCTGGGCATGGCCGCCGAAGACTACTTCAACGACCACGTCCTCGAAGATTCGGACCTGATGTATTCGGGCGTCATGCAGCTGCCCGAGGACTTCTGGAACAAGCATGGCAAGGATGTCGAGTCCTGGCAACAGGGCGGCACCACCTTCTACCGCATCCACGGCCCGCTGTGTTCGCAGTTCGTGGTCAACCAGTTCGTCTACTTCGAAGGCCAGATGCCGCTCTACGCGCAGGTGCGCGAAGTCAGCGGCAAGATGGCGGTGCTGGCCACCCTGCGCGACTACACCCACGGCAAGAACAACGTCTGGGGCATTACCGCGCGCAACCGCGAACAGAACTTCGCCATGAACCTGCTGATGAACCCGGAGTGCGACTTTGTATCGCTGCTGGGCCAGGCGGGCACCGGCAAGACGCTGCTGGCGCTGGCCGCCGGGATCACGCAGGTGCTGGAAACCAAGCGCTACACCGAGATCATCATGACCCGCGTCACGGTGCCCGTCGGCGAAGACATCGGCTTCCTGCCCGGCACGGAAGAGGAAAAGATGCTGCCCTGGATGGGCGCGCTGGAAGACAACCTGGACGTGCTCAACATGGGCGACGGCGAAGGCAACGGGGACTGGGGGCGCGCGGCCACCATGGACCTGATCCGTTCGCGCATCAAGGTCAAGTCCCTGAACTTCATGCGCGGCCGCACCTTCCTGAACAAATACCTGATCATCGACGAGGCGCAGAACCTCACGCCCAAGCAGATGAAGACGCTGGTGACGCGCGCGGGCCCCGGAACCAAGGTGATCTGCCTGGGCAACATCGCCCAGATCGATACGCCCTACCTCACCGAGGGCAGCTCCGGCCTGACCTTCGTGGTCGATCGCTTCAAGGGCTGGCCGCATTCCGGCCACGTCACCTTGCAACGCGGCGAGCGCTCGCGCCTGGCCGACTACGCTGGAGATGTATTGTGAGCCCCCACGCCGCGCCCGCTACCGCGGGCTAGCTGCCCCCCGAGGGGGCTGTTTCCCCTTGGGGCGGCCCGGCGGGGAAACGGTGAGCCCCCACGCCGCGCCCGCTACCGCGGGCTGGCTACCCCCCGAGGGGGCTGTTTCCCCTTGGGGCGGCCCGGCGGGGAAATGGTGAGCCCCCACGCCGCGCCCGCTACCGCGGGCTAGCTACCCCCCGAGGGGGCTGTTTCCCCTTGGGGCGGCCCGGCGGGGAAACGGTGAGCCCCCACGCCGCGCCCGCTACCGCGGGCTGGCTGCCCCCGCGCTCTGACTCCTGGTCCGCCAAAGAAAAAGCCCCTTGATCGCTCAAGGGGCTTTTTTTCGCCGGGCCGAGGCAGAGACTACTTGTCGGCGGCGTTGGTGATGGCGTTGCCGGCCCTGGACATGTCCTTGCCCATGCCCGCGACGGTGTTGCAACCGGCGAGGACAAAGCCGAACACGACGAAGGCGGTCAGCACGATCTTGCTGCGCATGCTGGCGCTCCTATAGTGATGAAACGGTTCCGGCCCGTACTTTAGACGATTTCGACGCGAAGTTCGCCCAGCCCTTCGACGCCGCCGGTGATGACATCGCCCTGCAGCACCGCCCCCACGCCTTCCGGCGTGCCGGTGAAGATGATGTCGCCCGGCTGCAGTTCGAACAGGCCGGAAAGATAGGAAATGCTCTCCGGCACGTTCCACAGCATTTGCGAAATGTCGCTGGACTGCTTGCGCTGGCCGTTGACGTCCAGCCAGATGGCGCCCTTGTCCAGGGTGCCGACGACGCTGCGCGGGTGGATCGGGCCCAGCGGCGCGGAAAAATCGAACGCCTTGCCGATTTCCCAGGGGCGCCCCTGCTTCTTCATGTCGCCCTGCAGGTCGCGGCGGGTCATGTCCAGGCCCAGCGCATAGCCCCACACGCACTCGTTGGCCTCTTCGACCGGAATGTCGCGCCCGCCCTTGCCCAGCACGACGACGAGTTCCATCTCATAGTGCAGGTTGGAAGTCTTGGGCGGATACGGCATCTTGCCGGTTTCACCGTCGGCCACGCTCAGCACCGCGTCGGCGGGCTTGCAGAAGAAGAACGGATCTTCACGGCCCGTGAAGCCCATTTCCTTGGCGTGCTCGGCGTAGTTGCGGCCGACGCAATAGACACGGCGCACCGGAAACAGCGCGGCGCTGCCGGCAACGGGAACCGCCACGGGCGGCTGGGGAGGCAATACGTAGTCCATGTTCAATCAACCTATGATGAATACGTGACCGGAAACCGGCTAAGCGCTTGCTGCCCCGAAGGAGACAGTGTCGCCCTGGGCGGCCAGGCGATGAAAACCATTCGCGAGTTTATCCCTTTCCGCGTGGCCAGGCGCGGTCATCGAACGTTCAGGCCATCGTAGGGATTTCCCCGTCGAACACGACCAAGCGTTCGATGAAATCCGCCATGTAAGCTTTCATTTCCTGATGCGCCGGCGACACTTGGTAGCGATCGTGCGCGGGGCTGTCGGCGAAGGCGGCCACCACGGCATGTGTCAGGCCGTCCGAGCGGCTGGCTTCGTTGCGCCGGAAGTCATATCCCTTGACCCCTTCGCATTCCGACAGGATCCGTTGGCAATAGCCCTGAACGCGATCGTGAAACCGCGCGTCGGCGGCGTCCGAAAGTTGCAACATTACGACATGCAAGTACATCAGGCTTCCTTTTTCGATCGGGTAAGCGCCAGCCAGGCCCGCGCGATCAGCCCCATGATGCCGTCGCGGAACAGCAGCACGCATAGGACGAAAATGCCCCCCTGGGCAATGAGCACCCAGGATCCCAGCGGCGCCAGGTAGTTCTGCAGGGACACGAAGGTGAAGGCTCCGGCCAGCGGACCGAACACCGTGCCGATGCCACCCAGGAGCGCCATCAGCACCACTTCGCCGTTGGCATGCCAGTGCACGTCAGTCAGCGACGCCACGCCGAACACCAACACCTTCAGACCGCCGGCCAGGCCGGCCACCGAGGCCGACAGGGTGAATGCCATCAGCTTGTACCGCGACGTGGAATATCCCAGGGAGCGAGCGCGCTGTTCGTTGTCGCGCACCGAGCGGATCACTTCCCCGAACGGCGAGTTCAACACGCGCAGCACGAAGGCGTAGCCCAGCGCGAAGACCAGCAGCGTAAAGTAGTACATAGGCATCACGCCTTCCAGGTCGAAGATGCCGAACAGCTTGCCACGCGGCACGCTCTGCAAGCCGTCCTCGCCACCGGTGAAACCCGCCTGGACCGCGATGAAATAAACCAGTTGCGACAGCGCCAGCGTGATCATCGCGAAATAGATGCCCTGGCGCCGGATGGCGATCGCGCCGAACGCGAGGCCCAGCAGGCCGCCCGTCAGCACCCCGGCCAGCAGGCCGAGCTCGGGCGTGGCCCCCAATAGCTTCATCACGATGCCGGTCGCGTAGGCTGCCGCGCCGAAGAATGCGGCATGGCCGAACGACAACAGCCCCACGTAGCCCACCAGCAGGTTAAAGGCCGCCGCAAACAATGCGAAGCACAGCACCTTCATCAGGAACGTGGGATAGATGAACCACGGCGCCGCCAGCGCCGCAACCGCCAGCGCCGCCATCGCCACACGCATGCCGCCGCGCCCGAGCTGCACCGGCTCGCGGGTCGCCTCGGCGGCCAGCACGTTCTGCACCTGCAGTGGCTTGCCGAACAGCCCTGCGGGCTTGCACAGTAGCACCAGCACCATGATGATGAAGATCGCCAGATTCGCGGCCTCGGGGTAGAACACCTTGGTCAAGCCTTCGATGATTCCCAACCCGAAGCCGCTGACGATGGCGCCCATGATAGAGCCCATGCCGCCGATCACCACCACCGCGAACACGACCACCACCAGATTGGAGCCCATCATCGGACTGACCTGATAGATAGGTGCGGCGATGACGCCCGCCACCGCGGCCAGCGCCACGCCGAGCGCATACGTCAGCGTGATGAGCAACGGCACGTTGATGCCGAACGAGCGGACCACCGTCGGGTTTTCGGTCGCCGCGCGCAGCATGGCTCCCACGCGCGTTTTCTCGATCAACACCCAGACGGCCAGGCAGAGCACCAGCGACACGGCCACGGCCCATCCCCGATACCAGGGCAGGAACATGAAGCCGAGGTTGACGCCCCCCATCAGCGCCTTGGGTATGGTGTAGGGCAGCCCCGACACGCCATAGGCCTGGCGCAGGCCGCCTTCGATCAGCAAGGCGATGCCGAAGGTCAGCAGCAGGCCGTACAGATGGTCCATGCGGTACGTGCGCGAGATCAACGCGCGCTCGACCACGATGGCGAACGCCGCCATGATGAGCGGCACCAGCACCAGCGCGGCCCAATAGTTCACCCCCAGGTAGTTCAGCAACATCCAGGCCAGGAACGCGCCCGCCGTGTACTGCGCGCCATGGGCGAAATTGATGATGTTCAACAGGCCGAAAATCACCGCCAGCCCGATCGAGAGCAAGGCGTAGAACGAACCGTTGATCAGCCCGAGCAACAGTTGGCCGAATAGTGCCGTGGACGGCACGCCGAAAATTTCGAACACGTGGATTCTCCCTCAGACACCCAGGCAGCGCATGATCCGCTCGGGATCGTTGCGCGCCTCTTCCGCCGACAACTGGTCGACCACGCAGCCGTGCTCCATCACGTAGTGACGGTCGGCCACCTTGCTCGCGAACCGGAAGTTCTGCTCGACCAGCACGATGGTGAAGCCCCGCTCCTTCAGGGTTCGGATGGCATGTCCGATCTGCTGCACGATGACCGGGGCCAGGCCCTCGGTGGGTTCATCCAGCAGGATGAGCTGGGCGCCCGTGCGCAGGATGCGCGCGATCGCCAGCATCTGCTGCTCGCCGCCGGACAGATTGCCGCCGGAACTGGCGCTGCGTTCGCGCAGGTTGGGAAACAGGGTGTAGATCTCGTCCAGCGACATGCCGCCGTCGGCCAGTCGCGGCGGCAGCAGCAGGTTCTCGGTCACACTGAGACTGCGGAACACCGCCCGCTCTTCCGGGCAATACACCACGCCCAGGCGCGGAATACGGTGCGCGGCCAGGTTCACCGTCTCCCGCCCATTCAACAGGATGGAGCCACGGCGCTTGTCCAGGATGCCCATGATCGCGCGCAGTGTCGTCGTCTTGCCCGCGCCGTTGCGGCCAAGAATGGTCACCAGCTCGCCGCGGTTCACGTTCAGGTTCACGCCGTGCAGCACGTGTGATTCGCCGTACCACGCATTGAGGTCTTTGATTGCCAGCATCAGTGCCCCTCCTCGTCCGAGCCCATGTAGGCGGTGATGACGCGCTCGTCGCGCGACACAGCGGCATAGTCGCCCTGCGCCAGCACCGCGCCGCGCGCCAGCACGGTGATCGTGTCGGACAGGTCCGCCACCACCGAGAGGTTGTGCTCGACCATGAGGATGCTGCGGTTGACCGAGACGCTACGGATCAGCGCCGCAATGCGAGCCACGTCCTCCTGGCCCAGGCCGGCCATAGGTTCGTCCAGAAGCATGATTTCGGGTTCAAGCGCCAGGGTCATCGCGATTTCCAGCGCTCGCTTGCGGCCATAGGGCAACAAGGCGGCGGTCGTGCCCGCCAATGCCGCTAGGCCGACCGCGTCCAACAGTTCCATCGCGCGTCCGTTCAGGCGATCGATGCTGCCGCGGCTGCGCCAGAAACGCCAGCCGTCGCCATGCTGCCGCATCAGCGCCACGCGCATGTTCTGCAGGGCGGTCAGGCCAAGGAACACCGCGGATATCTGGAAAGAACGGACGATGCCCAGCCGCGCGATCTGCTCCGGCGCGAGCGCCGTGATGTCGCGGCCGCGATAGTGAATGACCCCGGCATCCGGGGCAAGAAATTTTGTCAGCAGATTGAAGCAGGTGGTTTTGCCTGCTCCATTGGGGCCGATCAGGGCATGGATGGACCCTTCACGCAGGGACAGCGACACGTTGTCGACGGCATTGAAGCCGCCAAAGCGTTTGACCAGCCCGCGGGCGGACAGGACCGCTTGGGAGTTCATAGCGGCGCTCCTACATGCGGGCCAGCAGGCCGCCATCGATCGCCAAGACGTGTCCATTGACGAATGAGGCGGCAGGCGAAGCCAGGTAGACGACCGCCGGGGCGATGTCCTCCGGCTCGGCCCAGCGGCCGACCGGGACGGCCGTAGACAGGAAGGACTGGAACTGCGGATTGTCTTGCAGCCCCTGGGTGAAGTCGGTGCGCACGAAACCCGGGGCGAGCGCATTGCACGTAACGCCGCTGACGCCGTACTCGACCGCCAGCGCCCGGGTGAAGGCCGCGACAGCGCCCTTGGCCGTTGCGTAGGCCGCGATGTTCGGCATGGCCGCCTGCCCCGCCACGGAGGACATCAGGACAATGCGGCCGAACCCGCGTTTACTCATGGCCGGCAGCACGGCGCGCGCGCAATGGAACGCGCCGTTGACGTGGACGTTCTGCAGCGCTTGCCATTCTGCCAGGCTCATCTCCACCACGGGTTTGCGGTTCTGGTTGCCCGCGTTGCTCACCAGCACGTCGATCGCGAGCCCAGAGTCCTCGAGGCCGGCCACGGCCCGGGCTACCGCCTCTCCATCGGCCACGTCGAACGGGGCGCTCCGGGCCTTGATGCCCTCCTGTCCCAGGCGTTCACAAGCAGCCGCACAAGCCTCGGCGGAGAGGTCGTTGACCACCACCTGCGCGCCTGCCCGGCCCAGCGCCTGCGCAATGGCATAGCCCAATCCCCGCGCCGCGCCGGTCACCAGCGCGGCACGCCCCGCCAGACCGAACGTCCGGTCCAGATAGTCGTGTTTCAAGCTTGTCTCCTAGATTTTGTATACGGCCGGATCTCTGGCCCGGCCTGCGTCGGATCAGGCTCTGATGCACAAAAACCTGATTGACATAAATCTCAATATACGCGACTATTTTTAAACACTCAATAACAAGATTTTTTCTTTATCTCTTATAAAGACCGCTGGCTAGGAGACAATCATGGCCCTCGAAACCCCCGGCTGCCCCGCAGTCAACGCGCTGCCGCCCCTGGCCTCGCGCTTCCTGAAAGTCGCCGACCTCCCCTGGAAGCCCACGCAGGTGGAAGGCATAGATATGAAGATCCTGATGCAGGACAAGGAATCGGGCCTGCTCACCGCGCTGTTCCGCTGGCAGCCCGGCACGGAACTTCCGCTGCACGAGCACGTGGAAGTCGAGCAAACCTATGTACTGGAAGGCTCGATCGTCGACGCCGAAGGCGAGGTCTGCGCGGGTGACTACGTCTGGCGCCCTCGCGGCAACCGGCACGTGGCGCGCGCACCCGACGGCGCGCTGGTGCTCAGCTTCTTCCTGAAACCCAACCTGTTCATCGAAGGCTACGCCGGCCAGACGCTGGAATAAGCCCCTTCTTTGCCGCCAGGCCGCCCTAAGGCAAAAAGCGCCCCTCCCGGGAAGCAGCAAGCCGAAGGCGCGGCGTGGAGGCAATTTTTCGCGCGACTGCCCGGCACAGGTCGGCGCGCTGGAATCGAAGCCCCCGAGGAGACATCCCCATGAAGACCCGTTTGAAGAACAGCCTGGCCGCCTGCGCGCTGGGCGCTCTGTCCGTATCCGCCCAGGCACAGGTGTCGGACGACGTCGTGAAGATCGGTGTGCTGGGAGACCAGTCCGGCATGATGGCCGACCTCTCCGGCAAGTTCGGCGTCGAAGCTGTGAAGATGGCCGTCGAGGATTTCGGCGGAACCGTGCTGGGCAAGCCCATCGAAGTCATTTCGGCAGACCACCAGAACAAGGTGGACATCGGCGTAGCGACCGCGCGCCGCTGGTACGAGAACGACAAGGTGGACCTGATCCTAGACGTGCCCAATTCGGCCATCGCGCTCGCGGTGCAGGACCTGACCCGGCAGATGAAGCGCGTGGTGATCTTCACCAGCGCCGGCTCCGCCGACCTGACCGGCAAGGCCTGCTCTCCCAACGGCATGCACTGGACCTACGACACCTACGCCTACGCCACCGGCGTGGCCAACGGTGTCATGGAAGACGGCGGGAAGAGCTGGTATTTCATCACCTCCGACTACGCCTTCGGCCATTCGCTGGAGCGCGACGCGATGGCGGTGGTCAAGTCCAAGGGCGGGCAGGTCGTGGGCAGCGTGCGCCATCCCATCGCCAGCGCCGACTTCTCCTCGTTCCTACTGCAGGCGCAGGCTTCCAAGGCTCAGGTCATCGGCCTGGCCAACGGCAGCGGCGACACCATCAACAGCATCAAGCAGGCATTCGAGTTCGGCATCATGGGCAGCAAGCAGCGCGTGGCGGCGCTGTTCATGAGCATCGTGGATGTGCGCAGCGTGGGGCTGGAATATGCACAGGGCCTGAACCTGGTGGAGCCCTTCTACTGGGACCAAGACGACAAGGCGCGTCAATGGTCCGAACGCTATTTCAAGCGCACCGGCCGCATGCCCTCGATGGTACAGGCAAGCAACTACAGCGCGACCATGCACTATCTGAGCGCCATCAAGGCGGCTGGCACCGACGGTTCCGAAGCCGTGCTGAAGAAAATGCATGAAACGCCCATCAACGACTTCATGACCGAGAACGGCCGGATCCGCGAGGACGGCCGCGTCATGCGCGACCTCTATCTGTTCCAAGTCAAGCAGCCGTCGGAATCCAAGCGCGACTGGGATTACTACAATCTGGTCCGCAAGATTCCGGCAGAACAGGCCTTCCGTCCGCTGAAAGATGGCGGCTGCTCGCTGGTGAAATCGTGATGGACGGCGCGCCTGGGCTGTTGGCCGGTAAGCGCGCCATTGTCACGGGGGGCGCCAACCCCCGCGGCATCGGCGCCGCCGTTGTGGAATTGTTCATCGCACAGGGCGCTGCCGTCGCCGTGCTCGACCAGGCCTATCCCGAAGACGCCGCCCCGGCGCTTGCGGGGGGCCGTGTCAACCTGCATTGCGACATATCTCGCCAGGCATCCTGCGCCACCGCGGTCGAACAAGCGCTGGCCGCGCTCGGCGGGATCGACGTGCTGGTCAATAATGCCGGCATCGTCGCCGCCACGCGCATCCGGGACCTGCCCGAGGAGGAATTCCGCCGCATGATAGAGGTGAACCTGACGGGCACCTACAACGTTACCCACGCGGTACTGCCGGCCTTGCTGGAGAGTCGGCAGCACCCGGCCATCGTCAATCTGGGTTCCACCGCAGCGCTGCGCGGCGGGGGCCTGCTCGGCGGCTCGCACTATGCCGCGTCGAAGGGCGGCGTCATCAGTTTCACCAAGGCGCTGGCCCGCGAACTGGGGCCGCGCGGGGTTCGTGCCAACTGCGTGGCGCCAGGCATCATTGAAACCGACATGACACTAGGCAAATTCGGCGAAAATTGGGAACAAGAACTCAAACAGGGCATTCCGCTGCAGCGTTTTGGCTCGCCCGCCGAAGTCGCGCAAGCCATTCTTTTTCTGGCTTCGGACCTGTCCTCCTACTCAACCGGCATCGTGGTCGACGTCAACGGCGGCTTCCACATTCATTAGGCGCGCCCTCCCGCAATGAGCACTCCAGACCGCATGTTGTCCATCCTCGACCTCTTTCGCGACGACACCACCGCCGCGTTCCAGGAAGACGTCATGGCGCATCTGGAGTGTTCGCGCGCCACGGCGTACCGCTATCTGAAATCGCTGACCGAGAGTGGCCTGCTCGCGCCCACTTCGGGCGGCGCCTACGTGCTGGGATCGCGCATCATCGAGCTGGACCGCCATCTGCGCCAGCACGATCCCCTGATGCGGGCAGCACGCGACGTCATGCGCGCCACGGGCGACGAGCTGAATGCCAACCTGATGCTCTGCAACTATTACGGCGACAAGGTCATGTGCGTGGACCGCTACTGGACGGACAATTCCATCGAGTCCAGCTATGCCCGCGGCCGCCCCTACACCATGTTCCACGGCGCCACGGCCAAGCCCATCCTGGCGAACCTGCCCCCCTACCAATTACGCAATCTCATGCTTTGGCACAGCGCGGAAATCCGCGAGGCCGGGCTCGGCGATGACTGGGACGAATTCCGCGCCAACCTGAAGCGCCTGCGCACCGCGGGCGTGTACGTTTCGCATGGCGAGATTGATCCCGGACTGATCGGCATAGGCTCGGCGATCTTCAGCCCCGAGCAGAAGGTGGTCGGCAGCCTGGTGTTCATTGCCGCCGAGGCTCGCACCTCGGAAGAGCGACTGGAGATCCTGCGAGCGCGCATCCAGATCGCGGCCGCGCAAGTGTCGCAGAACCTGCAGGCCCCTCAAAGCAACGGCGCGGCGGCGATCGGCATCATGCCGTCGCGGCCGCGCCGCTCCAAGATGCCGGCCGGCGCATCGCCGGCCCGGCTAAAGAAATAACGCCACGCCGCGCCTTCGGCTTGCTGCCCCCCAAGGGAGCCTTTTTGCCTTGGGGCGGCCCGGCGGCAGGATAGCCCCCACGCCGCGCCTTCGGCTTGCTGCCCCCCAAAGGGGGCCTTTTTGCCTTGGGGCGGCCCGGCGGCAAAAAGCCTGATCAGCCCTTCGTGTAGCGCTCGGCGCTGCGGACGATTTCTTCGTGCGCGGCGTCCAGGCCCTTCCAGCCCTTGACCTTGACCCACTTGCCCTTTTCCAGGTCCTTGTAGTGTTCGAAGAAATGCTGGATGCGGGCGATGTCTTCGGCGGGCAGGTCTTCGTAGGTCTTGATGTTGCGGTACGGGGGGTACAGCTTTTCGATCGGCACGGCCAGCAGCTTGGCGTCGCCGCCCGATTCGTCGTCCATTTCCAGCACGCCGATGGCGCGGCAGCGCACGACGGCGCCGATCTGGATCGGGAACGGCGTCAGCACCAGCACGTCGGCCGGGTCGCCGTCTTCGGACAGGGTTTGCGGGATATAGCCGTAGTTGCACGGGTAGTGCATGGCGGTCAGCATGAAGCGGTCAACGAAAATCGCGCCCGAGTCCTTGTCGACCTCGTACTTCACCGGGTCGGCGTTCATGGGGATTTCGATGATGACGTTGAAGTCTTCCGGCAGCTTCTTGCCAGGGGAGACGCGATCGAGACTCATGATTCAACCTTGTTGTTTGTCTGAAGGAATATTCAAATCGAGCCGTCGTCCTTGAACGGCGGCTTGGTTGCCGGCACGGGCGCGGCGGCCGGCGCGGGCTTGGGCCCTGCGGGCGGGGCCGGCGCGTACGTGGGCACGGGCTCATCGAAAGCCGCCGCCGGGATCGGGGCGCTGTCGAAGTACTCGTCGATATCCGAGGTGCTGCCGCCAGCCAGCGGCGCATCTTCGGGGGCGAGCGCACGCTCGCGCTGTTCCTTGCTGACGCGCGCGTCCGGATCCAGCACGTAGTCGGACGCGGAGGCCGCCACGGCCGGCGGCAGCGCGGGATAGTCGCCGCCGACGTCGGTGTCACCCTCGGTATCGGACAGGCCCACCGCGTAGCCGCCTTCGGCATCCACGCGATAGGGATCCGAACCCGTGTCCGCGGCCGGCAGCGCCGCGTCCGAGGCCAGCACCGGCAGCGCCATGCTGGCCGCCGTGGCGAGGCGCCAGTGGCGCACGGCGTCGGCGGGACGATCCAGGCGATCGTACAGGCTGCCCAGCAAGGCATGCGTCTGCGCATCGCTGCGGCGGCTGAGGGCGCGCAGCAGATAGCGCTCCGCCTGGCCCCAGAGTTGGCCGTTCAGGCACAGCATGCCCAGGGCCGTGAGCAGCTCGGGATCGGTGGGACGCTGCTGCAACCAGGTTTCGGCGCGGGCGAGCCGGCGCGACACTTGCTCGGCCTCGCAGCGGGCGTATGCCGCCACCAGCGCCGGATTGAACTTCACGGCAATCGCGGCTTCGAGCACGCGAGCCGCTTCGTTGGCCTCGCCGGCGGCCTCGAACGCCGCAGCGCCGGCCAGGGCGATCTCGGGCAGGAGCCGCTCCTCGGCCTTCAGGTCTTTCCAGATGGCGCGCCAGGATTCGCTGTTGGCGGCAGCGCGCAGGCGCGCCGCGCCGGAGGCGTCGATCAAATGATCGGCCTCGGTGCGCGCCAGGGCGTTGCGGCGCACGAGGCCGCGGGCCAATGTGAAGACCTGCTCGTCGTGGTGCAGCGCAGTGTGCGCGCGCAGCAGCAGGCGCATGGTGTGCAGATGGCGCGCGCCGCCGTCGGCCAGGGGCTCCAGCACGGCAAGCGCGCGCTCGGCGCGGCCTTGGTCCAGCAGCATGTCGGCGGAAACCGTGGCGGTGGCCTCGAGCAGGCCCGGCTCCGTGCCCGCCTGCTCCTGCGCCATCGCCAGGAAGCGGTCGCGGCGGTCGAATTCGCCCAGGCCATGCGCGGCGCGGGCGGCGGACAGGGCCGCCAGCACGCGGCGGTTCTGGACCTTGGTCTGATCGAGCAGCTTGGTCAGGTCCTTTTCGGCGGTGGTATAGCGGCCTTCCAGCAGGCCGATCCAGCCGCGTTCCAGCAATTCATGGTCGCGCGCCTGGGCGCGCTTGCCGCGCCAGGCCCGCACGCGGTCGGGGATGGCCAGCAGCCAGGCCAGCAGGCGCAGGCCCACGTACAGCACGATGAAGGCCGCAACGATCAGCAGGACGGCCAGCGTCAGCGACATCCCGATGCGCCACGGCCAGACCAGCAACAGCACGTTGCCGGAATGCGAGCGCAGCACCACCGCAAGGGCGACGGCGACAACGGCCAGCAGCAGAGTCCAGAACCAGGTACGCATAGGCCTCAGTCCTGCTCGCTAGTCTTGAAACCGGCCGCGCGCAGCGCCGCGATGGCGTTCAGGCTGTCGGCCACGTCCGGCAGGCGCACGGCGATGTCGGTCTGGGCCAACTCGCGCGCCAGCCCCTGGGCGGCGACGGTGTCGGGCGACCGGTTGTCGAAGTACTTGGCCAGCGTCGTGCCGACGTTTTCGAGTTCGCTCTTCCAGACGGCGGGCTGGCGCATCAGCATGGCCAGCTGGGCGGTCAGCAGGCGCTGGCGCAGCGCGCCGCGCACCAGGTCCGCCTGCTCGGGCGACAGCAGCAGGGCCGCGGGCTCGTCGACGCGCTGGATGGTGATCAGGCCGCCCAGCTCATGCGCCAGGGCGGAACCGGCGCGGCCGGGCCAGGACGCCATCTCGGCGCGCCAGCGCTGCCACCAGGGCGCGTCGGCGGGCAGGCCAGCCTGGGGATCGACCTCGGGCGCCGCGGCAGCGGGACGGGCCTCGCCGGCGGGCGTGACCCCCGGGGCGGCCGCGTCGGGCACCAGCAGCGGCGCGCGGCCGACCAGCGCCACGAGGCGCTCGATACGGGCCGATTGGGCGGGAATGTCCACCGTGGACACCGCGCGCAGGCGGTCCAGGTCTCCGTTGATGGATTGCTGCAGGCTGGAGAAGCGCGGCCGGTCGGCGCGCGCCAGGCGCGACTGCGCGGTCTCGAGCGCCACGATGGCGTTGGAAACGTTGCCGGCCAGCCGCAGTTGCTGGCTGGCGATGGTCAGCAGCCGTTCGACGTCGTTGGCCAGCAGTTCGTCGCTGGCGCTGTCGTTGAAGTTCTGCCAGGCCAGCTGCAGCGCGTTGTACTGGCTTTGCGTCTCGCGCACGGTGTCTTCGAGCTCGGCCACGCGGCCCGCCTGGGCCTGAGCCAGGGCCAGGGCCTCGCGCGTGTCCTTGCGGGCCTGCGCCACGTCGGAGGTCAGCGTATCGAGGCGCGTCGCGACCTCGCGCCCGGCGGACACGAATTGCGTGCGCTGCTTCCAGAGCGCGTAGCCCAGGCCGGCGGCCAGCACGATGACGATGATCAGGGCGGTGACCAGAGGGCCACTGCCGCGTTTGGCCGGACGGGCCTTGACGGGATCGGCCGGGGCCGATGCGGGCGCGCTTGCGCCCGGGGCGGCGGTCGGAACGACCGGATCGGTAGCGGGAGTCTTGTCTGTCATGACGCGATTGTATTCGGTGTCGGTCCGATGCAACGAATCAAGCAGCAACAAAGGCGTGGAATATCGACTCGTCGTTGGGCAAGCAGATTTTTACCATTGCCGGGGTTCCGGCGTCATGGCTGGCCGGCGGCACGCGCCGCGCCAGGGAGGGGTGCGTCAGCACGAAGCCGCAGCCTTCCCACCAGGCCCCCAGGCCGGCTTCGTCCAGGCGGGCCCGGACGGCGTCCGCGCCCTCCCCGCTGGTGATCAGCCAGGTGGCGCGCACCCCCGCATCGGCCCATTTCCGCAGGCGGGCCAACTGCCCTGCATCCCAGGCGGCGGGACGGCGCAGGTAGGCCGCGTGGCGCATCACGGCCGAGCCGTGGGCCTCCAGTTTGTCGCCCAGCCAGTCCCGGCCCTGCGTTCCGCGCACGAGCAGCACCCGCCCGGGCAGGCGGGGCAACCCCCGCAGCACTTCCCACAAGGCCTCGGAATCATGGCTGGGAGCGCTTTCGGGGGGATGCAGAACTGTTGTATTCGCGCCAAAACAATCCGACGCGAGCAATGCCTGCGCGCTGGCCGGCCCCACGGTGGCGGCGATGACGCCAGCGGGCCAGGCCGACAGGCCGTCCGCCTGGACCCATTGGTCCAGGTATTGCCGGGCCGCGTTGCCGCTGACGAAGACGACCATGTCGTAATCGGCCGGACGGGGGAAATTCTGCGAGGGAGCCGGCAACGCCTGGATTTCCAGGGCCGGCAGGATGCAGGGCAGCCAGCCGGCGCCGCTCAGGCGGGCGGCCAGCGCTTCGTTGCGTCCCGAAGGCCGCGTGAGGATCGCGACCCGGGGCGATTCGGCGGCTGCGGACGCCATGACCATCAGTCCGGCTGGGCGTCGTCTTGCAGCAGTTCGCGGAGGATGGCTTGCGCGCCGGCGTCCAGCAGTTCCTGCGCGGCGGCTTCGCCGATGGCCTGCGCCTCGGCCACCGGGCCGCTGCGCACGGCACGGACCATGCGCGCGCCATCGGGCGAGGCCACCAGCGCGCGCAGCGACAAGGTGCCGGACGCGATCTCGGCGTACGCAGCCAGGGGCACCTGGCAGGAGCCTCCCAGCTTGCGCGACACGGCGCGCTCGGCCACGACACAGGAGGTCGTGTCCGCGCTGGCCAGCGGGGCCAGCCAGGCGCGCATGTCGCCGCGATCGTCGCGGATCTCGATGCCCAGCGCGCCCTGCCCCGCCGCGGGCAGGCTGTCGGAAGGATCGAGCAGGCTGCGGATGCGCACGCCCAGGCCCAGGCGCTCCAGGCCGGCGGCGGCGAGCACGATGGCGTCGTATTCGCCCTTGTCCAGCTTGCCCAGGCGCGTGTCGAGGTTGCCGCGCAGCGGCTTGACGGTCAATGCCGGGTAGCGCGCGCGGATCTGCGATTCGCGGCGCAGGCTGGAGGTGCCGACGACCGCCCCGGCGGGCAGGTCGGCCAGCGAACCGTAGTGATTGGAGACAAAGGCGTCGCGCGCGTCCGCGCGATCGAGGACGGCGCAAAGCTCGAACGGGGCCTGCAGATCCACCGGCACGTCCTTCAGGGAATGGACGGCGAGATCGGCGCGCCCGTCGAGCAGCGCGTTTTCGAGTTCCTTGACGAACAGCCCTTTGCCGCCCACCTTGGACAGGGTGCGGTCGAGGATCTGGTCGCCTCGGGTCGTGAGGGTAAGAAGCTCAACCGCGCACGCCGGGTACAGCGTGCGCAGCCGATCGCGCACATGCTCGGCTTGCCACAGGGCAAGCCGGCTGGCGCGGGTCGCAATGACCAGGCGTTGCGGTAGGGACACGAGGCGTCGTCAAACGAAGTTGGAGACGATGACCGTCGCGACGACACCGAGAATGGCCAGCACGAACAGGCCTTGAAGCAGGCTCAGGCCCGATTCGGATTGCTGGGGATCGGTGGATCTACGCAGACTCATGTGCTGATTCCTTGGAGGCGGTTTTGCGGCTTGCCAGCCACCGTCCAAGGACAACAACCAGCAAGGCGCCAATGATTTCTGCGCCGATTTTAACCGCAGCCGGCTGAACGCCGAATTGACGCTCGACAACAACGTCGGTAACCAGCATGCCGCCGGCGATCCAGCCCAGCAGGCCAGCGCCGAAGGTGACGACCAGCGGATAGCGGTCGATGAGCTTGAGCACCAGGGTGCTGCCCCAGATGATGATGGGCACGCTGACGATGAGGCCGAAGGCGACCAGGCCGATCTGATGGTCGGCGTGGGCGTTCTGGGCCGCGCCGGCAATGGCGATCACGTTGTCCAGGCTCATCACGAAGTCGGCGATGATGATGGTCTTGATGGCTGCGACGATGGATGTGCCGCCCTTCACGTTGCCGTGCGCATCGTCTTCGGGAATCAGGAGCTTGACGCCGATCCACAGCAGCAGCGCGCCGCCCACGACCTTCAGGAAGGGAATCGAGAGGAGAGTCAGGGCGAAGGCGATCAGCACGACGCGCAGCAGGATGGCGCCCGCGGTGCCCCAAAGAATGCCCTGCATGCGCTGCTTGGGCGCAAGGTTGCGACAAGCCAGTGCAATCACGACGGCGTTGTCGCCGCCGAGCAGGATATCGATGAGGATGATCTGGAATATCGCTGCCCAACTCAGCGTCTGGAAAAACTCAAGCACTATGAACCCCCGAAGAGCATTATGAGAAAAAAAAGGCCGGTCCCGGTCCGGCCAGCTCGCCGCGCATGACGCGGCGAGCCTATTCAGTACAACGTATTAGTATAATTCAGCTTTCAGTCAGCTTTCTGGCGCATCAGCAAAACTTTGCCGATCGCCAGCACCAGCATCGCGCCCAGCGCACCCGTCATCAGCGCAAAGCTGTGCTGCGTCACGCCCAGCGCCGCGTCGATGCGCGCCACCGGTTCCTGCAGCGCCGGATCGCCCACCAGCAGTTCGCCGGCGATGAAGCCCAGCAGCGCCGCGCCCACCCAGACGATGACCGGGAAGCGCTCGATGACCTTCAGAAGCAGCGTGCTGCCAAAGATGACCAGCGGGATACTGATGGCCAAGCCTACGACCAGCAAGGTCGTGTCGCCCATCGCCGCGGCGGCGACGGCCACCACGTTGTCCAGGCTCATGACCAGGTCGGCGATCATGATCGTGCGGATTGCCGTCAGCAGGTTGCCCTGCGTCTTGCCCGCGCCGTCTTCCTCGCCCTCCGGCAACAGCAGCGTGACGCCGATGTAGACCAGGAGCAGCGCGCCGATCAGCTTGAGCCACGGCAGCAACAGCAGCTTGGCGGCGACGAGCGTCAATACGATACGCATGATGATCGCGGCGGCCGAGCCGATCACGATCGCTTTCTTCTGTTGCGTCGGGGGCAGCGAACGCGCCGCCAGCGCAATAACCACGGCGTTGTCGCCCGATAGCAGGATGTTGACCCAAATGATCTGGAGCAACGCTATCCAGAATGCCGCTGAACTAAGTTCCATGCCTCTCTTTCCTAGGTGTTGATCCCCCTAGGACGAACCAAATGAATGGGTGAAAAATAAGATGAAAACGTACTGACCGTCTTGGTGCGAGCCCGACGGCATTCTTGCTGGGTACGCGCTGGATTTTCTTTCATTATAGTTTCGTTCAGCTTTCCGTATGGTTGCCCGGCCGTGACATGGACGCGGGATTTCCCTAGGATTGCGCAAAAAAATCCGAAAAAAAAGCCCGCCGAAGCGGGCTTTTTCCTGTGCGAAACCGAGGTTTACAGCACCGACTTGAGCAGCTTGCCCATTTCGGAGGGGTTGCGCGTGGTGCGGATGCCGCAGGCTTCCATGACTTCCAGCTTGGCGTCGGCGGTGTCGGCGCCGCCGGAGATCAGCGCGCCGGCGTGGCCCATGCGCTTTCCGGGAGGAGCGGTGACACCGGCGATGAAGCCGACCACCGGCTTCTTCATGTTGTCCTTGGCCCACTGGGCGGCGTTCACTTCGTCCGGACCGCCGATTTCGCCGATCATGATGACGGCGTCGGTGTCGGGATCGTCATTGAACATCTTCAGGACGTCGACGTGCTTCAGGCCGTTGATGGGGTCGCCACCGATGCCGACGGCGCTGGATTGACCCAGGCCCAGCTCGGTGACTTGCGCCACGGCTTCGTACGTCAGGGTGCCCGAGCGGCTGACGATGCCGATGCGGCCCTTGCGGTGGATGTGACCCGGCATGATGCCGATCTTGATTTCGTCCGGGGTGATCAGGCCGGGGCAGTTCGGGCCCAGCAGCAGGGTCTTGCTGCCCTTGGCCTTCATGCGGTTCTTGACTTCCAGCATGTCGCGCACGGGAATGCCTTCGGTGATGCAGATCACCAGATCCAGTTCGGCCTCGACGGCTTCCCAGATGGCGGCGGCAGCGCCGGCGGGCGGCACGTAGATGACGGACACGGTCGCGCCGGTGTCGGCCTTGGCTTCCTTCACGGAGGCGAAGATCGGCACGCCTTCGAAGTCCTCACCGGCCTTCTTGGGGTTCACGCCGGCCACGAAGGCGGCTTTGCCATTGGCATACTCCCGGCACATGCGGGTGTGGAACTGGCCGGTCTTGCCCGTGATGCCCTGGGTGATGACCTTGGTGTCCTTGTTGATCAGAATCGACATTTGTGAATCCTTGGATTTGCTTTGTACCGCCGGGCCGCCCCAAGGTGCTAAGCGCCCCCTTGGGGGGCAGCAAGCCGAAGGGCGCGGCGTGGGGGCATATTTACTTGACGGCGGCTACGACGCGGGTGGCGGCTTCGGCCATCGTGTCGGCGCTGATGATCGGCAGGCCCGAGTCGGCCAGCATCTTCTTGCCGAGCTCTTCGTTGGTGCCCTTCATGCGGACGACCAGCGGCACGTTCAGGTTAACGGCCTTGCAAGCCGCGATCACGCCTTCGGCGATGACGTCGCAGCGCATGATGCCGCCGAAGATGTTGACCAGGATCGCCTTCACGCCCTTGTTCTTGAGCATGATCTTGAAGGCTTCGGTGACCTTCTCGGCGGTGGCGCCGCCGCCCACGTCCAGGAAGTTGGCCGGCTCGCCGCCGAACAGCTTGATGGTGTCCATGGTGGCCATCGCCAGGCCGGCGCCGTTCACCAGGCAGCCGATGTTGCCGTCGAGCTGGATGTAGGCCAGGTCGAACTTCGAGGCTTCGATTTCAGCGGGATCTTCTTCGTCCAGGTCGCGGTAGGCGACGATTTCCGGATGGCGGAAGAGCGCGTTGGAGTCGAAGTTGAACTTGGCGTCCAGGGCGATGATGTTGCCCTTGCTGTCGCGGTTCAGCGGGTTGATTTCGACCAGCGAGGCGTCGGTGTCCATGTAGCACTTGTAGAGCTTCTGGAACACGTCCACGGCCTGGGCGGTCGAGTCGGCGGGCAGGCCGATCGCGTTGGCGATCTTGGTGGCTTGCTCGGCCGACAGGCCGGTCAGCGGGTCGATGTATTCGGTGACGATCTTCTCGGGAGTGGAGTGGGCCACTTCCTCGATGTCCATGCCGCCTTCGCTGGAGGCGATGAAGGCGACCTTCTGGGTGGCGCGGTCGGTGACCAGCGACACGTAGTATTCCTTCTGGATGTCGGCGCCGTCTTCGATGTACAGGCGGCGAACCTTCTGGCCTTCGGGGCCGGTCTGATGCGTGATCAGTTGCATGCCCAGGATTTCGGAGGCCAGCTTGCGGACGTCGTCCAGCGAGCGGGCCAGCTTGACGCCGCCGCCCTTGCCGCGGCCACCCGCGTGGATTTGTGCCTTGACGACCCAAACCGGTCCACCCAGCTTTTCAGCGGCAGCCACGGCCTCGTCGACGGAAAGAGCGGGGATCCCGCGCGGCACGGGGACGCCAAATTGCTTCAGCAGTTCCTTGCCTTGATACTCGTGGATTTTCATGTGTTACCTGTCAGGACGTATGAGAAAAAGAAGGTGAATCGGAGGACGACTCGGCCGATGCCTCAGCGCTACCCCCGGTGTACCACTCGGGATAATGCTCAGCCACCACAGGGCCGCCAGTGCTGAGCGCATGGCAGCCGTCCAGTTGGAATGGACGCCGGTTCGGGTTGGGTTCCTGCCGCCGGCGGTTGGCCATGGTCTGGACCGCCGCGGTGGGAAGCACCTGCGACAGCTCGGTCATGTGCGTACAGCCCTCCACGTGCCCGAACCGCTCCTTGACCTGCCGGCGGAATCCCTTGAGCAGGTTCATGCCGATCAGATCAGTGTAAGCCGGCTCGATGGCCATGCATTGCGCGCCGTAGGGCGCGGCGTCATAGACGGCCTGCGCGGCCACGATCGAGAAATTCTCGTCGATGGTGATGCGCAGGTGCATATGGTGGATGGGTTGGCCGGCCTTGAACATTTCGCCGTCGCGCTTGGGGAAATCGTACGCCTTGACGTCGATCAGTTCGGCCTCCAGATCCCAAAGCCCGTCATCGCGCGCATACGATTGCACGCGTATGGAACGCGTATGCAGTGGTTGGCGAGGATAGTCCGGCGGGGGCAAGGGCATGCTGGGGGCCTGCGGGGCGAAGATGGCCTGCGCATGGTGCGCGGCAACAAAACCTTGAAAGTATAGCGCAGGCGGCCCTTCATCAACCGCCCAGGCCGGCGTCCGCGGCGTCCGGGCGCAGCGCGGCCGAGGCCCACAGGCCCTCGTGCCGGACCTGGCAGGTGATCCCGGCCGCGGCCAGATGCCGCTCCCGCTCCGGGGAGTATTCCTCCAGCCCGCGCCGGCATGCCTTCAGGCGCGCCTCCAGCGCGCTCCAGGCCCGGGCGAAGGCGTCCGCCCTGCCCGCTGGCGGGCTGGCCGCCAGCCCCCCGGCCGCCGCTGGGCCGAGGTACAGCCGGGCGACGTCCGCGTCGCCCGGCCAGGATTCGCCGCCGGCCAGGTCCACGCCAGGCACGCCTAGCCGGGACAGCCCGCAAAGAATATAGGGGCCGCAATAGGAAAACGAACTTTGCCAGCGCGCGCCGGCCGGCATCCGCGGCCCCTTGGCCGATTCCGTCCACGACACCCCGGCGCCGCGCCGCGCAAGCTCCGCCGCCAGCCAGTCCCGGGCCGCCTGCCGCTGCCGCTGGCGGGCGGCAGCCGCCCGCAGCAGCCACAGTTCGACGGCGGCGCCCTCCCCGCTCAGGCAGAGCGCCGGGCTCACCGCGATCTCCACGGCGTGGCCGGACTGCCGATCCAGGCCTGTCCGGCCGGGATGGTTTCGCCCTTGAGCACCAGCGTCAGCGGTCCGAGGCGCGCGCCCGTCTCTACCCGGGTGTCGTACAGGATGGTGCTACGCGGCCCGACGTTGACCGCCTTGCCGATGCGGACTGTCCCGATTTTCATGACGCGGTCCTCGAACAGGTGGGTCTGCGGCCCCGACCATGCATGCAGCACCGCGTCGTCGCCGATCGATACGCAGTCGAACTCGGTCACGTCGGTGGTGTCCATGAAGACGCGCTTGCCGATCCGCGCCCCCATGCAGCGCAGGGCCAGGGGCAGCCACGGCGTCGCTCGCAGGAAATTGAAGAAGTTCGGCACCGCGATGGACTCGTACAGGCTGGTGACGGCCTCGCTCTTCCAGACGAAGGGCGTCCACATCGGCTCGGCGCGGGGCCGGTAGCGCCCGATCAGGGCCCACTTCAACGCCACCAGGAACAGGAACGCGCCCACGCCGTACAGCACGCCGGCCAGCATCAGCTCGTCGAAGGCGGCGAGGAACCCGTCGCGGGCGGCGATGGGGATGACTTTCATCACCGTGAGGTAGCCCGCCGCGATCACCACGGCCAGCGGCAGGATCATGCGCATGCCTTCGACGGCCCCGCGCGCGGCCTTGCGTCCCGGACCTGGCCGGAACGTCAGATGCTCGGGAAAGCCGGCGGTCTGTTCGCGCGCGGGCAGCGAGATCGGGGGATTGCCCAGCCACGTCTGGCCGCTGGCCATGCGGGCATTGGCCGGCGCGCGGCTCTGCACGCCGATCAGCACGTCGTCGGGCAGCGTCGAGCCGTCCGGCACGTATGCGCCGTTGCCGACGAAACTGCGGTTGCCGATGACGGTGGGACGCATCGTCATCCAGCCTCGGTCGATCTCCTCGTCGCCCAGCATGACGCCGTCGGCGATGAAGCTGTCGCGGCCCAGGGTCAGCATGTCCGGCACGATGCCCATGGCAGTGGAGATCTCGGTGCCGCGCCCGACCTTCGCGCCGAGCAGGCGGTACCAGGTGCCCGCGTAGATGGACGCGTACAGGCCGTGCAGCACGCTGAGGCTGGACTCCTGGATCTGGTTGGTCAGCCAGCGGCGCAGATAGATCTGCCCATAGACGGGCCAGCGGCCGCTGGCCAGCCGCGGCAGCAGCGCCCAGCGCAGCATTGCGGAGACGATCACGGTCAGGAGCAGCAGCAAGGCGCTGGCCGGCAGCGCCAGCAGCAGATAGGCAAGAAAGGCCTGGGGCCAGGCGACTCGGGAGCCCATCAGGTCCAGCCAGCGGGCGTCGATCCAGTCGATCAGGACGAAGCTCGGGAAGACCGGCATGAAGAACAGGGCCGCGATCAGCGCGCCGCCCCCCGCATAGGCCAGGCAGTCGAGCCGGCGCCAGGCCGTCCGGCGCGCCGGACGGGCGGGCAGGTCGGACGCGCGCGCCAGCGGATCGTGGCGCGCGGGCGCCCCCGTCCAGGTCTGCCCCGCCGGAACGCGCGACCCGCGCGGCAGCGACGACAGCCCCTCCAGGCGGGCGCCCCGCTCCATCGCCACGTCGCCCTGCAGCACCGCATACGAACCGATATAGGTTTCGTCCGCCAGCGTGATCGGCGCCACCTCCCAGGTGCCGCCCCGCACCGCGAAATTCTCCAGGTTCACCGAGGCGCCGATGCTCACGCCGTCGCCCACCGACAGCAGGTCCGGCGCGCGGACCGAGATACGGTTGATGGCGGCGTCGCGGCCGATACGCGCGCCCAGCGCCCGCAGATACCAAACCTGGAGCGGCGAGCCGGCCAGCAGGTGCGCCGGCGGGATGTCCAGGATCCTGTCCACCAGCCACCACCGGTAGAACGTCCATCCGTACAACAGATAGCGGCCGGCCCCGAGCCGCCCCAGGATCGCCCACTTGCAGCCGACCGCCACGACAAAGCTCAGCAGATTGCAGGCCAGGTAGCTGGCGATGGACAAGGCCACCGCGCGCCAGACGGAATCTCCTTCGTCGCCCGTCCAATAGTGGTAGGTGAAGAACGGGGTCAGCCACATCAGCATGCGCACGCCGATCAGCAGCGGCAAGGCGGCCAGTTGCGCCAGCCCGCAGGTCCAGCGCCGCCATTGCGGCGCCTGCTCGGGCGCCGCTTCCGCCGGGGCCTCTTCGCCGGCCGAGGCCAGCGCGTCCAGCCTGGCCGCCAGCGCGCCCAGCTCCGGATGCTGGTAGAGCTCGTGCATCGTCAGCGCGGCATAGCGCGGGTGCCTGCGCAGCGCCGACACCAGCCGCGCGGCCAGCAGAGAATGCCCGCCCAGGTCGCGGAAGAAATCGCTGGACAGGCGCAAGGGCTGCCCCGGAAACAGCGGGCGCAGCGCATCGAAAAGCGCAGCGGCGCCAGGCGTCGCCGGCGGATCGTCGTCGCCGCCGGCCCCCGCGGCCGCCTCCAGCGGGCGCGCCTTGAGCGCCTTGCGATCGATCTTGCCCGACGTCAGGCGCGGCACCTCGGCCGCCCGCTCGAAGCGGGCAGGAATCATATAAGCGGGTAGATCTGCCGCCAGCGCCGCTCGCAGCGCGTGCGCATCCAGCCGGACGTCGCCTTCGGGCGCCACGAAGGCGACCAGTTGCTCGATGCCGGCAAGATCGCGCAGCACCACCGCCGCCGCGCCCACGCCGGGCTGACGGTACAGCGCCGCCTCGATCTCGCCGAGTTCGACGCGAAAGCCCCGCACCTTGACCTGGTCGTCGCTGCGGCCCAGGCAGACGATCTGGCCGGAGTCGTCGATCCGGGCGAGATCGCCGCTGCGGTACATCCGGGTGTCGTGCTCGCCGCCGGGACGGGGGTTGGCCAGGAACTTCTCGGCCGTCAGTTCGGGCCGGCCCAGATAGCCGTCCGCCACGCCGGGGCCGGTAATGCACAGCTCGCCCACCTGCCCCTGGGGCAGCACCGAACCGTCTTCGCCGCGGATCAGCATGCCGTAGTTTGGCAAGGGCGAACCTATCGTCACCGGGCGATCCGCGAACAGCTCGGCCACGCTCGCCGACACCGTGGTTTCCGTGGGGCCGTATGTGTTGAACAGCCGGCGCCCGGGCGTCGCCCAGCGACGCGCCAGGAATTCCGGGCAGGCCTCGCCGCCCAGGTTCACGATGCGCAGCCCCGGCACGTCATGCGCGAACAGCGCCAGCAGCGTCGGCACGGCGTGCAATACCGTGACGCCCTCGCGCGCCAGCGCCAGCGGCAGTTCTTCCGGGTCGGTCGTCAGCATCTTGGGCGCGACCCACAACGCGGCGCCCGCCAGGTAGCTGATCCAGATTTCCTCGAACGACATGTCGAAGGCCACGGAGAAGCCCTGGTAGACCTTGTCGTCCTGGCGCACGCCCAGCACCTCGTTTTCGCTGCGCAGGAAATGGCAGATGCTGGCGTGGCTGATCGGCACCCCCTTGGGCTTGCCGGTGGAGCCGGAGGTGTAGATCACGTAGGCGGGGTGCCCGGGCATCAGGCCCTCGCGCGCCCGCAAGGGTCCGTCCACGGGATCGGCCAGCAGCCAGGGAGTCCATGTGTCCAGCCCCTCCAGGCGCACGTCGCCGCCGGCGATCAGGCCGTTGGCGCCAGCGTCCAGCAGGCAGGCCTGCATGCGGTCGGGCGGCGTATCGGATTCGAACGGCAGCCAGGCCGCGCCGGCCTTGGCGATCGCCGCCTGCATGACCAGCAGTTCCGCTCCGCGCGGCAGGCACAGTCCCACGACCTGTCCGGGCCTCACGCCCGCCTCGATCAGGTGATGCGCGGCGAGGTCGGCGCGCTGGCCGAGCATGCCGTAGGTCAGGGTTTGATCCTGCCAATGGATGGCGATGGCGGCGGGCTGCCGGCGGATCGTGGCTTCAAGAATATCGGGCAGCGTTTCGGCACGCAGCAGGTCTGCCCGATAAGGGCCATGGAGAATCATGTGGGCGGCAACGATCCGGCAAGGGGAGAATTTTGCCTATGGACCCGCGCCGCGCCATTTCGTTCAAGCAAAAATAAAAAAAGCCCGCACCGCGTGCGGCTTGCTCCCGGAAGGAGCGCGTTTTTGCCTGAAGGCGGCCCGGAGCCAAGGCTCCGGGCGTATCGGCTTATGCCGCCTGGCGCAGGGCGCGGGCCGCCTGCACCATGCCGATCAGCGCGGCCTCGGTTTCGGGCCAGGCGCGCGTCTTCAGGCCGCAGTCAGGATTCACCCACAGGCGCTCCTTGGGCAGGCGGGCAGCCGCCTTCTCCATCAGGCCGACCATCCAGTCCACCTCGGGCACGTTCGGCGAATGGATGTCGTAGACGCCCGGGCCGATATCGTTGGGGTAGCGGAAATCCTCGAAGGCCTTGAGCAGCTCCATATTGGAACGCGAGGTTTCGATGGTGATCACGTCCGCATCCATGGCGGCGATCGACTCGATGATGTCGTTGAATTCCGAATAGCACATGTGGGTGTGTATCTGCGTTTCGTCTCGCACGCCCGCGGTGGACAGGCGGAAGCAGTCCACCGCCCAGTCCAGGTACGCCTGCCAATCGGCGCGGCGCAGCGGCAGACCTTCGCGGATGGCGGGCTCGTCGATCTGGATGACGCTGATGCCGGCCGCTTCCAGGTCCACGACTTCGTCGCGCAGCGCCAGCGCAAGCTGGCGGCAGGTCTGCTCGCGCGGCTGGTCGTCGCGCACGAAGGACCATTGCAGGATGGTGACCGGGCCGGTCAGCATGCCTTTGACCGGCTTGTCCGTCAGCGACTGCGCGTACGAGGACCAGCCCACGGTCATGGGAGCCGGACGGGCCACGTCGCCGAAGATGATCGGCGGCTTGACGCAGCGCGAGCCGTAGCTTTGCACCCAGCCGTTCCTGGTGAAGGCGAAGCCGGCCAGCAGCTCGCCGAAGTACTCGACCATGTCGTTGCGCTCGGGCTCGCCATGCACCAGCACGTCCAGGCCGACCTTTTCCTGGAAACGGATCACTTCCTCGATTTCCTTGCGGATGGCGGTCTCGTAGGCCGAGTCCGTCAGCGCGCCGGCCTTCCAGTCGCGGCGCAGCGCGCGGATTTCAGCGGTCTGCGGGAAGGAGCCGATGGTCGTGGTCGGATAGGCCGGCAGGCCCAGCTGCTCCTGCTGGCGGGCGATGCGGCCCGCGAACGGAGCGCGCTCGCGCGACACGCCGGCGGCCGCGGCCATCCGTTGGCCGACCGCCGGGTTGTGGATGCGGGCGGAGGAACGGCGGGCGGCCAGCGCGGCGCGCTGCTTGGCCAGACCTTCCTGCACTGACGCGTCCGCGGCGTTTTCAAGCGCGCGGCCCAGCAGGCTCAGTTCGTCCAGCTTCTGGGCGGCGAAGGACAGCCAGCTTTTGAGTTCGGCGTCCAGTTCGGTTTCGTGGGCCAGGTCCACCGGCACGTGCAACAGCGAGCACGAGGGTGCCAGCCACAGGCGTTCGCCGAGTTGCTGCCTGATGGGAGCCAGCGTGGCGATGGCGGCATCCAGGTCGGTGCGCCAGATGTTGCGGCCGTTGATGACCCCGGCCGACAGCACCTGGTCGCCGCGCAGGCCCGAAACCACCTCGGCCAATTGCTCCGGCGCGCGGATCAGGTCCACGTGCAGGCCGGCCACGGGCAGGCCCAGCGCCGTCGGCAGGTTGTCCTTCAGGCCATCGAAATAGGTGGCGGCGAGCAGCTTGACGGGGCTGGCCGCCAGCGTGGCGTAGACCTCGCGGAAGGCGTCGCGCCAGGCTTGGGGCAGGTCCAGGGCCAGGATCGGCTCGTCGATCTGCACCCATTGCACGCCCAGCTTGGCGAAACGCGCCAGCACTTCCCGATAGACCGGCAGCAATGCGGCCAGCAATTGCAGCTTGCCCGCGTCGGCGGCGCCTTCGGCGAACGCGTCGCCCTTGCCCAGGTAGAGCCAGGTCAGCGGCCCGGGGATCACGGGCTTGACGGCGTGGCCCAGCGCCTGGGCTTCCTGGATCTGTTCGAACAGCGATTCGCGCGCGATGCGGAAGGTCTGGCCGGGGACCAGTTCCGGCACGATGTAGTGGTAGTTGGTGTCGAACCACTTGGTCATTTCGCAGGCCGCGGCGGGCTTGCCGGACGGCGCGCGGCCACGGCCCATGCGAAACAGCGTGTCCAGCGACACCGGCTCGCCGTCCTTCTGACCGAAGCGCGCGGGCACGGCGCCGAGCAGCGTGGTCCACTCCAGGATCTGGTCATACCAGGCGAAGTCGCCCACGGGCACGAATTTCAAGCCGGCGCCGGCCTGCAGCTGCCAGTGCCTGGCGCGCAATTCGCGGCCGATCGCCTCTAGCGCTTCGGCGGTTTGCCTGCCGGCCCAATAGGCTTCGACAGCGCGCTTCAATTCGCGCTGGGCGCCGATACGCGGGAACCCCAAATTATGAATAGTAGTCATGACAACACCGCCGTTAGACAAAATTTGTTCAAGTGACGGCTATTGTGCCGGCAAAACTAGATGAATCAAAATCAATGTCTACATTCATAAAATGAGTAAATCTCATACAATATAAGCTCATTACCCCCATGGGGTTCGCCGCGAACCGCTGGGTTCGGCCCATCGTTGCTTTCTACCTTCCGTCCCCGCCCATGCTAGAAATCCGCCATCTTGAAACGCTGACCGCCATCCGCGAGGGCGGCAGCCTGCAAGAAGCCGCCGAACGCCTCCACCTGACCCAGTCCGCCTTGTCGCACCAGTTACGCGACCTGGAAACCCGCCTGGGCACGCCCTTGCTCAACCGGCGCACGCGGCCGGCCCGCCTGACCACCGCCGGGCTGCGCGTGCTGGCGCTGGCGGACGAGGTGCTGCCACGCATCCGCTCGACCGAACGGGAATTGCAGCGGCTGGCCGCCGGCCGCACCGGCCGCCTGCACCTGGCCATCGATTGCCACTCATGTTTCCAATGGCTGATGCCGGCGCTGGACGCCTTCCGCGCGCAATGGCCGGACGTGGCGCTGGACCTGTCGGCCGCGTTTTCGTTCGCTCCCCTGCCCGCGCTGGTGCGCGGCGATCTGGACCTGGTCATCACGTCGGACCCGCAGCCGCTGGACGCGGTCGAATACCTGCCCCTGTTCAAGTACGAGCTGGTGCTGGCGGTGTCGGAATCCAATCCGCTGGCCGGCAGCAAATTCATCATGCCGGACCAACTGGCCGACCAGACGCTCATTACCTATCCGGTGGACAAGCAGCGCCTGGATATCTTCACCGCCTTCCTGGACCCGGCCGACGTGGAACCGGCGGCCGTCCGCAAGGCGGAACTCACCCCCATCATCGCGCAGCTTGTCGCCAGCAATCGCGGCGTGGCGGCGCTGCCGAACTGGGCATTGACGGAATACATGAACCAGGGGTGGCTGCGGCTGTGCAGGCTGGGGCCGCAAGGCGTGTGGCGCACCCTGTACGCCACGGTGCGCAGCGAAGACACGGACGCGTCGTACATCGACGAATTCCTGACGATCACGCGCGACGTCTGCTTCAAGACGCTGTCCGGCATCAAGTCGGCGAAATAGCAGGGCGCCCGCCATCCCGCGGCGGCCGCGGGAGGATCAGTCTTCGTCGCTTTCGCCCAGGATGCGGCGGATCACGTCGTGCGCAAAGCCGCGGCTGGCCAGGAAGCGCGCCTGCTTGGCGTAGGCGGCGCGATCCTCGGGCCTGGCATGGAAGCGCTTCTTCCAGACTTCCAGCGCGCGGTCGTATTCGGTGGCCCGCAGTTGGTCGCGCAATTCGGCGACCTGATTGTCGTCCACGCCATGCTGGCGCAGTTCCTGGACGATGCGCGCCGTGCCCTGGCGCGAAGCGCGCCGATGGACCAGGCCCTGCGCGAAGCGTTCGTTGGACAGCCAGCCTTCTTTCTCCAGCGCGTCGAGAACGGCCTCGACTTCGGATGGGTCTTCGGCATAGGGAGCGAGTTTGCGCGCCAGCTCGTTGCGGGCATGCTCGCGCCGCGACAGATAACCCACGGCGCGCATCTTCAGCGACGGACCGCTGCGCGCGGGCTTGCCGCCCTCCGCGTCATCGGCGGCCTGGCGGCCGCGCGCCGCCGCGCGCTCCTCCGAGCTGCGCCGCCAGCCATCTTCAGCGCCGGCCTCGGCCTCGTCGGGCTCGCGCCGGGCGTCCGACGTGCGGCGCAAGCCCTGGGGCCTGGCGACGGTTTCGAACTCGTCGTCAAGTTTGGCGCGAAGACGGTCGGCTGACGCCTGGGGCGGTTTCCAGCTCATGCGTTTCCTGCTTGCGATGCATAACGGCAGGCCCGTCCTGGCGCCTGCCGCAAGTCGCCGGGCTGCGCCCGGCATCGCCGCGGGGCCTGCCGCGCCCCACTGCAAAGGGCAGGCGGCGAGCCCGCGGGCTTACTCGGCGGTGTCTTCCGCCGTGGGCACGAATTCGGCTGCACGGCTGACGATGCCCTGGTTCTCGCGAACGCGGTTCTCGATCTCGATGGCCAGTTCCTTGTGCTCTTTCAGGTATTCGCGGACGTTGTCCTTGCCCTGGCCGATGCGGTTGCCGTTGTAGCTGTACCACGCGCCGGACTTGTCCACCACGTTGGCGGCCACGCCCAGATCGATGATTTCTCCTTCGCGCGAAATGCCGGCGCCGTACATGATGTCGAACTCGGCCTGCTTGAACGGAGGCGCGACCTTGTTCTTCACGACCTTGACGCGGGTTTCGTTGCCGACGACTTCGTCGCCCTTCTTGATGGAGCCGATGCGGCGGATGTCCAGGCGGACGGAGGAATAGAACTTCAGCGCGTTGCCGCCGGTGGTGGTTTCGGGGTTGCCGAACATCACGCCGATCTTCATGCGGATCTGGTTGATGAAGATGACCATGCAGTTGGTCTTCTTGATGGTGGCGGTCAGCTTGCGCAGCGCCTGGCTCATCAGGCGGGCCTGCAGGCCGGGCAGCGAATCGCCCATTTCGCCTTCGATTTCGGCCTTGGGCACCAGCGCGGCCACCGAGTCGACGACGATCAGGTCGACCGAACCCGAGCGCACCAGCGCGTCGGTGATTTCCAGCGCCTGCTCGCCCGTGTCCGGCTGCGAGATCAGCAGGTCGGCCAGGTTGACGCCCAGCTTGGAGGCGTATTGGACATCCAGTGCGTGTTCCGCGTCGACGAAGGCGCAGGTGCCGCCCAGCTTTTGCATTTCGGCGACGACCTGCAGCGTGAGCGTGGTCTTGCCCGACGATTCCGGACCGTAGATTTCGACGACACGGCCGCGCGGCAAGCCGCCGACGCCCAGCGCGATATCCAGACCGAGCGAACCCGTGGAAACCACCTGGATGTCGTGCGAGACCTCGTTGTCGCCGTAGCGCATGATCGAGCCCTTGCCGAACTGCTTTTCGATCTGCGAAAGCGCGGCGGCAAGTGCCTTGGCCTTTTCCGAGGCGGCGGCCTTGGTGGTTTTGTCGTCCATGTAGAGTCCTGTCTGTAACGTATCTGGTGTCGAAGGGGATTGCGGATCTGGCGGGCCGATCCGGCGCGCCGACCTGGGCAGTGCTTTGGGCTACGGATCAGATTATGGCATCGGATTATACTGTACAAAAAAACAGTGTGCCAATGTTTTGCACGTATACCCTGAGTGGCAAGCCGGCCGGCATATGCCAGAATCCCAGGCGAGCCCGGCGTTTCGTCCCCGTACCCCCGCCGGACCGCCCCAGCCATGGCGCGGGATTTTTTTCTACTGTAGCCCATGCGTATCCTGATCGCCGAAGACGACAGCATCCTGGCCGACGGCCTGTCCCGTTCGTTGCGCCACAATGGCTACGCCGTGGATGCCGTGCGCGACGGGCTTGCGGCCGACTCCGCCCTGGCGGCCCAGCCGTTCGACCTGCTCATCCTGGACCTCGGCCTGCCGCAATTGGCCGGCCTGGAGGTGCTGCGCCGCCTGCGCGCCCGCAATTCCGCCCTGCCCGTGCTCATCCTGACGGCCGCCGACAGCATCGAACAGCGCGTCAAGGGCCTGGACCTGGGCGCGGACGATTACATGGCCAAGCCCTTCGCGCTGTCGGAACTCGAAGCGCGCGTGCGCGCGCTGACCCGGCGCGGCGCCGGCGGCGGCGCGACCCTGCTCAAGCACGGCCGGCTGCTGTTCGACCAGACCGGCCGGGTGGCCATGGTGGACGACCAGACGCTGGACCTGTCGGCCCGCGAAGTCAGCCTGCTCGAGATCCTCCTGACCCGCAGCGGCCGCATGGTCAGCAAGACCCAGCTCGTCGACCATCTGTGCGAGTGGGGCGAGGAAGTCAGCACCAACGCCATCGAGGTGTACGTCCACCGCCTTCGCAAGAAGCTGGAGCCCAGCGGCGTGAAGATCGTGACCGTACGCGGCCTGGGCTACTGTCTTGAGCGGGACCAGGGTGCGGCCTACCTCGCAAGCTGAGCCCGCGCATCCGGAGGCGCTCAACCAGGAAGCACTGGATGTCATGCAAGCCGGTTCCAAGGGACCGAGCTTCGCGCCGCCCCAGCGTTCCCTGCTGGGCGAGATTCTGGACTGGATGCTCGCGCCCCTGTTCCTCCTGTGGCCGATGAGCGTCGCCATCACTTACGTGGTCGCGCAGAACATCGCCAACGTGCCCTATGACCGCGCGCTCGCAAACAATCTCCACGTGCTGACCCGGCAGGTCCACGCGCAGGACGGGCGCGCCGTGCTGAAGATGTCCGACGCGGCGCGCGAGGTGCTGCATGCCGACGAGACCGACAGCGTGTTCTGGCTGGCGCTGGGCAGCCGCGGCGAATACCTGGGCGGCGACCGGGCGCTGCCCCTGCCCTCCAGCGTGGGCCAGCCCCATCCCGGCGAAGTGCAGTACGAGGACGCCACGCTGCGCGGCTTCGGGATACGGCTGGCGTTCACCTGGGTGGACCTGCATCTGCCGAACACGCAGCCCGCGCTGCTGATCGCCGCCGAGACGGTCGAAAAACGCACGCAGCTGGCCAACGACATCATCAAGGGCGTGATCATTCCGCAGTTCGTGGTGCTGCCCGTCGCCGTGCTGCTGGTGTGGTTCGGACTGTCGCGCGGCGTCGCGCCGCTGAACGCGCTGCAGCAGCGGCTGCGCGCGCGCCGGCCCGACGACCTCTCGCCCATCGACGAGCGCGCCGCGCCATCCGAGATCGCGCCGCTGGTGGCGGCCATGAACGACCTGCTGGACCGGCTTTCCTCCAACGTCCAGGCTCAGCGCCGCTTCGTCGCGGACGCGGCCCACCAGCTGAAGACGCCGCTGGCCGGCCTGCGCACCCAGGCCGAACTGGCCTTGCGCGACGCCAGCCCCGAGGAAATGCAATCCAGCCTGCGCCAACTCGTGACCGGTTCGGAACGGGCCACGCGCCTGGTGAACCAATTGCTGCTGCTGGCCCGCGCGGAAAACCCCAGCGCCATCGGGCTGACCCGCAGCGACCTCAATGCCATCGCCTACGAACAGGCCATGCACTGGGTGCCGCAAGCCCTGTCGCTCAGCACCGACCTGGGATTCGAGGGCGCGGACGCGCCCGTGGAGATCAACGGCAATCCCTTGCTGCTTGCCGAGCTCCTCAACAACCTGGTCGACAACGCGCTGCGCTACACGCCCCGAGGCGGCCACATCACGGTGCGCGTGCAGGCCTTGCGCGGGCACGCCGTGCTGGATGTGGAAGACTCCGGCCCGGGCATTCCGCCCGAGGAGCGCGAACGCGTGTTCGACCGCTTCTACCGCGTCCTGGGCACGATGTCCGACGGCAGCGGCCTCGGCCTGGCCATCGTGCGCGAGATCGCGCAGAAGCACCAGGCCAGCGTCGAAATCCACGACCACCCCACCGCGCATTCGTCCCTGCCCGGCATGCGCGTCCGCGTGGTTTTCCCGCTCTACGCGGACCCGGCGCCCCTGTTCGACAGCTAGGACTATCCCTAGCGCCCCCAGGGAAAGAAGCATGTTGTTTCAATTTTAAGATTCGAGTAAGGATCCCGTCAGAACCTCGTCAGCCTCGCCCCCCAATGTTACGTATAGCTCTCGATGTCGGTGTCGCCGGCGGAGGGCGGTGCACGGCGGACCACCGCCGGCAACAAAAACGAGGAGACATCATGAGCACAACAACCATGGCAGGCCGCGGCCCATCCGCGGGTCCGCGCCCGATGACCAAGGATGAGCGCCGCGTCATCTTTGCGTCGTCCCTGGGCACGGTTTTCGAGTGGTACGACTTCTATCTCTACGGCTCGCTGGCGGCCATCATCGCGCAGCACTTCTTCTCGGGCGTGAACCCCACCGCGGGCTTCATCTTCGCGCTGCTCGCCTTCGCCGCAGGCTTCGCCGTCCGGCCTTTCGGCGCGCTGGTGTTCGGCCGCCTGGGAGACCTCGTCGGACGTAAATACACCTTCCTGGTCACGATCGTGATCATGGGCCTGTCCACCTTCCTCGTCGGCGTCCTGCCCAGCTACGCCAGCATCGGCCTGGCGGCGCCGGCCATCCTGATCGGGCTGCGCCTGCTGCAAGGCCTGGCGTTGGGCGGCGAATACGGCGGGGCCGCGACCTACGTCGCCGAACACGCTCCCCAGGGCCGCCGCGGTTTCTACACGTCCTGGATCCAGACCACCGCGACGCTGGGCCTGTTCCTGTCGCTGCTGGTCATCCTCGGCATCCGCACGTTCATGGGCGAAGACGACTTCAAGGCCTGGGGCTGGCGCATTCCGTTCCTGATCTCGGTCGTCCTGCTGGGCATCTCGGTGTGGATCCGCCTGCAACTGAGCGAATCGCCGACCTTCAAGCGCATGAAGGAAGAAGGCAAGGGCTCCAAGGCGCCGATCGCCGAATCCTTCGGCCAGTGGAAGAACCTGAAGGTCGTGATCCTGGCCTTGCTGGGCCTGACCGCCGGCCAGGCCGTGGTCTGGTACACGGGCCAGTTCTACGCCCTGTTCTTCCTGACGCAGACGCTGAAGGTCGACGCGAACACCGCCAACATCATGATCGCGCTCGCGCTGTTGATCGGCACGCCGTTCTTCGTGATCTTCGGCGCGCTGTCGGACAAGATCGGCCGCAAGCCCATCATCATGGCGGGCTGCCTGATCGCCGCCGTCACCTACTTCCCGCTCTTCCAGGGTCTCACGCACTTCGCCAACCCCGCGCTGGAGAAGGCCCAGGCCA
This sequence comes from Achromobacter sp., assembly GCF_050285585.1. GTDB lineage: Bacteria > Pseudomonadota > Gammaproteobacteria > Burkholderiales > Burkholderiaceae_B > Achromobacter. Next base: position 16,249 of record NZ_JBLZXF010000017.1, on the reverse strand, counting down.
CGGCGCCCGTCACGGTGATCGCGGACCCGGCCACCTGCTCGTTCCAGTTCAACCCCGTGGGCACCTCGTCGTTCACCAGCTCCTGCGACGTGGTCAAGTCCTTCATGGCCCGCAACTCGGTGAACTACAAGAACGAAGCCGCTCCGGCCGGTTCGGTCGCCAAGGTCAAGATCGGCAATGACGAGTTCGCCTCGTTCGACGGCAAGACGATGCCCGCGGCCGACTTCAAGGCCAAGGTCGCGGAACTGGACAAGGCGCTCACCACCGCGATCCGCAGCCACGGCTACCCCGCCAAGGCCGACCCGGCGCAGACCAACAACGTCATGGTCGTCGTCCTGCTGACCATCCTGGTGATCTACGTGACCATGGTGTACGGCCCGATCGCCGCCATGCTGGTGGAAATGTTCCCGACGCGCATCCGCTACACGTCGATGAGCCTTCCGTACCACATCGGCAACGGCTGGTTCGGCGGCTTCCTGCCTCCGGTAGCCTTCGCCGTGGTCGCCGCAACCGGCAACATCTACGACGGCCTGTGGTATCCGATCATCATCGCGGTGATGACCCTGGTCATCGGCACGCTGTTCGTGCGCGAAACCAAGGACGTCGACATCAACGCCTAACCTTCCATCCCCCGCCGGACGGGACTGCTGCGCCCGCCCGGCCTTTAAAAGCTCCTTATGGAGCTTTTTTTTTGCCCGCTTCCCCGGGGCGTATCGATGACGCGCGGATGGCGGCTTCGGCGTATTTGGCCGATTCAGGACCATGTCAGACCGACGACATTAGACTGGCCGCTCAGATTACGGTCTTGCACCAGGTCCGCCGACGATTGATCCCCCTGTCGGAGGATTGCAGGGTCAGTGTTCTGACACCGATACCGCGTTCCCCGCGAGCCTTTTATGACGCGGTATTGTGTGCTCCCGTACCGGCCCGGCCTTCATTGAGCCGGGCCGCTTTTTTTTTTGCGCAAGCAAACACAAAAAAGGCGACCGCAAGGCGGTCGCCTGCCCCGGGGCCAGCCGGCGGCCCCAAAGATCCCGGGCGATCAGCGGCGCATGCCCACGCCTATCGCCACGACGCCCGCCACGATGGCCGCAATGCCGGCCCACGCCGGGATGGGCACCGACTTCTCGGTTTCGGCGGTAGCCTTCACCGACCCGATCTGCAGCACGGTCTCCTCGGACTTGTAGTTGAAGCCCTTGTAGGCCAGGGCGGCAATGCCCAGCACGATCAAGATGACGCCAATGATCTTCATGTGTTTTCTCCAGTTCGACGTTGCTGCCGCGGACATTAGCGCATAGGCCGGCGGCTGTCAGTGACAGAAGGTGTCGCGCCGCGCTGCCGTATTGCGACGCTTCGGCAATATGCCCGCGTCGTATAGAATCTCCCCTTTTGGCCGACGCTCATGTGGTTCAAGAATCTCAAGATTTATCGCCTCTCCTCGCCGTGGACGCTGATCGGCGACCAGCTTGAAGAAACGCTGGCGCGGCATGCCTACCAGGCCGGCAACAACCTGGAAATGCAAAGCCTGGGCTGGGTCCCTCCCCGCGAAAACGGCGGGCTGGCCCACGTCATCAATGGCCAGATCCTCCTCAGCCTGCGCGCAGAAAAAAAGCTCCTGCCCGGCACCGTCGTGAACCAGGTGGCCAAGGCGCGCGCCCAGGAAATCGAAGAGCAGCAAGGCTACAAGCCGGGCCGCAAGCAGATGAAGGAAATCAAGGAGCGCGTCACCGACGAGCTCCTGCCGCGCGCCTTCAGCGTGTACCGCGACACCCGCGTGTGGATCGATACGCAAAACCATTGGCTCGTCGTCGATGCCGCCGCCTCGGCCAAGGCCGACGAAGTCATTGGCCTGCTGGCCAAGTGCATCGACCCGTTCCCGCTCGAAAACCTCTACGTGGCGCAATCGCCCGCGTCGGCAATGACGGGCTGGCTGGCTGAAGACGAGGCCCCCGTCAACTTTTCCATCGACCAGGACACCGAACTGCGTTCCTCGGGGGAAAGCGGCGCGGCCATCCGCTACGTCAAGCATTCCATCGACGCCGACGACGTGCGCCGCCATATCCAGTCCGGCAAGCAGTGCACCCGCCTGGCCATGACCTGGGCAGACCGCATCTCGTTCGTGCTGACCGAGGGCCTGGACATCAAGCGCGTCGCCCCCCTGGACGTGCTGAAGGAAGGCAACGAAGGCGTGGCCGCCAACGACGACGAGAAATTCGATTCCGACATGATGCTCATGACGGGCGAACTGGCCAAGATGATGGCCGAGCTGGTCGACGCGCTCGGCGGCGAAAAGAAGGTGTAGAGCCTAGCCGGCAGGGCCCGCGCCCCGCCGCCCCAGGCAAATGGAAACGCCCCCCAGGGGGCGTTTTCTATGCGGTCTCGCTGCGGTCCCGGCCCGCCTGCTTGGCCCGGTAGAGCGCCTTGTCGGCGCGATCGATGAGGTAGGCATAGTCTGGATGCCCGTCGAACGTGGCCACGCCGATGCTGGCCGTAATGTGCAGCGGACCGGCCTCGGTCACGGTGAACACATGGCGGCGGATCTCGGCGCCCAGCTTCTCCGCAGCCGCCAGCGCCGCCTCCCGCCCCGCATCCACCAGCACCACCAGGAACTCTTCGCCGCCATAGCGGAACACGAAGTCGCTGGAGCGGCACGACTGATGCAGCACCTCCGCGAACTGGCGCAGCACCTGGTCGCCGCCGGAGTGGCCGTGCTCGTCATTGATGGCCTTGAAATGGTCGATATCCAGCAGCAGGACCGAAAACTCGCTGCGCTGGCGGCGGGCGATCGAAATCTCGCGGCCGACCACCGAGGGCAGGAACCGCCGGTTCAGCACGTTGGTCAGCGGGTCGCTGCCGCTTTCGATCTCGGCCACCATGTCGAACAGGCCGTTGAGCAGATGCTTGATGCGCGCCACCAGCTCCTGCAATTCGCGCACGTGATCCGGCATCGAAGAGGCCTGCCCCGGCGTTTCATTTCGCATCAGCTGCGGCAAGACCTCCTGGTCCAGCCGGGCGACCGCCTCGGTGATCTGCTGCAGGGCCGGCGCGCTTTCGAACATCGCGCCGCCCTTGTGCTGCAGCCACAGCCCGAACTCGGACGCCGCCAGGCGCGGCAGGGCCTGGCCCGGCGCGCGGTAATGCAGGCCGATCAGCACCGCCTGGCTCCATTCCAGCAACGCCGCGCGCTGCCGCTCCCGTTCAGTGGAAATGTTCTGCCCCAGGGCGAAAAGCCGATACGCCTCGTCGTTGCGCGCGCCGCGGCTGATGTCGCGCATGAAGGCGCGGCTCATCTGTTCGACCGCCAGATCGAACAGATTGCCCACATACTGCATGGCGACGGCAACGGCCGGGCCGTCCAGGTCGCTCGCGCGCAGGCGCAGGGCAATCTCGTTCTTCAGGATGCGCGCGCCGGCCATCACCAGATGCATGGGAATATGCACGCGGGCGTGCACCTCGCCCACCTTCTTCTGCGTGGCCATCAGGGCGCCGATGTCGCCCTGATCGCGCACGCACAGCAGCCCCTTCAGCCAGCGGGTCATGCCGCTGTGCAGCCGCGTGGCCACGATGTCATGGGACAGGCGCGGCCCCGCCTCGGCATCCGCCAGCAAGACCGAATAAAACGTATCCACCAGTTGCGCCACGCTGTCGGACACCACCGCCGCGACCTGGCCGCGGGTATAGGCATCGACCGATCGGTAGACGGCCGCCCAGGCCTGCTCGTTGGACGCGCTCAGGTAGCACGCCCGGCCGGGCGTGTCATCGGACCCGCCGGAAGAAGTCGGGATGCCAAGACTGCTTGAAGACATAGATAATCCGCCCGAAGGCTCAAGGGCGCGCCCGGGATGCGGCACGCGACAGGCGCCAGATGCCCTCCCCCCACACGCCGTGCGTGCCTGCCGCCCAGATGGGCGCTTTGCCTTGGGGCGGCCCGGCGGCAAAAAAGCTAGCGCGGATTATGCTTGAAAACCCCTGCAAAGGCGGGCCAGGCGGCCTTGCCGCAGGGGTATTCGGGGTGGCCGAGCCGTCAGTCCAGGCCGTGGAAGGCCGAATCGTCCGGCCCGACGTGCGAGGGGTGCTGCCAGGTCACATCGCGCATCGAGTGCTGGACCAGGCCCTCTACGCCCAGCAGCACCGCGAAGATCGCCATGCGGATGGGAATGCCGTTATCCGTCTGGCGGAAGATCGCCAGGCGCGGATCGTGATTCAGATCCACGCTCAGGTCGTTGGCGCCGGGGCGGCTGTCGCGCGGCAGCGGGTGCATCACGATGGTCTCGGGGCTGCAATAGGCATCGATGATTGCGCGATTGATCTGGAAGTCCGGCGTGTAGCCTTCGTTCTCTTCATTGGCAAAGCGCTCTTTCTGCACGCGCGTCGCATAGATCACGTCGGCGCCGGCCAGGCCGTCGGCCAGCGAGCTCTTCTGTTCGATCACGTTGCCGTTGCGGCTGGCCTGGTCGATGATGTAGGACGGCATTTCCAGGCCCTTGGGCGACACCAGCGAGAACTTCACGTTCTTGTACAGCGCCATCAGCTTGATGAGCGAATGCACCGTGCGGCCATACTTCAGGTCGCCGACCATGGCGATGTGGGCGCCGTCCAGCAATTTGCCCAGGCGCGAGAACTCGGTCAGGATCGTGTACAGGTCCAGCAGGGCCTGGCTGGGGTGCTCGCCCGGGCCGTCGCCGCCGTTCACCACGGGAATATTGGTGGCGCGGGCGAATTCGGCGACCGAACCCTGGTCGGGATGGCGAATGACCATGGCGTCGACGTAGCCGCTCATGACACGGCTCGTGTCGTAGATGGACTCGCCCTTGGCCATCGACGAAAACGTGAAGCCCGTGGTGTCGCACACCGAGCCGCCCAGGCGGCAGAATGCCGAACCGAAGCTCACGCGGGTCCGGGTGCTCGCCTCGAAGAACAGGTTGCCCAGCACCGCGCCTTCCAGCACGCGCGACACCTTCTGGCGACGCGCGATGGGCTGCATCATGTCGGCCACGCGGAACAGGTCTTCGACGGACTCGCGGGTGAACTGGTCCACCGACAGCAGTTGATGCTTGCCTTCCACGGCAATACGGTCGCGCAACGGGCCTTCTTGTACGCTTTGCGTATATTTTTCCAGCAAAACGCCGTTCTGCACGATTTCGCTGACGAAGCGCTGCACCACCTCCGGCATCGCCCGGAATTCCTGCGACCCCTCGGGCAGCAGCCAAGTGTCCAAGGCCCGGCGCTTGACGCCGATGCGGGTGGCGAAAACGTCACGCGTCAGGTTGAGGCGCCGCATGGCGTCGCGCAGGAAGGCTTGCTGGGAGATGGTCATGGCGGGCCCCAAAGAGGAGGATTTATATACGCAGTGCGCATATTATTCTCAACACATACGCAAGTCCAACATTTTTGCGCACAAGGGTTTACCCCAAATCAACGACTCACATAGGCCGTCATCTGAGGAGGATCCGTAACGGCCTGCGCGGCCGCCAGCCAGCAGGCCGCGCAGAAGGCCAGCGCGCTCAGCAGGTAGCAGATCGCGGCCAATATCTGCGTTGGCCAATGCGCGCGCGTCAGATGTCCGGTGTAGCCTTGGCGCAACAAACTGACCTGGGCCAGGTAGGCGAACAGCATCCCCAGGCAGCCCGCCAGCAGCCCGGCCAGCAGCAGCTCCAGCGGCAATTGCAGATCCGGCGCGGCGATGTCGCCGCCCACGATACCCAGCGAAAACCCTGTCAGGATCAGCGCGGCGCCGCCATTGAGCCAGCCCAGGAAACGAAACGCCCCGACCAGCAGCGAGAACGATACGGCGCCGGCGCGGATCTGCTGGGAGCGGATATCCATGGATCAGCCTTCGGCGCCCTTGCGGCACACCGGCGTGGCGCTCTGGATGGACGCCTTGGCCGCCGCGATCTCGGCCGCGTCCCACGGCCCTTCGCCCAGCACGGTGACGGTCACCTTGGACGTCGAGGGCGTGTCGGTCTCGGCGGAGATCAGTTCCAGCACCTTGGCGGGCTCCGTCACTTTATAGAGCTGCACCTCGTCCGGCGCGCCTTTCTCGCCCTTCACGTGACGCCAGGCGTAGGCCACGTTGTACGCATGCTGCACCTGGACGTGGCAGACGCGCACGTATTCGCCCGCGCGGCGGAAAGCCGCCTCGTAGTTGGTATTGACGCTGAAGGTTTCCTTCACGGCGGCATCGGACTCGTAGACGCCTCGGCTCGCGCAGCCGGCCAACAACCCGGCCGCGACCACCATTCCCACCCACACAGACTTGCGCATGACACTTCCCGCTTCGAGATTCGGATTTCCGTGATTATGCCCCAGCCCAAAACGGGCCCGGGCCGCCGCCGCAAGGCGGGCGAGCCGCCACGAAAAAGCCGCGCGTGAAATGCTGGAGCATTTCACGTGCGGCCTTGAGCCCGTATCGCGACGGCCGGGCGAGCCCGCTACTTGGTGGCTGCGCCTTCTATCTTTTCCCCGCCGCGCTGAATGTCCTTGCCAGCACCCGCAACAGTGTTGCAGCCCGCCGAAAGCGCGGCGATCGATAGCAGCATGACGAGAAAGACCTTGTTTTTCATGAATATCTCCTGTCTGGCCGAGAAAAGCGAAACCCAGCATACCGCAAAGCCCTCGACTTGGGGATCACCCTCCCGCCCCGCCTGTCGCGAAATTGCCGGCAATGGATTAGGATGCGCAAATGATCAAGAAACATGTATCGCAGAGCGCCGGATCCTCCCCTCAAGGCTGGGGTTGGGAACAGCCTCAATGCCGCGGACAGGCGGCTTTGGCCCTGTTCATCGATGATCTGCATCGAATTCTGCAGGCGCACGCCGCGGGCAAGCTTGCGGACAGCAGCACCCTGGCCGATGCGCAGCGCGACGTGAACGAGCTGCTGGCCCGATATAACGAAATCGGCGCCGCGCCGGATATTTTCCTCGGACAGTCTGTCGAACTTAAGGAAGGCGTGGACCGCAACGGCGTTTCCCATACGGTGCCGATTTTTTCGGCGCGCCTGAAACAATCATTGGTATCGATGCTGGGCCAGGCTGGCTGACGCACAGCAGGCCCGGCGGCAGGACCAGGAAGAGAACAGCTATAGCAGGAGACCCATAATGAGTACGGACAATGTCGTCGAGTTTCTCCGACTGCTGTCGCTGGATGTCACCCTGGGCGCGGCCGCCCAGCACGCCGCCGGCCAGCCCGACGCTCCGCAGGCCCTGGCACGGCTGGCCACCACGCATGGCCTGCCCTGCAGCGCGGCGGATTGGTCGTCTTTCGCCCGCAACTGCCTGGACACCACGAATCCCGCCGAGCAGGAAGCCGGCGCCGAAGAAGCCCCCATCTGGCAATTGGTCCAGGATCCGGCGCACGGCACCAGCATCCCGGCCAGCGCCATCACCCAGGTGATCGGCATCATCACGCAGCCCGAGGGCGGTCCGCCGGTCGTGGGGCATGTCGTCGGCGATCTGGCGCCGCGCGCCCCCGCGGGCATGACGCGCTACTCGTCGAGTTCCTGAGCGCGCGCCTGGCCCGCCGCCAGGAAATCCATCACACCGGCAGCGGCGGCGACACCGCTCGCCATGCAGGCCGTCAGCAGGTAGCCGCCCGTCGGCGCCTCCCAATCCAGCATCTCGCCGGCGCAGAATACGCCGGGCGCCGAATGCAGCATCAGGCCCGGCGAAAGCGCATCGAAACGCACCCCGCCCGCCGTGCTGATCGCCTCGTCTACCGGCCGTGGCCGCGCCAGTCTCAACGGCAGCGCCTTGATGCGCAGGCCGAGCCGCGCCGGGTCGCGGAAATCCTCCGCCGTCGCGCATTCGCGCAGCAGGCCCGCCTTGACGCCCCGCAATCCCAGGCGGCTCTGCAAATGGCTGGACATGGAGCGCGCGCCGCGCGGATGAGCCACCGCCGCCATCACCTTTTCCTGGGGCCAGTCTGGCAGCAGGTCCAGCATGGCGATCGCCTCGCCCTCGGCCTCGATCCGGTCCCGCAGGTGCGCCGACAGCGCATAGACCAGGCTGCCTTCGATGCCGGTTTGCGAAATGACGAATTCGCCCTGCCTGGCCAGCCGCGCGCCCGCGGCGGTCGCGCAGGCCATGGCCACGGACTTCACGGGCTGCCCCGCGTTGCGCTCGCGGAAGTGATCCGACCAGTCCACGTCGAAGCCGCAATTCGCGGCGCGCAGCGGCGCAACGCCGATGCCATGCGCCTGCAGGCCCGCTACCCAGGCTCCGTCCGAGCCCAGCTTGGCCCAGCTACCGCCGCCCAGGGCAAGGATCACGGCATCCGCCGCATAGACGCGCTCGCCCTCGGGCGTATCGAAGCGCAGCGCGGCGGCGCCCGGCCGCGAACCGGCCGGCCACCCGAGCCAGCGGTGCCGCATGTGCAGCCGCACGCCCCGGGCGCGCAGCCTGGCGAGCCAGGCCCGCAACAGCGGCGCGGCCTTCATTTCCTCGGGGAACACGCGCCCCGACGAGCCCACGAAGGTCTGGATGCCGAGCTCGCGGGCCCACTCCCGCAGGCCGTCGGCATCCAGCGCCGCCAGCCACGGCGCCACCTGCGCGGCGCGGTCGCCGTAGCGGGCCAGGAAGGGGCCCGAGGGCTCGCTGTGGGTCAGGTTCAAGCCGCCCCGCCCCGCCATCAGGAATTTGCGCCCCACCGAGGGCATGGCATCGAACACGTCCACCTGCACGGCGCGCTCGCTCAGCCTTTCCGCCGCCATCAGGCCGGCCGGACCGCCGCCGACGACGGCAACGCGCTTGACGGACGGACTCATGGCGCCGCCGCCTTCAGGCCGACGGGATGGACAGGCGAAGCACAGTGCATGGAAGAGAAATCGGGAGGACGGCGGGAAAGGACGCGGACGCGCCCCGGCGAGGATTGTCGCACAGCCCCGCCGATGAAGCCTCCCGACGCGATAAACGCCCCGAAGGGCGTTTATTGAGCGATGGCGCCAAGTCCTTGTTATGGCGGGGAAAAGCCGACATGCGCAGGGGCTATCCCAAGGCTTGTCCACAATCGCTGTGGGCAAGTCCCCCGGACGCCGGCACCCCGCCGATCCGGCGCGCCTTTCCCTAGGCGCGGATCGCGGCCTGCATCGGCCCCGACCAGGGCTTGGCGTCCAGCTCGAAGCGCAGCTCCTGGAACTCGCCATCCACGGAAACCGAACGCAGCAGTCCGGCATCCAGGGCCTGGCCAAGCGCGCGGCGGCACAGGGTTTCGGGGTCGTCGGGCAGGGATTGGAATACGCCGTCCGGTATGCGCAGCCGCAGCAGCGCCTGGGGATCGCCGCGTTCCGCCGGGCGGCCGATATGGATATGGGCGGGATAGCCGTGAGGGCACCAGATGCCCACGTGGTACTTGCCTTCAGCGCCGGTGTCGGCGACGTAGCCGGGATGATCGTATTTTGCTGTTCCCATGGACCCTCCTCGAATGCGGCAACCTAGCGCGCGTGACCCATCGTAGCGCAGGGGCGCCGCCCTGTGCGGCCCCGCGCCCCCGGGAAAGCCCGGGCTGGAACAAAGGTTTGACCCAAGGCAAGCGCGAGGCCGGCAAAGCAAAAAAAAGCCGCGACATGATCGCGGCTTTTTTTAGAGGAGAGGCGCATCCGATGCGCCGCCCGGCTGTCCGGGTCCTGCTTGAAACTGGTTGCGGGGGCAGGATTTGAACCTACGACCTTCGGGTTATGAGCCCGACGAGCTGCCAGACTGCTCCACCCCGCGTCTGATGTGTGAATCATACATCATTTTGAAATCTTGTGCAGCGCACCCACGGAATTTTTTTGGGTTCCGGCCATTTCCCGGTGGAAAAAATCGCTTGCCCGACGCAATAGGCGACGCGCCAGGCCGGGCCGTTCCAGGCAAAGCACCTCCGCGCGGCCGATGGCCGTTATGCGCGCCACCCCGCCGTAGGCCAGGCCGTGCCCTTCGCCCGCATTGACGCGCACGGAAATGGCGCAAGGCAGGCCGCCCGCGGCTTCCGGGCCGGTCGGCGGCTCATCGATGCGCACGCTGCCGTCGACGCAGACGACGGTGGCGCCGGCGCGCAGGACGAGTTGCTGGCAGGCCCCGGCGGCCAGCACCAGGCGGCGCGCCTGGGCATCGGGGACGAAATTCGAGTTCATGGTCATCTCCTGTCGGACATACCCAGGCTACGCGCCCCCTGCTATGCGCAACAGCCACACAAACTGTCTTTCTGTACCGATGCAGATCCTCGATTTCCTCGCTGTTATGGTGTACTTTCCCGGAATCTGTGCCTACCTGCATTCCAGCCCCGGGGAGGATGATCGGCGCATGGACCCGCAACCGCTCTATCTACGCCTGGCCAATCACTACCGCCGCGCCATCCAGGCGGGCGTGCTCGCGCCGGAGCAGCGCATGCCCTCCGTGCGCACGCTGGTGCGCACCCACCACGTCAGCCTCTCCACCGCGCTGCAGGCCTGCCGCCAACTGGAGGACGACGGCCTGATCGAAGCCCGGCCGCGTTCCGGGTATTTCGTCCTGAAACCGCGCCGCGCCCGCATTCCCCCCGTGGACGAACCTGATATCCGACAGACGCTGGGGGCCGCGCAGTACGTGGGCATCCACGATCGGGTGTCGGATTTCGTGGCCAAGTGCGAGGCCCATCCCGTCAGCGCCAACTTCGCGCTGGCCGCGGCGGTGCCCGAGGCCTATCCGATGGAAGCGCTCAAGCAGGCCATGACGCGCGCGCTGCGCCAGTCGCCCCAGGTGCTGGTCAGCTCCGTCCCCCCGCAAGGGCATCCGGCGCTGCGCACCGTGCTCGCGCGCCGGGCGCTGGCCAATGGCATCAATGCGGCGCCCGACGACGTCATCGTCACGCATGGCTGCATCGAGGCCCTGAACCTGGCGCTGCGCGCAGTGGCCCGCCCCGGGGACACCATCGCCGTCGAGTCTCCCGCCTACTTCGGCCTGCTGCAGGTCCTGGAAAGCCTGGGCATGCGCGCGCTGGAAATTCCCACCAGCCCTCAGCACGGGCTATCGATCGAGGCGCTGGACCTGGCCTTCCAGACGCACGGAAACATCCGCGCGGTGGTCGTGGTGCCCAATTTCCAGAACCCGCTGGGCTGCGTCATGCCCGAAGCCGAAAAGGCCAGGCTGGTGGCATTGTGCGAACGCCAGCAGGTGCCGCTGATCGAGGACGACACCTACGGCGCGCTGACCGACGACGACACGCCGCTGCCCGCGGCCAAATCCTGGGACGCGACCGGCAATGTCATCTATTGCTCGTCCATGCACAAGACGCTGGCCCCGGGGATGCGCCTGGGCTGGCTGATCGGCGGACGCTGGAAGGCCCGCATCGCCATGCTGAAATTCGCCCAGAGCCGCCCCAACGAACCGCTCGCGCAGATGGCCGTGGCGGAATTCATGGGGGCGCGCGCATACGATCGCCATCTGTCGCGGCTGCGCCGGCACCTGAAGGCCCAGCGCGACCAGACCGCCGAAACCATCGCCGCGCATTTCCCCCAGGGCACCCGCCTGAGCATGCCCCGGGGAGGCATGCTGCTTTGGGTGGAAATGCCGGGCGGCCGCTCGGGCATGGATGTTTTCGAGACCGCCCTGCGCCAGGGCATACGGGTCGCGCCGGGCTCCATGTTCTCGAACGGCACCCGTTACGACCATTTCCTGCGCATCAGCTGCGGACAGCGCATCTCGCCCGATATCACCCAGGCCCTGCAGACCCTGGCCCGCATCGTGGGCGAGCGGCCGAAGAAATGAACCCGGCGCTGCATCAATTCATCGTGGACTACGGCCTGTGGGCGGTGCTGGCCGGCACGTTCCTGGAAGGCGAAAGCGTGGTGGTGCTTGCGGGATTCCTGGCGCACCAGCGCCTCCTGCACCTGCCCGAGGTCATGCTATGCGCATTCGCGGGATCTTTCGCGGCCGACCAGTTGCTCTTCTACCTGGGCCGGCGCTATCGCGACCATCGCTACGTCAGCCGGATCCGAGAGCAGCCCGCCTTCGAGAAGGCGTTGGCGCTGATCGACCGCTATCCCCATGGCTTTATCCTGACCCTGCGCTTCCTGTATGGCCTGCGCACGGTGGGTCCCGTGGCGCTGGGCGTGTCGCGCGTATCGCCGCTGCGGTTCCTCGCGTTGAATGCCATCGCGGCCGCCATCTGGGCGCTGTGCTTCAGCGCGCTGGGCTATGCGTTCGGGCAGACCATCGAATCCATGCTCGGGCGCCTGCATGGCGTCGAGACCAAGCTGGCGGTGGCCGCCGCGATCGGCGCGGCCATCGCGCTTGCCTATCACCTGTACGCCAGGCGCCGGAAGTAGCCGCCGGCGTCAGACCACCAGTTGGCCGCTCGCCCGCAGCACATGGCGGCGGCGGGCCTTGCGGTACCAGGCCCCGATCAACGGCAGGCGCGCCAGGCGGCGCAGGATGGGATGGCGCTGGTCGAAGTCGTGCCAGGCCTTGAAGCCGTGCCCCATGCGCTCCCAGCTCTGGCGCGCCTCGGGCGAGAGTTTGCCGGGGTCGAACGCCGCCAGCTTTGCCGCTTCCGAAACGCGCATCGCCATCGATCCGTCCCGGCATTCCATTGAATACTGATTCCGCATGGGGGCGCATATTACCCGGCTTGGGCGCCCCGTGACGACCTCCGCGGGGAGCTGTGCAAATGCGCGGCGGGAGCCGCCTTTGAGCGCCGTCGGCAAGCCCTTGTAATCAAAGGAATTTGCGCAGCTATGCCCGCGCTATCCCAAGGCTTGTCCACAGAAGTTGTGGGTAACTCCCCCGTTTTGCCGCGCCTACTTCAGGGCCGCCGTGATCATGTCGCGCACGCTTTCGAATCCCGCCACGTACTGCGGATTCTCGGAGCGGGCCAGCAGGCTGGAGTAATTCTGTTCCAGCTGGGCTTCGATCGCCTCGCGCAGGCCGGGCGAAGCCTTGACCAGATGCAACATCGACAGCAGGGTCGAGTTCAGCGCGTCGATACGGCCGCCCTGGTGCGAAATGGTATGCACGATGACGGCGATTTGTTCCTGGATGTCCATGGGTAAGCCTCCTGGCATTGAAAGTCGGCGCAAATCCTAGCACGCGTCCCGCCCGGGCCGGCGCTAGGCAAGCCCGGCGCGGCGCGCTAGCATGAAAGCGTAGCCGCAAGGGCGCCCAGGCGCACGCCGCCGGCCCCGTTTCGCGGCGCCCGCAGCCCAACGGAGCGCGCCCATGAAGACGATCCAGAACTATGTTCCCCCGGATGCCCGGTCCCTGCGGCGCCTGCAGGACAGGCTGGGATACAGCGACGCACGCATGACGGAACTTGCGGGCCTGGACGCGGCCGCCCCCTGGCCCAGTTTTGTCGGCGGCCCCGAGCCGCGCTCGCTGGGCCGGCAACGCCTGTTCTTCGTGGCGGCCCGCCTCGCCCTGGACGAAGACACCTGGCAACGCGTGCTGGCCTCCATGCACGAATTGGGCGCGCGCTTCGACTACGCGGAACCGCAGGCCGCCAGCGCCCCGCCGGCTCCGGAGCCCGCGGCGGACGAAGAGCGCAAGTTCGGCATGCTGCTCATCAGCCGCAACGGGTCTTTCCACGAAATGGAGCAGTTGCGCGAATTCGCGCATTTCGCCCATGAGTTCGACGTCAGCCGCTTCGTGCACGCCGCGTTCTACGACAGCGACATCGATCTCTGCCGCTTCAGCTTCGCCGACCATGACGGCCTGGACGCCGCCAGCCGCGACCGCATCTTCGACGCGGCGCGCAAGACCATCACCCGCTTCGAGTTCGATGGGCGGATCTACCAGGGCGGCATTCCGCCGGAATCGGACGGCTAGGGCCTGTCCACGCTGAAAGGAACCTGGCGCAGGCCGGGCCCCGCACCCGCGCCGCATTGACGCGGGCCGGCCGGGGCCTGTACCGTCGGCAGTCTCGCCCTCGCGCCCAATGCCACCGCCCCACGCATGAACGAAAGACTCGACGCCATCGACCGGCAATTGCTCAGCCTGCTGCAGGCCAATGCGCGCGAACCGGCCGCCATTCTCGCGCGCAAGCTCGGGCTGGCCCGCACCACCGTGGTGGCGCGCATTGCCCGACTGGAGCGCGAACACATCGTGGCCGGCTACGGCGTGCGCCTGGGACGCCTGCTGGAAGAGGCCGCGGTGCGCGCCTATTGCTTCATCAGCGTGCTGCCCAAGACGCCCGCCGCGGTGATCCGCGAGCTCGAGAAAATGCCCGAGGTCGAGGAAGTGTCGTCCGTCAGCGGCCCGTACGACTACCTGATCTTCCTGCGCTGCGAAACCCATGAGCAGCTTGATGCGCTGCTGGACCGGATCGGCCTCATCGACGGCGTCAAGCAAACCCAGACCTCCATCGTGCTCAGCCGCAAGGTGGACCGCCGCAGCGCCGTGGGCGCGCCGTGAAATGATGGTGTAATGATGTCTACCGCGATTTCAGGACCCTCCATGCTTGCTCGTCTTGCCCCCGCCGCCGCCCTGCTCTTCCTTCTGGCCGCCTGTTCCAGCATGAGCGAGGTCACTTCCGTCGGCAAGGACACCTACAGCGTCACCTACAGTTCCGGCACCCAGCTGCTGACCTGGGTCGAACTCAAGAACCAGACGCTGCAACGCGCCGAACAGTACTGCCAGTCCATCGGACGCAAGCTGCAGAAGCCGAAGATCACCTCCAACCATGCGACCGGCCTGGGCTCCAAGCGCGCCACGGTCACCTTCGAATGCGGCGCCATCGAACCGCCGAAGGAAGACAAGCAGTAACGCCCCCCCCCGGCCGCGCCCGCGAACGGGTGTAGCATTATCGGCATCGCAACCCCGACACCAAGCACCGTGAACACCTCCCTGCCCGTGGGAATCACCATGGGCGATGCCGCAGGCATCGGCCCCGAAATCGTCGTCAAGGCATGCGCACAGGGCCTGGGCGCGCCTTGCGTGGTGTACGGCGACGCCGGCGCGCTGCGCCGCGCAGCGACCCAGCTGGGCGCCAGGCTGACGGTGAACGAGATCGCCGATGTCGGCGAAGCCTGCGCCGACGCGGGGCATATCGACGTCATCGCCTGCAGCCCCGCCCTGCCCGCCGACCTGCCGCTCGGGCGGGTCGACGCGGCCGCCGGGCGCGCGGCCTATGACTATGTGTGCGCCGCCATCGACGACGCGCAGGCCGGCCGCATCCGCGCCATCGTCACCGCGCCGCTGAACAAGAAATCCATGCACGCCGCGGGAATCGACTACCCCGGCCACACGGAAATCCTGGCCGAGCGCTCCGCCACGCGCGACTTCGCGATGATGCTCGCCAATGACGAATTGCGCGTGCTGCTGGTGACCATACACGTGGCGCTGGCCGACGTGATCGCGCGCATCACCCCGGAAGCCGAACTGACAGCCTTGCGGCTGGCCGACAGGGCCTGCCGGCAAATGGGCATCGCGCATCCCCGGATCGCGGTGGCGGGCCTGAATCCGCATGCCGGCGAAGGCGGGAAGTTCGGCCGCGAAGACATCGACATCATCGAGCCCGCGGTCGCCGCCGCCCGCGCGCAGGGCATCGACGCCAGCGGCCCCTGGCCCGGCGACACGATCTTCATGCGCGCCCGGCGCGGCGAGTTCGACATCGTCGTGGCGCAATATCATGACCAGGGCCTCATCCCGGTGAAGTACCTGGGGCTGGACCATGGCGTGAACGTGACCGTCGGGCTGCCCTTCGTGCGCACCAGCGTCGATCACGGCACGGCCTTCGATATCGCAGGCAAGGGCCTGGCCGACCACGCCTCGCTGGTGGCGGCGTTCGACCTCGCGCTCGCCATGACTCCCTGAACGCGGCAAGCGCCGCCCCATCGGTATCGCCCTCGAAGCCGCGCCTTGCGCGCGGCCGACACCTGCCTGTCAGGAAGGCGGGCCGCCCCGAGTCTACAATACGCCCCGTTTCCGGCGCCTTGCGGCGCTTTCCGTCCGTCCCCCGATCCTCCAATGTCACGCCTTGCCCGCCTTCTTCCCGACCGCTTCACCCTCTACCTGATCTGCACCGTCGTCATCGCCAGCATCCTGCCCGCCCACGGGCAAGGCGTGGTCGTGTTCGGATGGATTACCAACATCGCGGTCGGCCTGCTGTTTTTCCTGCACGGGGCGCGGCTGTCCCGCGAAGCGATCATCGCCGGCCTGACGCACTGGAAGCTCCACCTGACGATCTTCTCGGCGACTTTCCTGATGTTTCCCGTGCTGGGCCTGGCGCTCAAGCCCGTGCTGGAACCGCTGGTCACGCCCGAGCTGTACCTGGGCATCCTGTTCCTGTGCTGCCTGCCCGC
>NZ_JBLZXF010000016.1:0-108175 GCF_050285585.1 Achromobacter sp. | reverse complement strand
ACTCCGCGCTTGGCTATAATTCGCGGGATTTTTCCCATTTGGAGATCTGCATGGAAAGCATCGAACAGCGCGTCAAGAAGATCGTCGCTGAACAACTTGGCGTCAACGAAGCCGAGATCAAGAACGAATCCTCCTTCCTTGACGACCTCGGTGCCGATTCGCTCGACATGGTCGAACTGGTCATGGCGCTCGAAGACGAATTCGAGACCGAGATCCCCGACGAAGAGGCCGAAAAGATCACGACCGTGCAACAAGCGATTGACTACATCAATTCGCACGGCAAGCAGTAAGCTAGGCTTATACCCTTCTGGTGGCCCGAGGATGAACTTCGGAGCCAACCGGAAAATCGGGGCGGTTTCAGGAATTTGCCGTGTGGTCCGCATGCGGGAAGGGCGTGGTAAAGCCCGACCCGCTTTTGCGTGGGCCGCGCGCGCAGCGCATCCCGAAAACCGCCTTTCTTTTGTCTGTTTGAGGAGTCATCCGTGAAGCGACGTGTCGTCATCACCGGCCTGGGTATCGTTTCTCCCGTGGGGAACGACCTGACCACCGCTTGGGACAATATCGTCAACGGACGTTCTGGCATCAGCCGCATCACCCGTTTCGATCCCTCGGCCATCACCACGCACATTGCCGGCGAAGTCAAAGACTTCGACATCAGCGCCTATATTTCGGCCAAGGAAGCCCGCCAGATGGATACGTTCATCCATTACGGGCTGGCGGCCGGGATGCAGGCATGGCGCGATAGCGGCCTGGAAGTCACCGAAGCCAATGCCGAGCGCATCGGCGTTATCGTGGGTTCCGGCATCGGCGGCCTGCCGCGCATCGAAGAAACCCAGGTCGAATACCTGTCCAAGGGGCCGCGGCGCATTTCGCCGTTCTTCGTGCCGGGTTCGCTGATCAACCTGATCTCCGGCCATCTGTCCATCGCCTATGGCATGAAGGGCCCGAGCTACGCGGTCGTGTCGGCTTGCACCACGGGCCTGCATTGCATTGGCGATGCCGCCCGCCTGATCGAGTACGGCGATGCCGACGTCATGGTGGCCGGCGGCGCCGAGTCGACCGTGTCGCCGCTGGGCATCGGCGGCTTCGCCGCCATGCGTGCCCTGTCGACCCGCAACGATGATCCTCAGACGGCTTCGCGTCCCTGGGATCGCGACCGTGACGGTTTCGTCCTGGGCGAAGGCGCGGGCGTTCTGGTGCTGGAAGAGTACGAGCACGCCAAGAAGCGCGGCGCGCGCATCTACGGCGAATTCGCGGGCTACGGCATGAGCTCCGACGCGCACCACATCACCGCCCCGGACAAGGACGGCCCGCGCCGCGGCGTCATGAACGCGCTGCGCAATGGCGGCCTGAACGTCGATGACGTCCAGTACGTCAACGCGCACGGCACGTCCACGCCTCTGGGCGACAAGAACGAAACCGATGCGTTGAAGCTGGCTTTCGGCGATCACGCCAAGAAGCTGGTGGTCAACTCGACCAAGTCCATGACCGGGCACCTGCTCGGCGCCGCGGGCGGCATCGAGGCAGTGTTCACCACGCTGGCCGTGTACAACCAGGTTTCGCCTCCGACGATCAACATCTTCAATCAGGATCCCGAATGCGATCTGGATTACTGCGCCAATGAAGCGCGGCAGATGAAGATCGACGTGGGTCTGTCCAACTCGTTCGGTTTCGGCGGCACCAACGGCTCCATGGCCGTTCGCCGGGTCTGATTTGGAAGACCCGGTCGGGGAGCGTTGGTCGTTTCGCGTGCCCGTCTCGCGTCCCAGGGGTGTCACGGCTGTCCACGGCCTGGCGCTGGCCCTGGCCGCGGGCAGCGCGTTGACGGCCGCCTCCTGGCACGGCATGGCCGGGCCGGCGTGCGCGGCGGTATTGCTGCTTGGGCTGGCCAGGCTGTTACACTCCGCACGGAGCGGCCCGTCCCCGGTATCCGCGCTGCGCACGGCAGCCGGGGCAGGGCGCTGGCAGTTGCGGCTGCCGCAAGGCTGGCAGGACGCAAGTCTTCTGGACCGGCAGCGCGGTCCTCGCTGGCTCACGCTCACTTTGCAGCCCTTGCCCACCGGGAGTACGGCCTTTACCCACAGCACCATCACCCTCACCGTCTGGCAGCGGACGTTGCGACCTGAGTCCTGGCGGCGCCTTTGCCTGCTGACGGGCACGGCGCGGCGCGTCCGGCCGGCGGCCCGCCCGCGGGAGGCGTCATGAGCGAGCGCGAAGTCGACGCCGAGCTTGTCGCGCGCGTCCAGCGAGGCGACAAGAAAGCCTTCGACCTGCTGGTGCTCAAGTACCAGCGCAAGATTCTCCGCCTGCTGGCCCGGATGATCCGCGACCCCGCGGAAATCGAGGACGTGGCCCAGGAGGCGTTCATCAAGGCCTACCGGGCCCTGCCCCAGTTCCGGGGCGAAAGCGCCTTCTACACCTGGCTGTACCGTATCGCCATCAATACGGCGCGGAACTGGCTGGCGTCGCAGGGCCGGCGTCCCAGCGCGCCCAATGCGATAGAAACGGAAGACGGTGAAACTTTTAACGAAACCGACAACCTAACCGATATAAGCACGCCGGAATCCATGGTCGCCAGCCGCGAAATCGCCGAAACGGTGAACGCGGCCATTGAGGAATTGCCTGAAGAATTGCGCACTGCAATCGTCCTGCGTGAAATCGAAGGTATGAGTTACGAAGACATCGCCCAGAGCATGGACTGCCCGATCGGTACGGTGCGCTCCCGCATTTTTCGTGCGCGTGAAGCCATCGCCACCAAATTGCGCCCATTGCTAGGCACCGATGACGAGCGTCGCTGGTAAGGAGTGGCAGTCATGCAAACAGCAGCCAAATCCGTCGTGATCTCCGAGTCCTCCTGGGAGGAGTCGGTCTCCGCCTGGATGGACGGAGAGGAATCCGACGATATTTTTCCCGGCTTGTTGTCCCGCGAGGGACGCGAGACCTGGGACACCTATCATTTGATCGGTGATTCCCTGCGCAACGCCGACCTGGCGCTGACCCCCAGCGCGGCCTTCCAGGCCCGGCTGGCACGGGCCCTGGACGCGGAATTGCCTATCGTTGCGGCGCCTCGGCGCCGTTCGCCTTTGCGGGTAGGCCTGTCCGGCCTGGCCGTGGCCGCCGCCGTGGCGACCGTCGCCTGGGTGGCCCAGCCCTACCTGACCGGCGAGTCGGGCGGCGAAGTGCGCGTGCTGGCCGACGCCAGCGCGCCGGCCCCGGCCCCGGCCTCGGCCGCGGATGATTCCGGCCTGCGCGACTACCTGGAGGCCCACCGCCAGATGGCCGGCCCCAGCGCCGTCCGGCAGGTGTCGTTCGACGTGGGAGCGGGGCGTTGATGGCGCTGGTGCTTCCATCACGCTGGCCGGTGCTGAATCTGGGACGCGCTGCGTCGCTGCAGGCTCACCGCGCCGGCTGGCTTGCCGCAACGCTTCTGACCGCTTTCCTGGCCGCGCACGAACCGGCGCGCGCCGCCGACGCCGCGCCAGCCGCCACCGATGACGTGGTCCAGCTGCTGACCCGCATCCAGCAGGCGGCCCGCAAGCAGGACTACGCGGGCGTCTTCATGTACCAGCAAGGCGAGACGATCCAATCCTCGCGCCTCGTGCACGTCCTGGACGGCACGGGCGAGCGCGAGCGCCTGGAGATCCTCGACGGCCAGCCCCGGGAATACCTGCGCCACAACGATGACGTGCAGTGCCTGATTCCGGAGCGCAAGACGGTGCTGATCGAGCGCCGCCGGGGAGACCGCTTTCCCGGCCTGCTGCTCGGAGACGCGGCCGATCTGACCGAAAACTACAAGATCCGCACCGAATCGGCCCTGCATCGCGTGGCCGGGCGGGAGTGCCGCCTGATCATGATCGAGCCGCTGGACAAGCTGCGCTACGGTTACCGGCTCTGCGCGGATGTCGAAACCAATCTGCTGCTGAAGGCCCAGACGCTGAACGCCGCCCGCGGCGTGGTGGAGCAGGTGTCGTTTACGTCGTTGCGCCTGGGCTCGGAGGTCGATCCCCAGCTGCTGACCTCGCGTTGGAGCACGCGCGACTGGAAGGTGCTCGAAGCCTCGATGAAGCCGGTCGACCTGGCCGCCCAGGGCTGGCGCATCCCGGCCCCCAAGGGCTTCAGGCCGGTCATGCAGGTGGCGCGCGCCATGGGGCGAGGCGCCACGGTCAGCCAGATGGTGCTGTCCGATGGGCTGGCGGCAATTTCCGTATTCATCGAACCGTACGATAGTCAGCGCGGCCACCGTCCGCCCCATGGCGCCGCCCAGCGGGGTTCGATTACCGTATATGGCACGCGCATCGCGGATTTCTGGCTGACGGCCGTGGGTGAGGTGCCCGTGGCGACGCTGGAACAGCTCGCGGAGTCCACAGAGTACGTGCCCGCCGCCGGGTCCAAGTGATCCGCCGGACGCGGCAAGCAGCAATTTCGGAGTAAGTCTATGAAAGCAATGACAGTGTCGAACGTGTTTTTCCGGCGCTTTCTGGCGGCGGCAGCGCTGGGCGTGGCGATGTCCGTCGCCCAGGCGCCCGTGGCGCTTGCCCAGTCGCCCGGGGTGGTGCTGCCGGACTTCACGAGCATTGTCGAAAAAGCCGATCCCGCGGTCGTGAACATCCGCACCACGGCGACCGTGCCGGTGCGCGGGATGGGCCCCGGCGGCGGCAACGATCCGTACGAGCTGTTCCGCTGGTTCTTCGGCCCCGAATTCCAGCCGCCGGGCGGCGGCGCGCCTACGCCGCGCCAGCGTCCGCAGCAGCCCCAGCCCGAAGAGCGCACGGTGCCGCGCGGCGTGGGGTCCGGCTTCTTCATCTCCGACGACGGCTACATCCTGACCAATAACCACGTGGTCGTGGACGCGACGGACATCTACGTCACCCTGACCGACGGCCGCGAGTTCAAGGCCAAGGTCATCGGCACGGACGAGCGCACCGACGTGGCGTTGATCAAGATCGAAGCCAAGGACATGACTCCGCTGGTCATCGGCGATCCGAAGAAGCTCAAGAAAGGCCAATGGGTGCTGGCCATCGGCTCGCCGTTCGGCCTGGATTCCACCGTAACGTCGGGCATCGTCAGCGCCATCGGCCGCGACACCGGCGAGTACCTGCCTTTCATCCAGACGGACGTGGCGGTCAACCCGGGCAATTCGGGCGGTCCGCTGATCAATCTGGACGGCGAGGTCGTGGGCATCAATTCGCAGATCATTTCGCGCAGCGGCGGCTTCATGGGCATCTCGCTGGCGATTCCCATCGACGAGGCCATGCGCGTGGTGGACCAGTTGCGGGCCACCGGCAAGGTGACGCGCGGCCGCGT
This sequence comes from Achromobacter sp., assembly GCF_050285585.1. Taxonomy (GTDB): domain Bacteria; phylum Pseudomonadota; class Gammaproteobacteria; order Burkholderiales; family Burkholderiaceae_B; genus Achromobacter. Next base: position 102,871 of record NZ_JBLZXF010000016.1, on the reverse strand, counting down.
CGGCGTGCAGATCGGCGAAGTGGGCAAGGACGTGGCCGAAGCCATCGGCCTGCCCAAGGCCGAGGGGGCGCTGGTGAGCAGCGTGGAAGCCGACGGCCCCGCGGAACAGGCGGGCGTGCAGCCGGGCGACGTGATCCTGAAGTTCAACAACGAGCCGATCAAGCGCTGGTCCGATCTGCCGCGCATCGTGGGCGAAACCAAGCCCGGCACGCGCGCCGACATGCAGGTGTGGCGCAAGGGCAAGACCCTGACGCTGACGGTCAAGGTCGGCGAGATCCCGACCGAGAAGGCGCCTGCCGCAGGCAAGCCGGCGGCGCCCGCGCCGGAAGCCACCAACGCGCTGGGCCTGGGCGTGGTCGACGTGCCTGCCGACGTGCAGAAGAAGCTGCGCATCAAGGGCGGCGTCCAGGTGAAGATCGCCGAGGGCGCGGCCGCCAAGGCGGGCCTGCAGGAAGGCGACATCGTGTTGGCCCTGAACGACACCGACGTGACCGGCGCCAAGCAATTCGGCGAACTTGTCTCCAAGCTGGACAAGGGGCGGGCCGCGGGCCTGTTGGTGCGCCGAGGCGACCAGACGCAGTGGGTGGCGGTCCCTGCTTCGAAGTAGAGCCCCCACGCCTCGCCCCCCTGAGGGGCGGGCTGCCCCCCGAGGGGGCGTCTTTTGCCTTGGGGCGGCGCGCCCTTCGAGGGCGTGCGTTTTCGCCCAGGAACGGCCCGTCGGCAAAAATGGTCCAAGACCGGCTAAAATGCCTGGTTGCCGCAAGAGGGGGCGCATGGCGCCCCCTCGTTTTGCCCGGGCTATGCCCACAGGCACTCCTCTCGTCAGCCGTGCGTACTCCGGCGGCGGTGTCTTCCGGCCCTGTGCCGAGTGTTCCGTCCCCTTATAATTTCAAGCATGCAGCATATCCGCAACTTCTCCATCATTGCCCACATCGATCATGGCAAATCGACGCTGGCCGATCGCCTGATCCAGCGCTGCGGCGGATTGGCGGACCGCGAAATGTCGGCTCAGGTCCTCGATTCGATGGAAATCGAGCGCGAGCGTGGCATCACCATCAAGGCGCAGACGGCCGCCCTGCATTACAAGGCGCAGGACGGCAAGGTCTACAACCTGAACCTGATCGATACCCCGGGACACGTGGACTTTTCGTATGAAGTCAGCCGCTCGCTGTCGGCATGCGAAGGCGCGCTGCTGGTGGTCGACGCGTCGCAGGGCGTCGAAGCGCAGACCGTGGCCAACTGCTACACCGCCATCGAACTGGGCGTGGAAGTCCTGCCCGTGCTGAACAAGATGGACCTGCCGCAGGCCGATCCCGAGGGCGCGCGCCAGGAAGTCGAGGACGTGATCGGCATCGACGCCTCGCAGGCCGTGCTGGCCAGCGCCAAGACCGGCATGGGCATCGACGAGATCCTCGAGTCCATCGTCGCGCGCGTGCCGCATCCCGAGGGCGACCCCGAGGCGCCGCTGCAGGCGTTGATCATCGATTCGTGGTTCGACAACTACGTGGGCGTGGTGATGCTGGTGCGCATCATCAACGGCGTGCTCAAGCCCAAGGACAAGATCCTGCTGATGGCTTCCGGCGCCACCCACCTGTGCGAGCAGACCGGCGTGTTCACGCCCAAGTCGCAGCAGCGCCCGCAACTGTCCGCCGGCGAAGTGGGCTTCATCATCGCCGGCATCAAGCAGCTGGCGGACGCCAAGGTCGGCGATACGGTCACACTGGCCAACAGGCCGGCCGCCACGCCGCTGCCGGGCTTCAAGGAAGTGAAGCCGCAGGTGTTCGCGGGCCTGTATCCGGTGGAAAGCTCCGAGTACGACCAGCTGCGCGATTCGCTGGAAAAGCTGAAGCTGAACGATTCCGCGCTGATGTTCGAGCCGGAAGTCTCGCAGGCGCTGGGCTTCGGCTTCCGTTGCGGCTTCCTGGGCCTGCTGCACATGGAAATCGTGCAGGAGCGCCTGGAGCGCGAGTTCGACATGGACATCATCACCACGGCGCCGTCCGTGGTGTACGAAGTCGTGCAGCGCGATGGCTCCGTGATCACGGTGGAAAGCCCGTCGCGCATGCCGGAAGTGGGCAAGATCCAGGAAATCCGCGAGCCCATCGTGAAGGTCACGCTGTTCATGCCGCAGGACTACGTGGGCCCGGTCATGACGCTGTGCAACAACAAGCGCGGCGTGCAGATCAATATGAGCTACCACGGCCGCCAGGTCCACCTGGTGTACGAGATTCCGCTGGCCGAGATCGTGCTGGACTTCTTCGACAAGCTGAAGTCGGTGTCGCGCGGCTATGCGTCCATGGACTACGAGTTCCTGGAGTACCGCTCCGCCGATGTCGTGCGCGTGGACTTGCTGATCAACAACGACCGTGTGGACGCGCTGGCCGTGATCGTCCACCGCAGCAACGCGCGTCACCGCGCCCGCGATGTGGTTTCGCGCATGCGCGGCCTGATTCCGCGCCAGATGTTCGACGTGGCCATCCAGGCCGCGATCGGCGCCGAGATCATTGCGCGCGAGAACGTGAAGGCCTTGCGCAAGAACGTGCTGGCCAAGTGCTATGGCGGCGACATCTCGCGCAAGAAGAAGCTGCTGGAAAAGCAGAAGGCCGGCAAGAAGCGCATGAAGCAGGTGGGTAGCGTGGAAATCCCGCAGGAGGCGTTCCTGGCCATCCTGCAAGTGGAAGACAAATAGAACCAAAAAGAAGGCGGTTAGCTGATGAGTTGGAACTTTGCCCTGATCCTGTTTGTGTTGCTGGTGCTGACCGGCATTATCTGGGTTCTTGATCTGGCAGTGCTGCGCCGAGGCCGCGAGCGCCGGGCCCAGGCCGCAATGGCGCAATACGACGCGGCCCTGGTCGGAGACGCCCAGGAGGCCGAAAGGCTGCGCCGCGAGGCGGGCGACGCGGCGCGCCGCGTGCCCTGGTGGATCGAGTACGCGGTCAGCTTCTTCCCCGTGATTCTTTTCGTGTTCCTGCTGCGTTCGTTCGTGGTGGAGCCGTTTCGCATCCCGTCGGGTTCCATGCTGCCGACCCTGCAATCGGGCGATCTGATCCTGGTGAACAAGTTCAGCTACGGCCTGCGCCTGCCGGTCATCGACAAAAAGATCATCGAGGTGGGCAAGCCCCAGCGTGGCGACGTTTTCGTCTTCCGCTACCCGGTGGATCCGGACGTCGACTACATCAAGCGGGTGGTCGGCCTGCCCGGCGACGAGATCGCCTACCTGGACAAAAAGCTGTACGTCAACGGCGAATTGGTGCCGCATGTGCGGGACGGCGACTATTTCGAACCCGATCGCGTTTCCTATATTGCGCAATATAAGGAGAAATTGGGCGAAGTTGATCACAAAATCCTGCTAGATGAAAACAAACCGCAGGAATATGCGCCGATGTGGCAATTTCCCAACCGTGGGAACTGCCAATACAGCCGCAATGGGGTACGCTGCAAAGTACCTGAAGGCCAATTCTTCGCAATGGGCGATAATCGGGACAACAGCGCGGACAGCCGGTACTGGGGCTTTGTTCCGGAATCCAATATCGTCGGGCGCGCGTTCTTCATCTGGATGAACTTCAGCGATCTCAGCCGCATCGGCCGGTTCAACTGATTATGTCGCTAGCCACGCTAGAAAACCGCCTGGAGCACCACTTCGGTGATCCGGCCTTGCTTGAACAGGCGCTGACGCATCGCAGTCATGGTTCGCGCCACAACGAGCGATTGGAATTCCTGGGGGATTCCGTGCTGAACTTCGTCGTCGCGGCGATGCTGTTCGAGCGCTATTCCAAGATCGACGAAGGCGACCTGTCGCGCCTGCGGGCCAATCTGGTCAAGCAGGCCTCGCTGGCGGACATCGCCCAGCGCCTGGAGCTGTCGCAGTACCTGCGCCTGGGTGAAGGCGAGTTGAAGAGCGGGGGCTTTCGCCGCCCCTCCATTCTGGCGGACACGGTCGAGGCGCTGTTCGGCGCCGTCTTCCTGGATGCCGGCTTCGATGCCGCCCGCCGCGTGATCGTGCGCCAGTACCAGCCCGTGCTGGCGTCGGTCGACCCCAAGACCCTCGGCAAGGACGCCAAGACGCTGCTGCAGGAATTCCTGCAGGGCCGCAAGATGGCGCTGCCGCAATACACAGTGGTGGCCACGCACGGCGCGGCCCACAGCCAGCAATTCGAAGTCGAGTGCGCCATCGCGGCGCTCGAGATCAAGGTAATGGCCGCAGGCGCCAGCCGCCGGGCGGCCGAGCAATCCGCGGCCAAGCTGGCGCTGGAGGCCGCTTTGGCCGTCAGCCCGGCCACCAAGGCCGCCCGCAAGTCGGGCAAGGCGCGCAAGACCGCGCAATTGTCGCTGCCCGTGGCAGTGGCTCAAGAGACTAAATGAGCGATACCCCTTTCCGTACCGGCTTCGTTGCCATCGTCGGCCGTCCCAACGTGGGCAAGTCCACGCTGACCAACGCCCTGATCGGTTCCAAGATTTCCATCGTGTCGCGCAAGGCGCAGACCACGCGCCATCGCATCCATGGCGTGCTGACGCGCGAGCACGAGCAGTTCGTATTCGTCGATACCCCCGGGTTCCAGACGCGCCACGGCGGCGCCATGAACCGCATGATGAACCGCGTGGTCACGCAGGCCCTGGCCGACGTGGACGTGGTGGTGCACGTGGTCGAGGCCGGCAAGTGGTCCGAAGGCGACGCCAAGCTGCTGCCGCTGCTGCCGTCGCCCGAGCGCACCATTCTGGCCATTTCCAAGATCGACGCCCTAAAGAACCGCGACGATCTGTTCGCGTTCGTGTCCAAGATCATGGCGCTGCATCCGTTCGGCGCCGTCGTGCCCGTCAGCGCCACCAAGAACCAGCAGCTGGACCAGCTGCTGCAGGAGATCGCCGCGCGCCTGCCCGAAGGCGAGCCGATGTTCGAGGAGGACACGCTGACCGACCGCCCCATGCGCTTCATCGCCGCCGAACTCGTGCGCGAGAAGATCTTCCGCCTGGTGGGCGACGAACTTCCCTACGGCTGTACCGTCGTCATCGAACAGTGGGAAGAGACCGACAAGGGCGCGCGCATCGCCGCCTGCGTGGTGGTCGAACGCGACAGCCACAAGCCCATCCTGTTGGGCACGGGCGGCATGCACATGAAGCGCATCGCTTCGGAGGCGCGGCAGGACATCGCCAAGCTGCTGGACAAGCCGGTGCACCTGGAGGTCTACATCAAGGTGCGCAAGGGCTGGTCCGACCGCGAGGGTGCGCTGCGCGACCTGGGCTATGAGTAGACGGGCGCCTCGCGTCCAGGATCGTCCGGGATATATGCTGCACGCCACCGCGTGGCGTGAGACTTCCCTCATCGTTCAGACTTTTTCGCGCGACCACGGCTGCGTGGCCATGGTCGCCAAGGGCGCAAAGCGCCCGTACTCCGTGCTGCGGCCCGTGCTGTCGGCGTTCCAGCCACTGCTGCTGTCGTGGACCGGCAATGGCGAAGTCAAGACGCTGACGCGCGCCGAAATCGCGGGCATCCGCCCGCTGACCGGCACCGCGCTCATGTCGGCCTGGTACATGAACGAGCTGCTGTTGCGGCTGCTGCCGCGCGAAGACGCCCATCCGCTGCTGTTCGACGCCTACGACTTCGCCTTGCAGCAGTTGTCGGGCGGCACTCGCGCGGCCGGCGCGCTGCGCCGGTTCGAATGGACGCTGTTGCGCGAGACCGGCTACGGCGTGGACGAAGCGCCGCCCGACTTCGACGATCCGGCCATCGAGCCTGCCTTGCGGCGCGACCTGCGCGAGCGCCTGGCCGAAATCCTGGCCGGCCGGCCGCTGTCGACCCGGCGCGTGCTGCTGGACCTGCAGCGCATCTGAGCGCATCGCATCCCGGCCATGACCTTCACGCTCAAACAGGTCGAAACTTTCCGCACCGTCTACGAGACGGAAAGCGTCACGGCCGCCGCCCGGCGGCTGGACGTTTCGCCCGCCACCGTCAGCGCCACCCTGGCCGCGCTGGAAGCCAGCATCGAGCTGCGGCTGTTCGAACGCGTGCGCCAGCGCATGCAGCGCACGCCCGAGGCGACGCTGCTGTACGAGGAAATCCGCCGGTTGAATGTCGGGCTGGAAAGCCTGGGGCGCAAGATTCGGGCGATCCGCGGCGCCGCGCAGCCGAGGCTGCGCATCGGTTGCATCCATGCCTATAGCGGCGCGGTCATCAGCGACGCCATCTCGCGTTTCCGCGAGCGCTATCCCGATACCGCGCTGTATTTGCAGATCCGGGATTCCAATACCCTGCGCGACATGGTGGTGTCGGGCGAGCTGGACCTGGCCGCGGTCGCCGACGAATCGGAGCTGGAAGGGCTGCGCGGCCATCGGCTCGCCAGCCTGCGGGCCGTGGCGGTTTTTCCCAGGAACCATCCGCTGGCGCGCCTGCAATGCGTGGAGTTCTCGCACCTGTCCGAGGCCGACGTGATCGCGCTCAATGCCGAGGACGGCTCGCGCAAGCGCCTGGACGCCTTGCTGGCGCAGGCGGGACAGCACTTGAAGGTAGCCATCGAGACGCCGTACTCCAGCACCGTGTGCCAATTGGCGCTGGCCGGCCATGGGGTGGGCATCGCCAACCCCGCGACCGCGGTCGGCATGGAGGCGGTGGGGTTGTGCTACCGGCCGCTGGCGGCGCCCGTGCATTTCGAATGCCACATGATCCTGCATGGCAGCCGCCCCTTGTCCGAGGCGGGGAGATTCTGGGCCACCTGCCTGCGCGGCGCCCTGGCGCCGCTCGTGGCGCGCTTTGGCGTCTAGCCGCCGAAGCGTCCGCTAGCCGCGGCGCCCATCCGAGGTCAGCAACAGTACGATGGACGATTCGGCATCCACGAGGCCGGAGCGCCGCAGCCGGGACACGGCGGCCAGCGCGGCGGCGGAGGAGAGCTCGGTGGCGAGGCCGACGCGTTCCAGGCGCTGCTGCGCCTGCGCGGCGGCCGCGTCCGAAACTTCCACGGGCGAGCCGCCCGAACGCGACAGGACTTCCAGCGATTGCAGCGTGCAGGTGCTGCCCGCGATCGAATACTGGTCCGTCACGCCTTCCCAGGTCTTGCGCGCGTCGCCGGTGGCGCGGGCGCGCGACAGGCGGGCGTAGGGCTCCACCGCATGCATGCGGGGCAGGCGATCGATGAGCCCGGCCTGCAGCAGGTGCCGCCAGCCCAGGAAGATTCCCCAGAACAGGTCGCCGCGCGCCACCGGCACGACGATGTCGGTCGGAACGCCGCAGGCATCGAAGATTTCCTGCGCGATGGGTTTGTAGCCTTCCACGCCGTAGGCGTGCGTGCCCACGGGGGGATTCAGATAGTTGGTGCCGGCGAACGCGCCGTGGTTGCGGCACAGGTCCGCGACGTAGGGCCAGCGGCTGAGGCTGTCCTCGAAGGCGCGCAGCCGAGCGCCGAAGCGCTGCATGGCCTCGCGTTGCAGGGGCGGGCAGTCGCGCATGATGGCGATGTCGGCGTCCAGGCGGGCGGCCGCGCAATAGGCGGCCAGCGATACGCCCGCGTTGCCGCTCGAGGCCGCGGCCACGCGCGTGGCGCCGGCCAGACGGGCGCGCGACACCAGCTGGGCCGCCATGCGGTCCTTGTGGCTGCCCGTGGGATTGGCGCCTTCGCACTTGAGCCACAACTGGCCGACGCCTTCCGCCTGCGCGAGCGCGGGCGCCGCGAGGCAGGGCGTGGCGCCTTCGCCCAGCGTCACGGGATCTAGCACCGGCAGCGGGATGGACGGGTCCGCGGACGGCCCGTAGCTGCACTCCAGGGAAGCGGGGTGGCCCGCCTCCAGGCAGCTGGGGCAGCCCTCGGGGTAGTCGGCGGGAGGCCAAAGGCTGTCGCAGCGGATGCAACGCAGGCCGGACAATCTCGGGTTCATCTGCATGGTTCTTCAGTACCTTGACGAAAGGGAATCCAGGGGGAGGGCGGGCGCGATCTGGAACAGGCAATCGCCGTCGCCGCTGCGGGCGATGGCGCGCAGGCAGACGACGGTGCCGGCCTGCGGGCTGACCAGCGCGCGGGCGGGGAGGTCGGGGCGGGCCGGTTCGATCATCCGGCCGATGCGCTGATGGGCCGTGACCGACTGCCCCAGTTCGACGCCGGGAATGAATACGCCGGACTCGCGGGCGCGCAGGGTGGCGGCCGGCGCGTCGAGATCGTAGAGCCGGATCTCGGGATTGCGCGGCAAGGGACGGCCCGGCAGCAGCCCCAGTTCGCTGAGGCAGCCCAGCAGGCCGTCGCGGCAGCGTTCGACCAGGCCGCCGCTCGTCTCGCGGCCGCCGCCGATTTCCGCGCTCAGACGCAGCACGCCGTGGCGGCTGGCCGCGGCGGGCATGGAGCCCGCCTCGCCGCCGCGGAAGAAGATGCATTGCGGCAGCCCGAAGGCGCGGGCCAGGGCGGGCAGCCGAGCGTCGTAGGGATCGTCGCCATAGCGGGTGATCACCGAAGAGGGAAGGTAGCGCAGCGAGGCGCCGCCGCTGTGCACGTCCACCAGGGCCTGTATGCGCGGCAGCAGCCGGGTTTCCAGCGCGGCCGCGACGCTTTCCGTATAGCCGCGCGCGGGCTGGCCCAGGAAGGCGCGGTTCAGGTTGCCGCCGTCGGAAGGGGAGAGCCGCGTGCCGGCGAGCGAGGCTTCGGCATTGACCGCCGGCAGCAGGTAGACCGTGCCGTGCCGCAGGATGCCCGGCAAGTGGTGCCATAGGTCCAGGATGGCCGCCTGGCCTTCCCATTCGTCGCCGTGCACGCCCGCCATCAAGGCGACGGCCGGCCCGGGCCCCGCGTCGATCTTCAGTACCGGCACGGTGATGCGCCGGTAGGCCGACTCGTTGGTGGCGGCGGCGCAGGTGAAGTCCTCGCGGCTTACCGTGGCCATGCCGCCGCTCCCTGGCGCGTGGGGGTCGGGCTCAATCCAGCGTCGTGCCGGCGGCCTTGATGATGCCTTCCCATTTGGGCAGCTCCTTGCGAATCTGGGTCTGTACGTCTTGCGGCGTGCCGCCCAGGGGTTCCTGGGAGCGGCTGCGCAGTTCCTTGCCGACACTGTCCGAGCGCAGAGCCTGGTTCATGGCCGAGTTCAGCCGCGCGATAACGGCGGGCGGCGTGCCGGCGGGCGCTACCAGCGCGCTCCATGCCGATTGCTCGTAATCGGGATAGCCCTGTTCGGCCACGGTGGGCACGTCGGGGTTGGAGGCGGCGCGGGTCTTGGTGGTGACGGCCAGGGCGCGCAGCCGGCCGTCCTTCAGGTTGCCGATCAGCAGCGGCAGGTTTTCCATCATGGAATCGACGTGGCCGCCGAGCAGGTCTGACAGCTGGGCGGCCGTGGCTTTGTAGGGAATCTGGCGCACGGCGGCGCCGGTCTGGGCGATGAACAGCTTTACGCCGACCTCGCTGGTCGTGCCGGGATCCGCGGAGGTCATGGTCAGGCGCTCGGGCTGGGCGCGGGTGGCGTCGATGAAGCCCTTCAGATCGCGATAGGGCGACGATGCGTTCACGACGATGACATTGGGCGTTTCGGCCACGAGGCCGATCGGCGCGATGTCGCGGTCCAGGTCGTAGAGCTGCTGCTTGAACAGGAACCGGTGCAGCACCAGCGTGCCGACGTGCGCATAGCCAATGGTGTAGCCGTCGGGCGCGGCCCGCGCCACCGCTTGCGTGCCGATGCGTCCGCCCGCCCCGACGCGGTTCTCCACGACCACGGGCTGGCCCAGCTGGCGGCTCATTTCCTGGCCGATGAGGCGCGCCGTGATGTCGGCGTTGCCGCCCGCGGCGGCAGGCACGATCAGCGTGATTGCGCGTTCCGGGTAGTCGGCCAGCGCGAGGGGCGCGGCCAGGCAAAGCGACAGGGCGGCAAGGCAGGCGGTGGCGGAGCGGTTCATGACGATTCCCGAGGCGTTGAGAGCGGTGCCATTTTGCGGCGGCGGCCCCGGGAATATGTTTGGTCGAATGATATGAGTGTTCAGTAAAACCTAATGATTGCCGGGCCTGCGCAGGTCAGCGCGCCGCCCCAGCCCATAGCCCACCGCGGCCGCGCCCAACGCGCAGGCCGCGCCCAGCAGGGCGATCAGCGCCGCGCCGTAGCCCAGCATGTCCACGCCAGCCTTGACCCAGCCGCTGGCCGCGTCGCCGGCCCGGTAGACCACCGTGTCGATGACGTTCTTGGTCTTGTACTTGTCTGCGGGCGGCACCGCGGTGAACAGCATCTCGCGCCCCGGCTTGATCAGCGCGTACTCGCCCACGCGGCGCAGGATCATGACCGCGGCCAGGACGCCGAAGACCGGGAAGGCCGCCAGCGCCAGGAAGCCGGCCGCCATCGCCAGGGGCACGGCGGTCAATAGAAAGCGCAGGCCCAGCCGGGTGGCGACCCGCCCGGTGATGAAGACCTGGGACAGCAGCGACAGCGCCTGCACCGCGAAGTCCAGCGTGCTGAAGACCCGTATGCGTTGGGCCGTGTCGGGAAAGGCATGGGCCACGAGCCGCGCCTGCTCCATGTACAGGAACGTGCTGAGCGTGGCGAGCAGGATCACCAGCAGCGAAATCCCCATCAGGTAGGGCGACCGGAAGATGCGCGATATGCCCGCGAGGACGGAGCCCTCGATGGGGCGCTCCATATCGTCCGGCGAGGCGTCTTCCCGGGCGGCCGCGCGCCACCGCAGCAGCCAACGCTTGAGCGGCAGCGTGGCGGCCAGCAGCAGCGCCGACAGGAGCAGCAGGCCGGCGGGGCCCAGGGCGCCGGCCAGGAGTCCGCCCAACAGCGGGCCCGAGAGGCCGCCCGCGCTGGCGCCCGCGGCGATCAGGGCGAAGAGGCGCTTGGCGGAATCCATCCGGAATACGTCGGCCATCAGGCTCCAGGCGATGGAGACGACGAACAGGTTGAACACCGACAGCCAGACGTAGAAGGTGCGCGCCGCCCAGACGCTGCCGGGCCGCAAGTGGAGCAGGACGGCGAAGCCGGCCATGGTGAGGGCGAAGAGGGCGTAGACCCAGGTGACCAGCGTGGCGCGCGGCACGCGGGCGGACAGCCAGCCGAACAGCGGCACGACGGCAAGCATGGCGATGAAGGTGGCGGTGAATAGCCACTGCAACTGATTCACGCCGGCCTGGATGCCCATCGTTTCGCGGATCGGGCGCAGCATGAAATAGCCGCAGAAGAGAAAGAAGAAAAAGGCGAAGCCGCAGGCCGCCGGAGCCAGCTCGCCATCCTGGATGCCCAGCGCCTGCGCCGCCCGGCCCCGCAGGGTGTTCGCGGCCGCCATGGCGTCAGGCCAGCAGGGCGGCGATGCGGTCCCGCAGGGCGGCGTTGGGTTGCCGGCCGAACCCGGCGCGGGCATTGTCCGCCATGTTGGCCGGTTTGGAGGTGGCGGGGATGACGGCCGTGACGGCGGGATGCCCGATGATGAATTTCAGGAAGAGCTGCGCCCACGACGTGCAATCGATTTCCGCCGCCAGGGCTGGCAGCGCCATGCCCCTGACCTGGCGAAACAGCGCGCCGTCCTGGAAGGGGCGGTTGATCAGCACCGCGACGCCGTTGGCCTGGCATGCGGGCAGCAGGCGTTTTTCCGCGTTGCGGGCCCCGACCGACAGGTTGACCTGCAGGAAATCGGGCCGCTCTCGCTCGACCAGCGCGGTCAGCTCGTCGTGGGCATGGTCCGCATAGTGGGTGATACCCGCGTAACGGATGATGCCCTGGCGTTTCAGATCGCGCAGCAGCGCCAGCTGGTTGGCGGTGTCGATCAGATTGTGAACCTGGACCAGGTCGAGCTTGTCGGTGCCGAGCGCTTTCTGGGATTGGCGAAGCTGGCGCATGGCCGACTCGTGCCCCTGCGTGCTGATCTTGGTGGCCAGGAAGGTCCGGGCCCGCAGGCCGGGGGCGCGGTCCAGCAGCGCGCCGGTGACGGCTTCCGCCTGGCCATAGCTGGGCGCGGTGTCGATGAGCGAGCCGCCCGCTTGCTGGAAGGTATCCAGTACCTGGGCCAGCGGCGCCATGGCGGAGGCATCGCCGGGATCCACGTTGAAGGTGTCCGCGGTACCCAGGCCGATGACGGGCAGCGCCTCGCCGGACGCCGGAACGGTGCGGGCCAGCATCGGAGACTGCTGGCTGAGGGCGCGGGCGGCCCCGGAAGCGCCGATAAGGGCGGCACCGGCGGCGGCCTGGAGGAAACGGCGGCGGTCTGGCATGGCGGCAGGAATCGAAGGTGCCCGAAATAAAAAAGGGCCTACATGGGAATGTAGGCCCTTGGAGCCGTTCTGGCTGCTGGCGATTACTCGCGGTTGCCGCCGAAGATGCCCAGCAGCATCAGCAGGTTCGAGAAGACGTTGTAGACGTCCAGGTAGATGGCCAGCGTGGCGGACACGTAGTTGGTTTCGCCGCCGTTGACCACGCGCTGGAGGTCGACCAGCATGAAGGCGGAGAAGATGACGATGGCCAGGACCGAAATGGTCAGCATCAGCGCAGGCAACTGCAGGAAGATGTTGGCCAGGGCCGCCACCAGGATCACGACCGCGCCGATGAACAGGAATTTCTGCATTCCGGAAAGGTCGCGCTTGATGGTCGTGGCCAGCGTGGCCATCGTGCCGAACACGATCGCGGTGCCGCCGAAGGCGGTCATGACCAGCTGCGAGCCGTTGCTCATGCCCATGACGAAGCCGAGCAGGCGCGACAGCATGATGCCCATGAAGAAAGTGAAGGCTAGCAGCAGGACGACGCCCAGCGAGTTGTTCTTATTCTTCTCGATGGCGAACATCATGCCGAACGCGCCCACCAGGAACACGATCGCGGACAGGCCGGGGCTGGCGCCCATGACGGCGTTGATGCCGGTGTACAGGCCCACGGCGGCGCCCAGCACGGTGGGGATCAGCGAGAGCGCCAGAAGCCAATAGGTGTTGCGCAGGACCTTGTTGCGCGCGACCTCGCCCGGCGCGCCGGCCAGCGCGCCGGAACGGTTAAAAGGGGACGGACGATATTCGTTCATGGAGAACTCCTGTGTGCGGCAGAGTAGTGGTTGCCTAGAAGGCTTAGATGGGAAGGATACCTTACAGTTCCCTGAAGAATCCAGTTTTGACCAGAATTAGACCAGATGCCTGGCATGGGTTCCCGGGAGCTCAGCCTGGCCTGACATCCCGCAGGACACGGGCGACGATGGCCGGCAGTTCGGCGTCCATGCGGGCCTGGATCTGCTCGATGGCGTCCGCCAGGGCCTCCCGCATGAGCTGTTCCACTTCCGCCTGCAGGCGGGCGCTGACGACGGCAGGATCGGGCAGGGGGGCGGGGGCCGGGCCGCCGGCGGGCGAACCCGCGGGTTCGGCCACGTCGGTCAACAGCGGGAAGGCCTCGTCGGCATACGCATGCGCGGCCTCGTCGGCCAGCGCCGTCAGCACCGGCGCCTGCGCGCCGCCGACGGCCGAGGGCGCATGGAAGGTGGGCTCGGCCCGTTGGGTCAAGGTAGGGATGCCGGGGTCGTTGAGGCGAGAGGGCATGGTGGCTCCCAGAAGGTCTGGATGGCGCGGCGGGCCGGGGCGCGCCGGCGTGGCGGTCAGCCGTCCGGCTGCTGGCGGCTGAGGTCGTGGCTGTGCGGCGCGTGGCCGGCGCCCTGGTAGGCGCGCCAGCGCTGGCGGGCGGCCTGCTTGTCCTCGGGGTCGTCGGAGACGATTTCGAGCAGCCGCTCGAAGGCCTCGAACCCGGGGGGGCAGTCATTGTCCAGGTTCAGCAGCCAGGAAGGGGCGGGATGCCCGCCCTGGCTCGCGGCCGCCGCGGCCTGCTGCGGATCGCCCGCGGTCAGCACCACCGGCGTATCGGCCGCCAGCGGGTCGTTGGCCAGCACGTGGGGCACGAAGGACGTGTCGTCGAACGCCCACAGCATGCGGTCGAACGCGGCCAGCCGGCTGCCGTCTTTACAGTACACCACCAGCCGCTGGCCCGCCAGGAAGCGTTTGCGCACGACCTGGCACGCCATGCGCAGGCGGTCTGGCGCGCCGAAGGCGAAATCGATGCGCGTCATGCCAGGCACCGTTCCAGGCGCTTCACGCCTGGTCCAGCAGGTACTGCATCAGCAGCGGCACGGGGCGGCCGGTGGCGCCCTTGTCCTTGCCGCCGCGCCAGGCCGTGCCGGCGATGTCCAGGTGGGCCCAGGGATAGGCCGTGGCGAAGCGCGACAGGAAGCAGGCCGCCGTGACCGCGCCCGCCGGGGGGCCGCCGATGTTGGCGAGGTCGGCGAAGTTGGACTTCAGCTGTTCCTGGTAGGCGTCGTCCATGGGCATGCGCCATGCGGTGTCCAGCGATGCGCGGCCGGCGGCGGCCAGCGCGTCGGCCAGGGCGTCATGCTTGGAGAACAGGCCGCTGTTGACGTTGCCCAGGGCGACCACGCAAGCGCCAGTCAGGGTGGCGATGTCGATCACGGCGGACGGCTTGAAGCGTTCGGCGTAGGTCAGGGCGTCGCACAGGACCAGGCGGCCTTCGGCGTCGGTGTTCAGGATTTCGATGGTCAGGCCGGCCATGCTGGTGACCACGTCGCCCGGCTTGTTGGCCTTGCCGCTGGGCAGGTTCTCGCAAGCGGGGATCAGGCCGACCACGTCCAGCGGAAGCTCCAGTTCGGCCAGGGCGCGGAACGAGCCCAGCACGCTGGCGGCGCCGCACATGTCGTACTTCATTTCGTCCATGGTGGCGGCGGGCTTGAGCGAAATGCCGCCGGCATCGAAGGTGATGCCCTTGCCGACCAGCACGATGGGGCCCGGGGCCGACTTCGCGCTCTTCTTGGCGGACTTGTTGCCGGCGTGGCGCAGCACGATGAAGCGCAGGGCTTCCTCGGAACCGCGGGCGACCGACAGGAACGAACCCATGCCCAGCGCCTCGACCTGCTTGCGGTCCATCACCTCGACCTTCAACGACTTGAACTCGCGGGCCAGGCGCTTGGCGGTCTCGCCCAGGTAGGTGGGGGTGCAGATATTGCCGGGCAGGTTGCCCAGCGTGCGGGTCAGGTCCATGCCGTTGGCGATGGCGCCGCCTTCGCGCAGGCCCTTCTGGGCCTGGGCGGCATCGGCGCGCTCGACGACCTGGACGATTTTCTTGAGCTTGGGGCGGGCGTCGCGGTCGGGCTTGCCGAAGCTGGCGTCGTAGTGATAGGCGGCGTTGCCGGCGGCGATGGCCGCGCTGCGGGCGCGGGCGACGATGGCCACGTCGGCGATGGGGTTGGCGGCCAGCGTGGACACGCCTTCGGCGAGCTGGGCGGCGACGCAGGCCGACGCGAACGCCTGTTCGGCCGAGGCGTGGGCGCGGGCCGAGTATTCCTCCTGCTTGCCCAGGCCCACCAGCACCACGCGTTGCGCGGTCACGCCGGGCAGGTTGCGCAGCGTCAGGGTGGAGCCGGCGCGGCCGCGGAACTCGGCCTTGACCACCGAGCGCACGGCGCCGTTGGAGGCGCGGTCGATGAGGTCTGCTGCGGGGCTCAACACGCCTTCCGCGTACACCCCGACGGCCAGGGCGGCGGTTTTGACTTGGTGCAGGGAAGCAGTGGTCTGTGTGCTAAATTCCATGAGGGTTTCCCGTGTACGTCTGTGTATGATGCGGTCGATTATCCCGCATATTCTCCCATGTCTCTATTTAAACGCTCTGTCGTCAGCGAGATCGTCAGTCACGCTGGCGTTGTCTTTTCCACGTTGCTCGTCGTGTGGCTCAGCGTGCTGCTCGTGCGCTTGCTCGGCGAAGCCGCGGGAGGCAACATCGGGGCGGACGTCGTGCTGGTGCTGGCCGCGCTGTCGACCATCACTGCCTTGCCGACCGTGCTGGCGGTCTCGGTATTCATCGCGGTCCTGACCACCGTCACGCGCAACTACCGCGAATCCGAAATGGTGGTGTGGTTCGCCAGCGGCCTGTCCCTGGCGGACTGGCTGAAGCCCGTGCTGCGCGTGGCCGTCCCCGTCGCGATCGCCGTGGCGGGGCTGACGCTGGTGGCGGCGCCTTGGGCGTACCGCCAGATCGGCGAATACCACGAACGTTTCGAGCAACGCTCGGACCTGTCCAAGGTCACGGCGGGCCAGTTCGCGGAATCGTCCGGAGGCAACCGCGTGTTCTTCGCCGAGGATCCGCTCGACGCCAACGATGAATTGGGCAACGTGTTCGCGCGCGAAACCGGGCCCGAATGGCTGAGCGTGCTGACCGCGAGCAAGGCGCACAGCGAAACTTTGCCCAACGGCGACCGCTTCCTGGTGCTGGGCGAGGGGCACCGCTACGACCTGAAGCCGGGCACGCCCGAGCTCCGCCTGGTGCATTTCGACAAGTACGGGCTGCGTCTGGAAAGCAAGTCGGGCGGCGATCCGGTGGCCGAGGCCCGCGCCGCGGCGGAGCGCTCGTCCAAGGCGCGCACCACCTCGCAACTGATGGCGGACAACACCGACAGCAGCTGGTCGCAGGTGATGTGGCGTATCTCGCTGCCGCTGGCCGCATTGAACCTCGCGCTGCTCGCCATCCCCCTCGGTGCGGTGAACCCCCGCCTGGGACGCTCGGGCGACCTGCTCATCGCCGGCCTGGTGGGCCTGCTCTACATGAATCTGATCAACCTGTCGCGCGCCTGGATCTCCAGCGGCAAGCTCAGCTTCGGCGTGGGCGTGTGGGCCATCCATGGCGTGGTGGCCCTGTTGACGGTCTTCCTGCTGATGCGGCGGCTGCGCGTGAAGGCGCCCCGCAACAGCGCCTAGGGCGGCTCCCCCGGGGCCCCGGCCTTCAGGGCAGATACTTCATCGTGCCGCGCCGGCCGGCCAGCAGGTCGGCGTTCTTCAGCACCGATTTGCGGATGAACTCCCACAGGACCGTCACGCGCTTGAGCTTGCGCAGGTCCTCGTGGCAGTACATCCAGAACGAACGCGTGATCTCCACTTCGTTTTCCAGCACGGGCACGAGCCGCGGGTCCTGCGCGGCGATGAAGCAGGGCAGGATCGCCAGCGACTGGCCCTGCAGCGCGGCGTGGTACTGCGCGACCACGCTGGTGCTGCGCAGGACCACCTTGCTGGCGGGCAGCAGGTCTTCCAGGTAACGCAGGCGTTCGCTGAACAGCAGTTCGTCCACGTAGCCGATGAAGGTATGGTCGGACAGGTCCGCGCGCGACGCGATCGGCGGGTGGCGGGCGAGATAGCCGGGCGTTCCGTACAGGCGCAGCGTGTAGTCGCACAGTTTGCTGCACACATACGGCCCGCGCTGGGGACGCTCGATGGTGATGGCCAGATCGGCCTCGCGCTTGGACAGGCTGACGAAGCGCGGCACCGGCAGGATGTCCAGCGTGATGTGCGGATAGCGGCGCTGGAAATCGGCGGCCAGCGGCGTCAGCACGTAGCTGCCGAAACCTTCGGTGGCGCCGATGCGCAGGTGGCCGGACAGCGCCTGGCCGATGCCCGACAGGTTCTCGCGGGCGGAATGCACCGTGCTTTCCATCTGTTCGGCGTGGACGAAGAGGCGCTGGCCGTCTTCCGTCAGCATGAACCCGGCGCTGCGCGATTTCTCGAACAGCAGCGTTTCCAGCTCGGCCTCCAGCGCGCGGATGCGCCGCGAGACCGTCGTGTGCTCCACCCCGAGCTTGCGCGCCGCCGCGCTGACCCGCTGCGTACGGGCCACTTCCAGGAAATACCGCAGGCTATCCCAATCAAGCACGATCCGGCGCTCCAGGCGTCCGTGGCGCCATGCGCGGCGGACGAGAAATCCTATTGTTCATAAATGCACAAGGAATGTGCATTTCTGGTGTTGCTCGTTGATTTTCACACATCTACACTGGGTTGGCAGACCCTGGGGCGACGCTCCATGGGATCGCAGGCCGCAAAGACGGCGCCATAACGCATAAAACTCAGGAGACAAATCCATGAAATTGCACGCACGCGGGCTGGCCGTAGGTTTGTGTCTGGGCGCCGCCCTGGTTGCCCAGGCGCACGCGGCGGACAAGCCGCCAGTGAAGATCGGCATTCTGACGGACATGTCCGGCACCTACGCCGGGATGGGGGGAGCGGGTTCGGTGGCGGCGGCGCAGTTGGCGATCGACGATTGCCTGGCCGCGGAGTGCAAGGGAATGAAGATCGATCTGGTGTCCGCGGACAACCAGAACAAGGCGGACGTGGGCGCGGCCAAGGCGCGTGAATGGTTCGACCGCGACGGGGTCACCGCCATCGCCGACCTGACCAACTCCGCCGTGGCGCTGGCGGTGCAGGGCATCGCGCGAGAAAAGAACAAGGTGGTGATGTTTTCCGGTCCGGCCACGACGGCGCTGACCAACAAGGACTGCTCGCCCGTCGGCTTCCACTGGATGTTCGACACGTATTCGCAGTCCGCGGGCGGCGCCAAGGCCACGGTGCGGGCGGGCGGCAAGTCCTGGTTCTTCATTACGGTGGACTATGCCTTCGGCCATTCCCTGGAGGCCGATACGGCCAAGGCCGTGCAGGCGCTGGGCGGCACGGTGGCGGGCAGCGTGCGCCACCCGCTGAATGCGCCGGACTTCGCTTCCTATCTGCTGCAGGCCCAAAGCTCCAAGGCGCAGGTGGTGGCGCTGGCCAATGGCGGCCAGGACACCGTCAACGCGGTGAAGCAGGCGCGCGAGTTCGGCATCGTGGCGGGCGGGCAGCGGCTGGTGTCGCTGCTGATCTTCCTGTCCGACCTGCGCGCGCTCGGCCTGGACAATGCCCAGGGCCTGTCGTACGTGGACGGCTTCTATTGGGATTACGACGACACCACCCGCCAGTGGTCCACGCGCTTCGAAAAGGCCTTCCGCGGCCTGAAGCCCACGATGACCCAGGCCGGCGTGTATTCCAGCGTGCTGCACTACCTGCGCGCCGTGGCGGCGTCCGGCAGCACGGACGGCAAGGTGGTGGCCGACAAGATGCGCGAACTGCCCATCAAGGACCCGATCATGCGCAATGCCTCGATCCGCCCGGACGGCCGCGTGATCCACGATATGTATCTGTATGAAGTGAAGAAGCCGGCGGAATCCAAGGGCGGCTGGGACTATTCCAAGCTGGTGGCCACCATTCCGGCCGCCGAGGCTTTCCAGCCCCTGGCCTATTCCACCTGCCCGCTCGTGAAGAAATAAGGCCATGCGCGTGGCGCAGGCCCGAGGCCCGCGCCGCGCCGCAAGATCCATGAACGCGGAGTCCCCTCCGCATCGACTATGCAGTGTGAGGAGCATCAAATGAGTGAAGTCCCGCGCGTTCCGCTATTGATCGGCGGCAAGCTAGTGCAGTCCAAAACCACCGAATGGCGAGACGTGATCAATCCCGCCACCCAGGAGGTCGTCGCCAAGGTCCCCTTCGCCACCCGCGAAGAACTGGACCTGGCCGTCTCCAACGCCAAGGAGGCCTTCAAGACCTGGCGCAACAGCGGGCAGGGCATGCGGATGCGCGTCATGCTGAAGTTCCAGGAGCTGTTGCGCGCCAATACCGGCAAGCTGGCCGAGATGATCACCCGCGAGCACGGCAAGACGCTGCCGGACGCCGAGGGCGAAGTCGGCCGCGGGCTGGAAGTGGTCGAGCACGCTTGCTCGATCGCCAATCTGCAGCTGGGCGAGTACGCCGAGAATGCCGCATCGGGCATCGACGTCTACACGCTGATCCAGCCGCTGGGCGTGTGCGCGGGCATTACCGCGTTCAATTTCCCCGTGATGCTGCCCTGCTTCATGTTCCCCATCGCCGTGGCTTGCGGCAATACCTTCGTGCTCAAACCCTCCGAACAGGACCCGACGTCTTCGCTGTTCCTGGCGCAGCTGGCCCTGGAAGCCGGCCTGCCCCCAGGCGTGCTGAACGTCGTGCACGGCGGCCCCGACACCGCCAACGGCATCTGCGAGCACCCTGACATCAAGGCGGTCTCTTTCATCGGCTCGACCCGCGTGGGCACCGAGATCTACAACCGCGCCTCGGCCGCGGGCAAGCGTTGCCAGTCCATGATGGGCGCCAAGAATCACTGCGTGGTGCTGCCGGACGCCGATCCCGAGGTCGCGCTGAACCAATTGCTGGGCGCCGCCTTCGGCGCGGCCGGCCAGCGCTGCATGGCCTCGTCCGTGGCCGTGCTGGTCGGCGAGGCGCGCAACTGGCTGCCCGATTTCGTCGAACGCGCCAAGAAGCTCAAGGTCAACGCCGGCACCGACCGCGCCGCCGACCTGGGCCCCCTGGTGTCGCCCAATGCCAAGAAGCGCGTCGAAAGCCTGATCCAGAAGGGCGTGGACGAGGGCGCGAAACTGCTGCTGGACGGCCGCAACCTGAAGGTGCCCGGTTTCGAGCAAGGCAACTTCGTGGGCCCGACGATCTTCGACGGCGTCAACGAAAACATGACGATCTATACCGAAGAGGTCTTCGGCCCGGTCCTGTGCGTGGTGGGCGCCGAAACGCTGGAGGACGCGGTGGAGTTCATCAACCGCAACCCCAACGGCAACGGCGTCGCGATCTTCACCCAGGATGGCGGCGCGGCCCGCTACTTCCAGAACAACATCGACGTGGGCCAGGTGGGCATCAACGTGCCGATTCCGGTGCCGGTGGCCTGGTTCAGCTTCACGGGTTCGCGCGGCTCCAAGCTGGGCGACCTGGGCCCCAATGGCAAGCAGGCGGTGCAGTTCTGGACACAGACCAAGACGGTTACCGCGCGCTGGTCCGCGCATGCCAAGAGCGTGAACACCACGATTACGATGCGCTGAAAGGGGGACGTCTTGCTCCTAAGCTTATACAAATAAGTGATATAGCAAGGCGTCCTTATTACTTATAATTGGTCCGTCTATCAGGGGCCAATTCATGAACCTGCAGCAATTTCGTTTCGTGCGGGAAACCATCCGGCGCGACTTCAATCTGACCGAAGCCGCCCGGATGCTCTACACCTCCCAACCGGGGGTCTCCAAGGCGATTATCGAGTTCGAAGACGAACTGGGCATCAAGATCTTCGAACGGCATGGAAAACGCATCAAAGGGCTGACCAAGCCCGGCCTGGCGGTCTCGCAGGTCATCGACCGCATCATGCGGGAAGTGGACAATCTCAAGAAGGTCAGCGACGAGTTCGCGCGCCGCGACGAGGGCGGCCTGGTGATTGCATGCACGCACACCCAGGCGCGCTATCTGCTGCCCCGGGTCATCCCCGCGTTCCGCAAGCAATTTCCCAAGGTGCACCTGTCGCTGGCCGAAGGCAGTCCCGCGCAATTGGCGGAGATGGTCCTGCACGAGCAGGCCGACCTTGCGCTGGCGACGGAATCCCTGGCCCTGACGCCGGGTCTCGCCACCCTGCCGGTCTACGCCTGGGAGCACACCGTGGTCGTGCGCCCGGACCATCCGCTGGCCGAGCTGACGTCGAGCGCCGCCAAGCGCCTGTCGCTGGCGCAGCTGGCCGAATTCCCCATCGTGACCTATGACCGCGCCTTCACCGGCCGCAGCACCATCGACGAGATCTTCGCGAACCAGGGCATCCATCCGGACATCGTGCTGGAAGCCATCGACGCCGACGTGATCAAAACCTACGTCGACGTGGGCCTGGGCATCGGCATCATCGCGGGCGTGGCCTACGACCCGCGGCGCGACTCGAACCTGGTGGGGTTGCCCGTGGGCCATCTGTTCGGCACGCATACGACCCGCGTCGGCGTGAAGGCGGGCGTGTTCCTGCGCGACTATGTCTACACCTTCCTGGAAATGCTGGCGCCGTCCCTGAGCCGCGCCGTCGTCACCGAAGCGGTGCAGGGCACGCCCAAGTAGGCGGCTTCTCCCCCTCATCGAGCAGAAAGCGCGGCGCCTTCCGGCCCGCGCTTTTTTCTTGCCGCTTCCTGATCTCGCTATCCCTCTTTGTGGGCTCATAAAAATAATTAAATAAGAATGGCTCTCATTTGTGTTGACTAAAAAATAGGAATCATTATCATTACATCTAGTCTCAACGACCCAGCGAGGTTCATCATGACGGCAGGACTCAGTGCAGTGGTAGTGGGCGCCGACCGCCTCGGCAACATTCCCGATCTTCTCAAAGGACACAATATTTCGATCACGCACCACATCAGCGGGCGCGATCCCTCGCATCAAAAGAAGACGCTGCAACTGCCGTCGGGCACCCAGCTGGTCATCCTGCTGACCGACTTCCTGGGTCACAACGTCATGAAGACCTTCCGCAACGCGGCTCAGCGCGGCGGCATCCGGGTCGTGGCTTGTCGCCGCTCGGTATGCAGCATGCAGCAGGCGCTGCAGCAGTGCGGCCTGTGCTCCCGCGCGGGCACGGTGCACTAGGCAGCGGCCGCCTGCCGCGGCCGCAAGGGAACACTGGGGAGGCCGAAACGGCCCGCGGCCCGCAAGCCGCGAAGAGAAACGAAAACGCCGCCTGGCTGGAAAGCCAGGCGGCGTTTTGCTTGTCTGGTGCGAGGAAGCGGGGCGGGGCTCAGTTGGCCGCGCGGGCGGAAGCCATCAGGTTGTTGTCCAGGCGGCGGGCGCCGTTGTAGCGCTTGGCCCAGTAGGCCATGGTCATGTTTTCGACGCGGACCACGCCGCCGGCGCTGGGGGAGTGCACGAAGCGGTCATCGCCCAGGTAGATGCCGACATGCGAATAGCGGCGGCCCAGCGTATTGAAGAAGACCAGGTCGCCGGCCTTCAGTTCGTTCTTGTCGACGGCGACGCCCTGGCGCGCCATCTCGGCGGCGTTGCGGGGCAGCTTCAGGCCGAGCGAACGTTCGGCGGTGTACGTGACCAGCCCGCTGCAATCGAATCCGGTATCGGGGGAATTGCCGCCGAAGCGGTAGCGGATGCCCAGGTAGTTCAGGGCTTCGCTTACCATGGCGTTGTCGCTGCTCACGCCGGAATGGGCTTTCTGGCGCTCGCGCTTGAACTTGTGCACCACCAGCATGCCGATGGGGTCATCGGCGGTGGCGACCCACTCCGTTTCGTAGGGGTCGATCTCCGACGTATAGGCGGTTGACTTTTGGTTCGTACCGGCACAACCTGCCAGACCCGCCACGCACGCAACCAGCGCCAGCAAACGCAGACCGCGAGTCGCCTGGCCAGTGGATGAAATCTGTCGCGCGTGTGTGGAGTGTCGATGCATTCGCCTGGGGATGATCCGCGGACAACGGCCAAAAGCACGGAATTCGCCGTGAATCGGGCTGAAATGTCAGCAAAATCAACATTTTTGTACAACTTCGCGGGGATTCTACCAAACTTTCAAGACCGGTTCGTTACGTTACCGGCTTAAATGTCCATGCAGCGTGGACGCTTGGCGGAACTTTTTGACTTGCGGCAAGCCTCGTGCAAGGTTCGCCAACCAAAATGACCGAAGGATTCCAAAAGAAAGCAATCAGCCTTAAGGCTTACGAACGATAACAGGAGACATAAATGCAAAAAACCCGGGATTTCCATTACCGCTCGGTGCACGATCGCGATGCATTCTGGCGGGAAGAGGCGGGCCGCATTCACTGGGAAACGCCGTTCGAGTCTGTGCTGGACTTTTCCCGTCCGCCCTTCGCCAAGTGGTTCGTGGGCGGGCGCACCAATCTTTGCTACAACGCCGTCGACCGCTGGCTGCCGACGCAGGCCGACGCGCCGGCCCTGATCTGGGTGTCCACCGAAGTGGACCGCGAACGCGTCTACTCCCGGCAGGACGTCTTCGAAGAGGTCAATGCCGCCGCCGCCATGCTCAAGGAACTGGGCGTGGGACGCGGCGACCGGGTGCTGCTTTACATGCCGATGGTGCCGGAGGCGGTGTTCACGATGCTGGCCTGCGTCCGGATCGGCGCCGTGCATTCCGTGGTGTTCGGCGGGTTCGCCTCGGTCAACCTGGCGCAGCGCATCGACGACGCGGCGCCCAAGGTCGTGGTCTGTACCGACGGCGGCTCCCGGGCCGGCAAGGTCGTGCCGTACAAACCGCTGCTGGACCGGGCGCTGGCCCTGGCCAAGACGCCGCCCGCCTCGGTGGTGGTGTTCGACCGGGGCCTCGCTCCGTTCGAGCCCGTGGCGGGGCGCGACCTCGATTACGCCGCCCTGAGGGAGCGCCACCGGGGCGCGCGGGTGCCGGTCGAGTGGCTGGAGTCGTCCGAACCCAGTTATATCCTCTACACCTCGGGCACCACGGGCCGGCCCAAGGGCGTGCAGCGCGACACGGGCGGCTATGCCGTCGCGCTGGCTTCGTCCATGGAATACATCTTCAACGGCAAGGCGGGCGACACGTTCTTCTGCACCAGCGACATCGGCTGGGTGGTGGGGCATTCCTACATCGTCTACGGCCCGCTGATCGGCGGGCAGGCGACGGTGCTGTATGAAGGCACGCCGGTGCGCCCCGACGGCGCGATCCTGTGGAGGCTGGTGGAGCAGTTCGGCGTCAATACCCTGTTTTCGGCTCCGACCGCGGTGCGCGTGCTCAAGCGCCAGGACCCGGCGCTTCTCAGACAGCACGACCTGTCCTCGCTGCGCGCGGTGTACCTGGCGGGCGAGCCCCTGGACGAACCCACGGCGCAATGGATTTCCAGCGGGCTGGGCAAGCCGATCATCGACAATTACTGGCAGACGGAATCCGGCTGGCCCATTCTCTCGGCGCAGCCGGGGGTCGAACAGGTGCCCACCCGCTACGGCAGCCCGTCCTTCCCCGTATACGGTTTCGACGCGCGGATCGTCAGCGAATCCACCGGCGAGGACCTGGGCCCGGACCAGAAGGGCGTGGTGGCCATCGTGCCGCCGCTGCCGCCCGGCGCGATGGCGACCATCTGGGGAGATGACGAGCGTTTCGTGCAGACCTACTTCACGTCCATTCCCGGCCGTCAGGTGTATTCCACATTTGACTGGGGGCTGGTGGACGCCGATGGCTACTGGTTCATCCTGGGCCGCACGGACGACGTGATCAACGTGGCGGGCCACCGGCTGGGCACGCGCGAGATCGAGGAATCGGTCAATAGCCACGGCCTGGTAGCCGAATGCGCGGTCGTGGGCGTGGCCGATGCGCTCAAGGGGCAGGTGGCCATGGCGTTCGCGGTGCTGAAGAATCCCGCCGGGGCCGAAACGCCGGAGGGGGCAAAGCAGCTGGAAGGCGATATCATGCGGCTGGTGGAAGATCAGCTGGGAGCGGTGGCCAGGCCCGCCCGGATCCGGTTCGTGGGCGCGTTGCCCAAAACCCGGTCCGGCAAGGTGCTGCGCCGCGCGATCGTCGCGGTATGCGAAGGACGCGATCCCGGCGACCTGACGACCATCGAAGACCCAACCGCCCTGGAACAGATCAAGGAGTCGCTGCAATGAATACCAAACCCGTGCTGAGCGCCGAAGACGTCAAGAAAGTGTTGGCCGCGGCCGAAGCACACGCCCTGCAGAACAAGTGGGCAGTCACCATTGCCGTGGTCGACGACGGCGGCCACCTGCTGGGCATGCTGCGCCTGGACGACGCGGCCCCGATCTCGGCGCATATCGCTCCCGCGAAGGCCAAGACCGCCGCGTTGGGCCGCCGCGAATCGCGCGTCTATGAAGAAATGATCAACAACGGCCGCTATTCATTCCTGTCGGCCCCCCTGATCGACGGCCTGCTGGAAGGCGGCGTGCCGGTCGTGGCGAACGGCCACGTGGTGGGCGCGGTCGGCGTCTCGGGCGTGAAATCGACCGAAGACGTGCAGATCGCTCAAGCAGGCATCGCGGCGCTGGGCCTATGAGCCATGGCGAGCCGTCGGAAGCGCCCGCCGGCGCTTCCGCGCAGCACGCCGGAGCAGGGGGCGACAGCCCTCTGAATCCGGGCGTGGCCAAACGCGAAGTCTGGGCCTGGGCCATGTACGACTTCGCCAATTCCGGCTACACCACCGTGATCCTCACGGCGGTGTTCAGCACCTATTTCGTCGGCGTGGTGGGCGGGCGCGCTCCGTGGGCCACGCTGGCCTGGACCGCGGCGCTGTCGCTGTCCTACCTGCTCATCATGCTGACCATGCCCACGCTGGGCGCCCGCGCCGACGCGCGCGCGGGCAAGCGCCGGCTGCTCTACACCAGCACGGTGGGATGCGTCGCGGCCACCCTGGTGCTGACCCAGGCCGGGCCGGGAGACGTCTGGCTCGCGCTGGCCGCCATCGTCATATCGAACTACTGCTATTGCGTGGGTGAATCCGTGGTGGCGGCCTTCCTGCCCGAGCTCGCCAAGCCCGCCGCGCTGGGGCGGGTGTCGGGCTGGGGCTGGAGCTTCGGCTATTGCGGCGGCATGCTCACCCTGGGACTGTCGCTGGTGGTCGTGACCCTGGCCGAGGCCCGGGGGGCGACGGCCGAGCACTTCGTCCCCTGGGTCATCGTCGTCACGTGCTCCGTATTCGCGCTGGCGGCGCTGCCGTCCTTCTTCCTGCTGCGCGAACGCGCGAAACCGCAAACCGGCCAGCCCGAGGCGCTGCGCATGCTCAAGCGGCTGGCCTACGCGTGGCGTGAAACGGGGTTGCATTTTCCGGAGTTCCGCCGGCTGCTTATGTGCATCGCCTGCTACCAGGCCGGAATCTCCGTGGTGATCACGCTGGCGGCCGTGTACGCCTCGGAGGTCATGGGCTTCACCACTCCCCAGATCATGCTGCTGGTGTTCACGGTGAACATCGGCGCCGCGGCCGGCGCGTTCTCGTTCGGCTACGTGCAGGATCGCATCGGCCACAAGCCGGCGCTGGCCATGACGCTGGTCGGCTGGATCGTCATGGTGCTGGTGGCCTACGCGGCCGTGACGGCGCCGGTGTTCTGGGTGGCCGCCACGCTGGCGGGGCTGTGCATGGGCACCACCCAGAGCGCGGGGCGGGCCATGACGGGCGCGCTCGCGCCCGCAGGCCGCCTGGCCGAGTTCTTCTCGCTGTGGACCTTCGCGGTGCAGCTGGCCGCCGTGATCGGCCCGCTGACCTATGGCCTGGTGACCTGGGCCACTGACGGCAACCACCGGCTGGCGATCCTGGTGACCGGCCTGTTCTTCGTCGGCGGCCTCATCCTGCTGGCGCGCGTGGACATGAAACGCGGGCTGGCCCGGCGCGCCGCCTGAGTCTCGCGAAAGCGCCGCCGCGGCTGCTATCCTTATGGTCTGCCCAGCGGCGCCGCTTTCCCGATGCGGCGCCGGTGCGTTGTTTGCTTGTGCATGCCGCTACATGGATGCCTTGCGGCCCTCCGGCGCGAGGCCGGCATTGCCGGAGCTCCGAGCTCCTGCGCCCTTGCGGGCTCTGGCCCGCATTTTGCGTAAGGTGCCCGTAAGAGCGTGGCGATACGGTTGCAAGTGGGTAATGAAAAAGCGGCATAAACAACAGAATCACCGATTGGAGACAAAAATCATGTCGAACGCTATTGAGTCCGTCCTGGTGGAAACCCGTGTTTTCCCGCCGCCCGAACGCGCGGCGCAGGGCGCCGCCATTCCCAGCATGGAAGCCTATAACGCGCTATGCGCGCAGGTCGAGAACGATTTCGACGGATTCTGGGCCGGCCAGGCCCGCGACAACCTGCAGTGGACCAAGCCGTTCACGCAGGTCCTCGACGAATCCGACGCTCCGTTCTACCGCTGGTTCGGCGACGGCGAACTCAACGTGTCGGCCAATTGCCTGGACGTCCACCTGACCAACGGCAATGCCGACAAGACCGCCATCATCTTCGAGTCCGACGATGGCAAGGTCGACAAGGTGACCTATCGCGAACTGCTGGCGCGCGTGTGCCGCTTCGCCAACGGCATCGCCGCGCTGGGCTACAAGAAAGGCGACCGCGCCATCATCTACATGCCGATGTCGATCGAAGCCGTGGTGGCCATGCAGGCCTGCGCGCGCCTGGGAGTGACGCATTCGGTGGTGTTCGGCGGCTTCTCGGCCAAGAGCCTGCAGGAGCGCATCATGGACGTGGGCGCATCGCTGGTCATCACCGCCGACGAGCAGGTGCGCGGCGGCAAGACCATTCCGCTCAAGCCCGCGGTGGAAGAGGCCTTCGCGATGGGCGGCTGCGACGCCGTCTCCAAGGTCATCGTGTACCGCCGCACCGGCGGCAAGGTGCAATGGAACGAAGGCCGCGACCTCTGGATGCATGACGTCGAGGCCGGCCAGGCCGATACCTGCGAGCCGGTGCCGGTCAACGCCGAGCATCCGCTGTTCATCCTCTACACCTCCGGTTCCACCGGCAAGCCCAAGGGCGTGCAGCATTCGTCGGCGGGCTACCTGCTGTGGGCGCTGCTGACGGTGAAGTGGACCTTCGACGCCCGCAAGGACGATGTGTACTGGTGCACGGCCGACGTGGGCTGGGTCACCGGGCACACCTACATTACCTACGGTCCGCTGGCCGCCGGCCTGACGCAGGTGGTCTTCGAAGGCGTGCCGACCTACCCGAACGCCGGCCGGTTCTGGGACATGATCGCCCGCCACAAGGTCACCACGTTCTACACCGCGCCCACCGCGATCCGTTCGCTGATCAAGGCGGCCGAGGCCTCGCCCGAAGCGCATCCGATGAAGTACGACCTGGACAGCCTGCGCATCATCGGCACGGTGGGCGAGCCCATCAATCCCGAAGCCTGGATGTGGTACCACAAGAACGTGGGCCGCGAGCGCTGCCCCATCGTCGACACGTGGTGGCAGACCGAGACCGGCGGCCACATGATCACGCCGCTGCCGGGCGCCACGCCGACCAAGCCGGGTTCCTGCACCCTGCCGCTGCCGGGCATCGCGGCGGCCATCGTCGACGAGACCGGCGCCGACGTCGAGCAAGGCAATGGCGGCTTCCTGGTCGTCAAGCGGCCGTGGCCCGCGATGATCCGCAACATCTGGGGCGACCCGGAGCGTTTCAAGAAGAGCTATTTCCCGTCCGAACTGCGCGGCTACTACCTGGCCGGCGACGGCGCGCAGCGCGATGCCGACGGCTATTTCTGGATCATGGGCCGCATCGACGACGTGCTGAACGTCTCGGGCCACCGCCTGGGCACGATGGAAGTCGAGTCGGCGCTGGTGGCGCACGAGATGGTGGCCGAGGCCGCGGTGGTGGGGCGTCCGGACGACACCACGGGCGAGGCCGTCGTGGCCTTCGTGGTGCTCAAGCGGACGCGTCCGGAAGGCGACGAGGCGCAGGCCATCGCCAAGACCCTGCGCGACTGGGTGGCCAAGGAAATCGGCCCCATCGCCAAGCCCAAGGACATCCGCTTCGGAGACAACCTGCCCAAGACGCGCTCTGGCAAGATCATGCGCCGCCTGCTGCGCGTGGTCGCCAAGGGCGAGGAGGTCACGCAGGACGTCTCCACGCTGGAGAATCCCGCCATTCTCGAACAGCTGTCCAAGCCCCTGTGAGCGTGGCCGGCCGGCGTCGTCCGGCCGTTCTCCGCGCGGCAGGCGCATAATGTCAGGCGCCCGTGCCGGCAACCCGCCGGCGCCGGGCGCCTTTTCTTTTTCCCTCACATATCCACGGAGCCACAGACGTGAGCCGCAGCAGTTTCGATCGCGCAGGGCTAGCCCTGATGTTCAGCACCATCCTGGTCTGGGCGGGCAGCTGGATCGCGATGAAACTGATCGTGCCCTACATCGGCCCGTTCGATTTCGTGGCGCTGCGCTACGTGGCCGGCAGCCTGGTGCTGTTCGCGCTGGCGTTCGCGACCCGCCGTCCGCTGGCCATGCCGCCCTGGAAACTGACCTTGCTGATCGGCCTGACGCAGACGGCCGGCTTCCAGGGATTCGTGCAGACGGCGCTGGTGACGGGCGGGGTGGGCAAGGTTTCGCTCATGGCCTACACCATGCCGTTCTGGGTGATCCTGTTCGCGTGGTGGCTGTTGCGCGAACGGCCCACCGCGAGGCACGGGTTCGGCATCGGCCTGGCCGCCGTGGGCCTGATCTGTTTCGTGGAGCCGTGGAACGGCCTGGGCGACATCCGCCCCGTGGTGCTGGGGCTGGGCAGCGGCCTGAGCTGGGGCGTGGGCACGGTGCTGTCCAAGCGCATGTTCGAGCGGCATGCGCCGGATGTCATGACCTTCACCGCATGGCAGATGCTGTTCGGCGGCCTGGCGATAGTGCCCGCGGCTCTGCTGGTGCCGCAGATACCCGCGCAGTGGGGCTGGCAGCTCTGGACCGGCATGACCTACATCGTGCTGATCGCGACGGCGGCCGGCTGGCTGCTGTGGCTGCAGGTCGTGCGCCGCGTGCCCGCGTCCATCGCCGGTCTGTCGAGCCTGGGCGTGCCCGTCGTGGCGATGCTGTTCGCCTGGGCGCTGCTGGCCGAACGGCCGACCCCGGCCGAACTGGGCGGCATGACCTTGATCCTCGCCGGCATCTGGGTCGTGAGCCGGGCCGCGCCGGCGCCCCGCGTCGAGTGAGCGGTGTTTCGAATTCCGTTTTCCATCCAAGGATTTTCCATGATCGATCTGCGTAGCGACACCGTTACCCGGCCCTCCGCGGCCATGCTGCAGGCGATGGTCGCCGCGCCCCTGGGCGATGACGTGATGGGCGACGACCCCACCGTGATCCGCCTGCAGGAGGCGGTGGCCGAGCGCGCCGGCAAGGCGGCGGGTCTGTTCTTCCCCTCGGGCACCCAAAGCAATCTGGGCGCGCTGATGGCCCATTGCGGCCGGGGCGATGAATACCTGGTGGGGCAGCTGGCGCACACCTACAAATACGAAGGGGGCGGGGCGGCCGTGCTGGGCAGCATCCAGCCCCAGCCGATCGAGCACGCGGAAGACGGATCGCTGCCGCTGGAAAAGCTGGCAGCGGCGCTCAAGCCCGAGGGCGATCCGCACTTCGCCCGCACCCGCCTGCTTGCCCTGGAAAATACCTTCCACGGCAAGCTGATTCCGGCCTCCTATGTGCAGGCGGCCACGGACTGGGCGCGCCAGCACGGCCTGGCGACGCACCTGGACGGCGCGCGCGTGTTCAACGCGGCAGTGGCCAGCGGCAAGCCGGTGGTGGATCTGTGCCGGCCCTTCGACTCGGTTTCGATCTGCTTTTCCAAGGGGTTGGGCGCGCCCGTGGGCTCCGTCCTGGTGGGCAGCGCCGAACTGATCGCCCGCGCCCGCCGTTGGCGCAAGATGCTGGGCGGCGGCTTGCGGCAGGCCGGCGTGCTGGCCGCCGCCTGCCTGTATGCGCTGGAGCACAACGTCGAGCGCCTGGCCGAGGATCACGAGAACGCGCGCTTGCTGGCCGAGGGGCTGCGCGGCGTCCCGGGCGTCAAGGTGCTGAGCCAGGACACCAACATGGTGTTCGTCCAGGTCGAACCGGCGCTGTGCGATGGCCTGACCGCCGCGCTGGACGCGCAGAACATAAAGATGCGGGCGGTGTACGGCGGGCCGACGCGCCTGGTGACCCACCTGGACATCAGCGCGGACGACGTGCGCCGCGCGGCGCGCGCCGTGGCCGATTACTGCTCGGCCGCGCCGCGTTGAGCGCTGCGGTTGCGCGCGCCGCCGGGGGCAACGCGGCGTGGCGCGCATGCAGGCGTCAGGGCATGGACCGCAACGCGTCGTACAGCGTCGAGAAGAGCCGGTCCAGCTGATGGCGTTCGATCGTGAGCGGCGGCGACAGCAGCATGGTGTCGCCGGCCGAGCGGATCAGGCAATCGCGCTCCAGGCAGGCCTGGTGCACGGCATAGCCGCGCTGACCCGGTTTGCCTTCCTCCGGGGCGAGTTCGATCGCGGCAAGCAGGCCGATGTTGCGCACGTCGACTACGTGCGGAGCGCCCTTGAGCGAGTGCGCGGCGTCTTCCCACTCCTTCCATAGCTCGCCGGCCCGCTCGAACAGGTTTTCGCGCCGGGCGATCTCGAGCGTGGCCAGGCCGGCTGCGCATGCCACCGGATGGCCCGAGTACGTATAACCGTGCGATAGCTCGATGGCGCTCTCCGGTCCTTGCATGAAGGCTTCGTACACGTGCTCCCGCACCAGCGTGGCGCCCATCGGGATTGCGCCGTTGGTCAGTCCCTTGGCGCTGGTGATGATGTCCGGCATCACGCCGAAGTGCGACGCGGAGTACGCGCCGCCGATGCGCCCGAAGCCGCAGATAACTTCGTCGAAGATCAGCAGGATGCCGTGCTTGTCGCAGATGTCGCGCAGACGTTGCAGGTAGCCGCGGGGCGGCACCAGCACGCCCGTCGAGCCTGCAACGGGTTCGACGATGACCGCTGCGATGGTCGAGGCATCGTGCAAGGCCACGATGCGTTCCAGCGCGTCGGCCAGGTGCGCGCCCCACTCGGGCTGGCCGCGGGTGTAGGCCATCTTCTCGCGGTCGTATGTGTGGGGCAGGTGATCGACGAAGGGCAGCAAATTGCCGAAAGGCTTGCGGTGGCCCGCGATGCCCGAGACCGACAGGCCGCCGAAACCGACCCCGTGGTAAGAGCGTTCGCGGCCGATCAGGCGCACGCGCTGTCCGTCGCCGCGCGCCCGATGGTAGCCTAGCGCGATCTTCAGCGCGGTGTCCACGGCCTCCGAACCCGAATTCGAGAAGAACACCTGGCTGAAGCCGGCGGGCGCCGCCTGAATCAACTCATCGGCGAAGCGCAGGGCGAGC
The DNA here is from genome assembly GCF_050285585.1 of Achromobacter sp. Lineage (GTDB taxonomy): Bacteria > Pseudomonadota > Gammaproteobacteria > Burkholderiales > Burkholderiaceae_B > Achromobacter. The sequence continues at coordinate 70,499 of NZ_JBLZXF010000016.1, read as the reverse complement.
GGATGGCTCATCTGGAACGAGGAGGCGTAATCGAGATCCGCCGCCGCCCGCGAAATGGCGCGCACGATCTCCGGCCGGCCGTGGCCGGCGTTCACGCACCACAGGCCCGCGATGCCGTCGAGCACTTCGCTGCCGTCGGGGCGGAAGTAGTACATGTCCTGCGCGCCGCTGAACACCACGGGATGGCGCTTGAAACGGCGGTTGGCGGTAAAGGGCAGCCAATAAGCGTCGGAATTTGGGAGCTGGGGCGACATAAGACGATCCTGCTGGGACGGTGAATGACGCCTTATTGTGTACTAATGTATTGAAAAATACAATCTAGCTTGAGCTGAAACATTCCGAACCCGGGCATGGGGCGGGCGCGAAAGGGTCAGGGGATCAGGAGCGTTGCAGCGCGGATTTCAGGTGCTGCCGCATCAGTTGGGCGGCCCATTCCTGGTCGCCGTCCTCGATTGCAGCCAGTATCTGCAGATGCTCGCGGCTGGAGCTCGAGTACTGCGCCAGGTGATAGAACGCGCGGTGTTCCTCGAGCCGGCGCAGTTGGTTCTGCTGTTGCACGGCCTGCAGGATGTAGCGGTTGCCCGAAAAGCGCGCCAGCATTTCGTGGAACGAGGCGTTCAGATTGAAGAATTCCGCGGCCGAGATGTCGCTGCCGTCGCCGCGCGCGGCAAGCGCCTCGTGCGCGGCGCGCATGCGCGCCACGGCCTCTTTGTCCGGGCGGAACGTGGGCTCCAGCAGGCCCGCGCATTCGACCGTCATGCGGAAGCGGTAGCTTTCGTTAAGCGCGTCGCGGTTTTCCAGCGACGGCGCGAACTGCCAGCCGTGGCCTTTGCGCTTTTCGATCAGGCCGTCCGCCGACAGCTGCAACAGCGCTTTGGCGAGCACGCTGCGCGGCGCGGGGTAGCGCTGGAGCAGGTCGCTTTCCGTAAAGGTGTCCGGCAGCGCGCGCGAGGCGCGATCGCCGATCAGGCGCCGATAGAGCTCGTCCTGGGTGGGGCCGGCTCCCTCGATCGCGGGAAGCGCGGAGGCGCCGTGCGCCGCCACCGTATAGCCGCTGTTGGGGCGATGCAGGATCAGGCCCTGCGCGGCCAGCAGCTTGAGCGCGCCGCGCACGGGAGTGCGCGAGACCGCGTGGTTCGCCGCCAGCGCTTCCTCGGAAAGATGGTCGCCGGGCGCGTAACGCCCGGCCACGATGTCTTCCGCGATATGGCGAGCCAGGTCGACTTGCAGCGGAGTGGGGCGGGCGGGGACGGCGGTGGACATGGACGGGGCGGCGGCGCGCGTGGCGAGGGAGTGGGAATGGTACCGGAGAGCGATGCGGCGCGGGTGTCGCGCCTGCGATGGCCGGGTAGGCGGAAATATTGATTATTTTCTTATATTAGTACAAATAGAATGCCTGCCCCGGCCGCCGAAGAAGGCGTTTCAGCCATGCCGTTCGCGGCTGTCCGCGGGGGCCTCCTGACGTTCATGCATGCCGTAGTCGCGCAGCACCTGGGCGACTCGCAGGCGGTAGCCCGCGAATACGCCGCCGCGCCCGGCCTCCTGTGCGCGGCGGTGCGACTCCAGCGAACGCCAGCGGCGGACGGCCTCTTCATCCCGCCAGAACGACAGTGACAGCAGTTTGCCCGGATTGGCCAGGCTCTGGAAGCGCTCGACCGAGATGAAGCCGTCGATGGCCTTCAATTCGTCGATGAGGCCGGCGGCTATTGCGAGATAGGGATCGGGGTTGCCGTCGGCGGGTTCGACTTCGAATATCACGGCGATCATTGGGAGGGCTCCTTGGAGAAATCAAATTGCGGAACGCGCGCGTTGGGCAGCGGCCGGTAGCGGAAGCGCGCCGCGAGCGATACGGCATCGGCGCCCGCGCGCAGCAAATGCGCAAGCGCCGCGGCCGCGTGCCGGCGGGCCGGTCCGGCGCCGGGGCAGGCGTGCCCCAGCGCCCCGAAAGTCCAGTGCGCCTCGGGCTCGATCATGGCGGCGGCGGCCAGGACCAGCAGCACGGTCTGGCCGGCTTCGATGCGCTGGCCGCAAACCTCGATGCCGGCTGCAAGAAAGCGCCGGGTATTGTGCACGGGCGGGTCCTTGCGCAGCACGTCGTCCACCAACGCGTCGGCCTGTCCGTCCGAGACCGCGCCGCGCATGCCGCGGCGCCCTGCCAGGATGAGCGCGTTGCCCAGCAGGCCTGCGCCCGCTTCGCAGGATTGGAACAGCAGGCCCGCGAGGTTCGCGGCCAGCAGGGCCGGCGCCAGATCGGCGCGCATGCCCGCTACGCGCAGCCTGCGCAAGGCGGGGGAGGTCTGCGGGGCTTCCAGGTGCGATTCGAGACGGCTCTGCAATCGTTCGGCGGCGGCGTGCGCGGCCGCGGTCTTGGGCCCCGCGGAAACGTCGGGCAACCCAGAGAGGAAGGCGCCGATATCCGCCGCGCAGTCGGCGTAGACGCCGGGCGGCAGGCCGAGGTGCGCGGCTTGCGCATGCACCGGGGCCGCGGCGAGGTAGCGGTCGATGGCGTCCGCCGTGAGGGCTCCGGTATCGGGCCACGCCGTGGTCTGCGGATGAGGTTCCTGCTCGCGTATGAAATCGGTGAGCAAGCCTTTGAGTCGCGCGTGCGGCACGCTGTCGTTCATGCGCACGAAGCGGCCGAACAGCGTCCCCGCCGGGCCCGGACACAGCGCGGGAGGCACTGGCGCGGCCGGGGGGCGCACCCGGGCGGCCGGGTGGCCCATGACCGCGCGGATGGCGTCCGGGTGGCATGCGATCCAGAGGCCGAGCGCCGGCTCTCGGTATAGCGGCCGGCCGCGAGCCAGCGCCGCGTAGTAGGGATAGGGGTCGGGATGCGTGACCGCTTCGACAGGATGGGTGGGAAACATGAGGGCGATGGGGGACGGTGAGCGTGGCCGCCAGTATCCGGCACGTTCGCGGTCAACGATTCGGCGTGGGCCGAACTATGCCTGGGGATGATCGTCCTGCCCGGCCGCCTCCGCCAGCAATGCGGCATAGCCAGACCGCGAGTCGGGCCATTGCGGCGTGAAGCCCGTCGCGCGCAATCTGGCGTTGCTGAGCTTCTTGCTTCCGACGTTGGGGGGCGCGGGGGCCACACGCGGCGCGGGCGCGCCTGCGAGCCGGGCCAGCTCGGCATACAGCGTGTGCAGGGGCAGGGGAGTATCGTCGCAGCCTATGTACGCCGGCGCCGCCTCGGGGATGAGCGCCAGGTGCGCCACCGCGGCGGCGGCATCGTCGATGTGCATGCGATTGGCCCAATGCTCGGGCCGGACCGGGGCGCCGGCCAGGCCATTGCGCAGGCGCTCGATCAGTTGCAGGCGGCCGGGGCCATACAGGCCGGCCAGCCGCAAGGCCGTGGACGGCAGCTTGCGCGCGGCCAGCGCGGCTTCGGCCTCCAGCAGCAGGCGGCCGTTCATGCCCAGCGGAGCGGGCGGCGTGTCCTCGTTCACCCAATCGCCGTGATGTTCGCCATAGACCGCGCTGGACGAAACGAATACCACGCGTTCGAGTCGCGAGGCGTCCAGCGCATCCAGCACGTTCGCCAGGCCATCGACGAATACGCCGCGATAGGCGCCGGCTTCGCGAGCGCCGGGCGCGGGCAGGTGGATCAGGCGCGTCACGCCCCGGGGCAGAGAGGGCAGCCCATCGGGGCGGGAGATGTCGCCGCGCAGCCAGTGCAGGCCCTCCGGGCCGCCGGCCGGCGGATTGCGGCGCAAGGCATGGACCTCGTCGCCGCGCGCCAGGAAGCGCTGGGCGACGCGCAGGCCCAGATCGCCACAGCCTATGAGGAGTACGCGTTCGGTCATGGGGGAACGGCGGGCGCCGCAGGGCGCCCGGCCTTTACATGCCGCTGTAGACGGGACCTTCGCCGCCTTGCGGCGCGACCCAGACGATATTCTGGGTCGGGTCCTTGATGTCGCAGGTCTTGCAGTGCACGCAGTTCTGCGCGTTGATCTGCAGGCGGTCCTCGCCGTGGTCGTCCTTGACGAATTCGTACACGCCCGCGGGGCAGTAGCGCGACTCGGGGCCGCCGTACTTGGCCAGGTTGACCTGCACGGGAATGCTGGGGTCCTTCAGCGTCAGGTGGATGGGTTCGTTCTCATCGTGGTTGGTGTTCGAGATGAAAACCGAGCTGAGCTTGTCGAAGGTGAGCTTGCCGTCGGGCTTGGGATAGTCGATGCGCGCGCATTGCGACGCCGGTTGCAGGCAGGCGTGGTCGGGCTTGCTGTGGCGCAGGGTCCAGGGCATCTTGCCCTTGAACAGCAGTTGCTCGACGCCCGTCATCACGGTGGCGATGGTGCGGCCCTTCTTGAACCACTGCTTGAAGTTGCGAGCCTTGTTCAGCTCGGCATGCAGCCAGGACGCCTCGAATGCCTGCGGGTAGGCCGAAAGCTCGTCCTGGCGGCGGTCTGCGACCAGGGCGTCGAAGGTGGCTTCGGCCGCCAGCTTGCCGGACTTGATGGCAGCGTGGCTGCCCTTGATGCGGGAAGCATTGAGGAAGCCGGCCTCACAGCCCACCAGCACGCCGCCGGGGAAGGTCAGTTTGGGCAGCGAGAGCAGGCCGCCGGCCGTGATGGCGCGCGCGCCGTAGGCGATGCGCTTGCCGCCTTCGAAGGTGCCGCGGATGGCGGGGTGCGTCTTGTAGCGCTGGAATTCATCGAACGGCGACAGCCAGGGGTTGGCGTAGTCCAGACCGACGATCATGCCGACCGCAACCAGGTTGTTGTCCAGGTGATAGAGGAAGGAGCCGCCGTAGGTGTCGGCATCCAGCGGCCAGCCCGCCGTGTGAATGACCAGGCCGGGCTTGGACTGGGCCGGGTCCACTTCCCACATTTCCTTGATGCCGATGCCGTAGGACTGCGGGTCGCGGCCGTCATCGAGCTTGTAGCGTTCGATCAGCTGGCGGCCCAGCTGGCCGCGGGCGCCTTCGGCGAACACCGTGTAGCGGGCGTGCAGCTCCATGCCGGGCTGGTAGTGGTCGGTGTGGCTGCCGTCGCGGGCCACGCCCATGTCGCCGGTGGCCACGCCGCGGACGGCGCCGTTCTCGTCGTACAGGACTTCCACGGCGGCAAAGCCGGGGAAGATGTCCACGCCCAGCGCTTCGGCCTGCTCGCCCATCCATTTCACGACGTCGCCCAAGCGGACGATGTAGTTGCCTTCGTTGTGGAAACAGGGCGGCAGCAGCCAGTTGGGCGTGCCGCGCGCGCCGGTTTCGGACAGGAACAGGAACTTGTCCTGCGTGACCGGCACGTTCAGCGGCGCGCCTTTTTCCTTCCAGTCGGGGATGAGTTCGGTCAGCGCCAGCGGGTCCATGACGGCGCCGGACAGGATGTGCGCACCCAGTTCCGCGCCTTTTTCAAGCACGCAGACGCCGATTTCCTGATGCTTCTCAGCGGCCAGCTGCTTAAGACGGATTGCGGTGGCCAGGCCGGCGGGTCCACCGCCAACCACGACCACGTCATATTCCATCGACTCGCGTTCAGACATTTGCAAAGCTCCCCGTATGTGTTCCATATATGGCTGGAAGTATTATCGACGATTGTATTGCAGGCGGCGCCTTGCCCGCCTTCGTATTTCATTCAGCCATCAGGAGCTATTGGTGAACCCGGACAATCTGTCTGCACGGATTCTTGCGGTAGGCGATACCCACGAAACGGAATTGCCTTTGCGTTGGGGCGATTCGGACGCTTTGAACCATCTCAATAACACGCTGTATTTCCGCCTCATGGAAGAGGCCCGGATGCAGATCCTCTACGAAGCCGGCTTCGAGCTGCCCGCGGACGCGGGCCCCATCCTGGCCCACGCATCCTGCGATTTCCTGCGTCCCTTGACCTATCCCGCCAACGTGCGCGTCACGCACAAGGTCACCCGCATCGGCCGTTCCAGCGCGGAATTCGAGCTGCTGCTGGAGAAGGCCGGCGACGCCGAAGGCCCCTATGCCCGCGGGCGCAACGTGCTAGTCTGGATGGACTATGTGGCCAATGCGTCCGCCCCGTGGCCGCCGGAAGTGCTGGCGCAGCTGGGCGCGCTGTTCAGGCCCGCGGCCTGAACCGCCCGCGCCGCAAGGCGCGATGCCGGCAAAATAGGGCGTGCGTTGGCCGGGCATGCCGGTAAAATCTAGCGCAAGATTACAAAAGCAATAGAAAAAACAGGGCCTATCCCGATTTTTTCGATCCCCGCGCGGGACGGTGGCGCGCAAGCGGCGGGGCAGGCTCTCTTCAGTTCGACCTTAACTAGGAGTTGGAGCGATGGACAAGGTTTATGCAAGCGCCAAGGAGGCGCTGGCAGGCATCGTCAAGGACGGTCAGATGATCGCCGTGGGCGGTTTCGGCCTTTGCGGTATTCCCGAAGCCCTGATCGCCGCGCTGCGCGATTCGGGCGTCAAGGACCTCACCTGCATCAGCAACAATGCGGGCGTCGACGGCTTCGGCCTGGGCCAGCTGCTCAATACGCGCCAGGTCCGCAAGATGATCGCGTCCTACGTGGGCGAGAACAAGGAATTCGAGCGCCAGTACCTGTCGGGCGAACTCGAGCTCGAATTCACGCCGCAGGGCACGCTGGCCGAAAAGCTGCGCGCGGGCGGCGCGGGCATCCCGGCGTTCTTCACGCGCACCGGCGTGGGCACGATCGTGGCCGACGGCAAGGAAATCCGTGAGTTCGACGGCCAGCAGTACGTGATGGAGCGTTCGCTGGTGCCCGACGTGTCGCTGGTCAAGGCGCACATCGCCGACCGCAGCGGCAACCTGGTGTTTCGCAAGACGGCCCGCAACTTCAACCCGAACGTCGCCATGGCGGGCAAGCTGACGGTGGTCGAAGTCGAGGAAATCGTTGAAACCGGCAGCCTGGACCCCGACCAGATCCACCTGCCCGGCATCTATGTGCAACGGATCGTGCTGAACGCCACGCCCGAAAAGCGCATCGAACAACGCACCACTCGCCCGGCCTAAGGAGAACAGACATGGCATGGTCCCGCGATGAAATGGCGGCTCGCGCCGCGCGCGAACTGCAAGACGGTTTTTACGTGAACCTGGGCATCGGCTTGCCGACCCTGGTGGCCAACCACGTGCCCAAGGGCGTGGAAGTGTGGCTCCAATCCGAGAACGGCCTGCTGGGCATCGGCCCGTTCCCCACCGACGACGAGGTCGACGCAGACCTGATCAACGCCGGCAAGCAGACGGTGACGACGCTGCCCGGATCCTCCATCTTCTCCTCGGCCGACTCGTTCGCGATGATCCGCGGCGGCAAGATCAACCTGGCCATTCTCGGCGCGATGCAGGTCTCCGAAAAGGGCGACCTGGCCAACTGGATGATCCCGGGCAAGATGGTCAAGGGCATGGGCGGCGCCATGGACCTGGTGGCGGGCGTGGGTCGCGTCGTGGTCCTGATGGAGCACGTGGCCAAGAAAAAGGACGGCACCGAAGACATCAAGCTGCTGCCCGAATGCTCGCTGCCGCTCACGGGCGTGGGCGTGGTCAACCTGATCATCACCGATCTGGGCGTGATGGAAGTCACCGAAAACGGCCTGAAGCTGCTGGAAACGGCGCCCGGCGTGACGGTGGACGAAATCCAGTCCAAGACGCTGGCCAAGCTGGACGTCTCCGGCCTGTGATGCGGCGCCGCTGACCGGCTGCGCGCGGCCGGCGGCGGGCCTTCGCCCGCAGTTTCGCGCCGCGCCCATCCCGCGACGCACGACGCCCCGCCAGGGGCGTTTTTGTTTTCGATCGCGGCGGCGCTGCCGCCGTCAGGCCGATTCCGACAGCAGCATGCCGACGTGCGGAATGCCGTCTTCCATGTACTCGTCGGTGACCGGCACGAAGCCATGCCCCGCGTAGTACCCCTTCAGCCGCGCCTGCGCGCCCAGGTACACGGCCTGGCCAGGCCATAGGCGCTCCACCTCGGCCTTGGCGCGGCGCATCAGCTCATGGCCCAGGCCCGCGCCGCGGGCGGCCGGGGCCGTGATCACGCGGCCGATGACGGCCTTGCCTTCGTTCAGGGCCGGTTCCAGCAGCCGGCAGTAGGCGAGCAGCGCGCCGTTCTCCCTGGCCATCAGGTGTTCGGTCTGGCCCTCCAGGTCCTTGCCGTCCATGTCGAGGAAAACACAGTTCTGTTCGACCACGAAAACTTCGGAGCGCAGCCGCAGGATGGCGTAGAGCTCGGTCGGCGTCAGTTCGGCGTGCGGTTTGCAGGTCCAGGCGGGCATGGCGGAAAACGGGAAACAGGGAAGGGGATCAGCGTAACGCAGACCGGCCCCATTTTCTTGTCCGGGGGTTGTTACATTTTTGCACGGGTATACCCTTAGTATGAAAATCTATTTTCTTCTCTAAAATTTGCGTGTAAACGAATTTACACAAACCTCAGCTACACACATCCCCTCTCTTCGATGAACAAGGCCGCACTCACGATCGCTGATCGGATCGCCCGGGCCCAGCCCGCGCTGAGCCGCACCCAGCACAAGATGGCCGACTACGTCCTGGCGCACCAATTCCGGGTGGCGACCATGACCATCGACGAGTTCGCGGCGGCGGTGGGGGTATCGGTCGCCACCGCGAACCGCTTCGCGCGCGCCCTGGACCTGCCGGGCTATCCGCAATTCCGCGCCGAACTGGCGCGCGGTTTCGAGGCCGCGCTGGAGCCCGTGGAAAAGCTGCGCACCGAGCTGGCCCATTCCGCCAGCGCCGTGCAGATCTTCGCCGCCACGCTGGAAGAGGACATTCGCAATGCGCAGCGCAATCTGCAGTCGCTGGACGCCGCCGCCTGTGAGCAGGCGGTGGACGCCATCCTGGCGGCGGAGCGCGTGTTCATCATCGGCTTTGGCGCCAGCGGTTTCCTGGCCGGCCTGCTGCAGCGCGGCCTGTGCATGCACCTGCATTCGGTCGAGTCGCTGGCCGGACCGGGAGGCGTATCGCACGCGGCGCGCCAGATGTCGCGCATGACGGGCAAGGACCTGGTGATCGCCATCGGCTTTCCCCGCTATCTTGCCGACACCGTCACCCTGGCCGGCGCCGCCAAGCAGGCCGGCGTGCCGGTCCTGGTGCTGACCGACAAGCCCACCTCGCCGCTGGCGCCCACGGCCTCCGTGGTGCTGTATGCGTTTTCCGCGCGCCAGCTGAGTCCCAATTCCGAAACCGCCGCGCTGGGGCTGATCGAAGCCCTTTCCGCAGCGGTGGCCTATCGGGCCAAGAATTCCGTCGCGGCCGCCGCTGGGGTGACCCAGTCCGTGATGCCGTGGCTCATCCATGGAGTAGGTAAACGATGATTCAACCCGTGATCGCCATTCACGGTGGCGCCGGCGCGATGTCCCGCGCGGCCATGTCGCCCGAAAAAGAACAGGAATACCTGAGCGCGCTGGAGTCCATCCTGGCCGCCGGCCAGGCCGTGCTGGCCCGGGGCGGCAGCGCCCTGGACGCCGTGACCGAGGCCGTCCGCCTGCTGGAGGATTGTCCGCTGTTCAACGCCGGCCACGGCGCGGTGTTCACCAGCGCGGCCACCCACGAGCTCGACGCCGCCATCATGGACGGCGCCACGCTGCGCTCGGGCGCGATCGCCAACGTGCATCGCGTGCGCAATCCGGTTTTCGCCGCGCGCAAGGTCATGGAGAACAGCAAGCACGTCTTCTTCGTGGGCGAGGGCGCCGAGGCGTTCGCCGCGCAGGAGGGCGTGGAACTGGTCGATCCTTCGTACTTCTCCACCGAGGCCCGCCGCGAACAGCTGCTGCGCGTGCAGCGCGAAACGCCGGAAGCCGCCGTGCTGGATCACGACGGGCAGGCGATGGTCGCGCGCGGCCAGCCCGCGCCGGCGGATCCGCTGGACGCCGACAAGAAGTTCGGCACGGTAGGCGCCGTGGCGGTGGACGCCCAGGGCAACCTGGCCGCGGCCACCTCGACCGGCGGCATTACCAACAAGCAGGTCGGCCGCGTGGGCGACGCGCCGCTGATCGGCGCCGGCACCTATGCCAGCAACAAGACCTGCGCGGTGTCCACGACGGGCACCGGCGAGATGTTCATCCGCATGGTCGCCGCCTATGACGTGGCGGCGCAGATGGAGTACTGCGGCGCCTCGCTGGAGGCGGCGGCGGACCGAGTCGTCATGGAAAAACTGCCCACCATCGGCGGCAAGGGCGGCCTGGTGGCCGTCGACGCCCAGGGCAATGTGGCCTTGCCGTTCAACACGGAAGGCATGTACCGGGGCTATGCCCGCGTCGGCGAGAAGCCGGTCACCGCGATCTACCGCTGAGGTCCGGCGGGTCGGTTGCGGGATTTTTTAATTTTAGGGATTGAATAAAGATGGTTGATCGCGCAAGCAGCCTGGCGCTGCCCGATAACCGCGTGGTCCAGGTCGACGACCTGACGGTGCGCTTCGTGGGATCCGAGCGCACGGTCGAAGCCGTGCGCAATCTGTCGTTCCATGTGGACCGGGGCGAGACCCTGGCCATCGTGGGCGAATCGGGTTCGGGCAAGTCGGTGACGTCGCTGGCGCTCATGCGCCTGGTGGAGCACGGCGGCGGACGCATCGCCCAGGGCAGCATGGCGCTGCGCCGCCGCAACGGTTCCGTGATCGACCTGGCCGGGTCCAGCCAGCGCGTCATGCGCAACGTGCGCGGCGCGGACATGGCCATGATTTTCCAGGAGCCGATGACCTCCTTGAACCCGGTGTTCACGGCCGGCGACCAGATCGCCGAATCGATCCGCCAGCACCAGGGCAAGGACGCAGCCTCGGCTCGCGCCGAAGCCCTGCGCATGCTGGAACAGGTGCGCATCCCGGAAGCGAAATCGGTGCTGGACCGCTATCCGCACCAGTTGTCGGGCGGGATGCGCCAGCGCGTCATGATCGCCATGGCGCTGGCCTGCAAACCGGCGCTCCTGATCGCCGACGAGCCCACCACCGCGCTGGACGTCACCATTCAGGCGCAGATCCTGCAACTGATCCGCCAGCTGCAGGAAGAAATGCACATGGGCGTGGTGTTCATCACTCACGACATGGGCGTGGTGGCCGAAGTGGCCGACCGCGTGCTGGTCATGTACCGCGGCGACAAGGTCGAAGAAGGCCCGTCGGAACAGGTGTTCGCCGCGCCGCAGCACCGCTACACCAAGGCGCTGCTGTCGGCCGTGCCGAAGCTGGGCGCGATGCAGGGCACCGATTCGCCGGCGCGTTTCCCGCTGCTGCAGGTGGATGGCCAGGCCCAGCCCGAGGAAGCCCCCGCCGTCAGCGCGCCGCAGGCGGCCGAGGGCAAGCGCGAGCCCATCCTGAGCGTGCGCGATCTCGTGACCCGGTTCGACCTGCGCGGCGGCATCCTGAGCCGCGTGCAACGCCGTGTGCACGCCGTGGAGCGCGTCAGCTTCGACCTGTACCCCGGCGAAACGCTGTCGCTGGTGGGCGAATCCGGTTGCGGCAAGTCCACGACGGGCCGTTCGCTGCTGCGCCTGGTCGACAGCCAGGGCGGCGAGATCCGCTTTGGCGGGCGCGATATCGTGCGCCTGAAGAACAATGAGCTGCAATCCCTGCGCCGCGACATCCAGTTCGTGTTCCAGGATCCCTTTGCATCGCTCGATCCGCGCGTGACCGTGGGCTTCTCCATCATGGAGCCGCTGCTGGTGCACGGCGTGGCCAAGGGCCGCGACGCCGAGCGCCGCGTGGCCGAACTGCTCGAGCGCGTGGGCCTGCCCGCCGAAATGGCGCAGCGCTATCCGCATGAATTCTCCGGCGGCCAGCGTCAGCGCATCTGCATCGCGCGCGCCCTGGCCCTGAATCCCAAGGTCGTGATCGCGGACGAATCCGTGTCCGCGCTGGACGTGTCGATCCAGGCGCAGATCGTGAATCTGCTGATCGACCTGCAGCGCGACATGGGCATTTCGTTCCTGTTCATTTCGCACGACATGGCCGTCGTGGAACGCGTCAGCCACCGCGTGGCCGTCATGTACCTGGGCCAGATCGTCGAGATCGGCCCGCGCCGCGCCATTTTCGAGAATCCGCAGCATCCGTACACGAAGAAGCTGATGTCGGCCGTGCCGATCGCCGATCCCGCGCGCCGCCACCTGAAGCGCACCTTGTTGTCCGATGAAATCCCAAGCCCGATCCGCAAGCTGGGCGACGAACCGGTGGTGCAGCCGCTGGTGCAGGTCGGAACGGATCACTTCGTCGCCCGGCATCCGGTCGGCGGAGCGTATTGAGTCTTTGTTGTACCCGTTTTTCTTCCACCAAACCCCCTAATTCCCATCCGGAACCAGGAGTTGCAATGATGAAAGTTCTGCGCCCCACCAAGCTGATGGCCGCCGCCGCGGTGGCCTTCGGCATGCTCAGCTCGCCGCTGGCGCACGCTGCCAAGGACGTGACGTTCGCCGTCTCCATCGCGCTGGAAACGCTCGATCCGTACAACACCAACAGCACCCTGAACCAGGCGGCCGGCAAGGCCTACTACGAAGGCCTGTTCGAATTCGACAAGGATCTGAAGGTCCAGAAGGTGCTGGCCACCGATTACACCGTCAGCGAAGACGGCCTGGTCTACACGTTCAAGCTGCGCCCCGGCGTGAAGTTCCACGACGGCACCGATTTCAACGCCGAAGCCGTCAAGATCAACTTCGACCGTCCGGCCAATCCGGACAACCGCCTGTCGCGCTACATCCAGTTCAGCGTCATCGAGAAGACCGAAGTGGTCGATCCGATGACCGTCAAGATCACGCTGAAGAAGCCGTTCTCGGCCTTCATCAACGCGCTGGCCCACCCGGCCGCCATGATGATCTCGCCCGCCGCCCTGGCCAAGTACGGCAAGGAAATCGGCTTCCACCCCGTGGGCACCGGCCCGTTCGAATTCGTCGAATGGAAACCGGCCGAGTACCTGAAGGTCAAGAAGTTCGACGGCTACTGGAAGAAGGGCTATCCCAAGGTCGATACCCTGACGTTCCGCACCGTTACGGACAACAACACCCGCGCCGCCGTGGTGCAGACGGGCGAGGCGCAATTCGCCTTCCCGGTGCCGTTCGAGCAGGCCGCCGTGCTGCAGAAGAACGACAAGCTGGACGTGGTCGACCACAAGAATTCGATCATGGCCCGCTATCTGTCGATGAACACGCAGCAGAAGCCGTTCGACAACGTCAAGGTGCGCGAAGCCATCAACTACGCCATCAACAAGGAAGCCCTGGCCAAGGTCGCTTTCTCCGGCTACGCCACCATCGTCGACGGCGTCGTGCCGGCCGGCGTGGACTTCGCCCACAAGACGGGACCGTGGCCGTACGACATCAAGAAGGCCAAGGCCCTGCTGGCCGAGGCCGGCTACCCCAACGGCTTCGAGAGCCAGCTGTGGTCCGCCTATAACGACGGCACCTCGGTGAAGGTCGTCCAGTTCCTGCAGCAGCAACTGGCCCAGGTCGGCATCAAGGTGTCGGTCGAAGTGCTGGAATCGGGCCAGCGCGTCCAACGCGTCCAGCAGGTGCAGAAGCCTGAAGACGCCAAGGTCCGCATGTACTACGCCGGCTGGTCGTCCTCGACCGGCGAAGCCGACTGGGGCCTGCGTCCGCTGCTGACCACGGCCGCGTTCCCGCCGGTGCTCAACAACGTGTCGTACTACTCGAACAAGTCGGTCGACGACGGCATCCAGCAGGCCCTGGCCACGACGGACCGCGCCAAGAAGACGGAAATCTACAAGAACGTCCAGGAAACGATCTGGAAGGATGCCCCCTGGGCCTTCCTGGTCACCCAGAACAACCTGTACGTGAAGTCGAAGAATCTGTCGGGCGTCTACGTTGAACCGGACACCTCGTTCTGGTTCGGCGACATCGACCTGAAGCAGTAAACCTAGCAGCAACCCCCGGGGCCGGAAGGCCCCACAGTAAGGCCGCATGCGGCGGGGACACGGTGTCCCCGCCGATGTCGCAGGAATTTCAATGCTGACCTACATCGTCAAACGTCTTTTGGGCATGATCCCCACGCTGCTACTGGTGGCGGTGGTCGTGTTCCTGTTCGTGCACATGCTTCCGGGCGATCCGGCCCGTCTGGCCGCCGGCCAGGAGGCCGACCAGGCGACCGTCGAACTCGTGCGCAAGGAACTCGGGCTGGACCTGCCCCTGCCGCAGCAGTTCGTGCGCTACTTCAGCCACATGCTGCAAGGCGACCTCGGCACGTCGCTGCGCACCAAGCGCCCCGTGTCGACGGAAATCGCGGACCGCTTCATGCCCACGCTGTGGCTCACCATTGCCAGCATGGTCTGGTCGGTGACATTCGGCATGATCATCGGGATCGTGTCGGCCGTGTGGCGCAACCGCTGGCCCGACCGTCTCGGCATGACGCTGGCGGTGTCCGGCATCTCGTTTCCCGCCTTCGCGCTGGGGATGATGCTGATGCAGGTGTTCTCGGTGAATCTCGGCTGGTTGCCGACCGTGGGCGCCTCCAGCTGGAAACACTACATACTGCCGTCCATCACGCTCGGCGCCGCCGTTGCCGCGGTGATGGCCCGTTTTACCCGCGCCTCGTTCGTGGAGGTCATCCAGGAAGACTTCGTGCGCACCGCGAGGGCCAAGGGGCTGACCGAGCGCCGCGTGGTGATCAAGCATGCCTTGCGCAATGCGCTGATCCCGGTGGTGACCATGATGGGCCTGCAGTTCGGCTTCCTGCTGGGCGGCTCGATCGTGGTCGAGACCGTGTTCAACTGGCCCGGCCTCGGCCGCCTGCTGGTGGACGCCGTGACCCAGCGCGACTATCCGGTGATCCAGGGCCTCGTGCTGCTGTTCTCGCTGGAATTCATCCTGATCAACCTGATTGTCGACGTGCTCTACGGCGTCATCAATCCCAGCATCCGTTACAAGTGAGGCGGCCATGAGCAATACGACACCCGCCGCGACCATCGCCGCCGCTCCCAAGAACGACGTGCGCACGCCCGCCACCGAGTTCTGGCGCAAATTCAAGAAGCAGAAGCTCGCCGTTGGCGCCGGCATCTTCGTCCTGCTGCTGGTCTTCGTCGCAATCTTCGCGCCGTGGATCGTGCCGTTCGACGCCGAGAACTTTTTCGACTACGACGCCCTGAACGCCGGGCCGTCCGTCAAGCACTGGCTGGGCGTGGATTCGCTGGGCCGCGACATCTTCAGCCGTATCCTGATGGGCGCGCGCATCTCGCTGGCCGCCGGCTTCCTGTCGGTCGCCATGGGCGCCATCGTCGGCACGTTCATGGGCCTGATGGCCGGCTACTACCAGGGTTGGTGGGAGCGCATCACCATGCGCATCTCCGATGTGCTGCTGGCCTTCCCCGGCATGCTGCTGGCCATCGGCGTGGTCGCCATCCTGGGCTCCAGCATGGTCAACGTGATCGTCGCCGTGGCGGTGTTCAGCGTGCCGGCCTTCGCCCGCCTGGTGCGCGGCAATACGCTGTCGATCAAGCAGATGACCTACGTCGAGGCCGTCAAGAGCGTGGGCGCCTCCGACTGGACCATCATCATGCGCCATATCCTGCCCGGCACGATCTCGCCGATCGTGGTGTACGGCACGATGCGCATCGGCACATCGATCATCACGGCCGCCAGCCTGTCCTTCCTGGGCATGGGCGCGCAGCCGCCCACCCCGGAATGGGGCGCGATGCTGAACGAGGCCCGCGCCGACATGGTGATCGCGCCGCACGTGGCGATCTTCCCGGCCCTGGCCATCTTCTTCACCGTGCTGGCGTTCAACCTGCTGGGCGACGGCCTGCGCGACGCGCTCGATCCCAAGATCGACCGCAAGTAATCCTGCCGCCGGTCCTTCCGGGACCGGCGTGGAGGGCGAATTTTCCGCCGCCGCCTCCGTCCGCCGCGCGCCGCCGAGCGCGCGCCGGACCCAGGGCGGCGGCGTTTTGCATTCAGGAGCGTGGCGACACGTAGCGAACATGGACAAACAAGCGCTGGACATTCCCCGCATCGGCGTGCTGCCCCCGGGCCCGCTGGATTCGATCTGCGACGTGGGCGAGGTCACCGTCGGTCATCGCACGCTGGCCGACGGCCCGTTGCAGACCGGCGTGACCGTCGTGCGTCCGCATGGCGGCGACCCCTATCTGGACAAGGTCCCGGCCGCCGCCACCGTGCTGAACGGCTTCGGCAAGAGCACCGGGCTGGTCCAGGTGCAGGAGCTGGGCGTGCTGGAAACGCCCATCGCGCTGACCAACACTTTTGGCGTGGGCACGGTGGCCAATGCGCAGATCCGCGCCGCCGTGGCCGCCAATCCGGGGATCGGCCGGGGCATGGCCACCGTCAACCCGCTGGTCTTCGAGTGCAACGACGGCTACCTGAACGACATCCAGGCGCTGGCGGTCCAGGAGTCGCACTACGCCGATGCGCTGGCCGCCGCGGGCAAGCGGTTCGAGCAGGGCGCCGTGGGCGCCGGCCGGGGCATGTCCTGCTTTTCCTTCAAGGGCGGCATCGGCTCGGCCTCGCGCTTGGCATCCCTCCCGGCCGGGCCTCGGTACACGGTCGGGGCGCTGGTGCTGTCCAACTTCGGCCGCCTGCCCAACCTGACCGTGGCGGGCCGGCCCTTCGGCCGACGGCTGGCGGCGCAGTTGGACCGCGGCCTGGCGCAGGCGGGCGAGAACGCCGCCATTGCGCCCGAGAAGGGGTCCATCATCCTGCTGCTGGCCACCGACGCGCCGCTGGATTCGCGCCAGCTGCGCCGCCTGTCGCTGCGGGCGGGGGCGGGGCTGGCGCGCACCGGCTCCGTGTTCGGCCACGGCAGCGGCGACATCGCGCTGGCGTTTTCCACGGCCTACACGGTGCCGCAACTGCCCGAGCAGCCCATGCCGGCGGTGGCGATGTTGCATGAAGCCCGCATCGACCCCTTGTTCGAAGCCGCGGCCGAGGCCTGCGAGCAGGCCATCGTTTCCGCGCTCTGGCATGCCGATGGCGTGACGGGACGCGATGGCAACCGGCGCGCCGCGATCCGCGACGCGGCGCCGCAGTGGCGCCAGTGGCTGTCCGACACCGAATTCTGAATTTCTCGAAGGCTGATTCCATGAAGATCCTGATTTCCACCGATATCGAAGGCGTCGCCGGCGTCTTCCATTCCGAACAAGTCCGCGCCGGCAACGGCGAATACGAGCGCGCCCGCGCCTGGATGACCGCCGAGGCCAACGCGGCCGTGCAGGGAGCCATCGCCGGCGGCGCGGAAGAGATCCTGGTCAACGATTCGCATGGCGGGTTCCGCAACCTGCTGCCCGACGGCCTGGACGAGCGCGCCCGCCTGGTGCTGGGCAAGCCGCGCTACCTGGGCATGATGGGCGGGCTGGAAGAGGGCTGCGACGCCGTCATCATGATCGGCTACCACTCGCGCTCGCAGGGCCGCGGCATCCTGGCCCACACCATCAATAGCTTCGCGTTCGCCCGCGTGTTCATCAACGGCATGGAGCTGGGCGAGGCCGGCCTGTACGGCGCGCTGGCCGGCGAAATGGGCGTGCCCGTCATCCTGGGCTCCGGCGACGATGTGTTCATCTCGGAAACCCGCGATCTCTTTCCCGGCGCCGAATGGGTGCAGACCAAGGTGGCGCATGGCCAGGGCAGCGGCGTGACGCTGTCGCCCGCGGCCTCGCGTCGAGCGATCGCCGCTGCCGCCGAAAAGGCGGTGCGCAATCTGAAGGAAGACGCCCCCGCGCCGCGCCCGCCGGGCGGGCTTGCTGCCCCCCAAGGGGGCGTTTCTGTCTTGGGGCGGCCCGGCGATAGAAAAGCCGTTCCTTTCCGCATTCCCGCCCCTATAGAATGCCGGTTGCAGACGCAGAGTTCGGCCCTGGCCGACCTGTTCTGCATGTGGCCCACGCTGGAGCGCGTGGACGGCGTGACCTTGCGGTTCACCACGGACAGCATGCAGTCCGCCGTCCGCACGCTGAACAGCCTGGCCGCCATGTCTTTCATGTTGCGCTAAGGATTCCATCCCCCATGTCTAGCACCGACGCCCGTATCGCCCGACTGCGGCAGGCCATGAGCCGCCGCGGCCTGTCCGCCTACATCGTTCCCTCTTCGGACCCGCACCTGTCCGAATACCTGCCCGAGCGCTGGCAGGGGAGGCGCTGGCTGTCGGGCTTCACGGGTTCCGTCGGCACCTTGGTGGTCACCGCCGATTTCGCCGGCCTGTGGGTGGACAGCCGCTATTGGGTACAGGCCGAGGCGCAACTGGCCGGCACCTGCGTGCAACTGATGAAGATCGCGCTGGCGTCCACACCGGGCCACGTCGATTGGCTTGCGGCCAACACCAAGGCCGGCGAGGTCATCGGGGTGGACGGGCAGGTGCTGGGCCTGGGCGCCTTCCGCGCGCTGTCGGCGGCCGCGGCCGCCGCGGGCGCCATCCTGGAAATCCGCGAGGATCTGCTGGAAGACATCTGGGCGGACCGTGCCGGCCTGCCGCGCGCCCCGATCTACGATCACGTGGCGCCGGAGGCCTGCGTCTCCCGCGCCGACAAGCTGGCCCAGGTGCGCGAGGCCATGCGCGGGCATGGCGCGGACGTGCATTTCATCAGCACGCTGGACGACATCGCCTGGCTCTTCAACCTGCGCGGCGCCGACGTGGACTACAACCCCGTGTTCGTCGGCCATGCGCTGGTCGGCCTGGACCACGCCACGCTGTTCGTGGCGGACGGCAAGGTCGACGGCGCCCTGCGCGCCATCCTGGCGGCCGACGGCGTGGAAGTGGCGGATTACGCCCAGGCCGCCGATGCGCTGGCTTCGTTGGAGCTGGACCAGAAGTTGCTGATCGACCCGGCCCGCGTGACCTGCGGCGTGTTCCACGCCATGGATCCGGCCGTGCCGCGCGTCGAGGCCATCAATCCGTCCACGCTGCTGAAGTCCCGCAAGACCGACGCCGAGCTGGCCAATGTGCGCCAGGCCATGGCCCAGGACGGCGCGGCGCTTTGTGAATTCTTCGCGTGGTTCGAAGGCGCGCTGGGCACCGAAACCATCACCGAACTGACGATCGACGATCGGATCACCGCCGCCCGCGCGCGTCGGCCCGGCTACGTCTGCCCCAGCTTCGCGACCATCGCCGGCTTCAACGCCAATGGCGCGATGCCGCACTATCGCGCCACCCAGGAATCGCACGCAACCATCGAAGGCGACGGCCTGTTGCTGATCGACTCTGGCGGCCAGTACCTGGGCGGCACCACCGACATCACCCGCGTGGTCGCGGTGGGCGCGCCCAGCGCCGACCAGAAGGTGGACTTCACGCTGGTGCTCAAGGGCATGATCGCGCTGTCGCGGGCCTCGTTCCCGCGCGGCACGCCTTCGCCCATGCTGGACGCCATCGCGCGCGCTCCCATTTGGGAGGGCGGGGCGGAATACGGCCATGGCACGGGCCACGGCGTAGGTTACTTCCTGAACGTGCACGAAGGCCCGCAGGTGATTTCCTACCGCGCCGCGCCCGGCCCGCACACGGCGATGGAGCCGGGCATGATCACCTCCAACGAACCGGGCATCTACCGCCCGGGCCGCTGGGGCGTGCGCATCGAGAACCTGGTGGCCAACCGCGCGTGGCTGACCTCGGAACTGGGGGAATTCCTGTGCTTCGAGACGCTGACGCTGTGCCCGATCGACACGCGCTGCATCGAGCCGTCGCTGTTGCGCGACGACGAAATCGCATGGCTCAACGACTACCACAAGACGGTGTTCGAGCGGCTGTCGCCGCTGGTGGAAGGCGAGGCCCTGGCATGGCTGGAGCGTCGCACGGCGGCGGTCTGACATCCGCGTCCGGACAATGAAAAAGGCCCTTCGGGGCCTTTTTCATTGCGTCTATTCCTGCGTTGCAGCCTTCCGGCCGCTCCGTTCAGGCCGATGCGGCATCCTGATGCGCGTCGTGGCGCCGGTAGAACAGCTTGGCGCCGACGTGGCACCCCAGCGCCAGCAGGGCGCCGTAGGCCAGCAGCAGCGCCACCGTCGTGGCGCTGGTTTCAGCGGCACGCACCAACTGGTCCCACGTCATGGCGCGGATGGCCAGAACGGCCAGGCCGATCCCGAGCGCCTGTGCCATCCAGAAAGCGAACGTCCCATGGGCGATGGCCCGGCCGAATCCGGCCGTCCCCAATGTTTGCGGCACGCGCTTCAGGCAGACCCATGCCGTCAGCGCCAGGATCAGGGCGGGCAGCACCCAGTAGCCCAAGGCGTACTCCAGCAGTTCCGCCGATCGCATGTACGACGCGAAGTAGCCGCCCAGTGCCAGCGCCCCATGCAGCTGCCACAGCAGCAGCGTCAGCGCGGCGATCCATGCCGCGTGGCGAGGCAGGTAGGCAGGCGCGCCAGACGCTTCGCCCGGCCTGACGCTCCAGGCCGCGATGCGCACCGCCAGCCAGCTGTCTACGATCACGAGCAGGATGCTGCAAAGCTTGAGCGGCAGGCCCATTATCAGTATGCGGGTCGGACCGTAATAGCCGAACGTATTGTCCACCCATTCCTTGTGGGCGACGACGAACGAATAAAAAGCATGCTGGAGCAGCGCCTGGGCGACGGAATTCAACACGAACAGGACCAGCGACAGCGCCAGCAGCACCGCCGTCATCCGGCCCGGGCGGTCGACGCCGCTCGCGCCATGCCGGCGGAGCCAGCGCTGCGTGGTGCACCAGGTGACCAGTCCCACGAGGATGCAGCCGGCCGCGAGCTGCACGCCGGTGGTCGCCAGCATCTCGGGCCGCGCATATATCTCGCGCATCTGCGCGGCCATCGGCGAAGCGAGCATCAGGTAGGCCTGGAGCAGCGCGGTGCCGAGCACCTGCAAGCCAATCGCGGCCATCGTCAGGCGCCAGGCCAGGGATTTCGGGTGGTCGGGCGGGGTGTTCATCGGCAAGGGCGCTCCTGGTAGGGTCCAAAATCGGGGACGACCATAGCACGAAGCCTCCGGCGCGGTATTTCGATGCTCCGGCCGAGTGCAGCCAAATGTTACGAACTGGCGGCTAGGGGAAAACCCAAATAACCTCCGCCTCCCGGCTATAATCCAAATTTCCCGCACGCGCCCGCTCGTCCCGGGTGCTCATTACGATGACCAAATACGTATTTGTCACCGGCGGTGTGGTGTCTTCCCTGGGCAAGGGCATCGCCGCTGCGTCGCTTGCCGCCATCCTCGAGTCGCGTGGCCTGCAAGTCACCATGCTGAAGCTCGATCCGTACATCAACGTCGACCCGGGCACCATGAGCCCGTTCCAGCACGGCGAGGTTTTCGTCACCGAAGACGGTGCCGAAACCGACCTGGACCTCGGCCACTACGAGCGCTTCATTTCCGCCCGGATGCACAAGGTGAACAACTTCACCACCGGCCAGATCTATGAATCCGTGCTTCGCAAGGAGCGCCGCGGCGACTACCTGGGCAAGACCGTCCAGGTCATTCCCCACATCACGAACGAAATCCAGGACTTCATCGCCCGTGGCGCCGATGCCGCCTGGAACGGCAACACGGACGTCGCCATCGTCGAGATCGGCGGCACGGTGGGCGACATCGAATCCCTGCCTTTCCTGGAAGCCGCGCGCCAGATGAGCCTGCGCATGGGCCGCAACAATGCCGCCTTCGTGCACCTGACCCTGGTTCCCTTCATCGCCTCCGCTGGCGAACTGAAGACCAAGCCCACGCAGCATTCGGTGCAGAAACTGCGGGAAATCGGCATCTACCCGAACGCGCTGCTGTGCCGCGCGGACCGCCGCATCCCGGACGACGAGCGCGCCAAGATCTCGATGTTCTCCAACGTGCCCCTGGACGCGGTCGTTTCCGTCTGGGACGCCGATTCGATCTACAAGATCCCGGCCATGCTGCACAAGCAGGGCGTGGACAACATCGTTTGCGAAGCCCTGGGCCTGACCCCGCCGCCGGCCGACCTGTCCATGTGGGACAACCTGGTCGAAGCGCTGGAACATCCCCAGCACGAACTCACCATCGGCATGGTCGGCAAGTACGTCGACCTGACCGAGTCGTACAAGTCGCTGACCGAAGCCCTGGTCCACGCCGGTATCCATACGCGCTCGAAGATCAACATCGAGTACATCGATTCCGAAGACATCGAAACCCGCGGCACCGACCAGCTCAAGCACCTGGACGCCATCCTGGTTCCCGGCGGTTTCGGCAAGCGCGGCACCGAAGGCAAGATCGCGGCCATCCGCTATGCCCGAGAGAACGGCGTTCCGTACCTGGGCATCTGCCTGGGCATGCAGCTGGCCGTCATCGAATTCGCGCGCCACGTCGCCGGCCTGGGCGGCGCCAACAGCACGGAATTCGATCCGTCCGCTCCGCATCCCGTGGTGGCCCTGATCACCGAATGGATGGATCGCGAAGGCAAGGTCGAAAAGCGCGACACCTCCTCGGACCTGGGCGGCACGATGCGCAAGGGCGCGCAGCGCGTGCCGATCAAGCCCGGCACCCGCGCGCAGGCCATCTACGGCGACGAAGTGAATGAACGCCATCGTCACCGTTACGAAGTCAACAACGTCTACGTGCCCCGCCTCGAAGAGGCCGGCATGGTGATCAGCGCCCGCACGCCGACCGAGAACCTGCCGGAAATGATGGAATTGCCCAACCATCCGTGGTTCGTGGGCGTGCAGTTCCACCCGGAGTTCACGTCCACCCCGCGTGACGGACACCCCTTGTTCTCCAGCTATATCCGCGCCGCCATCGAGCAGAAGGCTCGCCGCGGCCAGGAGGCGTAATGGGCGCCTGCGGTCTCGAGTTCCGCGTGCGGATCATCGGGATCGCGGGCCTCCGCCCCGGCGCCGCCCTGTACGGCGGCGCTTCTTTCGGATACAACCGATTAGCAACGGATATGCGTCGCCGGCCGCCTTTGCGCGACACTGGCGATGCCGCCGCATCCGGCGCCACACCGAAACCAACGCAACTGTCCTGAAGGAACCCCATGAGTGCTTACCTCATCGCCGACGTCACAGTGACCAAGCCCGCGCAGTACGAGGATTACAAGCGTCTGTCCACGCTCGCCATGCGGGCGTACGATGCGAAGATCCTGGTGCGCGGCGGCGAGTCCAAGCACCTCGAGGGCCGTAAGCCTGGCCGCACCGTCGTCATGGAATTCCCCTCCATGGCCTCCGCCCAGGCCTTCTACGACTCCTGGCAGTACCGCCGCGCCCGCAATGCCCGCGAAGGCGCGGCCGTCATGAATATGTTTATCGTTCAGGGAATGTAAAGTCATGAGTGCAATTGTCGATATCATCGGCCGCGAGATCCTGGATTCTCGCGGCAACCCCACCGTGGAATGCGATGTGCTGCTGGAGTCCGGCGCAATGGGCCGCGCGGCCGTGCCGTCGGGCGCCTCCACCGGCGCGCGTGAAGCCATCGAACTGCGCGACGGCGACAAGAGCCGTTATCTGGGCAAGGGCGTGCTGCGCGCCGTCGAGAACCTCAATACGGAAATCTCGGAAGCCCTGATGGGCCTGGACGCCCAGGAGCAGACGTTCGTCGATCGCACCCTGATCGAACTGGACGGCACCGACACCAAGGAGCGCCTGGGCGCCAACGCGATCCTGGCTGCCTCGATGGCCGTGGCCCGCGCCGCCGCCGACGAGTCCGGCCTGTCGCTGTACCGCTATTTCGGCGGCAGCGGCCCCATGAGCATGCCCGTGCCGATGATGAACGTCATCAACGGCGGCGCGCACGCCAACAACACGCTCGACCTGCAGGAACTGATGATCCTGCCGGTGGGCGCGGGCAGCTTCCGCGAAGCCCTGCGCTGGGGCGCCGAAGTCTTCCACATGCTCAAGAAGCTGATCCACGGCCAGGGCATGTCCACCGCCGTGGGCGACGAGGGCGGTTTCGCGCCCAACGTGCCCAGCCACGAAGCCGCCATCCAGCTGATCCTGAAGGCCATCACCGAAGCCGGCTACGAGCCGGGTTCGCAGATCGCCCTGGGCCTGGATTGCGCCAGCTCCGAGTTCTACCGCGACGGCAAGTACACGCTGGCCGGCGAAGGCGGCATCTCGCTGTCCTCGCAGGAATTCACCAACCTGCTGGCAACCTGGTGCGACAAGTACCCGATCATCTCGATCGAAGACGGCATGGCCGAAAACGACTGGGAAGGCTGGAAGCTGCTGACCGACCAACTGGGCAAGAAGGTGCAGCTGGTGGGCGACGACCTGTTCGTCACCAACACCAAGATCCTGCGTGAAGGCATCCAGAAGGGCGTCGCGAACTCGATCCTCATCAAGATCAACCAGATCGGCACGCTGACCGAAACCTTCGCCGCCATCGAAATGGCCAAGCGCGCCGGCTACACCGCCGTCGTGTCGCATCGTTCGGGCGAAACCGAGGACTCCACCATCGCCGACATCGCCGTGGCGACCAATGCCATGCAGATCAAGACGGGTTCGCTGTCCCGCTCGGACCGCATGGCCAAGTACAACCAGCTGCTGCGCATCGAGGAAGAACTGGCTGAAGTGGCGTCGTATCCCGGCCTGGAAGCTTTCTACAACCTGCGTTGATGACGAGCGTGGCCCGGGCTTGCGGCCCGGGCCACGACTGCTGAGGGTTCTCGCGTATGCGCCTGTTGTTCCTGGTGCTGTTCGTGCTGCTAGGCCTGATCCAATACCCGCTCTGGTTGGGTAAGGGCGGCTGGTTCAAGGTCTGGGATCTGCAACGCCAGGTGGCGGAGCAGCGCGAGACCAATGAAGGCCTGCGCGCGCGCAATGCAGCACTCGAAGCCGAGGTGCGCGACCTCGAAGGCGGAACCGGCGCCATCGAGGAACGGGCCCGCGGCGAGCTGGGCATGATGCGCGAAGGCGAGGTATTCGTGCACATCCTGCCGCAGAATACGCCGCCGCCCGCGGGCGGCGCCTCGCTGGCGGCCGATCCCGCCGCCAAGCCTGCCACCGCCGCGCGCGCCAGCGCGCCGGCCGCCCGGACGTCCGCTCCGGCGCACAAGCCCGCCAATCCGGCGAACGCCCGGCACTGACCGGCTCCGCGTTCCCGCAACCGCGTTCCATTCCGATCAGCCGCAGCGCACGCTGCGGCACTCGCCATAAACGAAACCGGGGGGCGGGGTCCTGCGCGCCCATTCGACGGGGTGCGATTGCATTTCCATTTCCAGTTCGACGCGGATGGGCAGCAGGCCCCGGGCCTGCGCATGCCCGGCGTAGCTGGAGGCGTCGCGCCCCAGCGCCGCCAGCAAGGCCCGCAAGGGCGGCAGCAGCGGCTGGTGCAGATAGGTCAGCCGCAGCTTCAGCGTATTGGCCTGGAAGATGGTCTGGCCGCCCGGGCCCGACGGCTGGCGCGCGTGCTGCAAATCCTGGTAGTCGTTGTCGATCGCGCGCAGGCCGGCGGCGGAGGCGACGCGCAGGCCCGGCCGGGCGTGGCCGCGGAAGGATCGTTCGTCGGGAAGCAGCACTTCGATGCGCCAGGGATGCGTTCCGGCAAGGGCGGCGACCCTGGCGAAGCGATGCGCCTGGCGGCGCCGGGCGTCCGCCTGGCCCTGAGGGGAGGCGTCGCGCGGCAACAGGGCTTGCAGGAACGCCGCCCGCATGCGCGCCGGGTCGCCGTGGGTAGTGGCGCCGGCGCGCGCCGCCTCCATCAGGGCCAGATGGGCCATCTGCCGCATGCCCTGCCAATGCGCGGCCTCGATCGCCAGCAAGCCCAGCAGCAGCAGGACGGCCGCCGCCACCGCGAACTCGATGGCGGCGGCGCCGCGTTGCGGTCGCAGGCACAGGGCAAGAAAAAAAGCGGTCATGGCTGCGCAGTGTGGCGCGGGCATGACCGCTTGTCGATGAGGACAATCCGGTGTGATGGAAACGTCGCGGCGGGGCCGCCGGCGCGTCAGTGCACGGTGGGAGGCGCGTCCGCGGCGGGGGGCGCGTTGGGCGTGAACAGGGCGGCGCAGTCGACCGAATCGAATTTGTACGGTTTGCCGCAGAAGTCGCAGGAGACGTCCACTTCGCCGCGTTCGGCCAGGATGTCCTGGACTTCTTCTTCGCCCAACGAACGCAGCATGTTGGCCACGCGCTCGCGGGTGCAGGGGCAGTACCAGCGCACGTCGAGCGGATCGAAGGCCACCAGCGTTTCTTCCCAGAACAGGCGATGGGCCAGCGTATCGATCTCGGTCGCCAGCAGCTCGTCGCGCTTGAGGGTGCCGGCCAGCGCGCAGATGCGCTCCCAGGTTTCGGCGGCGTCCTGCTCGGTGAGCACGGGCGCGTCGGAGCCGCCATGGTGCGGCAGGCGCTGGATGAGGACGCCGGCCGCATGCTCGGCGTCAGCGGCCAGCCACAGCCGCGTGTCCAGCTGTTCGGAGGCCTTCATGTAGTGCTGCAGCGCTTCGGCCACGGTATCGCCTTCCAGGGGCACGACGCCCTGGTAGGCCTGCTGGCCGGGCAGCTTGCGCTGCGGGTCCAGCACCACGATGAAACGGCCGTTGCCGCCGGGGTTCAGCAGGCTTTGCATGTCGCCATCGGAGGGTACTGCGTGCCCTTCGCGCATCTTGACGGTGGCGCGCAGGCTGAGATCGTGGCGGCATTCCACCACCAGCAGGGCGATGGGGCCATCGCCCTGGATCTGCAGCACCAGCGAGCCATCGAACTTGATGTTGGCGGCCAGCAGGGTGGACGCGGCCACCAGCTCTCCCAGCAGGTTGGTGATGGCGGGCGGGTAGTCGTGGTTGGCCTGAACGGCCTTCCAGGTGGCGGCCAGGCGCACGGCCTGGATGCGGACGCTGCGGTCTTCGGTAAGGTATTTCTTGAGCTGATCGGTCATGGAGGAATGTTAGCCGATCAGGCGGGCCGAATTCCCCTGCTGCCAGCAGGGGTTGGAGGCGCCGCGGGGGGCGTTCAGGCGATCCGCTTGAGGGCGGTCTTGTAGTGTTGGCCCCGCGCCACGTAATGGGCGGTGTTCTTGTGCATGTTGGCGATTTCGTCGGCCGAGAGCTCGCGGACGACCTTGCCGATGCCGATGACCAGGGAGTTGTCCGGAATGACGCGGTCTTCGGGAATGATGGCGCCGGCGCCGATCAGGCAATTGCGGCCGATCACCGCGTTGTTCAGCACGATGGCCTGCATGCCCACCAGCGCGCCTTCGTGGATGGTGCAGCCGTGCAGCATGGCCTGGTGCCCCACCGTGACATTGGGGCCGATGGTCATGGGACAGCCGTCGTCCACGTGCAGCACGCTGCCTTCCTGGATATTGGTGCCCTGGCGGATCTGGATAGCGTCGTTGTCGCCCCGGATCGACACGTTCGACCAGATGCTGACGCCGGCCTCCAGCGTGACGTTGCCGATGATGTCGGCGCTGTCGGCCACGTAGGCCGAGGGATCGATGCGGGGAATCAGGTCGTCGAGCTGGTAGATGGGCATGCCTTTGGTCTCCGGTTGCGGCGTCAGGCCTCCGGGGCCCGGGGCGCGTCTGTAATGCCTGCGGGGATACGAGCGAGGTCTTCTTCTCGCTGGCGCAGGATGCGGCGTTGGATTTTACCGGTGGTCGTCATGGGCAGCTCGTCGACGAATTCGATCTCCTTCGGGTACTCGTAGGGGGCCAGGCGCTCGCGCACGTGTTCCTGCAGGTTCTCGATGATGTCGTTGCGGTCGCGCTGCGCGAATTCCGGGGTCAGTACTACGTAGGCCTTGACCAGGGCGCCGCGTTCGGCGTCCGGCTTGGGTACGACCGCGGCATTGGCCACGGCGGGGTGGCCGATCAGGCAGCTTTCGATTTCTCCGGGGCCGATCCGGTAGCCGGCCGACTTGAAGACGTCGTCCGCCCGGCCCGCATACCAGAGGTAGCCGTCGGCATCCACCTTCGCGAGGTCGCCGGTCAGGCACCAGTCGCCCTTGAACTTGGCCTGCGTGGCGGCTTCGTTGCGCCAGTAGCCCAGGAACATGACGGGATCGGGATAGCCATGGATATCGAGCCGGTTGACGGCGATTTCGCCCGTGCCGCCGGGAGGCACCGGATTGCCGTCGTCGTCCAGCACGGCGACGTTGTGGCCCGGGTAGGGGCGGCCCATGCTGCCGGGTTTGGCGGGCCAGCGCTTCTGGCTGTTGCCCACCACGTAGTTCATTTCGGTCTGGCCGAACATTTCGTTGGGCGTCACGCCCAGCGCGGACCGGCACCAGTCGAACACGCTTTCGCCCACGCTTTCGCCCGCGCTCATGAGAGCGCGCAGCGCAAGCTGGTAGCGGTTGCGCGGGTCCGGCACCGACTTCATCATCATCTTCAGCGCGGTGGGGAACAGGAACGTGTTGGTGACTTGGTAGCGCTCCATGAGCTCGAATGCGCGCTCGACGGAAAAGCGGCCGCGCGTGCCGACGATGGCGTGCCCGAAGTACAGCGTGGGCAGCAGGGCGTCCATCATGCCGCCCGTCCAGGCCCAGTCGGCGGGCGACCAGAATACGTCCCCGGGCTTGGGAAACCAGTCCTGCGAGGCCACGAAGCCCGGCAGGTTGCCGATCAGCACGCTGTGCGGCAGCAGGGCGCCCTTGGGCGCGCCGGTGGTGCCGGAGGTGTAGAGCAGGATGGCCGGATCCGAGGAGCGGGTCTGCACGGCCTTGAATTCGCTGGGCTGGCGGGCCAGCAGGCTGCGCCAGGGCAGCACGCGCTCGTCCGCGAAGCCGATGCCGATGATCTGCTGCAGGGCGGGGCAGTCGTCGCTGATGGACAGCAGGTTGGCGCTGGAGGCGTAGTCCACGATCGCGACCCGGGCCTCGGCGTCCCGCAAGCGGCTTTCCAGGGCTTCCGGGCCGAACAGGGCCGACAGCGGCAGCACCACGGCGCCCACGCTGTAGATGGCCATGTGGGCGACGACCGTTTCCGGACGTTGTCCCAAAACCACACCTACCCGGTCGCCGCGGCCCACGCCCATTTTGATCAGGCCGTTCGCCAACTGGTTGGCCGCTTCCGCCAGACGGGCATAGGTCCAGACCTCGCGGTTGCCGGATTCGTCTTCGTAGTAGATGGCGATGCGCCGCGCATCCGGACTGCTGGATGCCCAGCGGTGGCAGCACGCTTCCGCGATGTTGAACTGGGTGGGTACCAGCCAGCGGAATGTTTGGTAGAGCGCCTGATATTGGTCGTTCATGGCCCTATGTTGTGAGCATGTTGCAGCGTGAACGGGTCAGATCGCCCGTTGCCCCAGATGCAAGCATGACCTAGAGGGCCGTGAACTGCAACATCCCCGTTGCGTAACGGGGACGCATACGGGTTATCACGGGTGTTTGCCTTGGCGGCGCAGTGCGGAAGGCAGGGCGGGCAAGGTCAGGGAGCGGGGCGGACGGGGCGCGGGCTCGGCCCGGCGCTCGGCCTGGATGGCCGCCCAGTCCAGCAACTGGAGCTGCCCGTCGTGGGTTTCGCCCAGCGCCGACAGGCTTTCCACCCAGTCGCCGTCGTTGCAGTACAGGATCCCGCCCACGTCCCGCAGTTCGGCCTTGTGGATGTGGCCGCAGACCACGCCGTCCAGGCCGCGGCGCCGCGCTTCGCCCGCCAGCGCTTCTTCGAAGTCGGTGATGAAGGATACGGCGTTCTTGACCTTGTGTTTGAGGTATTGCGACAGGGACCAGTAATGAAGCCCCAGGCGGTGGCGCAGCCGGTTGAAATGGTGGTTGATCCACAGCGCCAGTTGGTAGAGGCCATCGCCCAGGTGAGCCAGCCAGCGGCTGTGCTGGATCACGCCGTCGAACTGGTCTCCATGCAGCACCAGCAGGCGCAGGCCCTTGGCGGTGACGTGCACGTCCTCGTCGAGGATTTCGATGTCGCCGAAGGCGTAGCCGGCGAATTCCCGCGCGAACTCGTCATGGTTGCCGGGAATGAACACGACCCGGGTGCCGTTGCGCGCCTTGCGCAGGATGCGCTGGATGACGTCATTGTGGGCGCGGGGCCAGTGCCAGTGCTTGCGCAATTGCCAGCCGTCGACGATGTCCCCCACCAGGTACAGGGTGTCCGAATCGTTGTGGTCCAGGAAGTCGAGCAGGAATTCCGCTTTGCACCCGGCGGTGCCCAGGTGAATATCGGAAATCCAGAGGGCGCGCCAGTGCGCAGGGTGGATTTCGTTCACGGTCGCTTCCCCAAGGGCTGTGGTCATTCCTGGGAATGAAACCACTCGGCGATGACCGGAATGTGAAGGCAGGGTGACGCTGTTGTGACGGCGGGCCGCGCCCGCTCAGCGGCGCACGGCCGCCAGCATGTCGTGCACGTCGTGCGCCATGACGGCCAGGATGCAGACCAGCGCCAGGTAGGCGCAGGTATAGGTCACCTTGCTTTCCAGCGAGGTGCCGTAATAGGCCTGGTTCTCGGGCAGCGACGGATCGTAACGGAAGGCGCGCACCACGTTGGGAAAGGCCAGCACCGCCACCAGGATCAGGATGGGGCTGGGGCGCCAGAAGAACAGGGCGACGAGAATGGGCACGCCGGCCAGCCAGATGCGCGGAGACAGCACCGCCGTGATGCGGCCGCCATCGAACGGCGACAGCGGGATCAGGTTGAACAGGTTGATGAAAAAGCCGGCGTAGGACAGCGCCAGCAGCAGATCGCTGCCCGTCTCGCGCGCGGCGAAGTAGCAGGCCAGGGAGGCCACCGTGCCGGCGAACGGGCCGCCCAGGCCCACATAGGCTTCGGTGTCCGCGTCGTGCGGCATCTTCTTCAACTGGATCCAGGCGCCGACGAAGGGGATGAAGACGGGCGCGCCCACGTCCAGCCCGCGCTGGCGCGCCGCAATGTAGTGGCCCATTTCATGCACCAGCAACAGCAGCACGAAACCGGCGGCATAGCGCCAGCCGAAGATGAAGGCATAGGCCGCCACCGACAGCAGCATGGTGCCGCCGGTGGCCAGCAGCTTGCCGAACTTCAGGTACTTGAAGCCGGAAAACAGCAGCAGAAGCAGTTTCATGGCCCGGCGGTCAGGGTTGCTGCTGGCCGGCCTTCTTGGCGCGCAGACGCTTCCACAGACCGCCGCCCAGGGCCGCCGCGGCCAGGATGCCGACCTTGGCGAACTTCGCCAGGAAGGCGGCGATCACGGCGAACAGGCCCAGTTTCTTGGCCGCCACGCCGGCCACCAGCGCCGCCAGCCCGTATTCGGCCACCTTGTCGGTCGACGAATTGAAGTCGGCGTAGCGCTTGCCTTCCACATAATTCAGATTGTCCAGCAGCGTCAGCACGGCGGTCTTGTCCTTGGGCACCAGATTTTTCTGCGTGATCAGATCCAGCGTGATGTAGCCGTCGCGGCCCAGCGCGTAGGTGTTGTAGTTGACCGTGGGGTTGCCGTTGGCGTCTTCGCCCTTGTGCTTGACGGCGACCGACCACACCAGGCGCTGCGTATTGCTGTCGTACTTCGGCGCTTCCACCCAGCCGTCCATGACCAGTTCGGGAAAGCCGAGTTTCTTGCGTTCCTCGTTGGACTGTTCCGTGCCTTCGCGCAGGCTGTCCAGCAATTCGCTGACGTTCCAGTTCTTGGCGTCGTCATCCTTGATGTAGCCGGCCTTGTCGAAATTGACGGTAATGACCCAATCGTCGTCGTCGCTCTTGGGCATCACCAGGCCCAGCAGCGAGGGATCCTTGCCATTGCCGTGCGCCGCCATGAGGCGGTCCGCCTGGAGGCGCGGCACGAAGAACATGGACGCCGGCAGATGCACCACTGCCTGGTCGCCCAGCTTGACGTCGGACGGCCCTTCCTGCGCGGCGGCGTAGGCGGCTTTCGTGGCCGCTTCGATTTCCTGCTGGGCGGCGGCGTTCTGCGCGGATGCGCCGACGGGCAGCAGGAGCAGGGCGCTGGCGGCGGCCAGCGCAAGACGGGTAAGGAAAGCGCGCATGATCATTCTGAGGCGTAGGAAAAAGGGGCCTCATTGTCTTTGCGGTCGACTTTCAACTTTCTGAAAGCAAGCGGTGAATTCGCCGCTCGATGTTGCCGTTTGTCTCAGAATGTATTTGACGGGCGGCCGGGCGCCCTGGGAGCGTCAGGTTTTCTTGCGCTGCGGCGCGTTGCGCAGCCGCGTGCCCAGGAGGCGGTCGTGCAGGAACTGCCCGTCAGGATCGAACCAGGACCAGATGAAGATCGCGAAGGGCGCGGCCACGATGAACATGTCCACCGATGCCCAGCCGGTGGCGCTGGCGGCGGCCCACACCAGAGCCGCGCCGGCCAGGACCAGCGGCCAGGCCAGGATGTAGCGCAGGATGAGGCGCGGGGTGGACGGGGTGTTGCCGTCGCGGTCCACCAGCCGGATGTTCCAGGTCTTCATGGGCAGCGTCTGGCCGCGGCGGCGCCAGCAGAGCACGAAGTATGCTCCGATCGCGACGAACAGCCAGGCTTGCCGGGCCGAGCGCAGATCCAGCGCGTTCCTGCTCTGGGTGAGGGTATCCATCAGGTAGCCCGCAAGGAAAACCACGCCGAACAGCAGCACGGCTTCATACATCATGCAGGCGAATCGGCGTAGCCGATTGGGGGTCTGGTCGAGATGGGCGTCGGTCATGGACGCGTATTATGCCCGCGAATACCGGCACCCCCGCCAGGAATGTGAAGCGCGCGGCACGCACGCTTCATTAGAACGTCTGTTTAAAACAGTCGTGGCAGAAATAGCCGCGCCGCCGCCGGGCCGCCCCAAGGCGGGCCAGCCCCCTTGGGGGGGCAGCAAGCAAGCGACGCTTGCGCAGCGTGGGGGCAAAAAAAACCCGCCGGTGAGGGCGGGTCTATAAAAGGGGCTATGCAGCCCCCAAGGGGAAAACTTTTCAGGCCCAGGGGCCTGGGGCGTCCAGCTTAGGCAGCGGAGTGCGCGTTCTTGGCGCTCGTCTTGCCGGCCAGGGCCTTGATGCCGTGGGCCAGCTTGCGCAGCCCGGCGGCCAGCGCCCGCATCGGGTGCGGACGGAATTGTTCTTCAATCGCCTGGAGCATCAGTTGGCGCTCGAGTTCGTCGGTCAGGCGGATGGTGTTGTTCGGGTTGATCACAATAGCCTCCACGGGCTTGCACAGTTGTTTAGCTACTAGGGATAACCCGAATTATAGGGTTAACCCTGAACGTGTGCAAGGGGCCGGTGCATATTGGCAACACCTTGGTTCGATGATGCCCCAAAACCGCGCAGCGAGGCACCATAAGCAAAGATATGCGCACCATGTTGCGGCGCTTTTACAACGCGCCGCACAAGAGATCAGGCGTCGCGGTAGCCGGCCGCGACCAGTTCGAAACCGAACAGGCGGCAGTCCAGCGAGCCGTTGTGCAGCGGCACGCGGCGCTTGGGTTTCAGGCGCATCTGGTTGGGCAACGTCAGGTCGCTGGTGATGGCGTGCAGTTGCCAGCCGGCGAAATTGCGCTTCAGGCAGGCCGCCCAATCGCGCCAGAGGTCCGGATCCTGTTCCGTCCCCATGCGCTCGCCATAGGGCGGGTTGGTGACGATCCAGCCATGGTCGGCGGGCGCGGAGATCTGGCGGGCGTCGCCCACCTCGAACCGGATCGAATCCGCGGTCAGCCAGGCGCGCTCGGCATTGTTGCGGGCGAATTCGATGGCTTGCGGGTCCAGGTCGTAGCCGACCAGCGGCGCGTCTAGCTGGGGCAGGATGCGCGAGCGGGCATCGTCCTTCAGGTCGCGCCAGCGGTAGGCGTCATGGCCGCGCAGGCGCTCGAAGCCGAAGGGGCGCGAGATGCCCGGCGGCACGCCCAGGGCGATCCAGGCGCCCTCGATGAGGATGGTGCCCGAGCCGCAGAAGGGGTCCAGCAGCGGTGCGGCCGGATCCCAGCCCGCCAGCGCCAGCATGCCGGCTGCCAGGTTCTCGCGCAGCGGAGCCTCGCCCTTGTCCAGGCGCCAGCCGCGCTTGAACAGGGATTCGCCGGAGGTGTCCAGATAGAGCGTGGCGGTGTGCCCGGTCAGGAACAGGTGCACCCGCGCGTCCGGGCGGACCGTGTCGATGCTGGGGCGCTCGCCTTCCCGTTCGCGCAGGCGGTCGCAGATACCGTCCTTGGCGCGCAGATTGCAGTATTGCAGGCTCTGCACCGGGCTCTTGATCGCCGAGGTGTCCACGCGCAGCGTCTGCTCGGCGCCGAACCAGCGTTCCCAGGGGGTGTCGCGGGCGAGGTCCAGGATGTCGTCTTCGTGCGAGATCTCGGCATGCGCGACCTGCACCAGGATGCGCGTCGCCAGACGCGAGTAGAGGTTGGCGCGCTGCACGCCCGACCAGTCGGCGGTAAAGGAGCAGCCCGCGCGGCCGGCCTGCGCGTCGTCGTATCCCAGGGCCTGCATTTCCGCGGTCAGGGCTTCTTCCAGGCCTTGGGGACAGGGCGCGAACACCTTGAACGTTTCGGCCTGCCGCGGTTCGCGGGGGCGGCGGCTGCGGATCTCGACATGGGGCTCGGGCCGGGAGAAGGGTTCCGCAGCGGAGTCTTCGTAATCGGGCTCGGGCGCGAAGGCGGGCGCGGGGCCGTCGTCTTCGAAGGGATCGTAGAAACGTCCGGCCGGCGTGGCCGGTGCGATGTATTGGTCGTCCAGGCGCGGCGCGCGTTGCGGCGCGCGGCCGGAGCGCGAACCCGGAGCGGTCTCGCGGCGCGGGCCGTCGCCGCGGCTTGCGGAGCTGCGGGCATCCTGCCCCCGGTTCACGGGGCCGCGCCCGTCGGCGGCCGCGGGCTTGCGGCCGCGCGCGGATTCCTGCTGGCGCCGCTGGTAGCCTTCGGGATCCTTCTGGCGTTCGATGTTGTCCTTGGTGCGCTCCTGCTGCGCGACCAGGCGGGCGCGGGCGCCGGAGCGCACGCGCTTGGGCGCGCTCTCGGCATGGGCGTCGCGCGCCGTTTTCTTGATTGTCAGCGTCTTGCGCGGGCGGTCCTGTTCATCAGAGGACATACGAATCCTGGCGAATGTGCAAAGGTAGGGGGTATCAGAAGGGTTTGACGACGACCAGCGCCACCACCACCAAGAGCAGCAAGACGGGAACTTCGTTGAACCAGCGATAGAACTTGTGCGAACGGACGTTCTTGCCCTGTTCGAATTTGCGCAGCATCGAGCCACAGGCGTGATGGTAGCCGATCACGAGCACGACGAAAAAGAGCTTGGCGTGCATCCAGCCGTTTCCTGGGCCCATGCCGATGCCGTAGCCCAAGTAGAGCCATGCGCCGAGCAGCACGGCGGCCACGGCCAGGATGGTGGTGAAACGGTACAGCCGGCGGGCCATGCCCAGCAGCGTGGCCTGAACCGAGGGATCCGATTGCTGCGCCAGGTTCACATAGATGCGCGGCAGGTAGAACAAGCCGGCAAACCAGGAGGCGATGAAGACTATATGAAAGGTCTTGACCCAAAGCATGGCCATGGCGCGATCCGTCCGAGGAAAGCCGCATTGTAAGCCGCGCGACGGTTGCGGCCCGCGACAAGGCGAGGGCCGCAACCGGCCCCCGGACCGCCGCGGCGGAACTCAGATCGAGTAGAGATCCACGTACTCGTGCACCGGCATGGCTTCCAGGGTTTCCTGGTCGAGGGACGCCTCCAGGATGCGGTGCTGTTGCCTGGCCGGGAACATGCGGGCCAGGTTGGTGCGGAACTTGGCTTCCAGCAGCGGAATGCCTTCGGCGCGGCGGCGCTTGTGGCCGATGGGATATTCGCAGACGACTTCGTCCAGGCGCGTGCCGTCGCTGAATTCCACCGTCAGCGCGTTGGCGATCGAACGCTTGTCGGGATCGTGGTAGTCCCGGGTATAGGCCGGGTCCTCCACGCAGACGATCCGATCGCGCAGCGCGTCGATGCGCGGATCCCGGGCGACCGCGTCTTCGTAGTCGGCCGCGGTCAGGCGTCCGAACAGCAGCGGCACGGCCACCATGTACTGGATGCAGTGGTCGCGGTCGGCGGGATTGTCGAGCGGGCCTTTCTTGTCGATGATGCGGATGCACGCTTCGTGGGTGCGGATCGTGATCTTCGCGATGTCTTCCGGGCGCTTGCCGGCGGCCTGCAGCTGCCGGTGGATGTCCATGGCGCACTCGACGGCGGTCTGCGCGTGGAATTCGGCTGGGAAGGAGATCTTGAACAGCACGTTTTCCATCACGTAGCTGCCGTAGGGGCGCTGGAACCGGAACGGCTGGCCCTTGAACAGCACGTCGTAGAAGCCCCAGGTCTTGGCCGTCAGCACCGAGGGATAGCCCATCTCGCCGGTCCGCGCGATCAGCGCCAGGCGCACGGCGCGGCTGGTGGCGTCGCCGGCGGCCCAGCTCTTGCGGCTGCCGGTATTGGGGGCGTGGCGGTAGGTGCGCAGGCTCTGGCCGTCGACCCAGGCGAGGGAGACGGCGTTGATGACTTCCTCGCGATTCAGGCCCAGCATCTGCGCGACGACGGCGGTGGACGCCACCTTGACCAGGACCACGTGGTCCAGCCCCACCTTATTGAAGGAGTTTTCCAGCGCGATGCAGCCCTGGATTTCGTGCGCCTTGATCATGCCGGTCAGCACGTCGCGCATCAGGAGGGGCGGTTTTCCGGCCGCGACCGCGGTGCGCGACAGCCAGTCTGCGGTGGCCAGGATGCCGCCGAGATTGTCTGACGGGTGGCCCCATTCGGCGGCCAGCCAGGTGTCGTTGAAATCCAGCCAGCGGATCATCGCGCCGATGTTGAACGCGGCCTGGACGGGGTCCAGCTGGAACTGGGTGCCCGGCACCTTGGCGCCGTGGGGCACGACCGTGCCCGGCACGACCGGGCCGAGCAGTTTCCTGCACGCGGGGTATTCAAGCGCTTCCAGGCCGCAGCCCAGGGTGTCGATCAGGCAGTTGCGGGCCGTCTCGTAGGCCGTGCCGCTCTGGATCTCATGGTTCAGTACGTAGTCGGCGATGTCGACCAGGACCTGGTCGGGATCGGGACGGACGTTGGATATCGGGGCAGACATGTCGGAACCTCTCCTGAGTGAGTACAGGAGGCCCGGGGCCCGCGCGGCGCTGCTCGTTGGATGCGCGGGCCCATGGGTCGCCTTACTTACGCTTTTCGATCGGCACGAACTTCTGATCTTCCGGGCCCACGTAGTTGGCGGTGGGGCGGATGATCTTGTTGTCGATGCGCTGCTCGATGATGTGGGCCGACCAGCCCGCGGTGCGCGCAATGACGAACAGCGGGGTGAACATGGCGGTGGGCACGCCCATCATGTGGTAGCTGACGGCCGAGAACCAGTCCAGGTTGGGGAACATTTTCTTGATGTCCCACATGACGGTTTCCAGGCGTTCGGCGATGTCGAACATCTTGGTGCTGCCGGCCTTCTTGGACAGCTTTTTCGCCACGTCCTTGATGACCTTGTTACGGGGATCGGACACCGTGTAGACGGGGTGGCCGAATCCGATGACGACTTCCTTGGCTTCCACGCGGCGGCGGATGTCGGCCTCGGCTTCGTCGGGGGTCTCGTAGCGCTTCTGCACCTCGAAGGCGACTTCGTTGGCGCCGCCATGCTTCGGGCCGCGCAGCGCGCCGATGGCGCCGGTGATGGCGGAGTACATGTCGGAACCGGTGCCGGCGATGACGCGGGACGTGAACGTGGACGCGTTGAATTCGTGCTCGGCGTACAGGTTCAGCGAGATATGCATGGCCTTGACCCAATCCTCGCTCGGCTTCTCGCCGTGCAGCAGGTGCAGGAAGTGGCCGCCGATGCTGTCGTCGTCGGTCTGCACGTCGATGATGCGGCCGTTGTGGCTGTAGTGGTACCAGTACAGCAGCGCCGAGCCCAGGTTGGCCATCAGGCGGTCGGCGATGTCGCGCGCGCCGGGGATGTTGTGGTCGTCCTTTTCAGGCAGGACGCAGCCCAGGACCGAGACGGCGGTGCGCATCACGTCCATGGGGTGGCTGGCGGCGGGCAGGGCTTCCAGCGCGGCCTGCAGCTGGGCGGGCAGCCCGCGCAGGCTGCGCAGCTTTTCCTTGTAGGCCTTCAGTTCGGCCTTGTTGGGCAGCTTGCCGTGGACGAGCAGGTGGGCGATTTCCTCGAACTCGCTGGTGTGGGCGATGTCCAGGATGTCGTAGCCGCGGTAGTGCAGATCGTTGCCGCTGCGGCCGACCGTGCAAAGCGCGGTGTTGCCGGCGACGACGCCGGACAGCGCGACCGACTTCTTGGGCTTGAAGCCGGCTTTCTCTTCCGGCTTGGCGTCCGTTTTCGCTTCCTGCTTCTTGGGAGCCGTGCTCATGTCTCTACTCCTTTCCTTTCGCGGGGTCGTTGCAATGGGATGGCATGCATGGCGCCGGGCGCGGCGCCGGTTATCGCGGTTACGCCTTGCCTTTCTGGAAAAGCGCGTCCAGTTTCGATTCGAATTCGTGGTAGCCGATGCGGTCGTACAGCTCTTCGCGCGTCTGCATCAAGTCCACCACGTTCTTCTGGTGGCCGTCGCGGCGGATGGCCGTGTAGACGGCTTCGGCGGCCTTGTTCATGGCGCGGAAGGCGGACAGGGGATAGAGCACCATGCCCACGCCGACGCTCTTCAGCTCCTCGACCGAGAAGAGCGGGGTCTTGCCGAACTCGGTGATGTTGGCGAGCACCGGCACCTTGACGGCCTTGACGAAGCGGTCATAGGTGGGCAGATCGTAGGCGGCTTCCGCGAAGATGGCGTCGGCGCCCGCTTCCACGCAGGCCAGCGCGCGTTCGATGGCGGCGTCCACGCCATGCGAGGCGATCGCGTCGGTGCGGGCGATCAGGTAGAAGTCGCTGTCGGTGCGGGCGTCGGCCGCGGCCTTGACGCGGTCGGCCATTTCCTCGGTCGAGACGATTTCCTTGCCGGGGCGGTGGCCGCAGCGCTTGGCGCCGACCTGGTCTTCGATGTGGCAGGCGGCGGCGCCGAACTTGATCAGGCTCTTGACGGTACGGGCGATATTGAACGCCGACGGGCCGAAGCCGGTGTCGATGTCCACCAGCAGGGGCACGTCGCACACGTCGGTGATGCGGCGCACGTCGGTCAGGACGTCGTCCATCGTGTTGATGCCGAGGTCGGGCAGGCCCAGCGAGCCGGCCGCGACGCCGCCGCCGGACAGGTAGATGGCGCGATAGCCGGCGCGCTTGGCCAGCAGCGCGTGGTTGGCGTTGATGGCGCCGATGATCTGCAGCGGGCTTTCTTCGGCGAGAGCGCGGCGGAAGAGGGCGCCGGCGGATTCGGGTCTGGACATGGGTGGTCTCCGTATATTGGACCGGGTGTTCTCGTAAGCCCCGGATGAAACGACTGGACTGCGGACTGGCGGCCTGCCGGTCGGCCGGGGCGGGACGCCCCGCCCTTGATTCCGACCTTACCGCGGGCCCGGAAAATAAATCTGTCCCCTTGGCGACATTCCCTTGAGCGGGAGCAAAGAGACAGGTTTATGTTGCGGACGCAATGGGGCTGCCCCCTAGGAATTGGGCCCGCGAACGGGCCCAATCCTTGATTCATGCGCTGCTTACTTCAGCAGGTCCTTGACGCCGTCGCGCTCTTCGAGGAGCTCCTTCAGCGTGAAGTCCAGGCGCTCGCGGGAGAAGGCGTCGATTTCCAGGCCTTCGATGCGCTTGTATTCGCCGTTTTCGGTCGTGACCGGCACGCCGTAGATGATGCCTTCGGGGATGCCGTAGGAGCCGTCCGACGGGATGCCCATCGTGACCCACTTGCCGTTGCTGCCCAGGACCCAGTCACGGACGTGGTCGATGGCGGCGTTGGCGGCCGAAGCGGCCGAGGACAGGCCACGGGCTTCGATGATGGCGGCGCCGCGCTTGCCCACGGTGGGGATGAACGTGTCGCGGTTCCAGGCGTCGTCGTTGATCAGCTTGGACAGCGATTCGCCGCCGACGGTGGCGAAGCGGTAATCGGGGTACATCGTGGGCGAGTGGTTGCCCCACACGACCAGCTTCTCGATGTCGGCCACGGCCTTGCCCGACTTGGCGGCCAGTTGCGACAGGGCGCGGTTGTGGTCCAGGCGCAGCATGGCGGTGAAGTTCTTGGCGGGCAGGTCCGGCGCCGACTTCATGGCGATGTAGGCGTTGGTGTTGGCGGGGTTGCCCACGACCAGGACCTTGACGTTGCGGCTGGCGACGTCGTTCAGGGCCTTGCCCTGCGCCGTGAAGATCTGCGCGTTGACGGACAGCAGGTCCTTGCGCTCCATGCCCGGGCCGCGGGGGCGGGCGCCAACCAGCAGGGCCACGTCGGCGTCCTTGAAGGCGGTGCGCGGATCGCTGTGCGCGGTCACTTCCTGCAGCAGCGGGAAGGCGCAGTCATCCAGTTCCATGATGACGCCCTTCAGGGCCTTTTGCGCTTTCTCGTCGGGGATTTCCAGCAGTTGCAGGATGACGGGTTGATCTTTACCCAGCATTTCGCCCGAGGCGATGCGGAATAGCAGTGCGTAACCGATTTGGCCGGCGGCGCCGGTGACGGCGACACGCAAGGCAGGCTTGGACATGGACGTTCTCCGTAATGGTTTGGCGAGAAAAAAATCTCACCAATCAGTGTAATCGTTGGGGCGTGAAAATCGACGCGCACACGGCCTGGCGCGCGGCGCCCGGGCAGCGGTGAATCCTAGATCGATTTTACGTATGCGTCAATTGCTCTTCTATCTTATATAAGACATAAGACGTTGGACAGCGTCCCTCGCGATATGCCACAATAGTGTGTTTATTCGAATGCGCCGCAGCCTTGTTTGGCCGCGCGCCTGTATCAAGCCAGAAGGCCGGCGGCAGCGGTGCATTGCGGATGGGTTCGTGGCCCTTGCGCCGCTCTCCCATTCTCCGGATAAACATGACACAACCAAGAAGATCCATGGCAGAGCCTCGGCCCGAAACCTCCTTACGCACTCGCGCCGCCCGTCCTTCGGGCGAGGGGGCCGCTTTCAGTCCGCTCTACCGCCAGATCAAGGACCTGCTGGTCCAAAGCCTGGAGCGCGGCGAATGGAAGCCGGGCGAGCTCATCCCCAGCGAAATCGATCTGGCCGCCCGTTTCCAGGTGAGCCAGGGCACGGTGCGCAAGGCGGTCGACGAGCTTGCGGCCGAGCACATGCTGTTGCGCCGCCAGGGCAAGGGCACTTTTGTCGCCACCCACCACGAAGCGCGCGTGCGCTACCGCTTCCTGCGCCTGGCCCCCGATGACGAGGGCGAGGCCGGCCGGGCGGAAAGCCGCATCCTGGAATGCCGCCGCCTGAGGGCCCCGGCCGAGATCGCGCGCGCCCTGGACCTGCGGGCCGGCGAAACCGTCGTGATGATCCGCCGCCTGCTGTCCCTGGGGCACGTGCCCACCGTCGTGGACGACATCTGGCTGCCCGGTTCCATTTTCCGCGGACTGACCCTGGAGCTGCTGGCCGCCAACAAGGCGCCCCTCTACGGTCTGTTCGAATCCGAATTCGGCGTGAGCATGGTGCGCGCGGACGAAAAGCTGCGCGCGGTCGTCGCGCCGGCCGAGGTCTGTCCGCTGCTTAATGTTGCCGCCGGGACGCCGTTGTTGCAGGTGGATCGGGTGTCCTACACCTACGGTGACCGCCCCATGGAAATTCGCCGGGGGTTGTACTTGACCGATCGATACCATTACCGCAATAGTTTGAATTGATGAGCTTTTTGACTACGATTTGATACCGACCCTATCTCTGGGCGAAAATACCGTGCTTGCCCGAAAGGGCCACGGCATTCTTGCCGTCACGATTCCCTAGTTCCGAAACACCGAGGCCGTCATGTCCGACACCGCTGCCAAGCCACGTCCGCAGTTTCGCAATATTGGCATTGCGCAACTCGCCAGCTACCGCCTGCCCCTGGCCGGCAAGCTGTCCATCCTGCACCGCGTCAGCGGCGCGCTGCTGTTCCTCTGTCTTCCCTTGGTCATCCTGCCGCTGTTCGCGGCCAGCGTGGCCGCGCCGCAGACGTTCGCCGCCGTGGCCGCGTACGCCGGCAATCCGATCGTCAAGCTTGTCTTCCTGGTCCTGATCTGGGGCTACCTGCACCACTTCTGTGCCGGCATCCGCTACCTGCTGCTCGACCTGCACCTCGGCATCGACAAGCTGTCGGCGAAGAAGAGCGCCGGCGTGGTTTTCGGGGTGAGCCTGGCGCTGACCCTGGT
Organism: Achromobacter sp.; assembly: GCF_050285585.1. GTDB lineage: Bacteria > Pseudomonadota > Gammaproteobacteria > Burkholderiales > Burkholderiaceae_B > Achromobacter. Next base: position 28,650 of record NZ_JBLZXF010000016.1, on the reverse strand, counting down.
GTTCGCCCTCAAACTGTTCGGAGTGCTGTAATGGCCGACGTCAAAAACTACGGACCCAAGCGTCTGGTCGTGGGCGCCCATTACGGCGTCATGGACTTCATCATCCAGCGCGTCACCGCCGTCATCATGGCCGTGTACACGCTGGTGCTGCTGATCGGCATCCTGATGATGCCGGCTTTCACGTACGAACACTGGACCGCGCTGTTCAATTTCTACGTGGGCGTTCTTCCGGTCGGCCAGATCCTGGCCACCCTTGCATTCGTTGCGCTGGCCTGGCACGCCTGGATTGGCGTGCGCGACATCTGGATGGACTACGTCAAGTCGGTGGGCGTGCGCCTGCTGCTGCAAGTGCTGACGATCCTCTGGCTGGTCGGTTCGGTCGTTTACTTCGCGCAAATCCTCTGGAGCATTTAAGCCGTGGTCTCTGTCATGAAATCCTTGCCGCGCCGCCAGTTTGATGTGGTGGTCGTTGGCGCCGGCGGAGCCGGCATGCGTTGTTCGCTGCAACTGTCCCAAGCGGGCCTGTCCGTTGCGGTGCTGTCCAAAGTGTTCCCCACGCGTTCGCACACCGTTGCCGCTCAAGGCGGCGTGAGCGCCTCGCTGGGCAACATGAGCGAAGACAACTGGTACTGGCACATGTACGACACCGTCAAGGGGTCGGACTGGCTGGGCGACCAGGACGCCATCGAATTCATGTGCCGTGAAGCGCCGAACGCCGTGTACGAGCTCGAGCACTTCGGCATGCCGTTCGACCGCAACCCCGACGGCACGATCTATCAGCGTCCGTTCGGCGGCCACACCGCCAACTTCGGCGAAAAGCCGGTCCAGCGCGCCTGTGCCGCTGCCGACCGTACCGGCCACGCCCTGCTGCACACCCTCTACCAGCGCAACGTTGCCGCGCGCACCCAGTTCTTCGTCGAATGGATGGCGCTGGACCTGCTGCGCAACGAAGCCGGCGACGTCGTGGGCGTGACCGCCCTCGAAATGGAAACGGGCGAGATCTACATCCTGGAAGCCAAGACCACGGTGCTGGCCACCGGCGGCGCGGGCCGCATCTGGGCCGCTTCCACCAACGCGTTCATCAACACCGGCGACGGCCTGGGCATGGCTGCCCGTGCCGGCATCCCGCTGCAAGACATGGAATTCTGGCAGTTCCACCCGACCGGCGTGGCCGGCGCGGGCGTGCTGATCACGGAAGGCGTGCGCGGCGAAGGCGGCATCCTGCTGAACAAGGATGGCGAGCGCTTCATGGAGCGCTATGCGCCCACGCTGAAGGACCTGGCGCCGCGCGACTTCGTGTCCCGCTCGATGGACCAGGAAATCAAGGAAGGCCGCGGCTGCGGCCCCGACGGCAGCTATGTGGTCCTGAAGCTGGACCACCTGGGCGCCGACGTGATCAACAAGCGCCTGCCCTCGATCCGCGAAATCGCCATCAAGTTCGGCAACGTGGACCCGATCAAGGAGCCGATCCCCGTCGTCCCGACCATCCACTACCAGATGGGCGGCATCCCGGCCAACTACCACGGCCAGGTGCTGACGCGCGAAAACGGCGAGAACAAGGTCGTCAACGGCCTGTACGCCATCGGCGAATGCGCCGCGGTGTCGGTGCACGGCGCCAACCGCCTGGGCACGAACTCGCTGCTGGACCTGATCGTGTTCGGCCGCGCCACCGGCAACCACATCGTGAATTCGCATCCGGAACGCCAGCACGCGCACCAGCCCGTGCCGCAGCAAGCCGTCGAATTCTCGCTGGACCGCGTGAACAAGCTGGAGTCGCGCACCTCCGGCGAAAAGACGCAGGACATCGGCAATGCCATCCGCTTCTCGATGCAGCGCCACTGCGGCGTGTTCCGCACGCTGGACCTGCTGAACGAGGGCGTGGAGCAGATCGAAGACCTGGCCAAGCAAGCCGACAACATCTACTTCAAGGACAAGTCCAAGGTGTTCAACACCGCGCGCGTCGAGGCGCTGGAACTGGCCAACATGACCGAAGTGGCCCGCGCCACCATCAAGTCGGCCGCCAACCGCACCGAAAGCCGCGGCGCCCACGCGCTGGACGACCACCCGACCCGCGACGACGAGAACTGGCTCAAGCACACGCTGTGGTACTCCGAAGGCAGCCGCCTGGATTACAAGCCCGTGCAGATGAAGCCGCTGACGGTCGAGTCCTTCCCGCCCAAGGCGCGTACCTTCTAAGTCCGGATAGAGCCTACTATGAGCACCAAGAGAATCGTCAAGTTCGAAATCTACCGCTACGATCCGGACAAGGACGAGCGTCCCTACATGCAGAAGCTGGACGTCGAACTCCAGCCCACCGACAAGATGCTGCTCGATGCGCTGGTGCGCATCAAGAACGACGTCGATGACAGCCTGGCCCTGCGCCGCTCGTGCCGTGAAGGCGTGTGCGGTTCGGACGCCATGAACATCAACGGCAAGAACGGCCTGGCCTGCACGACCAACCTGCGCGAGCTGAAGGAACCGATCGTGCTGCGCCCGCTGCCGGGCCTGCCCGTGATCCGCGACCTGATCGTGGACATGACGCACTTCTTCAACCAGTACCACTCGATCCGCCCGTACCTCATCAACGACACGCCGCCGCCCGAAAAAGAGCGCCTGCAGTCGCCCGAGGCGCGCGAAGAGCTGGACGGCCTGTACGAGTGCATCCTGTGCGCGTGCTGTTCCACTTCCTGCCCGTCGTTCTGGTGGAATCCGGACAAGTTCGTCGGCCCGGCCGGCCTGCTGCAAGCCTACCGCTTCATCGCCGACAGCCGCGACGAAGCCACGGGTTCGCGCCTGGACAACCTGGACGATCCGTACCGCCTGTTCCGTTGCCACACCATCATGAACTGCGTCGACGTCTGTCCGAAGGGCCTGAACCCGACCAAGGCGATCGGCAAGATCAAGGAACTGCTGGTCCGTCGCACGGTCTAGTCTGAAGCAGGATTTTTTTATCGCCGAGCCTTCCGGGATATGGCCCTCCCGGAGGGCGGCAAGCCCGGGTGGCGCCGAGGTCCGTAGGCTTTCCGCCGCCGGGCCGGCACGGGGCGGAAACGCCTCCCCGGGCGCAGCTGGTCCGCGTAGCGGACGCGGCGCGAGGGCTTCATTTAGGTGTAACGATGAGCAGGCTAACTGAACTAGAGCGGGCACGTCTGCGTTGGCGGGCGCGTCGCGGTCTGCTCGAAAACGACTTGATCATCACCCGGTATCTGGACGCCCACGAGGCCGAGCTTACCGATGATGACGTAGCCGCATTGACGCAGCTTTTCGAATTGGGAGACAACGACCTGCTCGATCTGCTGCTGGCCCGCAAGGAGCTCGAAGGCGAGCTGGACACGCCCAGGCTCCGGGGCATTATTGGCCAGATGCGCGCGCTCTGATTAATTGAGAGGAAAAAACATGAACCTGTCTGACAAAAAAGCCACGCTATCCTTCTCGGATGGCAGCGCTCCCATTGAGTTCCCTGTCTACAAGGGCACGGTCGGTCCGGATGTGATCGACATCCGCAAGCTTTACGGCCAGACGGGCATGTTTACGTTTGACCCGGGCTTCATGTCCACCGCCGCCTGCGAATCGGGCATCACGTACATCGACGGCGACAAGGGCGAGCTGCTGTATCGCGGCTTCCCCATCGAGCAGCTGGCCGTGAACTGCGACTTCATGGACATCTGCTACCTGATCCTGAACGGCGAACTGCCCAACAAGGACCAGAAGGCCGACTTCGACTCGCAAGTCACCCATCACACGATGGTGAACGAGCAGCTGCATTTCTTCCTGCGCGGCTTCCGCCGCGACGCGCACCCGATGGCCGTCCTGACGGGCCTGGTCGGCGCGCTGTCCGCGTTCTATCACGACTCCACCGACATCACGAACCCGCAGCATCGCCACATCTCGGCCATCCGCCTGATCGCCAAGATGCCGACGCTGGTTGCGATGGCGTACAAGTACTCGCAAGGCCAACCGTTCATCTATCCGCAGAACGACCTGTCCTACACGGGCAACTTCCTGCGCATGATGTTCGCCACGCCGTGCGAAGACTACAAGGTCAATGAAGTCGTCGAGCGCGCGCTGGACCGCATCTTCATCCTGCACGCCGACCACGAGCAAAACGCGTCGACCTCGACCGTCCGCCTGTGCGGTTCGTCGGGCACCAACCCGTTCGCCGCCATCTCGGCCGGCGTGGCTTGCCTGTGGGGCCCGGCTCACGGCGGCGCCAACGAAGCTTGCCTGCAGATGCTCGAAGAACTGCAAGCCAACGGCGGCATCGCCAAGGTCGGCGAGTTCATGGAGAAGGTCAAGGACAAGAACTCGGGCGTGCGCCTGATGGGCTTTGGCCACCGCGTCTACAAGAACTACGACCCGCGCGCCAAGCTGATGCAGGAAACCTGCAAGGAAGTGCTCTCGGCCCTGGGCCTGGAAAACGACCCGCTGTTCAAGCTGGCCATGGAACTGGAACGCATCGCCCTGTCGGATCCGTACTTCGTGCAGCGCAAGCTGTACCCGAACGTGGACTTCTACTCGGGTATCGTCCAGCGCGCCATCGGCATCCCGACCTCGCTGTTCACGGCCATCTTCGCGCTGGCCCGCACGGTGGGCTGGATCGCCCAGTGGAACGAAATGCTGTCGGATCCCGATTACAAGATCGGCCGTCCGCGCCAGCTGTTCACCGGTTCGGTCACGCGCGACGTGCCCCCGATGGACAAGCGTTGATCCGCTAGCGGTCCGCTCCGAGAAACCCGCCTTCAACGAGGCGGGTTTTTTCATGGGCGCAGCCCGTCTGCGGCGGCCTGTCCGCCTGCCTCCGGAAGCGGGGACGCGCCGGTCCCAGGGCCCGATGGGGCAACGGGTAAATACCAATTCAAAGGCAGTTGCCTTTTGGCAGAATCTTCGGGACAAAGCGGGGGGGCGACTCCCCGCCCGGCAGCACGCAGGAAGCAGCAGGCAGCAAGAGGACCGATAAGCCGTATTTCCGCAAAATCCGTGTCAATCTCTGGCACTGGCCCCGCCGGAGGGGAAATGAAGCTGAACTATTCGACCGAGAAGGTGAGTGAGCGCCAGCGGCCCGAGTACTGGAACGAAGTCGTCTGCAAACATTGTGTACAGGCCGACAGCACCATCGACAGCTCAGGCAGTTTTATCGGCAAGTACGCCGCCAAGTCGATCGACGAGATCGAGATATCGCGGATGTCTTCTCCCCGCCATGTGTGGCAGCGCGCGGCCAGGCACGTGCGCCGGGATGAGAACGAGGCATTCCTGTTGACGCTGATGGAGTCGGGAACGGGCCATCTGTCGCAATCGGGCCGTTCCACGCACATCAACAATGGCGATATCGCCCTGTACGACGCCGAGCGCCTGTTCACCTACGATATGACGCCCGAGTCCGTCTTGCTGTTGCGCATTCCACGCAAGCAATTGCTGTATCGCGCCCCGCTGGCGGAACGCTATACGGCCATGCGCTTCATGCCGGACAAACCCATCACCGGCTTGCTGTTCCACACGATACGCTCCGCCGCCGACATCAACTTCTCCGAGGATCTGCCTCCCGGCGTGCAAACCCAGTTTGCCGCGTCCTTGCTCGACCTGCTGGCGGCGACGATCCAGATGCAGATGGCCGGCAGCGACTCGGCCGCCAGCGAACGCGAGAGACTGCTCGGGAGCGCCAAACAGTACGTGGAGTCCCACCTGGACGATCCCCAGCTCACGGTGGACCGGATCGCCATCGCCTTGCGCGTGTCCGAGCGCACGCTCACCCGCATGTTCGCCGAGAGCGGCACCACGCCCATGCGCTGGGTCTGGCAGCGGCGGCTTGAATCCGCCTATTGTTCGCTGAAGGAGGGCAGGGCGCGTCAGGTGACCGAGGCCGCGTTCCGCCATGGATTCAACGACGTTTCGCATTTCAGCCGGATCTTCAAACTCTGCTACGGCCATTCGCCGAAAGACCTGCTGAGTCGAACAAGGCGCTGAGCGGCGCCGGTCCGGCAGCCCGCTGGGGCCCGTCCTGGGGTCCAGCGGGCTGTTTCTTTTCCCGCTTCCGATTCCGCGCCGCGCGCGCGTGGCTGTCACAGTCAAGTCGGCTGGCGGTCACGAACAAGAATCCGTTCGGCACGCGCCGTAATCTGCTTCCAGACACGCATCAGGCTATTTCAAGCCGCGCAAGACGATAGCGTCTGGCGGTTTCTGTCGGTTGACGTCAAGGAGGACGGAATGAATCACGATGATCTGCACTACATGGGACTGCGCGAAATCGGCAAGGCCATTCAATCCGGCGAGGTCTCTTCTGAAACCGTCACCGAGCGGCAGTTCGAACGCATCGACAAACTGGACGGCCGCCTCAAGAGCTACGTCCTGCTCATGAAGGACGGCGCGATGGCGGCTGCCCGCCAGGCGGACCGGGAGATCGCGCAAGGCCAGGTGCGCGGCCCCCTGCATGGGGTGCCCGTCGCGGTGAAAGACCTGTGCTGGACCTTCGACGCGCCCACCGCGTTCGGAACGACGGTCTACCGGGAGTTTCAATCCCGCGAAGACGGCACGGTGGTGAAGCGCCTGCGGGAGTCCGGCGCCGTCCTGCTGGGCAAGGTCCAGCTGACCGAGGGCGCGCTCACCGACCATCATCCGGACGTCGATCCGCCCATCAATCCCTGGAATCCCGAGCACTGGACCGGCGTGTCTTCCAGCGGGTCGGGCGTGGCGCCGGCGGCCGGGCTTTGCTATGGCGCGATCGGCACCGATACCGGCGGCTCGATCCGCTTCCCGTCCGCGGCTTGCGGACTGTCGGGCATCAAGCCGACTTGGGGGCGCGTCAGCCGCTACGGCGCGTTCGAGCTGGCGGCATCGCTCGATCACCTGGGTCCGATGACGCGCAGCGCGGAGGATTCGGCCGCGATGCTGCAGGTCATCGCGGGCGCCGACGAGAACGATCCGACGGCCAGTCAGTTGCCGGTTCCCGATTATCTGAGCGAGATGGAGCGGGGCGTCAAGGGGCTGCGCATCGGCGTCGATTCCCGCTGGAACCATGACGATGTCGATGCGCCGACGCGCAAGATGATGGACGAAGCCGTTGCCGTAATGGCGAAGCTGGGCGCGGAGATCGTCGAGGTCAAGGCGCCCGACGCGGTCGATGTGCAGCGCAACTGGTTCAACCTGTGCAGCATCGAAGCGGCCGTGGCCCATGAAGAAACCTATGCGCGGCACAAGGGCTCCTACGGCCCGGCATTGGCCAACCTGATCGAGATGGGCATGGCCCAGAGCGGCATCGACTACCAGAAGATTCTGCTGCAGCGCGCCGCGTACACGGGCAAGATGCGGGCCCTGATGCAAACGGTGGACGTGCTGTTGATTCCCACCACGCCGATCGCCTCGCCGACGGTGGCGCAAATGCACGTCACCGGCCAGGCCTATGTCGACATCTGGTTCGCCATGATGCGCTACACGGCGCCGCTGGACATGGCGGGCGTGCCCACCATTACCTTGCCCGGCGGCTTTCTCGAAGGGGCCGGCACGCCGATCGGCTTCCAGTTCGTGGGCGCCGATTTTCGCGAAGACCTGATCGTGCGCGCCGCGCATGCGTATCAGCAAATGACGGATTGGCATCGCAGGCATCCCGATCTGGCCGGTGCCTGAGCGCGCGGGCGCGCGTCGGCGTCGGGCCGGATCGCAGCCGCAGGATCGCCGCCGGCGGGAGACGCCGGCGGGGGCAATTCAACGAAGGAGTGTCCATGTCCCTCAATCGACGGGGTTTCATCAAAACCGCGGCCGGCGTGCTGGCGTACGCCAGCAGCTTCGATCTGCTCGCGCAGGCGCAAATCGATTCGTCCAAGCCGATCAAGGTGGCCAACCTGCTGGACAAGACCGGCGTCCTGAACAACTACTGCCTGAAGCAGATCAAGGCGGTCGCCATGGCGGCCGACGAGATCAATGCATCGGGCGGCTTGCTGGGCCGTAAGGTAGAGGTCGCCTTCTACGACACCCAGTCCAGCAACCGGCTCTATTCGCAATACGCGACCCAGGCGTTCGTCCGCGACAAGGCCGACGTCATCCACGGCGCCGTCGCCAGTTCCGCGCGCGAAGTGGTCAGGCCGATCGTGCAGCGCTTCAAGGGGCTGTACTTCTACAACGCCCTGTACGAAGGCGGCGTGTGCGATCGCCGCCACGTGTGTCCCGGCATGGTGCCGGGCCAGGAGCTGGACCCGCTGGTCGACTACGTGATCAAAGAGCGCAACGCCAAGACGCATTACATCCTGGCGGCCGACTACAACTACGGCCAGATCACCAGCAAATGGCTGCAGAAGTTCATCCGGGAAAAGGGCGGCAAGGACGTGGCCGTCGAGTTCTTTCCCCTGGACGTGACCAACTTCGCGCCCGCGCTCAGCCGCATCCAGGCCGCCAAGCCCGATGCGGTGTGGTCCGCGCTGGTCGGCGATGCCCACATGAGCTTCTACCGCCAGTTCGAATCGACCATAGGCAAGAAGAACATGACGCTGATCGGCACGGTGTACGGCGCCGCCAGGGAGAACTCCATGCTCAGCGCGCAGGAGAACGACGGCACCATCATCGCCGCGTCCTTCATCGACACGCTGCCCACCGACGCGGCCAGGAAATTCGTGAAGCGCTTCGCGGACTTCACCGGGGAGTCGGACTACATCGGCGAGTATGGAGAGTACGGCTACCGCGGCATGATGCTATGGGCCGAAGCGGTCCGGCGCGCCGGCAGCGTGGAGCCGGACAAGGTCATCGCCGCCTTGCCGGGGACCCGGTACGACGGCCCCGGCGGACTGTACTCCATCGATGAGCAGTCCAATCACGTCGTCATGGATATCCACATCGCCATCGGCAACAAGGACAAGGGCTTCGACGTGGTCAAGTCATTCCCCCAGCGCCAGCCCACCGATACCCAGGCGGTATGCGACCTGAGGCGCAATCCCGACGACACCCGGCAGTACGAGCCCAAGCTCTAGATGCCGGAAGTACCAGGGCCGCCGCTACGCCGACGGCCCTGGCGGACATCAACCATCCGCTTCGGAGAGCCGCGTGACATCGCTATACACCGGTCTTTACCTAGTCGTATTTTCGATCTCCCTGATGTTGCTGATCAGCCTGGGGCTGGCGGTGATATTCGGCATGATGAAGGTCATCAACCTGGCCCACGGCGAATTCATGATGGTGGGCGGATACGCGTGCGTGCTGTCCGCCAACGCCGGCGCGCCGCTGTGGCTGGGCGTACTGGCCGGCGGGGCGATCGCCGGCATTGCAGGCATCGTGGTCGAGCGGCTCGTCATCCGCTTCCTCTACGGACGGATGGTCGACACGCTGTTGGCCACCTGGGGGTTGTCGCTGCTGTTCGTCGGGGCGGCCACCACCGTGTTCGGCGCATCCAGCATGGGAATGTCGACGTACTTCGCCAACGTCAGCCTGGGCGGCATGAGCGTCTCTTCCTACAACCTGGCGATCTGCGCGTTTTCCTTCTCGCTGGTCGCGCTGTGCTGGTGGCTGGCGGTTCGGACCAAGGCGGGCCTGATCGTGCGCGGAACCATGCAGGCTCCGGAGATGGCGGCTTGCCTGGGCGTGGATCGAGACCGCGTCTACATGTCCACGTTCGGGCTGGGTTCCTGCCTGGCCGGGCTGGCGGGCGCGGCGCTGGCGCCATTGACCGGGGTGAGTCCGGCCATGGGCGGCTTTTTCGTGGCCAAGGCGTTCATCACGGTCATCGTCGGCGGCCACCTGCCTCTCGTGGGCGCGAGCGCGGCCTCATCCCTGTTCGGCGCGATCGACGGCGTGGTGTCCTATGCCTACAGCTCGGTGCTGGGCGAGGTCAGCATGCTGATCGCGGCGGTTCTCCTACTGCGCATGCTCCCCTTGGGCATCACAGGCAGAATGAAGCGAGGTATGTAGCATGAGCAGCCATACGTTTTCCATGAGTTTCGACGCGCATGCCGGACGCCGGCCCCGATGGCCCTGGTGGGCATCGGTGGGCGTTTGCGTAGCGCTGATGCTGGCCGTGCCCCGGTACGCCGACACGGCGCTCCAGCTGGACCTGTCGCTGGTGATGATCCTGTCGCTGCTGGCGCTGAGCATGGGATTGCTGTGGGGCTACGTCGGGATCCTGAGCTTCGGCCAGACGATTTTCTTTGGCCTGGGCGGCTATGCCTATGCCCTGTTCAGCCTGAATACCGATCTGCCCGTGGCGGCACTGGCATTGGCGGCCGTCGTGCCCATGCTGTTCGCGGTACTGCTGGGCTATTTCATGATGTACGGCCGGATCAGCGATATCTACCTGAGCGTCATCACGCTGGTCGTCACGCTGATCTTCGAGAAGGGCGTGCGCGCCACCTCGGGGCCCGAATACGTCATCGGCACCGTGCGGCTCAACGGACAGAACGGCATACCCGGCGTGCCGGGGCTGCCGCTGCGGATCGGGCCGCTCGACCTGCAATCCATCGAAGGCATTTTCTACCTGGCCTTGTTCTTCCTGGCCCTGGCGTACGTGGGCATCCGCCTGTTCCTCGCCAGCCCGACGGGACGCGTGCTGGTGGGGCTGCGGGAAAACGACAAGCGCATGGAATTGCTGGGCTACGACAGCCGGCTGTACAAGCTGATGGCCTTCGTCATCGCCGGCGGGCTGGCCGGCCTGGCCGGAGGCCTGTACGCGCTGTGGGGGAACTTCGTCGGTCCGGAGATGTTCAGCCTCAACCAGGCCGCGATGGTGGTCATCTGGGTCATCGTCGGCGGACGTTCCATCCTGGCGGGGCCGATCATCGGCACGCTGCTCATCCAGTACCTCACCACCTGGCTGGGCACGGTGGGCGTCGGCCAGGTCACGCTGGCGCTGGGATTCATATTGATCGTCTGCGTGCTGTTGTTTCCGCAGGGATTGGCGCCGGCGTGCCAAGGCCTGATCGCCCGTCTAGCGCCGCGGCGGCGCGCGGGAGGCGAGCGATGACGGACCGCGACATCATCCTGGAGGCTCGGGGCGTGGGCAAGCGCTTCGGCGGCGTCAAGGCGCTGGGCAATATCGATTTCGTCTTGCGCCGAGGCGAGCTGAGGTGCCTGATCGGGCCCAACGGCGCCGGCAAGAGCACGTTCTTCAAGTTGCTCAGCGGCCAACTCGCGCCCTCGGAAGGAGACATTCTGTTCGACGGACGCAGCATCCGGCATGCGCAGCAGCACGCCATCGCCAAGCGGGGCATGGGTATCAAGAACCAGGTGCCGACCGTGCTGGACGGGCTGACGGTGGACGAGAACCTGTGGCTGGCCGCCTGGAGCGCCTGCAGCTCCGGGAAGGCGCTCGACCGGGCCGAGCAGATCAAGGCCCGCCTGGGGCTGGAGGGCGTTTCCCGAAAGCTGGTGGGCGAGCTGGCCCACGGCCAGCGGCAGTGGGTGGAAATCGGCATGGTCGTGGCGCGAGATCCGAAGGTGATCCTGCTAGACGAACCCGCGGCCGGAATGAGCGACGAGGAAACCCAGCGCATGGCGGACCTGATACACGAGCTGAATTCGCGGGCGGCCGTGGTGGTGGTCGAGCACGACATGGCCTTCATCGGCAAGATCGCGCGCACGGTCACCGTGTTTCATCAGGGCAGCATCCTGACGGAAGGCTCGTTTGAGCAGATCATCGCGGATCCGCAGGTGCGCGATGTCTATTTGGGAAGGGGGCGCGGCGCATGAACTTGCTGACGGTCAACAATCTGGCTTCCGGCTACGGCCGCATTCCCGTTCTGGAGGGCGTGCAATTCCACGTCGCCGAGGCGGAATTCCTGGGCGTGCTCGGCCACAACGGCATGGGCAAGTCCACGCTGCTGAAGACGCTGATGGGCGTGCTGCCGGCGACGGCGGGCGCCGTGCGCTTGCAGGACGCGGACATCACGCGCTTGCCTTCCCACTGGCGCGCCCGGATGGGCATGGGTTACGTGCCGCAGGGGCGGGGCATTTTTCCGGGCCTGTCGGTGCTGGACAACCTCAGGTTTTCAGCCAAGGCGAACCCCGGGCGTAGCATGGACGTGCAAGAAATCCTGGATGAGTACCCGCGCCTGAAACCGTTGGCGGGGCGCCCCGGCGGCGCGCTCAGCGGCGGAGAGCAGCAACTGTTGGCGCTGGCGCGGGCCCTGGTCGCGCGGCCGAGGCTGCTGCTGCTCGACGAACCCACCGAAGGCATCCAGCCTTCCATCATCGATGAAATCGTGGACAAGCTGAAGGACATCCGCGAGCGCCTGGGGCTGGCGATCGTGCTGGTGGAGCAGAACATCGATTTCATTCGCCAGCTGTCGGACCGCGTGCTGCTGATCCACAAAGGCACCATCACGCGGGCCTTGCAGCCGGACGAATTGACGGACGAATCCGTCCTGGATCATTTCACCTGAGGCGTGGGACAGGGGGCTGTCGGCGTCCGGACCGGCGCGGGGGCGCGGCATCCCGACCGAGGCGGCGGTTCGCGTATCATCGCCGCCATGATCCCGATTTCGCTGCCGTCGACGGAATTCTTCGTCTTCCTTTTCGTTTCCCAGCTCGCGGGCCTGGCATTGCTGGGATGGTTGGCGGTGCTGGCTGCCAGCCGCCGCGCAAGGCAGCGGTTCGGGCGCCGCCCCTGGCTGCACGGCGGCGCGCTGCTGGCGCTGGCCGCCTTGTCCGCCTTCTATGTCTTCATCCGGTACGTGTCCTGGACCGTGGACCGCGAACATGACCGCCTGGAGGCGGCGCGGCGCGTGACGCTGGCGCAGCCGCAGACGCTGGGCGGCGTGGCCATGCCCGCGGGCGCGCGCCTCGTGCTGGCGAGGGAAGGCCAGCCCGAACGCTACACCGAGGCGACGTTCGAGGCGCCGGTTCCGGCATTCGGCATGCAGGCCACGCGTATCGTGCGTTACCTGCGCACCGAGTACGACCGGGAAACCTACGAGGAACTCGGCGCGCATCCGCACACGCTGTACCTCTGGGGCGCGGGCGTGCAGGATGTGGCGGGCTGGCGCTGCGACACCACGGAAAAGGTCGAATTCAGCGTCGAGAAAAAAGACGCCCGTCCCGAGTTCGAATCCTGCACGCTGGGCGCGGGCAATCGCGCGGGAGGGATCGCGTTGCCGGCCGGCGCCGAGGTCCGGGCGAGAAAGGGCGAGACCTACACGAACGGGCACGTGGAGCCGCTGAACTGGTACGTGAGCGTCGATTCGCCCGAGCCCCTGGCGGTGTCCGGGATGTTGCTCGGGCGTCCCGGGCTGCGCCTGGACGACACGCATCGTTTGCTGGGCGTGGCGAGCGCGGCGCTGGCCTGCCCGCTGCGGCTGGGGCCCTATCGCTATCCCGCGGGCACGCGGGTCCAGTCCACCGCCTATCCGCTGAACCGGCGCCTGCCGGACGCCTGGGTGCTCACCCCGGACCATGGCATGACGGTGCTGCGCGACGACGGCGAGGCGCTGTCCGAGGGCATGTCGGTGGTGCAGCGGGGGGACGGCGAGGTGCTGGCCACGCTGCCGAACGCCGAGGCGGGCGTGATGCTGTTCGCCACCATCGAGGTGGAAGGGGCGCCGCCGCAGGCGTCGGTGCGCTGCCCCTCCTGAACGCGCCGGCCCGGAGCGGGGCCGGGCGCTACATGCCGATGCCGCGCGCCATCAGCACCGCGAACAGCGGCAGGAAGATGAACAGATGGGATTCGATCATCACCCAGCGGCGCGCGCGGCGGATGTCGGCTTCCGGCGGCACGAAGCCGGGCTGCGTGGCGGCCTGCTTGCGCCAGCGGATGAAGGCGAGGGTGGGCGGGATCGAACAGAGCGCGATCACGACGAAGAGCGCGATCTTGGCGTGGAACCAGGGATTGGCCATGTAGAACGCCGCGCCCTTGGCGCCGAGCATGAGGCGCAGCACGCCGGTGACCAGCACGGTCACCGCCGACACGCCGAAGAAGCGATCGTACAAGGCCAGGCGGCGAACCGTGTCGGGCGCCAGGCCGGGGCGCAGCAGGACGGCTTCGGCCGTCATGATGACTACGAGCACGAAAATGGCCAGGTAGTGAAACCAGGCGAGCAGGGCGTCTTGCAGCATGTCGGCTCCAGAAAGGCGGGACAAGCATGGTTGTACCATCCCCCGCCGAACCGCCAAGAAAAAAGCGCCCCGAGGGGCGCTTTGCATGCCGGGCGCCGCGGGCGCCCGAACAGGTCGATCAACGGCGTTTCTTGGCGGCCTCGGCGGCTTCCTGCTGCGCGTCCACCACGGCCAGCGCCGTCATGTTGACGATGCGGCGCACGGTGGCGCTGGTGGTCAGGATGTGCACGGGACGCGCCGCGCCCAGCAGGATCGGGCCCATCGCGATGCCATTGCTGCCGGTCATCTTCAGCATGTTGTACGTGATGTTGCCGGTGTCCAGGTTCGGCATGACCAGCAGGTTGGCGCGACCCTTCAGCGTGCTGTCCGGATAGGCCAGCATGCGGATCTTCTCCGACAGGGCGGCGTCGGCGTGCATTTCGCCGTCGACTTCCAGGTCGGGGGCGCGATCGCGCACCAGCTTGTTGGCGCTGGCCATCTTGCGCGAGGATTCCGTCGTGCGGCTGCCGAAGTTGGAGTGCGACAGCAGCGCGATCTTCGGCACCACGCCGAAGCGCAGCATCTCGTCGGCGGCCTGGATCGTGATGTTGGCCACTTCCTCGGCCGTCGGGTTCTCGTTGACGTGCGTGTCGGTGACGAACAGCGTCTGGTCGGGCAGCATCAGCACGTTCAGGGCGGCGTAGGTCTGGCCTTCCTTCTTGCCGATGATTTCGTCGATGTACTTGAGCTGGTTGTCGTACTTGCTGGCCACGCCGCACAGCAGTGCGTCGGCATCGCCACGGCGCAGCAGCATCGCGCCGATCAGCGTGTTGTGCTTGCGGATCATCGCCTTGGCGATGGCCGGCGTCACGCCTTCGCGGCCCTTGAGCTGGTAGTACGCATTCCAGGTTTCGTTGAAGCGGCTGTCGTCCTCGGGATCCACGATCTCGAAGTCCTTGCCGGCCGCCAGGCGCAGGCCGAACTTCTTGATGCGCATTTCGATGACGGACGGACGGCCGATCAGGATCGGGAACGCCAGCTTTTCATCGGCCACGGTCTGCACCGCGCGCAGGACGCGCTCGTCTTCGCCGTCGGCGTAGATGACGCGCTTGGGCGCCTTCTTGGCCTGGGCGAACAGCGGGCGCATCAGCTGGCCGGAGTGGTACACGAAGCCCATCAGCTTCTGGCGGTAGGCTTCGATGTCCTCGATGGGACGCGCGGCGACGCCGGAGTCGGCGGCGGCCTGGGCCACGGCCGGGGCGATCTGGACGATCAGGCGCGGGTCGAAGGGCTTGGGAATGATGTAGTCGGGACCGAAGGACAGTTCCTGGCCGGCGTAGGCGCGAGCCACTTCATCGTTCTGCTCGGCTTGCGCCAGTTCGGCGATGGCCTTCACGCAGGCGAGCTTCATCTCTTCCGTGATGCGCGAGGCGCCGGCGTCCATGGCGCCGCGGAAGATGAACGGGAAGCACAGCACGTTGTTGACCTGGTTCGGATAGTCCGAACGGCCGGTGGCGATGATGCAGTCGGGACGCGCCGCCTTGGCGACTTCCGGACGGATTTCGGGTTCCGGGTTGGCCAGCGCCAGGATCAGCGGGCTGGCGGCCATGGTCTTGACCATGTCGGCGGTCAGCACGCCGGCGGTGGAGCAGCCCAGGAACACGTCGGCGCCGTTGACCACGTCGGCCAGCGTGCGCGCGTCGGTCTTCTGCGCGTAGCGCTTCTTGTTGACCTCCATGTTCTCGTCACGGCCATCCCAGATCACGCCGCGGGAGTCGACCACGTAGATGTTCTCGCGCTTGACGCCCAGGTGGACCAGCAGGTCCAGGCAGGCGATGGCGGCGGCGCCGGCGCCCGAGCAGGCCAGCTTGACCGAGCCGATGTCCTTGTTCACGACCTTCAGGCCGTTCAGGATGGCGGCCGACGAGATGATGGCGGTGCCGTGCTGGTCGTCGTGGAAGACGGGGATCTTCATGCGCTCGCGCAGCTTCTTCTCGATGTAGAAGCACTCGGGCGCCTTGATGTCTTCAAGGTTGACGCCGCCCAGCGTGGGTTCCAGCGCGGCGATGATGTCGACCAGCTTGTCCGGGTCGTTTTCGGCGAGTTCGATGTCGAACACGTCGATGCCGGCGAATTTCTTGAACAGGCAGCCCTTGCCTTCCATGACCGGCTTGGCGGCCAGCGGACCGATGTTGCCCAGGCCCAGCACGGCGGTGCCGTTGGTGATCACGCCCACCAGGTTGCCGCGCGAGGTGTACTTCGAGGCGGCGTCGTCGCCCTGGTCGAAGATGGCCATGCAGGCGGCCGCCACGCCGGGGGAGTAGGCCAGGGACAGGTCGTCCTGGTTGGCCAGGGTCTTGGTCGGGGTGACCGAGATCTTGCCGGGAGTCGGATAGGCGTGGTAGTCCAACGCCAGTTTGGTGAGAGTTTCGTCCATGGGATACAGGCCTTCTGGGGCGTAAAACAGAAAAAGAAAACGGACTGCAAAAGGCGGGCTCGCGGCCCGCCGTTTTCATCTGGCAATGCTTGGGAACACCCGTATTTCAACAGAAAGCGCGCAGCCTTGGTTGTTGCAGTGCAGCGAAGGCCCGCGCGCCCTCCATCCTAGAGTTCCCAGGGAGGGGTTTGGCGGGTGCCGGCGTTCAGCCGCGCGCGCAATGCCCGGGCGTCGTCCTGCCGGCCCAGGCTGTCCAGCGCGTAGAGCGCGATCCAGTCGGCGCTGACCTCGAAGAAGTCGCGCAGCCGGGCGCGGGTGTCGCTGCGGCCGAAGCCGTCGGTGCCCAGCGTGCGGTACGGCGCCGGCACCCAGGCGCGGATCTGGTCCGGGACGGCGCGCACGTAGTCGGTGGCGGCGATCACCGGCGCGTCGCTGCCGCCCAGGCAGGCGCGCACCCAGTCCGTGGCGGCGTCGGCTTCCAGCCCCAGCACGCGGGCGCGCTCGGCTTCGCGGCCGTCGCGGGCCAGCTCCGAGAAGCTGGTCACGCTCCAGACCTCGGCCTCCACGCCGTAGTCCGCCCGCAGGCGCTCGGCCGCCATCTCGGCCTCGCGCAGCATCGGGCCGGCGCCCAGCAGGCGCACCTGGGCCTCTCCATGGGCGGGCCGCAGGCGGTACATGCCGCGCAGGATGCCCTCGCGCGTGCCCTCGTCCGCGGGCATGTCGGGTTGCGCCAGGTTCTCGTTGGTGACGGTCAGGTAGAAGAATTCGTCGCGTTGTTCGTCCAGCATGCGGCGCATGCCGTATTCGACGATGACCGCGACCTCGTAGGCATAGGCCGGGTCGTAGGCGCGGCAGTTGGGGACGGCGGCGGCCATGATGTGGCTGGAGCCGTCCTGGTGCTGGAGGCCTTCGCCGCCGAGCGTGGTCCGGCCGGACGTGGCGCCGACCAGGAAGCCGCGCGTGCGCTGGTCGGCGGCCGCCCAGATCAGGTCGCCGATGCGCTGGAAGCCGAACATCGAGTAATAGATATAGAACGGCAGCATCGGCAGGCCGTTGACCGAGTAGCTGGTGCCGGCGGCCGTCCAGGACGAGATCGCGCCGGCCTCGGTGATGCCTTCTTCCAGGATCTGGCCGTCGCGGGCCTCGCGGTAGTACAGCACCGAGCCGATGTCCTCGGGTTCGTAGAGCTGGCCCTGGGCGGAATAGATGCCGATCTGGCGGAACAGGTTGGCCATGCCGAAGGTGCGGGCCTCGTCGGCCACGATGGGCACGATGCGCGGACCCACCGCGGGGTCCTTGAGCAGCGCGGTCAGCATGCGCACGATGGCCATGGTGGACGACATTTCCTTGCCGTCCGCGGCCAGCGCGAAGCGCGCCCACTGTTCGGCGTCCGGCGGCGCCAGGCGGGGCGCCTCGGTGGCGCGGCGGGGAATGTGGCCGCCCAGCGCGGCGCGGCGCGCCTGCAGGTGGCGCAGTTCGGCGCTGTCTTCGGCGGGGCGGTAGAACTTCAGGGCCAGGCAGTCGGCGTCCGAGATCGGCAGCGCGAAGCGGTCGCGGAAGGCCAGCAGGGCCTCGTCGTCCAGCTTCTTCTGCTGGTGGGTGGTCATCTTGCCCTGGCCGGCCGCGCCCATGCCGAAGCCCTTCTTGGTCTGGGCCAGGATGACGGTGGGCTGGCCGCGATGGCGCGCGGCGCGGTGATAGGCCGCATGGATCTTCACCATGTCGTGGCCGCCGCGGTGCAGCCGGTCGATGGCTTCGTCGGTCCAGTCGGCCACCAGGGCGGCGAGTTCGGGATTCTGGTTGAAGAAGTGGGCGCGGTTGAAGGCGCCGTCGTTGGCGGCGAAGGTCTGGAACTGGCCGTCCACGGTATTGGCGAACGCCCGGGCCAGCGCGCCGCCCGTGTCGCGCCGCAGGAGCGCGTCCCAGTCGCTGCCCCAGACCAGCTTGATGACGTTCCAGCCCGCGCCGGCGTACAGGGTTTCGAGTTCGTCGATGATGCGGCCGTTGCCGCGCACCGGGCCGTCCAGGCGCTGCAGGTTGCAGTTGACCACGAACACCAGGTTGTCGAGCTTTTCGCGCGCGGCCAGCGTCAGCGCCGCGATGGACTCGGGCTCGTCCATTTCGCCGTCGCCGAAGATGCCCCAGACCTTGCGGTCGCCGCCCGGCACCAGCGAGCGGTGTTCGAGGTAGCGCATGAAGCGCGCCTGGTAGATGGCGTTGATCGGGCCGATGCCCATCGAGCCCGTGGGGAATTGCCAGAAGTCCGGCATCAGCCACGGGTGCGGATACGAAGACAGCCCGCGCAGGCCGCGCGCGGTGGCGGTGATTTCCTGGCGGAAATGCGCCAGGTCGTCTTCGCCGAGGAAGCCCTCCAGGTAGGCGCGGGCGTACACGCCCGGCGCCGAGTGCGGCTGCATGTAGACCAGGTCGCCGGGGCCGTCGGCGGTGCTCGCCCGGAAGAAATGGTTGAAGCCCACCTCGAACAGGTCGGCGGCCGAGGCATAGCTGGCGATGTGCCCGCCCAGTTCGCCGTGCGCCTGGTTGGCGCGCACCACCATGGCCAGCGCGTTCCAGCGGTTGATGCGCGCGATGCGCTCTTCGACGGCCAGGTTGCCGGGAAACGGCGGCTCCTGGTCGGCGGGGATGGTGTTCAGGTAGGCGGTGCGCGTCTGCGCCCGGGCGCGCAGGCCCAGCGAGGCGGCATGGCCCAGGAGATTGTCCAGTACGTAGCCCGCCCGTCCGGCGCCTTCGGCCTGGACCAGCGATTGCAGGGCGTCGCGCCATTCGGCGGTTTCGGCGGGGTCGAGGTCGGGTTCCGTGCCCTGCCCGGGGCGGAGGGTGCTGGCGTCGCGCATAGTGGTGTTGTCTCCTGGTTTAGCACCCATGCTAGACCCTTGCCCCTGGCATGGGTGATCGAAATCTTGGCGGAATCGCGCCGCTTTCAGCATAATCTTTTGCAGGACGGATTGCCGGCGGCAGCTTATGCCGCCGAATCGGCCGATGGCCGCCTCCCGGGCCGCAACCGGGGGGCGCTAGAATTCGCGCCTTGCAGACAGGGAGATTTCCATGACCGAACCCATCCGCGTCCCCGCAGAGGTCACGCTGCCGGAACTGACGTTCCGCGGCGTCCTGCTGGGCGCCCTGATCACCGTCATTTTCACGGCCTCCAACGTCTTCCTGGGGTTGAAGGTGGGCCTGACGTTCTCGTCCGCCATCCCGGCCGCGGTGATCTCGATGTCCGTCCTGCGCCTGTTCAAGGACGCGAACATCCTCGAAAACAATATGGTGCAGACCCAGGCCTCGGCGGCCGGCACGCTGTCCTCCATCATCTTCATCCTGCCGGCCCTGGTCATGATGGGGCACTGGCAGGGCTTTCCGTTCTGGCAGACGCTGGGCATCTGCGCGGCCGGCGGGATGCTGGGCGTGATGTTCACCATTCCGCTGCGCCACGTGATGGTGGTGCAGAGCGACCTGCCGTATCCGGAAGGAGTGGCGGCCGCCGAGATCCTGCGCGTGGGCAGCGCCGAGCGCGCTCCGGACGCCGCCGAGGACGCAGGGCGGCCGCCGGCCAGGACGGCCACGGGCATGGGCGACATCGTCGCCGGCGGCCTGGCCTCGGCCGTGGTCAGCTTCGCCGCCAGCGGCCTGCGGGTGCTGGGCGACAGCGTCAGCGGCTGGTTCCCGCTGGGCGGGGCGGTGTTCCGCCTGCCCATGGGATTCTCGCTGGCGCTGCTGGGCGCCGGCTACCTCATCGGCATCGTCGCGGGCCTGGCCATGCTGACCGGCCTGGTCATTTCCTGGGGGATCGCCGTGCCGATCCTGACCGCCCTGGGCGACATGCCCGCCGGCATGTCGCCGGAGAAGTACGCGACCGGGCTGTGGTCGTCGCAGGTGCGCTTCATCGGCGCGGGCGTGATCGGCGTGGGAGCCATCTGGACGCTGGCGACTCTGTTCATGCCCATGGTGCGCGGCCTGAAGGCGTCGTTCGCCGCGCTGGGCAAGTCGGACGCGGCCCAGGCCGGGCGCATCCCGCGCACCGAGCGCGACCTGTCGGCCGGCTGGATCTCGGCGGTGACGCTGGTGCTGGTGGCGGTGCTGGTCGTGACGTTCCAGGTGTTCCTGTCGGGCGCGCCGCTGTCGGCCGGCGCCATCTGGAAACTGGTGGCCTACGCCGTGCTGTTCGCCTTCGTGTTCGGCTTCCTGGTGGCGGCGGCCTGCGGCTACATGGCCGGGCTGGTCGGTTCGTCGACGAGCCCGATCTCGGGAGTGGGCATCGTGGCCATCGTGCTGGTGTCGCTGCTGATGCTGGCGCTGGGCGGCGAGTTGCTGGGCGCCGAGAATGGCGTGCAGATGGCCATCGCGCTGTCCATCTTCAGCACCTCCGCGGTGGTGGCCGTGGCCTCGATTTCCAACGACAACCTGCAGGACCTGAAGACCGGCTGGCTGGTGGGCGCGACGCCGTGGCGCCAGCAGGTGGCGCTGCTGATCGGCTGCGTGGCGGGCGCGGCGGTGATTTCGCCGGTGCTGGAGCTGCTGTACAACGCCTACGGTTTCGCCGACGCGATGCCGCGCGCCGACATGGATCCGGCGCAGGCCCTGTCGGCGCCGCAGGCGACCCTGATGCTGGCGATCGCGCGCGGCATTTTCACGCACCAG
Source organism: Achromobacter sp. (assembly GCF_050285585.1). GTDB lineage: Bacteria > Pseudomonadota > Gammaproteobacteria > Burkholderiales > Burkholderiaceae_B > Achromobacter. The sequence goes on along the minus strand of NZ_JBLZXF010000016.1, from coordinate 7,559 downwards.
CTCAACTGGACGATGATCCTGATCGGCATGGCGGTCGGCGTGGGCCTGATCCTGGTGGACCAGGTCCTGATGCGCACCTGCCGCGTGGCCCGGATCCCGGTGCTGGCGGTCGGCATCGGCATCTACCTGCCGCCCACCGTGGCGGCGCCCATCGTGGCCGGCGCGGTCCTCGCCTGGCTGCTCGAACGCGTTCTGCGCCGCCGCGCCGCAGAAGCCGGCAAGCCGTACGAGCAGTTCGCCGACGCGGCCAACCGCCGCGGCGTGCTGATCGCCTCCGGCCTGATCGTCGGCGAAAGCCTGGTCGGGGTGCTGATGGCGGGTATCATCGGCGCCGCCGGCACCGATGCCCCGCTGGCCATCGCCGGGGAGGATTTCGCGAAACCGGCCTCCTACCTGGGGCTGGCCGTCTTCGTGCTGGTGGCGGTGCTGTTCTGGCGGCGCGTGCTGCGGCTGGCGTAGCGCATCCGCCCCGGCCCGGCCGCGGGACCGTCAGGCCGGCCCGAGCAGGTCGGACAGCGTGCGGGCGATGACCTTGGTGGCGCGGCGCAGGTCTTCCAGCACCACGCGCTCGTCGTTGCGCTTGGCGTGGGATTCCAGCACGCTGCGCGGCCCGGCGCCATAGATCACGCCGGGGATGCCGGCTTCGGCGTACAGGCGCACGTCGGTATAGAGCGGCGTGCCCATGGCGGGTATCGGCTCGCCGAACAGTTCTTCTCCATGCTTCTGGATGGCCTGCACCAGCGGCTGGCTGCCGGGCAGCGGCCGCATGGCGTTCGCCAGCAGCAGGCGCTTGATGTCCACCGTGATGCCGGGCAGGGCGGCGGCGGTCTCGGCGATGATGCGGCGGATGTCCGCTTCGACGTCGGCGGCGTTCTCTTCGGGGATCATGCGCCGGTCCAGCTTGAACACCACCTTGCCCGGCACCACGTTGGTGTTGGTGCCGCCCTCGATGCGGCCGATGTTCAGATAGGGGTGGCTGATGCCCGGCACCTGCGAGCGGATCTCCCGGTAGCGCGCGTTCTGCCCGTACAGCGCGTCGAGGATCTTGACGGCGGCCTGCAGCGCGTCGACGCCGGTGGCCGGGATGGCGGCATGCGCCATCTTGCCGTGGACGGTCACTTCCATTTGCAGGCAGCCGTTGTGCGCGGTGACGACTTCGTAGCTGAAGCCCGCCGCGATCAGCAGGTCGGGCCGGGTCAGCCCCTGCGAGAGCAGCCAGCCCGGGCCCAGCAGGCCGCCGAATTCCTCGTCGTAGGTGAAGTGCAGCTCGATCGCGCCGCGGGTGGGGCGGGCGACGGCTTCGAGCGCGCGCAGCGCGAAGGTATAGCTGGCGAAGTCGCTCTTGCTGACGGCGGCGGCGCGGCCGTAAAGGCTGCCGTTGTCGATTTCGCCGCCGTACGGATCGTGCTGCCAGCCGTCGCCGGGCGGGACCACGTCGCCGTGGGCGTTGAGCGCAATGCGCGGGCCGTCCGCGCCGTACTCGCGCCGCACGATGAGGTTGGTGATGGATTGCAGCCCGTAGTCGCGGACCGCGTCGGCGGGCACGGGGTGGGACTCGGCCGAAAGGCCGTAGCCTTGCAGCAGTTCCGCGGTGCGTTCGGCGTGGGGGGCGTTGTTGCCGGGCGGCGTGTCGGTGGGCACGCGGACCAGTTCCTGCAGGAAGCGGACTTCCTCGTCGAAGTGGGCGTCGATCCAGGCGTCGAGCCGGGCGTAATCGGTCGGAGTCGTCATGTCGTTTCCTTGGCGAGCGCGTCCAGCAGCTGCAGCATCGCGAGCGCGGCGAGCTGGATGTCGTCGCTGGTGGTGGATTCGCGGGGGTTGTGGCTGATGCCGGCGTTCTGGCCGCGCACGAACAGCATGGCCTGCGGCATGACTTCATGCAGCTTCATGGCGTCGTGGCCCGCGCCGCTGGGCATGCGGTGGACCGGCAGCCCCAGCGCGTCGACGGCCTGTTCCCAGCGCCGCTGCCAGGCGGGATCGCTGGGCGCCGCGGCGGCGCGCATGGTTTCTTCCAGGGCGTAGCGCAGGCCCCGGCGCTGGCAGACGGCTTCGAGCTCGGCCAGCACGTCCCGGGCGAGCGCGTCGCGCCGTTCGTCGCTGGGGGCGCGCAGGTCCAGGCTGAAGCGGCACTCGCCGGGCACCACGTTGATCGAGCCGCTGGGCACTTCCAGCATGCCGACGGTGCCTACCGAATCGCCATCGCGGGCGGCGCGCCGCTCGACGTACAGGACCATCTCGGCCGCCGCGGCGGCGGCGTCGCGGCGCCGGTCCATCGGGGTGGTGCCGGCATGGCAGGCCATGCCGAAAACCTGGACCTGGTAGCGCAGGCAGCCGTTGATGGAGGTGACGACGGCCAGCGGCAAGCCCATTTCGTAGAGCACCGGCCCTTGCTCGATGTGGACTTCGACGAAGCCCAGGTAGCGGGCCGGATCCCGGCGCAGCGCGGGGATGTCCTCGGCGCGCAGGCCGGCGCGCGCCATCGCGTCGCGCATGCTGATGCCGTCCGCGTCGCGTTGGTCCAGCCATTCGGGGCGGAAGTCGCCAATGAGGGCGCCCGAGCCGAGGAAGGTGGCGCGGTAGCGCTGGCCTTCCTCTTCGGCGAAACCGATCACCTCCAGGTGATAGGGCAGGCGGCGGCCGCGCCGGTGCAGTTCGCGCACGCAGGCCATGGGCACGAAGATGCCCAGCCGCCCGTCGTGCTTGCCGGCATTGCGCACCGTGTCGTAGTGGCTGCCGGTCAGGAGCGTCAGGGCCTCGGGGCGGTCGGCGAGGTATCGGCCCACCACGTTGCCCACGGCATCGATCCCGACCTCGTCGAAACCGCAGTCGCGCATCCATTGCGACAGCTGCGCGGCGCAGGCGCGGTGCGCGTCGGTCAGGTAGGTGACCGTCAACTGGCCTTTTTCGGCGTAGCCCGGGTCGCTGTGGGCGGCGAGGGCTTCGCCCCAGTCCCAGATGTCGTCGCCCATGGCGGGGGTGTCGCCGAACCGTTCCCGCAGGCGGATCTCGGCGATGCGGTGCAGGTGCTGCAGCGCTTCCTGGAGTTCGACGTCGGCCGGGTTGTCCAGGCGGCGGGCGAATTCGTCGAGGATCTGCCGGCGCGCGAGGCCGGTTCCGCGCGGGCCGCGCACGGCCAGCACGAAGGGGAAGCCGAACTTGGCGGCGTAGGCGGCATTCAGTTCGCGCAGTCGGTCGAGCTCGTCGGCCGAGCCTTGCCCGATGCCGGCCAGCGTCTGTTCGCGCGTCGATTCCGCGCTGAGCGCCGGGCCTTGCGGCGTCGGGACGGCCAGTTCGGGATGGGCGCGCACGAGCGCCAGGCGAGCGTCGGGGTCGGCATCGGCGACGGCCCGGCGCAGGCATTGCCGCAGTTCGGCCAGGGAACGGAACGGGCGCGCCTGCGCCGCGCGTTCGGCGATCCAGGGCGCGTGTTCGTACAGGCCATCGAGCATCGCGGCGGCGTCGGCCGGCGGGGCCGAGTTGAGTCGGGCTAGGGTGTCGTCCATGAGCGTCCTGTTCAGGCGTTGGAAGTGTAGGGATGCGCCGCTTTCCAGTGGCGCGCGATGTCGATGCGGCGGCAGACCCAGACGCGGTCGTGGCGCGCGATGTGGTCCAGGAAACGCTGCAGCGCGGCGATGCGGCCGGGCCGCCCCAGCAGGCGGCAATGCATGCCGATGCTCATCATCTTGGGCGCCTCGTCGCCTTCGGCGTACAGCGCGTCGAAGCTGTCCTTCAGGTACTGGAAGAACGGATCGGCGTGCGAATAACCCTGCGGCAGCGCGAAGCGCATGTCGTTGCAGTCCAGCGTGTAGGGCACGATCAGCTGCGGGACGGTGCTGCCGTCGGTTTTCCGCACTTCCATCCAGAAGGGCAGGTCGTCGCCGTAATAGTCGCTGTCGTACTCGAAGCCGCCGTAGTCGGCGACGAGCCGGCGGGTGCGCGGGCTGTCGCGGCCGGTGTACCAGCCCAGCGGGCGGCTGCCGGTCAGGCGGGTAATGGCGTCCATGCCCAGGCGCATGTGCTCGCGCTCCGTGGCTTCGTCGACGTGCTGGTAGTGGATCCAGCGCCAGCCGTGGCAGGCGATCTCGTGGCCCAGTTCGACGAAGGCCGAGGCCACCTCGGAGTGCCGCTCCAGGGCCATGCCGACGCCGAACACGGTCAAGGGCAGCCCGCGCTTTTCGAATTCCCGCAGGATGCGCCACACCCCCGCCCGGGAGCCGTACTCGTAGATGCTCTCCATGCTGAGGTGGCGCTCGGGATAGCTGGCGGGATTGAACATCTCGGACAGGAATTGTTCGGATCCCGCATCGCCATGCAGCACGCTGTTCTCACCGCCTTCCTCGTAGTTCAGCACGAACTGCACGGCGATGCGGGCCTGTCCGGGCCAGCGGGCGGGCGGCGGGTTGCGGCCGTAGCCGACCAGGTCGCGCGGATAAGGGCGGGTGGAATCGTAGTGGCTCATGGACGGTCGGGCAGTGGGTCCCGGCGCTCGGCGGCGGGAGCGGGGTTGGCGGACGATCTCGCGATGAGCTGCACCATAGCCGGAAACCGCAGTTTTGTATACAACTTATGTACATAATTGTACGGGATCCGGGGCCAGCGCCTGGGTGGCCGCGGCCCGGACGCGCTGCGCCCCGCCGGGGAATTCCGGGCGGGGCGGGGGGGCGCCGCGCCGCGCCGTTCGCGGAGTCCGGGTACTACCTTGCTTGCATCATGGGCGCGGACCGGCCGCGGTGGCAAGCCCCGGGGGCTTCCCGCGGGCGCCGCCTTCAGCGCAGGTCGCCGCTGGGCCAGCCCAGGGGGCCGTAGGCGCCCTTATCCGTTGCGGTACAGAAAGCTGTAGGCGTTGATCGCCGGCACCCCTCCCAGGTGCGCATACAGGACGCGGGAGCCGGCGGGGATCTCGCCGCGGCGCACGATATCCATCATCCCCTGCATGGATTTGCCCTCGTAGACCGGGTCGGTCATCATCCCTTCCAGGCGCGCGCAGAGGCGGATCGCCTCGTTGGTCTCGGCCGAGGGCAGGCCGTAGGCCGGATAGGCATAACGGGTGTCCAGCACCACGTCGCCGTCCTCGATCGGCTTGTCCAGCCCCACCAGGTCGGCGGTGCGCCGCGCGATGCGCAGGATCTGCTCGCGGGTCTGGTCCGGCGTGGCGGAGGCATCGATGCCGATGACGCGGTTCGCGCGCCCGTCGGCGGCAAAGCCCACCACCATGCCCGCCTGCGTGCTGCCAGTGACGGCGCACACCACGATGTAGTCGAAGCGGAAACCCAGCTCGGCCTCCTGACGCCGCACTTCCTCGGCGAAGCCCACGTAGCCCAGGCCGCCCAGTTCGTGGTCGGACGCGCCGGCCGGAATGGCATAGGGCTTGCCGCCGCGCCGTTTCACTTCTTCCAGCGCGTCTTCCCAGCTGCGCCGGAACCCGATGTCGAACCCCTGGTCGACCAGCCGCACGTCGGCGCCCATCAACCGGCTCATCATGATGTTGCCGACTCGGTCGTACACCGCATCGGAATAGTCCACCCAGTTTTCCTGCACCAGCACGCAGGCCAGGCCCAGCTTGGCGGCCACCGCCGCCACCATGCGCGTGTGGTTGGACTGGATGCCGCCTATCGTGACCAGCGTGTCGCAACCCTGTTCCAGGGCCTGCGGAATCAGGTATTCCAGCTTGCGCAGCTTGTTGCCGCCGAACGCCAGGCCGCTGTTGCAGTCTTCGCGCTTTGCGTAGATCTCGACCTTGCCGCCCAGGTGCGCGGAGAGGCGGTCGAGCTTTTCGATGGGGGTATCGCCGAAGGTCAGGCGGTAGCGGGGAAATCGTTGCAGATCCATGCTGGCTCCTGTTGGTGTAGCCGTGCCGGCCGGAATGGCGCGCACGGAAAAATCATAGGAATCGCGGGGATGCGAGGTCAATTGCGTATTTTTTCAAATAAGCAGGGTTATTTTTTTATGAATCAGGATTTATGGATTTAATATTCATCGATAAAAACAACAAACGAAATTTAATTTTCAGGGACATATCAAATGGCAGCCATTTCCGAGCTGGACCGCATCGACCGGCAGATCCTGCGCGAGCTGCAGCAGGATGCCCAGATCACCAACCTGGAGCTGAGCGCGCGCGTCCACCTGAGCCCAGCCGCCTGCCTGCGCCGGGTGGAAAAACTCAAGGGCGAGGGCATCATCCGCAAGACCGTCGCGTTGCTGGAGCCGGCGGAGGTGGACATGGCCACGCTGGTGATCGTGGGCGTGGTGCTGGACCGCTCCACGCCCGAGTCCTTCACCGACTTCGAGGAGGCCGCGCGCGGCATCAGCGGCTGCCTGGAATGCCATCTGGTGGCGGGTGAATTCGATTACTTCCTGATGCTGCGCATACGCGACCTGGAACGCTTCAACAAGCTGCACGCGGGCGAGATCATCAAGCTTCCCGGCGTACGCCAGATACGCACCTTTTTCGTCCTGAAAGAGATCCTGTCGACCACGGCCTTGCCGGTCTGACGAGGCGAATGTGCAACACACATTGCGCGTCAATTAAAAAATGACGCGCCGCCGCATTTTGGATTAACGGAATTTGATGGCGAGTAGACGGCGCAATGGAAGGCGTTCGCAGGACATTCCAACGCCGCATGAAGGCATTCCCAATGCGCTTTTGCGTCACGCAAACGCAAGAAGACGCCCATAAACTCAAAGGGTTATACTCTCGTCCATACGGCTTTCAAGGCTTGTACGCGCCTTCTGCCCCTGCTATCCGCTAACCGGGAAGCCCGTGTCGCGGAAGGTTTTCCTGCATCGTGTCGAGTGAAGCACTCGTAAAGGTGAAGCGATATGTCTTCGGAATTGGAATCTCTATCCACGTCTTATTTATTCGGGGGTAATGCCCCCTATGTCGAGGAGCTTTACGAAGCCTACCTCGATAACCCCGGTTCGGTACCTGACAACTGGCGCGAATATTTCGACCAATTGCAGCACGCTCCCGCAACCGACGGCCAGGAATCCACTCGCGACCAGGCCCACGCTCCCATCGTCGAATCGTTCGCCCAGCGCGCCAAGGCCAATGCCTTCGTGCAACGCGCCGCCGAACCCGACCTGAGCGTCGCCTCCAAGCAAGTCTCGGTGCAATCGCTGATCGCCGCCTACCGCTCGCTCGGCTCGCGCTGGGCCGACCTCGATCCGCTCAAGCGCCAGGAACGTCCGCCGATCCCCGAACTCGATCCGGCCTTCTACGGCCTGACCGAAGCCGACCTGGACCAGACCTACTCGGCCACCAACACCTACTTCACGACCGCCAGCACCATGACGCTGCGCGACATCCTGAAGGCGCTGCGCGACACCTACTGCCGCAGCATCGGTGCCGAATTCACGCACATCTCCGATCCCGCCGCCAAGCGCTGGATCCAGGAACGCCTGGAAACCACGCTGGGCGCGCCCGTCTATTCGGTCGAAGAAAAGCGCCACATCCTGCAGCAGCTGACCGAGTCCGAAGGCCTCGAACGCTTCCTGCACACCAAGTACGTCGGCCAGAAGCGCTTCTCGCTGGAAGGCGGCGAAAGCTTCATCGCCTCGAT
>NZ_JBLZXF010000015.1:0-110169 GCF_050285585.1 Achromobacter sp. | reverse complement strand
AGAGCGGCGACCAGATCTACCAGTACCTGAACTTCGACAAGATCGCCGACTACAAGGACGTGGCCGACGTCATCGAACTCTAAGCGGCTAGCGGGCCACGCCCGCGCCCGCCAGGCCCAGGCCTGCAGAACGGCCCCGGAGCGATCCGGGGCCTTTTTTTTTTCGGCGCGCGCCCGCCGCGCTGCGGCCGGCGATACGTTTCAATACAATCGCGGTAACCATTGACACACATCCGCCCAAGCCGGGCAGCCCGGCGGCGCGACCAGGAGGAAGACCCGCCAATGACCCGGCTTTTGCTGCCCCCGCTGCTGCTGGCGCTCGCCGGCTGCGCCACCGCGCCGCCGTCCAATCCCGAGAACATTTGCGCCATCTTCCGCGAGAAGCCGGACTGGCACGACGCCGCGCTGAAGGTGCAGAAGAAATGGGGCGCGCCGGTGCCCGTGCCGATGGCCATGATGTACCAGGAATCCTCGTTCAAGCAGGACGCGGTGCCGCCCCGCTACTACTTCCTGGGCATCATCCCCTGGGGCCGGGTGAGCTCGGCCTACGGCTATGCGCAGGCCAAGGACGAAACCTGGGCCGACTACAAAAACGAAGCCGGCGGCTGGGGAGCCAGCCGCGACGACTTCGCCGACGCGCTGGATTTCATGGGCTGGTACATGAACAAATCCCAGCGCCTGAACGGCATCTCGAAATGGGACGCCTACGGCCAGTACCTGAACTACCACGAGGGCTGGACGGGCTACCGCAACCGCAGCTACGACCGCAAGGCCTGGCTCAAGACCGTATCGCGGAAGGTGCAGGCGCGCGCCGAGAAGTTCAGCGCGCAATACAAGAGCTGCGAGGCCAGCCTGACGCGGGGCGGCTGGTTCTGGTGACGGCCGCGACGGCTTAGAAGTCCATGCTCGCGCTCAGCGAGAACGTGCGCGGGCCGCCCAGCACCAGGTAGCCGTTACCGGGATACCCACCCACCGAGGACCAGTAGTTGCGGTTGGCGATGTTGTCCACGCGCGCCCGCAGGGTCAGGACATGGCCGTCCACGTCCATCATGTAGCGCAGGCCGGCGTCGAAGCGGGTCCAGCCGGGCACCTTGAGCGTGTTGGCGTCGTCCGCGTAGGAAGAACCGGTGTAGACCACGCGGCCGTCCACGGCCAGGCCGGGAACGCCGGGGATATCCCATTCCACGCCGAGGTTGGCCTGGAAACGCGGCACGCCGATCACGCGGTTGCCGTTGATGGCGGGGTCGCCGGTGGAGCGCTGCTCGGCGTCCAGCCAGGTGAGCCCGCCCAGCAGCCGCACGTGCTTCACGGGCTCGCCGTACAGCGTGAACTCGGCGCCCTGGTGGCGGTCCTTGCCGGAGGTGGTCAGCTCATTGCTGGCGTTGTACATGGCGCGCGGCTTGTCCGTGGAGAACAGCGCCAGGCCGGCGCCCAGGCCGTCGGACTCGTACTTGACGCCGACTTCCTTCTGCTTGGAGACAAAAGGCGGCAGGCTCTCGCCGACGTTGGGCACCGGCTTGCCGCCGGCCACCGCGGGCGCGGTGGGCCCCGCGACCAGCGCCTCGATGTAGTTCGCGTACAGCGAAACGCTGGGCGCCACCTTGACGACGATGCCGGCCGCGGGCGAATTGTGGCTGGCGTCGTAGGCGCCGTTTTCCTTGCCGGTGTTGTACGCGTAGTCCCGCTGCGACAGGCGCTGGTGGCGGATGCCCGCCGTCAGCAGCACCTTGTCATCCAGGAAGGACAGCGTGTCGCCGATGGCATAGCTGCTCAGGCGCGTGCGGCCCTGCAGCGCTGGGTTGTCCAGATCGTTGCCGCGCAGCGCGCTCGCGCTGAAGGCCGGCTTGTCGTAGGAAACCGGGTCGTAGATGTTGGTGGCGTACGTGTTCTTCCAGTCCATCACGTAGGCGTTCTTCTTCTTCAGGTCGAAGAACGACGCCGATACGACGAATTCGTGGCCCACCGGGCCGGTGCGCGCCTTGCCGCGCAGGCCCAGCTCGCCCGTGTTCACGCTGTCCTCGCGCGTATTGTCGAAACGATAGAAGGTGCCGTCGCCCGTGCTGCCATTGGTCAGCGTGACGTTGCCCAGCGAGTTGGCCTCGTCGCTGCGGCGCATGCCGAAGGCGGCATAGGCCGTCAGCTTGTCGTTGAAATCATGCTCGGCGCGCACGGTGCCGAACAGGTCGCGCTCGTTGGAGTAGGACCAGGGCTGCGCGTAGTTGGAACTGGCGTCCGGCGCGTCGGGAACGGTGGTCACGCCGGGGCCCAGCGTAACGTTGGGACGCGCGCGCTTGAGCTTGTTTTCCTGCCAGCCGATGTCGGCGGACAGCCGCGTGTCCGCCGAGCGCCAGTCCAGGCCCAGGGACACCAGGCTGGTGCGGGAGTGCTCGTCGTCGATGCCGGTGTCGCCGCTGCGCTGCGCCGCGTTGAAGCGGATGCCCGTGCTGCCGTCCGGGCCGAAGCGGCGGGCGATGTCGGTGGACAGCTGGAATTGGCCGCCGCTGGACACGCCGGTCGTGACACGGGTCAGCGGATCGTTCGGCGCGCGCTTGGGCACCAGGTTGATCACGCCGCCGATGCCGCCGCCGCCGGGCGCCGCGCCCGTCAGGAAGGTCGAGGCGCCGCGCAGCACTTCCACGCGCTCGAACAGCTCGGTAGCGATGTACTGGCGCGGCAGCAGGCTGTACAGGCCGTTGTAGGCCACGTCGTCCGATCCCAGGATGAAGCCGCGGATGAAATACGATTCCTGGAAATTGCCGAAGCCGCGCGCCACGCGCACGCCGGCGTCGTTCTGCAGCACGTCGCCCACGCTGCGCGCCTGGCGGTCCTGGATCAGCTCGTTGGTATAGCTGGTGATGCTGAACGGCGTATCCATGATGTCCTGCGTGCCCAGCAGCCCCACGCGGCCGCCGCGCGCGACCTGCCCGCCCGCAAAGGGTTGGGCCAGCCCGCCGGCGGACGCGTCCGCGCTGGCTTCGACGGTGATGGCGTCCATCGACACGACCGGCCCCTGGCCCGACGAGCCGGAGGCCGGCGGCGCGGAGGTCTGGGCGTGGACGGGAAGGCACCACGGGAGCGCGGCCACCATGCAGGCTAGGGTCTTGATTTTCATGTCGGGAGAATGAGAGCTTCAATAACTTCCGGTGCATGATACAAATAAACGCAATCATTCTCATTATTTGTTTTAGTTGCTAAACATGTGAATGTTGCCCTGCGGCAACGGCCCTAAAAAAACGCCCCCACCGGGGGCGTCTTCGTCTCGCGGGCTTCCTCGCCCCTAGTCCGCCAGCGGCGCGCGGCGGGCATCGTAGTCGCCTGGCGCCAGCGGTTCCAGCGGAAAATGCGGGCCGGCGCGCTTGCGGAAATCGAAGAGCGACCAGTCGGAACTGGTGACGCCGGGGCTGTCGCACTCCACCAGCGCCGAGGCAATCGGCACGAATACGGGCCGGCAGTACATGCGCGACTTGACCAGGATATAGCGGGCCCGCGCGGGCTCTACCCCCAGGCTGCGGAATACGCCCAGGTCCCAGGGCTCGTGGGTGCGCTCGGTGATGACCAGGCGCGCCGCGCCGATATCGAGCACGGCGCTGCGGCCCATGCAGGCCAGTTGGCCGGTATAGGTGGGCCCCGTGATGACGTATTCGCCATTGGAGAGCGCGCTTACGGTGCCGCGCAGCGTGACCGGCCGGGCAGGCCGGCCGATGCTGTCGATGGGCATCTTGTTGCCCACCGGCAGCTCCACTTCCGCGCCCACGCCGGCGCGCGTGAGCGCATCGACGGCCTCGGGATCGCAGTACAGCCCCGCCACGATACCGTCCAGCCCCGCGTCCACGGCGGCCATCAGCACGTCCATCGTGTCGCAGGTGCCGCCGCTCATGCAATTGTCGCCGTGATCCAGCAGCAGCACGGGCTTGTCGGCGCCCTCCGCCAATTGGCGCGCCCGCGCCAGGGACTGCGCCAGCGGTTCGCTCTCATACAGAAAGCCTTCGCGGCGCGCCCAGATGGCCTTGGCCATCTCGCTCGCGACCCGCTCGGCCGCTTCCTGGCTGCCGTCGGCCACCACGACCACGCTCAGGCAGGGATGGGGAATGTCGGCCAGCCCGAAGCCCGCCAGCACGGACACGCCCAACGCGCCGCCAGCCTCGGCCCGCCTAGCGGCCTCCACGGCTTCGCGCATCGCGCCTTCGCCCGTATTGCTGCGCAGCGTATGCGACACCAGCGGCAACCGGCGCCAGGCGATGAAAGGCGCGACCCGCCCGTCGATGCTATCGAAGAGCAGCCGGCCAGCATGTTCGCCGGTCTCGTACATATCGATGTGCGGGTAGGTCTTGAAACTGATGATGACGTCGGCATTGGCGATCATCTTGGGCGTGACGTTGCCGTGCAGATCCAGCGCCACCCCGATGGGAACGCCCGGCGCCGCGCGGCGGACCCGCTCCAGCAGGTCGCCCTCCCCATCGTCCGTGCTCTCCACCGCCATCGCGCCATGCAGGTCGAGCAGGATGGCGCCGCAGCCCGGCGCGGCCGCGACGATGCGTTCGCAGATGGCTTCGTAGGCGTCGGCGGCCACGCGGCCGCTGGGATAGGCGGTGGCCGACACGGGAGTGAGCAGTTCCGCGCCGCGCGCCTCGGCCAGGTCGATGAACGCCGACATCGCCGTGCGCTTGCCGTGGTTCTCGGCATAGGCGTCGGCATCGTAGGTGGGACCGTCCAGCCCGAACGAGGACAGCGGCGTGGGCACGGGCGAGAACGTGTTGGTCTCGTGGTTCATGCGGGCGATGAGCACTTTCATGCCGGGTCTCCTTCCGGGAACTGGATCCGGCCGCAGCAGCGCAGCATGGCGTGCAGCAGCACGTTGCAGCCGGCCTCCAGGTGCTCGGGCCGCGCGTCCTCGATCTCGTTATGGCTGATGCCGTCCTTGCACGGCACGAAGATCATGGCGGTGGGCGCCACCCGGGCCATATAGACCGCGTCGTGGCCCGCGCCGCTGATCACGTCCAGCGAGTCCAGCCCCAGCATGCGGGCGCCGTCGCGCACCGCCTGCACCAGCCGGGGCTCGAAAGGCTGCGGGGGGAAGTACACGACTTCCTTGCGCTCGATGTCGAAGCGGCCGGACTCGGCGAGCTCGCCGCACACCTTCTCCAGGGCGGCCGACATGCTGTCCAGCGTGGCGTCGTCGGCCGCGCGCAGGTCCACGGTCAGCGCCACCCGCCCCGGAATCACGTTGCGCGAATTCGGGAAGCCGTCGATGCAGCCCACCGTGGCGCGCCCGTGCGGCGCATGGTCCAGCGCGATGCGATTGACTTCCAGCACCAGCCGGGAGGCCGTCACCAGCGCGTCGCGGCGCAGCGCCATCGGGGTGGGTCCGGCATGCGCCTCCTGCCCGGTGACGGCGACGTCGTACCAGCGCTGGCCCAGCGCGCCCTGGACCGCGCCGATGGTGATGCCCCGGGCCTCCAGGATGGGCCCCTGCTCGATGTGCGCTTCGAAGTAGGCGGCGGCCGCGCGCGGCTTTACCGGCTCGGGGCCGGCATAGCCGATGGAGCGCAGCGCATCGTCCACGCTGACGCCGTCACGGTCCGTCGCGGCCAGGGCGTGCGCTAGCGTAAAGGCGCCCGCATATACCCCCGACCCCATCATCACCGGAACGAAGCGCGATCCTTCCTCGTTGGTCCACACCACCACCTCCAGCGGCGCCTCGGTGACGATGCCCCGCTGCGCCAGGGTGCGCAGGACCTCGATGCCCGCCAGCACGCCGTAGTTGCCGTCGAACTTGCCGCCGGTGGGCTGGGTGTCGATATGGCTGCCCGTCATGACGGCGGGCAGATCGTCCCGCAGGCCAGGCCTGCGCATGAAGATATTGCCGATGGCGTCCACGCGCACGCTGCAGCCCAGCTCCCGGGCCCAGGCGCAGACCAGATCGCGCCCCTGGCGGTCCAGGTCGGTCAGCGCCAGGCGGCACACGCCGCCCTTGTCGGTCCCGCCGATGCGGGCCAGTTCCATCAGCGACTCCCAGAGACGGTTTCCGTCGATACGGATGCCGCCGACGGCCTCCAATGCATTCATTTCCATGGTTTCCTTCCTTGGTCTCAGACGCCCACGCCCAGGTAGCGGTCCTTCACGTCCTCGTCCGCCATGAAGGCGGCGTTGCTTCCTTCGTAGACGATGGCGCCCTGCTCGATGATGAAGTGATGATCGGCCAGCTGGGTGCAGACCTCGAGGTTCTGCTCCACCAGCAGGATGGTGACGCCGGCGCGCTTGATGGACTGGATCTGCGCCACGATCTCCTCGACGATCACGGGCGCCAGCCCTTCCACCGGTTCGTCCAGCATCAGCACGCGCGGATGATTCATTAGCGCCCGGCCGATGGCCAGCATCTGCTGCTCGCCGCCCGAGAGCTGGCCGCCGCCGTTGCGGCGCCTCTCTTTCAGCCGGGGAAAAATGCGGTAGATGTCTTCCAGTTGCCACGGCGAATCGCGGCGCATGCCCAGCTTCAGGTTTTCCTCGACCGTCAGCAGCTTGAAGATGCCGCGGTGCTCCGGCACCAGGCATACGCCCATGGCGGCGATCTTGTGGGCCGGCAGGCCGGCGATATCACGGTCGCCGAAGCGCACCGCGCCGGCCTTGGGCGCGATCACGCCGGCGATGGTCTTGAGCGTGGTCGACTTGCCCGCGCCGTTGCGGCCGAGCAGCGTGACCACCGTGCCCTGCTGCAGCGTCAGCGACACGCCCTGCAGGATATGGCTCTTGCCGTAATAGCTGTGTACGGCGTCGACGTGCAGGATCATGCGCGGCCTCCGGTGATCATGTTGCCCAGGTACGCGGCGCGCACCCGTTCGTCGCTGCGGATCGCGTCCGGCGGTCCCTCGACCAGCACCTTGCCCTGCTGCATCACCGTGATGGTGTCGGAGATGTCCATGACGATATTCATGTTGTGCTCGATGAGCACCACGGTGTGGTCTTCGCGCAGGCTGCGTATCAGGCCCTTCATTTCGTCCAGGTCGTCCACCCCCATGCCGGAGGTGGGTTCGTCCAGGAAGATCGCGCGAGGCCGGGCGGCCAGCGCCATGCCGACCTCCAGGCGCCGCTGCTGGCCATGCGATAGCGCGCCCGCGGCGACATGGGCCAGCCGCGGCAGGCCCAGGCGCTCCAGCGCCGCGTCGACGACCTCGCGCTGCGCCCGGGCGCCCGTCGGCGGATGCCAGCAATCGAAGGCGCCGGCGCGGTGCGCGCCCTGGGCCGCCAGCCGCAGGTTCTCGCGCACCGACAGGTTGGCGAACAGGCTGGTCACCTGGAACGAGCGGGCGATGCCGCGCTGCACGCGCTGGTAGTCGGCCTCCTGCGTGACGTCCTGGCCGTCGAACGTGATGCTGCCTTCGCTGGCGCGCAGCGTGCCCGTGAGGATATGGAACAGCGTGGTCTTGCCCGCGCCATTGGGGCCGATCACCGAATGCACGGTGCGTGGCCGCACCTGCAGGTCGACCCCGTGCAGGGCCACGAATTTGCCGAAGCGCTTGACGATGCCGCGCGCCTGCAGGAGCGGCGTGGACGTGGCCTGATTCATGCGCTCTTCTCCTTGGCCGCGGATTCCGCGTTGCCCGGCCGGCGCCTCGCCGCCAGCCAGATGCGTTCGCCCAGGCCCCACAGCCCCTTCTGCATGAACAGGCTGACGGCGATCAGCAGGAAGCCCAGCAGCATCAGCCAGCGCGGCCAGAGCGTGGAAAGCCAATCGGCGAACAACACATAGAACGCGGCGCCCAGCACCGAGGCGAACAGATTGCCCGTGCCGCCGATGACCGTCATCACCAGGATCATCTCGCTGCTGTGGTATTCGATGCTGGACAGCGGCGCGATGCCGGTCATCATGGCCAGGAAGGCTCCCGCCAGCGCCGTGACGGCCCCGGAAAGGGCGAACGCCGCCAGCTTGAACAGCCGCACGTTGTACCCCACCGCCGTGGCGCGCGCCTCGTTGTCGCGGATCGCGAGCAGCGTGCGGCCGAAGACGGAATTGGTCACCCGCAGCAGCAGCCAGAACACGCCGAGGAAGCAGGCGGCCACGAAGGCGTAGAACCGCCACGGAGAGTCCAGCGCCAGGAACTCGACCCCCGCCACCGAGAGCGGCGGCCGCGGCACGTCCAGCAGGCCGTTGTCGCCCCCGGTCAGGTCCGGCAGGCTGTAGGCCAGGAAGTAGAACATCTGCGCGAAGGCCAGCGTCAGCATCACGAAATAAGTGCCGCGCTGGCGGATCGCGAACCAGCCGACCAGCGTGGCCGCGAGCGCCCCGACCGCCATCGCGGCCAGCAGCGCCAGCGGCATCGGCAAGCCGGTGCGCGTCAGCAGGAGGCCGACGGCGTAGCTGCCCAGCCCGAAGAAGATGCCCTGGCCGAACGACAACAGACCGGTAAAACCCAGCAGCAGGTTGCAGCCCGCCACCGCCAGCGCGTAGATCAAGACTTCCGAGGCCAGCGATCCCGACTGCATGCACAGCGGCAGCAGCAGCACCACGGCCAGCGCCAGCAGCAATTGCGCGTGCGATTTCAAGCGCGTCATCATCCTCTCCCCATCAGGCCGTGGGGACGCAGCAGCAGCACCGCGGCCATCGCCACATAGATCATCAGCCGCGCGCCTTCCGGCCACAGCGTGCTCATCACGCTCTGCACCACGCCGATCAGCAGGCCGCCGACCAACGCGCCGAAGAAGCTGCCCATGCCGCCCACCACCACGATGACGAACGCAATCCCCAGCGCCTCGACGCCCATGAAGGGTTCCACGCCGCGGATCGGCGCGGCCAGGACGCCGGCCAGCGCCGCGGTGGCCGCCCCCAGCGCGAACACCAGGCTGAACATGCGGAACACGTTGATGCCCAGCATGGACACCATCTCGGTGGACTCGCTGCCGGCGCGCACGGCGCTGCCCAGCCGCGTGCCTTCGAGCACGTACCAGAGCAGCAGCGAGAACACGGCGGTGAATGCGATCACGAAGAGCCGGTACTTGGGATAGATGAAACTGCCCCACATGACCACGCCCTGCAGCGAGGCGGGCGCGGCCACGTTGTCTCCGATAGGCCCCCACACCACAATGACCAGTTCCTGCAGCACCAGGGCCAGGCCCACGGTGATCAGGATGTGGAACTCATGCGCCTGCGCATAGACGTGGCGCAGCACGACCTTCTCGACCGCCCAGGCGCAGGCGCCCACCAGCAGCGGCACGACGGCCAGCGCCAGCCAGAAGTCCATGCCCCATTGAATGGCCTGGAAGCAGAAGTAGGCTCCCAGCAGATAGAACGCCCCATGGGCGAAGTTCACGAAACGCAACAGACCGAAGACGATGGACAGGCCGACTGCCAGCAGGAAGTACAGCATGCCTACCCCGATCCCATTGATGACCTGGAGCAGATAGACGTTCATGGGGATGCCCGGTGGAGGAAACGAAAGGCCGCGGGATGCGCGGCCCGCGCGGACGGCAGGCGCGTCCGCGCAGGCCGGCCTCGGGGGCTCGCTAGAGCTTGCAGCCGGTTTCCGCGGGCGGCAGGAAGGAGCGGCCGCTATGCACGATCTCGGCATAGTCGTCCTTGTCCTTCATGTCTTTCTTGGCCCGCCCCTTTAGCAGGTAGTAGTTCTTCAGGACCTGGTGGTCTTCCTTGCGGATTTCCTCCGGACCGGTGAGGCCCTGGTACGCCATGCCCTCCATCGCGGCCACCACCTTGGCGGGGTCGGCGCTGCCGGCCTTGACGATCGCGTCCAGCATGATGCGGGTGCAGATATAGGATCCCGCCAGGCTGTAGTTCGGATTGGCGCGGGTTTTCTCCATGGACAGCTTCACCAGCTCCTTGTTGAGCGGGGAGTCGATGCCGTGCCAGTACTGCGCGCCGAAATACACGCCCTCGCACAGGTCCGCGCCCAGGCTTTCGAACTGCTCCAGGCCGGACGCCCAGGCCACCAGGATGGTGCAGTTCTGCTTCATGCCGAAGCTGACGGCCTGGCGCAGCGTATCGGACGACTGCGAACCGAAGTTCAGGATCAGCAACACGTCGGGCTTGGCGGCCATCGCATTGGTGAGGTAGCCGCTGAATTCCTTTTCGGTCAGCGAGTGGTAGCTGTTGCCGACGTGCTCGATGCCCTTTTCCTTGAAGATCGCCTTGGCCGCATTGAGCAGGCCGTCGCCGAACACGTATTGCGGCGTGATGGTGTACCAGCGCTTGGCGTTGGGCAGTTTTTCGAGCAAGGGGCGCACCGTCTGCTCGATGGCGCCGAAGGTGGGCACCGACCAGCGGAACGTGGCCTTGTTGCAGTCCTTGCCGGTGATTTCATCGGCGCCCGCGGTGGTGATGAATACGCCGCCCGCGCGTTCGACTTCCTTGCCCATGGCCAGCGCTTCCGACGACAGAATGCCGCCGGCGAAGAACTTGACGCCCTTCTGCTGCGAGACTTCCTGCACCTTGCGCACGGCCGTGGCGGGCTTGCCCTCGGTGTCCAGCACGGTATAGGCCAGCGGACGGTCCAGCGCGCGGCCATATTGCTCGAGCGCCAGTTTCATGCCCAGGTCGGCGAATTTGCCGTTGGCGGCAAAGGCGCCCGACATGGGCACCGGACACCCGAACTGGATGGCGTCTGCCTGGGCCAGCGCGGACCGGACGGCCCACAGGGATCCGGGTACCGCGCTCAGCGCGGCGAGTTTCAGCAGGTTGCGGCGATTCAAGATGGTTCTCCCTGGCTGCCGCTGGCGGCGCCGCGGCATATTGACGATGTCGAGCGCGCACCATGCGCGTCCCCATTCCGACTCTGTCTGCTCCAAGCTCCCGTGCCAGGCCTGCCGCCCGTGGGCGCGCTTGCAAGTCCTGGCGCTTCATGCCTATACCGTGACGACCATCCTATTTATCATGATAAATAGGATTATTATCATGATCAGTTTGGCGAGCCGGCTCTGTCAATAGCGGGCGCATCAGGTATAACCCGGGGTCCGCGGAGAACGGCCCGGGCATGTTCCGCGCACACCACGCAGCAACGGAGGAACGCAATGGCGTTCAACAGTCAGGACCTACAAGCCGCGGGCGCATCGAGTCCGCCCAAGCGCAGCGATCTGGTCGCCGAGGAGATCAAGCGGCTGATCACGGCCAAGAACCTGCTGCCCGGCGACAAGCTGCCGCGCGAAAGCGAACTGCAAAGCATGTTTTCGGTCAGCAAGAGCACCATGCGCGAAGCGCTCAAGTCGCTGGAGGTGCAGGGGCTGGTGAAGGTCAGCACCGGCCCGGGCGGCGGCGGCACGGTGGTCGAGGTGCCCCTGGACCGCACCTTCCAGCTGATGCAGAACTACCTCTTCTTCAAGGAAGTCCGGATCGAGGACATCTACCAGGTCCGCAAGCTCCTGGAACCCGAACTCGCCGCCAGCGCCGTGCCGTTCCTGACGGAAGCGCATTTCGCCGCGCTGGAGCAGAACATCGCCTGCTGCGATCCCTCTGCCGAACATGTCGAGGATCCCCTGGCCCAGCGCCAGGAAGAGATGAACTTCCACGACATTTTCGCGGCGGCCTGCCCCAACCCGTTCCTGCGGTTCAGCTGCGAGATGACCAACGAAATGATCCGGCAGCTGACCGTCTTCGACAACGAGATGCCGCTGGCCGAACAGCAGCGCTTCGGCAGCGCGAACACCGGCTTCCACCGCCAGATCCTGGCCGCGGCGCGGGAGCGCGACGTCGAAAAGGTGCGCGCGCTGATGAGCGAGCATATGCAGGACGCGATGCGCTCGGTAAAGCGCATGCACGGCAAGCTCGAAGGCAGGCTGATCCTGGATTCCGAGATCTCGCGGCGCAACGTCACGCGCAAGGCGCGCCGCGGCGGCGCCAGGAAGGCCTGACCGCGCGGGCCTCGGGGCGGCGCGCAGCGCCCCTGCCGCCCGCGCCTCAGTCCAGCTTGATGTGATTGGCCCCGATCACCGCGCCCCAGCGCTGGCGGTCGTCCTGCACATAGGCATCGATTTCCTCCTGGCTGCGCGGCGCCTGGATCACCAGGCCCAGGGGTTCGAAGCGACCGCGGAACGCCGGGTCCTTCAGCACCTTGTCCAGCGCCGCCTGCAAGCGTTGCGCCTCGACCTGCGGCACGGCGCACGGCGCGGCCAGCCCGAACCAGGTGGCGGCGCGGAATCCCGGAAAGCCGCTTTCCGCCACGGTCGGCACGTCCGGCAGCACCGCCAGCCGCTCCCCGGTCGTGACGGCCAGCGCCTTGATCTTGCGTTCCCTCACCAGCGGCAGCGACGTGCTGACCACGTCCACCATGAGCTGCGTGTCGTTGCTCATCAGCGAGGTGAGCGCCGGCGCGCTGCCATTGTATGGAATATGCGCCACGTCCATGCCCGTGCGCGATTTCAGCAGTTCGGTGGCCAGCTGCAGCGGATTGCCGATGCCCACGGAGGCGTAGTTCAGCTTGCCGGGGCGCGCCTTGGCATAGGCAACGAACTCGGCCAGCGTGCCCGCCGGCACCTCGTTGTTCGCCACCACCACCAGCGGCAGCTCGGCGGCGATGCCGAGCACGCGGAAGTCGCGCGCGGCGTCATAGGCGATACGCTGATAAAGCATGGGATTGAGCACCATGCTGGCGTTGCTGGCGAGGAAAACCGTGTACCCGTCCGGCGCCGACCTGGCCACCTGGGTCGCCGCGACCATGGTGTTGGCGCCGGGCTTGTTTTCCACCACCACGGGCTGCCCCAGGTCGCGCGACATGCCTTCGGCCAGCACGCGCGACAACTGGTCCGCGGAACCGCCCGGCGTGTAGGGCACCACCAATTTGACCGGCCTGTCCGGAAAGGCCGCCAGCGCGGCGGACGGAGCCGCGAGCGCGACGATCGCTGCGGTCGCGATGCGACGCAGCCTGAAGTCCAGCCTGATTGCCATGTCTGTCTCCCTTGTGGGTGTCGTTATGGCGGCGATGCGCCGCCCTGCTATACCTGGCGCTGCCTGCCCGCCCAGAATTCGGCGCGCAGCCTGCGCTTGGCGATCTTGCCGTTGTCGTCGCGCGGCAGGTCGGCGCGCAATTGCAGTTCGCGCGGCACCTTGTAGCGCGCGATCCGTTGCGCCAGCCATTGCGTCATCGCCTCGGGCTCGGGCAAGGCGCCCGCCGCGGGCTGCACCAGCGCCATCAGCCGCTCGCCGTATTCGTCGTCGGGCACGCCGAACACCGCGCAATCCGCCACGCCCGGATACTGCATCAGCTGATGCTCGACCTCGGCGGGATAGATGTTCACGCCGCCCGAGATCACCAGGTCCGATTCGCGGTCGCACACGTACAGATAGCCGTCCGCGTCCAGATAGCCCAGATCGCCCAGGCCGATGAGCCCGTCCTTCTCCACGTCGGCGCGGGCCTGCGGGTTGTTGCGATAGGTGAAGTCCGCGTAGGCCGGCTGGCGCACGTGGATCCGCCCCACCTCGCCCGCCGCGCACGGAGACCCGTCTTCGGCATAGATCCTGACCTGCGCGTCGCCGATGGGCCGGCCGGCGCTGCCGGGCCGGGCGAGCGCCTCGTGCGAATCGATGACCGTGACCATCCCCGCCTCGCTCGAGGCATAGGTTTCATGGATCACGGGGCCCAGCCATTCGATCATGGCGCGCTTGATCTCCGGCGCGCAGGGCGCGCCGGTCGACGCCACGAAGCGCAGCGACGACAGGTCGTGCGCGGCGCGCGTGGCGGCGTCCAGCTTCAGCAGGCGCACGTACATGATAGGCACCAGGTACACCGTATCGATCCGATGCGCCTCGATCAGGCGCAGGACCTCCACGGGGTCGAACCTGTCGGTCAGCACAAAGGTCTCGCAGACCCGCAGGGCTACCTGCGCGAATACGCTGGGCGCGCTGTGGTAGATCGGCGCGGGCAGCAAGGCGCGCGATCCCGGCCGCAGGCCGTAGGCCGCCTCGACCACCGCATCGACCTGTTCCAGATGGCGCGCCAGATGCGCCAGCGGAAACGGCGCGCGCACCACTCCCTTGGGCCGGCCTGTGGTGCCGGAGGTATAGGCCATGTGGCCGCGCGGCGCCACGCGGGGGCCGTCGTAGGGCCGCTGGCGGTCGCGCCAGGCGTCGTAGTCCGCATGCCCGGCGCGCTCTGCGCCGGCGCCGGCCAGCAGCACCGGCAGGCTCGCGGGCAGCGCATCGCGCAACGGCAGCCACAGGTCGGCGTGGGCGATCAGCAGCCGGGCGCCGCTGTCTTCGATGAGGAACGCCACTTCGGCGCCGGTGAAATGCCAGTTGATCGGGCAGTAATAACAGCCCAGCCGCTTGCAGGCCTGGATGATCTCCAGATAAGGCAGGCCGTTGCGCAGCAGCACGGCGATCACGTCGCCCTCCCGCACGCCCATCGCCGCCAGGCCGGCAGCGACCTGCTCGCCGCGCGCGGTCAGCGCCGCGCCCGACAAGCGCTCGCCGCCCGCGTGGATCGTGCTGCCCGTCATGCCGCCCCCGTGCTGCGCTGCGCCTTGTCCTGCGCGGTGCGCGCTTCGATGGCCTGGCGCGCGGCGGCCCAGTCCTCGTCGCTCCATTCGGCGTACTGCTTGAAGTAGGCGCCGTTGGCCAGATAGTCGCCGCCGTCCAGCGCGATCGTCTGGCCATTGATCCAGTCGTAGCCCGGACTCAGCAGGAAGGCCGCCAGCTCGCCGATATCGTGCCCGGTGCCCAGCCGCCGCATCGGATTCTGCAGCGTCTGGGCGTCGGCGCCCGTGTCCTTCGGCCGCAGCCGCGCGCTGGCTCCTTCGGTCGGGATCACGCCCGGCGCGATGGCATTCAGGCGGATGCCGTGGCGGCCCCATTCGATGGCCAGCGACTTGGTCATGGCGTCTATGCCGGCCTTGGACATGGCCGAGGGCACCACGAAGGGCGAACCGGTCCACACCCAGGTCACCACGATGGACAGTATCGCCCCGCCCGTGCGCTGCGCGATCCAGCGCTTGCCCACGGCCTGGGTCGTGTAGAAGGTGCCGCGGAACACCGTGTCGGCGATGGCGTTGAAGCCGCGCGGCGAAAGCTTCTCGGTGGGGCTGATGAAATTCCCCGCGGCGTTGTTGATCAGGCCGGTCAGCGGGCCATGCCCGGTCCAGATGGCGTCGATGGCGGCGTCCACGGCCTGGGCATCGCGGATATCCACCGCCTGGACGTGGACCTCCGCGCCGTAGCGCTCGCGCAGCCTGGCGGCGGCCTCCTCCAGCACGGCGACGCGGCGTCCCCACAGGTGCAGCGAGGCGCCCAGCGCGGCCAGCCGTTCGGCCATCGCGTAGCCCAGCCCGGTGCCCCCGCCCGTGACGAGGATGCGCTGGCCAAGGAACAGATCGGCTCGGAACATGGTGTGCGGGGCGGTCCCGCCTGATTGGTTTTGGGGCATGGCGTGGTCTCCTGTTTGATGGAGGCCAGAATATCAACCAGCGCATTGCCGCGACAATCCCGCAGTTTGCGTAAACTATGTTTCCTCACAGTCAACAATAGGACCGCGCATGCCCGCCCTGCCCGCGCTGGACCTCAACCTGATACAGCTGTTCGTCACCATCGTCGACGCAGGCACCTTAAGCGAAGCGGCGGTGCGCCACGGCGTGACCCGTTCGCACGTGAGCCGCAACCTGCAAAAGCTGGAACGCGCCTTCGGCGCCCAGCTCATCCGCCGCAGCACCCGGCGGCTGGAGCTGACGCAGCAAGGCTCGGTGCTGTACGAACACGGCGCGCGCATGGCGCGCGAGGTCGAATCCGCCCGCCACGCGCTGCAGAAACTCGGCTCCGAGCCCGCCGGCCATGTCCGGCTGAGCATTCCCACCGGGCTGGGGGAACTGGACCAATTGCGCCCGCTGCTGGTGAGCTTCGCCCTGCGCCATCCCGCGCTGACGCTGCGCGTGCTGTTCTCGAACCGGGTGAGCGATCTGATTTCGTCGGAAATAGACGTGGCGCTGCGGGTGATGACGACGCCGCCGCAGGATTACGTGGCGCGCGCGCTTGGCGAGGTCAGGTGGGTGCTGTGCGCGGCGCCCTCCTACCTGCAGCAGTTTGGCCCGCCCGCCCATCCGCGCGACCTCGGCCGCCTGCACTTCCTGGGCCCGCCCGATCCCAGGCCCCAGGTCACGCTGCGCCTGCGCCGCAAGGATCAGCTGCACGAGGCCAAGCTCGCCCCCCGCCTGCAGTCCGAATACTTCCCGTTCCTGGCCCAGGCGGCCCGCGCCGGCGCGGGCGTGGCGCTGCTGCCGGCCTACGTGGTGCATGAAGACCTTGCGGCCGGACGGCTGACGCCGGTCCTGCCGGCCTACCAGGCCATGGGCCCGGGCGACAAGCTGTTCATCCTGACCACGCCCAACCCCTACCCCTCGACCGCGCAACGCGCGGTGGTCGATTTCCTGCGCACCGAGCTGACCGTGCTGCTGCGGAATTTTCTTGCGTAGGACGGTGAAGCGCGAAAGCGCCGGGACGACAATCCCGCTGGCAAGCGGACGTCGTCCTTCAATGGCGCCACGATGCCGGGCCAGCCGCAACATCCGCGTAGGACTTTCTTGATAAAAGAGGCTTGCGACGCGCGCACGCCTCGGCCAGAGTATCGGTTCGGGCCGTTGGCCCGGGCCGACGGCCGCCCGCCCCCTGATTGCTGCAGGGAACTTTGACGGCCCGCTCAAGTCTTATATAAGATATAAGACATACGGCCGCGCAGGCGCCAGTCTCACATAGAATGACAAATGCGCAAAAACGCCAGAAAATGCCGGCTTCAACCGGGCAAAACCACGGAGTCCATCATGCCGCACAACACCCTAGACACCCTCAAGAATTTCAAGATCGGCAATAAGTCCTGTCAGTACTATTCGCTGCCGGCGCTGGGCAAGTCGCTTGGCATCGATGTGCAACGGCTCCCGGTTTCGATCCGCATCGTCCTGGAATCCGTGCTGCGCAACTGCGACGGCAAGAAGGTCACCGAAGAACACGTCAAGCAGTTGGCCAACTGGCAGGCGAACGCCCGCCGCGAAGACGAGATCCCCTTCGTGGTGGCCCGCGTGGTGCTGCAGGACTTCACCGGCGTGCCGCTCCTGGCCGACATCGCCGCCATGCGCTCCGTGGCCGACAAGATGGGCAAGAGCCCCAAGAGCATCGAACCGCTGGTGCCGGTGGACCTGGTGGTGGACCACTCGGTCATGATCGACTACTTCGGCACGAAGAACGCGCTGGACCTGAACATGAAGCTGGAGTTCAAGCGCAACCAGGAGCGCTACCAGTTCATGAAATGGGGCATGCAGGCGTTCGACACCTTCGGCGTGGTGCCCCCGGGCTTCGGCATCGTTCACCAGGTGAACCTGGAGTACCTGGCGCGCGGCGTGCACCATGACAAGAAGAACAACGTCTACTACCCCGACTCGCTGGTGGGCACCGACAGCCACACCACCATGATCAACGGCATCGGCGTGGTGGGCTGGGGCGTGGGCGGCATCGAGGCGGAGGCCGGCATGCTGGGCCAGCCCGTCTATTTCCTCACGCCCGACGTGGTCGGCGTGGAGTTGAAGGGCAAGCTGCGCGGCGGCGTCACGGCCACCGACCTGGTCCTGACCATCACCGAAATGCTGCGCCGTGAAAAAGTGGTCGGCAAGTTCGTCGAATTCTGCGGCGAAGGCACCGCCAGCCTGTCCGTGGCCGAACGCGCCACCATCGGCAACATGGCGCCGGAATACGGCGCCACCATGGGCTTCTTCCCGGTCGACGAGCGCACCATCGACTACTTCCGCGGCACGGGCCGCACCGAAGAGGAAATCGCCGCCTTCGAGGCCTACTTCAAGGCCCAGAAGATGTTCGGCGTGCCCAAGGCCCGCGACATCAACTTCACCAAGCTGCTGACGCTGGACCTGTCCACCGTCGCCCCGTCGCTGGCGGGCCCGAAGCGTCCCCAGGACCGCATCGAAATCGGCAACGTGAAGAACACCTTCATCGACCTGTACTCCAAGCCGATCGCCGAGAACGGCTTCAATCAGCCGGCCGACAAGCTGGAGCAGACCTTCACCACCAGCGCGGGCACCAAGGTCAAGAACGGCGACATCCTGATCGCCGCCATCACGTCCTGCACCAACACGTCCAACCCCAGCGTGCTGCTGGCGGCCGGCCTGCTGGCCAAGAAGGCCGTGGAAGCGGGCCTGACCGTGCCCAAGCACATCAAGACCTCGCTGGCGCCCGGATCCCGGGTGGTCACCGAATACCTGACCAAGACGGGCCTCCTGCCCTATCTGGAAAAGCTCGGCTTCGACGTCGCCGCCTACGGCTGCACGACCTGCATCGGCAACGCCGGCGACCTGACCCCGGACCTGAATGAAGCCATCATCGGCAATGACCTGATCTGCTCGGCCGTGCTCTCGGGCAACCGCAACTTCGAGGCCCGCATCCACCCGAACATCAAGGCCAACTTCCTGGCCTCGCCCCCGCTGGTCGTGGCCTACGCCCTGGCCGGCACGGTCACGCGCGACCTGATGACCGAGCCCGTGGGCCGCGGCAAGAACGGCGACGTGTGGCTGGGCGACATCTGGCCGACCACCGAGGAAATCGACTCGCTGCTGAAGTACGCCCTGGATCCCAAGGCGTTCGAGGCGAACTACGGCCAGGTCAAGAGCAACCCGGGCAAGCTCTGGGAGAACATCAAGGGCGTCAAGGGCGACACCTACAATTGGCCGGACTCCACCTACATCGCCGAGCCGCCCTTCTTCGAGGGCTTCGGCATGACGCCGGGCGCGATCCCGACCGTCAAGGGCGCCCGCGCGCTGGGCGTGTTCGGCGATTCCGTGACCACCGACCACATCTCGCCGGCCGGCTCCATCAAGGAAACCTCGCCCGCGGGCAAGTGGCTGAAGGAAAACGGCGTCATGAAGGCCGACTTCAACAGCTACGGCTCTCGCCGCGGCAACCACGAGATCATGATGCGCGGCACCTTCGCCAACGTGCGCATCAAGAACCTCATGATCCCGCCGCTGCCCGACGGCAGCCGCTTCGAAGGCGGCGACACGCTGTTCCAGCCCACCGGCGAACAGATGTCCATCTATGACGCGGCCATGAAGTACGTGTCGGCCGGCACGCCCACCGTGGTGTTCGGCGGCGAAGAGTACGGCACCGGCTCGTCGCGCGACTGGGCGGCCAAGGGCACCCAGCTGCTGGGCGTGAAGGCCGTGATCACCCGCAGCTTCGAGCGCATCCACCGCAGCAACCTGGTGGGCATGGGCGTGCTGCCCCTGCAGTTCAAGGGCTCGGACAGCGTGCAGTCGCTGGGTATCACCGGCGAGGAAACGTACGACATCTCGGGCCTGGAAAACGGCATCAAGCCGATGCAGGACGTCACGCTGACGATCACCCGCAAGGATGGTTCCAAGCAGGACGTCACGGTGCTGCTGCGCATCGACACCCCGATCGAGGTCGACTACTACCAGCACGGCGGCATCCTGCCGTTCGTGCTGCGGCAGCTGCTGGCCGCCTGATCTCCAGGCCGGCAAAAAGCCCCGGAACCGCTAGGTTCCGGGGCTTTTTCATGCCTGGATCGCGCACATGTCCGGCCCCGGCTCGCGCCAGCGTCCGACACCAGGCTCAGCTCCCGGCCACGTTATTCGCCAAACACGTACGCATCCATCGCCAGCGCTCCGTACGAAACCTCGTCCGTCAGCCGGGTGGCCGCCGGCCCGCCGGCCCCCAGGGCGACGTACAGCGGCATCAGGTGGTCGTCATGCGGGTGCGCCTGCGCCGCGCCCGGCGCCTGGGCCTGCCAGTCCAGCAGGGCGGGCAGGTCGCGCGCCGCCAGCTTGTCCGCATACCACTCCTGGAAGGCTGGCACGTATGGCAGCGCAGGCGCATTCTGGGGCATGCGGACGTGGCGCAGGTTGTGGGTCAGCGAGCCCGATCCGATGACCAGGATGTCCTCGTCGCGCAGCGGCGCGAGCGCGCGGCCCAGCGCCAGCTGCCCGGCGGCGTCGCGCCCCATGTCCAGCGACAACTGCACCACCGGCACGTCCGCCTCGGGGTAGAGGTAGCGCAGCGGCACCCAGGCGCCATGGTCCAACGGGCGGCGGGGATCCTGCTCGGCGGCGATGCCCGAGCCGGCAAGCAGCGCCTGCGCGCGCGAGGCCAGCGCGGGCGAGCCGGGCGCCCCGTACTGCAAGGCATAGAGTTCCTGGGGAAAGCCGCCGAAATCATGCCAGGCCACCTGGCGGTCCCGGGTGGACAGCGCCAGGCCCTCGCCCATCCAGTGCGGCGAAACCACCAGCACGCCCTTGGGCTTGCGGCCCTGCGCGGCGCTCCACCCCGCCAGGGCGGGGCCGGTCAGGCCGGGCTCGACGGCCAGCATGGGGGATCCGTGGGATACGAAAAGCGTGGGCCAGCGCATGGCGGGGCCTCCTGTATAAGTCGATGGAATCATTCTCCGCCGTTTCTCTTCAGCAATAAACCCCATGAAAGGGGATGATATGTTGCTGATTTGGCATCAACCTGACCTCGTGACGGGCTGGCGGACCGGCCGGCGGGCCGCCGCTACGGCCTGCCCGGCGGGCGTTAAACTATCGCGTTGCACACTTTCTGGACGTTCTCCGAAGTTATGGCCCGATCCCGCAGCCAATCCGCTCCCCGCATGACCCGTGACGCCTCCCGGCTGGTCGCGCTTGCCCAGGCGCTCAACCGCTCGGGCAGCCGCCTGGAAGACGTGTTCTGGGAGACCCAGCTTGGCGAAGCGATCCCCAAGCTGCTCAAGGCGGGGCAGGACGCGCCCCTCGAGGCGGCCCTGGACCATCTTGCGCAAAGCGACGTGGGCGCTTATGAAGTCTTGATCGAACAGGCGGAAACCCTGTCCGAATCGATGAAGATCGAAAAGAACGGCGTCCGCCACGACGTTCTGCTGATCGTGGCGCCCATCGTCGCCTGGACGCGCTACGCCATCCCCACCGGCCCGATCTCCGCCAGCGCGCAGCAGGCGCTGCTCGCGCAGCTGCATGGGCACGTGCTGTCCAGCAAGGCCCGCAGCGCGCTGATGCCCGTTCTGGTCAGCGTGGACCAGATGCCCCGCACCTTCTCCGAAACCTGGCAATGGCTGCAGCGCCTGGGCACGCAGGCGCTGGGCGCCGAAACCACCAAGCCCGCGCTGAATACCGAGGTCGAGACGGCCAACATGCTGGCCGACACCCGCTACATCGTGGCGGCCGTGGCGGTGCCGGAAAGCGAGCCCATCTTCCGCTGGCAGGAACAGCTGGGCGAAGCCGAGGCCAGCCGCGACGCCAGCCTGGAACAATGGGCGGCCCAGGCCCAGCCCACGCTGGCCACCCTGCTGCCCGGCTGCGGCTTCGAAGCCCTGCTGCCGGACGCCTATTACGTCAGCAACCGCGAGGCGGACCGCCGCGTGCGCCCGCTGTCGCTGCGCGCGGCGGTCAGCTGGCTGGAAGGGGCCGTCAACCTCGAGGCCTCGCAGCTGCGCGCCGTGGTGGCCGGCTGCGGCGAAAACCGGGTCGACGAATACCGCGTCGGCTTCACGGCGCGCAACAGCAACGACGTCTATTACGGCTGCGTGTGGCCGCTGTACGGCCGCGAGGAAGACCTGCCCGCCGACGAAGGCCAGCCCGACGTCATCGACGAAATCGCGGCCCTGCTGAAGGAATACGGCGTCACCGATGTGCGCCGCATCCCGGGCGTGCTGCCGCCCGAGTACTGCGAGGACTGCGGCGCGCCCTACTTCCCGAACCCGCTGGGCGAACTGGTGCACGCCGAACTGCCCGAGGACGCAGAAGCCTCTCCGGCCAAGTTCCACTAGGCGGCCATGCAAGCGGACATCTTCTGCCGCGTCGTCGACAACTACGGCGACATAGGTGTCTGCTGGCGCCTCGCCCGCCGCCTGGCGCACGGCCGCGGCTGGGAGGTGCGCCTGTGGGTCGACGACCTGGCCAGCTTCGCCCGCATCCAGCCGGGCGTCGTTCCCGGCATGGCCAGCCAGCGGCTGGCCGATATTGACATCGTGCGCTGGACCGCCTCGCCGGATCCCGGCCTGGCGGCCCGCGACGTGGTGATCGAGGCCTTCGCCTGCGACCCTCCCGACACCTTCCTGGACAGCATGCGCCGCGGACACCCGGCGTGGATCAATCTGGAATACCTGAGCGCCGAGCCCTGGGTGGAAAGCTGCCACGGCCTGCCGTCGCAGCGGCCGGACGGGCTGGTCAAGCATTTCTTCTTTCCCGGCTTCACCCCCGCCACGGGCGGCCTGCTGCGCGAACCCGGACTGTCTGCCGAACGGGACGCCTTGCAGGCGTCGGAGGATGCCCAGGCCGCCTTCCTGCGCTCGCTGGGCGTCGGGCGGGAGTTGCTCCAGCGCCGCCACGACGGCGCCCGCACGGTGTCCCTTTTTTGCTACCCCTCCGCCCCCGTGACGGATCTGGTGTCCGCCCTGTCGGCCGATCCGCGCCCGAGCGTGCTGTTGGCGCCCGAAGGCGTCGCGCCGGGGCTGGAGGCCGCCTGCTCCGCGCCCGGCGCGCCGCGGTTGGCGCGCCTGCCCTTCGTGGCGCAGCCCGATTTCGACCGGCTGCTCTGGTGTTGCGACCTGAATTTCGTGCGGGGCGAGGACTCGTTCGTCCGCGCCGCCTGGGCCACGCGCCCGCTGGTCTGGCAGATCTATCCGCAGGACGAAAACGTCCACTTGGAAAAACTGGAGGCCTGGCTGGCCCGCTATCCGGCCCCGGAATCCGCCCAAACCCTCATCCGCGCATGGAACCAGCCGGAAACCGGCCTGACGGCCGGCGCGATGGCCGCCGCCCTGGCGCCCGGCGCCTGGGATGCCTGGACGGCCGCCGCCCGGGAATGGGACGCCAGCCAGGCGGCCAGACCCGATCTCGCCGAAAATCTGGCCGATTTCTGCGCAGAGTTGGCCAAGAAACGTTAGAATAGAGAGTTTTCCGAGCGCCCTGTATTCTGTCGGGCCTCAAACCATGACGCCTCCCGGGGTGTGCACTAAGCCGAAAACACTGGCCATTTCCGGCCAATGCGTCGCGGCTTTCTGCTAGCACGGCGAGTGCACCTATCACCCCGGAGTTTTATCGATGAAAACCGCTCAGGAATTGCGAGTCGGCAACGTGGCCATGGTCGGCAAGGATCCCCTCGTGGTCCAGAAGGCCGAATACAACAAGTCCGGCCGCAACGCCGCCGTCGTCAAGCTGAAGTTCAAGAACCTCTTGACCGCCTCGGCCAGCGAATCGGTCTACAAGGCCGACGAAAAGTTCGAAGTCGTCCAACTGGATCGCAAGGAGTGCACCTACTCCTACTTCGGCGACCCGATGTACGTCTTCATGGACGAAGAGTACAACCAGTACGAAATCGAAGCCGAAAGCATGGGCGACGCCCTGAACTACCTGGAAGAAGCGATGCCCGTGGAAGTGGTCTTCTACGACGGCCGCGCCATCTCGGTGGAACTGCCCACGACCATCGTCCGCGAAATCACCTACACCGAACCCGCCGTGCGTGGCGATACCTCGGGCAAGGTGACGAAGCCGGCCAAGATCAACACCGGCTACGAACTGAACGTGCCGCTGTTCTGCGCCATCGGCGACAAGATCGAAATCGACACCCGCACGAACGAATACCGCAGCCGCGTCAACAACTGATCGGCAGCGGGCAAGAAAAAGCCAGACCTCGGTCTGGCTTTTTTTCGCCCTGCAGAAACAATGATCTTTGCAAACACGGCGGCCCGCCGCCGGGCCGCCGCAAGGCGGGTCGGCCCCCTCGGGGGGCAGCAAGCGAGCCAAGCGAGCGCGGCGTGGGGGGGCCCCTCTACTGCAGGCGTTCGTCGTCCAGGAAATCCGGCACCGCCATGACCTCGATGCCATCCTCGGCCAGCGAGGCGCGTTCCTCGGGGGTGGCGGTGCCGCGAATCGGGCGATCGTCGGCGTCGCCCTCGTGGATGCGGCGCGCCTCTTCGGCGAAGCGCGGCCCCACGTTTTCGGTGTTGCGCAGCAGGGCGCGAACCTGGCGCATGACGACCGCCTGCACCGCTGCCATCTTTTCCGCCTCGGAGGCATGGGCGGGCACCGCGGGCTGGGCCGCCGGCGCGTGCAGGTGGGCGACGTTCAGGCGCGGCGCCGACAGGCGCTTGGTGATGGTGGCCGAGCCGCAGACGGGGCACGTGACGAGGCCACGCGCCTGCTGCGCGTCGTAATCTTCGTGCGAACCGAACCAGCCCTCGAAAATGTGGCTGTGTTCGCACTGGAGGTCGAAAACTTTCAGTGCCATGGCATTTATATGGGGTGCAACAGCCAGAATACAAGAAAGCGCCCCAGGCCGGCGGCCTTGCCCTTCCGGCGGGACGCTTTTCCGGCCCGCAAGACAAGGCAAGGCGGGCCCGAGGGCCCGCCTTGCCGGCGCCGCCGCCGCGGCGCTTACTTTGCGCGCTTCTGGACGGGCGTGTGCGCCACCTGCGCCTGCTGAGCCTGCAAGGCGTCGATCTGGCGCTGCATATCACGCAGTTGCTGGCGCACGTCCTTTCCCTGGTCGGCCAGCGCGGTGGCCTCCTGGCGCGACTGTTCCTGGCGCGCCGCCACCTGTTCTTCCTGCTGCAGGCGCAAGGCGCGATCCGCCTGCAGGGCGCTCAATTCGGCGCTGCGGCTGGCCAGCAGCTTTTCGGCGTGCGCATATTCCGCCTGCAGCTTGATCCGCTTGATGTCCACTTCGGCCAGCTCGGCCGACTGGCTGGTAAAAGCGCGGTAGGTCGCCTCGGCCTGCTTTTCCGACTTCGTCTTCAGCACGCGCCAGAAATCCTTCTGCTGGAACAAGGCAACGTAGTACGTCAGGTCGTCGGGCTTGAACAGCAGGCTGGCGCCATAGGTGCCGTTGTAGGCCGTGCGCAGTTCCGAGACCTGCCGGTTCTGGATCAGGCCCTGCAGCTCGGAGGCGGTGGAGGACGGCCGCGCGGCAGGCGCCGGCGCCGCCACGGGCGGCGTCACGGGCGTGGATGCCGCCTGCTTGTCTTCCACCTGCTGGACGGTGGGCCGCGGCGCCTCGGACTGCGCGACCGCGCAAGCGGCAAGGCCGGACAGGGCGGTGCCCAACAGCGCCATGCGTGCGGCGCCACGGATAATGTGGACGTTCATGCCTACCCCAAAAAAAATGTTGCGAAACTATAGCAATTTATTTCGCCCGGGGAGGATGCGCGTGCCTCCACCGCGAGCCTGATTGTCGCCCCCCGCGGGGCATTCCCTATTGCGCGTTCACGATGCCTCCACGATGCCTTCGGCGGTTTCGCCTTGCGCCGCTCCGAGATTCAGCTTGCGCATCTTTTCCCACAGCACCTTGCGGCTGATCCCCAGCGTATTGGCGGTGTCCTGCCGCCGCCACCCGTTGACGTCCAGCGCGGCCAGGATGCGGGCGCGCTCGGCGCGCTCCGCATCGGTGAACGCGGGCGACGCGCATGGCGAGCCGGCGGCGCCCGCGGCAATCGGCGCGGCAAGCTGGTCGAATATCCGCTCGATGCGCGGCGGGTCCCAGGATTTCATTTGCCGCCTCATGATCGCCACACGCTCCGCCACATTGGAGAGCTCGCGGACGTTGCCGGCGAAGCGCGTGCGCGACACCCGCTCCAGCAGCCATGCCGGCGGCTCGCCCTCGCCGCCCAGCCGCTCCAGCAAGGCCCGGAAAATCGCGGCCTTCTCGGCGCCGCCGCGCTCCTCCAGGTTGGGAATGCGCAACTCGATGACCGCCAGCCGGTAGTACAGGTCGGCCCGGAATTCCTCCTGGCCCACCAGCGCGCGCAGATCCTTGTTGGTGGCGGCGACCAGGCGGAAGTCCACCGGCACCTCCGCCGTCGAGCCCAGCCGCGTCACCGCGCTCTGCTCGAGAACCCGCAGCAGTTTCACCTGCTGATAGAGCGGCAGGTCGCCGATCTCGTCCAGGAACAGCGTGCCGCCATTGGCCTGCTCGAAATAGCCCTTGTGCGCGCCGACGGCGCCGGTGAACGCGCCCTTGGCGTGGCCGAAGAAATGCGCCTCGAACAGGCCTTCCGGTATGGCGCCGCAGTTGACCGCCACGAACGGCCCGTCCGACCATGCCGCGCGCTCGTGCAGCAGACGCGCGACGCGCTCCTTGCCCACGCCGGTTTCGCCATGGATCAGCACGTTGCTGCGGCAATCTGCGAATAGCTCCGCCTCCGCCAGCAGGTTGCGCATCGGTTCCGACACGGCGATGAGCGGCTGCTCGCGCCTGGGCGCGGAGCGCTTGAGCTGATCCAGCGTGCCCAGCAGTTCGAACAGCAGCTTGCGCAGGTCCGCGGCCGTGAACGAGGGAGGCAGGGTGTAGGAATACTCGGGCGGGTAGTAGCGCGGATCGCGCCCGCGGGCTTCGGAAGCCACCCAGATGATGGGCAGGCCCTGCGCCGCGAGCCAGTCGTAGCCGCTGAAGCGCGTGTCGCCCATCACCGAAACGGACACCAGCGCCACGGCCGGCCGCCCCGGATCGCGGGGCGGCGGAAATGCCGTGCCGGCGTCCGCCCGCAACAGCGAGACGTCCATGCCCGCCAGGCAGCGCTCCGCCCGGCTGGCGATGTCGGAGGTGCCTTCCCAGACGTACAGGTCGAATTCGTCGCGCGTGAATTTCTGGCTCATGGCATGGACCATGCGGGCAAGGAAGTGGCGAGGATCTTGGCATTCATCATCAGTACACCAGGCGGGGCCGGCCGCAATCCACGGAGATCAGGGAAACGTCGGTCTGGCCCAGGCTCAGGCCCAACAGGTCGAGCAATTGCTGCAGCATGCCGGACAGCATGTCCAGCAAGGGCGACAGCAGCGAAATGACAATCGAAAGAACGCCTCCCAGCTGCCCGCCGTCGTTCAGCGCCAACGCGGCCACGGAGTCGATGCGGCACTGCCGGGTCGCGCCGGGGCCGAATATCCCGCCCACGCCGCAAAGCAGATCGTTGACCGGCGCGACGAGCAAGGTCGTCAGCGCATTGCCCACCACTTCCAGGGTCCCGCCCAGCACGCCCGTCAGCCCGCCGGTCGCCATGCGCTGCCCCAGCTGATCCATCGCGGTCTTGGACCACTTCAGGTTCTGGAACACTTCCGACACGGATTTGCCTGGATCCGAGCCGCCGCCGCCCACCAGGTCCTTGGCGAGCGCCTTGCGCTGTTCGTCGGTCAGCGGCGTGCCGCTGCTCGCCAGGTCCCCCAGGATCCCGGCGACCAGCGCGTCCGACAGGTTGGACGCCAGGCCGGCCAGATCGACCGACGAGGCATTCACCGTGGCGAAGGCCTGCGGAGACGGCGGCTCCGTCAGGGTGACCGGCACCGGCGCCGGCGACTCGAAGGCCGCGAACGTGGCCCTGGAGTTCAGCGGCAGGATGCCCAGCACATTCAGCACCTGGTAGGGCTGGACGGTGTCGAACGCCCCGGGTTCGCAGCGGTTGGTCAGCGAAAGGAAATGTGCCGGCGCCTTGTCCGTGGCGGACTCCATGCCCGGGAACCGGCCCAGGCACACGCTCGCCACGGAGGAAGTCACGTCGATGGTGGCTTGCTCCTGCGTCAGGGGCGCCGCGCAGAGCTTGGTCAGGGTGCCCGTGGACTGCCCCACGTCGATGATGATGGGCAGGTCCACCACCGTGTTCAGCGTGCTCGCCAACAAAGGCCCCACCAGCGGGATGTTCGCGGTGGTGACGCGCAGGTACACGCGGATGCCGGCGCTGGCGGCCTGCGTGCCCACGCCGCCGATGGCCACCGTGGGCGGCTCGACGACGCGCACCTGCGCATCGATGCCCAGGAGCGGCACGTTCAGTCCCAGGTCGATCAGGTTTTCGCCATTGGCCACCACCAGCGCGGTCTCCAGGACGTTGCGGGCATTGACGGTGGCCTGCAGGGCGGAATGGGCGCCCGCGCCCTCCACCGACAGGTCGAGCACGCCCCCATCGCCGAACAGCTTGACGGGCAGGTCCAGCGGCATGACCTCCAGCGCGGTGTGGATGGCGTTCGTCAGCAACCCCAGGTCCGCGCTGGCGGTGCCCATGTCGTCCAGGACGCTCAGCGTGGCGTTGAGCAACTGGCCCAGGGTCAGGTTCTCGATGGCCGCCAGTTGTTCGGGCGTTCCCAGGCCGGAAGCGACCGACAGCGGCAGGCCCAGGGCCCGCAGCAGCCCCGCCGGCGTGATGTCGACGCGGGCCAGTCCGGCCGCGTCCAGCACGTCCAGCTGCGCCGGCGAAGCGCCCACGGTGGCCAGCAGGCGCGACAGCAGCCCGCCGCGCTCCAGGCGCAACAGCCGGCTTCCCACCGAGAAGGCCGCAACGGGCTTCGTATTGGCGGCCACGGCGGTGGTGGAGACCATGGCGCTCCCGCTCTCGCCGCTGCCGAACCGCGGAATGATGCTGCTCAATTGCTTGCGCACCGTCACGCGCACGGCGTTGAACGCCTCGCCGGCGCCCGCATCGAACACGTGCATGCCCGATGCATCGGTCCGTCCGGAATCCCAGACCTTGCACTCGACGGCGATGTCGGCGTCCTCGAAGGTATCGACGAGATCCGGAATATTGCGCAGCGCCGACACGCGGCCCGCGGTAACGGCCCGCGCGCAATCGGCGGCGCTCCCCATGCCCAGCACCTGGACCGCCGACAGCGCGGCGAGGTCCGCGCCTTTCTGCATTTCGCGCTTCATGTAGAAGCTGTACGCCAGTTGCGCCGCGCCGAGCAGCACCAGCCCCACCAGGACCGCGAACACGACGGCCACGGTAACGCTGCCGCGCTGGCGCGGCAACGGAACGGGAGGCGGGAACGAGGCGGGCATGCTGGCGGCTTGAGTCCGGACCCGGCTTCAACGGGTGTTCTTGGTTTCGACGCGCTTTTGCATCCACTCCGGAATGGGATGCTTGAAGCTGTCCAGGTAGCGGTTCCAGGCGGCGGTGGACACCGGGCCCAGGATGGGCAGCGCGCCGCCGGCCCGGCGGCCGTCGGCCTGCGCGGCCAGCAAGCCGCGAGTCACGTCGCCGAAACCCTCCGGCGCCGCGGCACGGGCCGCCTGCGCAGCGGCCGGCGCCTCCGCGGGCATCGGCGTGGACACCTGCTGCACCACGGGCCGTTCCGGCAACGCGGCCGGCTCAGGCGCGGCGGGGCCGCCGGATGCGGGGCCCGCGCCCGACATGCCGCCGGTCAACGGCGCGTTGGATTGGGCGTGGCCGACGGGCGCCGCCAGCGCGGCGAATGCCGTGGCCAGGGAGAACGAAGCGAAGAAGCGCGCGAGAGACATGGCAAATTTCCTGAACACGAGGTCAGCGTACGATGGGCCCGTTGGCCAGGCCCTCCATCAAGGGGCTCATCATCGGCCTGACGGAGCCGGCGCCGTCCGATACCCGGGTGGCGGGCAGCGTGCCGACAGGCAGCGGCGCGGGCGCGATCTGGCCGCGGATTTCGGAAGCCAGCCGCAGCACCTGCGCGCGCGCCTCCTCCCCCAACTGCGCCTGATCCATGAGGCGCTGCGCCTTGGCCGGATCGCCTTCGACCAGCAACAGCACCGCAACGTTGGCGAGGACCCTGCCGTTCTCGGGCGCCAGCTCCGCGGCCTGTCCCAGCGGCACGCGCGCGCCGTTCAGGTCGCCGGCCCGCAGCCTCGCGTAGCCGAGGTCGCCCAGGATCCGCGCGTTCATCGGCGCCAGCCTCGCCGCTTTCGCGAAATCGTCGGCCGCCTGGTCGAACTGGCCTCGGCCTCCCGCTATCAGGCCCAGGCCGTGCCATCCTTCCGCCGCCTGGTCCCCGTGGGTGAGCGCGCGGTAGGCCTGCTCGCTCAACGCCGTCTGCCCGGTCTGGCGCAAGGCGTCCGCGCGCATGACGGCAACGCGGCTATCGCTGCCGAACTTCTGCTGGTAGGCGTCGATATAGGCCAGCGAAGCGAAATAGCGCTCCTGCCGCTGCGCCTCGGCGATCATCGACAGCATCATGTCCGGTTCGCGGTCGCGGTTGCGGCCCTGGGCCTCGTCCTCTTTCTGCCGCGCCAGCGCCTGTTCCTGCTGCTGTTGCTGGATCAGCTGCCACGCGGATTCCGCGCCGTTCGTCTTGCATCCGGCCAGGCCCGCGAGCGCGGCCGCCGAAACCGCCGCGAGGATCCAGCGCATCGCGCCCTGCCGCTTAACCATAGCGCCCGCCATCATGTTCCCCCCATGCGCGACAACGCGCGTATCACCGCGATGAAACCCGCCCCGCCCGTGATGATCAGCAGCGCGGGCAACAAGGTCACGATCATGACCCCCGTCATCTTGACCGTGGTCTTGCCCACCTTCTCTTTCAGCTCCAGCCGCCGCGATTCGCGCAGGCGCTCGCCAAAGCGGTTCAGCGGTTCCTGCACCGCGCCTCCGTGCTGGTCCACCTGCGCGATCAGGCGGCAAATCGCGGAAAGATCATCGTTGTCGAAGCCCGTGGCGAGCCGGGCCAGCGATTGTTCGCGCGTCCGGCCGCGCACGTAGAGCTCTGAGGCCAGGCGCAATTCCTGGGACAGCACCGGCAGGACCTGTCCGAACTCCGTCACCAGCACCTGCATGCTCTGGTCGATGGAAAGTCCCACGCCCTGCAGCAGGCGCAGCAGGTCGATCAGCAATGGCAGTTCGTCGGCCGCCATGCGGCGGCGGCGCGCCACACGGCGGCGCACGAGCCACTTCGGCAGCAGGTAGCCGATGGCGAACCCGAAAAAGACCGCGACCAGCATGCCCGTCCAGGAGTCGATGTAGCGGTAGCGCAGGCCGGCCCCGACGGCGGCGACGGGCAGCAAAAGGGCCAGGCCGAATCGGATGGCGGCAAAGCGGGACCTTGCGACGCCGGCATCGGCGTAGCCCGCCATGTCCACCAGCTTGCGGTCTTCGGCGGCCAGCAAGGTGTCGGCCAGCCGGCCCTCGCTCAGCCGCTTGCCGAAGGAGTCGGCCGCGCGCGCGGCGGCCGCGAGCCTGCCCTGCCCGTCGTCGGCCCGCGGCGGCGCCTCGGCTGCGCCCGCCATCTGGCGCGCAGCCAGGGCCTGGTCCACGATCCGGAGGCTTCTGCTCTGCCCGCGCAGGCGCCGCAGGATGCCGATGCCCAGCACCAGCATCCCCGCGGCGATCAGCATCAGCGCCGTCGCCAGCACGGTGGATACGCTCCAGGATCGCAGGATTTCCATCATGCTCTGCCCTTCAAATGGACTTGGCCATGCGGTACAGCCAATAGCTGCCGCCGATCTGCAAGGCCACGGCCGTCGCCAGCATCTTGAAGCCCGCGGGGTCGTGCCACAGGCCCATGAACAGATCATTGTTCGCGACGATGATGAAGCCTCCGATCCCCACCGGCAACAACGCGAGGATCCATGCCGACAGGCGGACCTCGGCGGAGCTTGCCGACAGCTCGTTGCGCGCCTGGGCCACGTCGCGCATGAAGGCGGCCATCCGCTCCAGCACCTGATCGCTGCGCCCGCCAAAGCGCATCGCCAGCGACACGACGGCGGAAATCATGTACAGCTCCTTCAGTCCGTACAGGCGCGACACGTGCGCGAGCGCGGCGTCCAGCTCCTTGGCCGAACGGCTCAGGCTGGCGGCCGTTTCCATCACCTCGCGCAAAGGCTCGTCGGTATTGGCCGCGGCCGTCTGGAAGGCCGAGCCCATGCTGTTGCCAATGGTGACGAGGCGAACGATGTTGTCCAGGAAGGCGGGCAATTGCGCGATCATCCGGCGCCGGCGCTTGTCGGCCCGCAGCCACAGCAGGAAGTACTCCAGCACGGCCATCAGCACGAAGGTCGCCGCGCCGGACATGCTTCCCAACAGCAGCCAAGCCAAAGCCGCGCCCCCCAGGAGCGGCACCGCGAGGCGCGCGTAAAGCCCCGCGCTCTGGCGCACGCCAGCCACCAGCAACAGGCGGTCCCATCCCAGAAAGCCGCTGCGCATCGCCCGCGCTCCGGCGGAAAACGGCTCGCTTCCGGCGCGCGCTTCGCGCCCCCGGTTGAGCTGGTGCTCCAGGAAGGCCGAGCTCGCGGCGCGGCGCGCACCCTTGCTGGCGTGCCGCCAAAGCAGAACGGCTCCGATGGCCAGCACCGCCGCCAGACCCGCGAGCGCCAGGGCTTGGCTCATCAGCGCCTCCGGCTCCAGAATCCGCCTCCGCCGCCGTCCGCGTCGCCCGGCGTAGCGTCGGCCGCTCGCGTCTCGCTGCGCATCCTGGCCAGCTTGGGCGTGTGGGGATGGATGCCCAACCACTTCCAATGGTCCTTTTCCTCTCCTTCTGGCATCATGAACGTTTCGTGGCGATAGAGTTCCTGCGTGGAAATCACGTTGTCGCCCATGCCCGTTACCTCGGTCACGGACAGCACGCGGCGCTTGCCGTTGGAGAGCCGGCCGATCTGCACGATGAAATCGAGGGCGCTGGCGATCTGCCTGCGCAGGCTGTCCTCGCTGCCCTGGAAACCGGCGAAGCCCGCCAGCATCTCGATCCGGTACAGGCATTCGCGCGGGGAGTTCGCATGGATGGTGGCCATCGACCCTTCATGGCCGGTGTTCATCGCCTGCAGCATGTCCATGACCTCCGCTCCGCGCACCTCCCCGACCACGACCCGGTCCGGCCGCATCCGCAGGCTGTTGCGGATCAGTTCCCGTATCGTGACCGCGCCGCTGCCGTCGAAGCCGCCCTGGCGGGATTCCAGCCGCACCACGTGCGGGTGGTTGAGCGAGAGCTCCGCGGTGTCTTCTACCGTGACCACGCGCTCCGTTTCGGGAATGAAAA
The DNA here is from genome assembly GCF_050285585.1 of Achromobacter sp. Lineage (GTDB taxonomy): Bacteria > Pseudomonadota > Gammaproteobacteria > Burkholderiales > Burkholderiaceae_B > Achromobacter. Next base: position 77,485 of record NZ_JBLZXF010000015.1, on the reverse strand, counting down.
AGGCCAGCGCGTTCAGCAGCGAGGTCTTGCCGGAGCTCGTGCCGCCGGACACCAGGATGTTGCAACGGTTCTTCACCGCCTCGTGCAGCAGACGGTAGATTTCCTCGTCGAAGGTCCCTAGGGTCAGCAGGTCGGCCGGCTTGAGCGGATCCTGGCGGAACTTGCGGATCGAGACCATGGGGCCGTCGACGGCCAGCGGCTCGATCACGACGTTCAGGCGGCCGCCGTCGGGCAGGCGCGCGTCCACCATGGGGCTGGATTCGTCCAGGCGCCGGCCGATGGGAGCCAGGATGCGGCGCACGATGCGCAGCACGTGCTGGTTGTCCGTGAACCTGAGGGTTTCGCGGGCCAGCACGCCCCGGCGCGACACGAACACGTTGTCGTAGCCGTTGATGAGGATATCCTCCACGGCCGGATCCGCCAGCAGGTCCTCCAGGGGCCCCAGGCCGGCCAGCTCCTTGGTCAGGGCCTCGGCGATCTGCCGCATTTCCCCTTCGTTGATCGGCACCCTGCGCAACCGCACGAAGCTCGCGACCTCGATGTCCACGAACTCCTGGATCGCCGAACGGGCCCAGCGGCCGAACTCGGCGCCCAGCTCTTCGATCCGGGAAAGCAGGTGCTCGTACGCCGCCGTCTTCACTTCCTGGAAACGGTCCGACGCCGAAAAGCCCTTGTCGCCGTCGCCGAACGCTACCGTCGTTGTCATGATCATGTCGGATTCCGCCGCTGTCCGCCTGTCTTTCCGTTAACCGACCACCATGCGGCGGTGCACGCCAGGCAGCCAGGTGGCCAGCCAGCCTGCCCGCCCGCCGGGCGTGTTCTCTTCCGCGCAGAGCTTTTCAGCGAGCCCCTGCACCGCCCGCACATAGATGTCGCGCTCCGCCTCCTCGTGCAGGAGATGGCCCTGATTCGTGCACACCATCAGCGCCAGCGTGCGATCCGGCAGCGTGCCCACCAGCTCCAGCTGGAAACGCTCGGCGATCTGCTGAGCGGTCATGCCGTAGCGTTCGTCGTAACGGTTCACGATCAGGCCCAGGCTGCGGCGCTCGACGTGCTGCTCGTCCAGCTCCTGCAGCAGGCCCGCCAGGGACACCAGCGCGCCGACGCTCTGGTCGGTCACGATCCAGTTCTGCTGCGACGCGCGCGCCAGGCCGGCCACGAACTCCGGATTGGTGAAGCCGCCGGAATCGGCGACCACCACGCCGAAATGCTGGCGCATGCGCTCGAACACCAGCAACGAGTCGGATTGGGAAACGTCGCGCATCTGGCCGAGGTCGCGAGGCAGGGACAGGACGCTCAGGCCGTTGGCCGTGTGCGGCATGGCGGACCCCAACAGCGTGGAGTCCAGGCGGCGCAGATTGCGCGCCGCCTCGGCGAAGTCGAAATCGCCGCCGATGTTCAGGTAGAGCTGGCAATCGCCGACGGGCCAGCCCAGGTCCATCAGCGCCACCCGGCTGGACAAGGGCAGCAAGGCACCCGCTTCGGCCGCGGCGGCCTTCCCCGCCTTGCCTGCGGCGGCCCCGGCGCGCGCGGCATGCGCATGCTTCAGGCGGTCCTGCACGATGTCTGCCAGATGCACGGCCAGGGTGCTGGTGCCCACGCCCGGACGCGCGCCCAGCAGGAGGACGCTGCGCCGCGAGCCGCCGCCGCGCATGTCGTCCTGCTGCGCATCCAGCAGCCTCATCACGATTTCCTTGATTTCCTGCGGAGCCACCGTGGGATCCACGAAATCGCTGACGCCCGCGCGCAAGGCCGCGATCGCCCCTTCCGGCTGGCTCAGCAGCCCGACCGCCACGCGCGGCAGGCTCGGCGCAATCCGCGCCAGCAGGCGCGCCAGTTCGGCGGATCTGAACAGTTTTCCAGGTTCGTCCGCGCTCAGGGTGAAATCGAGGAACACCATCTGAGGCGCGATGTCCGCAAGGCGCCGCGCCAATTCTTCCACGGCGGGCGACTCCTGGGTAAGCATTCCCATGTCGCCCAGCGCCTGCCCCAGCTGGGCGGCGATATCCGCGCCACGGGAGCAAAACAGGAACCGCCTGCTGTTCTGCAGGCCCACCCACTCGCTTGCATGTGTCTTCATGTTATTCACCGCGAAAAACCCGGCATCTGCTGGCCGCCCACCGGGCCGGTCAGGTAATAGCCCCAGGCGTTGAAGCCGTTGTCCGTGCGCTCTTGTCTTTCTCCCGGCAGCGGCAGCGTCACGCCGCGGGCGATGGGACGCACCAGGCGCGGCGTGACCACGATGACCAGTTCGGTGTCCTCCTGCTTGTAATCGAGGCTGCGGAAGAACGAACCGATGATCGGCAGATCGCCCAGCAGGGGCACCTTGCTCACCATCGCCTTGGTCTGGCGCGAGACCAGGCCGCTGATCACGAAGCTTTCGCCGTCGCCCAGCTCGACCGTCGTGTCGGCGCGGCGCGTGCGCAGGGCCGGAATGATCGAAGCGGAGTCCGGGCCGTTGCTGATCGCGATGCCGTTGCTGTAGTCCAGCTCGCTGGCCTCGGGAGCCACTTTCAATGAAATGCGATCGCGCGACAGCACGGTCGGCGTAACGGTCAGCCCGATGCCGAAAGGTTTGAAGGTGACCGATACCGTGCCCAGCCCTCCGGATTCGGGAATCGGCAGCTCGCCGCCCGCCAGGAAGCTGGCGCTCTGCCCCGTAAGCGCCACCAGCGTGGGCTCGGCAAGCACCCTGGCCATGCCGTTGGTCTGCAGCAGGCGCAGGTTGGCGGAAAAATTGTTGGTGTCGTAGAACAGGGAAAATCCGGAGGCCGCGGCGCTCAGATTGGCCGGGATCATGCTGTTGGCCGCGCTCCACGGCCCGCTGCCGCCCGCTGTCCAGCTGATGCCTGCCTCCTTCATCACCGAGCGCGACACCTCGACGACCTTGACCTCGACCTGCACGACGCCGCTCGCGCCCGCGGAGGACACGTCCACCACGTTTTTCTCGCCGCCCACGGCGGAGGCCGCCATGGCGACCGAGGCCACGTGGCCCATCGGCGTCTCGGCATGGCCGGAGACCACCGCGCGGTCGCCGGCGATATCGATGTTGGCGCCGCCGGTGATGTTCCGCGTTGCCAGCGCGCCCTGGACGCCGCCGCCCACGCGCAGGTTCCAGATTTGAGGCGACGGGCCTGTTCCGCTCCAGATCTGCAACTGCGTGGTGCCGGGCTTCTTGCCATAGATCAGCAGCGACCCCGCGCGCTTGCCGGCGGGCGGCAGGACCTTCACGTCGGCCACATCGGGATCGCCGATGGCGATGCGCGAGGGCGCGCCGCCATCGAGCAGCAGCGTCTGCTGGCCTTTTACGGCCAGGACGAGATCGCGGACCGGCGCCGGCGCCTTGGCCGCGGCCGCCGGCGTGGCGGGTTGCGCCGCGGCGATGCCGCCGCAGCCGGCCGCCGCGGCCGCCGACAGAAGACTGATGAGGGTGTTGCGCTGGAGTTTCTTCATATGGCTGGATCGGGTCATGGGCGAGAGTCCAGCCGCGAGAGGCCGCCGGAGCCTCTCGCGGCTGCGTTCAATAGCGCACGCGTTCGGATTTGTCCCCGCGCAGGATTTCAACCGTTCTTCCGCCCGCCGGTCTGGCGCCCCGCGCGGATGCCGCGGGAGCCGGCGCGATGGCCGTCGTTCCGTCGAGCTGGACCAGGCTTTCGCCGGCAAACGCGCGGTTGGACGCCAGCGTCAGCGCCTCCCGCTGCGCCGGCGTCAAATCGGCGCGGACGGGCAATACCGTGCCCCGCCGGGCGAACAGCCCCGGGTCGGGCACGTCGTCGTCATCCAGGGGCCGCAACGCCAGCTGCAAACGGCCCGCGCGGCCGGCCAGCATCAGTTCGTTGACCTGCTCGACCGGCACGGCAAGCACGGCGGTCCGGGCGGGCGGGTTCGGCACGCCCGGCTGGCCCGCGGCCTTTTCCTCCGGCCCGTCCACCGAGGCCCTGCCATATGCCAGCACACGCACCTGGGCCTGCAGCAGGCGCGCCTGGGCCCCCGGCACTTCCTGCCCCTTCTCGATCATGAAAAACACGTCCACCCAATCGCCCGGGGCGATGCGGTGGCCGCCGCCCACGACCTCGTCCACGGCGATTGCGACGGCGCGCTCGCCCGGCTTGAGCTGGCGGGCCAGCCCCTGCGCCAGCAGGCCGGGCAGGAGAGGGTCGCCCGCGGCGATGTCGACCTTGGTCACGGCGCCTTCGAGCGGGGCCACGTCCTGGTAGCCTCCCGACAAGGGCGCCTGCCACTGGACCACCGCGAGCATCTTGGCGGTATCGATGCGCGTGCCGGCGGGCATCGGCGCTTTGGCCACCACGACGGGATAGCGCGTGACCGGCGCCGGAACGGGCGCAACGGGCGCGGGGGCAGGCGCGGACGCCACGCTGGCGGGCGGACGGGCGGGCGCCGACGCCAGCCGCCACGCGACAAAGGCCAGCGCCAGCCCCGCCACCAACAACACACCCGCGACGATCTTGCTCAAGCTGCTCATGGCGTTCCCTGCGATATCTGAACGATGGCCTGCGAACGCAGGCGGGAGGGGATCCAGTTCGTTCCCATGCCCGGCACCGAGGTGATCAGGCCTTGCAGGGTGGCCAGCAAAGGCCACGACTGCGTGTCGTAGGTCATGGCCACCGTGGCGCAATCGGCCTGACTGCCTTCGGCGCCCGCCCACCCGCACGGCGCGCTGGAGACCTCGCACCCGACGGCGGAACCGGAAGAAAAGGCGCTCATGGCCGCGGCGCAGGCCGCAGACGGCACATCGGCCTGGCCATTGAAGCGGGCGAAGACGGCGGCGCGCGCGCCGTCGGTCGCGGCCGAGGCCAATTGCTGCTGCATCCAGAACAGCGCGCCGAAACCGAGCACGCCGCAGATGAACATCAGCAGCATGACGAGCGTCAGGGAGAATTCCAGCGCCGCGATGCCGCGCTGGGATCCGCGCCCGGCACGGGGCACGCGGAGCGTGGGAAGCGGATGCATCTCAAACCCCCTCGTCCAGGGAGTCGCCCAGGTGCACCATGGCGCGCGCGCTCAGCACGCTGGAAGCCGGCATCAGCATGGTCCGCAGCAAGGGCACCGAGGGAATCAGCGGATGGGCGCCATAGGCGTAGGACACCGTCACTTCGATCTGCCCGGCCGCCAGCGGCAACCCGCTGCAGGTTCCGCCCGCCGAACTGCTGAGCGCGCCCGAGCTCCCGCAGACCGCCACCGCCACCGGCGATGCCGAAACCGCGCTGATCCATTCGGCCCGGCGCAGGGCGGTGTCGCGGCCCGCGCTGGCCCGGGCCGCCAACGACGAGGAGCCGGCCTGCCATTGCAGGATCTTGCGCGCGCCATCCTGGGCGGCAAGCGCGACCGAGTTCTGCGCGGCTGCCACCAGGGAATAGGTCAGGATGCCGTAGAACACCAGGAAGAACACCACGAATACCAGGCCGAATTCAAGGGCATAGACGCCACGCTGAGCGCCGAGGCGCCCAGGTATGCGGCGTATGGAATTTGCCGGAGCCGGGCGCTCAGCGCCAGGAAGCGCGATGCCGACAGGTACAGCAAGGCATGCAGGCCCGCCAGCAGGCTGGCCATCAGAAGCGTCATCAGCAGCGGCGCCCAGCCCATCAGCAGGCCTAGCGCGGCGATCGCCTTGACGTCGCCCGCGCCCATCAGGCGCCGGGTCCAGAGGGGCAGGAATGGCACCGCGCTCAGGAATCCCAGCAGCGTCATGAGCCCGCCCGTCCAGCGCGGCGGATAGCCCCAGCCGGGCGCCAGCAAGGCGGCCGCCAGCCACAGCAACTGCGCGACGCATCCCGAGACGATCAAGGCATTCGGGACGCGGCGATAACGCAGATCGCCGTAGATCAACGCCAGATTCCAGCTTGCGAACAACAACCACCACAATGCTTCCCCTGGGTACAAGGCAGAACCTTCAGAAATCGGATTCAACAGCGGACGCATCCATCGGGGTGGACGGCGCCCTCTTCAAGCCGCGGCTATGAATGAATGAGTGGGTGGGTGGGCGCCGCGATGAGGGGATCGCCCCGGCATCGCGGCATGGACTTGTTTCGGCCCGGACCGCCGATCAGGAGGCGGGCTTGTTGTCGTCGAGCGCGCTTCCCAGCCCCGTGAACAGGCCATCGAGCGCTGTGGTGAAGGTTTTCACGGCCGCAAGCAGGGCCACCGCGATCATGCCGGCGATCAGCCCGTACTCCAGGGCCGTAATGCCGTCTTCGTCATTCCAGAACTGCGCAAGTTTTGCTTTCATGTCGAGCTCCATCGGTCTCGATTCATCACCAGGCCGCCCGCCCCTGGCGGATTCAGCCCCCCTACCCCGGAACCGCCCCGCGCCGGCGAATTTGCTGGCCGGCGCGCACCCGGAACCTTCTAACCCGGCCCCGGGGCGGATCCGGGAAGCCTTCCCGGACGCGCCATAGGCGCCGATTCAATGATCGAGTCGATGCGCTGCGCCGTGCGCGCGCGAAACCGCCGAGATGCCCGCTGCAAATGCCATCGCATGAGCAAGGTCGTGGCCACGGACAGCCCGAATGCGATGTAGGGCAACATCACCCCGCCGATCTGCAAACTGGAATATTCAACGGCGGCCGAGCAGACCACGGTTCCCGCGGCCGCGCCGGTGTAATGCATGCCGCAGATCGCCAGCGCCATCAAAACGGCGGCCCCGAGACGCTGGCGCTCATTCTGCGTATTGAATGCAAGCCACAATGCCGCGGAAGCCGCAACGACCGCGATGAACACCGACAGAACCACCATCGGCAGGTTCCAGGCCAGTACCGCGGGCATGCGCATTGCGCTCATGCCCACATAATGCATGGCGACCACTCCGATCCCCGCCGCCGTGCCGCCGGCCAGGCAACGGAAGAAAGTGAACCGCTCGCGTCCGATAAACCAGAAAGCCCAGCCGGAGAATCCCGCGGCCACCAGGAAACTGAGCGCGGTCAGGCCCAGTTGATAACCGACTTCAAATGGCAGGTTCTGGGCCTGCATGCCGATGAAATGCATGCTCCAGATACCGACGCCGCCCATCGCGATCGCGCCGATGAGGATATAGCCGATGCGGATTTCGCCGTCCCGGGTTTCGGCCCGGATGCCCGCCGCCAGCATGGCCACATAAGAACCGAGCACGGCGACCAGGAACGACAGCGCGACAAGCCCTCCGTGAAACGAAAGGGGAACGATTTCGCCTGGCCTCATGGGCGGCCCCTGCCAAACTGGCCGCCCGGGCGGCGCGCTGCCGGCGCGCACTTGCGATTGTTTCTGCGGTCATCCGCGAGCATCTTGGGGACTCCCGATAGCCTGAACGTTTCAGCGCTATGTGCAAATACGTTTTTTATAGTCTTATCTATTACGATTTAATACACATCAGGGTTTTCACCGATATTCGTAATAATGCTGGAATCAATATGTAACCAACATTCGAATATTTTTGAATAATCCATTAAAAACATGGATTTAGCCATATTCTGTGCTTATTCATATAGTGTCACGCTCGCAACATTGTTGGTATTGCGCCGTTTCGCTTTGACTGGACTGAAATAAATTGTCATTTTGACGAGGGACTGGCACCATATTCCGACGAACGCAGCAAGTTTTGTTTACCGGCGATATTCGCGTCTCATTTTCAATACCGAATATGCCGAATATCCCTACGGTTGAAACGCGCTGCGGAATAGAGAGACATAAAAAGGCATGAGACGTACGCTTCCAGCAGGTCAGCTTTCCCTCGCACTGGTGTGCGCCCTCGCAGTCGGCGCCAATGCCCGGGCAGATGGCCCGCTACGGGGCAATCCGGTGGACGCCATGCCGAAACTGGAGCGGCCGCCCTCCGCCACCCAGCCTCCTCCCGTCGTCCAGACGGCGACGCCCGAGCAGCTGGCCTTGCAGGCCCGGCTGGCGCAGCGCATCGTGCCGCGCCATTTCGACGTAAGCGGCGTGCGCGCCATTCCGTTCGAGGAAGTCTCCGCGTTGCTGACGCCGCTGGCCGGCAAGGAAATCAGCCTGGGAGAACTGGTGCAGCAGGTCGACAAGATCACCCTGCTCTACCGCGAAAAGGGATATCCGTTGTCTTTCGCGCTGGTGCAGAACCAGACCTTCGCCAATGGGCTGGTCGTGGTCACCGTGGTGGAGGGATTCATCGGCTCGGTTCGGATCGAAGGCGATATCGGCAATGCGCAGGACCGGCTTGACGCCCTGGCGGGCCCATTGAAAGAGGAAAGGCCGCTCAAACAGGCCACGCTGGAACGCCAGCTGAACCTGATGCGCACGGTGCCGGGCGTCAAATTCACGCCCAGCCTGGATCTGCCGCGGCGCGCCGACGGCGCCACCGAACTGGTGCTGGCCGCGAGCCGGCAACCCGTCAGCCTGAGCGGCGGCATCGCCGACCTCGGCACCGGCATGCAGCCGCTGGTGAACATGGCGGCCAACAGCCTGACCCCGCTGGGCGAGCAGGTGAAGCTGACCGCTTCGGTCCCGTTCAATACCGATGACGTGAAGTACGTATCCGGCGAAATCCGCGTGCCGATAGGCGCCGATGGGCTGGCGGTCAAGGTCGACGGCTATCACTACGACGCCAGGCCCAAGGACGACACCATCGAATACCTGGGCTTCGAGCGGCGCGTGAAAAACGACCGCATCGGCATCGGCGTGAGCTATCCGTTCCTGCTGAACAACACCCGCTCCCTCACCGGCACCCTCGGCGTCTATGCCGCCAACTCCAAAGACCGCTACGACGCCCGCAATTCCGACCGCTGGCTGCAACAGGATGCCCGCGTGCGCGCGGCCAACGCGGAACTGCGCTATATCCAGGTATCCGAAAGCAGGACCACCGACGTCACGCTGAGCGTGGCCAAGGGCTTCAACACAGCCGGCGCCAAAAAGGACATATCCACCAACTACGGATATTCCGCCACGCCCATCCTGGACCTGGACTTCACGCGCTACAACCTGAACGCCCAGCAGACCTTCGCGCTGCCGGCCCAGTTCGGCCTGACTTTTTCCGGCGCGGGACAGTACTCCAGCAATATCCTGCCCTCATCGGAACAGGTCTCGTATGGAAGCTGGCGCTACGCCATGGGCTACCCCCAGGGCGAGCAAAGCGGAGACAAAGGCGTGGGCGTGTCCGCGGAAATCAACCGGCGTTTCGGCATAGGCTGGGAATACCTGTCCAGCGTGCAACCCTATGCCTTGGTCGACTATGCCCGCACCTGGTACAACAACAAGAGCCTGCAGGCGCTGAACCAGCGGCACCTGTCTTCGGTGGCGCTGGGCATCCGGTTCACGGACGACAAATACTATCTATTCGATTTCAACGTCGCCAAGCCGGTGGGGTCCGCCACGGTCGACAATGACCGCGACCTGCGTTTCAACGCCAATTACTCCCTGTATTACGACGCGTTCTGAAGCGGCTTCGCCAGGGCGGCGGCGTGGGCTGCGGCCGCTCCGGCGTTACGTAACGTCACCCGTAACGTAACGGCGAATAACCGGCCATTCGTAACATTCGCAGTCTCTGCGTGATCGCAAATCTGCATATTTTTCGACCTAGGGAAAACCCTTTAATTATTTCACAAGCCATTGAAATAAAAGCGTTTAAATTCCCAAAAACACGAATTCCGCATCATCGGCAAGGCTGTTTAAAAAAAGTTGGCACGCTTTGTGCATGGGTAGATGTATCGGGCCGTTTCTCCGCCTGACTCTTCCAACACAAGGAGTTCGCCATGCACACCCCTATCGACGCTCGCCGCATCTCGCGCATCCTGACTTCCACCGCCCTGGCCGCGGCCCTGATGAGCGCCCTGGCCGCATGCGGCGGCGGCGGTGGCGGCAGCAAGTCCGCGAGCCTGCCGGGCACGGTCATCCCGACGAACCCCGGCGGCGGTGGCGGCGGCCTCAATCCGGATGGCGGCGGAACCAATCCGGGCGGCACCAATCCGGGCGGCACCGACCCGACCGATCCGACGACCCCGACCAATCCCGTCACGACCGGCCTGCTCGAAACGACCCTGGGCAACACGGGCGGCGCCGTGGACAACACGCTGCCGCTGAACCTGGACTCGACGCTGGGCGGCGTGGGCAAGGCGCTGGACCCGACGGTCAAGCCCGTGGCGGACACGGTGGTGGGCCTGACGCAGGAGATTGGAGCCACGACGGGCCTGGGCCAGCCGGTGGACGGGGCCGTCAAGCAGGTGGGCGGCCTGGTCAGCGATCTGGGTTCCACGGTCGAGGGCGCCGGCCTGCCGGGCGGACTGAGCGCCGGCGTCGGCGGCCTGGTGGACGGCCTGGGCAAGACGGTGGCCAGCACCGGCGGCCTGCTCCATGCGGACGCCGACAACCCCAATCCCCTGACGACGGTGCTGGGCAACGCGACCGGCGCCGTGGGCGCATTGACCTCGGGGCTGTCCGGCCAGGGAGGCCTGCTGAATCCCCTGACACAGACGGTGGCGGGCGTCACCGGCGGCGTGCTGGGCGGCCCTTCCACCCCGCTGCTGGAACCGGCGCTGGGCAGTACCGGCAAGGCCGTGGACAACGTGCTGCCGCTGGGCCTGCAACCCACGCTGGCCGGGCTGGGCGCCGCGCTCGATCCCAACGTCAGCCCGCTCGCCGGCACCGTGACCGGCTTGACGCAGCAGGTGGGCGACACGACCCGGCTGGGCGCGCCGGTCGCGGGCCTGCTGACCAGCCTGGGCGGCACGGTCACCAATCTGGGCGGGTCGCTGCCGGGAGACACCGCGGGGCTCAATGGCGTGCTGCAAGGCCTGGGCGGCGCGGTGGCCAGCGCCGGCGGGCTGCTCCATGCCACGCCGGGCAACGCCAATCCGCTGGGCTCGACGCTCGCGAATGCCACCGGCGCGGTCGCCTCGCTGACCGGAGGCCTGGGCGGCGCGACCGGCGGCTCCGGCGGGCTGCTCAGCCCCATTACCGGCATTCTTGGCGGGGTGGGCGGCGTGGGCGGCACGCCGGCGGGCGGCGCGGGCGGCCTGCTGGCGCCGGTGACCGGCCTCGTGGCCGGCGTCACGGGCAGCCTGGGCGGCGCTGCGGGCGGCGCGGCCGGAGGCGCCGCGGGCGGCGGCTTGCTGGGCGGACTGCTGGGCGGAGCCGCCGGAGGAACCGCCGGCGGTTCGGCGGGCGGCGCGGCAAATGGCGGGCTGCTGGGCGGCCTCGTGGGCGGCCTGGCGGGTGGCGTGTCGGTCAACGCAAGCGCTGGCGCCGCAGGCGCCGGCGCGGGAGCCGGCGCCAGTGCCGGCGCCAGCGCCGGAGGCGGATCGACGGCCGGCGCGAGCAACGGCGGACTGCTGGGCGGATTGCTGGGCGGCGTCACTGGCAGCCTGACCGGCGGCACGACCACGGGCGGCACCGCCAACGGCGGCCTCCTGGGCGGCCTGCTGGGCGGCCTGTCGGCCAAGAAGTGACCCCCAACGTCCGCCAGGGAGCGACACCATGCTGCAACAAGAGACCTTTCTTCACCACGAGCATGCGACCGTGATGCCTGACACGCGCGAAAGCGACGTGCGTCCGGGGATACTGGAGGACATCGCCTTGATGCTGGGCAGGCAGTTCGCCGTCTACAACTCGGCCTGCCAGTCCGCCCTCGCCGAAAAACTGGGCATCCCCCTGGCGGATCTGAAGGCGCTGGAACTGGTCATGGAGTTCGACGCCCTGCCGACGGGGCAGCTCGCCCAGTTGATGGGCATCAGCTCCGGCGGCGCAACGGCCTTGATCAACCGGCTGGAGGCGGCTGGATACGTGCAGCGCGGCCGCCACCCGCTGGACCGCAGGATGATCGTCATCAGGCCCGTGGAGGAACAATGCCAGCAGTTGTCGCAGGAACGGCAATGGATCTCCGAGGCCGTCATGATGACGGCGCGGCGCTATGACCCCTCGGAACTGGTGTCGATGCATGCTTATCTGGCGCAGTGCGTGCGCGCCCTACGGCACGACACCCTCGTGTGGCTGGAGACGCGCAGCGCCCACCACGTCGTCTGAGGGCGCCGCGCGGGTCAGGCAGGGCCTGGCGGCCCGAACTGCAGACGCGGGACGGCCGCCAGCAGCCTGCGGGTCATGTCCTGGCGCGGCGCATGCAGCACCGCGTCGGCCTGCCCCAGCTCGATGATGCGCCCGCCTTCCATGACGGCGATGCGGTCCGCCAGGTATTCGACCACGCCGAAGTTGTGAGTGATGAACAGATAGGCGATGCCCAGCTCGTCTTGCAGTTCGCGCAGCAGGTCCAGGATCTGCGCCTGCACCGATACGTCCAGCGCGGACGTGGGCTCGTCGCAAATCAGCACTTTCGGTTCGACGGCCAGCGCCCTGGCGATGGCGATGCGCTGGCGCTGGCCGCCCGAGAACTCATGCGGATACCGGGCGAGGGTATTGGCCGGCAGGCCGACCCGTTCGACTAGGTGCGCCGCGCGCTCGGCGCGCGCTTCCTTGCCCATGCCGCGCCGCAGGGACGCGAGGCCTTCGTCCAGGATGTCTCCCACCCGCATGCGCGGATCGAGCGAGGCGTAGGGATCCTGGAAGACGATCTGGATGTCCTGCCTCAGGCGCTGCAGCTTGCGGCGATCGGCCGAAAGCACGTCCTGCCCGAGCAGCATGGCGCGCCCGGACACATGCGCGCCGTCGATCAGCCGCAGCAGCGCCTTGCCCGTGGTGGTCTTGCCGCAGCCGGACTCCCCCAGCAGGGCCAGGGTCTCGCCCGCCTTCAAAGTGAACGTCACCCCGTCGGCAGCCTTGACCCAGGACACGATGCGCCGCAGCGGCCCCTTGCGCACGGGGTAATGCACCTTCAGGTCCTGCACATCGAGCACCACGCCCCCATCGCGCCCCGCCCTGGCCGCGGCGCGGCGCCCGGCCGCGCGGGCCTGGGCCTCTCGGCCCGGCTCCGTCAGGGGAATGCCGCGCTTTTCGAACGTGGGAATGGCTTCGAACAGCTGCCGGGCGTAGGGATGCCTGGGCGCGCGGAAAAACGTTTCGGCGTCCGCGCTCTCCACGATCTCCCCGCCGCGCATCAGGGCCACGTGATGAGCGACGTTCTTCACCACCGCCAGATCATGCGTGATCAGCAGCACGGCCATGCCCATTTCCCGCTGGATGTCCGCCAGCAGGTCCAGCACCTGCGCCTGCACGGTGACGTCCAGCGCCGTGGTCGGCTCGTCGGCGATCAGCAGCAGCGGTTCGGCCGCGAGCGCGATGGCGATCATGACGCGCTGCTTCTGGCCGCCCGAGAATTGGAAGGGATAGTCGTCGACGCGCCGCTCGGGTTCGGGAATACCTACCCGGCGCAGCCAGTCGATGGCGCGCTCGCGCGCCGCCGCGCCGCGCAGCGGCGTATGCGCGACCAGCGTTTCGATGATCTGGTCGCCCACCCGCATCACCGGATTCAGGCTGGTGGACGGCTCCTGGAAGATGATGCCGATGCGGCCGCCTCGCACGCCGCGCATCGCGCTTTCCGGCAGGCGGTTCAGATCCTCTCCGTCCAGGTCGATCTGCCCTCCCACGATGCTGCCCGCATCCGGCAGCAAACGCAGCAGCGCCAGCGCCGTCATGCTCTTGCCGCAGCCGGACTCCCCGACCAGGGCGAACGTCTGCCGCCGCGCGATGGCCAGCTGCAGGCGCTTGACGGCATGCGTCATGCCGCTTTCGCCAGCGATGTCCACGTCCAGGCCGCGCACTTCCAGCAAAGGTGTGGTCTGGCTCATGGCGCGTCTCCCGGCCGGGACTGGCGGCCGTCCGCGGCCAGGGCGGGCCTGGCGCCGCGGCCGAAGAGCCCGAGGCGGGCGATGCGGCCGGGCTTGTAGCGGCGCGTGCGCGGATCGAACGCATCGCGCACGGCATCCGCGAACAGGTTGGCCGCCAGCACCAGCGCCAGCATGAAGAGGAAAGCTGTCATCAGGTTCCACCAGATCATGGGATCGCGGGACATTTCAAGCCGGGCGCCATCGATCATGGAGCCGAAGGAATTCATGCTCGGATCCACGCCGATGCCCAGGTAAGACAGCACGGCCTCGTACAGGACGAGCCCGGAGAATTCCAGCACCATGGTGATCAGGACGAGGTGCGCCACGTTCGGCAGCAGGTGCCGGGTCATGATGCGCCAGTGCGATACGCCGAACGCCCGCGCCGCCTGCACGTACTCCAGTTCGCGCAGCTTCAGCGTTTCGGCGCGCAGCAGGCGGCACAGTCCCGCCCACCCCGTGAAGCCCAGGATCATGCAGAGCAGGAACAGGCGCAGGTCCGCGCGCGCGGCGGAGGTGTCGAACAGGTCCGCGTGGTTGTCGATGTAGACCTGCATCATCAGCGCGCAGGCGGCCACCAGCAACACGCCGGGGATCGAGGTGATGGTGGTGTAGAGGTATTGGATGGCGTCGTCGACCTTGCCCTTGAAGTAGCCGGCGGCGATGCCGAAGATGATGGCGGGAGGCAGCATGGCAATCGTGGTGAGGCTGCCGATGACGAGCGCCGTGCGGATGCTCTTGAGCGCCTGCCACAGCACGTCGTTGCCGATGCGGTCGGTGCCCAGCGCATGGTAGCCGCTGGACATGCCCGCCAGGGCGCCGGCGGTCAGGCAAAGCAGGGTGAAGGTAAGCGCCATGGCCGTCCATGGCACGCCGGACGGGCCGGCGGCCCCGCCCTCCCCGGCCCGCCGGCCGCGCCGCGAGAGGCAGGCGAACAGGATCCCGACCACCGCCAGCGCCACGGCCAGGCCGCCCGCCAGGCCCAGCGCGATCCGCGTGAGCGTGTCTGCCCAGCGGTCCTTGTCGGGGTCTTCCAGGTGGACGCCCGCGCCGCGCAGGCGGGGGAAGTCGCGCACCGGCTTGCCGTCGACAAGCATGGTTTCCTTGGTGAACTGGCGCACGGCCAGGGGCTCGGAATAGGTTTTCTCGGGGCGGGTCAGCACGGTGCCGGCAAGCAGGCCGTCCAGCGCCGATTGCACCGCGGGCGCATAGACCGGGCCGGAGTCCGCGGCGGCGCCCGGCGCCGGCGGCAGCAAGGGCCGGTAGTGCACGGAGTCGAGCAGGCCGACGGCGACGAAGGCCGAAAGAATCACGGCCGAGCACATGGCGGGCGTATCGCGGGCGACGCGCGCCCAGGTCGCGCGCAGATTGGGGCTGCGTCGCACGCGCCAGGCGTACGCGACGGCGCCCAGGGCCATGAGCCACAGCGCGATATCGGTCCAGAGGAAGACGAACTTGGGCATGTCGGCTACTCGAATCTGACGCGGGGATCGGCCAGCGTGTAGGAAATGTCGGCCAGGATCAGCCCGACGATATAAAGGGCGGAACCGAGGAACACCATGGCGCGCACGATCGAAAAGTCCTGCGCGTTGATGGCGTCGATGGTGTAGCTGCCCAGGCCGGGTATGCCGAAGAAGGATTCCGCGATCAGGCTGCCCATGAACAGCAGCGGCAACGCGGCCACCGTGCTGGTCAGGATGGGCAGCATGGCGTTGCGCAGCACGTGCCGGAACAGCACCACGCGCTCGGCCAGGCCCTTGGCGCGGGCGGTGCGCACGTAGTCCTTGCCGATCTCTTCCAGGAACAGGGTGCGGTAGAAGCGCGCTTCCGGCCCCAGCCGCGACACGATGGCCACCAGCACCGGCAGCGCCAGGAATTTGACCGCGTCCAGCCCTCCGGAGAATCCGGAGAACGGCACCAGGCGCAGCAGCTTGGCGAAGACCCATTGCCCCGCGATGATGTAGAACAGGCTGGAGATCGACAGCAGCAGCACGCAGAGCACGACGCCCCAGAAGTCCAGCCTCGTGGCCCGGAAATACACCAGCGTCAGGGAGAAAACGATGCTGACGAACAGCCCCAGGATGAAGGTGGGAACCGCCAGCGCCAGGCTGGGCCCCATGCGCGTCTGGATCTCGCGGCCGATATCGCGCCCGCCGTCGGAGGCGCCGAAATCCATGGCCAGCAGCGGCACCGAGCGCTGATAGAACACCGTGTCGGTGAGCCGCGCGGCGCCCTCGGCCCGGTCGTTGAAGAACAGCGGCTTGTCATAGCCGCGCTCGGCCTTCCATTTTTCCACGGCGTCCTGGCTGACGCGTTGCCCGCCGATCGCCAGCCGCGCCATGTCGTCGGGCGTGTTCACCGCGAAGAACAGGACGAAGGTGAAAAGGTTCACGCCGATCAGGATCAGCACGCCATACAGCAACCGGCGGATCACGTAGCCGATCATGATTGTTGCTCCTTGCCGACGCGCGGCGCAAATGCCGTCTGGCGCTCGCGGCGCTTCAGCGCGACCCAGGATGGCCAGACCGCCAGCGCCAGCAGCAATATGAAGACGCCGATGGGCCACCATCTCGGGTAGTTCCATTCGTCGATTTTCCGCTGCCGCAGCACCGGGTCGATCTTCATGTACTGGAGCGTGTTGCGGACCATCTGGGTCGGCTTGGCGTTGCCCACCCATTGCTGGTAGGCGCCTCCCGACATCGGGAAATAGCCGAACATCCAGGGCGCGTCGCGCTGCACGATGGCCACCATTCGGGCGATGAGCTGCTCTTTCTCGGGGCCGTCGTCCAGGAACTTCAACTGCTCGAAGAGGCGGTCGTATTCGGGACTTGCGTAGTTGGCGGCGTTTTCGCCGCCGCCCTTGGCCTTGGCGTTCGGGCCGTACAGCAGGAAAAGGAAATTCTCGGCGTCGGGGTAGTCGGCGTTCCAGCCCCACAGGAAGATCTGGGCGGAACCCCGCATCATCTTGTCCTGGAAGCGGTTGTAGTCCGTGGCGCGCACGTCCAGCTGGACGCCGATCTTGGCAAGCTGGCGCCGCATCCAGTCGAATTGCGGATTGGAGCCGCCGCCGGACATGGAGTCGTAGTACAGCACCAGCGGCGCGCCCGTGCTGGCGTTGCGGCCGTCGGGGTAGCCGGCCTCGGCCAGCAGGCGCTTGGCCACGTCCACGGACTTGCGCACGGGCTTGCCGTCCACCAGGTCGTAGACCACCGGATTCACGCCCTCCGGCGGATCGCGGTAGCCGAGCACGCCCGGCGGCACCGGCCCGTAGGCCACCGAAGCCTGGCTGTTCTCGAATACCGCGACGTATTCCTCCCAGTCGAACGCGATGCTGATGGCCTGGCGCAGCTTGCGGTTCTTTTCCGCCTGTTCGGGCGTGTCGCCCTTGCCCACGACGGGATCCAGCCAGTTGAAGCCCATGTACCAGTTCGCGGTCTCGACCGTGGTAGGCAGCTTGATACCGTGCTCGCGGTACTGGCGCGCCTTGTCCTGGCTGTCGCCCGCCGCGACCAGCATGGCGACGCCGTACTCGCCGCGCTCGATTTGCGGCATGTCGTAGTAGCCCTGCATGAACTTGCCGGTCAGGGGAATGGCTTCCTTTTCGACGCTGAATTCCGCGCGGTCGATGAAGGGGGTGGGCTTGCCGCAATCCGCCAGCAGGCCGGCGGCCTTGTCGCCGGGCTCTCCTTCGCAGGGATAGGGTTCGCCGTGGTAGTTGGGGTTGCGGCCCAGCACGTGGCGGCGGTTCTGCAGGGACTCCACCAACATGTAGGGGCCCGTGCCCACGGGCCAGGTGTTGAACGACAGATCGTGCGCCGCCATGCCGGGCTGGCTGTAGAAGCGGTCGGCCTCCCAGGGAATGGGCGCCGTGAAGGTCATGGCCAGCCAGTACTTGAATTGCGGATACTTGCCGTTGACGCGGATGCGCAGCGTGTGGGGGTCGAGCGCCTGCACGCCGGAGAAGCCGTCGGGCTCGCGCAAGTCCAGCCAGGGCGGCGCGCCCGCGCCGCCCGGCACGTCGCGGCGCAGCGCCTGGTCGCGCTGGCGCAGGCGCTCGCCATACTCCTTCAGGCCCACGATGTGCTCGGCCATCAGGGAGGAGATCGGCGACACCACCCGCGGGCTGGCCAGCCGCTTGATGGCGTAGACGTAATCGTCCGCCGTCAGTTCGCGCGTGCCGGTGCGCGGGAAATCGGGAATGTAGTACTTGCCGTCGAGTTCGCCCGGCGCCAGCGGGTAGTAGTCGTAGCCGCCGTCGGCCTTGCGGGCGAAAGCCGGATGGGGGGCAAACCGCGAACCGGGCCTGAGCTTGATGTCGTAGACGCTCTGCGCGATCTGCTCGCCCGGCGTGTCCGCCGGCAGCGTGTTGCCCTGGGCATCGAGGTAGACCGGCGGATCGATCGACGCCGCGGCGCGCGGCACCAGCTCGTAGGGCCGCTTCAGATAGTGGTAGCCGTAGAGCGTTTCGTAGATGTTGTACGTATAGGGGGTTTCATCGCCGGAATAGGAGCTGGCCGGATCCAGGTACTTCGGGGAACGCTTGACGAACGCGGAATACAGCGTGTTCTGGCTCTCCGCGCCGGACGGATAGGGGCTGTTGATCGGGCTTTCCCGGGAGCAGCCCGTCAACGCCAGCGACAGCAGCATGGCCGTCGCCCAGAGCCGCTTCAATGCACGCATGAAAACCTTCCCTTCGAATCGTTGCGACAGAGGATAGCAAACACGGGCCGGGGCCAGTACCCTGGCATCCCCTACGCCCGGAGGAGGATCAGCCGCACTGGCGCTGCCGCCAGCAGTCGTAGCGCCACTTCCAGGGTTGCATGGCGCCTTGCTGCGCCCACAGGCCGCGGCCGGCCGACCTGGCCTGGCGCTGCAGGTCCGGCATGGCCTTGTCGCGCAGGTAGTCGCCCTGCCGCGCCGTATAGGCCCAGGCGTAGCCTGCCTCGACCTGCGCGCGGTTGGCGGAGCGGCCGTCTTCCAGGATCAGCGCGCACACGTCGCGGCCGTACTGGTCCTTTTCATAGCATTGGGCGGTAAGCGTCTTGCCCGCGACCAGGCCCGCCAGGTGCTTGCGCGAGGCTTCGGCATAGGGCTGCCCCGGCTGCTCGGCGCCATGGCCCTCTTCCGGCGCGTCGATGCTGTCCATGCGGATCTTGCGCTGGCCGTCCGGCGCGCGCAGGGTCACCGTGTCGCCATCGGCGACATTGACGATGGCGCCCGTCAGCGTATAGCTGCCCGGGGGAATGCCGCCGGCCAGGACCGCGCCCGGGCGGTTCTGGGCGGAGGGGGCCGGCCGGGTCTGGCCGGAGGGGGACGGCCGCCGCCCTTCCGGCTCCGAGGGCTGCAGCCAATTGACGATGGCGCCCGCGGCCGCAAGAATCACGGCCACGGCCAGGGCGGTCAGCTTGCTGCCGCCAAAGGGAGATTTGCCACGCACCGCCGGCTCCAGGTAGGAAAACGCTGGGAGTTTGCCATAGATGGTCGGCCCCCGCGCCGCCGCGGGGCGGCCCGAAGGCGGGGCGGCTATTCTTGCCGGGAACCGAAAGACAGGGAGGTAGGGGCGTAGGATGGGTGGAGCGCGAGAGCCCTTAGGCAAGAACGACAGCGCTGAACGCGCGCAACCCATGCGGCCGTGGGAAACCGGCTCCCGCATCGGCCGACAACAGCCAATTGCGACCGCATGGGTTGCTTCCGAGCGGTGCCGGGCACTGTTTGCTCATGGCCGCATGGGTTGCGCGCGTTGGATGTTGGGGTTCTTGCCTATAGGCTCTCGCGCTACACCCATCCTACAGCCAACCGGACTTCCGGAACCGCCAGTACAGCACCGAACACGCCGTGGCGATCACGCCCAGGGTGACCGGATAGCCCCAGGGCGATTTCAGTTCGGGCATGAATTCGAAGTTCATGCCGTAGATGCCGGCGATGGCGGTGGGCACCGCCAGGATGGCGGCCCAGGACGCCAGCTTGCGGGTGGTGTCGTTTTGCGCCGCCTGGCCGATCATCAGGCTGGCTTCAAACGCGAACGCCAGGGATTCGCGCAGGGAATTGAACAGCTCGTCCACGCGCAGCACCCGGTCGGCCACCTCGCCGAAGTACGGCCGGGCATGCTCGTCCACGGCCGACATTTCCACGCGCGCCAGGCGGCGGCAGATCTCGGCCAGCGGCGACACCACCGTGTGGATGCGCAGCAGGTCACGCCGCTGCCGGTACAGCCTGCGGATGTCGGAATCCTTGGCGCCCCGGATCAGCAGCTTCTGTTCGGCGCCCTCCACCACCGTTTCGATCTTGCCGGCCGCCGCGACGTAGCGGTCGACCAGCCAGTCCAGCAGTTCGGACGCCACGTAGTCGCTGCCGCGCTTGAGCAGATCGGGCGAGGCCTCCAGCCGTTCGCGCAAGGGGCTGTGGCCCGCGGTGGCGCCACGGCGCACCGTGACCAGGAAGCCGTCGCCGATGAGGAACTGGGTTTCGCCGAAGATGGGCCGCTCGGCCTCGACCTCCACCGTGATGGCCACGATGAGAATCATGTTCCCGTAGTCGATGATCTTCGGCCGCCGGTGGGCCTCCAGCATTTCTTCCTGGTTCTTGTCGCAGGCGCCGAGTTCGCTCGCTACCTTGGCCAGCAGCTCCGGCCCGGGGTTGCGCAGGCCGATCCAGAGCATGCCGTGGCCCTGGCCGACGTACTGCCCGACCTCCTCGATCGGAACCTCGCGCTCCCGCCGTCCGTTGAGGTAGGCGATCGACGCGATGACCTCGCCCTTCGGCGCGCCGGCGGCGTGTTCTTCAGTGGACATAAACACCCTCAGACAATGCGATCCCTGCAGGACAGCTTATGCGTATCGGGCGATGATAGCCCGTTCTACGAGAACAGATTGCGCACCCGGCGCGCCACGTCGACGCTGGGCGCCTGAGGCTCCTTCGCGGCGCCTCGCCCGGCGGGCAGGTCCGGCGGCTTGGGCAGGTGATCGAAGAGCGGCAGCATCGCATTCGAGATATAGCGGGTGCGCGACCCATAGACATGGCGGTCGCCCATGCCGGTCTGCTGATGCACGTAGAAGCGCTGCGGCACGATGAGCTGCAGGCGTTCCTTGGCGCGCGTCATCGCCACATACAGCAGGCGGCGCTCTTCCTCGATCTCTTCCGCCGTGCCGGTACTCATGTCGGACGGGATGCAGCCGTCGACGACGTTCAGGACGTAGACCGCCTTCCATTCCTGCCCCTTGGCGGAATGGATGGTCGACAGGATCATGTAGTCCTCGTCGCGCAGCGGCACGCCCGATTCGTCGCTGGTGGCGTCCGGCGGATCCAGCGTCAGCTCGGTCAGGAAGCGTTCGCGCGATGGGTAGCCCGACGCGATGCGCAGCAGTTGGTCGAGGTCCGCCCGGCGCACGCGCGCGTCGTCGTAGAGGCGCTCCAGCTGCCCCGCGTACCAACGCAGGGCCAGGTCCGCGTCGGCCGGCCATTTCAGCCCCGGGTCGCACAGCGCCGCATAGGTATCGGCGAACCCGCGCCACTCCTCCTGCGCCGCCGCGCCGGGCTTGAACTCGCGCAGCGCGCGCAGGGGCTCCGCCGACGCGGCCATGGCGTCCATCAGCTTGCCCGCGGTGGCCGGGCCGATGCCGGGCAGCAATTGCGCCACGCGGAAACCGGCCATGCGGCCCCTGGGATTCTCGGCCCAGCGCAACAGCGACAGCAGGTCCTTCACGTGGGCGGCCTCGAGGAAGCGCAGGCCGCCGAATTTCACGAAGGGGATGTTGCGGCGGGTCAGTTCCAGTTCCAGCGCGGCGCTGTGGCTGGAGGTGCGAAACAGCGCGGCCTGCGATTTGAGCGTGGCCCCGCCCTCGCGTTGCGCCAGCACCTGGTCGGCCACCCAGCGCGCCTGTCCGGCCTCGTCGCTGACCGTGACCAGCTCGGGCAGCTGGGACGACTGGCGGTCGGTCCAGAGGTCCTTGGCGTAGCGCTCGGTCGCCTGGCCGATGACGGCGTTGGAGGCGTTCAGGATGGGCTGGGTGGAGCGGTAGTTGCGATCCAGCGTGATCACGCGCGCCGGCTTGGGGAACTGGGAAGGGAAATCCAGGATGTTGCGCACGGTGGCCGCGCGGAACGAATAGATGGACTGGGCATCGTCGCCCACCACCGTCAGGCCGCGCCCGTCGGGCTTCATCGCCAGCAGGATGGCTGCCTGCAGGCGGTTGGTGTCCTGGTATTCGTCCACGAGCACGTGGTCGAAGCGCGCGCCCACGTCCGCGGCTATGCCCGGCTCCGACATCATCTCGGCCCAGTAGAGCAGCAGGTCGTCGTAGTCCAGGACCTGCTGGTCCTGCTTGGCGGCCACGTAGGCCCGGAACAGGTTCTTCAGCTCGTCCTCCCACTGGGCGCACCATGGAAAGGACGTTTTCAGCACGTCGGCCACGGGCGCCTGGCTGTTGACCACGCGCGAATAGATGGCCAGGCACGTGCCCTTGAGCGGAAATCGGGATTTCGTGGAGGACAGCCCCAGTTCGTGGCGGACCATGCCCATCAGGTCCTCGGCGTCGCCGCGGTCATGGATGGTGAAGGCTTCCGACAGCCCGATCCGCTGCGCGCAATCGCGCAGCAGCCGCGCGCCGATCGCATGGAAGGTGCCCGCCCAGGGCAGCGACGGCGGCTGCTGCGTGGCGCGCAGGTTCATCACCCGCTGCAGCACCGAGCCCACGCGCCGCTCCATTTCCAGCGCCGCGCGGCGGGAGAACGTCAGGAGCAGCATGCGCTGCGGATCCGCGCCGTTGAGGATCAGGTGCGCGACCCGGTGCGCCAGGGTGTTGGTCTTGCCCGAGCCGGCGCCCGCGATCACCAGCAGCGGGCCGTCGTCCCCGGACGCGCCCCCCACGCCGAATTCGGCCGCTTCGCGCTGGGCGGGGTTGAGATCGGCCAGGGGATCGGGACGGCCGGAGGCGGGCTGGGACGGCAGGCGGGTCGGGTCGGACATGGAACAGGGCCGCGGACGGCGGCCTCGGTAAAGAAAGAGCCGGGACATTGCCCCGCATCGGATTGGCACTGTATATTTATACAGAATTTTTTGATTTCCGTCCGTTCCCCTGGGCGCCGGCGTCTCGCCCCGCCCCCACGCGTCCGCCCCATGCGCCTCCTGACCGGCACCGCCTCCTGGACCGACCCCACGCTGCTCGCCTGCGGCCGCTTCTACCCCCCCGAGGCCGGCAGCGCCAAGGCCCGGCTGCGCTTCTACGCGTCGCGCTTTTCCATGGCCGAAGTGGACTCCAGCTACTACGCCCTGCCCACGGCGGAAAACGCCTATCTCTGGGATCAGCGCACGCCGGACGGATTCGTCTTCAACATCAAGGCCTTCCGGCTGTTCACCGGGCACCAGACCCCGCTTTCCGCGCTGCCGGCCGACATCCGCCGCGAGCTTTCCGACTGGCCTGAGCCCGTCATCTACCACGACAGCATGCCGCCGGACCTGCGCGACGAACTCTGGCGCCGCTTCCAGCTCGCGCTGGAACCGCTGCGGCTGCCCGGCAAGCTGGGCGCGGTGCATTTCCAGTTCCCGCCCTGGGTCCGGCGCGACGCGCGCGGCATGGCGCGGGTGGCCGACTGCGCGCGGCGCATGGAAGAGCACCTGGTGTCGGTGGAGTTCCGGCACGGCAGCTGGTTCGGCTCGCCCGCGGCCACCGCCGGCACGCTGGCGTTCGAGCGCGAACTCGGCGTCGCGCATACCGTGGTGGACGCCCCCCAGGGGTTCTCCAACACCGTGCCGGCCGTCTGGGAATGCACCCATCCGGACCTGGCCCTGCTGCGCCTGCACGGACGCAACGCGGCCGCCTGGAACGTTTCGGGAACGGCGTCGTCGGGCCGGTTCCAATACGAATACACGCAACAGGAACTGGCCGAACTGGCCGAACGCTTCTCGCGGCTGGCGGCGCAGAGCGCCCAGGCGCACGCGGTGTTCAACACCAATTTCGAAGACCAGGGCATGCGCAACGCCGCGGCCTTCGCGGCGGCGCTAGCGCCGGCCTGACTGCGCCACGACCAGGCTCGCGGGAGCGCGCGCCACTTCCGCCAGGCTTTCCAGCAGCACCTCGAACTTGCGCGCGATCTCGTTCTCGGGAACGCAGGCATAGCCCAGAAGCAGGCCGGGGCGGCGCCCCTCGTCGTTGACGTAGTAGCGCGACAGCGCGCGGGTCAGCACGCCCTTGCCGCGCGCCACCTCCACCACGCGCAGATCGTCCATGTCCCTGGGCAAGGTCAGCACCAGGTGCAGGCCCGCCATGCTGGCGTCGCGATGCAGCCAGTCGGGGCCCAGCCGCCTTTCGATCAGATTGACGAGCATGGCGCGGCGGCGGCCGTACAACATGCGCATGCGGCGGATGTGGGCGGCGTAATGGCCTTCGGAAATGAAGGTGGCCAGCGCGGCGTGCGTCATGAGGTGGCCTTCGCGGTAAAGCTCGGCATGCGCCGCCTGGAAGGCGGCCGTCAGGGCCTTGGGCAGCACCAGGTAGCCGACGCGCAGGCCCGGATACAGGGTCTTGCTGAAGGTGCCCATATAGATGACGGGCGCGTCGGGCTCCAGCCCCAGCAGCGAGGCGATGGGCCGGCCGGAGAAGCGGAACTCGCTGTCGTAGTCGTCCTCGATGATCCAGCTGCCGCTCTGGCGCGCCACCGCCAGCAGCTGCCGGCGGCGCGCCAGCGACATGACCGGCCCAAGCGGATACTGGTGCGAGGGGGTAACGAAGATGAAGCGCGGCGGCGTGGCGACGGTGTCGGGCAGCCGCATGCCTTCTTCGTCCACCGGCAGGTGCACCGTGTTCAGCCCGTTGGCCTGCAGGATGCTGCGGGCGCCCCAGTAGCCCGGGTCCTCGATCCAGGCCGTCTCGCCCGCCTCGCCCAGGATGCGCGTGGTCAGGTCGATCGCCTGGTGCGACCCTTCGGTGATGATGATCTGTTCGGGATCGCAATCGATGGAGCGGGTCAGCGCCAGATGCTGCGCCAGCGCTTCGCGCAGCGCCGGCAGGCCGCCGCCGTAGGCGTAGCTCAGCAGGTCGGGCGAGGGATTGCGCCACAGGGCGCTGAAGATCCGCCCGAACTTCTTGTGCGGGAACTCGGTCAGGTCGGGCACGCCGGGCATGAAGGCGCCCCATTGGTAGGGCGACGCCGACACCCCGTCGACGATGGCCGCGCCGCGCGGGGACAGCGCCGGGCGCGGCTGCGGCGGCGGCGGCTGGCGCCGGCGCCGGCCGCTGGCCAGATAGGAATCCGGAACGGAAGCATTGACGAAGGTGCCGTTGCCCTGGCGGCTGCGGGTATAGCCCTCGGCCAGGAGCTGGCTGTAGACATGCACCACGGTATTCCTGGCGATGCCGAGCTCGGCCGCCAGGTCGCGCGTGGCGGGCAATCTGGAGTCCGCGGCGATGGCCCCGTCCAGGATGGCTTCCCGGATGCCCTGGTACAAGCGCTTGTTCATGGGCTCGCTGGAGCCGTCGGCCAGGCGCAGCAGCAGCAAGTCACCGACAATGGAACGCAATTGGTTCTACCTGATTTATCAAAGTGGTTCCCACAAATGGAGCCATCGTAGCATTAAATAAGAGCGTATTGCCGCCGGGCCGCCCCGAGGTAAAAAGCGCCCCGTCAGGGTCCCGCGAACCGAAGGCGCGGCGCGGGATTTTATTTACCGCCCATCATGCTCTGCGAGGCTGAGATGAAGAATCAGGACCTGAATACCCGCCGTTCCCTGGCCACGCCCCGTGGCGTCGGCGTCATGTGCGATTTCTATGCGGTGCGCGCCGAAAACGCCACGCTGTGGGACGCCAACGGTAAGGAATACATCGATTTCGCGGGCGGCATCGCCGTCCTGAACACCGGCCACCTGCACCCGAAGGTCAAGGCCGCGGTTTCCGCGCAACTGGACAACTTCACGCACACGGCCTATCAGATCGTGCCGTACGAGGGCTACGTCTCGCTGGCCGAGCGCATCAACCGCCTGGCCCCCATCGACGGCCTGAAGAAGAGCGCCTTCTTCACCACCGGCGTGGAAGCCGTCGAGAACGCGATCAAGATCGCGCGTTCGGCCACCGGCCGCTCGGGCGTGATCGCCTTCTCGGGCTCGTTCCACGGCCGCACCATGCTGGGCATGGCGCTGACCGGCAAGGTCGCCCCCTACAAGCTGTCGTTCGGCCCGATGCCGGGCGACATCTACCACGTGCCGTTCCCCAACGGCACGCAGTCCATCACCGTGGCGGATTCGCTCAAGGCGCTGGACCTGCTGTTCAAGTGCGACATCGATCCCAAGCGCGTCGCGGCCATCATCATCGAGCCCGTGCAGGGCGAAGGCGGCTTCAACATCACCCCGCCCGAACTGATGGTCGCGCTGCGCAAAGTCTGCGACGAGCACGGCATCCTGCTGATCGCAGACGAAGTGCAGACCGGATTCGGCCGCACCGGCAAGCTGTACGCCATGGAGCACCACTCGGTCCAGGCCGACCTGATCACGATGGCCAAGAGCCTGGGCGGCGGCTTCCCGATCTCGGGCGTCGTCGGCCGCGCCGACGTGATGGACGCCCCGGCCGCGGGCGGCCTGGGCGGCACCTATGCCGGCAACCCGCTGGCCGTCGCCGCCGCGCATGCCGTGCTGGACGTGATCGCCGAGGAAAAACTGTGCGAACGCGCCACCCAGCTGGGCGACAAGCTGCGCGCCCACCTGGAAGGCCTGCGCGCCAAGGTTCCCGGCATCGCGGACGTGCGCGGCCTGGGTTCCATGGTCGCCCTGGAGCTGAACGATCCCGCCACCGGCAAGCCCGACGCGGAAGCGGTCAAGCGCGTGCAAGCGCGCGCCATCGAAAAGGGCCTGATTTTGCTAAGCTGCGGTGTATACGGCAACGTCCTGCGGTTCCTGTACCCCTTGACCATTCCCGACGCCCAGTTCGATCGCGCTCTGGCCATCCTGTCCGAGGCGCTGGGCGCCTGATCCCGGGGGCCTGAACACCCGATTTTCTGGCGGACAGGCACAATCATTGCGGGCGTAGCGGTTTCCGGCCACCGAGCCGGAAATCCGCGGCGCCCGCAAGCGTTTCCTGGCCGCCCGCCTTCCATTCAAGGAGACTCCAACAATGACAGCACTGACCCAGCCCCTCGCGCGTCCCGACCTGCTGCGCGACGCCTGCTACATCGACGGCAAGTGGGTGGGCGCCGGCGACGGCCCCGCCATCCCCGTGAGCAATCCCTCCACCGGCAAGACCATCGTCTCGGTGCCCAAGCTGGGCCGCAAGGAAACCGAACAGGCCATCGCCAGCGCCGAGGCCGCGCTGCCCGCCTGGAGCGCCAAGACCGGCAAGGAACGCGCCGCCATCCTGCTGAAGTGGGCGCAGCTCATGATGCAGCACCAGGGCGACCTGGCCGCCATCATGACGTCCGAACAGGGCAAGCCCGTGACCGAGGCCGCCGGTGAAATCGCCTACGCCGCCTCGTTCCTGGAATGGTTCGCCGAAGAAGCCAAGCGCATCGACGGCGACATCCTGCAAAGCCCGAAGGCCGGCCAGCGCCTGATGGCGCTCAAGCAGCCCATCGGCGTCACCGCCGCCATCACGCCGTGGAACTTCCCCGCCGCGATGATCACGCGCAAGGTCGGCCCCGCGCTGGCCGCCGGCTGCACCATGGTGGTCAAGCCCGCCCAGCAGACGCCGCTGACCGCGCTGGCGCTGGCCGTGCTGGCCGAGGAAGCCGGCGTGCCCGCTGGCGTGTTCCACGTCGTCACCGGCAGTTCGCGTGAAATCGGCGCCGCGCTGTGCGAAAGCGACGTCGTGCGCAAGCTGAGCTTCACGGGCTCCACCGAAGTCGGCCGCACGCTGATGGAGCAATGCGCGCCCACCATCAAGAAGCTGTCCCTGGAACTGGGCGGCAACGCGCCCTTCATCGTGTTCGACGACGCCGACCTGGATCGCGCCGTGGACGGCATCCTGGCCTCGAAGTACCGCAACGCGGGCCAGACCTGCGTGTGCGCCAACCGCATCTACGTGCAGGCCGGCGTCTATGAAGAGATCGCCAAGCGCCTCGTGGCCAAGGTCGAGGCCATGAAGGTGGGCGACGGCTTCGCCGACGGCGTCACGCAAGGCCCGCTGATCGACAGCAGCGCCGTGGAAAAGGTGCAGGAACACATCGCCGATGCCACCGCGCACGGCGCGAAGGTCATCGCCGGCGGCAAGCCGCATGCGCTGGGCGGCACGTTCTTCGAACCGACCGTGGTCCGCGACGTGACCCAGTCGATGCGCTTCGCGACCGAGGAAACCTTCGGCCCGGTGGCCCCGCTGTTCCGCTTCGAAACGGAAGAGGAAGTCATCGGCATGGCCAACGACACCATCTTCGGCCTGGCCGCCTACTTCTTCACCCGCGATTACGCCCGCATCTGGCGCGTGTCCGAAGCGCTGGAGTACGGCATCGTCGGCATCAACACCGGCATCATCTCCAACGAAGTCGGCCCGTTCGGCGGCGTCAAGCAATCCGGCCTGGGCCGCGAAGGCTCGAAGTACGGCATCGAAGAGTACCTGGAAATCAAGTACCTCTGCGTCGACCTGGGCGCCTGAGTCCTCCGGGAACGTCTGACACCCGGGCGGACCGTCGCTGGTCCGCCCGGGTGTTTCGCATGGACGCCGACACCGGACATTCCACCCAGGCATGGTAGATTTGCGCGTTCCCCTGGATGAACAGGCCCCAGCCCGTATGAGCAGAACCTTTACCCGAGAGGACACCCGCCGGCTTGCGGCCATTCTGGCCGAAGCCGCCCAGGCGGAAGTCATGCCGCGCTTTCGCAACCTGCCCGAGGGCGCGGTGCGCGGCAAGACGTCTGCGCGCGACCTCGTGACCGACGCGGACGAGGCCGCCGAGCGCCTCATCGCGGCGCGCCTGTCCAAGCTGCATCCGGGCGCCGTGCTGATCGGCGAGGAGGCCTCGGCCCGCAATCCCGCGCTGCTGAACATGCTGGTCGACGCCGACCTTGCCTTCCTGATCGATCCCATCGACGGCACCCGCAACTACGTGGCCGGCCTGCCGCTTTTCGGCATGATGATCGCCGCCTGCCATCGCGGCGACGTGATCGCCGGCGCGATCTACGATCCCCTCAATCGCGACAGCGCGCTGGCCGTGCGCGGCGAAGGCGCCTGGATGGAATTCGAAAACGGCCGCCAGGTCCCGCTCGCGGTCGCCAGCCCCGCCCCGCCCGAGGACATGGACGGCTTCATCGCCACGGGCGCGCTGCCCGAACCGCTGCGCTCGACGGTCAACGGCAATCTCTCGCGCCTGGCCAGCACGGCGTCGCTGCGCTGCGCCGCGCACGAATACCGCGCGCTGGCCGCCGGCCACTGCCACATCGCGTTCTACAACCAGCTGACCGCCTGGGACCATGCGGCGGGCTGGCTGCTGCACCGGGAAGCCGGCGGCTACTCGGCGCATTTCGACGGGTCGCCCTACAAGCCCACCCATCGCACCGGCGGACTGCTGTATGCGCCGGACGCCGGCAGCTGGCACGCGGCGCGCAAAGCGCTAATGGGGGACGCGGCGGAGGCCGCCGAGACTTGACAGACCGGCCCTGCTCCAGGTCGAAAAATCGGGGTTATCCCTAGGAGTTATCCCCAGTTCCTGTGGACAACCCTTTGGAAAGGTCTGTAACCGCGTAAAAAAAACCTTGCGCGGCAAGTACTTGCTTAAACCGGTCAAAAACCGGCCGGCCGGGAACCCTGTTACAACGCCTCCAGCGCGACGGCGGACGGAAGCTCCACTTTCAGCGTCAGGATGTTGTCGGCCCGCGTGCGGCCCAGGTTGACCGCGGCGATGGGCATGCCGTTGCGCGCGGCGGCGGTCACGAAACGGTAGCCGGAATACACCATCAAGGACGAGCCCACCACCAGCACCGCGTCGGCGCCCATGAGGCCGACGTTGGCGCGGTCCACGCGTTCGCGCGGGACCGTTTCGCCGAAGAACACCACGTCCGGCTTCACGACGCCGCCGCAGCGCGGACAGGGCGGCACGCGGAACTGCGAGAAATCCTCGCCGTCCAGGTCGGCGTCGCCGTCCGGCGCATCGGCGGCGTCCAGCAGCGTCCAGCCGGGATTGCCCGCCAGCAGGGCCTCCTGCCAGGCGTGGCGGCCGCCGCGCCAATCGCAGGCCATGCAGCGCACCTGGTCCAGCCTGCCGTGCAGGTCGACGACCTCGCGGCTGCCGGCGGCCTCGTGCAGGCCATCTACATTCTGCGTCACCAGGAGCGACACATGGCCGCGGGATTCGAGCCGGGCCAGCGCGCGGTGCGAGGCGTTGGGCTGCACCTGGCCGAAACGCCGCCAGCCCACCATGCTGCGCGCCCAATAGCGCGCGCGGGCGAGCTCGCCGCCCATGAAGGTCTGCAATGTCATGGGCGGCGAGCGCTTCCATTCGCCTTCGGTGTCGCGGTAGTCGGGAATGCCGGAATCGGTGCTGACGCCCGCTCCCGTCAGCACGAACAGCCGCGGGTGGCGGTCGACGAAGCCGCGCAACGCGGCCAGATCCGAGACTCGTGTGTCCATCCTGGCTCCAATATGCCGCGGCCCCGCCAAGGGGGCCGCGCCGGCGGATACGGCGGCCCTCAGCCGCCCAGGCCGCAGTCGGGCATATCGCTGACCAGGCTGGCCTGGGTGACGTTGCTGCCCGGCGGCACGCTGCGCGTGAGCCAGACGTTGCCGCCGATGGTCGAGCCCTTGCCGATCGTAACGCGGCCGAGAATCGTGGCGCCAGCGTAGATCACCACATCGTCTTCGATCAAGGGGTGGCGCGCCAGGCCTTTTTTCAGCTCGCCGTTCTCGCCCGGCGGGAAGCGCTTCGCGCCCAGGGTCACCATCTGGTAGAGGCGCACGCGGTCGCCGATGATGGCGGTTTCGCCGATCACCACGCCCGTGCCGTGGTCGATGAAGAAGCTGCTGCCGATGGTGGCGCCGGGATGGATGTCGATGCCCGTGTCGGCGTGGGCGATTTCCGCCACCATGCGCGCCAGCATCGGCACGCCCAGGCGATACAGGACGTTGGCCAGGCGGTGGTGGATCATCGCCGAGACGCCCGGGTAGCACAGCAGGACTTCGTCGACGCTGTGCGCGGCCGGATCGCCCTGGTAGGCGGCGGTCACGTCCAGGTCCAGCGCGGCCCGCACGCGCGGCAGTTCGGCACCGAACTGCCGCACGATCTCGATCGCACGCTCGCGCGTGCCGGGGGTTGCGGCCTGCTCGGGCCGGCCCACGTACTGGAGTTCCAGGCAGACCTGGTGCAGCAGCGCGTCGAGCGCCGCGCCGATGGTGTGGCCGACGTAGAAATCCTCGACCTCCTCGCGCAGGTCGATCGGGCCCAGGCGCATCGGGAACAGGGCGCCACAGAGGTCCTTGATGATCTGCCGCAGGCTTTCCTGGGAGGGGAATTCGCGCAGGCCGGCGTCTTCGCGCAGGCGCCCGCGCGGGCCGCGCCAGGCGACGCGCGCCGCGTGCAGGCCGGACACGATGCTGTCCAGGTTCCAGTGGGCCGGCGGAATGTGGGTCGGCCCGCTCATCGCCGGATCTCCGGTCGGGAGCCGGCCGCGCCGGCATGCGGATTGAAATCGAACATGGGAGGTGCCTCGCTGACGGTATAGCGTCCGGCGGGCATGCCGCCGGACAATGCTGCTTCGCAATATTCCCGTCAACTGTAACCGCTCGCACCCGTTTCGCCGAGCCCATCCGACACGGCGTAGGGGTTTATTCCCCGGGGTCCGGCCCGTAGCCCTGCGGGTTCCCCTGCTGCCAGCGCCAGCCGTCCGCGCACATGGCGTCCACGCCGTGCGTGCTGCGCCACCCCAGCAGGGAGGCGGCCAGCGCCGGGTCGGCCCACATCCGTTCGATGTCGCCGGGGCGCCGCGGCTGCGCCTGCAGCGGGATCCGGCAGCCATTGACGCGTTCGAAGGCGCGCACCAGTTCCAGCACGCTGGTGCCCTGCCCGGTCCCCAGGTTGACCGCCACGAAACCGGGATGCCCGGCCGAATACGCCAGCGCCTGCACATGGCCCTGCGCCAGGTCCATGACGTGCAGGTAGTCGCGCACGCCGGTGCCGTCGGCCGTGTCGTAATCGTCGCCGAAGACTCGCAGAAAAGGCTGGCGGCCCACCGCCACCTGCGTGATGTAGGGGAAAAGGTTGTTCGGGATATCGCGCGGGCTTTCGCCGATCTGCCCGCTCTGGTGCGCCCCGATGGGATTGAAATAGCGCAGCGTGACCGCGCTGAAGCCGGGGTCGGCCGCGCACACGTCGCGCAGCATCTCCTCGATCATCAGCTTGCTGCGGCCGTAGGGATTGGTCGGCGCCAGCGGATGCGCCTCGGTGAAGGGCAGGTAGCGCGGCTCGCCGTAGACGGTGGCGGACGAGCTGAACACCAGCCGGGCCACGCCCGCCTCGCGCATCGCGCGCAGCAGGGCCATCGAGCCTCCGACATTGTTGTCGTAGTACTTGAGCGGGTCCGCGACCGATTCTCCCACCGCCTTGCTGCCCGCCAGATGCAGGACGGCCCCCACCGGCGCGCCCCGCGCCGCCGAGGCCGCCAGCACCGACTCGACCATGCCCGGGCTGCGGATGTCGCCTTCGACCAGCGGGATCTCCGCGCCGCACAGCCGCTCCACCCGCCGCACGGCCTCGCGGCTGCCGTTGCTGAAATCATCCAGCACCAGCGGCCGCTGGCCCGCGGCCAGCATCGCCACCAGCGTATGCGTGCCGATGTAGCCGGCGCCGCCCGTCACCAACACATGCAGAGCTTCCTGCATGGACCGCCCCTTCACAGATGCGCCGCCACGCCGGGCACCCAGGCGTGGCGCGGACGCGGCGCCTGCGCGTGGCTGCGGTAGCGGTCGATCCAGTACGAGGTGGACGCATCGTGCCCCCAGTCCACCAGGCCCGCCGATACCGGCACCGCGAGCTCGCGCTCGATGCCCGTGGCCAGGCGCTTGCCCAGCTCCACGCCCCACTGGTCGAAGGGATTGATGCCCCACACCACGCTCTGCACGAACACCTTGTGCTCGTACAGCGCAAGCAGCGCGCCCAGGCCGCGCGGATCCAGCTGGCGCAGCACGATGAGGGTGGACGGCCGTCCGCCCGGATGCACCATGTGCTGCGCGAGGCTCAGGGCGCGCTCCTGGTCGTCGATGTGCGCCACGTCCAGCAGCGCCTGCTCCAGGCATTTGCCGCGCAGCAGGGCCTGGCGCTGCGCCAGGCAGTTGGCCAGCAGCATGCGGTGCGCGTCGGGACTGTCCGCGTGGCCCTGGAGGCTGGCGATGAAGTCCACCGGCGCGCCGTCCTCGCTCTGGTGCAGCCACTGGAAGAAGGTGTGCTGGCCGTCGGTGCCCGGCATGCCCCAGATGATGGGCGCGGTCGGCACGCCGACCGCCGCGCCGTCGCCCGCGACCCGCTTGCCCAGCGACTCCATCTCCAGCTGCTGCAGGTAGGTGACGAGATGCAGCAGGCGCGCGCTGTAGGCGGCGATGTTCAGGGAGTTGTGCCCCAGCACGCTGCAATTCACCAACCCCGACAGCGCCAACTGCACCGGCGCGTTGGAAGCGAACGGCGCCTGCTGGAAATGCTGGTCCATGGCCTCGGCGCCGGCACGCATGCCGATCAGCACGTCGGCGCCCACCGTCAGCGCGATGGACAGGCCGGCCACCGACCAGACGGAATAGCGCCCGCCCACCCAATCGCACATTTTGAAGACCTGGCTGGACGGCACGCCCAGCGCGCGCGCCGCCGACACGTTGGCGGTGACCGCGGCCAGGTGTTCCGACACGTCGGCCACGCCGCCCTGCTTGAGCCAGGCGATGGCGGCGCGCGCATTGTGCAGCGTCTCCGCGGTGGTGAAGGATTTGGAAGACACCACCACCAGGCAGCGTCGCGGGTCCAGCCCGGCCACGGCGTCGTGGAACGCATGCCCGTCTATGTTGGAGACGAAGCGGATCTGCCGGCGCTGGGCCGGGCCGCCGAACGCCTGGACCGCCAGGCGCGGCCCCCAATCGCTGCCGCCGATGCCGATATGCAGCACCGTCGCGAAATCCGCGGTCTGATCCAGCCTGCGGACGAAGTCCGTCATGCGCGAATACTCGCACACGGAATCCGCGTCCTGTCCGTCCGGCTGCTCGCGCGTGCGCCCCGCGCGCAGCGCCGTGTGCCAGGCCGGCTTGCCTTCGGTCCAGTTGACGGGCTCGCCCGCGAACAGCGCGCGGCGCGCCTCCGCCAGGCCCCGCGCCTGCAGCAGCGACAGCGCCGCCGCGTCCAGCGCCGGGGATTGCCGCTGCATGGTCAGGTCCACGCACAAGCCCGCCGCCTCGATGACCTTCAGCGCGCCGGCCTCCAGTTCGGCGGCTTGCGCGGCCTGCGCAAACGCCTGCCATTCCGGGCTGTCCGCCAGGCCGGAATTCGCCCTCAATGCCTCAATCGCATGTTTGGCCTTTCCCATCGCGTGATGCTCCTTAAAACGGTAAACGAACATGAGGGGCAATGCGTCGGAACGCGTTGCGGAAGTCCTCCTCGATACGGGCCAGTGCGGCCACGGTGTCCCCTTCGAAACGCAATACCACCGTCGGCGTCGTGTTGGACGGGCGCGCGAGGCCGAAGCCATCGGCATAGTCCACGCGCACGCCGTCCAGGTTGCTGATGGAGACCGCGCCGGGAAACTCTCCCTGCGCGCGCAAAGCCTCCACCAGGTCGAACTGCTCGCCTTCGGCGGTTCCCAGCTTGATTTCGGGCGTGGCGCAGGATTGCGGAAGATTCTCCAGCAGCGCGGACGGGTCCGGCGCCGCCGACAGGATCTCCAGCAGCCGCGCGGCGGCATAGATGCCGTCGTCGAAGCCATACCAGCGCTCTTTGAAGAAAATATGGCCGCTCATCTCGCCCGCCAGCAGCGCGCCGGTCTCGCGCATCCTGGCCTTGATCAGGGAATGGCCGGTCCTGCACATCGTGGGCTTGCCGCCGGCCTCGGTGACCGCGCGCGCCACATGGCGGCTGCACTTGACGTCGTACAGGATCTCGCCGCCCGGATTGCGCGACAGCACGTCGCGCGCAAAGAGGATCAGCTGGCGATCGGGCCAGATGATCTGGCC
This sequence comes from Achromobacter sp., assembly GCF_050285585.1. Lineage (GTDB taxonomy): Bacteria > Pseudomonadota > Gammaproteobacteria > Burkholderiales > Burkholderiaceae_B > Achromobacter. The sequence goes on along the minus strand of NZ_JBLZXF010000015.1, from coordinate 42,651 downwards.
CGACTTGGTCACTACGCCCAGCCGGTCGCCGTCGCCATCGAACGCCAGGCCGACCTCGCAGTCGGAATAGCGCAGGCAATAGATCAGGTCCTGCAGGTTCTGCGGATCGGCGGGATCGGGGTGGTGGCTGGGAAACGTGCCGTCGACCTCGCAGAACAGCTCGGTCACTTCGCAGCCCAGCGCGCGAAACAGCGATGGCGCCACCGCGCCCGCCACGCCGTTGCCGCAGTCGATCGCGATCTTCATCGGCCGCGCCATGCGGATATCGCCCATCAGCCGGGCCGCGTAGCACGGCTGGATCTGCATCTGCGTGCGGCCGCCCGCCACGCTGGCCGACTCGATCGGCTGGCGCATCGCGTCGCGCAGCGCGGTGATGCCGTCGCCGTATAGCGATGCGCCGTCCAGCACGATCTTGAAGCCGTTGTGCGTGGGCGGGTTATGGCTGCCCGTGACCGCTATCCCCGAGCCCGTGTCCATCAGACGGGTCGCGAAGTACACCATGGGGGTGGTCGCCATCCCGATATCGATGACGTGCATGCCCGCCGAGCGCAGCCCCGCCTGCAGCGCGGCCGCCAGCTCCACGCTGCTCAGCCGGCCGTCGCGCCCCACCACCATCGACCGCGCCCCGAGTTCGCGCGCCCGGGTCCCCGTCGCCATGCCCAGGCTGTGCGCGAAACGCGCGTCGATCTCGTCCGGCACCGTGCCGCGTATGTCATAAGCCTTGAAAACCGCATCCAGAATTTGCGGGGTGTCCCAGCCAAATGTTCCGTGCATGCCATTTTCTCCGGGTGGCGTTCACTTAGGGCCGTTCTGTTTGAAATCGCCGTAGTACGCCGCGCGGGAGTAGCGGTAACTGCCGTACTTGGACCGGAAGCCGAAGCGTTCCGGAAGAAGCTTGAGGCCGTTGAAGAGCACGCCGTCCACCGGCGCGCCGGCCTGGATCAGGCGCTTGGCCGTCTCGCGGATCTCGCCCACCGTGTTCATTCCGGAACGCACCACCACCATGACGGCCGCGGCGTGCGTGCCGACCACGGCGGCGTCCGGCGACGACAGCACGGGCGCCGTATCCAGGATCACCATGTCGTACTGGGACGCCAGTTCGCGCAGGGTCTCGCCGAACACGGGCGAGGCCAGCAGTTCGGAAGGATCGAAGGTGACCGCGCCGGTGGCGATGAAGTCCACGCCCTCGGACACGCTGTGCTTTCTTACCCGGCTGAGCGGGATCGTGCCCGAGAGCACTTCGAACAGGCCGTCTTCCTTGGGCACGCCGAAGTAGCGGTTCAGCTGCCCCTTGCGGAAGTCCGCGTCGATCAGCAGCACGCGCTTGCCCACGCCCCCCTGGATGAAGGCGAAGTTGGCCGACAGGAATGACTTGCCCACTCCCGCCACCGGCCCCGTGAACATGACCATGTTGTTGGCCGACTGGCGCAGCGATGCCTGCAGCACGTTGCGGAAGGAACGCAGGCTTTCGATGGGCGGCGCATTGCCCTGGCTTTGCGCGAGCAGCGCCGGCACGCTCGCGTTCTTGCGGCGGCTCCTGCGCCACAGCTTGTCCTGCATGTCGCTGTAGGGAATCGCGGCCAGCACGGGCAGGCCGGTATGGCGCTCGACGTCGTCGGGCTCGGACAGGCCGCCGAACAGCGCGTTGCGCACGAAGGCGCACAGCATGCCGAAGATCAGGCCGAACGCCGTCGCCACGCCGATGATGATGGCGGCCTTGGGGCGCACGGGCTTGTCGGGCTGCACGGCGGCGTCCAGGATGCGCACGTTGCCCACCTTGCCCGCCCGGATCAGGCGCAGCTGCTGGGCGTTGTTGAGCAGCGCCGTGTAGAGCTCGGTGTTGACGCGCACGTCGCGCACCAGGCGCACGACATCCTGCTCCAGGTCCGGCAGTTGGCGGATGTTGTTGCCGATGCGGTTCACGTCGCCCGTCAACGCGGAGATCTGCCGGTCGATGGCCACGATGCTCGGATGGGTCGGCGCGAAGCGCGTAATCATCTCCTGCCGCTTGGCGCGCAATTCCATCACCTTGGTCTGCGCGTCCACCGACTGCGCGAGGATCAGCTTGGCCTCTTCGCTCAGGTCGATGGTGCCGCGCTTGTTGCGCAGAGAGTTGTACTTGGTCTCGGCCGCGTCCAGCTCGCCCTTGAGGATCGGCAGCTGCTGCTCGAGGAAGACCAGCGACTTCTCCGCCTGCGCCGACTTGCGGTTGACGTTCTGCTGCACGTACTCCTGGCCGATCTGGTTCAGCACCGCGGTGGTCAGCGCGGGATCGTTGCCTTCCAGCGTCACGCCGATCACGCCCGAGGTGCGGCCGCGCTCGAAGATGCCCAGGCGCGACTGCACGTCCTCGATGGCGGCCAGGCGCGAACTGCGCGACACCGTGAATTCCGTGCCCGGACGCCCCGTCAGCGCATCGATGTGCACGTCCATGGCGCCGCCGCCCGGCAGCAGGAAGTGTTCCGGCTTGCCGACCGTGCCGTTGAAGGTCGCGCCGGTGAGCTTGTCGCTCAGCGTATAGCGGCCCTCTCCCAGCGTGGTCACGCGGAAGGGCTTGCCCAGCCATTCGTTGGGCACGTCCAGCTGCGAGATCGCGATGGCTTCGCCGCCCCATGCATAGCCGCCGCGCGGCAGGCTGGTGGGATAGGGCAGGCTTTCGTAGCGTTGCGCGAGCCACTCGCCCACCACCGGGAAGTAGCGCGGCTTGGCATGGATGTACAGGAGGAACTTGTCGACGGCCGGGCCCACGACCATGCGCGAGCGCAGCACCTCCATTTCGCCGGATGTCTCGGCCTTGGTGTCGAACATGGTGGAGACGTCGCCCAGCAGGCTGCGGCTCTGGCCCTGCGGCATTTCCTCCTCCACCTGGACGATGATGTCGGCGGAAAACACCTTCGGGGTGACCATCACGTAGGCAAGCGCTCCCACGAAGGCGAGCAGCGTGATCGCGATGATCATCCACCGGTTGGAGAAGATGGCGTCCACGTGCGACGTCAGTGGGGTTTCCTGCTGGCGAGCCGGCACGGACGGCTCAAACGATTCGATAGGCAACGACATGCAGCTCTCCAAGAGAAGACGCCGCTACGGTCGCGGCGTCCCCAAAGGCGTGGGTTAAGAACTAGTCAATGGCTTTCACGGTCTGTACCGTCTGCGCGCTCGGGAACAGGTTGCTGATGAAGCGGTTCCACCGCACCAGGCCGGCCGAATCCACGAACACAACGTCTTTGGGTTGCAACTCAAACTTCTCCGCCACCGCGAGGGCCTGCGGCGAACCGGCGTTCAGGTGGAACACCAGCGGCGTCGCCTGCTCTGTGCTGCGAACGACAAAGATCTGCGACGGGTTGGAGGTGAGCTGGTTCGGTCCTCCAGCCAAGCCCAGCGCCTCCGTCAACGACATGCGCCCGTCACGCATCACTGCCGCGGTGGGCAAGGTGACCTCGCCCATCACGAATACCTTGCTGTCGTCGCGCGGCGTCACTCTCACGATGTCGCCCGACCTCAGCAGTACCTGATTCAGGTCCTGCCCGCGCTCGATCAGCGCCGGCAAGTTCACGCGAGTACGGCGCCCGTCCCGGATCACGTACACTGCGCTGCGGTCTCCGGTCGGCAGAATTCCGCCGGCCCTGTTGATCGCTTCCATCAACGTCATCGGGATGTCGTTGATCGCAACCGTGCCCGGCGTCGTCACTTCGCCATCGACGTAGACACGCTTGCTGCGATATCCCAGAACGCGTACCGTGATTTGCGGATCCTGGATGTACTTGCTGGACCTGCTCACTATGAGATTGCGCGCCTGGAGTTCCGTCAACCCCGCCACTTTCAGCAGTCCGGCATAGGGAAATTGGATATATCCAGTGGATGAGACCGTATAGCCCGGAATGCCGGATGCGGTATCCCCGATGGCTAGTTCGGTTACCCCAGAACCAATGGCGTAGGTTTGCGTCGGAAGGACGAGCTCGGGGTGGTCCCACACCACGACCGACAGGATGTCTCCCGGTCCGATGAGGTATGGCCCCGATTTTCCGTAGAGGCGGTCGACGCCTTCGTTGTCGAGCAGCGCCTCGCGGGCGCGTTGGTCATCGAGAACGAGGCTGGGCGTGATTTCCTTGATCACTGCCTTCGAATTGGGATCCAGCGGGTCTGCGAGCTGATTGGCGTCAAAGGTCATACCGGGAGACAGGGCGCAAGCGCCCAGCGAGGACACGAGCGCGATAGCGGCTATGGCTCGGCTCAACGTTCCGAAAAAAGTAGTCATGGCAAATCCACTTGTGAATGACTTCGTTGCTTGGAAAGGAGCCCGATGCGTAACGGGTTGCGACATTCCACTCCCTTTTCCAGGCCCCGCACATTCGACGGATGCCCTAAGCCTTCTCCTACATCGTTTGGAGGTTTCGGGTGAGCTTGGCACTCAATAAGATTTTGTCGGTAGCCACACTCGTTGCGGCAGCGCACGGCTTTTGTTCCCGCGCGCCGCAAGGTGACTCCCCACGAACAGGAGTGCGCGATGGAACCGTCCCAAACGGACACGTCGGCAAGATTCAGCGGGGCAAGCTATCTCTATCGCTTGCTCGACGCCGCGATCGTCATAACCTGCGGCCTGACTGCCACCGGCTTGAAATTCTCGGACGATGCTCTGGCGGATCCTCCGCAGATTCATCTGTTCCTCGTTTATCTGTGCGGCCTCGGCGTCATCGCCATCTTCCCCGCCTTCCGTCTGTATGTATCCTGGCGCGGGCGGCGGCTGGCCGATCTCGTCGGACGCAGCCTGGCGGCCTGGGCCCTGGTTTTCGCGCTGGGCATCTGCATCAGTTTTCTCATGCACCAGACCGCCGCGATATCCCGCATATGGGCGGCGACCTGGTTCGTCATGGCGGCGCTTACGCTGGCCGGCGTACGCATCGCGGTCTACGCGGCCCTGGGCGCCGCGCGCGACCGCGGCCTGGACCGCAAGCGCGTGCTGCTGGTCGGCTTCGGCGCGCTGGGACACGACCTGTGGCGCAGGGTCGAACGCTATCGCGGCACCGGCTACGAAGTGGCGGGCATCTATGCGGAACCCCACGAGAACCTGCCTCCGCAGGTGCGCCGGCTTCACGACCTGGATGGCCTGCACGCCTTCGTGAACGAGAACAACGTGCGGGAGATCTGGATCGTGCTTCCGATGGAAGCGGGCCAGGAACTGCGCGAGGTCTTGCATCACCTGCGCAATGACCTGGTGGACATCCGCTGGATACCCGACGTCATGTCCATCCAGCTGCTGGGGCACCAGATCGGGGAATTCCTGGGCCTGCCCGCGATCCAGCTGAACAGCCTGCCCGCCGCCGGCGTGCGCGGCCTGGCCAAGGAAGTCTTCGACCGCAGCTTCGCCTTCTGCGCGCTGATCGGCCTGTCTCCCGTGATGCTGACCGTGGCCCTGCTGGTGAAAGCCACCTCGCGCGGTCCCGTCTTCTTCACCCAGCCCCGGCTGGGCGTGGACGGCAAGGTATTCCACGTCTACAAGTTCCGCACCATGACCGTGCACCAGGAACAGGGAGTGGTGACCCAGGCCACACGCAACGACTCCCGCGTCACGCGCATCGGCGGCTTCCTGCGCCGCACCAGCCTGGACGAGCTGCCTCAGTTCCTGAATGTGCTGATGGGAGACATGTCCGTGGTGGGCCCCAGGCCGCACGCGCTCGAACACAACGAGCTGTACAAGGACCTGGTGCAGCGCTACATGATGCGCCACCGCGTCAAGCCGGGCATTACCGGATGGGCCCAGGTCAATGGCCTGCGCGGCCAGACGGACACGCTGCGCAAGATGAGCGACCGGGTCGAGCACGACATCTACTACATCCAGAACTGGACGTTCCGGATGGACCTGCTGATCATCGCCCGGACGGCGATATCCGGATGGACGGGCCGCAATGTCTACTGAACCGTTGGGATGGCCCGAGCGCCGCGAGGCGGCCCCGCGCGGCGACGGCATGCTGGCCGGCTCCGATTTCAGGCGGGCGGTGGAAATGCTGCCCCTGGTATCCATCGACCTGCTGCTGCGCGACGCCTTTGGCCGCTATCTGACCGGACTGCGCGCCAATCCGCCCGCCCAGGGCGCCTGGTTCGTGCCGGGCGGACGCATCCGCAAGAACGAAAAGCTGCGCGACGCGCTGCGCCGCATCGCCAGCGACGAGCTCGGCCTGCCCATCCCGGAACAGGCGTGGACGCCTCGGGGCGTCTACGAGCATTTCTATGGCACCAATTTCGCGGGTGAAGCCGGACGCTCCACCCATTACGTCGTCCTCGCCTATGAGGCGGAAGTTTCGTTGGACCTATCCAGCCTGCCCCAGGCCCAGCATCGCAGCTACCGCTGGCAGCCCGCGGAGGCGATCGCCGCCGATCCCGGCGTGCACCCGTACACCCAGGCCTACTTCAAGGAGTGAGCGCCATGACCAATCCCCCTCCCCCGTACCGGGCCGTCATCCTTTGCGGCGGTTCCGGCTCGCGCCTGTGGCCGCTGTCGCGGGAGTTGCTGCCGAAGCAGTTCATCCGTTTGACCGATGACCGCAGCCTGCTGCAGAACACGCTGCTGCGCCTGGGATCCGCGGGCGCCGAGGCCAGGCCCACGCTGGTGTGTAACGATGCCCACCGCTACATCGCGGCGGAACAGGCGCTTGAACTGGGCATCAAGGACGCGGAGGTGATCCTCGAACCGTTCGCGCGCAACACGGCGCCGGCGATTGCCGCCGCCACCCTGCGCGCCATGCGGGACGGAGAGGATCCCGTCATGCTCATCATGCCTTCGGACCATGTCCTGGAGGACGGCGAAGTCCTGCGAGCGGCCTTCGCCGAGGCCTACCAGGCCGCGCTGCAAGGCGCCCTGGTGACCTTCGGCATCACGCCGACCGCCCCACTCAGCGGCTACGGCTACATCCAGGCCGACGAGCCCGGCGCCATGGGGCCCGCCCGCCGCGTGCGCCGCTTCGTCGAAAAGCCGTCGCCGGAGGTCGCCCAGCGGTTCATCGACGACGGCGGCTACTACTGGAACAGCGGCATGTTCGCCTTCCAGGCCTCGGTATTCCTGTCGGAAATGGCCAGGCTGGCCCCCAGGATCCTGGAACAGGTGCAGGCGGCCGTGGCCATCGGGCATGGCGAGAATGCGCTGTTCCACCTGGACGGCCCCTCTTTCGAGGCCTGCCCCAGCGATTCGATGGACTACGCAATCATGGAACGCACCGACAGCGCCGTGGTCATCCCGCTGGCGGCCTCCTGGAGCGACGTCGGCGCCTGGGACGCGGTCTGGGGCATCGCCCAGAAGACGGTGGAGGGCAACTCCACCACGGGCGACGTCATGGTGGAGGATTCGCGCAACTGCCTCATCCATTCGACCAGCAGGCTGGTCGCCTCGGTCGGGCTGGACGACATCGTCGTGATCGAAACGGCGGACGCCGTGCTGGTGGCCCACAAGTCGCGCTCGCAGGACGTCAAGCGCCTGGTCGAGATCTTCAAGACCCAGCACCGCTCCGAGCTCAACCACCATCGCGAGGTCCAGCGGCCCTGGGGGTCGTACGACTCCGTCGGCCAGGGCCCGCGCTATCAGGTCAAGCGCATCACGGTGAAACCCGGCGCGCGCCTGTCCTCGCAGATGCACCACCACCGTGCGGAGCACTGGATCGTGGTGTCGGGAACGGCGCGCATCTACAACGGCGACAAACAGTACCTCCTGACCGAGAACCAGTCGACCTACATCCCCCTGGGCGAGATCCACAGCCTGGAGAACCCCGGGAAGATCCCGCTGGAGATCATCGAGGTGCAATCGGGCGCGTACCTCGGCGAGGACGACATCGTTCGATTCCAGGACATGTATGGAAGGGTATGAGGAGGATTCCCCCCCACGCCGCGAGCGCTTTGCGCGCTTGCTGCCCCCAGCCGACGTGGACAAGGAGCCATTCTGGCGTCCGGGCATGGCGCGGATATGCCTGCCGGTGGCCGGGCTGTTCTTTCTGGTTCTCGTGACGGTGGGCAATCTTCCGGGCCTGGCGGCGGACATGTCGGACGCATTCGGGGACAAGCGCCTGCATCTTGCCGCCTACGCCTTCCTGAGCGGGCTCATCTATGCCTCGGTCAACCGGCGTCCGGTGCTGGTGTCCTTGCTGGTCATCGCGGCGCTGGGCGCGCTGGACGAATCAATCCAATCCCTTTTTCCCTATCGACAGGCTGAACTCTTAGACCTTTTGGCCGATATCTCCGCGGCGGGTGCAACAGTAATCTCATTGCACATTGGTTCCGCAGCCTTCGGCTCCTTTCGTGCAGTTACTAAGTCTTAAGGATACAACCATGCCAAAACGGGCACTGATTACCGGCGTAACCGGCCAAGACGGGTCCTACCTGGCGGAGTTCCTGCTTGCCAAGGGCTATGAAGTCCACGGCATCAAGCGGCGCGCTTCGCTGTTCAACACGGCCCGCATCGACCACCTGTACCAGGATCCCCACGATCAGCCCCGCAATTTCGTGCTGCACCACGGCGACATGACCGATTCCTGCAGCCTGATCCGGATCGTCCAGTCGGTGCAACCGGACGAGATCTACAACCTGGCCGCCCAGAGCCACGTCGGGGTCTCGTTCGAGGAGCCGGAGTACACGGCCAACGCCGACGGCCTGGGCACGCTGCGCCTGCTGGAAGCCATCCGCATCCTGAAGCTGGAGAACAAGACCCGCTTCTACCAGGCTTCCACCTCCGAGCTCTACGGCCTGGTGCAGGAAATCCCGCAGAAGGAAACCACGCCCTTCTATCCGCGCAGCCCCTACGCGGCGGCCAAGCTGTACGCCTACTGGATCAGCGTGAACTACCGCGAAGCCTATGGCATGTATGCCTGCAACGGCATCCTGTTCAACCACGAATCGCCCAAGCGCGGCGAAACCTTCGTGACCCGCAAGATCACCCGCGGGCTGGCGCGCATCGTGCTGGGCCTGCAGGAATGCCTGTACCTGGGCAACCTGTCCGCGCTGCGCGACTGGGGCCACGCCCGCGACTACGTCGAGATGCAGTGGCTGATGCTGCAGCAGGACACGCCGGAGGACTACGTCATCGCGACCGGCATGCAGTACAGCGTGCGCGAATTCATCAATACCGCCGCGCGCGAGCTGGGCATCCTGCTGGCCTGGGAAGGGGAAGGCCTGGACGAGACGGCGACCGTGCTGTTCTCGCCGGTGCACGACGTCAAGCCCGGCCAGGTCATCGTGCGCGTCGACCCGCGCTACTTCCGGCCCACGGAAGTGGAAACCCTGCTGGGCGACCCGACCAAGGCGCGCGAAAAGCTCGGCTGGTCGCCGCGCACCTCGTTCGCGGAGCTGGTGAAGGAAATGATCGAAAGCGATCTGCGGGACGCCCGGCGCGATGCGCTGGTCGAGCAGAACGGCTACGAAATCTACGCGTACAAGGAGTAGTCGGACATGACGAACCTGGAGCAACGCGTCTTCGTCGCGGGCCATCGCGGCATGGTGGGCGCCGCGATCACCCGCGAACTGCATCGCCGCGGCTACGGCAACGTGGTGACCCGCAGCCGCGAGGAGCTGGACCTGGAAAACCAGAACCAGGTGCACCGCTTCTTCTCGACCACGCCGGTCGACGTGGTGTACCTGGCGGCGGCCAAGGTGGGCGGCATCCTGGCCAACCAGACGCATCCGGTGGAGTTCCTCTACAAGAACCTCATGATCCAGTGCAACGTCATCCGCGCCGCCTACGCGGCGGGGGTGCGCAAGCTGCTGTTCCTGGGTTCGTCATGCATCTACCCGCGGGAGGCCCCCCAGCCCATCCACGAAGACGCCCTGCTCACGGGCCCACTGGAATCCACCAACGAACCCTACGCCATCGCGAAGATCGCGGGCCTGAAGCTTTGCGAGGCGTACCAGCGCGAATACGGCGCGCGCTTCATCTGCGCCATGCCGACCAATCTCTATGGCCCGCGCGACAACTACGACCTGCACAGCAGCCACGTGCTGCCCGCGCTCATCCGCAAGTTCCATGAGGGACGCGAATCGGGCCAGGAGAGCGTGACCATCTGGGGAACAGGCGCGCCGCTGCGCGAGTTCCTGTACGTGGACGACCTGGCCCAGGCCTGCGTCATGCTGATGGAGCATCCGGAGGCCGAGGGCATCTACAACATCGGCGCCGGCCAGGACATCTCGATCGCCGAGCTGGCCAAGCTCGTCGCGCGCGTGGTCGGCTACACCGGCAACATCGTCTACGACACCGGCAAGCCCGACGGCACGCCGCGCAAACTGATGGACTCGGGCCGCGTGCGGGCCCTGGGCTGGAAACCGGAGATTTCGCTGACGCACGGCATCACGCTGGCCTACGGCCACTTCCTGCGCGAACGCACCCAACAGGCGTTGCCCGTGGCCTGATGGCCGCGCCCACAGGCTCTAGCCATGCTCGGTTTTCTCAGGAAACACATCGCCGGCAACGCCTCCTTCTGGGGGCTCGTGGAATACGGCATCGGCCCCGTCGCCGCGCTGGTGGCGCTGCCCATCCTCTTCCGGCAACTCGGGACGGTGGGCTTCGGCCAATACTCCATGATCATCGCCCTGGCCGGCTTCGGCAACGCCGCCAACCTCGGCGCGGCCGTGACCGCGACGAAGCTGGTGTCCGAACGCCTGCACGAACCCGGCGGCGCCTACCGCGCGGCGGGCGTGAGCATGTCGCTCATCGGCTGCGCGCTGGGCGTGGTGACGCTGGCCGCCCTGATGCTCTGGGGCGCCGTGGGCCTGGGATGGCCCGGCGCAACCTTCGGCGGCGTAGCGGTGACGATGCTGGCGCTGCCCGCGCTGGCCATCTATCTGACGCAGCAGTACGACCAGCTTTTCTCGGGCTGCCTGAAGGGACGCGAGGATTTCCGCGCCACCGCGCTGTGCGAAGTCTTCAGCCGCAGCGGCACGATGGCGCTGGCCTGCGCCACCGCCTGGCTCACCGCCTCGCCCACCTGGACCGGCCTGGCCCAGGCGCTCGGATTGCTCCTCGCCGGCTCCGTGAAGATGGTCGTGTTCTCGCGCCGCTACGGCCGCCTGCTCGTGCGCCCCGTGCGCGACCGCGGCGCCATGATGGACGCCTTCCGGTTCTCCCGCTGGTCGTGGCTGAACAGCCTCAGCGCCCTGGCTTTCGGATCGGTGGATCGCGTGCTGGTGGGCAGCCTGATGGGTCCGGCGGCGCTGGCGATATATACCGTGGGCGTACAGGTCGGCCAGATCATCCATACCGCTTCGGTCGCGATCTTCCAGAAGGCCATGCCGCGCGTCAGCCGCCTGTCGGCCGCGCCTCCCTACCCCGGCGCCGCCGAGCGCGAGATCCGGCGCATGATGCTGTGGAACCTGGCCCTGTCGGCCGGCGCGACGCTCGCGGTGCTGGCGGTGAGCCATCCGCTCCTGAACGTGCTGCTGAGCGCGAGCGTGGCCCAGGATCATCTCGGGACCTTCCAATTGCTCATCGTGGCATCGGGGTTGCTCTCCCTGAACGCCGCGGCCCATTTCTCCCTGCTGGGACTCGGAAATTCCCGCGCGGTCGCCATCCTGAACGGCTTGGGCGGATTGGCGATGCTGTGCGTCATGGCGGGACTGGTACACGTCGCGGGCGAACACGCCGCGGCATGGGGCCGCATGGCCTACGCGGCGATCACGCTGGCCGGCGTGGCCTTCGCCATCCGTCAATCCCGCCCCGATTTCCCGGGCGCCTTGCCTGCGGCCACCCGCTAGGGCCTGCCCACATTAAAAGGAGCCTTGCATGAGCAAGCGTCATAACGAGTATTCACGTCAGCTCATCGACTTCGTCCGCGAGCTTCGTCCGCCCGCCCCGATCGCGGGCGGCCTGATGCCGAAGGTAACGATCGTGACCCCCTCGTTCAACCAGGCCCGCTTCCTGGAGCGCACCATCCTGTCGGTGCTGAACCAGGGCTATCCGCGGCTGGAATACATCATCATCGATGGCGGCTCCACCGACGGCAGCGTGGACATCATCCGCAAGTACGAGCGCTACCTGACGTACTGGGAAAGCACCCCCGACCGCGGCCAGTCCCACGCCATCAACAAGGGCTTCGAGCGCGCTACCGGCGACTACGTGGGCTGGCAGAACTCGGACGACCTGTATTTTCCGGGCGCGCTGCGCAAACTGGGCGCCGCCGCCTCCAAGGGGCGGGCGCCCATCGTCAGCGGCAACCTGTTCGTGGCGGACGCGAACAACCGCATCTTCCGCAAGATCCATTACACCCCGGTCAACCGGGGCACGCTGACGGTCGTCAAGGCATCGATTCCCAACCAGTCCGCGATCTTCCGCCGCGACCTGCTGCGCAAGTACGGGCTGCTGCAGGAAAGCATGCGCTACTGCATGGACCTGGAGCTGTGGAGCCGCCTGCTGCGCGAAGGCAAGAACCTGATCGTGCCGGACGCCATGGGCGTCTACACGGCCCATGACGAAACCAAGACCGCGCTGATGCAGGACGTGCTGCTGGAAGAGCGCGAGCAGATCGTCACCCGCATCCGGCGCACCGAGCCGGGCCTGGGACGGCTGTTCGAACTTTCCTGCCGCGCCTCCAAGGTGGCCGCGCATGCGCGGCAGGGAGACCTGTCGTACCTGTTCGAAAAGCTGACCACCAAGATATTCGGCCGCGACGACTGGGCTGCGCACTAGGACCCGCACACGAGGAGCTGAGCCGCAATGACGCCGCACCGCCGCCTTTCCACCCTGCACCTGCTGGGTCTGTTCGCCTTCACGGCGCTTGCCCTGAACGACGACCACTTCGTCCTGGGCGTGGGCAGCTTCAAGCTGTCTCCCTTCGACCTGCTGTTCGTCGCCATGCTGGCGGTCAAGGCGCTGCGCCTCGCGGATCCCGGCGCCTACGCCCTGCCCCGCGGCGTGCTGGGCCTGCTGCTGGGGCTCCAGTGCCTGTCGGTGATCTACCTGCTGCTGGTATCGCTGCACCACCCAGGCATCGAAACGGGCGACGTGGCGCGGGACCTGCGCATCGTGTTCTATTTCCTGTGCACGCCTTTTCTTTGCTACAAGGACATCGACAGTCCGGCCGCCTATGCGGTGCTGCAGAAGTACATCGTGGCGGCCTGCCTGGCCGTGGCCACGCTGATGCTGGCGGAACAGCTGCAGGGTTTCAGCGTATCCAATCCGCTGCGCAACGTGCGCCTCGGCGTCTGGGCCATCCCGTTCGGCGTCGTGTCGCTGCTGTACTTCCGCCGCACCCTTAACGTATCCGGGCCCAAGGCCTACGCGCTCACGGTCTACATGCTGCTGGCGCTGGTCTTTTCCCTGAACCGCAGCCAGTACCTGCAGCTGGCGGCCTCGGTACTGATCGCCGTGCTGCTGGGCGCCGGCCCCGAGATCCGGCGTCGCGCCGTGCTGGTCTTCGCGCCCGCCGCCGTTGCCGGCGTGCTGGTCTTCGCCAGCATCGGCTACCTGGACGTGCTGACCAACCGTATCTTCAGCGTCGAACGCCTGGACGAGGATTCAAGCTACGGCGCGCGCATCCAGGAGATGCAGGGGCAGATGGATTCCTTCGCCGAAAGCCCCATTTTCGGCAAGGGCGCAGGCTTTCGCAGCTGGGTCATGGGCGAAAACGGATTCGAACTCAGCACCTTCGCCCACAATTCCTGGGCGTTCTACCTGATGAAGTTCGGGATCGTGGGCACGACGATGATCATGCTCCCTCCGCTGCTCATCCTGCTGCTGACCCTGCTCCGACGATACGCGCATCCGGGCCTGGAACTGCACCGGCGCTACCTGCTGGCCACCGCGCCCATCTATATCTTCATCGACTCGCTGTCGGGGGGACTGGCCTACGCGCCCAAGACCGCGTTCACCGGCTTCCTGCTGTGCTATTGCCTGTCGTTGATGCGCAATGCCCAGGTCATGCCTGTTCCCTCCAGTACGCCGCCCGTCCCCAGCCCCCGCCCGGACGCCGCGCGCCGGGCGCCACCGCGAGTGATCCCTCATGCCTGATGTCTTGTTTGTCGCGCCGGACCTGCACGGCGGCGTTGGAAGATGCGTCGCCTTCATCGTGGATGCGTTGCCGGAGCAGGGAGTGGATTCCGCCCTGTTCCTGCTGCGTTCGCGCAATCGGGAATATCCCATTTCCAACCCCAAGGTGACCCGCGCGCTGCCCGTCATCGAGTCTCCCACCAAGCTGCGCATGATGCTGCCCTTGGCCTTCATCCGGCTGCTGCGCCAGATCCGGCGCGACAAGCCGGCCATCGTCTGCTCGCACGGCCTGCTGTGCAACATGCTGGTCGTGCTGGCCAGGAAATTGCTGGGCGGAGGGTTCAAGACGGTGGCCTTCGAGCACAGCAGCCCTGCGATCCACTACGGGGCGTCCCGCATGCGGCGTCTCAAATGCTGGCTGGTCAGCCAGACCTACCGGCGGCATGACGCCGTGGTCGGCGTGTCGCGGGGCGTGAAGGAAGACCTGGTCAGCATGTTCCCGCCGCTGCGCGGCAAGGTGCACACCATCTACAACGGCGTCCCGCTGGACAATGTCCGGCGGCAAGGCGCGCGTCGCGCGCAGGAGTCGTCGGGGCAGGTTCCCTACCAGGTGGTGGCCGTCGGCCGGCTCGAGGCGGTGAAGGACTACGCCACGCTGATCGACGCGGCCGCGCTGCTGGACGACCCCGGCATCTCCTTCACCATCCTGGGAGAAGGATCCGAGCACGACGCCCTGCAAAAGCGGATCGACGACCATGGGTCGCGCACGCCGGTCACGCTGGCCGGCCACATCGACAACCCATTTCCGGTGATCGCGGGCGCCGGCGCATTCGCGCTGACCTCCGTGCGCGAGAGCTTCGGCAACGTGCTGGTGGAAGCGTTGTGCCTGGGCGTGCCGGTGATCTCCACCGACTGTCCTCACGGTCCCGCCGAAATCCTGGACGCCGGCCGCTATGGCCTGCTCGTGCCGGTGGGCGACGCCGCGGCGCTGGCCGAGGCGGTGCGCCGCCTGGCCTACGACGGCGAAATGCGGCAGCGACTGGCGGCCCAGGGCCCCGAACGCGCCGACGCCTTTTCGCTTGAGCGGCATTGCCGCAACGTCATCGCGCTATTCCAGCCGCTCATGCAGCGCGGCACGCCCTGAACAGGACAGCATCATGCAGAAGATACCGGTTTCGGTCGTCGTCATGACCAAGAACGAGGAACGCAATATCGCCAAGTGCCTGAAGGCGCTGGTCGAGTTCGACGAGGTTTTCGTCGTGGATTCCAACAGCACGGACGCCACCTGCCAGATCGCGACGGCAATGGGCGCGAAGATTTCAAACTTCCAGTGGGACGGCAAGTATCCGAAGAAAAAGCAGTGGTGCCTGGAACAGCTGCCTTTCTCGCATCCCGTCGTGCTGTACGTCGACGCCGACGAGGAAATGACGCCCGGACTCGCCGCCGAAATACGCGATGCGCTGCCGCGCTTCGCCGCCGGCGCGGGCGGCGCCTTCGTGCCGTTCGACTATGTGTTCTGCGGCAGGAAGCTGGAACACGGACATCGCGTCTACAAGCTGGCGCTGCTGGCGCGCGACCGCTCGCGCTTCCTGGACTACGACGACCTGGACGTGGCCCACATGTGGGAAGTGGAAGGACACTACCAGCCGCAGGTCGAGGGCGAAACGTTCGCCCTGCGCCAACGCATGGTGCACAACGACCATGACTCGCTGTTCCACTATTTCGACAAGCACAACCGCTATTCCGACTGGGAGGCCAACCTCCGCATCAAAGGCCTGATGAACGATCCGCGCGAAGCCAACGTCGGCGCCCGCGCGCTGCTCAAGCGCATCTTCCAGGCCATGCCGTTCAAGGCGCCGATCGCCTTCCTGCATTCCTATCTGTTCCGGCTCGGCTTCCTGGATGGCAAGGCCGGCTATGACTATGCCGTGGCGCGCGCCATGTACTACTGGCAGATCCGGATCAAGACCGAGGAGATCCAGAAAGCCCGGCTGGCCGACGCCGCCGCGGCGCGCGACGACGCCGTGGCGGGGGCCGCGAAATGAGCGCGCTCCAGCGTCTCGACCGCTTTGCGCTGGCGCCCGGCCAGCGCGGCCGCTCCGCGCTGACGGTCCAGCTGTGGTGGATGGTGCAGGGAACGCTGTTCCGCTGGTCGCCGCAAGTCGCGTACGGATTCCGCCGGTGGCTGCTGCGCTGTTTCGGGGCCCGCATCGGACGCAAGGTGCTGATCCGGCCCACCGCCACGGTGACCTACCCCTGGAAGGTCGAGATCGGCGACTACGCCTGGATCGGCGACGACGCCGTCATCTACAGCCTGGGGCCCATTTACGTCGGCGCCCATGCGGTCGTCTCGCAGCGCAGCTATCTTTGCGCCGCCGATCACGATGCCGGCCAGCCGGAGTTTCCCCTGCGCGAACGCGCCGTCCGCGTCGAGGAAGGCGCATGGGTCGCCACGGACGTGTTCGTCGGCCCCGGCGTGACCATCGGGCGGGAGGCGGTGATCGGCGCCCGCAGCTCGGTGTTCCGCAACATGCCGCCCGCCATGGTGTGCCACGGCAATCCTTGCCGTCCTGTCCGGCCCCGCAAGGCGGACCCGGCATGAAAATCCTCATCTACGGCATCAACTACGCGCCCGAGCTCACCGGCATCGGCAAGTACAGCGCCGAGATGGCCGAATGGCTGGCCGCGCGCGGCCACGAAGTCGGCGTCGTGACCGCCCCGCCCTACTACCCCCAGTGGGAGGTGCACGCGGGCTACCGGGCGGGCCGCTATCGCAAGGAGACCCGGCGCGGCGTCACCGTGCGCCGGGCGCCGCTCTGGGTGCCCGGGAAACCAGGCGGGCTCAAGCGGCTGATCCACCTGGCGAGCTTCGCCCTGTCCAGCCTGCCCTCGCTGCTGCGCGCCGCCGCAGGGCGGCCCGACGTCATCCTCGTGGTCGAGCCCGCGCTCTTCTGCGCGCCCGCCGCCTGGCTGGCGGCGCGGCTTTGCGGCGCCCGCGCATGGCTGCATATCCAGGACTACGAAGTCGATGCCGCCTTCGAGCTCGGGCTGCTCAAGGGGGCCGGCCTGCGCGCCGCCGTGCGCCGGGCCGAACGTTGGCTGATGCGCCGCTTCGACCGCGTCTCCACGATTTCGAACCGCATGCTCGACCTGGCCGTGGCCAAGGGCGTGGAGCCGGGCCGCGTGGTACTGCTGCCCAACTGGATCGACGTGGAAGCGATCGCGCCGCGCGGCGGCGATTACCGCGCCGAACTGGGCATACCGGAAAACGCCGTGGTTGCGCTGTATTCGGGAAACATGGGCGGCAAGCAGGGCCTGCAGACGCTCGCGGACGTGGCGCGGCGGCTCAGCCGCGAGCATCGCCTGTGGTTCGTGTTCTGCGGCCAGGGCCCGGAACGCGCGCCGCTCGAGGCCCAATGCCAGGGCCTGCCCCGCGTCCGCTTTCTCGATCTGCAGCCGGCCGAGCGGCTGGGCGAACTGCTCAACACCGCCGACATCCACCTGCTGCCGCAGCGCGCCGGCGCCGCCGACCTGGTGATGCCTTCCAAGCTGACCGGGATGCTGGCCAGCGGCCGGCCCGTGGTGTGCGGCGCTGCGCCTGGCACCGAACTGGCCTGCGTGGTGGAAAACTGCGGGCTCGTGACGCCGCCCGAGGATGGCGCGGCCATGGCCGACGCGGTGCGCAAGCTCGGCGACAACGCGCGCATGCGCGAAACGCTGGGCGCCGCCGCGCGCCAATACGCGCTGGCCCACCTGCACGTGGACACGGTGCTGGCCGCCGCCGAACGCGAATTCGAGGCAGTCTCGGCCTCCAAGGGCAAACCCGACGCCCGGGAAGCGTAGGCGGGCCTTCGCCCTTCCTACGAGTTCGAATCATGCTTGGCGGGCGGCTGGGCGCCGCTTCTCACCAATCCCATCTGCACGGCGATGTAGGCCGCTTCGGCCTGATTGCGGGCATTGAGTTTCCAGTACAGGGTACGCGCGTGGCTTTTTACGGTCGCCACCGAAATGCCGACCTGTTCGCCTATCTCCCTCATGGTCTTGCCCTGCACGAGAAGCTGCAGGATCTCTTCCTGCCTTTGGGTCAATTCGCGCAGTTCCTGCGTCGGCGCATGGGCGGCGCCCTGCGGCCGGGCAATGGGCTGCGGATAGCATTCTCCGCCCGCAAGCACCAGGCTCACCGCGGCGGCCAGCGCGTCCGGATTGGACGCCTTCGGCAGGTAGCCCGCCACGCCGGCGCGCGCGCATGCAGCCATGACGCCCTGGTCCAGCACTGAATACAGCACCAGGACCAACCGCGGCATGAAAAATGCCATCGACTGCGACAGCAGCCCCACGTCCTGTTCCGCCAGGCCGCTGCAACCCACGACCAGCAATTCCACTGGGCGGTTGATCGAGCTGGACATATTGAGCAGATGCGCTGGCGAGATGGCCAGGATGTCGTCGGCGTTGCGCACACGCTCCAGCACATGCTGGATCGCGACACGAAGCAGAGCGTAGTCTTCGATCAGTACGGTTGTCATCCCGGAGGGAACCTTGTGACACGTGGCCCATACACGGTTCCCATGACGCTGGCGCATCATCGCTGCAATGACAGGCTGCTTGCGCCACCGGCCTCACGGGAAGCTCGTCCACCGCATCGGATCGAATTGGCGAGGCGGTGGTGGATCGCCCTGTCAATCCATGCTAGCGGACACAACCCATGCTATCAGCGGCTACGTTCGCTGAATCTCGTTCAGGTGGATGAATGGTGGAGGAATGCGGTTGCACTGCAACCGCCGCACTGCTATGTAAGTCGTAGCCATGATGGCTATGCGCGGCCCCGGCAGCAATGGAACTGGCGTTCCAGGCTGCCGGGCAGGCAGCGCGCCCTGCAACCGTCATCCAACCTTGCGCCCATAGATCTGCCCGGCGTCCACATCCCTGCCATTCGGTTCATGCCATTCCAGGGTCGCTCCGCGCTGCAGCGCCGCGTACACGGCTTCGCCCTTGTTCTTGACATGCAACCTTTGGTACAGCGTGCAAGCGTGCGTCTTTGCCGTGGCGACCGAAATATTGAGCATCCTGCTGACCGTCTTGATCGGATATCCACGGGCCAGGAGCACCAGCACTTCATATTGGCGCGGCGTGATCTGCAACAGCTGCGCGCCCGCGCTGACCGGCATGGCGCCCTTGGCCGCGGTATCGTCGGCATCCCGGGCCGGCAATGCGCAGACCGCTTGGGCGGGCGCCTGCAAGGCCTGCTCGCTGGGGAAGCACTGCCCGCCGGCCATGACCAGGCGGATGGCCGCCTCCAGGATTTCGACCGAAGCCGTTTTCATCAGGCAACCGTAGACGCTTGCGCCGGGCAGCCCCTGTACCGGCATGGGCAACGGCATGACGTCCGTCAGAAGCAGGATCCGCTTGGGCGTCAGGACGCGCTGGATCTCATGCAACGCGCTCCACGCCTCGTCGGTGTCCACCGGCAACCCGTAGATGAGGAGATCGGCACCCGCATGCACGCCATCGGCCTTGGATACATCCGCCAGGCCCATCCCCTCGATTTCCCACACATCATCCAACTTGCTAAGAATCTGCCACAACCCCAACCGCAGGAGCGGATGGGCTTCAATCAGGACCATCTTGGCCATGGTGTCCTCCCGGTTTTTCGACGGGCCTAGAAGGGATCTTCGCTGTGCTGAAGACTATTTTTATCCAGCCCCTGCGGGGGTGGTCCGCAATATCCCGGAATATCTAATGAAGCCGCACCGGGGCGTTTGGGCTGGGAGACTTTGGTAGCCAACATAACGGATGGCATGGACCCATCTTATGGTTCGAAATTGGCAAAATCAAGACGTTTCGGGGCGATATAATCCGACAAAAACAGAAATCATTCGTTAGCCTTAATCACTATCGTAAATCCGGATGAGATGTTCCTTTCGTCCATTCAGGCGCTAGGGTTTCCACCAGCATTTCCCCCGGCGCAAACACCGTTTTCCCTATGGAGCGAGGGCCCGGACAGCAGCGCATTCCGGCGATGGCGCGGCTGTTACGGCCAAGAAAAGGCCGCGCCCGGGCATCCGCCGGACGCGGCCATGAATCGCCGATAACGAGTCCGATAGCTGTCTATATGTTTCCACGGACACATCATGCCCGTGCGCGCGTTCCGTATTCGAAATATGGGTAACATTTTAATTTGTGCGCCGCCGGCATGATTTACTCCATATAGGCGAAATCAAATACCGTATGCCCCCCCTGGTGGTGCCAATGGTGCATTGAAGCATGGCGCTTCCTCAGGAAACTGGCGTAGTGGATTTCGCCGTCCGTTTCCACGTACGTGGAGGGTGACAGCGCTTCGATCCGGTTCAGGGAGACGCCCTTGCCGTAGTGGCAGAAGCCCTGGTACTGGGCGCAGCGCATGACTTCCCCGCCAGGCGAGACCACGATCCCCGCGTTACGGGCCCGCATCGGGTTGCGGACGATGGGATTGCAGGCATGCGGCGTCCATTCCGTGGAGCGCGGCGAGTCGGCGAAAAACGCAAATAATTCGTCGCAGTGGCTCTGGCCGTCGGTGCGATCGATATTTGTTAATAACCACCAGTATTCCCCGTGCTTGAAAATAATCGTGTCCACCGCCGATATATTGGTCATCAGATTAACATCCAACTCCCACTTGAGCGGAAAATCCGTGCATTTCCATAACTCGATACTGCGGTTTCCGCACGTTTCCGGAACCATGTAGGTAATACCCTCATGCTCGAATATATATGGAAACGACAGGTGGTACGGCAGGTTCAAGGCGGTCCCGAGCAGGCGGAAAGCCCCGTCGGAGTATGTCGCGACCGAAATCGTCCCTTTGCGGGAATTAAAATCGTAGTCCTCGAAGAAAATATATGGCTTCTTGTCCTGGGTATATACGAACGGATCCGCGAAGAATCTGCCCTTGGGAGGCTGCAGCACCATGGCCTCGGATACCACGGCTTGTTGCCTGGCCGACGGAAACATACCAATCCGCCAGCGTATATTGCGTTTCATGACGCGCCGCACAATCAAATCCGACATTAACCAGGCCTGGCGCGCGATGTAGGCAGCGCTATTCCACTCCACCGGATCCTCCCGGCGCTGGCCGCTCATGATCTGCATACCGGGCGGCGCCGCGCCTTGCCTGGCGCGGGCCAGCGCCTGGAGCGCGTCGAAGGCCATGAGATTTCCCAGGCTGAATGCGCGAGCCTGGTTCTTCAGCCAGAACACTTCGGTATTGAAACTGCGCTGGTCCAGCAATTCATCCTCTTCCAGCCGGGCGCCGACGCGCCAGAGCTTTACCGTGGTGTGGTCCTCGCGCTGATAGACCTCCCAGAAACCGGCATACCGGCTGGTCGCCACCGCAATGTCCGAATAACTCAACTGCCATACGCCCAGCCGCGCCCACCCCACCAGTTGTTCGCGCGTGGCCGGCGAAGCGCCCAGCGTGATCACCAGATCCAGCCCCATCGCCGCGACCTCGTCGCGCGCATCCGCCGCGTCGGCATCCGGATCCAGGGGAACGACGGCGGCCGTGTCCGGCGGCACGCTGTCGCGCAGGTCGTGGCATGCCAGCATTTCGCGCTGTTTCGCGGGCAGCAGCCGGGCCTCCAGGCGAGACAGGGTGCCGAACAGGGCTTTCACGCCCAAACGGGGCGACCTGTCGCTGGACGATCCACTCATCACCAGCAAAGCGGCAACATCGAAATCCTGGCTGTGCCGAAGCCACTCGACCATCTCATGCATCCAGCCGGGCTGCTCATACCCATCAACCAGCAGTCCCACTCTGTAGGTCTTCATTTCTCCTGCTCCTGTGTCGGGGCGAGTTCGCATCCGCTGCCCTTACGGCGAACGGGCTAGCCATGCATGCGGGTCTTTGTCCGTGCCGCGCATTCGAGTCCTCGCGCTGATACTGCGGTGTTTTTGGCTTGTCTTCCAGACCACATTTATCCTAGAGCGCCAGTCCGAGGACAAAAGGCTCAGGTTCGCGCGGACGGGGGAGGCGCCGGCTCGCCCGCTTGCATGGAGGCACTCATCCGCTTGGGGGAGAACGCCGCCGCCGCGGACGGCCCTCTGCGGCTGGCGCGTGGATGCTAGTGGTAAACCCTATTGGGGATAGCCGAGGCTCGCTTCTCCGCCATCCCTAACGCATAATGGTTTTTAAACGAACGTTTGAATTCAACCTTATGCAAGAAATCAGATCCCCCAGCACCCGTGAAGTGATCCTCGATACGGCGGAGGCCCTGTTCGCGCAACAGGGACACGACGCGACGTCGATGCGGCAGATCACGGGCGCCGCCGGCGTGAACCTTGCGTCGGTGAACTATCACTTCGGCTCCAAGGAGTCACTCGTGCAAGCGGTGCTCAAACGCCGCCTGGCGGTGCTGAACCGCGAGCGCCTGCGCCTTTTGGACGAACTGGAGGCGCAAGCCCAGGGCAAGCCGCTGAAGCCGTCGCAGATCGTGGACGCCTTCTTCGGCACGCTGCTGCGCCTGGCGGCCGACCCCGCACAGGCCGGCAGCACCTTCCTGCCGCTGCTGGAGCGCACCATGACCGACCCCTCGGACTTCATCCGCGGCCTGTTCGCCGAGGAATACGCGGACGTGCTCGAGCGCTACCGCAACGCGCTGTTCGCGGCGCTGCCCGACGTGCCGAGGGCGGAAATCATGTGGCGCTTTCAGTTCATGCTGGGCGCCACGTCGTACGCCATCATCGGCACCGACCTGCTGCGCTCCGTCACGGGCTGGACCATCGACGAAGCCGAGCAGCCCAACAACCCGGATCTGCTGCTGCCCCGCCTCATGAGCTTTCTGCTCGGGGGCCTGCGCTCGCCCCTGCCGCAAGTGCCTTCGGCCTAGGGCGTCCAATTTCCACGGAGGCAAGAACATGAACGCTGTCATCGTCGCCCTCGCCATCATCGTGCTGCTCGCGGCCGTCGTGGTGGGCGTGCGCCCCATCCGCAGGGCGTTGCTGTCGGCCCCTATCTTCAACCTGTACCGCAAGGTGCTGCCGCAGATGTCGGACACCGAACGCGACGCGCTGGAGGCCGGCACGGTGTGGTGGGAAGGCGAACTGTTCCGCGGCCGGCCCGACTGGAGCCGCCTGCTCGCCTATCCGCGTCCGCGGCTGACCGAGGAGGAACAGCGCTTCCTGGACAACCAGGCCGAAGCGGCCTGCCGCATGGTCGACGACTGGAACGTCACGCAAGAAAGCTACGACCTGCCCGCGGACGTCTGGGACTACCTCAAGGCCCAGGGCTTCCTCGGCATGATCATTCCCAAGGAATACGGCGGCCTGGCGTTCTCGGCCTATGCGCATTCCGAGATCGTGACCAAGCTGTCCACGCGCTCGTCCGCGCTGGCGGTGTCCGTCATGGTGCCGAATTCCCTCGGCCCCGCCGAACTGCTCCTGCACTACGGCACCGACGAACAGAAAAACCATTACCTGCCCCGCCTCGCCCGCGGCGAGGAAGTGCCCGCCTTCGCGCTGACCAGTCCCTGGGCCGGCTCCGACGCCGCCGCCATCCCGGACAGCGGTATCGTCTGCAAGGGCGAATGGCAAGGGCGCGAAGTGATCGGCATGAAGGTCACCTGGGACAAGCGCTACATCACGCTGGCGCCGGTATGCACCCTGCTGGGCCTGGCCTTCCGCCTGTACGATCCGGACGGCCTGCTGGGCGGCAGGAAAGACCTGGGCATCACCTGCGCGCTCGTGCCGCACGACCACCCCGGCGTGGACACCGGCCGGCGTCATTTCCCGCTGAACGCGATGTTCATGAACGGCCCCACGCGCGGCACCGACGTCTTCATGCCGCTGGACTTCATCATCGGCGGCCCCGCCATGGCGGGACAGGGCTGGCGCATGCTGATGGAGTGCCTCGCGGCGGGACGCTCGATTTCGCTGCCTTCTTCCAACACCGGCATGTCCAAGCTGACGGCGCGCGCCGTGGGCGGTTACGCGCGCGTGCGCAGCCAGTTCCGCATGCCCGTGGGCAGGTTCGAGGGCGTCGAAGAGGCGCTGGCGCGCATCGGCGGCCACACCTACATGATGGACGCCGCCCGCAGCATGACCGCCGGCGCGGTGGATCTCGGCGAAAAGCCCTCGGTCGTTTCCGCCATCGTCAAATACCATGTGACCGAACGCGCCCGCCAGGTCGTCAACGACGGCATGGACGTCATCGGCGGCAAGGGCATCTGCCTGGGCCCGTCCAATTTCCTGGGCCGCGCCTACCAGCAGATCCCCATCGGCATCACCGTGGAAGGCGCCAACATCCTCACGCGCAGCCTGATCATCTTCGGCCAGGGCGCGATTCGCTGCCATCCCTATGTGCTGGCCGAGATGCAGGCCGCGCAATCGCCCGACCGGCGGCAGGGGCTGACCGACTTCGACCGGGCCTTCTGGGGCCACGCGGCCTTCGTCGCCAGGAATGCGCTGCGCGCCGCCGGCACGGCTCTCACGGGCGCGCGCCACGTGGCCGTGAACGCCGATGTCGCGCCGGACATGAAACGCTATTACCAGCTGCTCAGCCGCTACAGCGCGGCCTTCGCGCTGCTCGCCGACACGTCCATGCTGGTGCTGGGCGGCAGCCTGAAGCGCCGCGAACGCCTCTCCGCCCGGCTGGGCGACATCCTGTCGCAGATGTACCTGGCCAGCGCCGCGCTCAAGCGCTTCGAAGACGAAGGCCGCCAGGCCTCCGATGCGCCCCTGGCGCACTGGTCCGTCCAGGATGCGCTGTTCAAGCTGCAGCAAGCCTTCGACGGCGTGCTGGAGAACCTGCCCAACCGCGCGGTGGCCTGGATCCTCGCCCGCCTGATCTTTCCGTGGGGCCGCCCCCAGGCTCTGCCGTCGGACCAGCTGGGCCAGGACGTGGCGCGCCTGCTGATCCAGCCGGGCGCCGCGCGCGACCGCCTGACCGCGGGCTGCCACCTGCCCGCCACCGACCGCGAGCCCGTGGGCGCCATCGAACAGGCGCTGGCCGCCACGATCGAGGCCGAACCCATCGAAGCCAGGATCCGCGAGCTGGAGAAACGCGGCGCGCTGCAAGACAATCCGCAAGCCAACGTGCGCGACATCGCCGATGCCGCTTTCGCGATCGGCGGGATCACCGCGGAGGAATACGCGGTCGT
Organism: Achromobacter sp.; assembly: GCF_050285585.1. Classification (GTDB taxonomy): domain Bacteria; phylum Pseudomonadota; class Gammaproteobacteria; order Burkholderiales; family Burkholderiaceae_B; genus Achromobacter. The sequence goes on along the minus strand of NZ_JBLZXF010000015.1, from coordinate 17,574 downwards.
GAAGCGCCGCAACCGCTTGCGCGATACCGTCGTGAAAGTGGATGATTTCGCCTTTGATTTCGGCGCCGAGGACCGCATCGAGCCCACGGCCGAACGCAAGGTCGCCTGACGGAGGAATCGGATGGCATTCAAACCGGTTTACGTGGTCGATGGCCTGCGCACTCCCTTCCTGAAGGCACGCACGGGCCCGGGTCCCTTCTCCGCCGGAGACCTCGCCGTGCAGGCCGGCCGCGCCCTGCTGCTGCGCCAGCCCTACGCGCCGTCGGATCTCGATGAAGTCATCGTGGGTTGCGCCGCCCCCTCCCCCGATGAAGTGAACATCGGCCGCGTGATCGCGCTGCGGCTCGGCTGCGGCAACAAGGTGCCGGGCTGGACCGTGATGCGCAACTGCGCATCGGGAATGCAGGCCCTGGATTCGGCCATCGCCAATATCCAGTCGGGCCGCTCGCAATTGGTGCTGGCCGGCGGCACGGACGCGCTGTCGCGCGCGCCGGTGTTGTTCTCGGACGACATGGTGCGCTGGCTGGCGGGATGGTACGCGGCCCGCGGCATGGGCGCCAAACTGGCGGCATTGCGCCGCTTCCGCCTGCGCAGCCTGGCCCCGGTGATCGGCCTGCTCAAGGGGCTCACCGACCCGGTGGTGGGGCTCTCCATGGGGCAGACCGCCGAGAACCTCGCCACCCGCTTCGGCATCGACCGCGCCGCGATGGACGCCTACTCGGCGCAGAGCCACCGCCGCGCGCTGGCGGCCCGCGCCGCGGGCGCCATGGGCGAGATCGCGCCCTTGATCGACACGCAAGGCAGGCTGTACCCTGAAGACGATGGCGTGCGCGCGGACTCCACGCCCGAAAAGCTGGCCAAGCTCAAACCCGTCTTCGACAAGCCCTGGGGCAACATCACGGCAGGCAACAGTTCGCAAGTGACCGACGGCGCCGCCCTGCTGGCGCTGGCGTCGGAAGAAGCCGTCCGCAAATGGGACCTGCGGCCGCTGGGCCGCATCGTGGACAGCCAGTGGGCCGGCCTGGACCCGGCGCAGATGGGCCTGGGCCCGGTGCATGCCGCCACGCCCATCCTGCAACGCCACGGCCTGGGCCTCAATGACCTGGACTTGTGGGAAATCAACGAAGCCTTCGCCGCGCAGGTGCTAGGCTGCCTCGCCGCCTGGCGCGACGAGGCTTATTGCCGGGAACACCTCGGCACGGCGGCCTGGGGCGATCTCGATCCCGGCCGGCTCAATGTCGACGGAGGCGCGATCGCCATCGGGCATCCGGTGGGCGCTTCCGGCGCCCGCATCGTGCTGCACCTGCTCGACGCCCTGAAGCGCCGCGGCGCCCGGCGCGGCATGGCGGCCATCTGCATCGGCGGCGGTCAAGGCGGCGCGATGCTGGTCGAAACCCTGGACGAGGACCGCCCATGACCACGATGGATACGCTCTCCCACTGGCGCCTGGACCGCGATCCCGACGGCCTGGCCTGGCTGACGTTCGACCGCGCCGGCAGCGCCGTCAATGCCTTGTCGGCCGACACCCTGGCGGAGTTCGCCGTCGTGCTGGATGCGCTGGACAAGGCGCCGCCCAAAGGCCTGGTCATCCGCTCCGGCAAGGCCACGGGTTTCATCGTGGGCGCCGACGTCAATGAATTTGCAGGCCTGGACACGCCCGAACAGGCGCGCGCGCTGGTGGCGCGCGGCTGGAACCTGTTCAACCGCGTGGCCGCCCTGGCCTACCCCACGCTCGCCCTGATCGAAGGTCATTGCCTGGGCGGCGGCCTGGAACTTGCGCTTGCGTGCCGCTACCGTCTGGTGGCGGACCAGCCCGGCGCCTCGCTCGCGCTGCCCGAAGTCATGCTCGGCATCTTTCCGGGATGGGGCGGCATGCTGCGCCTGCCGCGCCTGATCGGCGCGCCCGCGGCGCTCGACATGATGCTGACCGGCCGCGGCGCCGACGCGCGCCGCGCAGCGGCGCTGGGGCTGGCGGACGCCCGCGTTCCGCCGCGCCTGCTGCTGGCGGCCGCCCGCCAGACCGTGCTGTCCGGCAAGACCCCGCGGCGCGCGCGCGGCCTTGCCGGCTGGACCAATCGCTGGCCGCTGAAAGCCATCGTGGCCCAACGCGCCCGCAGGCAGATCGCCGCCAAGGATCCACAGGGACACTACCCCGCAGCGCCCGCGATCGTGGATCTATGGGAAAAGCACGGCGGCAACGCGCTGCAGGCGCCCGAACTGATCGACCGCATCCTTTCGTCCGGCACCGCCCGCAATCTGCTGCGCGTGTTCCGCCTGCAGGAGCGTCTGAAGGCCAACGGCAAGCAGGCCGGCATCGTCCCCGCCCGCCGCGTGCACGTGGTGGGCGCCGGCGTGATGGGCGGCGACATCGCGGCCTGGTGCGCGCTCAAGGGCATGACCGTCACCTTGCAGGACCAGGACATGGCCCGCATCGCGCCCGCCCTGAAGCGCGCCGGCGAATTGTTCTCGCGCCGCCTGAAAGATCCGCGCCAGGCCCGGGCGGCGTTCGACCGCCTGATCCCCGATCCGTCGGCCGCCGGCGTGCCGCTGGCCGACGTGGTCATCGAAGCGATCAGCGAACAGCCCGACGCCAAGCGCGCGCTGTATCGGTCGCTCGAGCCGCGCATGAAACCGGAGGCCCTGCTCGCCACCAACACGTCCAGCCTGTCGCTGGAGACCCTGCGCGCCGGCCTCGCCCGTCCCGGGCGCCTGATCGGCATCCACTTCTTCAATCCGGTGGCCAAGATGCCCTTGGTGGAAGTGGTGCACGCGGCAGGCGACGCGGGCGACGCGCAAGCCCGCGCCTGCGCCTTCGTGGGCCAGATCGACAAACTGGCGCTGCCGGTCAGGAGCGCGCCCGGCTTTTTGGTCAACGCCGTGCTGGCGCCCTACATGCTGGAAGCCATGCGCAGCGTGGACGAAGGCGTGGCGCCGCAGGCCGTGGACGCGGCCATGGTCGCCTTCGGCATGCCGATGGGCCCGCTGGAACTGGCCGACACCGTGGGCCTGGACATCGCGCGCGCCGCGGGCGAAGCGCTGGCGGACGGCGCCGCGCCGCCCCGCTGCCTGGCCGACCGGCTGGCGCGCGGAGAACTGGGCCGGAAAAGCGGCCAGGGCTTCTACGCCTGGCGCGACGGCAAGGCGGTAAAGCATGCAGGGGCGCAGGCCGGCGCGCCTGCGGGGCTGGCGCGGCGCCTGATCCAGCCTTTGATCGACGCCACTCGCCAGCGGGTGGATGCCGGCATCGTCGCCGACGCCGACCTGGCCGACGCGGGCGTGATTTTCGGCACGGGGTTCGCGCCCTTCACGGGCGGCCCCCTGCATTACCAAGGCAGTGAGGGACCGGCCCCGGCCGGGATGGCAGGATCCGCAGTGCAATAGCGGCATATATCCAACACGAGGAGGCAGTACCATGAGCAGACGTTCATTGTCCCTGAGCACCTTGTCGGCCTTCGTGGTCGGCATGGGCGCGGCTACGGCGGCCCACTCGGCCGGCTTTCAGCTCCTGGAGCAGAACGCCAGCGGCCTGGGCAACGCATACGCGGGCTCGGCGGCAAATCCCGAAAACGCCAGCATCATCTACTACAATCCGGCCGGCATGACCTATCTGCCCGGCTTCAACGTGTCGGGCGGCGTCAATCTGATCAAGCCGTCCTTCAAGTTCAAGGACAACGGCGACAGCCGCAATCCCAGCATCCCCGGCCTGCCGGGGGCCGGCCTGGGCGGCTCGGCCCCCACGGGCGGCAACGGCGGCAACGCGGGCAACCTGGGCGTGGTGCCCAACCTCTACGCTTCCTGGCAGCTGAACGAGCAGTGGTACCTGGGCCTGGGCATCGGCGCGCCGTTCGGCCTCATGACCGATTACGACGACGACTGGGTCGGGCAGTACCACTCGAACAAGTTCGACATCAAGACGATCAACATCAACCCCTCGATCGCGTACAAGGTCAACGAAAAATTCTCGATGGGCTTCGGCCTGAACTGGCAGCACATCGACGCCAACTACAAGAAGAAAACCGTGGTTCCCGTGCCCGGCATGCCGCTGGGCACGACCGGCGACGCCGACCTGAACCTCAAGGGCGACGCCTGGGGCTGGAACGTGGGCTTCATGCTGCAGCCCACCGAGGACACCCGCATCGGCCTGTCCTACCGTTCCAAGATCAAGCACACGGCCAAGGGCGACACCGACATCGACAACATCTACCCGCGCGGCAACTCGGTGTCGTTCGACTCCAAGGCCACGGTGTCCCTGCCCGACACCCTGATCCTGAGCGCGGCGCACCAGTTGAACGAACGCTGGGAGCTGCTGGGCGACGTCTCGTGGACCGGCTGGAGCAGCATTCCCAGCCTGAAGATCCGCAACTCGGGCACCGGCGCGCGCGATGACGAACTGCCCTTGAACTTCCGCGACACCTGGCGCATCGCGCTGGGCGCCAACTACAAATTCGCGCCGGACTGGAAATGGAAGTTCGGCGTGGCGTACGACCAGTCGCCCGTCTACAAGGAATCCGACCGCCCGACGTCGCTGCCCGACAATGACCGCTACTGGTTCTCCACCGGCGTGCAATGGCAGGCCACCAAGAACACGACGCTGGACGTGGGTTATACCTATCTGTACCTGCGCAAGACGGACATCGACACCACGTCCGGCAACCAATTGACCAAGGGCCGCGTCGCGGGCACCTACGACAGCAGCGGCCACATCCTGGGCGTGCAGCTGTCGGCCCGCTTCTAGCCCCGGACGGCGGGTCCGCCCGCCCTCCGCCCTTTCAGGAGAATCCCTTGAGCAAGTTCGTCGTCAAACACGTCGCCGTGCTGGGTGCCGGCGTCATGGGCGCGCAGATCGCCGCCCACCTGGCCAATGCGGGCGTGCCCGTCACGCTGTTCGACCTGGCCGCGCCGGAGGGCGACCGCAACGGCACCGTCAAGAAGGCGCTGGCCGGCCTGCGGAAGCTGGAGCCCGCCCCGCTGGCGGGCGCCGCGCGCCTGGCGATGATCACGCCCGCGAACTACGACGACCACCTGGACCGGCTGCGCGGCTGCGACCTGGTCATCGAGGCCATCGCGGAACGCATGGACTGGAAGACCGCGCTGTACGAACGCATCGCGCCGCACGTCGCGCCCGGCGCCATCGTCGCGTCCAATACCTCCGGCCTGTCCATCGACGCCCTGGCCGGCGCGCTGCCCGAAAGCCTGCGCGACCGCTTTTGCGGCATCCACTTCTTCAACCCGCCGCGCTACATGCGGCTGGTGGAGATCATCGCCACCTCGCACACGCAGGCCTGCGTGCTGGATCAGCTGGAAACCTGGCTTACCTCCAAGCTGGGCAAAGGCGTGATCCGCGCGCTCGACACGCCCAACTTCGTGGCCAACCGCATCGGCGTGTTCTCGATCCTGGCCGCCATGCACCACACGGCCCGCCTCGGGCTGGGCTTCGACGAAGTGGACGCCCTGACCGGCCCGAAGATCGGCCGTCCCAAGAGCGCCACCTACCGCACCGCCGACGTGGTCGGCCTGGACACGCTCGCCCACGTCGTGGGCACCATGGAAAAGAACCTGCCCGACGATCCGTGGCACCGCTATTTCGCCCTGCCCGGCTGGCTGTCCGCCCTGATCGGCAAGGGCGCCCTGGGCCAGAAGAGCGGCGCGGGCGTCTACCGCAAGCAGGGCAAGGAAATCCAGGTGCTGGACCTGAAGGCGCAGGACTACGTGCCCAGCGCGGGCAAGCTGGCCGACGAAGTCGCCGCCCTGCTCAAGGAGCGCGATCCCGCCCGCCGCTTCGCCGCGCTGCGCGCGAGCAACCATCCGCAGGCGCAATTCCTGTGGAGCCTGTTCCGCGACATCTTCCACTACAGCGCGGTACAGCTCGAACACGTGGCCGACAACGCCCGCGACCTGGACCTGGCCATGCGTTGGGGCTTCGGCTGGTCGCAAGGGCCGTTCGAAACCTGGCAGGCCGCGGGCTGGCAAAGCATCGCGGCGGCCGTGGCCGAGGACATCGCGGCCGGCAAGAGCATGAGCGATGCGCCGCTGCCTGCGTGGGCGCTGGAACCCGGCCGCCAGGGCGTGCACGCGCCCGAAGGCTCCTATTCCGCGCGCTCGGGCCAGCTGCGCCCCCGCTCGACGCTTCCCGTGTACCGGCGCCAGCTGTTCCCCGAACGCGTCTTCGGCGAAGGTCCGGACGACCGCGGCGTCACGGTCTGGGAGAACGAAGGCGTGCGCCTGTGGAACCTGCCCGAGGTGGACGCGGGCATCGCCATTCTCTCCGTCACCTCGAAGAACCACACGCTGGGCGCGGAGGTGCTGGAGGGCATTCTGCAGGCGGTGGCGAAGGCCGAGCGCGACTTCGACGGGCTGGTGATCTGGCATGACGCGCCCTTTGCGGTCGGCGCCAATCTGCAGCAGGTTTCCGAAGCCTGCGCGGCCGGCCAATGGGAAATGCTGGAGGCCACCGTCGAGAAATTCCAGCGCACCTCGCAATCGTTCAAGTATGCGCAGATCCCCACCGTCGCCGCCGTGCAGGGCATGGCGCTGGGCGGGGGCTGCGAATTCCTGATGCATGCCTCGCACCGGGTGCTGGCGCTGGAGAGCTATATCGGCCTGGTCGAGGCCGGCGTAGGGCTGATCCCCGCTGGCGGCGGCAGCAAGGAATTCGCCGGCCGCGCCGCCGCGCTGGCCGCCCGCACGGCCACGCCGGGCGAAGTCTTCCCGTACCTGCAGCCGGTGTTCCAGAACATCGCCATGGCGCAAGTGGCCAAGAGCGCGCTCGAAGCCATCGCGGCAGGCTTCGCCCGCGACCACGACGTGGTCGTGTTCCACCCCGGCGAACTGCTGTTCGTGGCCATCGGCCAGGCGCGCGCCGCGGCCGATGCCGGGCACACGCCGCCTGCGCGCCTGCGCGACATACCCGTGGCGGGCCGCAACGGGATCGCCAACTTCGAAATGGTGCTGGTCAACATGCGCGAGGGCGGCATGATCAGCGCCCATGACTACCGCGTGGCGCGCAGCGCGGCCGTGGCCCTGTGCGGCGGCGAGGTCGACACCGGCACCAAGGTGGACGAGGAATGGCTGCTGGCGGTGGAACGCAAGGAGTTCGTGGCGTTGCTGCGCACGCCTGAAACCCAGGCGCGCATCCGCCATACGCTGGACACCGGGAAGCCTTTGCGGAATTAGGGGAGCTCCCCCGCAGCGCCTGCGGCGCTTCCCCCCGGGGGGCGCCGGGGGGGCCTGACGGAGCCGGATCCGCGCGGCCCGGCTCAGGGAGGCCGGTGTGCGCGGGGGAATGGAGTTGATATGTCTCGCTGTGGATATATGAGGAAAGGAATATGAGCACGCAGATTCAAGATGCCTACATCGTTGCTGCCACGCGTCTGCCGGTGGGCAAGCGCAACGGCGCCTATGCCGCCACCCGCCCCGACGACATGCTGGCAGCGGCGCTGAATGGGGCGCTGGCGCAGGTGCCGGGGCTGGACCGCGCCCGCATCGAAGACGTCATCGCAGGCTGCGCCATGCCCGAGGCCGAGCAAGGAATGAACGTAGCCCGCATCGGCCTGCTGCTTGCCGGCCTGCCGCAAAGCGTGGCCGGCGTCACCGTGAACCGCTTCTGCGCGTCGGGGCTGCAAGCCGTCGCCGACGCGGCCGCGCGCATCCGCATGGGCGAGGCCGACATCATGATCGGCGCGGGCACCGAATCCATGAGCGCCATGCCACAGATCATGGGCAACAAAGTATCGATGAACCCGGCCATCTTCGCGCACGACGAGAACATCGGCATGGCGTTCGGCATGGGCTTGACGGGGGAAAAGGTCGCCGAACGCTGGAAGGTTTCGCGCGAAGACCAGGACGCCTTCGCCCTGGCATCGCACCAGAAGGCCTGCGCGGCCATCGCCGCCGGACACTTCCGGGCCGAAACCACGCCCTACGAAGTGGTGTCGCACCTGCCCGGCGCCGGCGGCGCGGTGCGCGTCGCGCGCCGGCTGATCGAGGTGGACGAAGGCCCGCGTCCGGACAGCAGCGCCGAGGCGCTGGCGCGCCTGAAACCCGTGTTCGCCGCGCGCGGCAGCGTGACGGCCGGCAACAGCTCGCAGATGTCGGACGGCGCCGCCGCCGTGGTGCTGGTATCGGACCGCATTCTGCGCGAATTCAACCTGAGCCCGCTGGCTCGCTTCGCCGGCTTCGCCGTGGCGGGCGTGCCGCCCGAAGTCATGGGCATCGGCCCGGTCGCGGCGATCCCCAAGGTGCTGGCGCGCTCCGGCATCTCGCAGGACGATCTGGACTGGATCGAGCTGAACGAGGCCTTCGCCGCCCAGTCCCTGGCCGTCATCCGCGAACTGAAGCTGGACCCGTCCAAGGTGAATCCGCTGGGCGGCGCCATCGCGCTCGGCCATCCCCTGGGCGCGACCGGCGCGATCCGCACGGCCACGATCACCCATGGCCTGCGCCGCACCGGCGGAAAGTACGGCCTGGTGACCATGTGCATCGGCACGGGCATGGGCGCCGCCGGCCTGTTCGAGGCCATGTAGGCACCGCGGCCGGCAGCATGAAGCCCTATTGGTTCAAGAGCCTGTCGCCGCAGTGGCGCGCGCGCCTGATGCGGGTGGGATTCAATCTGCATCCGGCGTTTCGCGCGACCGGCGGGCGCGTGGTGCTCGTGTCGCCGGATTTCCAGCACATACGCATCAAGCTGCCGCTGCTGCGCCGCACCCGCAATATCGTCGGATCCATGTACGGCGGCTCGCTGTTCGCGGTCACGGACGGCGCCCACCCCACGATGCTGATGTCCGCGCTGGGCGCGGATCACGTAGTCTGGGACAAGGCGGCCTCCATCCGGTACCGCAAGCCCGCCTATGCCACCCTGTACGCCGACTTCCGCCTGCCGCCGGGCGAAATCGCGGAAATCCGCCGGATCCTGGCCCGGGACCACGAAACCACCCGCAACTACACGGTGGAACTCAAGGACAAGGAAGGCGTCGTCTACGCCGTCGTCGAACGCACGATCTACATCGCCGACAAGACGTTCTACAAACAGAAGAACCCAGGAGGAGACAGATGCCCACCATCCCCGGAGCAAGATCCGCCGCCTTGAGCCTTGTGCTGGCGGCCTGCCTGGCCGGCGGCCACGCGCAAGCCGCCGACCTGGAGATAGCCGGCGTGCGCGTGCCGGCCACGCAGTCGTCGGGTGGCCGGGAGCTCGTGCTCAATGGCGCCGGCGTGCGCACCAAGATCATCGTCAAGGTCTATGTGGCCGCGCTGTACGCCACCGAAAAGCGCGGCGATGCGGCCGCGCTCATCGACAGCGACAAGCCGCGCCGCGTCCGCCTGACGCTGCTGCGCGACGTGGACAGCAAAAGCCTGGACGGCGCGCTGCAGGAGGGATTGCGCGACAATACGGCCCCACGGGAGCTGGCCGCGCTGAAAGCGCCGGCGGACCGCCTCTCCGCCCTGATGGCGGAAATCGGGACCGCCCGCGAAGGCGACGTGATCGACCTGGACTTCGACGCCCAGGGCGTCTCGATCGCCCACAATGGCGCGCCGCGAGGCCGCATCGACAGCCCCGGCTTCGCCCGCGCCCTGCTGCGCGTCTGGCTGGGCGACAAGCCCGCGCAGGCCTCCCTGAAGAACGCCCTGTTGGGCAACTGAGCCACATAGCGACGATGGAACGAATCTGGCAGAAAAGCTACCCTCCGGGCGTGCCCGCGGAGATCGAGATGGATGGCGCGACCACGCTGGTCTCTGTCGTGCGCGACAGCTGCCGGCGCTACGCGGACAAGACCGCCTACCTCAGCATGGGCCGGTCCATGCGCTATGCGGAGCTCGACCGGCTGACCCGCGACTTCGCGGCGTGGCTGCATGCCAACGGCCTGGGCCGCGGCGACCGCGTCGCCCTCATGATGCCCAACCTGCTGCAATACCCGGTGTGCCTGTTCGGCGCCCTGCGGGCGGGCTGCGTGGTCGTGAACTGCAACCCGCTCTATACCGCGCACGAACTCCAGCACCAGCTGGCCGATTCGGGCGCGCGCGCCATCGTGGTCGCCGACAACTTCGCCGCCACCCTGCAAAAGGCCCTGCCCGGCACCGCGGTGGAGCGCGTGCTGGTGACGTCCATCGGGGAATTGCTGGGACCGCTCAAGGGCAGGCTGGTGGACTTCGTGGTCCGCCGCGTCAAGCGCATGGTGCCCGCGTGGTCCCTGCCCGGCGCCACGGCACTGGGCGATGCGCTGCGCGCCGGGCGCCGCGCGCCCTTTTCCGAGGTGGAACTGGAACAGCGCGACCTGGCCTGCCTGCAGTACACGGGCGGCACCACCGGCGTGGCCAAGGCGGCCATGCTGACCCACGGCAACCTGGTGGCCAATCTCAGCCAGGCCTATGCCTGGGTCAGGCCGCTGGTGACGGAAGGCGAGGAGTGCATCGTCACGGCGCTGCCGCTCTATCACATCTTCGCGCTCACGGCGAACTGCCTGACCTTCATGAAGATGGGCGCGAGCAATCTGCTCATCATCAATCCCCGCGACATTTCCGGGCTGGTCAAGGAAATGCGCAAGGTGCCGTTCTCCGCCTTTACGGGCGTCAATACCCTGTTCAACGCCCTGCTCAACGATCCGGATTTCGCGCGCCTGGATTTTTCGCGGCTGCGCCTCACGATGGGCGGCGGCATGGCGGTGCAGCGCTCGGTGGCCGATCGCTGGCAGGCCTTGACCGGCCGGTCGCTGGCGCAGGCCTATGGGCTGACCGAGACCTCGCCCGCGGTCACGATCAATCCGCTGGACGTGAAGGTCTTCACCGGATCGATCGGCCTGCCCGTGCCGTCCACCGACATATCCATCCGTGACGACGAAGGCCGGGAACTGGGCTTGGGGGAAAGCGGCGAGATCTGCGTGCGCGGCCCGCAGGTCACCCAGGGCTACTGGAACCGCCCCGACGAAACCGCGCTGGTCCTGTACCCGGACGGTTTCCTGCGCACGGGCGACATCGGCTACGTGGACGAGAACGGCTACCTGTTCCTGGTCGACCGCAAGAAAGACATGATCCTGGTCTCCGGTTTCAATGTCTATCCCAACGAGGTCGAGGACGCGGCCGCCCTGCATCCCGGCGTCAAGGAAGTGGCTGCGGTGGGCGTGCCGGACGAACGCTCGGGCGAGGCCGTCAAGCTGTACGTGATCCGCAAGGACCCGGCCCTGGACGCCGAGACCCTGATCGCGCATTGCCGCCAGCAGCTCACCGGCTACAAGGTGCCGCGCTACGTGGAGTTCCGCGAAGACCTGCCCCGCACCAACGTCGGCAAGATCCTGCGCCGCGAGCTCAAGCCCGCCGCGCCGTCCCGGACGGGCTCCCCGGCCAAGGCCTGAGCGCGCCCGGCGCGCTCACCATTGGCCGAAGAAGACGCCGGCCCGCTTGTGGGCGTTCGTCGCTTTTTCCACGGCCTCGTCGCTGATCGTCGTGCGGCGCTTGCCGCGCAGCATCCAGTCCAGCAGGCGCTGGCGCAGCTCCTGCCGGATGCCCGCATGCGCGCTGCTGCGGCCGAGGTCCTGGTACTCGCCGGGATCGGCATGCAGGTCGTAGAGCTGCTCGGGCTCGTCCAGCCAGTATACGTAGCGCCACCGGTCCGTCCGCACCGACCAGGCGCGCGCGTTCTGCGGCGTCTTGCCGCGCAGGACGCGCGCCTGGCGGAAGCTGTAATCGAGCTCCGAGAATACGCAATCGCGCCACGGCGCGCCGCCCCGGCCGTGCAGCAGCGCCTGCAGCTCCCGGCCTTCCAGCAGGTGGCCGGGCCCGGGCGTTCCCAGGGCGCGCAGCACCGTGGGAACGAGGTCCACGCTTTCGACCATGTCGGCCAACGCCTTGCCGCGCGTGGCATCGGCCTGCGCCGAGGGATCCATCACGATGAACGGCACGCGCTGCACGGTGTCGTAGAACAGCTCCTTTTCCCCCAGCCAGTGGTCGCCCAGGAAGTCGCCATGATCCGCGGTGAACACGACGAGCGTGTTCTTCATGAGGCCCGCGCCTTCCATATAGTCGAACAAGCGGCCCAGGTGATCGTCCAATTGCCGGATCAGGCCCTGATAGGCGGGCCGCACCACGCGCACGCATTCGTCCGAGGAAAAGCTGACGCTCTCTTCCTGCTGCCGGTAGGCGGCCACGACCGGATGCGCATCCGCCAGTTCCTCGCGGTTGCGCCTCACCGGCAGGCACTGGTCCGCCGTGTAGCGCTGGTGGTATGGGGCGGGCGCCATGTACGGCCAATGCGGTTTCACGTAGCTCAGGTGCAGCACCCAGGGCTGGCCGCCGCGCCGCTTCATGAAGTCCAGCGCCTGGTCCGTCATGTAGGCGGTCTCGGAATGCGCTTCGGCCACGCGCGAGGGCAGGTGCACGTTGCGCATGTTCCAGCCGCTGACGACGCGGCCGTCCGCGTCCACGCCCGCGATGACATAGTCGGTCCAGGGATCGGCGCTGTCGTAGCCATGGCGGCGCAGGAAGGCGGGATAGCCGCTTTCCGCCCCGGGGGTATGGTGGCCGTCGTAGCGGTCCAGCTCGGTGAAGCCGCCGCGGGCGAGCAGCACGCCCAGTTCGGAGGCGCCGTCGATGGCCAGCCGCTCCATGCCGGCCCTGTCCGGGATGATGTGCGTCTTGCCGGCCAGCGCAAGTTCGCGCCCCTGCCCCGCCAGATACTCGCCCAGCGTGATTTCGTTCACCGACAGGGGCACGCGGTTCCAGGTCGCGCCGTGGCGGGACGGATACCGTCCGGTGTAGTAGCTCATGCGCGAGGGGCCGCAGACGCCCGAGTTCACGAAGGCGCGCTCGAAGCGCGCCCCGCGCGCCGCCAGCGCATCCAGGCTGGGGGTCTGCAGATAGGGATGGCCATAGCAGCTCAGGTGATCGGCGCGCAGCTGATCCGCCATGATGAACAACACATTCTGTACCGCGCTCATCGCCGCTCCTACTGTTCCGCCTTGAAGCCGGAGGCGCGCACCACCGGCTCCCATTGCCTGCGGTAGGCGGCCAGCGCATCGGCGGTGCCGCCCGCGTCCAGGGCCACCGGCTCCAGATAGGCGGCGCGCACGGCTTCCTGCATGGCGGGCTCGCGCAGGATGGCCGCGATGTCCGCGCCCAGGCGCCCGATCTTGGCCTGGGGCATCGCCGCGGGCGCGAAGAATGCATTCCAGCCGTCGGCCGCCAGGTTCACGCCCTCTTCGCGGAACGTGGGCACGTCCTTGAGCTCCGCGTCGCGGGCGTCGCCCGAAACGGCCAGGATGCGGATCTTGCCGGCGCGGTGCTGCGGCAGCAGGGTATCCAGCGTGTCGATGCCTTGCGGAAGAATGCCGCCGATCAGTTCGGAGATCAGCGGCGACGAGCCGCGGTAGCCGACCACTTCCGGCTCCTGGCCGATTTCTCGGCCCAGCATCAGCGCGAAAAAGTGAGGCAGGCTGCCCGTGGCGGGCACGCCCACCGTGAACTGCCCCGGATGCCCCCGCAGCCACTGACGCAGGCCGCGCAGGTCCTGGATCGGCGAGCCGGCGGACACGGCCAGCGCGAATTTGTAGCGGCTGACCAGCGACACGGGCTTGAAGTCGCGCTGGGCGTCGTAGCCCGGCTGGGCATAGACCAGCGGCGCCACCACCATGACGGCGGGATTCGCCAGCATCAGCACGTTCTGGCTGGCTGGAGCCGCATGCAGCCCCTGGGCCGCGATGCGGCCGCCCGCCCCCGTCTTGTTCTCGACCACCACGGGCACGCCGACCCGCTCCTTCAGCCGGTCGGCGACCAGCCGCGCGATGCGGTCGGAACTGCCCCCCGGGGGATACCCCACCACGATCGTCAGCGCCCCGTCCAGCGGCGCCTGCTGCGCACAGGCCAGCGAGGCCGCCCCCGCCAGCGTCGCCGCGACCGCGGCCCCTGCCATCCACTTACGCATTGCCTTCTCCTGGAGACAGCGGCCGGCTGTCGATTATGGTTGTCACTGTCTGGCCGATTCCCAAATAGGAAAATTGAATTTAGCAACGTGGCCATTTGTTGATCTAATCCAGGACTTCCAATAACGATATGCGGCGAGTCAAGGAGGAGCAGCCATGCCGACCATCTCCCCGCCCGGCCAACGCCATCTTGCGGACATGCTGATGTACCGGCTCTACCAGGCCTGGTCGCAATCCAATCCCGTATTCCTGCGCTTGTGCGAAGGGCGATTCGGCATCACGCGCCGCGAGTGGCGCATCCTGGCGTGCGCCGTCGAAGGCGGCATCATGAGCTCGGCCGAACTGGCCGCCGCCGCCAAGCTGGACCTGCCCCGCACGTCCCGCACCCTGGGCGCGCTCTGCGAAAAAGGCTGGCTGCGCCGCCTGCAGGACAGCGCCGACCGCCGCGTGGTGCTCGTGGAAGCGACCGACGAGGGCGTGGCCCGCTACCAGGGTCTGCTGCCCGAGGTGTCGCGGCTGAACGATCTGCTCGTGCAGGACCTTAGCGAAGACGAGGTCGCCCTGCTGCGCGACTTCCTCGGGCGCATCGAACAGCGCGGGCGGCGCATGGCCGAGGACAATATCGTCGCGGACAAAGCCAGCCGCCGCGAAGGCGGCACGCGCCGCGCGCGCTACGCCTGAGGCCGGGCTGTCGCGCCGGTCCAACAAACGGCGGCCCGCAACGCTGCGATGTGAACGATCTGCAAATCGCTGATAGCACGGCTTTTTTCCGGCATTCCCCTGCCGGGGGCCCGACGCCGCAGGGCTTTTTTACATATGGGATGGCCTCTTTTCCTGACAGTGCCCTCTCAATTAATTAATAATAATTATCGTTGCCATTCGTATATTCAATCGGCTGTGGATCATCCGCGGCCGCTGGGGAGAACTCTTGAAACGCCATACTCAACCGGTCGCGCGGCGCGCGCGGCCCCAGGGACTATTGCCCATCGCCGCCGCGCTGGCCGCCTGCATCGGCGGCTGGGCGCAAGCGCAGCCCTCCGAGCCCGCCACGATCCTGCCCGCCGTGCAGGTCATGGGCGTGGGCGAAACCGCCACCGGCCCCGTCGAAGGGTATGTCGCCACGCGCAGCGCCGCGGGCACCAAGACCGACACCCCGTTGTCGGAAACGCCCCAGGCCATCACCGTGATCCCGCGCGACCAGATCGTGGACCAGGGCGCGCAGAATATCCAGGACACCATGAATTACGCGGCCGGGGTGCGCCCGAACGCGTATGGCGTGGACAACCGCGCGGACTATGTGCGCGTCCGGGGCGTCGAGCCGGTCCAGTACCTGGACGGGCTGCGTCAGTACTTCAGCTACAACAACCCGCGCACCGAGGTCTATGCGATGGAACGCGTCGAAGTGCTGCGCGGCCCCTCGTCCATGCTGTACGGACAGGGCAGCACCGGCGGTATCGTCAACCTGGTCAGCAAGCGCCCGCTGGAGGAGCGGCAAGGCGAGATCGGCGTGGTGCTGGGCAACCACAACCGGCGCGAAATCCAGGCCGACCTGACCGGGCCGGCAAGCGAGGACGGCCAGTGGCTGTACCGCGTCGTCGCCGTGGGCCGCGACAGCGACACCCAGGTGCAGTACGCGCCGGATGACCGCCTGATGCTGGCGCCCTCGCTGACCTGGCGCCCCAGCGCCGCCACCTCTCTGACCTTCCAGGCCACGTGGCAGAAGGACCGCGCGGGCACCACGCAATCGTTCCTGCCCTGGAGCGGTTCGGTGCAGGAGAACCCCAACGGCCGCATCCCAACCCGGCGCTTCGCCAGCGAACCGGGCTTCGACGCGTACGACACCGAGCAATTCAGCGTGGGCTGGCTGTTCGAGCACCAGTTCAACGACAAGTGGAAGGTCCGTCAGAACTTCCGCAATACGGTCAGCAGCGTGGACTACAAGACGCTCTATCCCAACGTGTATGGCGCGCGCCGCGGCGATTCCTACATCGATCCGGAGCAGCAGACCGTCGACCGCATCTTCTACGTCAACAAGCCGCGCATGCGCACCTTGCTGGCCGACCAGAACCTGGAAGGCAAGCTGAACTGGGGCCGCGCCGAACACACGGTGATCTTCGGCATGGATTACTCGCGCTACCGCGAAACCAGCCAGACGGCGGGCGGCGCCGGTTCGCCGCTGAACCTGTTCCATCCGGAATACGGCAACGTGCCCGAGTACGAGCTGTCGGACAATCCCAAGATCAACCAGCAGCAGATCGGCTTCTACGCGCAGGACCAGATCAAGTTCGACAGGAACTGGATCTTCCTGGCCGGCATCCGCCGCGACCGCGCGGACAGCACCACCGAAGGCCAGGACCGGGAAACGGACCAGGCCACCACCAAGCGCTTCGGCCTGATGTACGCCGCGGACAACGGCTGGTCGCCCTATCTCAGCTACAGCGAATCGTTCACCCCGATCGCGGGCGCCGACTTCTACAACCAGCGCTGGAAGCCGATGCGCGGCAAGCAGGTCGAGGCCGGCATCAAGTACATGCCGAAGGACGCCGACATCGAATTCACCGCGGCCGCCTATGACTTGCGGGAAAAGAACCGCCAGACCAACGATCCCGACAACCCCAACAACCAGCTGCAGGCCGGCAAGACGCGCACGCGCGGCGTGGAACTGGAGTTGCGCGGCCGCGTCACCAAAGAACTCGACGTGATCGCCAACTACATTTACACCGACCTGGATCCGCAGCTGGAGGCCCAGCCCAAGCACATGGCGTCCGTGTGGGGCAAGTACCGTTTCGCGCTGGCTGGCCAGCCCGGCTTCGCGGTAGGGGCCGGCGTGCGCTATCTGTCGGCCTTCCGCGACGGCGGCGCCCCCGAAACGCCCGCCGTCACGCTGTTCGACGCCATGCTCAGCTACGACAACGGTCCATGGCGTTATGCCCTCAACGTGAACAACATCGCGGACCGCACCTATGAGGTGGTCTGCCTGGACCGCGGCGACTGCTTCTACGGGGCCCGCCGCACCGTCATGCTGAGCGGCGCGTACCGCTTCTAGCATCACGTCTTCCCGGGCGGGAAAACCTGTACGTACATGCTGTACGTACAGGTGTACACTACGGTTTTTCCTCATCTTTTCAACCGCCTGACAGACGCGCACACGAACGTCTGCAACCAGAAAGACCGTCCTGGAGACTCCTACAGTGTCGACCGAAACCTCCCGCTCGCCCTTTTTTGGCACGATGCAGAAAATCCCCGGTGGATTGATGCTGGTGCCGCTGATCCTGGGTTCCCTGATCGGCACCTTCGCCCCCGACGCCCTGGCGATCGGCGGCTTCACCACCGCCCTGTTCAAGAACAGCGCCCTGCCCCTGATCGCGCTGCTGATCTTCGCCACCGGCACCCAGGTCAATGCGCGCACCGGCGGCCCGATCCTGGCCACCGCGGGCACCATCCTGCTGATGAAGACCCTGGTGCCCGCCACCCTCATCATCATCCTGGGCAGCTACGTCGGCCTGGACGGCGTGATGGGCGTGTCCATCCTGGCGCTGCTGGCCGCCTTCGACAACAGCAACGGCGGCCTGTGGCTGGCCTACACCGGCCAATACGGCGATGCCCGCGACCGCGGCGCCTACGTGGCCAGCGCGGTCAACGACGGCCCCTTCTTCAGCCTGCTGTT
>NZ_JBLZXF010000014.1:0-115882 GCF_050285585.1 Achromobacter sp. | reverse complement strand
GGCTTGACCAGCAGCACCACCAGCATCAGCAGGAAGGGCAGGGTAGCCGCCAGGCTGGAAATCTTGACGGTCATCAGCCCGCCCACGCTCTCGGCCCACTCGCCTGCGCCGAACAGGCCGAACAGCGATGCCAGGCTGGCGTCGATGCCCACCGAAAAGGAACTGATCAGGCCGATCAGCAGCGACGCGATCATCGCGCCTTCGAGGGAGCCGAGGCCGCCCACCACGACGACCACGAACACCAGCACGCCGAGCTCCAGCGCCATGTTCGGATTGGTGGTGTAGAACGCGCCGGCGACCGCGCCGGCCAGGCCGGCCATGGCCGCGCCCACGCCGAACACGCTCATGAACACCAGCGGCACGTTGTGGCCCAGCGCTTCCGCCATGCGGGGGCGGTAGATGGCCGAACGCACCACGATGCCCACGCGGGTGCGAGACAGCAGCAGGTAGATGACGGCGAACATCGCCAGCGACACGCCGCCCATGAGCAGGCGGTAGAAGGGATAGTCCGCGTCGAACACGCGGAAGGCGGCGAAGTTCAGGAACTGCGGCACCCGGTAGTCGACCGGGAAATCGCCGTAGAACAGCTTGATGAGCTCGGCCACGATGAAGGCCAGGCCGAAGGTCACCAGCAGCTCCTGCGCGTGGCCGAACTTATGGACGCGGCGCAGGAAGAAGCGCTCCACGCCCATGCCCAGCACGCCCGCGATGATCGTGGCCAGCGCCAGCGCCACCCAGAAGCCGGTGACGGGCGTCAGCGTATAGGCGGCGTACGCGCCTATCATGTAGAACGATGCGTGCGCGAAGTTGAGCACGCCCATCATCCCGAAAATCAGTGTCAGGCCTGCCGACACCATGAATAGCAGCAGGCCGTAGATCACGCCGTTCAACAGCGAGACGGTAAAGTATTCCATGTCCGCTCCAGTAATTCTTTCGCCAAGACGGACCGTGTCTTGCGAGCGATTGCGCACCGGATTTTTCCGGCCCGCGCCGGGGGTGCGCTTATGTGTTTGCGAGAGGCAGCGAGGCGTCGCGCGCGCTGGCGGCCGGCCTAGCGTGAGCCGTCCGTCAGCGCGCGCGGCCCGTCAATTGGGACGCTGCATCTTGCAGGTCGCCTGGGCAGGCGCGGACACGTCGGCCGCGGCCAGGACCTTCACCGGCTCGAAGCCCATGTCGGTGCCGTCGGCCTTGTACTGGGCGTTCTTGCTGACCTTGGACACCACCATGGGCAACTGCACCTGGTGGTCTTCGGCGCGCATGGTGTAAGTGCCCAGCGGCGAGGTGTAGGTGACCTTTTCCAACGCGCGGGCCAGCTCCGGCACCGACAGCTTGCCGTCCTGCGGCTTGACCTGCTTGAGCGCTTCGCCCAGGAACGTGATGCCGATGACGGTCTGCGGCTCGGTGTAGCTGGGATAGTGGCCGGTCTTCGCCTTGTAGTCCTCGGCGAACTTGGCGCCCTCCTCGCCCGCGGCCTCGATGTTGTAGGGGTGGGCGATGTAGTGGCCCAGCGCGACATCGCCGGCGTTGGCCAGGTTGCCCACCTGGTCCAGGAACACGGTGGCGAAGCGGACCTTGAGGCCGGCGGCCTGCGTGGCCTTCATCAGGAGCAGCAGGTCGTTGGACCAGTTGCCCGTGATCACGGTGTCGGGGTTGGCCGAGCGGATGCGGGCCACGTAGGGGGCGAAGTCCTGGATCTTGTTGACTTCGTGCAGGGTCTTGCCCACGACTTCATAGCCGTATTGCTTGGCGAAGCGCTCCGTGGCGCCTTCCATGTCCTGGCCCCAGGAGTAGTTCTGGTTGATCGCGTACACGCGCTTGCCCAGCGTGCCGTCGGCCGACATGACCGAGGCCAGCGCCTTGACGCGCAGGTCGGCATTGGTGGTGAAGCGGAAATGATAGAAATGGCACTTCTGGCCGGTCAGCTCCAGCGCTTCGCCGCCCACGTTCAGGAATACGACTTCCTTGCCCGGGTTGCGCAGGTTGTGCTTGCGCACGTCTTCGGTCAACTGGCCGGAGATGGCCGACGAGGAGCCCTGCACCAGGATCTGCACGCCTTCCGCGGCGGCCGCGCGGAAGCGGTCGGAGGCGCCGACCGGGCCGCCCTGGTTGTCGAACTCGACCAGCTCCAGCGGCTGGCCGTTCCAGCCGCCCGCCGCATTGATGCGGTCCAGCTCATACTTGACCGCGGCGCGGAACATCAGGCCGGTCGAGGCCTGCGGGCCGGACAGCGTTTCGATCAGGCCGATCTTGACGGGCGCGGCCTGGGCCGATGCGGCGATGCCGGCCAGGCACAGCAGGCCGGAAGTGAAAGCCAACTTCATGTGTGTCTCCTCCGTGGGATGGGAGTGGTTGAGTCCGTGAATCAATCAAGCGCGCTTACCGCGGCTCTTGTATGCCCAGGAAGCGGGCAATTTCTGCGATTTGTCCTTCCAGCATGTAGAGGCCCGGATGCGTGCGGCAGCCGCGGGCGGCGGCGGCGCGCAGCAGGGGCGTGTCGACGCGGCTCATCACGGCGTCCGCGACGACGGTGCCGGCGGCCAGGGCGTCCAGCTGGAAAGGCAGGGGATCGGTGTCGTTCAGGCCCAGCGAGGTCGCATTGATGGCGATGTCGCAGGGTTCAGGGGAGGCGCTGCCCACGCTGATGGCCAGGCCGGGATATTGGCGCGCGAGATGGCCGGCGAAGGACTCCGCCTTGCCGGCGCTGCGGTTGTACAGGCGCAGGCTGGCCGGGCCGGCATCCGCGACGGCGCAGGCGATGGCCTTGCCCGCGCCGCCCAGGCCGGCCAGGTAGACGTGGCGCCCGGCGGGATCGTGGCCCTGGCTGCGCAATCCGGCCACGAAGCCCAGGCCGTCGAAATTGCCGCCGGTAAGCACGCCGTCCTTCAGGCGCACCGCGTTGACCGCGCCGCTGAGGCGGGCGGAAGGCGTCAGGGCGTCGCACAGGGCGGCTGCGTTTTCCTTGTGGGGGACCGTCACCACGATGCCGCCCAGGTTGGCCAGCCCGCGGATGCCGGCGAACAGGCCGGGCAGGGCTTCGGAAGGCACGTGGAAGGGGACCATGACGGCATCGGCGCCGCGTTCGCGCAGCAGCGCGTTGAGCCGCTGGGGTGTCTTGACGTGCGCGATCGGGTCCGCCGCGATGGCGTAAACGGTAGTGTTGCCGGTGATTTCCACCTGATTTGTCCCCTGCCGGTGCTGCGGCTCGACGCCGTGTATTGCTGACGCGCTTGCCTGAAAACGTCACTTGATTTACGCTTTCGGAATAAGTTGTCAGTCAACTTTATTAAGTTGTCCGATAAATCATAGGGCAAGCGTTTTTCCCGTGTCAAGCGGCCGATTCAGGAGTCCAATCGGGATTGCGGCACGCGCCGGGAAGCATGCCGGCCCGCCGGAAAAACGCCTCAGGAGACAGGATGATTTCGTTCGAAGGAAAGGTTGCCGTCATCACGGGTGCTGGCAACGGGATCGGTTTGGCCACGGCCCGGCTGATGGCCGCGCATGGCGCCCGGCTGGTGCTGACCGACATCGACAACGCGAGGCTGGAGGCGGTTGCGGCCGAGCTGGATCCCAGCGGCCAGCGTGTGTACACGCGCGCCCTGGACGTGTCCGCCGCGGCGGAATGCGAGCGCGTGTTCGAGGCCGCCGCCGGGCACTTCGGCGGGCTGGACCACCTGGTGCACTGCGCCGGCATCTATCCGGAGAGCCTGGTCAAGGACACCAGCGACGAGTCGTGGCGCACGCTGATGCGCGTGAACCTGGACGGCACTTTCTATGTCTGCCGGGCGGCGCAGCGCCATCTGCGCCATGACGGCTCGATCGTGCTGTTGACGTCTTTGGCCGCCCAGCGCGGCAGCTACGCCCACGCCGCCTATTCCGCGTCCAAGGGCGCGGTGCAGAGCTTCACGCGCAGCCTGGCCCTGGAACTGGCGCCGCAGATCCGCGTGAACGCGGTGGCGCCTGGCATCATCGCCACGTCCATGACCCATGACCTGATCGGGCAGAAGGGCGGGCAGTTGCTGGAGAGCACGCCGCTGCGCCGCTTTGGCACGGCCGAGGAAATCGCGGGATCGATCGCGTTCCTGTGTTCGCCGCTGGCCAGCTTCGTCACTGGCGAAGTCATGCAGGTCAACGGCGGCATCTACATCGCGTAAAGTCCCATTCTGCGGCAGCCGTTGCCGCGGTACGAGGTATTCCAATCAACAGACGGGGCCGCGGCAGCGCGCGCCCAGCAGGTTCCAACGAGTCCAATGCAGCCTACCCAAGAACAGGATCCGCCGCGCGCCGCGCCCAAGAGTTCGCTTTCGGCGGCGCTGGGCGATGCGCTGGCGGAACAGATCCGCCAAGGGGTGCTCGCGCCCGGCGATCGCCTGCCCACGGAAAAGCAGCTGACCGAAACCTATTCAGTCAGCCGCGCCGTCGTGCGCGAAGCGCTGGCGCGCCTGAAGTCCGAAGGCCTAATCACGTCGCAGCAGGGCAGCGGCGTTTTCGTCGATCCGAATTTCCAGAAGAACGCGTTCCGCATCGCCGCGCCCACGCCGGGCGACAATCAGGACCTGGAGCACATCCTCGAACTGATGCTGTCCATCGAGGTGACGGCAGCCCGCTACGCGGCCCAGCGCCGCACCGAGGCCGACCTGAAGAAGATGCGCCAGGCGCTGGTGGGCATGGAATACGCGTTGCTGAACGACAAGCTGGGCGACGAAGAAGACTACCAATTCCACCAGGCCATCGTGCAGGCCACGCACAACCCGCACCTGGTGGCGCTGAACGACTATCTGGAAGCCAATGTCCGCCGGGTCATCCGCAGCGCGCGCAACAACACGGCGCGCATGTACGCCGAGCGCATGGCGGCGGTGCAGAGCGAGCACCAGGCCATCTTCGCCGCCATAGACGGCGGCGACCCCGACGCCGCCGGCCAGGCCGCGGAGCAGCACCTGCGCAACGCCGCGGACCGCCTGCGGCTATTCCAGGCGGAACGCCCGGCGCCTGTCTAGGGCCTGTGCAAGGCTCGATCCAGGGCAGGGCGAGCCGGCCCTAGGCGAAGGTCTGCTCCATTTCGCGGCGGAACTGCACCGCCGTCGAGCTTTCGTCGTATTCCACGTCGCGCCAGCGGATCGCCTGCGATTGCCGCACGGGGTTCTTCAGTTTGACCTGGTGCGACAGCCCCAGCGGCAGATAGCCGTCCGCCACGGAATCGCGCGCCGGCATCAGGCGGCCGTACACCGTATAGCCGCCTTCGCCGTCCAGGATCTGGCCGGCGGGGAGGTCGCGCTTGGCGGTGGCGACCACGTCGCCGTGCCATCCTGCCGGCGCGCCGGTGGGTTCGCGTCGCAGGCCCACGCTGGCCACGCTGATGCCCAGCTCCAGCCCGATCAAGTGGTAGGGCTTGTACATGGCCGTGAAATTGCCGCTGGGATCCGTGACCAGCCCGTATTCCTTGAAGCAGCGGCGCACGTAATCGCTGTCGGCCGCCAGGGTCACGTAGACCCCCCAGCGCAGGTCGCGGAATACCGGCCTGCCGTCGCGCTCCAGCGACGAAATCACTTCCACCTGCCCGCGATGGTGCAGGATGCCGCCGCTTTCGCGCGGACGCAGCACGCGGGCCAGGTCGTCCACGCCGCAGGGAGGGAAGTGCAGGCCGGACGGCGAGGGGAGCAGCCCGGTGGCGTTGGATACGGCCGCCATTTCGATGGCGCTCTTGGTGCCGTCCAGGAAGCTGTTGAACATCTGGGCGTTGAAGTCGCCCGCCGCGACCATTTCGGCGGTGAAACCGTAATAGGGCCAGACGGTGTCGGGGGTGGAGGTATGGAACTCCGGCAGGTACTTGGTGCCCTTGCCCGCCGCCATGACTTCAAAGCCGCTGGCGCGCGCCCAGTCCACCATTTCGCAGATCAGGGCGGGCTGGTCGCCGTAGGCCAGCGAATAGACGATGCCTGCCTCGCGGGCCCGGCGGGCCAGCAGGGGCCCGGCCAGCGCGTCGGCCTCGACGTTGACCATGATGATGTGCTTGCCGTGCTCGCAGCAGGCCAGCACGTGGTTGATCCCCGCCGCCGCCTGTCCGGTTGCGTCGATGACGATGTCGACGTCGGGGCTGGCGATGATGGCGTGGGGATCGTCGCTGAAATAGACCTTGCCGTTCTTCAGGGCGTCGCCGGTGCTGGAGGCGTTCAGCGCGGTGGCGGGCCAGCCCACGCGGGTGAGCGCGGCGCGGGCGCGGTCCGGCACCAGGTCCGCCACCGCCACCAGCCGGATCCCCGGGGTGCGGGGAGCCTGGCTCATGAACATCGCGCCGAACTTTCCGGCGCCCAGCAATGCGACACGCAAAGGCTTGTGATCGGCTTCACGCTGCTTGAGCAGGCGGTGCAGATTCATGATGCGAGCTCCTCTCCGGGTGGGTGCCCACGGGCCCTGGGGCGGGCGCGGCAAGACAGGATAGCCCTAAATCGCGGCCGCTGAACAGGACTCACTCGTCTGCCGTATACAGCTCTCCCGCCAGCACGCTGCGCCAGTTCTTCCAGGTGAGGCGGGGGCGGTCGGCGACCTCGCGGTTGTAGGGCGCGTCGAACAGGATGTGCTTCCAGCGCGGCTTCACCGCGCCTTCGATCAGGGGCTTGTCGTCGATCAGCAGATTGCCGTGCACCAGCGTCTTGTCCTTGGTCAGGATCAGCCGGTTGGTGGCGTCCCGGCCCAGGTGTTTTTCAACCCAGAGGTATTTTTCCGCCACGCAGTTCTCGAACTGGGACAGCGGCGAGGAGCAGATGCGCACGTCCATGCCCAGCGCCAGCAATTCCTTTACCGCTTCCAGCGCGCCGGGCACCGGCGGGAGGTTGCGGATGAAGCCGGGCTCGGTGTAGATGGCTTCGGCCATGCCGCGCAGCTCGGGAGCGTAGTCCTGGCGGATGTAGAAGGACTTGCGATCCTCGAACGCCACGGGGGGAATGCCGGGATGGCGCTCGCGCCAGGCGTCGATAAAGGCGTGTTCGAAATCGGCGAGCACGCCGTCTTGGTCCAGCAGGATGATCATGGCGATCCGGCGGTTGTTGCGACCGTCCGATTGTGCCAGAGCGGGCGGTCAGGCAGGTTGCGGCCGGGATTGCGCCACGATGCGGTAGCGGCTGCCGCCCGTGAGCGATTCGGACGCGACCAGGACCATGCGGTCGTAGCGCCACAGCAGGGGCTCAGGCGCGGCGGCGGGCGGCTGCGGCCGTTCGATGTTGCGCAGCAGGGTAACGTGCGGGCGGAAGGGGTGAGGCGGCGGGCCCAGGCCGAAGCCGGCCAGCCACTGCCATAGCCCGTCGTGCGCGGCCTGCAGGCCGGCGGGCGTGTCGCCGGGGCCGGCCCAGAGGATGCGCTGGCGGCCGAACACCCCATAGCGGTCCACCGCGATCTCTCCGGGAGCGATGCGCTTCTCAGGCGTC
This sequence comes from Achromobacter sp., assembly GCF_050285585.1. Classification (GTDB taxonomy): domain Bacteria; phylum Pseudomonadota; class Gammaproteobacteria; order Burkholderiales; family Burkholderiaceae_B; genus Achromobacter. The sequence continues at coordinate 108,464 of NZ_JBLZXF010000014.1, read as the reverse complement.
GCGGCGGCCAGCTCGTCCGCGAGCGCGGCGTCCACCGGCCCCAGGAAGGCCAGGGTCATGTGCAGGGTTTCCGTGCGCATGGCGCGTCCGCCGCAACTGGGACGGGCCTGTTCCGCCCAGGCCGCGAGCGATCCGGCCAGCGGGGGCGCGGGCCACAGCGCGTAGAAGAGGCGGACGGTCGACATGCCGTGATTGTAGGGGCACGGCCGCGGGGTTCAGCTGCCTGCGGTTTCGGGCCTGCGCCGGCGGGTGACGCCCGTGTCGAAACGCTCCACGCCGGGGCGGGCGGGGCGGTCGAAGCGTTCCACGCCCGGCCGGGAAAAGCGCTCCACGCGCGGAGGGCTTTCCGTCTTGGCCTGCACGCTCTGGGCGGCGGCCTGTTCGCGCCTGGCGATGAGTTCCTCGGCGCGCTGGTGGTGCGGCGCCATCTTGCGGACCATTACCCGGCCGTCCCGCGGGAAGTAATTGATGCGGCGGGCGTGCACGTCGCCCAGGTCCTGCGCCTTCACGGGAATGCCTTCCGTTTTCAGGTAGTGGAGGACGAACTGGCCGTTGCGTTCCCCGATGTTCATCTGTTGCATGGCGGAAAGCACGGCGCCGCCGCCGAACACCTTGGCCTCCAGCCGCGAGCGCACGGCGCCGGCCTTGAGCAATTCGTTGATCAGCACTTCCATGGCGAATGCGCCGTAGCGCATGGTGGCCGAGGCGGGCGACTGCATGTCGCCTTCAGGCAACATGAAATGGTTCATTCCGCCCACGCCTGTCACGGGATCGTGGATACAGGCGGCGACGCACGACCCCAGGACGGTCGAGATCATCAGGTCTTCGTCGGTGACGTAGTACTCGTTGGGCAGTACTTTCACCGCCTGACACTGGAACGCGCTATCGAAATAGTGGCGCGTCGCACGGGCTTCAAGACGGGCGGCCATGGGGCGGAATAGGAGACAAGGACGGCGAGTGGGACACGAAGGAGCGGGCGGTGAAAACGGCTTTATTTCAAAAAATGTAAGAAAATGTCGCTTTATTCTTGCATATCCGGGCGACAAGCGGGAGAAATCCTGTGTAACCGGCGATCCCGGGCCAGGATATGGCGCGTCCCTGTTTAGGCGGGCTGGCGTGCGGCCAGCGCGCGCCCGCAAGCGTGCATGCGGACATGCTACACAGGCGGGCGGGAACCGTTCCCCGGATCACGGGGACGAAGGGGGGCTAGACGAAGCCTTTGGCGTCCGTCAGAAGCGCGTGCTGCGGGTGACCGACCAGCGGGCGGACAGGGCGCCCAGGGCGGCGGCCGCCACGACGGCGCCGACCAGCACGGCCGGGCCGGGCAGGTGCAGGGCGAACTCCGCCCCGTAGCTGCGGGCCAGCCCGACCAGGGCGTCGTTCAGCGGGGCCAGGGCGATTGCCGCCACGCCGATGGACAGCAGCGCCGCCACGGCCCCCGAGAGCGCGCCCAGGTACAGGAAGGGCCGGCGCACGAAAGACTCGGTGGCGCCGACGAGCCGCGCCACGCCGATTTCCTCGCGCTGGGAAAGCGCCTGCATGCGCACGGTGTTGAAGACGGTGGCCAGCACCACGACGGCCACGCAGGCGGCCAGGAATCCCAGGCCGATGCGCGCGAAGCGCAGGATCGCCTCCAGGCGCTGGACCCAGGCGCTGTCCAGCTGCACCAGGTCCACGTGGTTCCATTGCTTCCAGGCCGCCGCAAGGGTGTCCGCCCGGCCGGCCAGGTCCTCGCCGTCTGCCAGCGTGACCACGACCGCGTCGGGCAGGGGGTTGCCCGGCAGCACGGCCAGCGCCTGCTGCCAGGCGGGATTGGCGCGCAGGTCCGCCAGCGCGTCCTCGCGGCCCACCACGCGCACGGCGCGCACCTCTTGCGCGTACTCGCCCTGGATGCGCTTGGCCACGTCGGCGGCGGCGCCGGCAGGCGCGTCCACGCGCATGAAGACGGTGACTTCCGGGGTGACGGACATTTCGCGCGCCACGGGTTGCACCGAGACCAGGATCGCGCTGCCCAGCAGCGGCAGGGCCAGCGCCAGTGCCATGACCAGCAGGTTGGCCAGCGAGGAGAACGGTTGCTTGACCAGCCGGCGCAGGGTGACCATCAACGCATAGCGGTGTTGCCGCAGCCAGGCGTTCATGCCGTTTCTCCTTGCTGGCCATGGCCGCGGGGAGCGCCGGCGTCGGACGGTTGCGCGCCGCCATGGGAATCGGCGAACTTGCCCGGTTCGATGCGCAGCGTGCGGGTGGCGTAGCCGGCCATGAGCTCCTGGTCGTGCGAGGCGATCAGGGTGGTGACGCCGACGCGGTTGAAATCACGGAAAACATTCATGATGCGTTGCGCGTTGTCGTGATCGAGGTTGGCGGTGGGCTCGTCCGCGATCAGGATCGCCGGCCGGTTCACGATGGCCCGCGCAATCGCCAGGCGCTGCTGTTCGCCGCCCGACAGTTCGATCGGATTCAGGTCTTCCTTGCCCGACAGGCCCACCTTGTCCAGCGCGGCGCGGGCGCGGGCGGCGGCCGAATTCCAGGCATGGCCGGTGACCGCCAGGGGCAGCATCACGTTTTCGAAAGCGCTGCGGTCGAACAGCAGGTGCGTATCCTGCAGGATGACGCCCACCGCGCGCCGCAGGTACGGCCGGGCGCGGGCGGGCAGCTTGTCCAGCCGCTGGCCGTTGACCTGGATCGCCCCCCGGCTGGCGGGCTCGAGCCCGCCGATCAGCTTGAGCAGGGTGGACTTGCCGGCGCCGGACGGCCCCGATACGAAAACGAACTCTCCCGCGCTTACGCGGAAGTTGATGTCGGCCAGGATATTGCGGCCGCGACCATATGATTTGAATACGTGCTGGAATTCGATCATGGCGGCTGTCAGATGAAGCCGCAATAGTAACTCGGGGACACTAAGGTGGCCTAAGCCGACAGGGGGATGAGGCGCGAAAAATTTCCCGCCGGCGCGTGCCGCCTGGAACAAAGCCCGGCTGCGGCGCAGTCCGACGGGGAAAAACGTCCCTCTTTTCGTATGAAAACTGCGTTTCATTTCATCCAGTGTCCCTATATTTCAAGGGAATTCCCGGATGCGCCGCGTGCGGCGCGGACGCTACCATCCGCCCCATGCGTAGGCCCAACCCGGCCTAGCGCGAATTCGCCTTATCCCACACGGAGAACACGATGAAAGTACTGAAACTCGCTGCTGTCGGCGCCGCCTTGTTCGCTGCTTCCGCGGCAGCCAACGCTGGCGCGACCTTCGACAACGTCAAGAAAAAGGGGTTTGTCCAGTGCGGGGTTTCGACGGGCATTCCGGGCTTCTCCATCGCGGATAGCAAGGGTGAATACAAGGGCATCGACGTGGACCTGTGCCGCGCCATCGCCACGACCATGTTCGGCGACTCCACCAAGGTCAAGTTCACCCCCCTGAACACGCAGCAGCGCTTCACCGCGCTGCAGTCCGGCGAGGTCGATGTCCTGACCCGCAACACCACCGTCACGCTGACGCGCGACACGACGCTGGGCCTGATCGGCGTGGGCGTGAACTACTACGACAGCCAGGGCGTGATGGTTTCCAAGGACCTGGGCGTGAAGAGCGCCAAGGAATTGAACGGCGCCACGATCTGCGTGCAGCCCGGCACCACGACCGAACTCAACCTGGCCGACTGGTTCCGCGGGCAGAAGATCGAATTCAAGCCGGTCGTGATCGACAAGTACGACGAAATCATCCGCGCCTTCTCGGCCGGCCGCTGCGACGCCTTCACGACCGACAAGTCGCAACTGGCCTCCACCCGCACCACGCTTGAGAACCCGGACAAGTTCGTCATCCTGCCGGAAGACTTCTCCAAGGAGCCGCTGGGCCCCATGGTCCGCCAGGGCGACGAGCAGTGGTTCAACATCGTCCGCTGGTCGCTCAACGCCATGCTGGAAGCCGAGGAATACGGCATCACCAAGGCCAACGTCGATGAAATGACCAAGAGCACCAATCCCAACATCCAGCGCATCCTGGGCGTGACCCCGGGCATGGGCAAGAACCTGGGCGTGGACGACAAGTGGGCCTACAACATCATCAAGAGCGTGGGCAACTACGGCGAAAGCTTCGAGAACACGCTGGGCAAGAACAGCGCGATGAAGCTGGAGCGCGGCTTGAACGCTTCGTACAAGCAAGGTGGCTTGATGTACGGCTGGCCGGTGCGCTAACGCGCGGCTGCCTGGCATGGCGGAGCACGGCTCTCCGTCATGCCTAGGGCCTGTCTGCACAGGACGTGTATTCTGGACAGGCCCTAACCCGCCTTCGGGCGGGCGGCAGAAGTGGGTGGCGCGGCTTTTCCGGCATGCCACCCGGTGTCCGACTTCTGTAGATTCATCATGATGACTCCCAACAAAAACGCCCCGATTTCGGCACCCCCACGGCGTCTGAACTGGAACGATCCCGGCGTACGCTCCGTGGTCTACCAGGTGATTGCGCTGACCGCGGTAGCCTGGGCCGTGTGGTTCCTGGTTTCAAACACGCTCCACAACCTGTCCGTGCGCAACATCGCCACGGGCTTCGGCTTCCTGAACCGCGAGGCCGGCTTCGCCATCGGCGAAACCGCCATCGCCTATTCCCCCTCAGACACGTACGGCCGCGCCATCATGGTCGGCCTGCTCAACACGCTGCGCGTAGCCGTCCTCGGCATCGTGCTGGCGACCATCCTCGGCACGCTCATCGGCATCGGCCGCCTGTCCAAGAACTGGCTCGTGGCCAAGATCACCTCTGTGTATGTCGAGGTGATGCGCAACGTGCCGCTGCTGCTGCAGCTCTTCTTCTGGTATGCGCTGATCACCGAGAACATGCCGGGTCCGCGCCAGGCGCACAATCCGCTGCCGGGCGTGTTCATTTCCAACCGCGGCCTGAAAGTGCCGGCGCTGGAAGGCAACTCGCTCGACTGGATGCTGGCCGGGCTGGGACTGGCGATCGTCGCGATCATCATCCTGGGCCACTACGGCAAGAAGCGCCATGAGGCCACCGGTCACATGTTCCCGCTGGGCCGCTGGGCCATCGGCCTCCTGATTGGCCTGCCGTTCATCGGCTGGCTGGTCAGCGGCGCGTCGCTGACACTGGACATGCCGGAGCTCAAGGGCTTTAACTTCTCGGGCGGTCTGACGCTGTCGCCGGAGTTCGCCGCGTTGCTGGCGGGGCTGGTGATCTACACGTCGGCGTTCATTGCCGAAGTGGTGCGTTCGGGCATCCAGGCGGTCAGCAACGGCCAATGGGAAGCCGCGGGCTCGCTGGGCCTGCCGCGCTCGAAGGTGCTGCGCCTGGTGATCCTGCCGCAGGCGCTGCGCGTGATCATCCCCCCGATGACCAGCCAGTACCTGAACCTGACGAAGAACAGCTCGCTGGCCGTGGCCATCGGGTACCCCGACATCGTGTCGGTGGTGAACACGACACTGAACCAGACGGGCCAGGCCATCGAGGGCATTCTCATCATCATGGGCGCGTACCTGACGGTCAGCCTGTCGATCTCGATATTCATGAACTGGTACAACAAGCGCATCGCGCTGGTGGAGCGTTGAGATGAGCAGCACTACGCATACTCCCACCGAGGCCATGCCGCCGCCCAGCTCGCACGTGGGTCCCTGGGCCTGGCTCAAGTCCCGCCTGTTTTCGTCGCCGCTGAACATCCTCATCACGGTGCTGCTGGCGTGGTTCCTGCTCATGGCGGTGCCGGCGCTGGTCGAATGGGCCTTCATCAAGGCGGACTTCAACGCAGCGACCGCCCAGGAATGCCGCGCCTCCGGCGGCGCCTGCTGGGCGTTCATCGCCGAGAAGCACCGGCTGATCCTGTTCGGTACCTATCCGTTCGACGAACAGTGGCGTCCCTTGCTCGCGACCATCATCCTGGTCGCGGTGATCGTCTGCAGCGGCATCCGCCGCTTCTGGAACTGGAAGCTCGCCCTCATCTGGATCGTGGGCCTGACGGCCGTGGCCATCCTGATGTGGGGCGGCGTGCTGGGCCTTTCGTATGTGGAAAACGCGCGCTGGGGCGGCCTGCCGCTCACGCTCATCCTGTCCACGTTCGGCATCGCCTTCGCGTTCCCCATCGGCGTGCTGCTGGCCCTGGGGCGGCGTTCGAAGATGCCCGCCATCAAGGCGCTGTGCGTCGTGTACATCGAGCTCATCCGCGGCGTGCCGCTGATCAGCCTGCTGTTCATGTCGTCGGTGATGCTGCCGCTCTTCCTGCCCGAGGGATTTTCCATCGACAAGCTGCTGCGCGCGCAGATCGCGATCATCATGTTCGCGGCGGCGTACATCGCCGAAACCGTGCGAGGCGGCTTGCAGGCGATCCCGAAGGGCCAGTACGAAGGCGCCGATTCCCTCGGCCTGAGCTACTGGCAGCAGATGCGCAAGATCATCCTGCCGCAGGCGCTGAAGATCGTGATCCCGCCGCTGGTCAGCATTTTCATCGCCCTGTTCAAGGACACGTCGCTGGTGGTGATCATCGGCATCTTCGACCTGACGCTGGCGGCCAAGGCGGCCCTGTCCGACGCGGCATGGCGGGGCTTCGGGGTGGAGGCGTACCTGTTCATCTCGCTCATCTACTTCGTGTTCTGCTTTTCCATGTCCAAATACAGCCAAGCGCTGGAGAAACGCCTGGCCACCGGCCACGCACGCTAGCAACTTGCCGCGCGTCCGCCCCTGGCGGGCGCGCCCAGCGATATCTATGGGAGTACAGGCATGTCCAATGCCATCATCAGTCTGCAGGACGTGAACAAGTGGTACGGCCAGTTCCACGTGTTGCGCAACATCAACCTGGAAGTCGCGCCCGGCGAGCGCATCGTGGTGTGCGGGCCGTCCGGGTCGGGCAAGTCCACCATGATCCGCTGCATCAACCGCCTGGAAGAGCACCAGAAGGGCCACATCATCGTGGACGGCACCGAGCTCACCAATGACCTGAAGCACATCGAGACCATCCGCAAGGACGTCGGCATGGTGTTCCAGCACTTCAACCTGTTCCCCCACCTGACGGTGCTGGAGAACCTGACGCTGGGGCCCATGTGGGTGCTGAAGAAGCCCCGCGCGGAAGCGGAAGCCACTGCCATGAAGTATCTGCAGCGCGTGCGCATCCCGGAGCAGGCCACGAAATTTCCCGGCCAGCTGTCGGGCGGCCAGCAGCAGCGCGTGGCGATCGCGCGTTCCCTGTGCATGAATCCCAAGATCATGCTGTTCGATGAGCCCACCTCCGCGCTGGACCCGGAAATGGTCAAGGAAGTGCTGGACGTGATGGTGAGCCTCGCCCAGGAAAGCGGCATGACCATGATCTGCGTGACCCACGAAATGGGTTTCGCGCGCAAGGTCGCCAACCGCGTGATCTTCATGGACCGCGGCGAAATCATCGAGCAGAACAGCCCGGACGAGTTCTTCGACAATCCGCAGAACGAGCGGACCAAGCTGTTCCTGAGCCAGATCCTGCACTGATTCCGGCCTCGAATCTCCGGGAACCCGCCGCAAGGGTTCCATGAAAGAATCCCCGCGCGGCGCTACGCCGCGCGGGGATTTTTTTGGGGGGCGCTACAGCGCCGCGGCGTCGCCGAGGATGACAGTGCTCTGGCTGGACAGCGTGCCGCCGTTGCCGTGCGCGAGCGCGGTGTGGCAGTCGGAGACCTGCCGCTCGCCGCATTCGCCGCGCAGCTGGCGGGTGGCTTCGATCAGCGCGAAGATGCCGTACATGCCGGGGTGGCAGTACGACAGGCCGCCGCCGCTGGTGTTGACGGGCAGTTCGCCGCCGGGCGCGATGCGGCCGTTTTCGACGTAGCGGCCGCCTTCGCCCTTGGGGCAAAAGCCCAGGTCTTCGAGAAAGAGCAGGGGCGTGATCGTGAAGGCGTCGTAGAGCTGCAGCACGTCGATATCGCTCGCCGCCAGGCCGGCCATGCGATAAGCCTGGGCGCCGGACGCCACGGCCGCCGTGACGGTGAGGTCGGGCATGGCGGAGATCGAGTAGTGTCCGAGCGCTTCGCCCACGCCCAGCGCGTAGACGGGCGGGCGGCGCAGGTCCCGGGCGCGTTCGGCGCGGGTGAGAACGAGCGCGCCGCCGCCGTCGGTGACCAGGCAGCAATCGCGCAGGGTGAGCGGCTCGCTGATCATGGGCGAGGCCAGGACCTCTTCGACCGTGAGCGGGTTTTTCTCCCAGGCTGCCGGATTGAGCAGGGCCCACTGGCGGGCGGCGACGGCGATGTCGGCGAGTTGCCGGCGCGTCGTGCCGTACCGGTACATGTGGCGCGAGGCGGCCAGCGCGTAGGCGCTGGCGGTGTACATGGGCCGGTAGGGCGCTTCGTGCGGATTGGGGTCGGGCGCGGCGACGTTGGCCCGCCCCATGCTGCGCTGGGTGCTGCCGTAGGCGATCACGGCGACGTGGCACAGGCCGGCCTCGATCGCGGCCTGGGCGCGCGCAACCATGGTCATGAACGAGGCGCCGCCCATGTTCGTGGCGTCGTGGTAGCGAGGCTGGATGCCGAGGTATTCGGCCAGCGCCAGCGTGGGCATGCGGCTTTGCGAGGTGGTGGCGAACAGCCCGTCGACGTCCTCCAGGCGCAGGCCGCAATCGTCCAGCGCGCGCGCCGTGGCCTGCGCCATGAGGTCGAGGGGGCCGAGGCCGGGCATGACTTTGCCCAGATCGGATTCGGCGGCGCCGACGATGGCGACGCTGCCGCGTTGCAGGGTGGGGGTCATGCCGGTTCCTCGATATCGAAGACGGGATAGGGCGGGCCGCCATCGGGCGGCGTATGGGCGCGCATGCGCACGCGCATGCCGATGGCGGGCTGGCCTTCGACCCGGCTCATGAGGCGAAAGCCTTCGTCCAGGTCGACCAGGACGACGTTGTAGGGGGGCTGGTCGCGCGGATGCACGACCGTCACGGCATGCACGGTGCCCAGGCCCGCGCTCAGCCGCCATTCGAGCGCCGGATTGCCGGAGCCCGGGCCGAGCACGCGCGGCGGAAAGACCGCGCTTTCCGCGCGCGTATCGTACTGATAGGCGAGCTGCCCGGCCGACAGGTGGCGGCGGTAGATCGCCAGCGGGGATTCCTGTTGCGTCATGGAAGTCTCCATTCAAACGATGCGCTGTTCGCGCAGGCCGGCGATCTGCTCGGCGCTGTAGCCCAGGAGCGCGCCGAGCACGCTGTCCGTGCTGTCGCCCAGCCGCGGCGGCGGAAGGTCGTAGCGCGGCGGCGTATCGCTCAGCCGCAGCGGGCTGGCGATGGTGGACACCTGGCCGTCGACGTCGGCGTGGGCGGGCCGGGGGATGTCCACGCGCAAGCCGCGGTGCAGCACCTGGGGGTCCTGGAATACTTGACCGTAGTCGTTGATGCGTCCGCAGGGAACGCCGTTCGCTTCCAGCCTTTCGATCCAGTCGGCCGCGGGCCGCGCCAGCATGCTGCGGGCCAGCTCGGGCACCAGGGCGTCGCGGCCCTGGATGCGTCCGGTGACTGTGGTCCAGCGCGCGTCGGCGCCGAGGTCCGGGCGCTCGATGGCCGCGCAATAGCGCTGCCATTGATCGTCGTTGCCCACGGCCACGACGATCTCGCCGTCGGCCACCGCGAAGACCTGATAGGGCACCAGGCTGGCGTGCGCATTGCCGTAGCGCCTGGGCAGCTTGCCGTTGGCGAAGTAACCCGTCACCTGGTTGCCGCCCAGGGCCACGATGCAGTCGAGCAGCGCCATGTCGATGTACTGGCCCAGGCCGGAGACGTCGCGGTAGTTCAACGCGGCGAGGATGGCAATGGTGGCGTACATCCCGGTGATGACGTCGGCGATCGCGATGCCGGCTTTCTGCGGCCCGCCGCCGGGCAGGTCGTCGCGCTCGCCGGTAATGCTCATGAGGCCCCCGATGGCCTGGAAGACGAAGTCATAGCCGGGCTTGCTGGCGCTGGGACCCTCCTGTCCGTAGCCCGTGATGGAGCAATACACCAGCCGCGGGTTGATGGCGCGCAGGCTGGCGTAGTCCAGGCCATAGCGCTTGAGGTCGCCGATCTTGTAGTTCTCGATGACCACGTCGCTTTGCGCCGCCAGTTCCCGCACGATGCGCTGGCCCTCGGGCTTGGATATGTCGAGGGTCAGCGACTTCTTGCCGCGGTTCGCGGCGGCATAGTAGGAAGAGTCGCGCGTATCCTGGCCCGCGCCGTCGCGGATCCAGGGCGGGCCCCAGGCGCGCGTGTCGTCGCCCGTGCCGGGGCGTTCGATCTTGATCACCTCCGCGCCCAGGTCGGCCAGGTTTTGCGTGCACCATGGGCCAGCCAGGATCCGCGAGAGATCCAGCACGCGGATGTGGGAGAGCGCGCCGGGCGCCGGCGCGTTGCTTGGTGTTGCCGTCATGCCTGCTCCTACTGGATGGTGATCCGGGCGTCGTTGATGACCTTGGCCCACTTGTCCATTTCCGCGTTGACGAAGCTCGCATACTCGGGCTGCGTCATCGTTCCCGGCATGGCGCCTTGCTGCGCGAACTGCTCCTGGATGGATGGCGAACGCAAAGCGGCCAGAACGTCGCCGGATATCCTGGCAAGGAGCTTGGGATCCATGTTGCCGGGCGCGTACAGGCCGAACCAGGCCGTGGCCTCGAAGCCCTTCACCCCCGCTTCGTCCATTGTCGGCACGTCGGGCAGGGCCGCGGAACGGCTAAGCGAGGTGACGGCCAAGGCGCGCAGCTTGCCGGCCTTGATGTGCTGAAGCACGCCGGGGACGGAGTCGAACATGATCGGGATCTGGCCGCCCAGCAAGTCGTTCAGGGCGGGCGCGGCGCCCTTGTAGGGGATGTGGACCATGGATACGCCGGCCATGGACTTGAACAGTTCGCCGGACAAATGGTTGGCGCCGCCGGTGCCTGCCGAACCGAAGTTCACCTTGCCGGGATTGGCCTTGGCGTAGGCGATCAGGTCGGCGACGCTGTTTATATGGTTGCGCGTGGCGAAGTCGGGGTTGATGACGAGCACGTTGGGCACCGCGGCCACTTGCGCGACCGCGGTGAAGTCCTTCCTGCTGTCGTAGCGCAGATTCTTGTACAGCGCCGGGTTGATCACGTGATGCGTGGCGGTCACCATCAGTGTGTAGCCGTCGGCCGGCGTGCGCGCCAGCTGTTCGGAAAAGATCGTGCCGCTGGCACCGGGCTTGTTTTCGATCACCACGGGCTGTTTCCATTCCGTGCCCAGCGCGTTGCCCAGCATGCGGGCCAGGATGTCGGTGGTGCCGCCGGGCGGGAAGGGCACGACCAGGCGGACCGGACGATCGGGAAAGGCCTGGGCGCGCGCGCCCAGGGGCAACAGGCATAGCATCCCCAGGCACAGGGAGGCTGCGGTGTGCAACCAGCGATTCATTGTTGTCTCCTCGGTTGTTCTTGGCCGGTATCCGCATGGCGGATACCGGAGGCTTTAGCGGGGGAATTCCACCATCGCTTCGCCGGTTGCCACGGTCTCGCCGCGCTGGTTGAGCACTTGCACGTCCAGCGTCGCCCACTGGCTTTTCTCGGTCTTGCGCGTGGCCGTGATCACCGCCAGCGGGGTGATCGTGTCGCCCGGCTTGACGGGCGACTTCCAGCGCGTTTCCAGGCGGCGTTGAACGCCGCCGCGCTCATAGAGCCAGTCGGTCAGCATGCGGGTGATCACGCCGAAGTTGTTCATGCCGTGCATGATGATGCCGCCGAAGTTGGTGCGGCCGAAGTCGCCCTGCATGTAGTTGTCGTCCAGATGCAGGGGGTTGTAGTCCAGCGAGGCTTCGCAGAAGGCGCGGATGGATTCGCGGGTGGGCGAGAAGGGCGCGCCTTCGATTTTCTGGCCGATCGCGAGCGAGTCGAATACTTGGGTCATCTTGTTGCTCCTTACACGGGCCGGATAGTCCAGCCGCGGCCGGAGCAGATCACTTCGTTGTTCTGGTTGAAGAAGACGTTGTCGTGCACGACGAACAGGCGATCCTTGCGGATGAACTTGTCCAGCGCGCGGGCTTCCAGCCGGATGACGTCGCCCGGACGCGCCGGGATGTTGTAGCTCCAGGATTGGCCGGCATTGACCGTGCCGGGGCTGCGCATCCAGTCATCGGTGGGCGTGCAGGCGAACATCAGGAGGATGTGGATGGCCGGCGGCGCGATCAGGCCTTTGTAGGGCGACTTCAGCGCATAGGCTTCGTCGAAGTACAGGGGATGCATGTCGTCGACGACGCGGCAGTACTTCTGAATGGCTTCCAGCGTCAGGGTGTAGGGAATGGTTTTGCGAGGCTCGCCGGGGACGATGTCGTCCCAGATCTTGCGCGTGGCGGCGTCTTTCCAGAAATCTGTCTCGAATGTGGTTTGAGTCATGGCCTTTCCAGGGCGGGTTATGGGGAAGGCGCATTGCCGGGCCCGGACTTGCGCGACGCGGTCCGTCTGCTTATAATGACCGCTAAGCGGACATACTCATCCGCTATACGGTCATTCTGAGAGTTGGTTGCGGACGTGTCAAGCACGTATGCAGGAGCACCTATGGCAACGCCTGACAGCGAATCTTTCGTCCGCACCTTCGCGCGCGGACTCAAAATCATCGAAACCATGGGCCAGGGCGAGGCGCGCCAGACGCTGGCCGACGTTGCGGCGGCGGTCGAATTGCCGCGCACGGCGGTGCGCCGTTTTCTGATGACGCTGATCGAACTGGCTTTCGTGAAAAGCGACGGCAAGCACTACTGGCTCACGCCCAAAGTGCTGCGCCTGGGGCTGTCCTATCTGTACACGCTGCCTTTTTGGCGGCACTCGCAGTTGGCGCTTGAGGAACTGGGCGCTCGCATAGGCCAGTCTTGCGCGGTCTCGGTGCTGGACGAGGAGGAAATCGTCTACGTGCAGCGCCTGCATACCAAGCGGATCCTGCCCATGAGTCCGTCGCTGGGCAGCCGCCTGCCGGCGCACGCGGTATCGATGGGCAGGGTCCTGTTGTCGGGCCTGGAAGACGAGGCGCTGGAAGCCTATCTGCAAGCGGCCCGGCTGAAAAAAATGACGGCCGCCACGGTTGTGGACAAGGACAGGTTGCGCGAGGCGATCCTGCTGGCGCGAGAGCAGGGCTATGCCTGGGTGGACAGCGAGCTGGACGATTCCATCGCCGGCCTGGCGGTCCCGGTGCGCGACCAGGACGGCGCCATCGTGGCGGCCGTCAACGTCAGCCTGACGGCCGGCACCTTCGAGGAAGCGGCCGCGGTAGCGGAGTTTCTCCAGCCCTTGCGGCAGACGGCGTCGCAATTGCGCGCGACGATGGTGGGCCTGCGCTAGCCGTCTGACCAAGCCACCGCGTTCGTCGTGCCCGGCCCGCCATCCGTCCGGGCTTCCCGGAACCCGCCGCAAGGCGGTTTTTTTTCGCCTGGCGGGGCGCGGGCGCGAAGCCCGCAACACTTAAGCAATCCTTAACTGTCGGCGGACGAGTTCTTGATTGTGCGGGGCGTCCGCGTAGCCCATCATAGGTTCACGCTGCCGCTCCGCCGCAGCCTCCCGGAACTCGACATAAGGTGTCTGCAACCATGGCCGATCTGGAATCCCGTCTCGACAGGCAATCCCCTGCCTACCGGCGCAACCGCGAACAGATGCTGGCGCTGCTGTCGGACCTGTCGCAACTGGAGCAGCGCGCGGTGGACCGCTCGGCCCAGGCCGCGCCCGCGTTCCGCAAGCGCGGCAAGCTGCTCCCGCGGGAGCGCCTGGAGGCTCTGATCGATGCGGGCAGCCCCTTCCTGGAACTGATGACGCTGGCGGGCTATTGCGGGATCGAGAACCCGGACCCCGCCACCAGCGTGCCGGGCGCGGCCATCATCGCGGGCGTCGGGCAGGTGTGCGGCGTGCAATGCATGATCGTCATCAACGACGCCGGCATCAGCGCGGGCGCCATGCAGGCCATGACTGCCCAGAAGGTCATGCGCTGCCAGGAGATCGCGCTGGCCAACCGGCTGCCTTTCATCCAGCTGGTCGAAAGCGCCGGCGGGAATCTGAAGAAGTACCGCGCCGAACGCTTCGTCCACGGCGGCGGCATGTTCTACAACCTGGCCAGATTGTCGGCGGCGGGCATCCCGGTGATATCCCTGGTGCACGGCTCGTCCACGGCCGGCGGGGCCTATCTGCCCGGCCTGTCCGACTATGTCGTCATGGTGCGCAACCAGGCGCATGCCTTCCTCGCGGGCCCGGCGCTATTGCAGGCCGCCACCGGAGAGATCGCCACGGAAGAGGAGCTGGGCGGGGCGGAGATGCACGCGTCGGTGTCGGGCCTGGCCGATTACGTGGCCGACAACGACCGCGAGGCCATCCTCCAGGTGCGCGACATCGTGAGCGCCTTCGGATGGGCGGGAAAGGAAGACGCCCTCGCCGGCGCGCCGCCTCGGCACGACCTCCAGGACCTGCTGGGCATCATGCCGGCGGACTACCGGGTGCCGGTGGACATGCGCGAAGTGATTGCGCGGCTGATCGACGGGTCCGACTTCCATGAATTCAAGCCTGATTACGGGGCGGCCACGGTTTGCGGCTATGGGGCCATCCTGGGCATGCCGATCGGGCTGCTGACCAACAACGGTCCGCTCGACACGGCGGGATCCACCAAGGCCGCGCAGTTCATACAGCTGTGTTCCCAACTGGGCAGGCCCATCGTGTTCCTGCAGAACATCACGGGGTTCGTGGTGGGGCGCGCGCACGAAGAGGCGGGCATGATCAAGCATGGCGCCAAGCTCATCCAGGCCTTGTCCAATGCCGGCGTGCCGCGCCTGACCGTGCTTTGCGGCGCCTCGTTCGGCGCGGGCAACTACGGCATGTGCGGACGCGCCTTCAAGCCGGATTTCCTGTTTTCCTGGCCGAATGCGAGAACCGCCGTGATGGGCGGCGAGCAGGCCGCCATGACCATGCGGCGCGTCGCCGAGAACAGCGCCAAGCGCGCCGGCATGGCGCCGGACACCGCCGCGCTGGAAGCGGAAAGCCAGGAAATCATCCGGACATTCGACCTTCAGTCTTCCGCCGTGCACACCAGCAGCCTGCTGCTGGACGACGGCGTGATCGATCCGCGCGCTACCCGGGAAGTGCTGGGAGTGGCGTTGGCCGCGTGCACGCGGTCGGCAAAGCGCGACGTTCATCCCATCCAGTTCGGCGTCGCAAGATTCTAACGAGGAGATTCCATGTTTACCCACGAGCACATCGCGTTGCAGGACGGCGTACGCCAGTTGATCGAGAAAGAGATCAATCCCTATCTGGACCAATGGGAGGACGCGGAGATATTTCCCGCCCACGACGTCTTCAAGAAACTCGGCAAGGCGGGATACCTGGGAGTGAACAAGCCGGTCGAGTTCGGCGGGATGGGCCTCGATTATTCGTACGAAATCGCATTCTGCGAGGCCATCGGTTCAGTGCGCGCCGGCGGCGTCGGCATGGCGATCGCGGTGCAGACGGACATGGCCACGCCGGCGCTGGCGCGCTTTGGCAACGACGCCGTGCGCGAACAGTTCCTGCGGCCCTCGATCGCCGGAGACTACGTGGCCTGCCTGGGCGTGTCCGAAACCGGCGCGGGCTCCGACGTCGCTTCGCTGAAGACGACCGCCCGCAAGGATGGCGACGACTATGTGATCAGCGGCTCCAAGATGTGGATCACGAACGCCACGCAAGCGGACTGGATGTGCCTGCTCGCCAATACCAGCGACGGCAAGCCGCACCGGAACAAGTCGCTGATCTGCGTGCCGCTCAAGCAGGAAAACGGCAAGCCCGTGCCCGGCGTGACGATGAGCAAGATCAAAAAGGTGGGCATGTGGTCTTCCGACACCGCGCAGGTGTTCTTCGACGAGGTCCGCGTGCCGCAGCGCTACCGCATCGGCGAAGAGGGCATGGGCTTCACCTACCAGATGCGCCAGTTCCAGGAAGAGCGTCTGAGCGGCGCCACCCGGCGCGTGACGGCGCTGAGCGATGTGATCAACGACACCATCGACTACACGCGTCAGCGCCAGGTCTTCGGCAAGCCGTTGCTGGACAACCAGGCCGTGCATTTCCGGCTCGCGGAGCTGAAGACGGAGGTCGAGATGCTGCGGTCCCTGGTCTACCGCGCGGCAGGCGTGCACATGGAAGGTGGCGACATGACCGAGCTGGCGTCCATGGCCAAGCTCAAGGCCGGCCGCCTGTGCCGCGAGGTCACCGACTCGTGCCTGCAGTATTGGGGCGGCATGGGCTTTACCTGGGAAAACGCAGTTTCGCGCGCATGGCGCGACCTGCGCCTGATCTCCATCGGCGGCGGCGCCGACGAAATCATGCTCACGATCATTTGCAAGCACATGGGCATCCTGCCCGCGCGCGCGGCCTGACGCCGCAAGGATGGACATGATGAGATTCGATACCTTGCTCGTCGCCAACCGGGGGGAAATCGCGCTGCGGGTCATCCGGGCGGCGCGCGGCCTGGGGCTGCGCACGGTCGCGGTGTACTCGGACGCGGACGCGGAGTCCCGTCATGTCCGGGAGGCGGACCTGGCGGTGCGCATCGGCGCCGCGCCGGCCCACGCCAGTTACCGCAACGTGGAGGCCATTCTCCGCGCCTGCGCCCGCAGCGGCGCGCAGGCGGTGCATCCGGGCTATGGATTCCTGTCCGAAAACGCCGAGTTCGCCCGCGCGGTGGCGGACGCAGGCCTGACGTTCGTGGGGCCGTCCGCCGAGGTCATCGCCCTGATGGGCAACAAGGCGCGCGCCAAGGAGGCGCTGCACGGCGCCGATGTGCCCACGGTGCCCGGCGCGCAAGGCATCTCCGACGATAGGGAACTGTCGGCGCGGGCGCGCGCCATCGGCTACCCGGTGCTGCTGAAGGCGGCCGCCGGCGGCGGAGGACGCGGCATGCGGCTGGCGCATGACGATGCGGCGCTGGCGCAGGCGCTGCCGCTGGCCCGCTCCGAAGCGCTGGGAGCGTTCGGGTCGGACGAGCTGATCCTGGAGAAGGCGATCCTGGCGGCCCGCCATATCGAGATCCAGGTGCTGTGCGACGAACATGGCAATGTCCTGCACTTGGGAGAGCGGGACTGCTCGCTGCAGCGGCGCTACCAGAAGCTGGTGGAAGAGAGCCCCTCGCCGGCCGTGCCGCCCGCGCTGCGCGAGCGCATGGGCGCCGTCGCGAGGCGGGCCTGCCAGGCTATCGGCTACGTGGGGGCGGGAACGCTGGAATTCCTGCTGGACGAGGCTGGCGATTTCTATTTCATGGAGATGAACACGCGGTTGCAGGTCGAGCACGGCGTGACCGAATTGCTTACCGGCATCGACCTGGTGCAGTGGCAGCTGAGGGTGGCCCAGGGCGAACCGCTGGCGCTGCGGCAGGAGGACGTGCAGCGCCGCGGCCACGCGATGGAGCTGCGCGTCTGCGCGGAAGATCCCGCCGCGGGCTTCGTGCCGCAGGTCGGTACGGTGCTTCGGTGGGTGGAGCCCTCCGGGCTGCGTGTCGATACGGCGCTGGAAGACGGCCTGGAGATCACGCCGCACTATGACTCGATGCTGGCCAAGTACCTGGCGTGGGGCGAAACGCGGGAGGAGTGCATCCGGAAGCTGACGCGGGCCTGCGAAAGCGGAAGCCTGCTGGGCGTCCGCTCCAACCTGCATTTCCTGGCGCGCGCGATCAACCACCCGGATTTTCTCGACGGCGGGGTGACGACGAATTTTCTGGCCGGTCAGGACATGGCGTCCGGGCACTGGAGGGCGGAGCCTTCGGAGCATGCGGTGGCCGCGGCGGCGCTGGCGCTGGCCGGCTGGCCCGCGGCCGGCGGCAGCGCCCTCGCCGCGGCAGGCGAAGTAGCGCTCGATGACGCGTCTGACGGGAAACCGAAGCTTCTGCGCATCTCGCGGGAGGCGGACGGCGGCGTGCTGGTGCGGGCCTGGGAGGGGCACGTCGCGGATGGGGACTGCACGCAGGTCCGGATCGATGCGATGCATCGCCGTGACGGCGACATGGTGCTGGTCGTGGACGGACTGCGGCGCAGTCTGCGCGTGGCCATGGCCGGGCCGGGCGAGGCTTGGGTGCAGGACGGAGCCAGCGCCTGGCGCTTCTTGCGAGCCACGCGCTTTGCCGGACGCGAGGACCCGCAAGCCGGGCAGGCCCGCCTGTTGCGGGCGCCGATGAGCGGCAGGGTGATCAGCGTCGACGTCCAGGAGGGAGACAGCGTGACGGCGCAGCAGACCGTGCTGGTGCTGGAGTCCATGAAGATGGAAATGTCCATCGCCGCGGGCGCGGCGGGCATGGTGGCGAAGCTGGCCGTTGCCGCGGGAGACCAGGTCAGCACGGGGCAGGCATTGATGGAGGTGCAGCAATGAGCGGGAACCACAGCGAGACTCCGGCGCGCCGGACGAAAGGGCAGGTGCATGTCGGATGCGCCTCGGGATTCTGGGGAGACTCCCAGATCGCGATTCCGCAATTGCTCACGGCCGAAAAGCTGGACTACATCGTTTTCGACTATCTGGCGGAAACGACCATGTCCATCTTGCAGCGGGCCCGCATGCGCAACCCCGAACTGGGCTACGCGACCGACTTCGTCAACGTGCTCCGCCCGCATCTGAAGACCTTGCTGGAACGCGGGGTGCGGCTGGTGTCCAACGCCGGCGGCCTGAATCCGCAGGGGTGCCGCGACGCCATACTCGCCTTCGCCCGCGAACAGGGCCTGGCGCCTCGCATCGCGGTTGTCACGGGCGACGACGTTGCCGAGCTGCAGGCCGAGTTCACCGATGCGCAGGGGCGCCCGCTGCCCGACCTGGACGGGTTCGGGCCCTTGCTGTCGGCCAACGCGTACCTGGGCGCCTATCCCATCGTCCAGGCGCTGGCGCTGGACGCGGACATCGTGATCACGGGGCGCGCGGTGGACAGCGCCTGCGCGCTGGCGGTGGCGATACACGAGTTCGACTGGGCGTTCTCGGATTACGACAAGCTGGCACAGGCCAGCCTGGCCGGGCATTTGATCGAATGCGGTCCGCAGGCGACGGGCGGCTTGTTCACCGATTGGGAGACCGTGCCGGACTGGGCGAACATCGGTTATCCGATCGTGGCGCTGGATCCGGACGGCGGCTTCGATCTGACCAAGCCGCCGGGCACGGGCGGCCTGGTGAGCCGCGCCACGGCGGCGGAACAGCTGCTGTATGAAATCGGCGACCCGGCCGCGTACGAGCTTCCCGACGTGGTGTGCGACCTGCGCCAGGTCTCCATCCGCGAAACGGGTCCGGACCGGGTCCGCGTGGAGGGCGCGCGCGGGCGGGCGCCTTCCACGCGATACAAGATCACCGCGACCGGCCATGGCGGCTACCAGATCGGCATCATGATGGCCATCCGCGGGCAACGGGCGCGCGCAAAAGCCCAGCGCACCGCCGATGAACTGCTGCGGCGCACGCGCAAGCTGCTTGCCCAGCACGGCTTGCCGGACTATGCCTCCACCGTCGTGGAATTGCTGGGAGCCGAAGCCATGTACGGCGGCAATGCGCGCGAGAACGACAGCCGCGAGGTGATCCTTCGCATCGCCGCGGCCCACGCCGATCGCAAGGGCCTGGAGTTCCTGCAAAAGGAGTCCGCGTCGGCCGGCACGTCGATGGGGCCGGGCACGCGCAGCCACTTCGGCGGCCGCTCCGACATCCAGGCCATCATCAAGACGGGGTCGTTCTACATCGCCAAGCAGTGCGTGCCGGTGTGGCTCGACTGCGCAGACCTGCACGCCGAGGTGACCGTTCCGGAAAACGGCGAGGACGGCGCCTGCGTTCCCGCGGGTCCCGAGCCAATCCCCGCCCCGGCGGCCGCCCCGGCGGGCGCCTTGAGGGTGCCGCTTGCAAGGCTGGCCTATGCCCGCAGCGGCGACAAGGGCGACGATTCGAACATAGGCGTCATCGCGCGTTCCGAGGCTTACTGGCCCGTGCTGCTGCGCGAGCTGACCGCCGAGCGGGTTCGCGAATACTTCAGTCACCTGGTGCAGGGCGAGGTGTCGCGTTTCGAGCTGCCCGGTACGGGGGCGGTCAATTTCGTGCTGCGGCGCGCGCTGGGCGGCGGCGGTTCGTCCAGCTTGCGCTCGGACCCCTTGGGCAAGTCGTACGCCCAGATGCTGCTGGACCTGGAAATTCCTTGTCCCGGCGAAATCCTGCGATAGCAGGAGTGTAAGGATGGGAGGAGACTACAAATGGAACAGACCCGCAGGGCATTCATTCAACTGGCCGGGGCCGGCGCGCTGCTGGCGGCTTGCGGCGGCGTCCGCGCGCAGGCGCTGGACAAAACGGTCCACATGACCGTGGCGTACGGCGCGGGAGGGGCGACGGACACCATCATCCGCTACGTCGCGGACCGGATACGCGATCAGGTGGGCAGCCCGATCATCATCGAGAACCGGCCGGGAGCAGACGGCAACATCGCCGCCGAGTACGTGTTGCGGCAATCCGGCGATGGATACAACCTGCTGGTGTCGGGGCCGTCCACCCATGCGGCCAATGCCAGCATCTACAAGTCGCTGCCCTACGACCCCGAGCGCGACTTCACCCCGTTGACCACCTTGGCGACCACGCCGTATTTCCTGGTGGTCAATCCGCAACGCGTGAAGGCAGAAACCCTGCAGGCGTTCATCGCCTCCGCGCGCGCGTCCAAAGCCAGCCTGAGCTTCGCCAGCGCCAACGTCGGCGGGCGCATCGCCGGCGAACGCTTTCGCGCCATGGCGGGCATCAACGCGGTGAACGTGCCGTACCGAGCCAGCACGCAGGCCATGACGGATCTGCTGGGCGGCCAGTACGACTTCTATTTTTGCGATGCCGTGACCGCGACGCCGCAGCTGCGCGCCGGAAAGATCCGGGCCCTGGCGGTGTCGACCGCCACGCGCGTGCCCGCCTTTCCGGACGTGCCCACCGTGGCGGAGCTTGGCTACCCGGGCTTCGACGTGTCGTCATGGATTGCCATCTGGGCGGCGGCTTCGACGCCGCCCGCGGTCTCGCAGCGCCTGGCCGCGTGGATCAACGGCGCGCTCGACAACCCGGACGGCCGCCGCTTCCTGACCGACCGCGCCCTGCTGCCGCAGCCCGGGTCGCCCGAGGACCTGCGCGCCATCCAGCAGCGCGACACCGTGGAGTGGGGCAAAGTGATCGTGGCCGCGGGCATGCAGCAGCGCTAGGCGCGCGGCGCTCACGAGGGAACGAACAGTTCGCTGAGCTTGCGTGCGCCGTCCGGGTTGTCGCCGGCGCGCATGTAGAGGTGGTAGCTGGCGGAGGGCAGGGCGGGCAGGCCCAGCTCTTCCCCCACCACCTTGAGGCCCGGCGTGAGCATCTCGATGGTGCGCGGGGTGATGCCCAGGCCGGCCCGCAAGGCGGCGCGCACGCCGGCCAGGGTAGGGGTCTGGAAGGCATTGCGCCAGGGGCGGTTCTCCTGCTCCAGGCGGTTCAGCGCCATGCGCCGGAAGACGCAGGGCGAGTCCACCAGCACCAGTGGCAATGGGAGGTTTTGCTGATGATGGAAATGCGTGCCAGAAATCCAGACCACGGGCGAAGTCCGGAACGTGATGCGGGGGAACTCGTCGAATTGTTCGAGTTCGAGCAGCAGGTCGATGTCGCCGCGCCGCAGCGCCGAGGCCAGCCAGCGGCTGCGGTTGACCTGGATCTCGATGCGCATGCCGGGATAGGTGCGCGCGCAGAGCGCCAGGTAGTCGGGCAGGATCGTGTCCACGGCGTCGGCGCATACGCCTATGCGCGTCGGCGCGTCGAACACGCTCTTGTTCATCGCGCGGCAGGTCTCGTCGTTGAGCGCAAGCATGCGCCGCGCGTATTCGCGCAGGCGCACGCCTTGTTCGGTAAGGCGCTTGTGCCGTCCCACGCGCACCAGCAGTTTGCAGTCCAGCAGCCGCTCGAGCCGTTGCATCTGTTGCGAGACCGCGGCCTGGGTGCGGAACACCTGGTCGGCCGCGCCCGCGAAGTTTTCGCGGTCGGCCACCGCCAGGAAGGTCCTGAGCAAACCTATGTCCAGATCGCGCACCGCCATGAGAGTTCCTTGTGTGCCAGCGTACTCGGACGATTATCCGGGGCCGCGGGCGTAGCGCACAAGCCCAGCCTTTCCCCAAGTCCATGGAGACAACCGTGAATTCCGCTATCGATCCGAATCCCCTGCACAGGGTGTATGAAGGCCTGCGCGTGCTGGACCTGTCGCAAGGCATCGCGGGGCCGTACTGCGCGCAGATCCTCGGCCAGATGGGCGCGCAGGTGACGAAGGTGGAGCCCTTCCATGGCGACTGGGGACGCAGCATGGGCGTGCCGCGCGGAGGGTTCAGCGCCATCGCCCTGGCCTTCAACCGGGGCAAGCGCAGCCTGGCGCTGGATGCCCAGACCGGCGCAGGGCGGGAGGTGCTGCGCCGGCTGGCGGCGCGAGCCGACGTGGTGGTGCAGAGTTTCCGCCCCGGCGTGGCCGACCGGCTCGGCGTAGGCTATGCGGCGCTGCGCGAGATCAATCCCCGCCTGGTGTATGCCTCGATTTCCGGATTCGGCCTGTCGGGCCCCTATGTCGACCGGCCCGGCACCGATTCCGTCGTGCAGGCGCTGACGGGCCTGACCACGGCCAACTGCGATGGCGCGGGCCTGCCCCAGCGAGTGAAGCCGTTCGTCGGCGACCTGTCTTGCGGCGTGTACACCGCCAATGCGATCGGAGGGGCGCTGTTCGCGCGCGAACGCGGGCAATCGGGCACGCACATCGACGTCAGCCTGCTGGCCACCATGGCGGCCTTGCAGAACAGCTCGTTGATCGACCATGCGCTGCGCCGCGGCGAGCCCGCCACCAGCGTCACCTATCCGCAGGGAATCTTCAGCACGGCGGATGGCTATGTGCTGGTGTTCGCCATGAACAATGCGATGTTCGCGGCGATCTGCCGGGTCATCGGGCGGAACGATTGGCTGACGGATCCGCGCATGGACACGCCGCAGCACCGCATACAGGTGGGCGAGGAGATCAATCGGGGCGTGGCGCAGGCCCTGCGTTCGCGCACCACCGCGTACTGGACGACCTGCTTCCGCGAGAACGACATTCTGTATGGCGAAGTGAAGGATTACGACCAGTTCCAGGAGGACGAACAGGTGCGGCACCTGGGCCTGGTGCGGACGCTCAGCCAGCCCGGCCTGGGCGACGTGCCGTTCGTGGGCCTGCCGGGCGTGCAGCCCGCGGCCGGCGATTCCGGCGAGCGCGTGCCCGCGGTGGGCGAGGATACGCAGGCGGTGCTTCAGGAACTGGACTACGCGCCGGACGAGATCGCCGCGTTGGCGCAGGAAGGGATCATTCAACTGGCGGCAACCCCGGCCGCCGCGGCGCATTGAAGGAGCGGCAACCATGAACCTGGCGCAATCTAACGACGCGGCGGACGCGCCGCTGCTGACTCGGCGAGACGGCGCGGTCTTCCACATGATCCTGAACCGGCCCGAGACGCGCAACCCGCTGGGCGCGGAAATGGTCGAACATCTGGAAGACGCGCTCGACCGCGCCGAGGCCGATGCCGCCGTGAGAGTGCTGGCCGTCAGCGCGGCAGGGCCGGCGTTCAGCGCGGGCGGCAACCTGGGCAATATCGCGGATCGGATCGCCGCGCAGCCCGACGCCGACGGCCAGGATCCGGTCGCCATGGGCAACCGGCGCTACGGCCGCTTCCTCGAGCGTTTCGCCGGCAGCGCCAAGATCACCGTCGTGCTGGCCCAGGGAGCAGCCATGGGCGGCGGCGCGGGCCTGGTATGCGCCGCCGACCTCGCCGCCGGCGCGCGCGGTGCGCGCTTCGGCTTTCCCGAAGTGTCGATCGGCCTGGTGCCTGCGCAGATCCTGCCCTTCGTTGCCGCCCGCATCGGCCTGCAGGCCGCCAGGCGGATGATGCTGACCGGTGAACGCATCGACGCCGATGCGGCGCGCGCCATCGGCCTGCTGGACTATGTGTTCGATGCCGGGCAGGACTGGGAGGATGGGGTCGCCGGCATGCTGCGGCGCTGCGTGGACGCCGCGCCGCGCGCCGCCGGACAGACCAAGAGCATGCTGCGGGGCCTGTTCGGCCAGCAGCGCTGGCACGAGGAAGAATTGGGGGCCTATCTGGATACGGCATCGCGCGCTTTCGCCCGCCAGCTGCGCACCGAAGCGATCGAGGGTGTCGCGGCGGCCAAGGCCCGGCGGCGGCCGGATTGGGACGCCGCCGCTTCCGGCTCCTGAACGCGGCGGGCGCTGTCTCCCGCGTCGTTTCCCGGGACGGCCCGATGCCGGGCACCAGCGCCCTCGTCCCGTAACCCGTAACCGCGGTTTCCAGGGAGGGCGGATGCGGGGGAAACGCCCAGATACCGGAGCAGCGGAGGACTTTGCCGGTTTCTCTTTGTTACGCCCTGGCCCCCGCTGCGGTATGCTACTGACCGCTATTGATACGGAGCGAGGAGAACCCCCATGAAGCCCACCCCCAGCAGCGCCGTGCGCCGCGCCTTGCTGCAAGGCGCGGTCGCGCTGGCCGCGACCCTGCCTTTCGGCGCGCCCGCCCTGGCCCAAGCCACCGATTTCCCGGCCAAGCCCCTGCGCTTCGTCGTGCCTTACCCGCCCGGCGGCCCGCTGGACACCATGGCCCGCATGCTGGCCGAGAAGGTGCGCGGTTCCCTGGGCCAGCCCGTCATCGTGGAAAACCGTTCGGGCGCCGGCGGCAACATCGGCGCCGACCTGGTGGCCAAGGCGCCGGCCGACGGCTACACGCTGGTGATGGGCGCGGTCGCGACCCACGCGATCAATCCCTGGTTGTTCGCCAATCTGCCCTACGACCCGGTGAAGGATTTCGCGCCGGTCACGATCGTGGCGTCGGTGCCCAACGTGCTGGTGATGAACGTCGAGTTCGCCCAGAAGAACAAGATCGAAAAACTGTCGGACCTGATCGAATACGCGAAGAAGAACCCCGGCAAGCTGAACTACGGCTCGGGCGGAAATGGCAGCGCCGGCCACTTGTCGGGTGAACTGCTGAAGGCGCGCGCCGACATCAAGGTCGAGCACATTCCGTACCAAGGCGCGGCGCCGGCCCAGCTGGCGCTGCTGTCGGGCCAGTCGGACTTCATGTTCGACAACCTGGCGGCCTCGGCCCCCCTGATCAAGGACGGCAAGGTGAAGGCGCTGGCCGTTACTACCGCCAAGCGCTCCTCGCTGCTGGCCGACGTGCCGACGGTCGAGGAATCCGGAATCAAGGGCTTCGACCTGGGCACCTGGTTCGGCGTGTTCACCACGGGCGGCACGCCCGCGCCGGTGGTCGCCAAGCTGAACAAGGCCTACTCGGACGCGATGCAGCAGCCCGACGTGAAGCAGCGCCTGCTGACGATGGGTTCGGAAGCGCCGCCGATGACATCCGAGGCCTTCGCCGAGTTCGTCAAGGGCGAGAAGGCGAAGTACCAGGAGATCGTGAAGATTTCCGGCGCCAGCCTGAATTAAGCGCCCCAGCTAAACGGGCGGCCGCCGCAAGGCGGGCCGCCTTTTTTTTCGCCGGACCGCCCCAGGACAAAAGCGCTCCCCCACCGATCCTACACACCGAGGTATCGGTGCGCCAACTCCGGCTGGGCCGCAAGTTCGGCGGGGCTGCCCCGCCACACGACGCGGCCTTTCTCCAGGACGTGGTGGCGGTCCACGAGCGTAGCCATTTCCTTCAGGTTCTTGTCGATCACCAGGATGGTCTGGCCGTCTTCCTTCAGGCGGCGCAGGCAGTTCCAGATTTCTTGCCGGATCAGCGGCGCGAGGCCCTCGGTGGCTTCGTCCAGGACGAGCAGGCGCGGATTGATGAGCAGGGCGCGGCCCACGGCCAGCATCTGCTGTTCGCCGCCCGACAGCGTGCGGGCGGATTGCGAGCGGCGTT
The DNA here is from genome assembly GCF_050285585.1 of Achromobacter sp. Lineage (GTDB taxonomy): Bacteria > Pseudomonadota > Gammaproteobacteria > Burkholderiales > Burkholderiaceae_B > Achromobacter. The sequence goes on along the minus strand of NZ_JBLZXF010000014.1, from coordinate 82,679 downwards.
CCTTCAGGCGGGGAAACAGTTCGAACACGCGGTCCACGTGCCAGCCGGCGCGGGTATTGCGCGCGGTGGCGACGAGGTTCTCCTCCACCGAGAGCGAGCCGAAGACGCGGCGGCCCTCGGGCACCAGGCCGATGCCAAGCTGCGCGATGCGGTGCGGCGCCAGACCCGCGATGGGATTGCCGTCCAGCAGGATGTCGCCGCCCTGCGCGGGCAGCATGCCCATGAGCGTCTTGACCGTGGTGGTCTTGCCCATGCCATTGCGCCCGATCAGGGATACGACCTGCCGCGGCGCGATGTCCAGGTCCACGCCGAACAGCACCTTGCTGGCGCCGTAGCCGCCCTGCAACGCCTTGATCTGCAGCATCATCCCTCCTCGCCCAGGTAGGCGGCGCGCACGTCCGGATGCCTGCGCACCTCGTCCGGCGTGCCGGTGAAGATCGTCTTGCCGTACACCAGCACGGTGATGCGGTCGGCCAGCGCGAAGACGGCGTCCATGTCGTGCTCGACCAGCAGGATGGCATAGCGGCCCTTGAGCTCCCGCAGCAGCGCCGTCATGCGTTGCGACTCCTCGGCGCCCATGCCGGCCATGGGCTCGTCCAGCAAGAGCACGGAGGCGTTCAACGACAGCGCCATGGCTAATTCGAGTTGCCGCTTTTCGCCATGGGCGAGGGCGGACACGCGCACGCCGCCGCGGTCGCCCAGGCCGACGCGTTCGAGCGCCTGGCGGGCCGGCTCGCGCAGCTGCGGCAGGCGGCGGGCGTTTCTCCACAGGTTGAAGCCGCCGGGGCTGTGCGCCTGCACGGCCATGGCGACGTTGTCCTCGGCGGTGAAGCCGGGGTAGAGCTGGCTGATCTGGAACGACCGGGCCAGGCCCGCCGCGGGCCGCTTGTGCGCGGCCATGCGCGTGATGTCGCGGCCGTCGAGCAGGATGCTGCCGTCATCGGGCAGGATCTCGCCGCTGATCTGCGACAGCAGCGTGGTCTTGCCGGCGCCGTTGGGGCCGATCAGCGCGTGCAGTTCGCCGGGCCGGACGGCCAGGTCGACGCCCTGCGTGGCGTGGACGGCGCCGAAGCGCTTCTGCAGCCCGCGGATTTCGAGTTTGGGCCGATCAGTCATGGTGCTTCCCTCCCACGAGCCAGCCGTAGACGCCGCGCTTGCCGAACAGCACCACCAGTACCAGCACCGGGCCGAGGATGAGCATCCAGTGCTCCGTCCACGCAGTGGCGACCTGTTCCAGGCCGAGGTACACGGCCACGCCCAGCACCGGCCCGAAGATCGTGCCCATGCCGCCAAGAATGACCATGGCCATCAGTTCGCCAGACTTCTGCCACGACGACATGTCGGGGCTGACGAAGAGCGCGTAGTTTGCCCACAGCGCGCCGGCCAGGCCGGTTCCAGCCGCCGACAGCACGAAGGCGGTGAGGCGGTAGCGCAGCGGCGCCAGGCCCAGGCCGATGCTGCGGCGCGGGTTCTGCTTGATGCTCTGCAAGGCCATGCCGAACGGCGAATCGACGATGCGCCGGCAGGCCAGCGCCCAGACCGCCATGAGCGCCAGGCACACATAGTAGAACGTGGCGGGATGGTCCATGTCCAGGCCGGGCAGCGTGTTGCGCGCATCGATGGACAGGCCGTCGTCGCCGCCGTAGACCATCAGGCCGACGAGGATGAAGTACAGCATCTGTCCGAACGCCAGCGTGATCATGATGAACTGCACGCCGGTAGTGCGCAGCGACAGGAAACCCACCACCAGCCCGGCCAGCGCGGCCATGGCCACCGCCAGCGGCCACATCACCAGCGCGGCATTGCTGCCGCTCCAGCCGAACAGCGTGTCGCCCTGGGCGAGGTGAAAGCCGGCGATGCCGATCACGTATCCGCCCAGGCCGAAGAAGGCGGCGTGGCCGAAGCTGACCATGGCGCCGTAGCCCAGGATCAGATCCAGGCTGACCGCGGCGATGGCATAGATGAGGAAGCGGGTCATCAGATTGACCAGGAAGGTCTCGCCCGTGGCCGACGCGATGGCCGGCACCAGGGCGAACAGCAGGAACCCGATCGCGTTGACGATCATTTTTCGTGTCATGGATATCGTTCCTAACGCTGCGCGGGCACGAGGCCCCGCGGCTTGAACAGCAGCACGATGGCCATCAGGATGTAGATGCTGGCCGATACCAGGCTGGAGCTGGCGGAGTCCGACAGTTCGGGAGGCAGCAGCCGCGACATCCAGAACGGGATGTAGGCGCGCCCCAGCGCATCGGTCATGCCTATCATCAGCGAGCCCGCCAGCGCGCCGCGCACCGAGCCCACGCCGCCCACCACGATGACGACGAAGGTGGTGATCAGGATGCGCTCGCCCATGCCGATCTCCACCGCCAGCAGCGGCGCCGCCATGACGCCGGCGAAGCCGCATAGCAGGGCGCCGAGCGTGAAGATCAGGGTGAACAGGCGCTGGATGTTCACGCCCAGCGCATCCACCATTTCTCCGTCGTCCGCGCCCGCGCGCACCAGCATGCCCACGCGCGTGCGCGAGATCAGCAGCCACAGTCCGACCGCCACCAGCACGCCGGCGCCGATGAAGGCGAGCCGCATTACGGGGTAGTTCAGGCCGGGCAGCAGCGCCACGGATCCGGACAGGAACGGCGGGATGTCCATGAACGGCGGGCTGCGGCCGAACAGCACCGTGACCAGTTCATTGGTGAACAGTGTCAGGCCCAGCGTGGCCAGCACCTGGTCCAGGTGGTCGCGGCGGTACAGGTGGCGGATGACCAGCAACTCCACCACCAGCCCGTACAGCGCCGCGCCGGCGAGCGCGGCCAGCACGGCCGCGGCGAACGAGCCCGTGGCGGCGGCGGCGCTGGCCGCGCAGAACGCGCCCACCATGTAGAAGGAGCCATGCGTCAGGTTGATGACGTTCATGATGCCGAACACCAGCGTCAGGCCGGCCGACAACAGGAACAGCAAGGCGCTGTACTGCAGGCCGTTCAGGATCTGTTCCAGGAGCATCAGCATGGGAATCCCCTACATCTTGCAGTCCGCCGCATGCACGTCGGTGTGGTCCCGGGCGATGACCTTGAGGTTCTTGTAGCGCAGCTTGCCATCCGGGCCGGCCTCGATGTGCAGCAGGTACCAGTCCTGGATGGGATGCTGGTTCGGACCGAACTTGAACTTGCCCCGCACGCTGGGGAAGTCGGCGCGGCGCAGCGCCGCGCGGAAGTCGTCGGCGCGGCCCGCGACGTCGCCGTCCACGGCCTTGAGGGCCGAGGCGATGAGATTGGCGGTGTCGTAGGCCTGCGCGGCATAGGCGGTGGGCGCGCGGTTGTAGGCCTTGGTGAACGCTTCCACGAAGTGCTTGCTCTGTGGGTTGTCCAGATCGGCGCTCCACAGCGAGCTCAGGTAGAAGCCCGCGCCCGCGGAACCGGTCGCCGCCAGCATGCGGTCATCCATCGAGTAGATCGGGGTGATCATCTTGATCTGGCCGGCCAGTCCGGAATTGGCGAACTGCTTAGTCAGGTTGATGCCCGCGCCGCCCGGATGGAACTGGAAAATGGCGTCGGGATTGAGAGAGCGGATGCGCGCGAGTTCGACCGAGAAGTCCGCCTGCTCCAGCTTGGTGTAGATCTCGTCGGCGATTTCGCCCTTGTAGGTGCGCTTGAAGCCCGCGACGGCGTCGCGCCCCGCCTGGTAGTTGGGCGCCATGATGACCACGCGCTTGGCGCCGAGCTCGTTGGCCGCCATGCCCGCGGTATCGGCGTAGGAATCGTTCTGGAACGCCACGGAGAAGTAGTTCGGATTGCAGGCCTTGCCGGCGTAGTTCGACGGCCCGGCGTTCAGGCTGACGTAGAAGGCGCCGGCGTTCAGCACGGTGGGGCCGACCGCCGCCATGACGTTCGAGAAATTGATCCCGGTGAACAGGCGCACGCCGCTCTGCACCATCTTGTCGGCGATCTGCTTGGCGTTGGCGGGCTTGAGCGCGTCGTCCTCGACGCGCACGTTGACGGGCACGCCGCCGAGCTTGCCGCCGCCTTCCTTCACCGCCAGCATGAAGGCATCGCGTTCGTCCTCGCCGATGTAGCCGGCGGGCGTGGACAGCGTGCCGATGAAACCGATGTCCACGGGCTTTTGCTGCGCGCCGGCCGCGAACGCGGTCAGCGCAAGCACGAGGGCGGCGCTGCCGCGGATTGCGGTTTTTCTCATGGTTGTCTCCTTGAGTGCCTGCATTTTGTCTATTGAGAGGATTGCCCCGCGAGGCAGTTTTCCACCTTCCAACCGTACAGCCATTGCAACGCATCGTAGAACTGGGACTGGCTGCGGCCCGTCCACAGCATGTTGCGCACGGTGCGTTCGACGCCTCGCGCGTGATAAAGCCTGCCCATTTCGCGCGTGGACCACACCACGCGCGCGCTGCGTGGAATGCGGACCGATTCATACAGGCGGAACGCGGCCTCCAGGTCGTGCTCGCAGCGCCTGACGGCCTCGCCCAGGGTTACCGCGTCCTCCAGCGCCATGCAGGCGCCCTGGGCCATGTATTGCGTCATGGGATGGGCCGCGTCGCCCAGGATGGTGACGCGGCCCCGGCCCCAGCGCTCCACGGGTTCGCGGTCGGCGGTGGCCCAGCGCTTCCAGGAGGTGGGGCGGTCCAGCATCTGGTGCGGGCGCGGGTGGATGCCCTCGAAGTACGACAGCACTTCCTCCTTGCTGCCCTCGCGCACGCCCCATTCTTCCCGTTCGCGGCTGTGGAAGGTCACCACCAGGTTGTATTGCTGGCCGCCGCGCAAGGGATAGTGCACCAGATGGCAGTGCGGGCCGGCCCATAGCACGGGCGCGTTGATGCGCAGTTCCTCGGGCATGTTCCCGCGTTCGACCACGGCGCGGTAGACCACGTGGCCGGTCACCCTTGCCGGATCCCCCACCATGCGCTCGCGGATCACGGATTTCACGCCGTCCGCGCCCACCACGGCATCGGCGCGGTAGCGGTTGCCCTGCGTGTCCACGACTTCCACGCCCCTGTCGTCCTGCGACATGCCGGCGATCTGGGTGGAGGTGCGGAAGCTGATCAGCGGGTTCTGCTGCACCGCTTCGAGGATAGAGAGGTGGATGTCGGCGCGATGGATGACGGCATAAGGGCCGCCGAAGCGGGCGCGGAAGGCGTCGCCGGTATCGATGCGCACCACTTCCTTCGCGTCCACCGCATCCATCATGATGATGTGGTCGGTGAATACGGCGCGCCCGCGCGCGGCCGGGCCCACGCCCAGGGCGTCCAGCGCCGCGAAGGCGTTGGGCCCGAGCTGGATGCCGGCGCCGATCTCGCCAATGTGCGCGGCCTGCTCCAGCAGCTGCACGGCGATGCCCTGGCGGGTCAGGGCCAGGGCGGCGGCCAGGCCGCCGATGCCGCCGCCCACGACGATGACGGATTGCCCGGTGGGCATTGTTTTCTGCATGGCGTTCATATGCGGTCTCCGCGTCGTTCAGTCCCCGCCGCCGAGGAATGCGCCTTGCCGGCGCAACTGCGCCTGCAAGGCCGGGATGGAAATGTCGGCAGGCAGGATGCCCGCCTGGATCGCCATGGCGGATGCCGTGCCGGCGGCTTCGCCCATGACGAAGCAGCTGCCGCTCACGCGGGCGGCGGACTGGCCTTCGTGCGTCATGGACGCGCAGCGCCCGGCGACCAGCACGTTGTTCGCCACGCCAGGCCCGCGGCGGGGCACCATCATGCGGAACGGAAGCTGGTTGTAGCCGCGCGATTCCGGAATCGGCGGCCAGATCCACTGCACGTCGCCCGCGGTGTGCATTTCGAGCGGCCAGCCATTGACGCCGATACTGTCCTCGAAATCGGCGCAGCCCAGCACGTCTTCCTTGGTCAGCACGGCCTCGCCCACGATGCGGCGCGTTTCGCGAATGCCCAGCTGGGGAGCGATGTCCAGCACGTAGGCGTTCTCGAATCCCGGAACCTTGGCGCGCAGGAAGGCCAGGTATTGCACGATCTGCCGCCTGCCTTCCAGCTCGCCGGCCGACAGGGACGTGGCGTCCGTGCCGTCCGCGGCGCTGCCGTCCGCATTGGCCAGCTGCGTCACGTTGACCCGCCATTCATAGTCGTGCTTTTGCGGACGCACGATGGCGCCGCGGCGCGGGAAGCTGAACTCGTCGCTGGCGGCGGCCTGGTCCATCAGCTGCGGGATGGTCTTCCAGGCCTCCTGCGCGCGCGCGCCGTCCACGTTGCCCACCTTGAACATCAGCGTGGGATAGAGCATGTGGCCGCGCTCGTCGCCCTTTTCGAAGGGCAGGCCTCCCCACTGGGCGAGGTCGGCGTCGCCGGAGCAATCGATGAATATCCGCGCGCGCACGGCGCACCGGCCTGACTTGGTTTCCAGGAACAGCGCGTCCACGCGGCCGTCCGCGTCCCGGGCCGCGCCCGTGGCCAGGGCATGGAACAGCACCTGGGCGCCGCTGTCCTGGACCAGGCCGTCCGCGGCGCACTTGAAGGCGGATATGTCATAGGCCTGGGCGTGGATCTTGCCCAGGATGAGGTGCGGATCGTTCAGGCCGTCCATGGCCCGCATGCGGGCCAGCAGTTCGTCGGTCATGCCGTGCACCACCTGCCGGATGTCGCCATGGATGTTGGCATGCAGCCCGCAGAAATTGGATACGCCTGCCGCCGTGCCCATGCCCCCGAGGAATCCATAGCGCTCCACCAGCAGCACGCTGGCGCCGTGGCGCGCCGCGCTGGCGGCGGCCAGCAGGCCGGCCGGGCCTCCGCCCAGCACGACGACGTCGAATTCGCCGTAAAGGGGGACCTGGCGGGCGGGTTCGGTGATGACCATCTGATTCTCCTTGCTTGTACTGACGGATTGCCCCGGCGCCGCGCTACTGACCCTTGATGCCGAGCTTGCGGATCAGCGGTTCCCAGCGCTTGAGTTCATCGTCCATGTAGCCGCGGAACTCGGCCGGCGCGCTGCCCACCGGATCCATGAACTGGGCTTGCAGGCGCTTGGACACCTCCGGATCGCGGACGGCCTGGATCAGCGCGTCGGAAAGCTTTTTCTGGATATCCGCCGGAACCTTGGACGACATCACGAAGCCGATCCACGCGGATCCTTCGATGCCCGGCACGCCCACTTCGGCCAGCGTCGGGATGTCGGGCAGCAGGGACGAACGCTTGGACGAAGTGACGGCCAGCGCCTTGAGCCGGCCGTCCTTCACCATCGGCATGACCGCGATGGGCGGCAGGGCCGCGAATTGCGTATCGCCGGACAGCAGCGAGGTCAGCGCGGCGGGCGACGAGGGATAGGGCACGTGGGTGGCGCGCGCGCCGATCTGCTGCAGCATCAGTTCCACGGCCAGGTGCGACACGGTGCCGGCCCCCGGCGACGGGAAGTTGTATTTATCAGGGTTCTTCTTGAGCGCTTCCAGCAGCTGGCCGACGTTGGCGATGCCGGCCGTGGCGGGCACGACCAGGACGTTGGGCTGGTGCACGGCGAGCGTCAGCGGCGACAGGTCGGTCGCGGGCGCGTAAGGCAGCTTGTCGAAAAGCAGGGTGTTGTTGACCAGGGGGCCGGTGATGGAGACGCCGAAGGTATAGCCGTCGGGCTTGGCGTTGGCGATGGCGTAGGTGCCGATGTTGCCGCTGGCGCCCGGCTTGTTTTCGATCACGATCGTCTGGCCCAGGATGGCGCCGGTTTTTTCGCCGACGATCCGGGCCACCTGGTCCGGGCTGGAGCCCGGTCCGAACGGGACGATGGCCTTGAGCGGCTGGGCGGGCCAGGCGTCGGCGCGGGCCGCGCCCAGCGGGGCCAGCGCGGCGAGGCCCAGCGCCATCGCGCGCAGCGCGATGCGGCGCGCGAGCTTCTGCGCGCAGGCCGGCGTCGAGGACTTATGCATGGGTGTCTCCCAGGTCTTTCATGGTGTTGAAGTAGGTCTGCTCATTGGCGATGAAGGCGGCGACCATTGCGCGATAGGTGGCGTCCACCACCTGGTCCAGGTTGGCGAAGCCCCGGTTGTGGCGCTGCGCCAGCAGGCGCACCTTGTCGAAGACCTGGGCCTGGCGGGCGGGCGCGCTGACCTGGAAGGCATCGCGCTTGAAGCGCGCGGCGTCCTTCACGTACAGGGCGCGTTCGGCGATCAGGCGGACGATATCGTCGTCCAGCCGGTCGATATTGGCCCGCACGTCGGCCAGGGTGGCGCAGAGCGGGCGGTAGGCGGGGTCGGTATAGGCGCGCAGCGGCGCGCCTAGGGCGTCGGGTTCTTGGTTCGTCACTTGCTGTAGTCCGGTTGTCGAGCGGGCGCGGCCTGCTGGAAGGCGGGCTGCGCGTTGCAGTGCTCATGGATGCGCAGCACGCGCGGGTAGGCCGACAGGTCGCAGCCCATGCGCTGGGCGTTCGCCACTTGGGGCACCAGGCAGCAATCCGCCAGGGTGGGGGTGTCGCCGAAGCAATAGGCGCCGTGGCCATGGCGGGCCAGCAACGCCTCTACGGCCGTCAGGCCTTCCCGGATCCAATGGTGGTACCAGGCGTTCTTCTGTTCCTCGCTCGCGCCCAGCACGTCCTGCAGGTAGCGCAGGATGCGCATGTTGTTGACGGGATGGATGTCGCAGGAGATGGCGTCGGACAGCTCCAGCACGCGCGCGCGCTCCCGCGTGCCGGCCGGAATCAGGCGAGGCTGCGGGTGCGTGGCGTCGAGATAGTCGATGATGGCCAGCGATTGCGACAGCCGGAGCTCGCCGTCGATCAGCAGGGGCACGCCTGCCGAGGGATTCAGGGCCACGTAGCCAGCGGCGCGCTGCTCCTGCTTGCGCAGGTTGACCGGCAGGTAATCGTAGGGCAGGCCCTTGAGCGCGAGGGCGATGCGCACGCGATAGGACGTGGAACTGTTGAAGAAGCTGTGGAGTTGCATGGAATGGGCGTCGTTGAGGACGGTAGTCCGTGGTTGGATCGGTCCGGCTTCGCTATTCGGCCGTGATGCCGGTGCGGGCGACGATGTCGTCCCAGCGCTTGGCGTCGCGGGCGATGAGGGAACCGAATTCGGCGGGGGACGAGGTGGCCGGAACCATGCCTTGCGCATCGAACGCCGAGGCGGTGGCGGGCGTCTTGAGCACGGCGTTGATCTCCCGGTTCATGCGCTCGACGATGGCGGCCGGCGTGCCTTTGGGCGCCAGCACGCCGTACCACATGTCCACGTCCGCGCCTTGCAGGCCGGCCTCGGTCAGGGTGGGGGTGTCGGGCAGTTGCGGCAGGCGCTTGGGGCTGCCCGTGGCGATCACTTTCAGTTTCCCGGCATGCACTTGGGGCAGCGCGACGTGCACGGGCAGGAACATATAGTCCAGCCGGCCGCCGAGCATGTCGGTGACGGCGCCCGCCGTGCCCTTGTAGGGAACGTGCAGCATGGTGGCGCCGGTGCGGTCCAGGAACAGCGCCATCGAAAGATGGTGCGGCGTGCCCACGCCAGGCGTTCCATAGCTGAGCTTGCCCGGCGCGGCCTTGGCCGCCTGGACGACGTCGGCAACGGTATTGGCGGGGGTGGACGGATGCGTCACCAGAAGCAGGGAGCCCCAGGACGTGAGGCCCACGGGCGCGAAATCCTTTTGCGGGTCGAAACGCAGCTTGCCCTTGTACAGGCTGCCGTTCATGACGAAGGTGTTCACCGTCACGAGAAAGGTATAGCCGTCGGGGGCGGCGCGCGCGACCTTCTCCGTGCCGATATTGCCGCTGGCGCCGGCGAGGTTCTCGACGACGACGGGTTGGCCCAGCGTCCGGGGCAGATTGGCCGCCAGCTGGCGCGCGATCAGGTCGATGCCGGTGCCGGGCGTGAACGGCACGACCAGGGTGACGGGCCGGTCTGGCCAGGCGGCGTGGCTCGCCGCCGCGGTGAACGTAAGCGCCGCGGCGGCCAGGATGCGTATGAGCTTGTGCATGGTTTGTCTCCGTTCTTGTCGCCGGTCAGGCGCCGGCTTGATGAGGGCGGCGCGGCTGGGCCGCGCCTGCCCGGGGCTTTTGGGGCTACACGTAGGAAGCCCGCGCCTTGAGCGCCGCGGGATCGAAGCCCGCGACTTCCTTGTAGCGGCGCGATATTCCCTCCAGTTCCTCGCGGCTGATGACGTCTTCGATGCGCGCGTACGGCTTGTCCGCGGAACGCAGATGCGCTTCGCGCAGGATGGCGTCGGGCGGGTTGCTGCGGTTGGTCAGGACGACGCGCGTCGTGGCCTCCACGCGGACGCGGTCGTAGTTCTGCAGCGCTTCCGCACTCAGGCCGTTGCGCTTGAGCTGGCCCGTCAGGTAGCGGGCGTCGACCACCGCCTGGCCCGCGCCATTGGAGCCGCGCGGAACCATGGGATGGGCAGCGTCGCCGAGCAGGGTCATGCGGCCTTGCGTCCAGGTGGGCAGCGGGTCCTGGTCGACCATGGGGTATTCCAGGATCGAATCGGCGTCCTGGATCAGGCGCGCCACGTCCAGCCAGTCGAAATGCCAGTCTGAGAATGCGGGGAAGAAGTCTTCCAGCCGGCCGCTGCGGTTCCAGTCGCGGACGGCCGGTTCGGCGGCCTCTATCTCGGCCACCCAGTTCACCAGCTGGTTGCCTTCGGCGTCGATGTTGTCGCGGATGGGATAGATGACCATCTTGCCTATGGACAGCCAGCCCGCGCGCACCATGCTGGCGCCGGAGAGAAAGGGCTTGCAGCGAGTGGTGCCGCGCCACATGTTCACGCCGGAATAGCGCGGCGCGCCTTCCTGGGGATAAAGCTGCTTGCGCAGCGCCGAGTGAATGCCGTCGCAGCCCACGGCGATGCGGCCGCGCACCGGCGGCAACGTGTTGCCGTCGCCGTCCTGGAAGCGGGCCGTGACGGAATCGGCGTCCTGCTCCACGCCCGTGCACCGCGCGTTGACCGCCACGCTGTCGTCGCCCAGGCGCTGGCGCACGGCGGCAAGCAAGGCCATTTGCAGGTCGCCGCGATGGATGGAGTACTGCGGCCAGTCGTAGCCCGCTTCGATGCCGGCGGGCTCGCCATAGATGAACTGGCCGTGCCGCGTGTAGAACACCGACTCGCGCGTGCGCACCGCGATCTTGTCCAGGGTGGGCAGGAGTCCCAGTTCGTCGAGTTCTCGGGTGGCGTGGGGCAGCAGGTTGATCCCCACGCCCAGCGGCTTGATTTCGCGCACGGCCTCGTATACGCGGCAGGCGATGCCGGCCTGGTGCAGGCTCAGCGCCAGGACCAGGCCCCCCACGCCGGCGCCGACGATGATGACATCGGTGTCTGTTTTCATGGCTACACCATCTCCACGCTGATCGTGCCCAGGCCGTCGACCCCGCCGACCATCCGGTCGCCGCGCACCACCGGACCCACGCCCTCGGGCGTGCCGGTATAGATCAGGTCGCCGGCTTCCAGGCGGAAGTACCTGGAGAGATAGGAGACGGTTTCGGCCACGGACCAGATCAGCTTGCCGATATCGCTTTTTTGCTTGTCGGTCCCGTTGACCTGCAGCCAGATGCCGGCCTTGTCGATGTCCTTGACGGAGCCGGCGGGATGCAGGGGGCCGATGGGCCCGCTCAAGTCGAAGGCCTTGCCAAGTTCCCAGGGGCGGCCGGCCTCGCGCATCTTCATCTGCAGGTCGCGGCGCGTCATGTCCAGGCCGACGGCGTAGCCCCACACGTGCTCCAGCGCCTGGTCGATGGGAATGTTCGCGCCGCCGCGGCCGATGGCCGCGACCAATTCGATCTCGTAGTGCAGATTGGCCGTCTCGGGCGGATAGGGCAGCGAGAGCGTGGTGCCCTCGGCCACGGGCACCACGGCGTCGGCGGGCTTGCAGAAGAAGAACGGCGGCTCGCGGTCGGGATCGAAGCCCATCTCCCTGGCGTGGGCGGCATAGTTGCGGCCAACGCAGTAGACGCGGCGCACGGGAAAGCTGTCCGCGGTGCCGGCCACGGGCACGGCGACGGAAGGGGCGGGATCAAAAACGAAGGACATGGGTCACCCTTTGAGCGCGCAAGGCGCGCGGAATGGAAACGGACAGGCTGCGGCCGGCGCCTAGCGCGCGGCCGCGGCCGGGGAGCTTCAGCCGACGCGGGCTTCGCGCCAGAGGCCTAGCGCGTCCTGGACCGGACGGTCGGAATAGCTGAACAGCGTGGCGTCTTCCAGCGCGGCCAGCTCCACCGGCATCCAGGAAGGCGCGACGAACACGTCACGCGGGCCGAAATGGAATTCCTGTTCGCCGATGCGCGCCGTGCCGCGGCCTTCGACCACGCTGTAGACCGTGGAGTCGGTGCTACGGTAGGTCCTGCCCTGGAACCCGGCGGGCAGGAACTGCATGAACGTCGCCATCGTCGGCATGGGATAGCCGCCGGTGGCGGGGTTCAGGTAGCGCAGTTTCACCCCGTCCCAGGGATCGAGCTCGCCGTGGCGGTAAAGCTGGTCCAGCGCTTCGCGGCTGCGTTCGTAGGGATAGTTGAAGATGGGCGAAGTGCCGCTGGCGGCCTGGTGACGCACAGGCATCATGTTGTGGCCGTAGCGCGCCATGCTGTCGCCTTCGGGGCGCGTGACCGGCTGGGTGGACGAGGGGTAGTTCTCGGCAAAGCCCGCGTCCAGGAAACGCAGCAGCGGGATGTCCAGGCCGTCCAGCCACACCACGGGCTCGCCGCCCTCGGCCGTTTCGGCATTGCCATGGTCGTGCCAGGTCCAGGACGGCGTGATGATGAAGTCGCCCGGATGCATGGTGGTGCGTTCGCCGTTCACGGCGGTGTAGGCGCCGCGGCCTTCCACGATGAAGCGCAGCGCCGATTGCGTATGGCGGTGGCTGGGCGCGATTTCGCCGGGCAGGATCAGTTGCAGGCCGGCGTACAGGCTTTGCGTGATGCTGGCCTGGCCGGGCAGGCCGGGGTTCTCCAGGATGAGCACGCGCCGCACCGCTTCCTCGGCGCTGATGAGCGAGCCGGAGGCCATGACGTCCTCGCGCACGTCGTCGTATTTCCAGATGGCGGGCACGCAGCGCGGCGCGGGCTCGCGCGGCACCAGGTTGTGCAGCGACTCCCAGAGGGGGGCCATGTGTTTCTTGGCGATGCGCGCGTAATAGGCGGCGCGATCGGCGGCGGGGTTGGGGCCGTCGGGCATGTTTGTCTCCGGAATGTCCGGCTGGCGCCGGCTTCTGCGGGGCGGCCGCTGCGCGGTGCGCGGCGGCTCATGTTGTGGAGACGATTATGCGAAAGGAGCTATGTGTTTTGAAATGAAATTATCTTATTATCCATATCAATAAGAATATACATACGAGACAAACGAGGGCTGTATGGACTGGACTCATCGATTGCGCCTGCGCAATCTGAAAATGCTGCTCAGTCTGGCCCAGACCCGCAACATCAGCCATTCGGCGGCGATGCTCAACACCACGCAGCCGGGCCTGTCCAAGTGGCTGAAGGATCTGGAAGACGACATCGGGCTGCCGCTGTTCGAACGCCACGCGCGCGGCCTGCGGCCGACGCCGCATGGCGAGGTGCTGATCGCCCATGCCCAGCGCGTCGAGGCCCAGTTGGACCGCGCCAGCGCCGATATGGCGGCGCTGCGCGAGGGCGGCGGCGGCAGGGTGGTGATCGGCGCGTCGGGCGCGTCGGCCTCGGACACGGTGCCGCTGGCGGTGATGAAACTGCTGGAGCGCATGCCCCAGGCGCGCGTGAAGCTGGTCGAGGGCACGACCGACCACCTGCTGGCGCAACTGGCCCAGGGCGACCTGGACATCGTGGTGGGCCGCTCGGCGCCCGAGCATCACGATCCCGCCATCCGCTTCGAGGCCCTGTACCTGGAACCCATCCACCTCGTGGCGCGGCCCCGGCATCCCCTGTTCTCGGTGGAGCAGCCGTCCTGGCAGGACCTGCTGTCCTACCGCTGGATCCTGTGGCCCAAGGGCACGCCCATCCGCAACGCGGTGGACGCGGCCCTGGCTGCGGCGGGGCAGGCGCCGCCGCCCGACCACGTGGAGTCCAACTCGGTGACCGTCAACCTCACGCTGATCAACAACAGCGACATGATCGGCGTCGCCTCGCATCGCGCCGCGCTGCGTTTTTCGCAGATGCGGGCGATGCGTGTGATCCCGGTGCGTTTGTCGGGCTTCGGATCGGTGGCCATGTACTGGCGCGAGGATCCATTCCGCCCGCTCGCCGTGCAGGAGGCCATGGCGGCCCTGCGCAATACCGTCGCGGAGCATGCGCCGGGCACGGCGAGGGCGTAATGGACACGCCGCGCGCGGGCCTGAACGCACTGATCGCGCAATGCCGCAAGCTGGAGGCGGCGCTGCCGGGGCAGGACGAGGCCCGCAGCTCGCCCGCGATGCACCGTTTCGTGGAAGCCATGGACGCGCGCCGCGCGCCGCCGGGCATGTGGTCGCCCCTGGTGTTGGCCGTGCTGGTCATGGCGGGGGGCCTGGGCGTGGGCATCGGCGTTCTGGACCTGTTGCTGCGAGACGCGGGGTCGGCGCTGGCGGCCTTTGCGCTGGTGCTGGTCTGCGCGGGCATGGCGCTGGCCCTGGCGATCGGCGTGGTTTCTTTCATGGGCGGCCACGCGTTCGGCCTGGTGGTGTTGAAACGCGTGGCCCTGGGGCTGGTCGCCGTCGGCATCCTGGGCGTTATCGCCTGGACCCAGGGCGACATGCGTGCGGTCGGGCCCGTGGTGGCCCTGATGGGCGGGCTGGGGGCCTGGCTGGTGCTGAACAGCAACGGCTTCTACGTCTTCGCCGGGTACCAGATGGCCAGGCGCTATATGGAGCGGAACCGGGGCGGCGGTCCGGGCGCCTGAGCCGGGCAGGGCGCCCGGGCCGCCCGGACCTTACTTCGTCGCCACTTTTTCCGGCGGCACGGGATTTTCCCAGCCGCCGCCGATCGCGCGGATCAGGCCCACGGCCGAACGCGCCTGTTCTCCGCTGAGCTGCACCGCCACGCGCTGTTGCAGCAGCACGCTGCGGTCGGCTTCGATCACATCCAGGTAGCTGATGGAGCCTTCGCGGTATTGCGTGTGCGACAGCTTGGCGGCGCGCGCGGCCGATTCGACGGCGGCGTCCTGCGCGCGGGTCTGGTCCGCCAGGATGCGCAGGTTGGCCAGATTGTCTTCCACTTCGCGGAAGGCGTTCAGCACGGTCTGGCGGTAAGTGGCGACGTCTTCCTCGTAGACGGCGCGGGCCCGGTCCAGGCCGGCCTGGCGGCGGCCGCCGTCGAAGATGGGCATGGAGAGCGCCGCGCCCACCAGCGGACCCAGCAGGAAGGTGCGGCTGGACCACTGGAACAGGTTGCCCAGCTCCGATGACTCGTAGCCGAAGGCGCCGGTGATGTCCAGGCGCGGGAAGAACGCGGACTTGGCCGCGCCGACGCGCGCGTTGGCGGCCGCCATCGCGCGTTCGGCGGCGGCGATGTCCGGGCGGCGCTCCAGCAGGGCGGACGGCAGCCCCGCCGGGATGGACAGCGCCACCTTCTGGATGGGCTGCGGCGGCATCGAGAATTCGGACGGCGCGCGGCCCAGCAGCACGGCCAGCGCATGCTCGGACGCGGCCCGGCGGCGGTCGATGCCCAGCGCTTCCGATTGCGCGCTGGCCAGTTCCGTCTTGGCGCGGGCCAGGTCCAGTTCGCTGATGTCGCCGGCGTCGTAGCGGCGCTGTATCAGTTGCAGCGTGTCCATGCGCAGCTTGACCGTCTGGCGGTAGAGCTGCGATTCGGCGTCCTGTTCGCGGACCAGGAAATAGGTCGTGGCGACGTCGGCCTGCAGGGCCAGCAGCACGGAACGGTACAGCGCCTCGCTCTGCTGGGCGTCGGCGCTGGCGGCATCGTAGGTCGAGGCCACGCGACCGAACAGGTCGGCTTCGTACGACACCATGCCCTGGGCGCGCCAGGTGGTCACGGGGCTGGTCGAAGTGCCGTCCGGCAGGCCTTGCGACACGGCCGAAGGGCGCTGGCGGTTGGGGCCGAAGGCGGCGTCCAGGGTGGGGAAGAAGCCGGAGCGCGCTTCGCGCTGCAGCGCGCGCGCCTGGGTCAGGCGCGCGGCGGCGGCCTGCAGGTTCTGGTTGGCCTGCAGCGCCTCGTCCTCGAGCTGGTTCAGGCCTTCGTCGTTGAATACCTTCCACCAGGCGCCGCGCAGCGCGTCTTCCGATGGTTCGGCGGGTTTCCAGGTGCCTGCTTCCGACGCGGGCAGGGCGGCTTCCTTGTAGGCCGCCGGCACCGCGGCCGACGGCCGTTCGTAGGTTGGGCCCACCGCGCAGCCGGCGAGCGCGAGCAGGACGGCAAGCAGGGCGGAACCGCGGGTCAGTCTTTGGATCATGATGGCTATTCTCTTTGTGGCGCGCCCCGCCGCCGGGGCGGGACGCGCTGGCTATGCTCTTGGCCTGCCGGCTCAGGCGTTGTGCTGCGGGGCGGGCGGCGCGTTCGTGTCCAGGTGCGGCACGCAGACGGGGGCTTCGTGCGGCGCCGCGGCATGCAGTTTCTTGCCTCCCAGCGAACGCAGCAGCACGTAGAACACCGGCGTCAGGAACAGGCCGAACAGCGTCACGCCCAGCATGCCGAAGAAGACGGCGACACCCATGGCGTGGCGCATTTCGGAACCCGCGCCCGAGGACAGCACCAGCGGCACCACGCCCATGATGAACGCGATGGACGTCATCAGGATCGGGCGCAGGCGCAGGCGGCTGGCCTCGATGGCGGCCTCCAGCGGCGTGCGGCCGTTCATCTCCAGTTCGCGGGCGAACTCCACGATCAGGATCGCGTTCTTCGCCGACAGCCCCACCAGCACCATCAGACCGATCTGGGTGAAGATGTTGTTGTCGTTGCCGGTCAGGTAGACGCCCGTCAGCGCGGCCAGGATGCTCATCGGCACGATCAGAATCACGGCCAGCGGCAGGGTCAGGCTTTCGTACAGCGCGGCCAGCACCAGGAACACCAGCAGCACGCTGATCGGGAACACCCACAGGCCGGCATTGCCCGCCAGGATCTGCTGGTAGGTCAGGTCCGTCCATTCCATCTTCATGCCGCGGGGCAGGGTCTCGGCGGCGATCCGCTCGGCCGCGGCCTGGGCCTGGTCGGACGAGTAGCCGGGCGCCGGGCCGCCGTTGATGTCGGCGGCGGTGTAGCCGTTGTAGCGCACCACCATTTCCGGCCCGAAGGTCTGCTTGACGGTCACCAGCGACGACAGCGGCACCATGTCGCCGGCGGCGTTGCGGGTCTTGAGCTGCAGGATGTCGTCGGCGTGCGCGCGGAACGGCGCATCGGCCTGCGCGCGAACCTGGAAGACGCGGCCGAAGCGGTTGAAGTCGTTCACGTACATCGATCCCAGGTAGATCTGCATCGTATCGAAGACTTCGGTCACCGGCACGCCCAGCTGCTTGGCTTTCACCCGGTCCAGGTCCACGTCCAGCTGCGGCACGTTGATTTCGTAGCTGGAGAAGGCCGGGCCGAGCTCGGGCGTCTGGCGCGCCTTGGCCAGGAAGGCCGCCTTGGCCTTGTCCAGTTCGGCATAGCCGGCGGCGCCGCGGTCCTCGATCTGGAACTTGAAACCGCCCAGCGTGCCCAGGCCCATGACCGGCGGGGGCGGGAACACGGCGATGAACGAGTCCTGGATGGCCGCGAACTTCTGGTTCAGCGAGGCCGCGATGGCGTCGCCCGACAGCGCGGCGTTCTTGCGCTCGTTGAAGGGCTTGAGCATCACGAACACGATGCCGGCGCTGGAGCTGTTGGTGAAGCCGTTGATGGACAGGCCCGGAAATGCGATCGCGCTTTGCACGCCCGGTTCCTTCAGGGCGATGTCGCTCATGCGGCGGATCACGGCGTCGGTGCGGTCCAGCGAGGAGCCGTTGGGCAACTGCGTGAAGCCGATCAGGTACTGCTTGTCCTGGGCCGGCACGAAACCGCCCGGCACCATGTACGAGATACCGACGGTGGCGGCCACCAGCACGGCGTACACGCCCATCGCGCCCGCCTTGCGGCGGATCACGCCCGACACGCCCGTGCCGTAGGATTCAGAGGCACGGCCGAACATGCGGTTGAACCAGTCGAAGAAGCGGCCGAACACGCGGTTCATGCCACGGGTCAGCCAGTCCGGCTTCTCGTGATGGCCCTTGAGCAGGATGGCGGACAGCGCGGGCGACAGGGTCAGCGAGTTGAAGGCCGAGATCACCGTCGAGATGGCGATGGTCATGGCGAACTGCTTGTAGAACTGGCCTGTCAGGCCGGTCATGAAGGCCAGCGGCACGAACACCGCGCACAGCGTCAGCGCGATGGCGATGATGGGGCCGCTGACTTCCCGCATGGCGCGGTAGGTCGCGTCGCGCGGACTCAGCCCGGCCGCGATGTTCCGCTCCACGTTTTCCACCACCACGATGGCGTCGTCCACCACGATGCCGATGGCCAGCACCATGCCGAACAGCGACAGCGCGTTGATGGAATAGCCGAAGATCAGCAGCAGCGCGAAAGTGCCGACGATGGAGACCGGCACGGCCAGCAGCGGAATGATGGAAGCGCGCCAGGTCTGCAGGAACAGGATCACCACCAGCACCACCAGCGCGATCGCTTCCAGCAGCGTGTGCACCACGGCCTCGATACTGGCGCTGACGAACTGCGTGGGGTCGTATTCGATGCGGTATTCCACGCCCGGCGGGAAGTCCTGGGCCAGCTCGGCCATGGCGGCGCGCACCTTGGTGGAGACGTCGAGCGCGTTGGCGCCCGGCGACTGCATGATGCCCATGCCGACGGCCTGCTTGTTGTCCAGCAGCGAGCGCAAGCCGTACTCCTGCGCATCGAGCTCGACGCGGGCCACGTCCGACAGGTGCGTCACGGCGCCGTCGGGCGAGGTCTTCAGGATGATGTCGCGGAACTCCTCTTCGGTTTGCAGGCGACCGCGCGCGTTCACGTTCAGCTGCAGGGGCACGTCACCCAGCGTGGGGGACGCGCCGATCACGCCGGCGGCCACTTGCACGTTCTGCTCGCGGATGGCGGCGACCACTTCGCCCGCCGTCATGCCGCGCTGGGCCACCTTCTGCGGATCCAGCCAGACGCGCATGGAGTAGTTGCCCGACCCCCAGACCGTCACTTCGCCCACGCCCGAAATACGGGCCAGGCGGTCCTTGACGTTCAGGATCGCGTAATTGCGCAGGTAGGTGATGTCGTAGCGGTCGTTGGGCGAGATCAGGTGCACCACCAGCGTCAGCGTGGGGGAGCTCTTCGCCGTGGTGACGCCCAGTCGCTGCACGTCCGGCGGCAGCCGCGGCAGCGCCTGCGACACGCGGTTCTGCACCAGTTGCTGCGCCTTGTCGGGATCCACGCCCAGCTTGAAGTTCACCGTCAGGGTAAGGTTGCCGTCGCTATTGGCCTGCGACTGCATGTACAGCATGTCCTCCACGCCGTTGATGGATTCCTCCAGCGGCGAGGCGACGGTCTCGGCGATGACCTTGGGGTTGGCGCCGGGGTATTGCGCGCGCACGACCACGGACGGCGGCACCACTTCCGGATATTCGGAGATGGGCAGCTGGAACATGGCCAGGATGCCGGCCAGCAGCACCAGCACGGAGAGCACGCCGGCGAAGATCGGCCGGTCGATGAAGAATTTCGAGATATTCATGGACGTTCTCGTTGCGCCTTGCAGGGGTCGGGCCGGCTCAGTTGCTGGCGGCCGAAGCGGTCGTGACGGGCTTGCGCTGGGCCGCGATCATGGGGACGACGGTGGGGGTCACGGCGTCGCCGGGGCGGATGCGCTGCAAGCCATTGACGACGATGCGTTCGCCCGGAGCGAGGCCCGAGTCGATCACGCGCAGGCCGTCCTGGTTGGCGCCCAGCTTGACCTGGCGGTAAGTGGCGTGGTTTTTGTCGTCGAGCACCAGCACGTAGCGCTTATCCTGGTCGGTGCCGATGGCCCGTTCGTCGATCAGCACGGCCTCGCGGGGATCGCTGCCGCCCAGGCGGATGCGCGCGTACAGGCCCGGCAGGAGCTGGCCGTCGGAATTGTCGAACTCGGCGCGCACGCGGATGGTGCCCGAGGTGGCATCCAGGCGGTTGTCCACCGAGTGCACGACGCCGCTGCGGGAATAGCCTTCCTCGTTCGCCAGGCCCAGTTCCACCGGCACGGCCGCCGTGCTGTGGCCGTTGCGGGCCGGATTCACGTAGCGCAGGAAGGTCTGCTCGTCCACGTCGAACGAGGCGTACATCTTGGACACCGAGACCAGGGTGGTCAGCGGCACCGAGGAGGCGCCAGCGGCCACGACGTTGCCCACCGTGACTTCGGCCCGCGATACGCGGCCGGCGACCGGCGCCTCGATGCGCGTGTAGCCGAGGTTGAGCTTGGCGTAGTCCAGCGCGGCCTGCGCGCCCTGCAGATTGGCGGCGGCCTCGCGGGCGGCGTTCTGCTTTTCCTCGAAGTCGCGGCGGGCGATGGCGTTGTCGGCCAGCAGCCGTTGGCCGCGCGCCAGTTCGCTGGCGGTATACGAAGCGCGGGCCTTGGCCGCGGTCAGGGCGGCGGCGGCCCGGTCCACCTCGGCCGCGTAGGGGCGGGGGTCGATGGTGAAGAGCACGTCGCCCTTCTTGACGATGCTGCCGTCCTGGAAATGCACGGCGGTCAGGGTGCCGGAGACCAGCGGCCGGATGTCGACGCGGTCGATCGCTTCCAGGCGGCCCGAATAGCGCTGCCAGTCCACGATGGTCTTGTTCAGGACCTCGGCCACCTCGACCGATGCCGCCGCGGGGGCGCTTTGCGCCTGGGCTGCGTTGGCGCCGGCGGGGGCGCGGAACAGGGCATAACCGCCGCCGGCCGCGATGACGGCTGCGAAAACGGCAAGCACAGCAATACGATGACGCGAAACCATGATGTTTCCTTGAGATGATGTCGGGACGGAAGCGCGCTTGCCCGGGAGCCTGGGGCGGGAGGCGGCGACGGCGCCCCGGGGATGCCAGTCCTGAGATTCCCGCTGGAATGCTGCGATGCAGCATATGGCGCGGTCGCCTAGTCCAGGCAAAGGCGCCTTGGCGGGGCGGGTCTTCGCGATGGCCGGAATCTGAGGATTGACATGCCCTTTGGGGGCGCCGGGCGGCAAGGGCACTTCAAGATGGTTTGAATTGTGAGTGTTTTACGGGGGCGGATAAACCCGTACATTTCGGCAACACTAGTCGGTGAAAACGACTAATCAGCGCCGAAATCGGGTTATGCTCCTTCCACCCCGACTTATTCGTCTCAAGGACACCGTCGCCATGGACCGTTTTCAGGCTATGCAGGTGTTTGTGCGCGTCGTGGACGCCAACAGCTTCACCCGGGCGGCCGACAGCCTCTCGCTTCCGCGCACCACCGTCACCACCATCATCCAGAATCTCGAACGCCTGCTGGGCGTGCGCCTGCTCAACCGCACCACGCGGCGCATCGGCCTCACGCCCGACGGCGCCGGCTACTACCAGCATTGCGTGCGCATCCTGGCCGACGTAGAGGAAACCGAGGCCTGCTTCCAGGAAGCGGCGCTGCGCCTGAAGGGCCGCTTGCGCATCGACGTGCCCACCAGCATCGGGCGGCTGATCCTGATCCCCGCATTGTGTGATTTCCACGACAAATACCCCGACGTGGAATTGGTGCTGGGCCTGGGCGACCGCCCGGTGGACATGGTGCAGGAGGCCGTGGACTGCGTGATCCGCGCGGGCGACCTGGAGGATTCCAGCCTGGTCGCGCGCCGCATCGGCACCCTGCAGACCGTGACCTGCGCCTCGCCCACCTATGTGGCGCGCCAGGGCATGCCGCAGACGATCGAGGCGCTGCGCGACCACCATGCCGTGCATTATTTCTCCAGCCGCACCGGCCGCAATTGCGCCTGGGATTTCAACGTGGACGGCAAGCACCAGGAAGTGGACATGAGGGGCGCGGTGGCCGTGAACGAGGCCGGCGCCTACCTGGATTGCGGGCTCAAGGGTTTCGGCCTGATCCAGGTGCCGCGCTACATGGCGTTGCCGCACCTGCAATCGGGCGAGCTGATCGAAGTGCTGCCGCAATGGAAGCCCAGCCCCACCGCGATTTCGGTGCTGTACCCGCAGAGCCGGCAACTGTCGCCCAAGGTGCGGGCCTTCACCGATTGGGTGGCTGAATTGTTCGCGGGCTGCCCGCTGCTCAGCGGCCGCGACGAGACCGATCCGGCGGCGGCGCATTGCGGCATCTACGCGCGCAGCCAGGGCACCCAGCCCGCCACGGTGGCGGCCACCATGCAGAGCCCCGCGCTGCTCGGCACGCCGCAACGCCGCCGCAGCGCCCGCGAAGAGGCGGCCGAATACGCTTTGTAAATGGGGGCAGGGCGGCCGGCGGATGTCGGCCGCCCCGGGAAACACGGGAAACTCCGTAGTAAATACAGCCCTTGTGTCCCTCGTATTGCGCGAAACGTCTGTATAGTCCGACAGTCAAAGCCTTACAACGCACTTACTGTCGATCCGCTCTATGCAGCCTGTACTACCCGCCTACCTGATCGCCCGTTGGCTTTTGTTGCTCGTGCTGTTGGCGGGGGTGTACTTCCTCAGCGGCTTCCTGGTTCCCGCCCTGGCGGCGCTGATCATCGGCCTGGCCAGCTGGCCCCTGTACCAACGCCTGGTCGCGCGCTGCGGCGGCCGCACCACGCTCGCCGCCTCCTTGGCGTTGCTGGTGGTCGTGGTCGTGCTGATCGTGCCAATGTCGCTGGCGCTGTCCTACGCCATCAAGGAGGCCAGCGCCTTCTTCGCCTGGGCCATCGCCGCCAACCGCCACGGCGTGGACGTGCCCGGCTGGATCACCTCGATGCCCGTCGTCGGCGAGCGCCTGGGCCAGTACTGGGAGTCCTATATCGGGGAACCCCACGCGCTGGGCGCGCTGGTCGAGGCCGTCAGCGGCGAACACCTGGGCAATATCTACCGCATGGTCCTGGCCGCCACGGGCAACGTGTTCCAGCTGCTGCTGACCGTGCTGTTCATGCTGATCACGCTGTTCTTCGTCTACAAGGACGGCACCCGCATGGTGGCCCAGCTGGACGTGCTGGGCGAACGCATCCTGCCCGCGCGCTGGTTGCGCTTCTCCCGCGTGGTGCCCGCCACCATCAACTCCACCGTCACCGGCATGGGCCTGATCGCGTTGGGCGAAGGCGTGGTCCTGGGCATCGCCTACTGGGTGGCGGGCGTGCCGTCGCCGGTGTTGCTGGGCGTGGTGACCGGCTTCATGGCGCTGGTTCCGGGCGGCGCGCCGCTGTCGTTCACCCTGGTGTCGCTGTACCTGGTAGGCTCGGGCCACCTGGTGGCGGGCATCGCCCTGATGGTCTGGGGCAGCGTCGAACTCTTCATCGTCGACAAGACCCTGCGTCCCAGGCTGGTGGGCGGCCCCGTCAAGCTGCCGTTCCTGCCGACCTTCTTCGGCCTGGTCGGGGGCGTGAAGACCATGGGTATCGTGGGCCTGTTCGTGGGGCCGGTGCTGATGGCCCTGCTGGTGGCCGTGTGGCGGGAGTGGGTGCACCATGAAGTCCAGGAACGCGACGCCGCCCGGGTGAATCCTCCCCAGGCCTGACGCCGGGCCTGCCGGCGGTTTTGGTAATCTAGCCATCCCGCGTATGCCGGCGCCTGGCCGGTGCGCGCCTGCGCCGCATGCAGACGCTTTGCAGCTTACGCCGCGGGGTGTGAGGATCGAGATGTCCGGGTTACCGCTTGATGATCAGATAGCCGTGCTGCGCGAGCAGGGGTTCGTGGTGCTGCGCCAATTCGCCAGCCCGGAACAGGTGGCGGCGCTGCGCGCCGCGGCCGAGCGCGATTTGCGCGGCCACGTGGCGCCCATTGAATACGAAGCCGATCTGCGCTACCCCGGCGCGCCCGAATCCCGCGCCGCCGAGGGCGGGCTGACCGTCAGGCGCCTTCTGAATGCCTATGCCCGCGGCCCGCTGTTCGCGCAATGGGCCACCGACCCGCGCATCGGCCAGTGGCTGGCGCGCTATTTCGGCGAGACCCCGGTGCTGTCCACGGTGCACCACAATTGCGTGATGACCAAGCATCCCGCATACGGCAGCCTGACGGGCTGGCACCAGGACATCCGCTACTGGTCGTTTTCCGACACGGACCTGGTGTCTTGCTGGCTGGCGCTGGGGCCGGAAACCCGCGCCAACGGCGGGCTCTCGTTCATCCCGGGCTCTCACGCCGCGGCCTACGCGCCCGAGCAGTTCGACGAACAGAAATTCTTCCGCGAGGACGAGCCCCGGAACGCCGAATGGATCGCCCGCGCGGTCTGTCCCGAGCTGCAGGCGGGGGACGTGGTCTTCTTCCATTGCCGCACGCTGCACGCGGCCCAGGGCAACCGCAGCGACCGCGTAAAGCTCTCGGTCGTCCATACCTATCACCCGCAATCCTGCCACCCCCTGCCCGGCACGCGGTCCGCGTCGCAGCCGGGGGTGCCGCTGGAGGCCGCCGCCGTCTAAGCAAAAACGATTGGAATCTGCTATTAATAATTGAATTACAATTAATATTAGCGCACTGCGCCTGGTTGGCCCACCCGGAACCCGCCATGCGCTATTTCCCGCGCCGCATCCCTAGAACTCGAATAGGCTGTTTCCTGTGCGCAATCCACCCCAAGCCGACACGGAAAAAACGCAAGCGACGACCGAGACCCGGTCTTCGCTCTTCGTGGGCTCCACCGAAAAGGCCTTCCAGGTCCTGCATGCGTTCGACGGCCCCAAGCGCCACATGACCCTGGCCGATATCGCCCGCGCCTCGGGCCTGGACCGCAGCGCCACGCAGCGCCTGGTCTACACGCTGGAAACGCTGGGCTATCTGCGCCGCATTCCCGACACCCGCAATTACGGGCTGACGCCGAAGGTGCTGCAATTCTCGTACAACTACGTGCGCGCCAACGAACTCATCGACAAGGCGTCGCCGTATCTGCTGGACATCAGCCGCACGCTCGGCGAAACCACCAATCTGCAGGAACTGGACGGCCACGAGATCGTCTTCGTGGCGCGCTTTCCCGGCCATCACCTGGTCAACGTGGACATCGCCGTGGGCAGCCGGCTGCCGGCCTATTTCACGGCCTCGGGCACGGCGATCCTGTCGCGCCTGTCCGACGAACAGCGCCGAGAGATCCTGGCGCAGACGCGCCTGGAAGCGATCACGCCCTACACCGAAATAAACCCGGAGAAGCTGCTGGAGCGCGTGCGGCGCGTGGCGGAGAAGGGCTACGCGATTATCGTGAACGAAACGGTGCTGGGGGATATTTCGGTGGCGGCGCCGGTGATCGATCACCGGGGGCTGGCGGTCGCGGCGATCAATATCGCGGTGCCGACGACGCGCTGGACGGTGGCCAGAGTGGAGGCGGAATTGGCGCCGCATGTGCAGGTGGCGGCGACTTCGATTTCCAAGTCGAAGTTTTCGGGGTATTCGCGGTAAGGGTTATGTCGGTTGTTGGGCTTACCCCGGCGCAAGGCGCTGGGTAAGGCCCCCAGGGCCGGCCGAGGGGCGGGCGTCCCAGGAACCCGCCCATGGCCCCAAGACGCGATCGCTGCCGCCCTTAAGCCAGCCCTTCAAACTCCCGAAGCAAAGGAAGCAACTCCGTCCGCAAAGCGGCCTGCAGCCCGTCGGCGGGCGCCACCAGCGGATCCAGCACCTCCGGCGCATCCACGCCGATCAAATCCATCACGGACTTCATCGGCCCCGGATTCGTCTCGGCGAAAGCCAGGTTCATCAGCGGGATCAGGCGGCGGTGCAGTTCCATGGACTCGCGCGTGCGTCCTTCGGAAGCCAGCTCGTAGACCTTGCGCCATGCCGTGGGCAGCAGGCTGGCGGTTACGACGATGCCGCCACGGGCGCCCGCGGCCAGGTGCACGGGCAGCAGCGTGTCTTCGCCGCTGAACACCGCGAAGGATTCGTCCACGCCCGCCACCGTGCGCAGGAAGTGGTACATGTCCGTGTTGCAGGCCTTCATGCCGATGATGTTCTCGTGGCGCGAGAGTTCGTGCAGAACTTCCGGCGCGATCGCGATGCGCGTGCGGTACGGGATTTCGTAGATCATCACGGGCAGCGGCGAGGCGTCGGCGTAGCGCAGGAAATACTCGCGGATGCCGGCCTGCGTGGGCGTCGTGTAGTAGGGCGTCAGCACCATCAGCGCATCGGCGCCCGCGTCGGCGAACTCCTGGCCGGCCTGCAGGGCGTCGTGGAATCCGGGGTCCAGCACGCCGGGGATCACCGGCACGCCGCCCTGCACGGCGTCCACCGTCAGCTTGCACATGCGGATGCGCTCGGCGCGCGCCAGCGCTCCGTATTCGCCGGTGCCGCCCAGCGGCACGATGCCGTCGATGCCCTGCTTGAGCAGGTAGGCGATCAGGGCCTGCGCGGCCGGGACGTTGATGGTGTCGTCGGCGTTGACGGGGGTCGGGATGGCGGGGAAGACACCGCGCAGTCGGGTAGCGTTCAGCATGAAACTTATCCTAAAAGGTGAAACAGGCGCGGATCAGCCGGCCAGGCTACGGCGGCGCAGCCTGTCGGCCAGCCAGATCAGCGCGGCAATGAAAATGAAAAGGCAGGTGGAGACGGCGGCGATCACCGGGGAAATCTGCAAGGTCACCTCGTCCCAGAACTGCTTGGGCAGCGTGGCGTTCAGGCCGCCCGAGGCGAACAGCGCGATGGTGAGTTCGTCGAAGGAAGTGGCGAACGCGAACAGGAACGAGGACATCAGCCCCGCGCCCAGGATCGGGAACGTCACGAAGCGCAGCGTGGCCCAAGGGCCCGCGCCCAGGCTTTGCGCCGCCAGGTCCAGCCGCGTGTCGTAATTGCGCAGCACCGCCATCATGGTGATCACCACGTAGGGCACCGCCACCACCGTGTGCGCCAGGATCAGGCCGATGGTCGACCCCACCAGGCCGACCCGGGCGAAGAAATAGAACATGCCCACGGCGATGATCATGCGCGGCACCACGATGGGCGAGAGCACGAAGGCCAGCATGGCCGACTTGCCCCGCATGTCGGCGCGCACCAGCAGGAACGCCGCCGGCGTGCCGATCAGCATCGCCAGCAGGCCGGTGCCCACGCCGACGACGAGCGAGCGCGTGATCGCCTGCATCCACACCGGCGAGGTGAACATCTGCTCGTACCATTGCAGCGAGAAGCCCTTGGGCGGCCAGGTCAGGCCCGAGCCGGCGTCGAACGACAGCGGGATCATCAGGAAGGCGGGCGCCGATAGGAAAGCCAGCACCAGCAACACGATCCACCACAGCGTGCGCGACTGCCCGGTGCCCGACACCGAACGCCGCAGGCGCTTGGGCAGCAGGGCGAACAGGCGGTCCGAGATGCCGGCCAGCAGCGTCAGCACCGCGTCGCCGGCCCGGCGGGTCAGGCTTTCCTTGCCCGAGGCGCGCACCCGGGTGGAGGCGGCGCCCGTCATCGTGGACAGCCCCAGCACCTTGTCGTAGATGGCGAAGACCGCCAGCACCACCACCAGCAGCAGCACCGACACTGCGCCGGCGAATTCCCAGTTCATGGTCTGCTGGACCTGGTCGATGATGATCTGGGTGATCATCGTCTCCTTGCGTCCGCCCAGCAGCGCGGGCGTGATGAAGAAGCCGATGGCGGTCACGAACACCATGATGGCGGCGGCGGCCACGCCGGGCATCGACAGGGGGAAGTAGATCTTCCAGAACGCCGTGCCGGGCCGCGCGCCCAGGGTGGAGGCCGCCCGCGGCAGGTTGCGGTCGATGTTCTCCATGACCGACAGCATCGTCAGCACGGCCAGCGGCATCAGCGCATGCACCATGCCCACCAGCACGCTGCCGAAGTGGTAGAGCAGGTTGGCCGGCGCGTCCAGGATGCCCAGCGCCTGCAGCAGCTGGTTGACCACGCCGTTGCGGCCCAGCAGCACCACCCACGCGAAGGTGCGCACCAGGAAGCTCGTCCAGAACGACAGCAGCACCCAGAACAGCAGCGAGGTCTTGCGCCGGGCCGAGAGACTGGAGATCAGGTAGGCCACGGGATAGCCCGCGACCACCGAGAAGAACGTCGTCCACAGCGAGATCTTCAGCGTGATCAGCAGCACGTTCACGTACACGCTCGACTCGAACAGCCGGTGGTACTGCGTCAGCGAGAAGCCCTGGTCGCCGAACACGCTCAACAGCAGCAGCTGGCCCACCGGGTAGATGAGCAGCACCAGCAGCAGCACGACCAGGGGCGCCGCCATCAGGAAGTGGCGCCGCCCCTGGCTCATGCGCTTGCGGGGAGTGGCAAGGGTCGTCATGCGCTTACTCCGGGATGGCGACGGCGTCGGCCGCCTGCCAGCCGACCGACAGGGGCTGGCCGATGGCGTAGTGTTCGGCCTGGCGCCGCGTGGGGTAGGCCACCACGATGGGTTCGGCGTCGGCGACGCCGGGATCCAGGTAGAGCTTGGTCAGGCTGCCGGTCACCATGACGTCCAGCAGCTTGCCCGTCAGCTGGCCGCCGCCGGCGCCGGCCGCGCTAATGCGCAGGTTCTGAGGGCGCAGCATCAGCGTGACCTTCTGGCCGGCCCGCATGGGCGCGCCGTTGGACAAGGCCAGGCCGGTCGCGCCCTGGCGCTCCAGCTTGACCGACAGGGTCTCTCCATCGACCGAATCGACCACGCCCCGAAGCAGGTTCGATTCGCCCAGGAAGTCGGCCACGAACAGGGTGCGCGGGCGGAAATACAGGTCCGCCGGCGTGCCCAGCTGTTCGATCGCGCCGCCGTTCATCAGGCAGATACGGTCGGACATGGTCATGGCCTCTTCCTGGTCGTGCGTCACGTAGACGATGGTGGTGCCCAGCTCGCGGTGGATGCGCTTGATCTCCAGCTGCATCTGGTCGCGCAGCTTCTTGTCCAGGGCGCCCAGCGGTTCGTCCATCAGGATGATGGCGGGGCGGTACACCATGCAGCGGGCCAGCGCGATGCGCTGCTGCTGGCCGCCGGAGAGTTCGCGCGGCAGCCGGGCCGCCACGTGGGGCAGGCGCACCATTTCCAGCGCCTCCATCGCGCGGCGGCGCGCTTCGGTCGCCGGCACCTTGCGCATCTTCAACGGAAACGCGATGTTCTCCTCGATGCTCATGTGAGGGAACAGCGCGTAGTTCTGGAACACCATGCCGATGTCGCGTTCATACGGGGCGCCATAGGTCACGTCGGCGCCGTCGATCAGCACGCGGCCCTCGTCGGGCTGGGCCAGCCCCGCGATCAGGCTCAGCAGGGTGGTCTTGCCCGAGCCGGAAGGCCCCAGCAGGGTCAGGAATTCGCCGCGGGCGACGTCCAGGTGCGTGGGCGCCAGGGCGACGAAGTCTCCGTAGCGTTTGCCCAGGCCCGAGATTTGCAGATTGGAGGAAGACATGGTGTTCAACTAGATAAGGATTACTTCAGGACCCAGCCGTTGAAGCGCTCGAGCACGTCGCGCTGCTTTTCCAGCCAGTAGGCGGCGTTGATGTGCAGGCCCGTCTTGATGTTGTCGGGATGGGTCGGGCAATTGCGGGCCACGTCGGCCTTGATGTGGTCGAAGGCGGCGGGCTGGGTGACGCCGGCGGCGAAGTACTCGACCAGCGCGGCCTGGCGCTTGGGGTCGGACGCGAACTTGATGAATTCGCGGCAGGCGTCCGCGTTCGGCGTGCCCTTGAGGATGGACCAGTTATCGCAGCCCCAGATGTTCTGGTCCCACACGATCTGCACGGGCGCGCCGTTGGCGATCGCGGACTGCGCGCGCGAGACCCAGGTCGCGATCATGTCGACCTCGCCGGAGCCCAGCATCTGCTCGACCTGGGCGCCGGTGTTCCACCACACATCGACCGACGGCTTGATCTTGTCCAGGCTGGCCAGCGCCCGGTCGATGTCGCAGGGATAGACCTTGTCGGTCGGCACGCCGTCGGCCATCAGCGCTTCCTCGATGGTGTCGAACGGATGCTTGCGCAGGCCGCGGCGGCCGGGGATGTTCTTCACGTCCCAGAAGTCCGCCCACGAGGCCGGCGCGCGCCGGCCCTTGAAGGCGTCCGTGCGGTAGGCCAGCACCGTGGAGTAGACGTTGTTGCCGACGCCATAGGGCGACATGTACTGCTTGGGTATGGTGGCCACGACGGGATCGGACTCCAGCCCGTGCTTTTCCAGGTACACCTTGCCGCCTTCGGTCAGCATCAGGATGGCGGGCTGGCTGATCTTGGCCATGTCCCAGGTGTAGTTGCCGGTGTCCACCATGCTGCGGATCTGCGCGGTGGGCTCGGCGTTGGCCTGCACACCCACCACCTGGATGCCGGTGGCTTCCGAGAACGGCTTGTAGAACACGGCGCCATAGGCCTTGCTGTAGATGCCGCCGTCGTCGCGCACGACGATGCGCTTGGAGGCCGCGCGCGACGGCGTCCAGATCATGGGCATGGCCAGGGCGGCGGCGCCGGCGGCCACGGTTTTGAGCGCGTTGCGGCGCGAGGCGTTATGGGAGGTCGGTTTCATTGAGGACTCCTGCGGATCGAGAACGACGGCTCAAGGCAACAAGCGGCCGGGGTTGAAAAGATGGGCGGGATCGAAAGCCTGTTTCACGGCGCGCATCATCGCCAGTTCGACGGGCGACTTGTAGTGCTCCATTTCGGCGAGGGAGCTGCGGCCCACGCCGTGTTCGGCGCTGAAGGTGCCGCCCAGGGCGGCGGCCACGTCGTTGACCGCGCGGCGGATCGCGGCGGCCATGGCGTCGCGATCGGGCAGCGCGTTCCAGGCATCGAAGGTGAAGAAAGGAATGAAATGCACGTTGCCGTCGCCCAGGTGGGCCACGATCAGCACGGGCTGGCCGGGCACCAGTCCGCGCACGGCCTGCGTGGCCTCGTCGATGAAGCGCGGCACAGCGGACACGGGCACCGCCGTGTCGGTGGTGAGGCCGACGCCGGCCTTCTTGTTCCCTTCCGACACGCTGTGCCGGACTTCCCAGAGCGCGGCGCGCTGGGCGCCATTGCTGGCGACGACGGCGTCGTGCAGCAGCCCTTTTGCGGCGGCCTGTTCCAGGATCTGCTGCAGCAGATCCTGGAGCTCGGCGTCGCCGCCCGTGTCGGACAGTTCCACCAGCACGTGCCAGGGGTGCGCGCCAGCCAGCGGATTCTTGCGGCCCGGCACGTGCGCCATCACCACGTCCAGCTGGTTGCGGTCGATCATTTCGAAGGCCGACAGGCGCGAACCGCAGGCGCGTTGGAACAGGCCCAGGATGTCCAGGGCGGCTTGCGGACTGTCGGGAGCCAGCCAGGCCACCGCGTGCGCGGTGGGCAGCGGATGCAGCTTGAGCACGGCGGCCGTGACGATGCCCATCGTGCCTTCGGCCCCGATGAACAGATGCTTGAGGTCGTAGCCCGTGTTGTTCTTGCGCAGCGCGGTCAGGCCGTTCCAGATGGAGCCGTCGGGCAGCACCGCCTCCAGGCCCAGCACGTTGTCGCGCGTGTTGCCATAACGCAGCACGCCGGTGCCGCCGGCGTTGGTGGCGATGGTGCCGCCGATCTGGCACGAGCCTTCCGCGCCCAGGCTGATCGGGTACAGCCGGCCTTCGGCGGCGGCCGCTTCCTGCACCGCGGCCAGGACGCAGCCGGCCTCGACCTCCATGGAATTGTTGGCCGCGTCCACGCGGCGGATACGGCGCATGCGCGACAGGTTCACGATGACCGGCGGCTGGCCGGCGTCGGCCGGCACCGCGCCGCCGCACAGGCTGGTGTTGCCGCCCTGGGGCAGCACGGGCGCGCCATGCGCATGGCAGAGGCGCACGACTTCCGACACCTGCCGCGTATCGCCGGGCAGCGCGACGCATAGCGCGGGTCCCTTGTATCGGCCGCGCCAATCTTCGGTGTACCCGGCCGTGTCGGCCTCGGAATGGAGGATGGCGTCCGCGCCCAGGGCCTGGGTCAGCGCGTCTAGCAAGGTGTTGCCGTTGGTCATGTCTGTAATCCCGGATGGAGCCTCGGGATGGACGGAGCCCCGAGCTCATTCGGGCACAGCATACGATTACTTAAATTGCTTTTCGATTTAAATAATCTCCATACGATTGAATTTAGGGTATGTCCTTAGGCGCTTCAGCCATGTGCGGCGAGGGACTGTCTAGGGCGGGCCCGCCATTGCAAGCGATTCGGCGGGCTTCCGTATTGCGATTTTTAAAATGATCGAAATACAATCATATCGTTCTGTATGCAATTTAATATAAAACACCCGACCGCCATT
The DNA here is from genome assembly GCF_050285585.1 of Achromobacter sp. Lineage (GTDB taxonomy): Bacteria > Pseudomonadota > Gammaproteobacteria > Burkholderiales > Burkholderiaceae_B > Achromobacter. Next base: position 50,569 of record NZ_JBLZXF010000014.1, on the reverse strand, counting down.
TGGGAACAAGGAAGAGACATGCTGCCCAACGTAATGGATTACCGGCTGCGAGCGCAGAAGCGCCTGCCCCGGCTGGCGTTCGATTACCTCGAGGGCGGCGCCGAGGACGGCATCGCAATGGCCCGCAACGCTTCGGCCTATTCCGACCTCGAGTTCCGTCCCGATGTGCTGGTGGATGTGTCGGAGTGCCGGCTGGAGGCGCCCGTGCTGGGCGCCACGGCCGCGATGCCCGCCGTCGTGGGGCCTACCGGCCTGAACGGCCTGTTCTGGCCCGAGGCCGACATCCACCTGGCGCGCGCGGCGCACAAGGCCGGCCTGCCGTTCGTGTTGTCGACGGCGTCCACGTCCCTGCTGGAGGACGTGCGGGCGGCTACCTCCGGCGAACTCTGGTTGCAGCTCTATGTGCAGCGCGACCGCCGCATTGCCGAACACCTGATGGACCGCGCCTGGCAGAGCGGCTACACCGTGCTGTTCCTGACCGTGGACGTGCCGGTGCACGGCAACCGCGATCACGACAAGCGCAACGGCTTCAAGCTGCCCTTGCGGGCCTCGCGCCGGCTGCTGCTGGATCTGGCCGCGCATCCCGGCTGGTGCTGGCGCATGCTGCGCCATGGCGGGCCGCAATTGAAAAACCTGGCGGTCAGCTCGAACGCGCGCGAGAACATCACCGAACAGGCCTCGGCCCTCAGCCGCCAGATGGATCTGGCCCTGACGTGGGACGACGTCGCGTGGTTGCGGCGGGCCTGGCGCGGGCGCATCGTCATCAAGGGCATCCAGGGCCTGGCCGACGCGCGGCGCGCGCAGTCGCACGGCGTGGACGGCATCGTCCTGTCCAACCACGGCGGCCGCCAGCTGGAGAGCGCGCCTTGCCCCTTGGAAGTCCTGCCGGAAGTGGCGGCGGAACTGGGGCGCTCGCTGGAGATCCTGGTGGACGGCGGGGTGCGCCGCGGCAGCGACATCGCCAAGGCGGCGGCGCTGGGCGCGCGCGCCGTGCTGCTGGGCCGCGCGCCCTTGTACGGGCTGGCGGGGCGGGGTCCGGCTGGCGTGGACGAAGTGCTGGCCATCCTGCGCACCGAACTCGAAAACACCCTCAGGCTGCTGGGCCGCGGCAGCATCGCCGCGCTGGACGCCGCGGCGGTGCGCCGCCGTTGAGCCTCATTGCAACTTTCATCGGAACGACATGCGCGAAAAAATCGTTTTCATCGGCGGAGGCAATATGGCCAGCGCCATCATCGACGGCCTGCTTGGCCAGGGCCGGCCATTGGCCGATTTCCTGGTGGTGGAGCCCTACTCCCCCGCGCGCGAGGCGCTGGCCGCGCGCGGCCTGGCCTGCCGCGAGGCCGCTGGCGCCGAGCTGGCGGACGCCGCGCTGTGCGTGCTGGCCACCAAGCCGCAGGTCCTGCGCGAGGCTTGCGGCCAGGTCCGGCCGTATCTGCCTTCCGGCGCCACGGTGGTGAGTATCGCGGCCGGCGTGGAACTGGCCTCGTTGTCCGATTGGCTTGGCGGCCATGCGCGCATCGTGCGCGCCATGCCCAATACGCCGGCCAAGGTGGGGCTGGGCATGACCGGCCTGTATGCCACGCAGGCCTGCGGCCCGGCGGAGCGCGGGCAGGCCGACGCGCTGTTCGCCGCCGTGGGCGAGCGCATCTGGACCGCCAGCGAAGCCATGATCGACGCCGTCACCGCGGTGACGGGCAGCGGGCCCGGCTATGTGTTCCATTTCATGGCGGCGCTGGCGAAGGGCGCCGAGCAACTGGGCTTCACGCCCGCCGAGGCGCGCCGGCTGGCGGTGTCCGCCTTCCGCGGCGCGGCCGCGCTGGCCGCCAGCGAGGACGTGCCGCTGGCCGAGCTGCAGGACAGGGTCACGTCCCGGGGCGGCACCACCCATGCCGCGCTGTCGCACCTGCAGACGGAGGGCGTGGGCGACGCGATCACCCAAGCCGTGCACGAGGCGCGGCGGCGGGCGCGGGAACTGTCGGCGGGCTGACGCCCGCTCACCGGCTCCGGCTGCCGCGGGCGTGGCGGCCCAGCCACCACAGCAGCGCCGCGGCCGCCAGGATCGCCGCCACGTTGAACCGCAGGGCGCTGGCAAACGCCTGGGCATGGCATTCGGCGATGCCCGCGCCGCCGCAGGCGCGCAGCGCGCCGCCAAACAGCATGCCCACGGCGGATACGCCCAGCGCCGCGCCGATCTGCTGCAGCGTCGAAACGATGCCCGCGGCCATCCCGGCCTGGCGATCGTCCACGAAACCCAGCGCCAGGTTCACCAGCGGCGTGTTGACCGCGCCCTGCGCCGCGCCCAGCCACACCAGCAGCGGCAGCAGCGACCAGGGATCGAGGCTGGCGCCCGCGGCGCCCACGCGCATCATGAGCGCCGCCGTCGCTCCGCCGTACAGCAGGGCGGAAAGCGCGATGGCGGACGCGCCGAAGCGCGCGACCAGCCGCGGCGCCGCCATGGAGCCCGCCACGAAACCCGCGCTGGCCGGCGCGAAGATCAGACCGGCCGTCAGGGCGTCCAGCCCGAACCCAGTCTGCACCAGCAGCGCGTAGCAGAGGAATAGCGCGCTGGTGGTCGAGAACACCAGCATGACCAGCAGGCAGCCCGCCGCGAACCGCGGTTGCGCCAGCAATCCCAGGTCGACGAGCGGCGCGCCGCCCCGGGCGCGCATGCGGCGCTGCCTCCGCGCGAACAGCGCCAGCACGGCCACGGACGCCGCGCCGCAAGCCGCGGTCCACGCGGGCCAATGCCGCTGCGGGCCTTCGATCAGGGCCAGCAGCAACAAGGCCAGCCCCGCGCCCACCAGCGCGGCGCCGGGCCAGTCCATGGCCGCGCCGGAAGGCTCGCGGGATTCGGGAATGTGGCGCGCCAGGCGCCAGGCCAGCAGGCCCAACGGCACGTTGATGAGAAAGATGCTGCGCCACGCCAGGCCGAACAGGTCGGCATGCACGATCCAGCCGCCCAGCACCTGCCCGGCGATCGCGGCCAGCCCCAGCGTCATGCCCAGCAATCCGAAGGCGCGCCGCCGCGCGTGCCCATCGTAGCTGACGCGGATCAGCGCATACACCTGCGGAAACAGCATGGCCGCCGCCATGCCCTGGAGGATGCGCGCCGCGATCAGCGTGTCGGCCGTGGGGGCCAGGCCGCACAAGGCCGAGGCGAAGGCGAAGCCCGCCATGCCCAGCATGAAGACGCGCCGTCTTCCGTGGCGGTCTCCCAGGCGGCTGCCTGCGATCAGCAGCACGCCGTAGGCCAGTTCGTAGGCGGCGATGATGAATCCGACCTGCGCGAAGCTGGCGGACAGCGTGGTCTGCATGCTGGGAATGGCGACGTTGACCACGAACAGGTCGAAGATCGTGATGAAGCCGCCCGACAGCAGGACGGCCAGGCCCAGACGGCCCATGGCCGCGGATGCGGCCGTTGGAACGGCTGGGCGGGAAAGCGTGGTGGAAGTCATGGAAAGCGCCATCGAGTGAAGATGGACGCTATTCTGGTGAGGCTTTTAGCCTTATACAATTTAGCTGTTTATGCTATTACTGCCTGCAATACGACCATGACTGAAACCGCGGCGTCCCGGCGCCTGGCGCGTACCCGCTCCGATCTGTCCGAATTTCTGCGCCTGCGTCGAGCGCGGCTCGGCCCCGCCGAACTCGGCCTGCCCGCAGGCGGGCGCCGGCGCACGCCGGGCCTGCGCCGCGAGGAGGTGGCCGCGCTGGCCGGCGTGGGGCTGGCCTGGTACACCTGGTTCGAGCAAGGCCGCAACATCAGCGTGTCGGCCGGCTTTCTCGAAAACCTCGCCCGCGTGCTGAAGCTGGATGCCGCCGAACGCCGCCACCTGTACCTGCTGGCGCACCAGCGCCCGCCGTCCGAACCGGGCCGCACCTGGTGCACGGTGCCGGCACAGGTGCGCCGCCTGATGGACGATCTGCCCGCGCGCCCGGCCTATATCCTGAACCTGCGCTGGGACGTGGTGGCGTGGAACGCCGCGGCGGACCGCGTGTTCGGCTTCTCGGCGCAGCCGGCGGGCCGCCGCAATCTGCTGTGGATGCTGTTCGCGGCCCCCGCGATGCGGCAATTGTTCGTGGACTGGTCCGCGCAGGCGCCCGCGATGCTGTCCACCTTCCGGCGCGATTTCGCCAGCGCCGCCGGCGAGCCCGACGTCGCGGAACTCGTGGACGAACTGGAGCGGGTGTCGCCGGATTTCAAGGCATGGTGGCGCGAACACGACGTGCATGGCGCGTGCATGGGCCTGCGCAGCCTCAGGATCGAGCCGCTGGGCGAACTGGCGTTCGAACATGCGACGCTTTCCGTCGACGAGAGCCGGCACCTGCGCCTGGTGGTCTATGCCCCCGCGCCCGGCGAGCCGCGGGCGGGCGAGTTCGCGCGCTGGCTGCAAGAGGCTCCGGGCCCGGATGCGCCGGGCATGCGTGGCTCCAGAGAATAGGCGGCGCGTGGGTCTACGCGCTGTCCGCGGACGGCTCCTATAGTCGGTTTTTCCTTCCGACCTTTCCGCGGATTCCGCCGATCATCGCGATCATGTCCGACGCCGTGCTTTCCCGCCGCAAGGCGCTGTCGCTCCTGGGCGTGGTGGTGCTGGCCTGGGGATTCACCTGGGTCGTCAACAAGCTGTTGCTGCAACACATGACGCCCATCTGGGCCGCCGCCGCGCGCAGCATCGCAGGCACCGCCGCGCTGCTGGCGCTTGGGCTGGGCTTGCGCCGCGTGTCCTGGCCGGTGAAGGCCGATATTCCCGTCATTCTCAGCGTCGGGCTGCTGCACATGGGCGCCTTCGCGGCCCTGGTCAGCCTGGGCCTGCAATACGTGTCCGCGGGCAGATCCGTCGTGCTGGCGTATACCACGCCGCTATGGGTGATTCCCGCAGCCTGGCTGTTCCTGGGCGAACCCATCGGCCGGGCCAGGCGGGCCGGATTGGCGCTGGGCATGCTGGGGCTGATCGTCATATTCAATCCGCTCGCCTTCGACTGGCACAGCCGCGAGGCCCTGGCCGGCAACGGCCTGATCCTGCTGGCGGCCCTGTGCTGGGCGGCCAATATCGTCTACGTGCGCGCCCATCGCTGGGTCACGCCGCCCTTCGAACTCGCGTTCTGGCAGGCTTTGCTGGCGTCGGCGGCGCTATCGGCGGCGGCGTACGCGGCAGAGGGCGCGCCCGTCGTGGCGTGGAGCGCGGACCTGGCATGGCTGCTGGGATACGGCGGCATCTTCGGCATCGCCGTGGCGTACTGGGCGGCCGTGACCGTGAACCGCGCCTTGCCCGCTGGCGTTACGTCCATCGGCCTGCTCGGCGTGCCGGTGTTCGGCCTGCTGTGCTCAGCGGCGATCCTGCACGAACCGGTCGGCGCCTCGCTGCTGGCGGGCATGGCGCTGATCGTGGGCGGCATCGCGGCGGGGGTGAGCGAACGCCGGGCTTGACGGGCAGGCCGCCGCGCGTATATCGTAAGATATATATCTTAAGATACAAGGAAAGGAGATTCTCATGCGCCATCCCCAATTCCTGACCGCATTCCCCCGCGGCCCGCGCCGCACCCGGAACAAGCCTCACGGCCATGGCCACGCGTCGCAGCACGATCATGACGGCCGGCACGCCCTTCACCAGCGCCATGCCGGCGCGGGGGGCGACTGGTTCTCGGGCTCGCCCGATGGCCGCGCAGACGCCGACGGCTTCGGCGGAGACGGGCGCGGCTGGGCGCGCGGCCGCAAGGTCAGCAGCGACGACCTCCAGCTCATGCTGCTGGGCCTGCTGGAGCAGAACCCCAGCCACGGCTATGAGCTCATCAAGGCGCTGGGCGCGCTCAGCAACGGCTTCTACACGCCCAGCCCCGGCATGGTCTATCCCGCGCTGACCTATCTGGAAGAACTGGGCTACGCCACCGTCGAGCAGGCCGGCGCGAAAAAACGCTACCACCTGGCGGAGCCCGGCCGCGCGCACCTGGAGGGCAACCGCGAACGCCTGTCCCTCATGTTCAACAAGCTCAAGCACGTCGCGCGCAAGATGGACTGGATGCGCCAGGCGTGGAGCGGCGAGCCGCGCAGCACGGGCCCCGAAGGCGAGGACACCGCGACCGGATGGCTGCCGGAATTCGTGGAGGCCCGCCAGGCGCTCAAGCGCGCGCTGCTGGAACGCACCGACGCCACGCCGAAGGAGCAGCGCCGCATCGCGGCCATCCTGGCGCGCGCAACGGAAGACATCACGGGCTCCTGTTCCTGATTTCAGACCTCATTCCCGGAGTTCCCATGACCCGTACCGACCTCAACGTCGAACGCGTCCGCCACGACCTGAAGATGCGCGCGCTGACCGTGGCAAGCGTCGAACGCATCGCCGGCCTGCTGGCCCGCGTCACCTTTACCGGCGACGATCTGCACGACTTCGTGTCGGCCTCGTTCGACGACCATGTGAAGCTGTTCTTTCCCGCCGACCCATCGCAGCCCCCGGCGCTGCCCGCCGTCGGGCCGGAGGGCGTCAAATTTCCTGAGGGCGCGCCCAAGCCCGCCGCGCGCGACTACACGCCGCGCCGCTACGACACGGCGAGCAAGGAGCTCGTCATCGATTTCGTGCTGCATGGCGACGGCCCGGCCTCGACCTGGGCCGCGCAGGCCGCGCCGGGCCAGCAGTTGGGCATCGGCGGGCCGCGCGGCTCTTTCGTGGTGCCCACGGGCTTCGACTGGCATGTGCTGATCGGCGACGAAACCGCCTTGCCCGCCATCGCGCGCCGCCTGGAAGAGCTGCCCGCGGCCGCGCAGGCGCTGGTGCTGATCGAAGTGCCGGCCGAATCGAACGAGATCCCGCTGCCCACCGCGGCCCGGGCTTCCATCCGCTGGCTGCATCGCAATGGCACCGCGCCAGGCCATAGCGTCCTGTTGCTGGAGGCCGCGCGCGAGTTGCGCCTGCCGCCCGGCGAAGGCTATGTCTGGGTAGCGGCGGAGTCGGCCGTGGCCAAGGCGCTGCGGGAAATCATGGTTGCGGGGCATGGCGTCGACAAGAGCCGCATCCGCGCCGCCAGCTATTGGAAGCGCGGCGCCGTCGCCGTGCATGAGTCGCACGAAGGCTGAGCGCGGGCGTCAAGCCCCGGTCAGCGCCAGCAGGTTCCGCACGCGCCCGCCGGCGCCTTGCTCTCGCACCGCCAGCCCCAGCACCGCGCGCGGCCAGTCCAGCGCGAAAGGGCGGTACACGACGCCATCGGGCCGCAAGTGGCGCAGGGACGCCGGCACGACCGCCACGCCCATGCCCGCGGCCACCAGGTTCACCGCGGACGACAATTGCGGCGCGCGCTGCCCGATCTGCGGGCTCAGGCCGTGTTGCCGGCATGCCGCCATGATGTCGGCGCTAAGCCCGTAGCCGGACTTGCGGGAATACAGGATGAAGCGTTCCCTCGCCAGGTCGGCGGGCGCCAGCCGCTTGCGCCGCGCCAGCGGGTGGCCGAGAGGCAGCGCCACCACCAGGGGCTCCTGCGCCAGCTCGATGAACGCCAGGCCGCCGTCCAGCGCGAAGGGCGGCCGCACGAAAGCCGCATCGATCGCGCCGCCGCGCAGTTGCGCCACCAGCGTTTCGCTGTCGCCTTGCGATAGCGTCATCTCCACGTCCGGGTAGCGCTGCCGGTACAGACGGATCAGCTCGGTCACGACGCCATTGAACGACGCGGACTCCGTGAACCCCAGAGTCAGTTCCCCGATCTCGCCGCGCGCGGCGCGCTGCGCCGCCAGGACGGCGGCCTGCGCGCGCTGCAGGATGTCCTGCGCGCATGCGAGGAAGGCGCGGCCCGCGTCGTTCAGGGCCACGCCGCGGCCGGTGCGGTCGAAGAGCGGCGTGCCCACTTCCTGCTCCAGCTGGCGGATCTGCTGGGACAGAGGCGGCTGCGCCATGCCCAGCTGTTCCGCCGCCCGAGTGAAGTGTTGGGCCTCGGCGGTGGCGACGAAGTAGCGTAGATGGCGCAGTTCCATATCAGTATGTAGAAAATACCAATTATCAATTTTCCATATATTGGACATTCTATTCCGGCGGGCCGATCATGGCGGCATCGCTCCACTCCCGCAAGGAATCCGCATGAACGCCCCTCCCAAACCCAGTACCCTGTTGCGCCAGCGCCTGGCCGAGGACATCGTCGTTGCGCCCGGCGCCTACGACGGCATGTCGGCCCGGCTGGTGGCCGCGGCCGGCTTTCCAGCCGTCTACGCCAGCGGCGGGGCCATTGCGCGCGCGGCCGGCTACCCGGACATAGGCCTGCTGAGCTTTACCGAAGTGATGGACCGGGTGGAGAAGATCGTGGACGCCAGCGGCCTGCCCGTGGTGGCGGACGCCGATACGGGCTTCGGCGGATCGGCCAACGTGGAGCGCACCGTGCGCATCATGGAGCGTGCCGGCGTGGCGGCTTTCCACATCGAGGATCAATCCTTTCCCAAGCGCTGCGGCCACCTGGACGACAAGAGCCTGGTCGACGTGGAAGAGATGTGCCGCAAGGTGCGCATCGCGCGCCAGACCCTGAGCGACGCCGATGCGCTGGTGATCGCCCGCACCGACGCCATCGCGGTGGAGGGCTTCGACGCGGCGCTGGTCCGCGCGGAGCGCTATCTGAAGGCGGGCGCCGACATGCTCTTCGTGGAAGCGCCCGAGACGCCGCAGCAGATCCAGGCCATCGCGCAGCGCCTGCCTGGCCTGAAGCTCATCAATATGTTCTATGGCGGCAAGACGCCGCTGGTGCCGCTGCCCGAGCTCGCGGCCATGGGCTACCGCCTGGTCATCATTCCGTCGGATCTGCAGCGCGCGGCCATCCACGCCATGCAGGACACGCTGGCCGCCATCCGGCGGACGGGCGACAGCAGCGAGATGGCCGACAGGCTGACCAGCTTCAAGGAACGCGAGGAAATCGTGCAGACCCGCCGCTACCTGGCGCTGGACGCGCAATAGGCGTCCAGCGCCGGGGCGGGCGTCATTTGCGGCAGCGCTTGGGCAGGGTCAGCGGCCACAGCCGCTGGTTGTGCGAGCCATACAGCGCGCGCACGCCGCATTCCATGGCCACCCGCGCGACCTGTCGGCCGGTGGGGTCGATGATCATCGACATGTCCATCGTGGACACGACGGCGCGCTGGCCCTGGAAGCGCGACACGACGTCGTACGCGGGCAGGATGGCCAACTGGCCTTCGTTGTTCGCGTAGCCGTAGGCGCTGTCCGTGTAGACAGGCGCCAGGCCTTCGCTCAGCGGCCCCAGCACGTCGAACGCAGGACCGGTCAGCGCGCCCTTGCCGTCGATCGCGCGCATGGCGTTGCTCGACAGGCGCGACACCGCGAACCCTTCCGAATATCCGGATGCGTATCCGTCGACGGTGAGGCGGGCCTTGCCGTCGAGCCCCGTATAGTCCGTCTTCTGCCTGTCGTTGGCGTAGTAGCGACGCAGCAGCGTGGTAGAGCCGAGGGGCCAGCTCCATTCCCCGGAAGGCAGCGCGGTAACGGTCTTGCCCTGCGCGTCGATCACGCGCGCGCCGTCGGTGTCCGTCAGCAGCGCGCGCGCGGGCGAGCCCCGGAACGTGCCGCCGACGGCGGAGCCGGGCGCGATCTGCCACTGGCCCTGCGCGTTCAGGTAGCCGCTGCGCGCGGCGCGGCGGATCGCCATCCAGTCCCCGAGGCGGCTATAGCTGGCGTCTTCCATGTCCAGGGTGTCGGATCCATCGGGCGAGACGATCCAGCGGTGCGTGCCGTCGCCGGCCATGATGGCGCCGTCTTCGTCCACGCCCGTCTGCAGCCTGGGCAGGAAGGCGGTCAGCGCGCGGCCCCGGGCATTGAACAGGGCTGCGGGACGCTCGTATTCGTCCTCTTGGGGGCCGGCCTGCTGCACCTTCCACAGCTGCGCGTTGACGCGTTCCGCGGCATGGTGGCTGGCCGGCACGATCCATTGGCCCTGGCGGTCGACGACGCCCACGCGGTCCGGCCCCAGCGACGCGATGGCCTGGCCATCCTGGAAGTCGCCGATGTGCTGGTAGAGGGGGGGCGACAGTTCCTTGCCCGCCACGAAGTCGTACAGGCCCCAGCGCGCGTCCTCGGCCGCGGTCTTCAGGAAGCGGACCACGCCGGGCGCGACGACTTCCGTCTCGAAGTAGTCGGGCAGCGCGTAGGTCTTGCCGTCGCGGTCGATCATGCGGCTCACGCCGCCTGCGTAGGCCAGCGCATAGCCGTGGCGGAACGCCCCGATGTGCTGTTGCACGGGCAGGTCCATGGGCTTGCCGGCGGCATCCAGCAGCCGCATGCCGTCCGCCGTTTCCGCGGCATAGCGCAGCTGCGCCGCCTTCAGGTCGCTTTGCTGCGGAACAAGGTAGTCGTCGTAGCCGTCGGCGCCGTCCAGCGGGATCACCGCCGTCCAGGAAGGATCCGCCGCGATGCTGCCGTCGGCCAGCACCAGGCCGGCGCCGGTCTCGCTGCCGCAATGGCAGTAGCCATGCGCGAGCAGGCCAAGCGGGCCGCCGGCGATGTCCAGGGGCAGTTGCTTCAGCGCCATTTCCTGCGCGGCCGCGACGGCTTCCGGCTTGAGCAGCGCTCGCCCTTCGGCATCCAGCACGTTCAGCAGCCCGCCCTCCTTGAAGAGCCATAGCTTGCCTTGCCGTACTTCCATCCGGCCGACCTCGTCCAGCCCGGCGGGCGCCGTGTCGCCATGGAGCCAGGCGCCCGTGGGGGTCAGCAGGCCGACGGGGACGCGCTCCGCGTTCGAGAACAGCACGTAGCCTTCATCGTCGGCGGCGACGGACAGGCCCGCGCCCAGCTCCAATGGCTCGCCGCGGCCCGGAGCCAGCGCCATGAGCCTGCCGCCGGAGGGGTAGAGGAGGATATCGCCGTAGCGCTGGGATCCGTAGGCCTCATCCGATTTCAGTTTGGCCACGGGCTCGCCCGCGGCATTCAGGACAACATAGTTGCCGCGGCCCAGTTCCGCGCTCCAGAAGGCCTTGCCCAGGGGCGACAGGTTCCGGTAGCCCTGGTCTTCGCCGATCGGCTTGCCTTCCGCGTCCAGCAGTACCGCGCCGCGCGGGCCGTAGGCCGTGGCCAGCACGCCCTCGTCGCGGGAGGTCGAGATGTCTTCGTAGACGGGTTCCAGCACCCAGTTCCATTTCTGGTCCACCAACCCATACCGGCCCTCGTCCGACATCGCGACGTACAGGCCCTTCCCGAAGGCCGTGGTCAGCTGCGTGCGGGAATCGCCGTAGCGGCGCTCGCCGGTGTTGGAGCGATATTCCAGTTTGTATTCCACCGTGGCCAGGGCCGGCACGCCGTCCTGCAGATGGAGGGACGCCACGCTCTCGTCCAGCGGTTCGCCCACGCGCTTGCCCTGGCGGTCTATCAGTTCCTTGCGGCCGTCGATCGTGGCCACGGCCAGGCCGATCTCCGCGAAGTCCTGCACCGCGTGGAATTGCGGCCGCACGGCCATCCGGCCGCGCGTATCGATGAAGCCCCACAGGCCTTGCCATTTGACGGCGGCCAGGCCGTGGCGGAAATCGCGTACCGCTTCGAAGATCGGCGGGATGGCCAGCCGGCCATTCTGGTCCAGGAAACCCCATGCGTGGCGGCGCAGCGAATTGTCGCCAGGGGCCGGGCCGGCGCCTTCCAGGGCGGACGGCAGCAGCACCGCCGCGCGCTGGTCGGACAGCGCCCGGATGCAGCCGTTGATGTAGGGGCTCCCCAGGCCCGAATCCGGCGTGGCATTGCTGTCGTAGGGGGCATTTTCCAGGCATGCGTCATGTCCGCCGTATTGCGCATGGGCGGACAGGGACACGCCCAGCGCGCCCAGGGCGCAGGCAAGGCGGGTGATGCGTAGTGCGCGTGACTTCATGATTGTTCCGCTTTGGCGTTGACGGGGGCGAGTTCGAACTTGTCGGCCGTGGGGCAGCTCATCTTCTCCTGCGGCCAAGTGATGCGGCCGACGTTGTCCAATATCGTCACCGTGTCGCACACCACGGCAAACGTCGCGAGGGGCTCTCCCTTGGTATCGATGAACTGCATGAATCCGTCCTGGCGCACCAGCGCGCGTTCTTCCTGGAAGTTCGCGGCCCAGGTGAACAGGGGCGGGATGGCATAGCGGCCGGTCAGGTCGATGTAGCCGTAGAACTTGCCGGTGCGCTGCTTGCGCTGCGCCGCGGCAAGTCCGTTTTTCAGCGGTCCCAGCGAGTCGAAATGCGGCCCGACCACCCGCTTGCCGCTGGTGTCGAGGAACCCGTACTTGCCGTTGCCCCCGCCGCCGCGATAGGGCACGACGCCTTCGCTGGCGCTCCGCGTTTCCACGCTGTACGCGCCGGGGATGCGCGTGATCTCCTTGCCCTGCAGGTCCGTCATGATGGTGCTGGACGTTTCGTCGTCCTCGAAGACGATGCGCTTCATGGTGGCCAGCGGCGTCCCGTCGCCGCGCTTGCCGAGCATCGGCTTGCCATCCTGGTCGATCACGCGGTAGCGCGATCCGTCATAGGCGCGGGCAAGGCCTTCGGGCTGCACGAAGAAGGGATTGAACTCGCCGTAGAGGGCAGGCACTTTCAATTCGCCCCGGGCGTCGATCGCGCCTTTGCGTTCTTCGTTCTCGACGTAGATCCAGTCCTCGTATTGCTCCCGGCGCGCGGGCGGGCCGTCGGAGAGGCGCAGGGCGCGGCCTTGCGCATCGAAGAGCACGGTGCCGGTATCCGCCAGCTTGGCGATGTAGCGTCCGCCCTTCAGCTTTTCCGGCTTCTCCGACAGCAGTTCGCTGGACTTGCCGTCGCGCAGGTTGACCAGCCGGTAGGCGCGGTCGGAGTAGCCGCCGCGGCGAGATTTGGATTCGGCGTCGCGGACCAGCATCAGGCCATTGCCCAGGTACTCCAGGTCATACGCGCTTTCGTAGGTGGCGGGCAGCACCCACTGGCCCTTGCGGTCGACGACGCCCCAGCGGCGCTTGTCCTGGACCTTGGCCCAGCCATCCTCGAATTTCTCGATCTGGTCGTACACCGGCTTGAGCACGGGCGCGCCGTCGCGCACGCTCCAGGCGCCCCAGCGCTGCTCACGGTTCTCGTCCGGCTCGCGATAGAGGATCAGCTCGCCATCGAATTCCGCGGCGCTGTCCAGGATCGCGGCGGGAACGGCGGCGGTCTTGCCGCGCGCGTCGATTAGCACGCTGCCGCGCCGCTTCGCCGCCTCTTGAGGGCGGGCCCAGGCGTAAGGGCCGCGGAAGGAGCGGATATCGAGGAAGCGGGGCGGAATCGTCCAGTTGCCTTCGGCGTCGATTGCGCCGGTCTTGTTGGCGCGGGTGCGGACGGGCAGGGGCATGGCGGCGTCATAGGCCGAGATATCTTCCCACTCCGCATTCGTGACGATCCTGCCCGTGGGGGTCAGGATGCCCATGGGCAGCGAATAGTCGAGCGGGTTCAGCAGCGCCAGGGGCAGCCGGGCCCGGGCGCTGTCGCCGCGCGCGCGGTCGCTGGGGTCGAAGGCGCGGACGCGATAGGCACGGAGTTGCGCGAGCGTGGCGGCGTCCAGCAGCGGCTTGCCGTCGCGCGTGTAGATCTGTACCAGGCCGCCTTCGCTGACTTCGGCGCCGCTGGCCGCCTCGGCCGCCTCGGCCGCCGCGCTGGCCGCGGCGGCAGGAGGGGCGGGAGGCGCGGGCGCGACGGCCACCATGGGAGGCGACGGCACGTCGGGCGGGGCCAGGGCGGCGTCGGCCGCGGCGTCTGCAGCATCCGCGGCGGCATCCGCCGTTAGCGCATGGTTCGTCACTGCGGTCTCGGCATCGGCCCCGGCCGCGGCTTCGGCCGGCATCGCGGCGTCCACCGCTACGCCCGGCGTTTCCGGACCGGCATCCACGCCGACTCCGTCTTGCGCGGTGGCTTCGGCGCCCGCGGCCGGCGCCTCCGCCTGCGCGGCGTTGCCGGGCAGGTTGCCGAAAACCCAGGCCAGGCCGTCGCGCACGTCCACTTGGCCCTGGCCGACCGCGACCTTCTGAAGCTTGCCGGCGGGATCGACCAGCAGCACCGCCTCGTCGTCGACCAAGAAATGCCAACCGTCCTTTTCCTGCGTTCTCGCGTAGTCGGAGGCGAAGCGATGCAGCACCTCGCGCTTGCCGTTCAGCAGGAGCGCCTTGTCGCGGTCGCCGGGCTTGGCCAGCCACAGGCCGGACGCCACGAATTGCAGGTGCGTGTAGCGTTCGGGCGCGAGCTCCTGGCCGCGCGCGTCCACGAACTGCCAGCGCCCGTCGCGCCTGACGGCTAGCATATTGCCGTCGCGCACCGGCGTTTCCTCGGACCTGAGCGTGTGCGGTTCGATCGCCCAGCTGCCGTCCGTATTCAGCAGGCCCCACCAGCCGCTATAGCGGGTGTCGCGCAATTGGGCTGGCAGGTAGCCGTCGGTGGGGGCCGCCAGCCTCATCACGCCTGCGGGCAGCGTGACCGCCTTGCGGGTCTCGGCGTTGAACAGTTTCGGCGGCTGGGGCATTTCCATCGACGCCAATTTCTGGCCGGGCCGGAAGCCCCAGCTGCGGGTGCCCAGCGGGAAGACCTTGATCACCTTGCCTTGCCGGTCGATCAGCACGTCGCGGCCGTCGTCCTCGACCAGCGCCGTGCCTTCGGCGTTAAAGCCGGTGGCGCGCGTGTAGCGGGGTTCGATGGCCCACTTGCCCTTGCGATCGATATAACCCCAGCGATCGCCCTGGCTCACGGCGGCCAGGCCGTTCTGGAACGATTCGGCTTCGGTGTAGGCGGGCGTGATCGCCATGCGGCCTTGCTTGTCGATGTAGCCCCACGTGCCCGCGTTGTCGCCGGCCGATCCCGTCAGCACCGCTGCCAGGCCTTCCTGGTAGGGCTGTTGGCAGTCCGGGCGCGAGCCCTGGTCGAGGAATCCGCTGCTGCAGCGGCTCATCCAGTCGGATTGCGCCTGAGCCGGGCCCTGGAAGATGGCCAGGCCGCTCAGCGCCAGGGTGAGCGCCAGCGGTTTGAGAGCGAGCCGGGCCTTCATTGCGCGGCGAGGCGGAGTCGGGCCGCCGAAGCAAAAGGGCCGAGCGGAGCGTGCCACATGGTCATAGGTCTGCCAGAAGGAGAAGGGAAGGCAGCACTGTAACGACGCGTAGCAAGCAATGGCTCGATAAATGTAACGATAGAAAACGAAGCGTTAACGGGGCATTCACCGGCGGCGCAAACGGCCCGATTGGAAGGACGATTGGCCTGGCGGATTCAGTCGTCCCGCCGCAAGCCGTGAGCCTGCATGCGCGTGCGCAACAGGGCGCGGGCGCGCGACAGGCGGCTGCGCACCGTGCCGACGGGCACGCCCAGGCGGGCCGCGGCGTCCTCGTAGGAGAGGTGTTCCACGCAGATCAGCAACAGGACCTGGCGCGAGCCCCGGGGAATTTCCTCCATGGACAGGTCCAGCACGCTTATCGTCTGCCGCAATTCCGCCTGCGCGGATGGGTCGGGGCGCGGACAGGCTTCGGGTTCGAGCAGGCTCTCGTCCACGAAGGTGTAGCGCCGCTCGGCTGCCCGCGAAAGATAATTGCGGATCAGGTTCAGGGCAATGCCGTACAGCCAGGTCGACGGTTTGCTGTCGCCGCGAAAATGCGCATACGACAGCGACATTTCCACGAACGCCTGTTGCGTGATGTCGTCCGCTTCCGTGTGGTTGCCTATGTGCCTGCCCACGAAGCGCCGCAGCGGAACGCGCTGTTCGCGCACCAGTTGCCCGATGAGATCGGAGGGCGCCGGGCGCGGCGAGGCGGGCTGGGGGGCATGATGGAGAACGGCGGTGGGAGCAGGGTGCATGGCGACGGTGCAGCGGTTCATGGACGGATTGCTCGATCCCCCGTGGCCTTTGCGGAAGGGATGGCGGGGCGCTGCGGAGCCAGTCTAGTGTTGGAAGATTCAGTAGCAAATACGGCGCATGCCGTATTCTTCCGGCCCGCCGCGCGCGGGCGTCAGGCCGTGGGCAGGCCCAGGCGCACTGCGTAGGCGACCAGTTCGGCGGTGTTGTGCAGGGCGAGTTTGCGCATCAGGTTCTCGCGGTGCTTGCGTGCCGTGAAGGGGCTGATGTGCAGCGCCTGCGCGATCTGCGCCGCCGTGGCGCCGAGCGCCGCCAGCGCCAGCACTTGCTGCTCGCGCGGTGTGAGGGTTTCAGCGGGGACCGCGGGCAGAGGGGCCTGCGGCGCGCGGGCGCGGGCCGGCCCGTCCGTCAGCCGCGCGATGGCGTCGAGCAGCGCCTGGGCATTGCCCGTCTTGGCCAGGTATGCGTCGGCGCCTGCCTCCAGCACCGCCGCGCGCGTGCGCGCGTCGGTGTTCGCGGTCAGCACGATGATGCGCAATGCCGGGTGGCTCGCGCGCAAGGCGCGCACCCAGCCCGACCCCGATACGCCGGGCATTCCCAGGTCCAGCACCAGCAGGTCCGCGCCATGCGCCGCCAGCAGGGCCAGCACCTGTTCGCCCGTCGCGGCCTCGTCGATCGCGCCGATGGCGGCGGGCATGCCGGCCAGCACCATCTTCAGGCCTTCGAGCACGATCCCGTGGTCATCGGCCAGCAGGATGCGCAGGGGCGCGCGAGGGGCGGGGAAGATCATCGGGGGGACGGGCGGAATCGACCACGAAATGTGTCAGAATGATGCGTCATTATAGGGACCCATCCCTGCCAGGCCCATGACTCCCTCCGCCGCCTCCGCCGCGCAGCCCCCGGCCCCTTCCTCCGAGTATTCCCGCGCCATCCCGGCGCCGTCCCCGCCCGTGCTCACGGAGACCGCTTCAACGGCTGCCGCGCTGGCCGGCCTGTTGTACCGGCAGTCCTACGGCGTGCTGTTCGCCAATTTCGCGGTAGTGGTGCCCGTTGCCTACGTGATGCGGACCAGCGTCCCGGCATGGCTGCTGCTGGCCTGGGCCGGCGCCATCTACGTGCTTACCGGGCTCAGGGCGCTGGTCAACCGCGCCTTCCTGCGGCGCCAGGTCCCGGCCGAGGCGCTCGGGCGCTGGGTGGGCGGCTTCAGCGCGCTGTCCTGGCTGTCCGGCCTGCTGTGGGGGCTGGCTGGCCTGGCTGCCGTGCTTTCGCAGGACGACACGATGCTGGCGTTCGGCTGCGTCATGCTGGCGGGCATGTGCAGCGGCGCCGTGCCATCGCTATCGGCCTATCCGCCGGCCTACGCGGGCTCGGCGCTGGCCATGCTGGCGCCTTTCACCGTGGCCTGCCTCGCCGAAGGGGACGGCGTGCACCTGGTGTACGCGGCCTTTGCCGTGTGCCTGTTCGGCGTCAATCTCTATTTCAGCGCGATCACCTACCGCAGCCTCAAGACCACCGTAGCGCTGCGTTTCGAGAACATGGCCCTGATCCGGAATTTGGAACGCGAGCGCGATCGCGTCGCCGCCGCGGACCAGGCCAAGACGCGTTTCCTGGCCGCCGCCGGGCACGATCTGCGCCAGCCCGTCCACGCGCTGGGCCTGTTCACCGACATCCTGGCCAGCCGGGCCGAGCAGGGCCACCTCAGCCCGCAGGACACGCTGCACGTGGCGCGGCGCCAGCAAACCGTACTGGAGGGACTGAACCGGCTGCTGGACGGCTTGCTGGACGTCTCCCGCATGGACGCGCACCTGCTGCGCGTGGAGCGGCGCCGGCTACGGCTGGACGATCTGTTCGAAAGCCTGCGGCAGGACTACGAACCGCAGGCGCTTGCGCATGGGCTCAGGCTGACCGTCCTGCCCACGGACGTCGAACTGGACACCGACCCGGCGCTGTTGCGCCGCATCCTGGACAATCTGCTGGGCAACGCGCTGTCGTACACGCCGAGGGGCCGCGTGCTCCTCTGCGCCCGGCCCCGGCGCGGCGGTACGCTGATCCAGGTGTGGGATACCGGCGTCGGGATCGCGCCGCAGGCGCAGGAGACGGTGTTCGCCGAATTCACGCGCGGCGCGGGGGCGCCCGGCGGCCAGGGGCTGGGCCTGGGGCTGGCCATCGTCCGCCGGCTGTCGGGGTTGCTGGGCTACGAGGCCACCCTGCGGTCCCGGCCCGAGCGCGGGTCGGTGTTTTCGATCTGGGCGCCGGCGGCCGCTGACATTCCCGCAAGGCATGCAGCGGGCAAAAAATAATCCGTTGAATCCCGGGCGCGGCCCCCCTGTAATAGGCACGGTGCCCGCCCGAAGGGGGGCGAAGTCTTATGCAGAGGTCCGCCATGCCCGCCGTACGCAAGTCTTCCCTGGATGCCCCTCAACTCTGGCTGCTGGTCCTGGCCGGCGGCGTCGTCATGGGCCTGGCCCTGGGCGCGCGCCACGTGCAGGGTCTGTTCCTGCTGCCCGTCACCATGGACCGGGGCTGGAGCCGGGAAACCTTCGCCATGGCCATGGCGGTGCAAAACCTTACCTGGGGCATTGTCCAGCCCTTCACCGGCATGATCGCGGACCGCTACGGGTCGGCCAAGGTCATTGCGGGCGGCCTGGCGTGCTACGCGCTGGGGCTGGCCGGCATGGCCCATGCCGCGACGCCCGCGGCCTTTCTGTGGACGGCGGGCGTATGCATCGGCGTGGCCCTGTCCGGCACGGCGTTTGCCGTGGTCTACGGCGCGCTGAACCGCCTGGTGGCGCCGGAGCGGCGCAGCTGGGCGCTGGGCGTGGCGGGAGCGGTGGGCGGATTGGGCCAGTTCACCATGGTGCCGGCCGCGCAGTGGCTGATCGGGGGCTGGGGCTGGGTCGCGGCCCTGCTGTCGTTCGCGGTGGTTTGCGCCATGCTGCTGCCCCTGGCGTTTCCGCTGAGGGAGCCGGACAACCGGCCGCAGGACGCGAACGCCCCGGACGCCGGCCTGTCGCTGCCGGCGGCCATCCGCGAGGCCTTCTCCCAGCCGGGGTTCTGGCTGCTGAACCTGGGGTTCCTGGCCTGCGGCTTCCAGCTCGCCTTCATCGGCACGCACCTGCCGGCCTACCTGATGGACAAGGGCCTGCGCGCGTCCGACGGGGTGGCCGCGCTGGCCATCATCGCCCTGGCCAACGTCATGGGCACGTATGTCTGCGGCCTGCTGGGCGGGCACCATCGCCGCAAGTATCTGCTGGCGGGCATCTACCTGATCCGCGCGGCGGCCATCGCCCTGTTCGTGCTGCTGCCGTTGTCGACGTGGAGCGTATACGCTTTCGCGGCCGTCATGGGCTTCATCTGGCTGGGCACCGTGCCGCTGACCAACGGGCTGATCTCGCAGGTGTTCGGCGTGCGCTACATCACGACGCTGTTCGGCTTCGTGTTCTTCGGCCACCAGCTGGGATCGTTCCTGGGAGTATGGCTGGGCGGCATCGTATTCGAGGCGACCCGGTCCTACGACTTGATCTGGCTTGGCGCCATGGCGCTGGGCGTGCTGTCGGCCGCGCTGCACTGGCCGATCGACGATCGCGAGATCCGGCGCGCCCGCGGCGCGGCCGGCGCGGCGGGCTAGAGCGGCCGGTGCTGCGTGCCCGCGCCCATGGTGACGTGCAGCATGCGGCAGGGGGCGAGGACCTTGACCGTGTGCCACGCGCCCCGCGGAATCACATAGGCGTCGCCCGCCTGCAGCCTGATGGCCTGGATGCCGGTGGGCCATTCCAGCTGCAACTCGGCCGCGCCGGACATCAGGCGCACGACCTCGTCGGCCTCCGGATGCATTTCCCATTGCGGCCAGTCCGAGGAAAATGTGTATTCGGACAGCAGCCAGCCGCGTCCGAACCGGTCGAGTTCATCGGGCGGCCGGGACCAGAATGCGTCCCCGCCTTCCACGGTGGAGCTGGCGCCCGAGGCGTCCAGCAGGACATAGTGCGATGACAGATCGGTAGCCATGATGCGCTTCCTTGGGTGAGGGGCGTCGGGCCAGTGTAAAGCGATATCATGTCGGTCATCGGCAACACAGGAGAGGGCGATGAGCCAGGGATTCGACGGCGTCAGGCCCGCGTCCGAGTCGTCCATCGAGATCGGCTTCTTCCATGACGGCCGGCATTGCGTCGAGCGCATCCGGGCCAAGCCCACCGCCGCCAATCTGAAACGCGCGGCCGAGCGGCGGGCCGCCATCCTGGAAGCCATCGCGCGAGGCGAGTTCGACTACGATGCCGAATTTCCGAAACGCGGCCGCGCGGCCAAGCCATCACAGGGTTCCGCATGACGAGCAACGAACATCTGGAAATCAATGACCTGACGCCCGAGGCCTTCCGTGCCTACGGCTGGATGCTGGGCAAACCCATGCCGGACGGCAACGGCGTGCCGCTGTATTCCAACCCGGCCACCGACTTCTGGCAGGAACACCTGTTCAATACCGGCGCGGGCGGCGACGCCGAGCTGCTGTGGGTCAACTATCGCAGCCAGTCCCGGGAAATCGCGAGCCTGGAAAAGCACCTGCTGACCCAGCAGGCCATCGTCCCCCTGACGGGCGAAATCATCCAGGTCGTGGCGCGCAGCGCGGCGGACGGCAGCCCCGACCTGTCCACCCTGGCGGCGTTCCGGGTGCCGCAGGGGCAGGGCGTCTGCATGCGGCCCGGCTGCTGGCACGCCACGCGCGTTGCCGATGCCGAGGTCACCTGCCTGATGCTGACGCGCCGCTCCACCACCCTGGACCTGATCCAGCACCTGACCACGGACGCCGCCGCCAGCGAAAGCGCGATCGCGTCCATCCCCGCGCAGCAGCTCGAAGGCGTGAGCCAGGCGGCCTGAGGCCGCGTTCCAGCGCCCGGCCAGTGGCGGCCCCCTCGGCCCGCCCCGTCGGATTCGTACCCCAGCCGCGCGAAAGGCGGCCATTTGCCGCAGTCGCTATCCGTCCGGAACAGGGCGCGGAATGCGTCGAAGGGCGCCTGCGGTTCGCGCGCCTGGATCGCGGCGCCGCCGCCGCGTGCCGCCTGCATCCGGATATAAGAGCGGGCGCGCGCGTTCCCGTGCGGGAGACGCCTATTCTTCTACATCTTCGGGAAATGTGACAGAATCCCCGGGGAATTCACGCCGTGCGCGGGACGCCGCCGCCCGGGCGCCGTCCAGTTCAAGCGTTGGAGCCTCGAATGCGCGACCGTCACATCAGCACCGGATCCATTCTTGCGGGCAGTCGCCACCGCTTTGCGCGGGCCGCCTTCCGGCTGGCCGCCGCGGCCATGCTGGCAGGCGCCCTGGCCGGATGCAGCTTCAACTCGCCCGATGCCGCCTCCGGTTCGCAATCGGTGGGCATCGACGGCGTCAGCGCGCAGCAGGCGCGCGCCATCGCCCGCGAAGCCTATCTGTACGGCACCCCCATGGTTGCCAGCTATCAGGCCATGTACGCCTTCAGCATCGACAAGAGCAGCCCGCAGTACAAGGGGCCGTTCAATACCGTCAACAGCGTGGCGCGCCTCTTCACGCCCGAGGACAAGGCCTCTGCAACGCCCAATTCCGACACGCCGTATTCGTTCGCGGTGCTGGACCTGCGGGCGGAGCCCGTCGTCATCAGCGTGCCCCCGATGGAGCCGGGGCGCTACTTCGCGCTGCAGTTGATGGATCTGTACACGCATAACTTCGCCTATATCGGCAGCCGCAGCACCGGCAACGGCGGCGGCAGGTTTCTGGTGGCCGGCCCGCGCTGGAATGGCAAGACACCCGCGGGCATCACCAAGGTCTTCAAGTCGGAAACGGAACTGGTCAACCTGGTGGGCCGCACGCAGCTCTTCAATGCCGCCGACCTGAACAACGTCAAGCGCATCCAATCGCGCTACAAGATCCAGACGCTGTCTTCCTTCCGCAGGCAGCGTCCGCCCGCGCCCGCGGCGGAAGTGCACTGGGTCCCCGCCGAGCCGCCGGCGCAGTTGCGCAGTTCGCTGGAGTTCTACAACCAGCTGGCGTTCCTGTTGCAGTTCGCGCCCGCGCATGCCTCCGAGGCGCCGCTGCGCGAGCGCTTCGCCAGCATCGGCCTGCGGCCCGGCGAACCCTTCCAGACCGACAATATCCACCCCGCGCTGCGCCGCGCCTTGCAGGAAGGCATGCACGACGGCCAGAACGATATCGACAAGAAGCGCGAGGCCCTGAATGGCCGGACCGACGGGCTGTACGGCGACCGCAAGGCGCTGAACAACAATTACCTGGCGCGCGCCACCGGCGCGCAGGTCGCCCTCGGCGGCGGCAGCCGCGAGGAAGTCCTGGCGCCCGTGCTGGAGAAGGACGCCTACGGCCAGCTGCTGGATGGGCGCAACTCATACACCCTGCGCTTCCCGCCGCGCGGCCTGCCGCCCGTCAGGGCATTCTGGTCCATGACCATGTACCGGCTTCCCGACCAGCAACTGGTGCCCAATCCCATCAAGCGCTATCTGATCAACTCATCCACGTTGCGGTCGTTGAAGCGGGATGCGGATGGCGGGGTGACGATCTACATCCAGCCGGAGTCGCCGGGGAAATCCAAGGAGTCCAATTGGCTGCCCGCCCCGCAGGGGCCGTTCATGGTGGCGATGCGGTATTACTGGCCCAAGCCCGCCATGCTGGACGGCAAGTGGACACAGCCGGAAATCAGGCGGGTGGCAAGATAGCGGCATGAAGCGCAATTTCAATATCCACGACCTGCGTATCTTCTATACGGTGGTCATGACCGGCTCGACCCGGCAGGCCGCGCAGGTCATGCACCTGACGCAGCCCGCCATCAGCCACGCCATTTCGCGCCTGGAGGGGGCCACGGGCGTGCAGCTGTTCGACCGCTCCCACAAGACGCTGCGGCCGACGGAGGCCGGGCAGTACCTCTACAGCGAGGCGAAGTTCGTGCTGGACGAACTGGTGCGCATCGACGAGGCGCTGCACAGCATCGAACAGTTCGGCGGCCGGGGCCTCAGGATCGCCTCGTCGCCCGCGCTGGCCCTGGGCTACGCGCCCGATGCCGTGCGCCGGTATCTGGACGCGAACGGCACCCGGCCGTTTTCCATCGACATCGAATCGTCCGTGCAGGCAATCAGCGCCGTCGAGACCATGCGGGCGGATTTCGGCCTGGGGGCGGTCAGCCGCGACAGCGCGCGCCTGAACTTCACGCCATTCCTGCGCACCGACGTTGTGGCCATCGCGCATCGCGACCACCCCCTGGCGGCCCGCGACGTGGTCGCGGTGGGAGACATCCCGCCCGAAACCTACGTCAAGCCCTTATGGTCCGACTACGTCGTCGCGCAGGGCGATATCGCGGATTCGCTCATCCTGCGTTCGGGCATGCGGGCGCACATGTCGCTCGTGCCGGGCACCGTCCGCGCCGTGAAGGGCATCAGCCTGGTCAACGCGCTGTCCGCCTGGGACATCGCGGCCGCCTATCCCGACCTGGCGGTGCGGCCGCTAGCGTCGCGCCAGTGGTTCGACTTCCTGCTCATCACGCGCCGGGAGGCGCAGAACCAGGACTTGGCCGAGCGGCTGCTGGACGCGTTGCGCGCCACCGCCGAGGAACGCCGCGGCGGCATCTACGCCCAGGCCATCGAGCTGCTCGGCTGAGCCGCCCGGCCTCAGTCCGCCGGCGGCTGCCAGGGCAGGGATTGCAGGTCGCCGTCGATGCTGATCGCCTGCCCGCTGACCATCGCGCCGAACGGGCTGGCCAGGAACAGCGCCATGTTGGCGATGTCCGCCGCTCGCACGAACTGCCGCAGGCTGACGCCGGAAAGCTCCAGCCGGGTTTCTTCGTCGACGGTCAGCCCCATGTTCTTCGCCCGCGCCTCGATCACCCGTTCGATCCGCGGGCCCGCCACCAGCCCCGGCAGCAGCGCGTTGACGCGTATGCCATAGCCTCCCAGCTCCACCGCCAGCGAGCGCGTCAGGCCCACGACGCCCCATTTGGTCGCCGCGTAGGGCGTGCGCATCGGCACGCCCATGCGGCCCGCCACGGAACTGATATTGATGATGCTGCCGCCGCCGGACGCGCGCAGCGCGGGCAGCGCGTGCCGCACCGTGTGGAACTGCGAGGCCAGGTTGATGTCCAGCGTCGCGTCCAGCTCCTGCGGCGCGATGTCGGCGATGCCTGCCGTCGGCCCGGCAATGCCGGCGTTGTTCACCAGCACGTCCAGCCCGCCCAGGTGCGCCAGCGCTTCCTGCATGTAGCGGTCCACTTCCTCGCGCCGGCTCACGTCGGCCCGCGACTTCGGGTGGGGGCAGGACGCCAGGGCCTGTTCGTCGACGTCGCAGATATGCACGCGGGCGCCGCGCTCCGCGAATGCGGCGGCGATCGCCGCGCCGATCCCCGCCGCGCCCGCGGTCACGATGACGCGCTTGCCGGAAAGGTCCACGGGCAGCGCGGAAATATCGCCCGGGACGTGGCTCTTGATGGTCATGGCTATTCCTTCTAGTTGCGTACGGGCCGTGCGGGGTCAGGGTTTCATCAGGCGGCAGGCCGATTCCTGGGGCGAGGTGTAGATCTGGTCGCCGGGCACGCGCGCCACGAGCTTGTAGTAATCCCACGGGCCCTTGGACTCCGACGGCTTCTTGACCTGCATCAGGAACATGTCGTGCACCATCAACCCGTCGGCGCGGATCTTGCCGTCCTTGGCGAAGAAGTCGTTCACGGGGTTGGCCTTCAGCCACTTCATGATCGTGTCGCCATCGGTGCTGTTGGTGGCCGCGACCGCCTTCAGGTAGGTCGACGTCGCGGAATAGTCCCCGGCCTGCAGCATGGACGGCTTCTTCTTCATGCGCGCTTCGAAACGCGCCGCCCATTGCCGGGAGGGCTCGTCCTGGTCCCAGTACCAGGCCGTCGTCAGGTACATGTCCTGGGCGGCCTGCAGGCCCAGCGCATGGACGTCCGTGATGATCACCAGCAGGCCCGCGATCTTCATCGCCGGCGTCAGACCGAACTCGGCGGCCGCCTTCACGGCGTTGCTGGTATCGCTGGCGGAATTCGCCAGGCCCAGCACCGAGGCGCCCGATGCCTGCGCCTGCAGGATGAACGAGGAGAAATCCGCGGCGTTCAGCGGATGCCGGACGCGGCCCTTCACGTTGCCGCCGTCGGCCTGCACCACGGCCGACGCGTCGCGCTCCAGCGCGTGGCCGAAGGCATGGTCCACCGTCAGGAAGTACCAGTCCTTGTTGCCTTCCTTCATCATGGCCCGCGCTGTGCCGCGGGCGAGCGACACCGTGTCGTACACGTAATGCACGGTATAGGGCGTGCATTGCGCATTGGTCAGCTCGGAGGCGCCGGCGCTCACGACGAAGAACGGCGTCTTCTTTTCTTCGGCCACTTTCGCCATGGCGAGCGCGGCCGCGGAGTTGGCGCCGGCGATCAGCATGTTCACGCCCTTCTGGTCCAGCCATTCCCGCGCGCGCGAAGAAGCGATGTCGGCGCGGTTCTGGTGGTCGGCCACCAGGACTTCCACCTTCTTGCCCGCCACCGCGCCGCCCAGGTCCGCCACGGCCATCTTGATCGCCTCGGCGCCGCCGGGGCCGTCCGCGTCCGCCGACAGCCCCGACATGTCCGTGATGAAGCCGATGCGGATGACGCCGTCGTCGGCCTGGGCCGCTCCGGCGATGCCGAACAGAGCGGCCAAGGCGGCCGCGCAAAGTGTCTTTTTCATGGTTGGTCTCCCCACTGGATGATGTTTTTCGTCAGAACGCGACGTTGTCGCGGCCCTTGAGCTGCAGCGTCTCGCGCGCATCGTCGGGCGTGGCGATCTGCAGAGACAGGTCCTCCAGGATGCGCCGGATCCGCCGCACCTGGTCCGCGTTCGACCGAGCCAGCTCGCCGGGGCCGTCCCACAACGAGTCCTCGAGCCCCACCCGCACGTTGCCGCCCATGGTAGCGGCCATCGTCGCCAGCGGCGTCTGCTTGCGGCCGGCGGCCAGCACCGACCAGATGTAGTCGTCTCCGAACAAGCGGTCCGCCGTGCGCTTCATCATCATCACGTCTTCGGGATGCGTGCCGATCCCGCCGCGTATGCCGAATACCGACTGGATCAGGAAAGGCGGTTTCAGCAGCTTGCGGTCCACGAAATGCGCCGCCGTGTACAGGTGGCCGATGTCGTAGCACTCGATCTCGAAGCGCGTGCCGTTGTCGCTGCACGAGGTCAGGATGTTCTCGATGTCCTTGAACGTGTTCTTGAAGATCAGGTCGCCGCTGCCTTCGAGATAGGGACGTTCCCAGGCATGCTTGAATTCCTTGAAGCGTTCCAGCAGCTCGTACATGCCGAAATTCATGGATCCCATGTTCAGCGAGGCCACTTCGGGCTTGAACTGCAGCGCGGGCGCCATGCGGTCGGCCAGCGGCAGCACCGGCGAGCCGCCCGTCGTGATGTTGATCACCACGTCCGAGGCCTGCTTGATGCGCGGCAAAAACTGCGCGTAAAGCGCGGGATCCTGGGTAGGCTGGCCCGTGTCGGGCCTGCGCGCGTGCAAGTGCACGATGGCGGCGCCGGCCGCGGCGGCGTCCAGCGCGGACTGGGCGATTTCGTCTGGCGTTACGGGAAGATGGGGCGACATGGACGGCGTGTGGACCGAGCCGGTGATCGCGCAGGTGATGATGACCTTGTTCCTGGATTTTTTCATGGGGCTTGGGCGTGCGCGCCGCGCGCGCGGTTGATGGGTTTTCGTGGCCCCGGGCGTCTCCTCCGGGCGTGGCTCATTCTGTCGCAGGCCTTCGGCCCCTGTCACCTGAACAGAAATAATCAATTGATAGGATTTCCGGTGCTGCGGTGCAGCGAGAAGCGGCCAACGGGCTTGGATAGGCGCCGCCGGCCCCGCGCGGCTGCCATACAATCTTCTCAAGGTCGAAACGCGGTTTCGACGACCTGACCGGATTACGCGGAACCCGCCTCTCATGCTCGATCGTCCGACTTCCCGCCTCCCGCGGGCCATGCCGCCCGCGCGCGGCCAGATTCGCCGCCCCGGGACGCCAACATGAGCTACGTGCTGGCGGTGGACCTGGGCGGCACGCGATTCCGCGCCGCGCTGGTGGACGGCAGCGGCGGCATCGCCCATGCCTGTTTTATCGATAGCCCGGCGGGCGCCGCGGCCGGCCATGGCTGGGACGAGATCGACCCGGACGCGTGGTGGCGCGGCCTGCGCTCGCTGGCCGACGCGCTGGCCGCGCAGGCCGGCCCCGCGTTCGGCGCGGTCGAGGCCGTTGCGATCTGCGGGGTGACCCGCACGCAGGTGTTCCTCGATGCCCAGGGGGCAGCCGTCCGGCCAGCCATCACCTGGCGCGACACCCGCGCCGCCGCGGACGTGGGCGCCTGGCTGGCGTCCATGCCGGCCTCCCATCCCGAACACGGCCTGATCAACGCCTTCCACCCCTGGGCCCGCGTGGCATGGCTGCTGCGAGCCGAGCCGCAGCAGGCGGCCCGCGTGCGCGCGGTGCTGGAGCCCAAGGACTACCTGAATTTCCGCCTCACCGGCCGCGCGGCCAGCGACACGGTGTCGATGGCCAGGCTGGCCGCCGCCGCGGCAGCGTGCGAGAGCGGGCCGGACCTGTTGACCGCCGTGGGCGCCGATCCGGCCTGGGTGCCGCCCTTGCTGGATCCGCTGGCTGTCGTCGGCCCCGTGCAGGCCGGCCTGCCGGGCGCCTTGGCCCGGTTGGCGGGGCGCCCGGTGGTGGCCTGCGCCAACGACACCTGGGCCGCCGTGGCGGGCCTGGGCGCTTTGCGCCCGGGCTATGCCTACAACATCTCCGGCACCACCGAGGTCTTCGGCGCCGTGGGCGCCGAACCGGTGCAGGCGCAGGGCCTGATGACGGTGGATTGGGGCGGCGGCCATCACCAGATCGGCGGGCCGGGCCAGAACGGCGCGGACACCGTCGCCTGGCTGCTGCCCCTGCTGGGCCGCCTGGGCGATGAAGGCATGGCGGGGGTCGGCGAGGCCATGGACGCCTTGCTGGACGCGCCGCGCGATCCGCAGCCAGCGCTGTTCCTGCCCTACCTGCAGGGCGAGCGCGTGCCGTACTGGGATCCGCACCTGCGCGGGGCCTTTCTGGGGCTGAACCGGCGCCATGGCCCGGGCGACCTGGCCTGGGCCGTGCTGGAGGGCGTGGCCTTCCTGAACCGCATCGTGCTGGAACGCGCCGAGGCCGCCCTGGGCAGCCCGGTAGGAGAAATCCGCTTCGGCGGCGGCGCGGCGTCCAACGCGCAGTGGTGCCAGGTCAAGGCGGACATCTGTGAGCGCGCCCTGGTCGTCGGGCAGGCCGAACAGCCCGGCGTGCTGGGCGCGGCGGTCGCCGCCTGGACTGGCCTGGGACGCTACGACAACTTCGCGGCCGCGCAGGAGCGGTTGGTGCGCGTGGCGCAGCGCTACGAACCGCAGCCCGACCGGTCGCGCGCCTACCGCCGCATGTACGCGCAATTCCGCGCGGCCGAAGCCGCGCTGGCGCCGGTGTCGCGGGCGCTTGCCGGCATCAGCATGTAGCGCGGCCGGTCCCCGTCCGGCGCACCGGGGTATAAACTACGACGCCATCAGCACGGGCCGCCGGCCCGGCATCCGCATGCCGGCGACGGCATCCGCACAATAATCAAACGCAGCAAGGGTCGAGTCGATGCGCGGCATCCTGGAAAAGTACGGCACGGCAATAGCGGGACTGGTTCTGGTCGGCTTCTTCGCATTGGCCGCGCCGAACTTCGCGGCGCCCAACAACCTTTTGAACATCGCCAAGGAAACCAGCTTCCTGGCCATCATCGCGCTCGGCTTCACCCTCGCGCTGGTCACGGCCGAACTGGACCTGTCGGTGGCCGACGTGGCCAGTCTGGCCGCCGTCGTTACCGGCGCGCTGGTCCACACCGGCCAGCCCGTGCTGCTCGCGGTTGGCGCGGGACTGGGCGTGGGGCTGCTCTGCGGCCTGGTCAACGGCATCGCCGTCACGCGGCTGCGGGTTCCCTCGCTGATCGCCACGCTGGGCATGGCCGCCATGGCGCGCGGCTTTGCCTTCATGCTGACCGACGGCGTGTCCTATGTGGGCCGCTGGCCGGCGGCGTTCACGGACCTCGCCCGCGGCAAGCCTTTCGGCATTCCCGCCCTGGTGCTGTGGATGCTCGGCGCGGTGTTGCTTGCCTTCTTCCTGGTCAAATGGACCCGCACCGGCGCCCGCATGACCGCCACCGGCGAAGCCGGCGAGTCCGCCCGCCTGGCCGGCATCAATATCCGCGCCATGAAAAGCATCGGCCTGGCCCTGTCCGGGCTTTGCGCGGGCCTGGCCGCCATCCTGCTCACGTCCAGCCTGTCGTCCGCGGCGCCCAATATGGCCGGCGACTATTTCCTGTACGCGATCGCGGCCGTGCTGCTGGGCATGACCATGTTCAACCCCGGCCACGCCAATATCCCCGGCACGCTCGTCGCCGCGCTGATCCTGAAGGTGCTGGGCAACGGCCTGGTGCTGATGGGCGCGCCGTACTACGTGCAGGACATCGTGCTGGGCTTCATCATCATCGCGTCCGTCGCGGTGTCATCGGCCGTGCTGGAGAAAGCGGCCTTCAAATTCTGACCGGAAGGGGAAAGATCCATGCGTAAATCCTTGATGCGCCACTTGCTGTTGGCCGCGTTTTCCGTGCAGGCGCTGGCCCTGGGCGCCGCCGCGCACGCCTTCGACGTCGGCGTAGTCGCTTTCCAGATGTCTTCGGAAACCCATGCCCGCGTGGCCAACGCCGCGGCCGAAGCCGCCCGCGCCAAGGGCTGGACCGTCACCCAGCTGAACGCCGAAGGTTCGCTTCCCAAGCTGGCAGAACAGCTCGACACCCTGGTCAACAAAAAGGTCGACGCCATCGTCATCGCCATGGGCAAGCCCGTCGAAACCGATGCCCAGCTCCAGGCCGCCAAGGAGAAGGGCATACCCGTGGTCGGCGTGATGTCCGGCGCCAGCCCCCACATGCTGTTCGACGTGGAAGTCAACGAGTACGCTACCGGCGCCCAGTCGGTGCTGTACCTGCTTGGCAAGATGGGCTACCAGGGCAACCTCCTGTCGGCCCGTTTCGACGGCAACTCCGGCACCCGCATCCGCGGCAAGATGCTGGATGCGGTGCTGAGCGAGAACACCGCCGTCAAGGACCTGGCCAAGTTCAGCATGGCCCGCACGCAAAGCTGGCGCGACGACGTGCGCAACGGCATGCAGGCCCTGTTCCTGCGCCACCAGGGCCAGTTCAAGGGCGTCTGGGCCTCGTTCGACGGCCAGGCCTACGTCATCGACGACCTGCTGCAGGCCCAGGGCCTGAAGAAGGGCGACATCACCCTGGTGTCCGTAGACGGCAGTCCGGAAACCTACCGCCGCATCGCCGACCCCAACAGCCTCGTCACCGCCACCATGATGATTCCCTTCGAGCAGATGGGCGCTACTGCCGTCGACGCCATCGACCGCATCGTCGTCAAGAAAGAGCCCAAGGAAAACGTGGCGGCGGGCCCCTACCTCTTCATGGATTCGGTGTTGGTCGACGCCTCCAACGTCCAGAAATTCCTGCAACCCGCCAAGTAAGGGCCCCGCCTCATGTCCGCCGCGTTGTCGCTACGCCAGATCAAGAAATCCTATGGCGCCGTCGAGGCCCTGAAAGGCATAGACCTGGATGTGCCGGAAGGCAAGGTCATGGCCATCTGCGGCGACAACGGCGCGGGCAAATCCACGCTGATCCGCATCATTTCCGGCGCGCAGGAGCCCAGCGCCGGCGGGCTGAGCCTCAATGGCAGGCCGGTCGTGTTCCGTTCGCCCCACGACGCCCTGGTGCAAGGCATCGCCACCATCTACCAGGACCTGGCCCTGGCCCCCCGCCTGTCGATCTGGGAGAACATCTTCATGGGCGCCGAGCTGGTGCGCCGGGTGGGCCCGCTCAGCATCCTGGACAAGCGCCGCATGGCCCGGGACGCGCGCGGCTACCTGCAGCGCCTGTCCGTGCCCATCGACGACATGGACCGCCCCGTCGAACGCATGTCGGGCGGCCAGCGCCAGGCCGTCGCCATCGCCCGCGCGCTGCGCTGGGATGCCCGCGTGGTCATCATGGACGAACCCACGGCCGCGCTGGGCGTCAAGGAAACGGCGCTGGTGCTGAACCTGGTGCGCAAGCTGCGGGAAGAGGGCCGCACCGTCATCCTCATCAGCCACAACATGGCGGACGTGGTGGCGCTTGCCGATCGCGTGGCGATCCTGAAGAGCGGCGCGAAGGTGATCGAGCGCGACGTGGCGGGGCTGGATGCCGACGCGCTGGCGCACATGGTGATGACGGGCAAGGAGTAACGCTTTTTCCCGCCCCTGTCAGACCGGCGCTTCGTCCGCGTTGTAGCTGAACAGCCATTCATAGCGTTCGCGCACGCGCGCTTCGTTCCATTCGCGGTCCACGTAGTCGGCGGCGCCTTGCGCGTGTTCCAGCGCCGGGTTGTGGAAGCGCCTGGCGTTTTCTGCCGATCCGCGCACCACGCGCGAAGCGCGTTCCACGCGAGCGGCTTCGTAGCGCTTGAAGGCCAGCGCAATATCGTCCGGGTGAGCCGCCAGCGCGCGCGCCAGCACGTACCCGTCCTCGATCGCCATCGCCGCGCCCGACGCCAGCATGGGCAAGGTGGGATGGCAGGCGTCGCCAAGCAGCGTCACGCGGCCCTGGGACCAAATCGGCAGTGGCTCGCGCAACATCAACGCCCATTTGTAGGGCTCGTCCAAGGCGCGTATCAGCGTCTGCACGTCTTCATGCCAGCCCGCGAAATCCCGCGCGCATTCTTCCACGCTGCCACGTTCGGTCCAGGATTCGACCTGCCAGTCGTCGCGTTCCAGAATGCCCACGAAGTTCACCAGCTTCCCGTGCCGCAAGGGATAGTGGATCACGTGCGCGCCGGGCCCCACCCAGTTGCAGGCGTAGGGCTCGCGCAGGTGCGCGGGCAGCTTTTCGGCCGGGATCACGCCGCGCCAGGCGACGGTTCCGGAAAACGCTGCCGCATCCGCGCCGAACAACGCGGCGCGTACGCGCGAGTGCACGCCGTCGGCGCCGATGAGCGCGCTGCCTTCGAGGCGCTCGCCCGATGCCAGCACGGCCGCGACGCCCTTGTCATCCTGCGTGAACTGCGTCACTTTCGCGCCGAGCGAGACGGCTTCCGGATCATTGGCGCGCACCGCCTGCGCCAGAATCCGATGCAGGTCGGCGCGATAAATCGTCAGGTAGGGATAGCCGTAGCGGGCCACGGACTCCGCGCCCAGATCGAAGAGCGGCCAGGTCCTTCCGCTGGACCACAGCCGGATGCGCTTGCCGGCGGTCGGACGCGCCACGTCCATCAACGCCGCTTCCAGGCCTAGCCGATAGAGCACGCGATTGGCGTTGGCGCTGAGCTGGATGCCGGCGCCGACTTCGCGCAACTCCTGCGCCTGCTCCAGCACGCGCACGCGCAGGCCGCGCCGCTGCAAGGCCAGCGCGGCGGTCAGCCCGCCCAGGCCGGCGCCCGCGATAAGGAACAGAGGGGAGGACGTCGAGTGATGGGACATAGCGTTGCTTCGGGAAGAATTAGTCCGGCTTGATGCCAGCTTGTTTGACGACCTGGGTCCATTTGGCCAGATCGGTTCGGATGGCTTGTGCGAATTGCTCTGGCGTGTCGCCAACCGGCTCCAGGCCCAGGTCCGCAAGTTGGCGCTTGACCTCGGGATCGCGCGCCGCCGCGGCCAGCGCCTTGGTCAGGCGCTCGATAACCGGTTGCGGCGTATGTGCCGGGGCCATCAGGCCGAACCAGGAGTACGCTTCAAAGGGTTTGCCCAGCGCTTCCGCCACCGTGGGCACGTCTGGAAGTCGCGGGTAACGCTGTGCGCCGGTGACGGCATAGGCGCGCAGCTTGTTCGCCGTGATCTGGGGATACAGCAGCGTTACCGTGTCGAACAACAGATCCACCTGGCCGCCCAGCACGTCACTCAGGGCCGGCGCGCCGCCGCGATAAGGAATGTGCAGGATATCCACCGCGGCGCTGCGATCGAACAACTCGGCGGTCAGATGGCCGACCGAACCGGTGCCCGCGGATGCCACCGTCAACGGTTGGCGCCGCGCCAGGTCCAGCAGCGACTTGAGATCGGCGCTGGGGAGGCCGGGGCGGCTCACCAGGATGAGCGGACCGCGCACAGCCATGCCGATCGGCGTGAACGAGCTGACCGGGTCGTAGTCCAGCTTGGGGTACAGCGCCGGCGCAACCACCATGCTGCTGGTGCCGCCCCACAGCAGCGTATAGCCATCGGGCTGCTCGCGCGTCACCGACGTGGTGCCAACGGAGCCGCCCGCGCCCGCCCGGTTCTCCACGATGACGGGTTGGCCCAACTGCTCGGACATCGTCTTGCCGAACAGGCGCGCGCTCGTGTCCGTCGGCCCGCCAGGCGGAAATGGCACCACCAGTGTGATGGGCTTGTCGGGAAAGCCGGTCTGGGCTGCAAAGGCGGGGACGACCGCCGCGCACGCAAGACTGAATGCGGCGGCAAACCGCAGGGAATGACGGAACATGCTTGTCTCCTGAAGGGCAAGTGCGCTTGTTGTTGTGAGCCTTCTCGCTTGGAAGGCGGCGCATTCCGCAATTGCAACGCAAACGGATAAACAAGTAAAACTACGATATTTTGTTCATTAACAAAGACTTGTTATGAATTTTCTGCTAGGTCCCGTATGAACTGCTCGTTACGCCAATTGCGCGGCTTCCTCGCCGTCGCCGAGCACGCCAGCTTCACCAAAGCCGCCGCCCAGCTGCATCTGACGCAGGCGGGGCTGAGCGCCATGGTGCGGGAGTTCGAGCAAAGCATCGGCAGCCGTCTGTTCGAACGCAGCACCCGGGCCGTGCTCCTGACGGAAGCGGGCCGCAGCTTGCTGCCCGTAGCCCAGCGCATGGTCGACGAACTGGGCGGCGTCCTGCGCCAACTGGCCGCCGCCAGCACGCCGCAGGCGCCCGTGCTCCGTGTAGGTGTTACGCCGCTCATCGCCAGCAGCATCCTGCCGCAAGTATTGCGCGCGTGTTCCGCGGCGCAGCCGGAATGGCGTGTCGAGGTGGCGGACATGGACCGCAGCCTGATCCAGCAAGGCGTGGAGGATGGTTCGCTGGACGCGGGCTTCGGCGCCTTCTTCCAGAAAGCCGCCGGCCTGCGCCGGCGCAGCTTGTTCCCAGCCGAACTCGTGTTGGCGCAATCGGCGGAACATGCTGCCAAGACCCGCCGCGCTCCCTTGTCATGGCAGCGCCTGGATCCCGGCAGCCTTATCGTTCTGCCGGCCAGCAACCCTATCCAGCAACTGATAGACCGGCACGTCCCGCGTCCGCCCGACAGCGCGGCAAGCCCGCCGCGCCGCGTCTACAGCCATTTGGAAACCATACTGGCCATGGTCGAGGCCGGCCTGGGCCAGGCGGTCGTTCCCTCGTTCGCGGCGCTGACAGGAGCGCGTTGGCGCGTGCACCTCAGGGCGCTTGTCCCCCGCGTGGCGCTGGACTACGCCATCGTCACCCGCAGCGGCCGCCGCGACAGCGCCGGACTTACCGCATTCGTGGAGAGCCTGCGGAACGCGGCGCAGGCCGACGGCCCATGAAAAAGGCCGCCGCCAGTTTCCTGGCGGCGGCCTTCGGATGTCCGGCGGCGGACTCAGTCCTTGCGACTGGTCACTTCGACCAGGTGGTAGCCGAACTGCGTCTTCACCGGGCCTTGAACCACGCCGACCGGGGCGCTGAACACCACGGTGTCGAATTCCTTGACCATCTGGCCCGGGCCGAACGTACCCAGATTGCCGCCGTCGCGCGAGGACGGGCAGCTGGAGTTTTCCTTGGCCAGTTGGGCGAAGTCGGCGCCGTTCTCGATGGCGGTCTTGAGTTCGTTGGCCTTGGCTTCGGTGGAGACGAGGATGTGACGGGCGGAGGCTTGTGCCATGTGGGGCTCCTTGCTGACTTGATTTGGGGAGGGGGAGAGTAACGCATTCAGCGGACGGACGCTGGAACCGCTAGGGTAACCCGCGGCCGGCGGATCGCTGGCGACTATTACGTATCCCTTCAATACAGGCCGGAGCCCGCGCCTATCCTGCCCGGCCGTCAATCGGCCATTTGGGCCGTTGCGCGCGCCGGTAGGGCAGGGTGCGCAGATCGAGGGCCGCCGAGCCGGGCGCATCCGCGTAGATGATGCGCCGGGCCACCAGCGAAAAGGCCGCGTGGAAGTGCTGCGCGGACTTGACCACGATCAACGCCTTTTCATCCAGCAGGCAGCCCAGTTGGGTGAACACGTCCGTATGCAGGGCCTGCGCGCGCACGCTGATCAGCACGATTTCGATGCCGTCCGCCTCGACCAGCGCCGCATTTCCCACGGCGGCGGGAGAACCGGAAAGCCCTGTCATGATCATGTCCGGAACCAGGGCCTTCACGGTGCAGTGCAGATCGATGGGCTGGCCCGACATGGGTCCGATCTTGCCGCCGATGCGCAGCGGCAGGCGCGCGCCCACGCCCGCGCTGAAAGCGACGCGCACGGCAACGGGATCCCACAGAGGACCCACCGCCGCGTCCTGGATGCCGCGTTCGTGCAAGCGGCGCAGCATGAAGGTGGCGTCACCCGCGCCGCCGCCGCCCGGGTTGTCGGCCGCGTCCGCGATAACCACGGGTGTCACGCCGCAGGCCAGCGCCTGGTCGATGGCCTGGTCCATATCCGGACAGGCGGGCATGAGGCGCTCGCGCATGCCGATCAACTCATCCGCGAGACGCCGGGCGAGAGACTGGGCGGCGACCGCATCCCCATCCGCGTAGACCAGCAGCTTGGTGCCCATGTCGGGCACGTCGCCCCAGGGAAAACCGTGCACCACCGAGATGGAGAGGATGCCGTCCCTGCCCTCCAGCGCGCTCAGCCGGTCGATGTAGCTGCGCGCCGGCTCTTGGGGCGTGCGGATGGTGACCGCCATCTCGCAGTCCACCACCGCCGCAACCGGGGCGATGCGCCGCGCGGCCGCGGCCGCGCAGAAGTCCACCAGTTCCAGCGCGCGCTCGCGGATGTCGGTGTGGGGGTACTCCTTGTAGGCCACCAGCATGTCGGCGTGGGACACCATGGCGTCCGACAGATGGCAATGCGGGTCTAGTTCGGCGCCCACCACCACATCGGGGCCGACGATCCCGCGCACGCGGCCGAGCAGGTCGCCTTCGCAGTCCTCGTAGCCGTCGGCCACCATCGCGCCATGCAGGCCCAGGACCACCATATCCACCGGCAGCGCCTGGCGCAGATCGCGCAGCAGTTCGTCGCGCAGGGTTTCGTAGGCGTGGCGGGTCGTGATGCCGCTGGGCTGGGCGCCGGCGGCCATGCCTTCGATCACGGTCCAGCCGTGTTGCGCGCCGCGTTGGCGCGCCGCCCACAGCGGCCCGCTGAAGATCGTCATCTCGGGAGGGTGGGTGCCGGCGGGGTAGTAGCCCCGGTCGGCGAAATCTTCCAGCGAGGTGGGCAGCGGAGCGAAAGTATTGGTTTCCGTGGACAGCGAACCGGTAAAAACGCGCATGGTGTCAACGCCTAGTCCGCGGTGGCGCCGGAGGCCTTGACCACTTCGGCGTACTTCGTGATTTCCGCCGCCACGTGCTGGCGCAGTTCTTCGGGCGTGCCGCCGCCCGGCGTCGCGACCATGCCGGCGAGTTTCTCCCGGGTGTCCTTCTCTTCCAGGATCGCGTTGACTTCCTTGTTCAGCTTGTCCACGATGCCTGCCGGGGTGCCGGCGGGCACGAACAGCGCGTACCAGGACGTCATCTCATAACCCTTGACCCCGCCGGCGTCGATGGTGGGGATCTCCGGCGCGAAGGGCTGCGTGCTGGCGCTGGTGACGCCCAGCGCGCGCAGCTTGTCGCCCTTGATGAGAGGCATGACCGACGGCGCGGTATCGAACATCACCTGGATCCGGCCCGCCATCAGGTCGGTAAGGGCGGGCGCGCTGCCTTTGTACTGGACATGTTCCATGTCCACGCCCGTCATCATCTTGAACAGTTCGGCCGACAGACGCGTCGACGAGCCGGCGCCGGACGACGCGAAGAAGATGCCCCTGGGATTGGCCTTGGCATAGCCGATGAACTCCTGCACCGACTTCACCGGCACGGTGTTGTTCACCACCATGATGTTGGGGAAGCGCGTCAGTAGCGCCACGGGCGCGAAGTCCTTCTGAAAATCGAAGGACAGTTCCTTGTACAGCGACACATTGATGGCGCTGGCGTTCGAGCCCAGCAGGATGGTGTAGCCATCATTGGGCGAGCGCGCCACCGAGGCGGCCGCGATATTGCTGGCGGCGCCCGGGCGGTTTTCGACCACGAACGTCTGGCCCAGCTTCTCCGACAGGCGGCCGGCGACCAGCCTGGCGACGGCATCGGACGAGCCGCCCGGCGCATAGCCGACGACGATCTTGACCGGCTTGCTCGGGTAGGCGGCGTCTTGCGAGGCAAACGCGGCCTGTTGACAGAATACGCTCAGGGTTGCGGCTGCGAGGATTGAAGCGAAGGGTTTCATGCTTTAAGGCTCGAAATGGGCGTTACCTCGCATTGCCGCCGATGCCGGCATCCCGCCATCGACCGCAACCGAGCGGATTTGAAGTACGCGCATTATTCGCAATCGGCGGGCCTCAAATCAATGTAAGCTCATGGGAACTTTGTTGCCTAAAAGGCAACGATTTTTCAAAAATAACGAAAATCGGAAATGGGAATGGGCATGGGCGGCGGGTTGAGCGCGCGGCGCTTGCAGTATTTCTTCGAAGCGGTCACGACCGGATCGGTGCGCGGGGCCGCCGAGCGCCTGGGCGTCGAACCCTCCATCGTCAGCAGGCAGATCCAGCTGCTTGAAAAAGAACTTGGCGTGGCGCTGCTGGAGCGCAAGGGGCGGGGCATCGTACCCACAGACATGGCCGCCATCGTCATGGACCATTGCCGTGACCGCCAGGCCAGCGAACAGGCCCTGCGGGCCCGGCTGGATGAAGTGAACGGCCTGCAGCGCGGCGATATCCAGATCGTGGCCAGCGAAGGCTTTGTGGACATCCTGATGAGCGGCGTGGTGGACGAATTCTGCCGGCGGCACCCCGGCGTCCGCGTGTCGCTGAAGGTGGCCGGCGCTTCCGATGCGGTGCGCGCCGTGGTGCACGACGACGCGCACATCGGCGTGGTGTTCGGCGCGCCCGCGGATCCGGGCATACAGGTGGTCCACGGGCGCACGCATCCGCTATGCGTGATCGCCTGGCCCGACCACCCGCTGGCGCGGCAGCGCAAGCGCCCCGCGCTGAAGGACGTGGCGCGCTACCCGGTCGCGCTGATGGGGCCCGGTTTCGGCCTGCGCCAGCTGATAGAAATGGCGGAGCTGTCGGAGAACATCGTGCTGGCCCCCAGCTTCGTCGCCAACTCGGTGTTGACGCTCAAGCGCTATGTGGAGAGCCGTCTGGGGCTGACCTTCACGTCCGCGAATTCCGTGGTGAAGGAGGTCGCCCGGGGCGAACTGGTGGCGCTGCGCACCACCAATCCCATCTTCGAGGCGGCGCAGACGCGCCTGATCGTGCGGGCCAACCGGCCGCTGACCAGCGCGGTGCGCGGCATGCTGGCGCGGATCCAGGCGTCGCCGTTGTTCCAAGGGGAATGAGCGCTTTCAGCGTATAGGAAGGATGCATAGAGCCGATTAATTAGTGCTCGTTTGATCGGCCTTGCTTATGGGCGCGATTGACGCACTATTGGGTTGATGGGCATGCAAGGGGACGACGGCGCCTGCTCTCGGAAGAATACCCCTTAGCGCCTGCTGCAGGCCGGGATGGGCTGCGTAGATGAATACTCCTTTCCGGGCCCGTGTCAATAGCACGTAGTAGATATTGCGAATGGCAAGCGAGAATTCTTTCAGCTTCCGTTCTTTGGGCACATCGGGTCTGTTCAAGGAGTTCCTCAGCTGCGGATATTGCTGCGCGGAGGGCCGGACGGCAAGCCCTTTCTCCGTGAATACGAGGTCCGTGCCTATCAGTACGCCGACATAGTCGTATTCAAAACCCTGCACGGTATAGATGGCTCCGACTTCCTCATGCAGGCCTGGTTTCTTGTTCCATTTTGCATAGGAGGAAGGGGCGTTCCATCGCGCCCGCCAGCCGTCGATGGCAATGTCGTGTGCCGCAGAAGGTGTTTTGGCCGTTGGCCACTCCCAGCAGTATCCAGCGACTACGCGGCAAGTCGCGCCTTGAGCCCGAGCATCAAGAAGCTGGACCATTTCTTCAGGAGATTCAACAAGTCCGACTTCAAAGCGGTCTGCCGACTCCAGTTTGCTCAAACCGCCATGATGCAGAAAAGCATCTACCCAGGATATGTATGCAGCTGCGTCTCGGCAGCGCAACTGTTCCGTAAGTGTATGTTCGATGACATGCATTCCCAGATGGCGAGAGGCTTCTTCGATATGACGGCTGCGGCACGTTTCGTCCGGATGAAGCCATTGATTGTCGTCGATGAAGAAGACGGCGAGGCGCTTTCCTTTCAATAGTCTGGGCAGCTGATCCGCGCGAAAGCGATGTGCTTCGTCGACGATCAGATATTCGGTAGCAGCCATGCCGCCAGAACAAAAGTCGAGTTGCTTTAGGCAGTCTCTGATGGCGGCAGACCGGACATGGTATTTGGGCTGCTTTCCTCGCTCCATGAGATGCCTGACGAGCAGCATGGCGAGCACGGTCTTTCCCGTGCCAACAATGCCTCTGACGATTACACAACTGGGTTTGGATATCTTGTCCAGGGCGGAAGCGATCGACCTGAAGGTATTCGACTGCCCTTTTGTCGGTTCAAAGAGGGCGCTGCAGTTGAGCTTATTGCTGAAATTGGCGATGAACGAATCCGAGTATTTCAACTTGGGCGATTGGAGACGCTCAAGTATCGGACCAGGAACCTTCGATTGCAGCTTTCGAAGCAACTGGGAGGCTTCTTCAAGACCGTTGTTGAGGGTGAGAAGATATGCGCTACGAAGATGATCTCGGAATTGAGGAAGCCTGAGCAGTTCACTGCTCGTTTCCCGATATCTGTGCAGATAGGCCAACGCGTGGATTTGAGGGGCGTCATCGCCAAAATCGAGAAGATGTTCGAGCGCCGTGCGATACACGTTTGCCTGTTCACATGGGTGGTCGACGCTATAGGGCTCTTGCGCTTGGACAGTCAGCCATCCCATATCGAACTCGTGGTTCAGTAGGATATTGCCTTGCGACCATTGTTTGAGTTCAACCACGATGATGTGTGTCTGGCCAGCGGCATCAACCCCGATGAGCACGCAATCGGCACGCCGATTTCCCAGGGGCATGGCGTACTCGAGGAGGATATGGCCGTCTATCGGCAGGGTACTCAGCAGTGAAGCAAGCGCGGGAAGGGAGTTTGCCCAGGACATTCTTTCCTGAGTGGAAATTTCCCCTGCTTCGACGATTTCTCGAAAACGCCGCTCAAGCCAGGCGGGCAGCTCGGTATCGTTTGCGCGCGCACAGAATTCCTGGATGGAGAACGTCGCCAGCGCTGTCATGAGCGTCAGAGAACCAGGTTGTACTTCAGTACCAAGGCATCCCTGCTGGGCCAACAAGTCCTGTCGTACGGAAGACGAAGGAGAAGCCCTTGGTATTGTTCGTACACGGTGCCAAACAGGCTTTCGTGAAGCTGGATTTCCCTATCTGGGGTTATTTTTAGCTGACCGAGATCGAATAGCGTATGAATGTCGGCGCGCAGGAGCAGGCCGTTCTGTATAGCATTCGAGTCCGTTCCCAGGTAGGGTGCAATATGCGCCGCTTCAAGCACGGCTCCAACATCACACCCGGTCACGGCACATTTTCCAGCATAGGCGGCGAGAAGGGCCTTCCGGAATTTTGGTTGCCCTTGGCGACGTACGATTTCCTGGATAACTTTCCTGCGGCCATCGGGCATGTCCTTGGGGTCGAAGGTTACGGTCGAGTCGGCGTCTTTCTCGGCCTGTGCCAACTCGCGTTCGACATGGGTTTGAGGAAAACTG
Source organism: Achromobacter sp. (assembly GCF_050285585.1). Taxonomy (GTDB): domain Bacteria; phylum Pseudomonadota; class Gammaproteobacteria; order Burkholderiales; family Burkholderiaceae_B; genus Achromobacter. Next base: position 9,808 of record NZ_JBLZXF010000014.1, on the reverse strand, counting down.
GCCTCGAACACCTGTTGAACGAAGCGATCCAGACTGCCGTAGGCTTTCAGGATCGCTTGTACTTTTTCATCCGAGATGCGGGTAAAGCCGCGATAGCCCTTATTCAGATAATTGACTACGGGTTCACGCATCACATCGATGGCAACCCGCTGCGGCCTGCTTAGCAGATACATGTACTGCCAGGTATTGCCATCTTCGTCTTGACCCCATATCCGACTGGCAAGACCCGGGTTGTCCAATTTGCCGATTACAGAAGAGAGAAAGTGGTATTGGTTGCCATATACCGTGAGCACCAAGTCTCCCACTTGCATCGCATTCCACGTTCGCTGATTGACGGGGCCAGGCACGGCTCCCCATGCGTGGAAGCCTTCTTCGTCCGGAATAAGCGAGCGGTAGTACTCGGTTTGGGAATGGCCCAGCGCTTCCTGCATCCGCGCGAAGGGGACGGGGTTGAGGATGGACTCGTCCAAATGCGCGCGGGCTTTCTTGTCGCCGGCCGTAAAAATGAAAATCTGGCGCATGGGTCAATAGTCCGAATACTTCTTGGACTTGCCTTTGACTTTCTCCGCTGGATACTTCCGGGCGTTTTTCAAGAGTTTCTGGGCGACGGCTTCATTCAGATCCACGCCTAGGGTGGAGGACAGCCTGACCAGATAAAGGAGGACGTCCGCGAGTTCATCCTTGACAGCTTGCGATGTAGCCGGATCGCTTCCAGCGTTTTTGGAGTCCGCTTCTGTCATCCATTGGAAGATCTCGGACAACTCGCCGACTTCGCCAGTCAGTGCCATGACCAGATTCTTGGGGGAGTGGAATTGCTCCCAGTCGCGTTCCCGGGCGAACTTGTCTTGCTCAGCGCAAAGCCGCGTGATGTCAATCAGGGGTTCGTCTGGTTTTTGTTCACTCGACTCTGCCACGGCCTTCCCTCAGTCCTATATTGATCTCAGGGACACATGTTACTCCGTCCTAGATCGATTGTTGGACGTCAAAATCGTGTGAGGGGAATGGCACGTCCCGGGCCATCGATGGGCCGGAGAGTATTGGAAGAGTGAGCGCAATCGAGGTTGATTCGGGCGTTTTCACCCAATGGGCGCCCGTGATCGTCATTTTCAGAACAGGTGGGCAGCGCGCACCCACCTGCCCGGGCACTGTTTACCGCACCGGCCAGCCGTACATCAGCCCGCCATCGCGATACGAGGCGTTCAGGCCGCGGGGCAGCTTCAGCGGGCTGCTGGGGCCCAGGTTCTTCTCGAAGCTTTCGCCGTAATTGCCGATCTGCTTGATGATGTTGTAGGCCCATTTGTCGTCCACGCCCAGGTTCTTGCCCATGCCCGGGGTCGTGCCCAGGATGCGCTGGATGTTGGGGTTGGTGCTCTTGAGCATTTCATCGACGTTTTTGGACGTAATGCCGTATTCCTCGGCTTCCAGCATGACGTTCAGCGTCCAGCGGACCACGTTGAACCATTGTTCGTCGCCCTGGCGGACCATCGGGCCCAGCGGTTCCTTGGAGAAATCCTCCGGCAGGATGTCGTACTTTTCCGGATTCTCCAGGCCGCTGCGGGCGGCGGCCAGCTGCGACTTGTCGCCGGTGAAGGCGTCGCAGCGGCCGACGGCGAAGGCGCGGATGATTTCGTCCATGCGGTCGACGACGATGGGCTTGAAGGTGATGTTGTTCGAACGGAACCAGTCCGCGAGGTTCAGCTCCGTGGTGGTGCCGGGCTGGACGCAGACCGTGGCGCCGTCCAGTTCCTTGGCGCTTTTGATGTTCAGGGACTTGTTCACCATGATGCCCTGGCTGTCGTAGTAGTTCACTCCCACGCCGATGAGGCCCAGGGTGGTGTCGCGCGTCAGCGTGAGCGTCGTATTGCGGGGAAGCACGTCGACTTCGCCCGATTGCAGGGCGGTGAAGCGCTGCAAGGCGCTGATGGCCATGATCTTGGCTTTGGAAGCGTCGCCGAACATGGTGACAGCCAGCGCGCGGCACAGGTCCACATCCAGGCCCATCCAGCCGCCCTTGCTGTCGTTCACCGAGAATCCCGCGACGCCAGTGGACACGCCGCACTGGACGAAGCCTTTGCTCTTGACGCTATCGAACGTCACGCCGGCGTTGGCGGCCCATGACGAAATGAATAACGCGGTGCCTGCCGCAACAAGTTTCAGTGCTTTCATGATGTCTCCGCGCGATCGGCGCAATACTGTGGGGTGTCCGTCGGCCGGTAGGCGTAGGTGCGCGGAATGGTAGCCATCGGCCATGGGTGGGAATATCAGGGAATTCCCGTTAAATTCGCCCATCGGAATTTACCTGGCGCAAAGGGCGAAACCGCCTGCAAAGTGGAATCATGAAAAAAGATGACGACTCGAATAGCGGCGGCGGCAGCCATGAGCCATGGTATTCGCTCGCCTTCGCAAAAAGCCGGCTGCTGGCGGTATGGCGAGACCTGATTCGCGTCAATGCCAGCGACCGGCCCTGGGAAATGCCCCTGGCCGCCGCCCTGTCGTCGGGCCTGCCTTTAATGGTGGGCGCTTATTTCGGGCGCATGGACTACGGGCTGATGTCCAGCCTGGGCGGCATGGTGTTTCTGAGCCTGCCCAATTCTTCGTTGCAGCATCGGATGATGATGCTGCTGGCGGCCTCCTTCGGCATGGTCGCGTGTTATGCCGTGGGCGCGCTGACGCAGTTCTGGCCAGCCGTGATGATCGCCGCGCTCACCCTGATCGCCATGGTGGTGAACATGATCTGCCGATGCTACCGGCTGGGCCCGCCGGGCAGCCTGTTCTTCATCATGGCGACGGCGATCGCGGCCTATACGCCGGGCCGCGTGGAGGATGTTCCCCTGCGCGTGGGCATGGTGGCATTGGGGGCCCTGGTGGCCTGTCTGGTCGCTTTTGCGTATTCGCTGCACATGACGCGGGTGGCGCCGCCTCCGCCTGAAACCCAGCTGCCCAAGCCCACTTTCGATTTTGTCGTCTATGACTCCGTGATCATCGGCCTGTTCGTGGGCGTGTCTCTGCTGGTGGCGGAACTGCTGCAATTGCAGCGTCCCTACTGGGTGCCCGTCAGTTGCCTGGCGATCATTCAGGGCGCGAGCCTGCGGGCGGCCTGGAGCCGGCAGATGCACCGCATCCTGGGCACGGCCGTGGGCCTGGTCGTGGCGTGGGCCTTGCTCAGCCTGCCGTTGAACGTCTGGACCCTGAGCCTGGTGATGATGGCGCTGTCGTTCGGGATAGAAACACTGGTCGTGCGGCACTATGCCAGCGCCGTCGTGCTGATCACGCCCCTGACGATCTTCCTCGCCGAAGCCCCGCATCTGGGGCAGGGCTACCCCGCGGCCGTCATCGAAGCGCGATTCCTGGATACGGTCACCGGCGCGTTCATCGGCGCCCTGGGCGCGGTGCTCTTGCACAACCAGCGCATCCGGCCCTTGCTTTCGCGCTGGATGCGGGCCGTGTTGCCCAGGCGGGTGAATTAAAGCGTGAGGCTACAATTTTCGAACGAAATCGTAGCCTCACACGCTTATTTCCCACTGGCCGCCCGTTGCTGTTGCAGTTGTTGGGCGCGCAGTATGGCTTCGGCCTGGATGGAAATCTGTTCCTCTCGCGCAGCGTCATAGGCAGCGATGGTGTCGTTCCGGTTTGCTTTCGCCCCGCGAAAGGCGATCCACGAAAATGCGCCGACATAGAAAATCGACATCACTAAACCCGCCCAGCTCTGGAACTGGCCAGTTGTGAAGGCTCTTTTTCCTTCTGCATAGCCCAGTGCGATGAAGAGCAGGATGACGAAGTAAATGAACTTCTGGGAGCGAGCGCCGATTTTGCGAAGGCCAAGATAGATCGCCATATAAATCAGCGGCAGGACGACGGCGTTTGCCACTATCGCGGTCGTCGACTGGGCATTCTTGGGCAGTTGTTCGATCAGCCATTGAATGGCGAAAGCAGGCACCAGGAGGAGTATCAGATATATCAGCGCTCTTCCTGCCCAATGCCAGACAAGCGGATACATCGTGATAGTGCTGCGATCGTTTCGCATCATCGCGTCCTTGTAGAGATGCTCAATATTCTTTGAAGAAAATATCAGGCTAGAATTTTCGAGCGGAATTGTAGTCTCACACTTTATCCCGGCGGCATGGAAAAACCCGATATCGAATTGCCCGGCAAGCACGACTGGGTGCAGCGCGCATCTTCCGCCCGGAACGTGGAGCGCATCGAGGCCTATTTCGGCGGGCATGGCTACGATATGCACCGGCACGATACCTACGGCATCGGCCGTACCCTGGCCGGCGTGCAGAGCTTCCACTACCGCAGCGGCATGGCGCATAGCCAGCCCGGCGGCACGATCGTCCTGTACCCCGACGAGCCCCACGACGGACATGCCGGGACGGACGCGGGCTTCCGCTACCGCATGGCCTACATCGAGCCCGCGCTCATCCAGCGCGTCCTGGGCGGCAAACCGCTGCCCTTCATCCCGGGCGGCGTGTCGGCGGACCCGCGCCTCTACGCGGTCTCCGACGCCTTGCTGCGCTCCCTGGACAGCCCGGATCCGCTGGAGGAAGACGATGCGATCTACGAGCTTGCGCATGCGCTGGCCGCCGCGGCCGGCGTCCGGCGCGCGCGGCAGTCCGTGGACTACCGCGCGGCCGAACTGGCGCGGGCCTGCCTGCTGGACCGGCTGGAGCATCCCGTCACGCTCAGCGAGCTGGAACGGGCCAGCGCGCGCGATCGCTGGCGCCTGTCGCGGGACTTTCGCGCGCTGTATGGAACCAGCCCCTACCGCTACCTGACGATGCGGCGGCTGGAGCAGGTGCGCCGCCTGGCCGCGGCGGGCCAGTCCCTGGCCCAGGCCGCGGTATGGGCCGGCTTCACCGACCAAAGCCATATGACGCGGCATTTCCGCCGGGCTTACGGGCATTCCCCGGGCCGCTGGCTGCGCGCCTTGAAGGGCGCGCCCAACGCCGCTTGACCTTGCACGATCGTACAAGACCTTGCGGGAGGATTCGCGGGACACTATATGCATTCGCCCGCACAAGGAACCGATCATGCCGACCCATCAATCCGCTGCCTGCGCGCAACGCGCCCCGCACCCGATCAACTTCGGGCAGAAGCTCTCCCTGATCGCCGACCATTGGCAGCCGCGCGTCGTCGCCGAGATGAACGACTACCAGTTCAAGCTGGTGAAGATCGCGGGTGATTTCGTCATGCATTCGCATGCCGACACCGACGAAACATTCATCGTGCTGCATGGGCAGTTGCGCATCGATTTCCGCGACGGCCACGTGCTGGTCAATCCCGGCGAGATGTACGTTGTGCCCAAGGGCGTGGAACACAAGCCCTATGCGGCGCAGGAAGTGCAGATGCTGCTGATCGAGCCGCGAGGCGTCGTCAATACCGGCGACCAGGGCGGCGAGCGGACGGCGCCGAATGACGTGTGGATCTGACGGGAAGGGGGCTTGGAATTGCAGAGCTGTGCCTGTGATCCTGTTGCAAGAGTCATTAAACAAAGGCTCGCGAGAGCTATGCTGGCGGGTGAGTGCGGTCAAAATTGCGTATCGCTGAACATTCCCTAGAGCATATAGATTTGTCTCGTTTCTTGTATTGCCGGTCACCGTACTCTCCTGTTGGAGAGCTCATATAACGGTGTGCCTTGCGACAGCTCCAGTACAAAATACATAGCCGCTTTTTTTAAAATATCTCTTTCTTCGATGGCTTGAGCCAACGCGCGCTTCAGACGTTGTACCTCGCCCCGTGCAGTGACGTGCATCTTGCGGTGATCCGGAGGGGGAATGCGTGGCGTATCAATGGCCAGTTCTCTCCTCCAACGGTAGAGATTGGACCGAGTCACCCCTAGAACGAGCGCCAATTGAGCGCAAGTCATTTGGCCTCGCTCCAACTCACGCACCACCTTTATTTTTAACTCGGGGCTATAGTACTGGCGCTTAGTGCGGTTCTTCTGGCCGTCGGGCTTGGATGTGCCCATGGGACACCTCCTTCAAATATTTCTTGCGCCTGTGAGAGCCCGGAAGGCTCGACCTAGCGCAGTTTGATTTCGCGTTCGAAGCATGAACCGGTTCCTCAAGTCAAAAACTAATGGATGTTGCATCCCTATCGACTAGGGCCGGGATCGCATTGCCTATAAGGTCTAGAGTCTGTCGTCCTTGGAAGTTAAGACACGTCGATTCGGGACGGGTCAAGACCGGACGGAATCTCGGCGCGATCTACAATTTCCTGGAATTCCTTTAGATATTCAGGGTGTTGTTGCGTCAACCACTGTACGATGGCCGCATTAGAGAGCAGCGCGGCTAGATATCGTTGAATGATGGAAAGCTGTAATACGTCGGGGCCATACGAGTCTCGCACGGCATTGCTTTGCATTTGTAGCGCTGCTAATTCACGTTCCATCCTTGCCATAGATTCCGAGGATGCTCCTTCTTTTTCCTGTGCCCGAGCATCGTTCGTCAATTGGGAAGCCGGAGTTGCCACCAGCAACGCGGTTGCGAACATGACAGAGAAGTTCTTGTTGCCCACCATGAGTTCGGCCGCCTCGATTTGCCTGAGGGGCTTCATTTGGCGCAGAATCCCAAATACTTTTGCGGGCGCAGGCGTGTCGGCGAGCAGTTCCACTGCTTCCTCACATATGCCATTCAGTAAACGGAAACGATGTCGAATAGTATTTGGAGATAGATTGAACGTCGAAGCCAACCGCTCTGCTGAGACTCCTCGCTCCATTGCTCGTACTATCATCTTATGGTCTTGTACGGCAGAAAGACGATTGATTCGCTTGTTGTAGGTGTAGGTGTCGTCGTCGGTTGCCACCAAGCACTTAGCTGTACTCTCTCCGAGATCTTTTAACGCTTCTATACGCAGATGGCCGTCTAAAAGCAGATACTCCCCTGATTTCCCCGGCGCGGGGGTCACGATTAGAGGCTCCACTATGCCAACTTCTCGAATGGAGGCTGCGATTTGTTGATACTTGAAGCTCTGCTTGACGGTGCTTCTGGACTTCTTCAGCGGAAGGATTCGTGATAGGTCGAGCAGCACGCACCTATCGGCGAAGGCCTTTTTCACGGAATTACCGGATTCCGGGAAGGGTGATCGCTCTTGTGGCGAGGAGTTCATGGCAATGACCTCTCATACACACGGCTAGCAAGCACCTTTGGTAGAGCATTGAGTTTTTGCTCCCGAAGAATTGTTCCAAACTCTGGCAGTATCAAAAGTTCTTTCAGTGCTTGGGTTGCCACTGTAAGGCGTTCATGTACGAATGCCGCTTGCTTGACCATTAGCCGGTGTTTTTCGGCTTCTTGTTCGAAGAGCTGCCGCATCTCCAACATAGTGAGTTTTTTCTTTTTGGAGCGAGCGGTTCCCATCGGGTTCGTTCGTACCAAGCGGTCGCGTTTGGCTCTGGCCTCAAGCAGTCGACGAAGGGTGCTGAGTTTTTTGCCTCGGAACCCTAGCTCATACGCTTCTGTCAGCAGTGCCTGAATTTCGGTCTCACTACTGCGTGCTATATCGGTTGCGAGACTCAGCGGGATCAATCCAGTCTCGACTGCGGCCAGAAGTTTTTCCTCGCCGCGCTCGAGCAGGCCACCGATCATGTTGATCCATGAGGCTGTAACACCGATTCGCGAGGCGATCTCGCCGTCAGTGTGACCCCGTTCTCTTAGGCGGCCCACTTCTCTCATTAGGTCTATTGGTCGGTGCTGACGACGTGCGACATTTTCCACTAGGCTCATGACCAGGCTGTCCTCCTCCGATGCGGAAATAACATGGGCGGGGATTTCCGTCTGTCCGAGGGCAAGATATGCTTCGATGCGTCCTTGTCCACATACTAGGTCGTAAATTTGTCCATCAATGGATCGTGCTTTCTTACTTACGGTGATGGGACGTTTCAGCCCTACCAATTTGATGTTGTCGATCAAGTCCGCGTGCACCCGCTTGTTGCGCGATCGCGGATTAAGAATATGAATCGCCGATATTGGGACGATTTGAACCTCTAGGTTCTCTGTTTCATCTTTCATCAGGCGGCCTCCTTGATGAGCGCACGCTCGGCTAAGTCTTCCAGGACCTTCAACGTTTCAAATCGGTAGCTGTCAATTAACGGCACATTTTCATCCGCTAATTGGCGTGGCCAAGCACCTATATCTATCTTTGGGAAGATATAGTAGTCGTGTGCAATTGCATTCTCTCTGTCCATGCGAACGGCTATCACAAGGTCTGTGATGCGTTGAGCTTCGAAGCGTAATCGCCATCGAGAACAGTTGGGGCTGATATGAATGCAACGTGCAATGATCACCGATGCAGTCCACTCGCCGTTTACTGTGAGCATTCCTGTGGGCTTATCATGAAAAACGTCGGCTCCCACACTCCTTAGCCGGTTGGCAATATCCTCTACAACCGTTGGGCGCCACGCGCGAAGCGCTCTGTTTACCGCGACAAAGCGGTAGTCGCGCTCTGGCTTGTAACCAACCAACTCATAGGCTCTGAGCAATCCTCCGAAACGGCTTTGATAGCTAGAACTCGAAGGCATGCTCTCTTGTTCATCAATGAGCAGACCTGACAGCGTGCCAACGCGGGTAAGGAGTTTTCTCAAGAGACTCAGCATCTCTGCGTCGCTTAAGCGTAATGAACGCTCCTGGATGATGGCGCGGGCGGCCATGAATAAAGGTGTTGGAACTATCTCTCGAAACGCGTGATCACATCGGATCCATTCGTCGGGGCTATTGCATCGAGCCCGTTGCCGCAACTTGGAAGAGGTCCGGTTATAGACGTTGTTGCCTATGTACTTCTCGTTGGTCAAAACTTGATGAACCGTGCCACGCGTCCAGGGTCGATTCAGATCAGTTACCCTGCCTTCCATTGTTAGAACTGTAGCGATTTCGGACTCAGACAAGCGCCGTTCGACGAAGTCACGGTAGATCCTCTCGACAACGGAAATTTCATCCGGAGGGCCTGGTGCGAGGATCACCCGATCGGTTAGTAGACTCTTGCGTTCACCGGGGTGGAGCGTAGCTTTAACCTCGTGATGACGGTTGATGAGTACTCGCCGTAGACCGTATCCTGCCGTACCACCTTGACGGTAGCCAAGTTTGACCAAGTGGCATTGCCCGGCAAAGATTTTCGCTGAAAGTTCACGGCTAGACTCGCTGGCCATTGCGCGCTTGACGCTTCTGAATAGGCCTGTCAGCGGTGAACTGTCGTTTTGGAAGGGTTCTTGACAGTAGACTACATTGATGCCCGCGAGCGTGCACAAATGTTCATAGTACGCACCCTCATCGATGTTCTGAAATCTGCCCCAGCGACTGACGTCATGTACAAGAATAGTCTGAAATTCGGCGTCACCGCTTTGAACTACCTGCAGAAGATCCCGCAGGCCGCCACGTCCCTTCACATCCAACCCGCTTTTGCCTTCATCCACGAAGATCTTGATGATAAGCATTCCGTGCGCTTTCGCATAGGTGCTGATCGCTGCTGCCTGACTCACAAGGGAGTAGCGTTGATGACTAGTAGACGTGCGAAGGTATGCCGCTGCGGGTAACAGCGGAATCGGTGCTTGTGAGTTGAATTCGCCCGAAGGGCGGGCTGAGGAGGGCACTAGAGCCTCCCACCCAATGGAGTGTCGTCGAGTGTGTGAACGCCACTAGCAATGTATATGTGTGTTTTTAGTACCGCTCAATGAAATTCTCAAGGAGTGAGTGACCCTAACCCCGAATTAGTCCGGATCAGAAGTAGAGATTTCCGGCTCATGACCCTAACCCCGAATTAGTCCGGATCAGAAGTAGAGATTTCCGGCTCATTGAGGTTGGTACTTTGGCCGCTGGCC